>CAWIOU010000024.1:0-359550 GCA_963837805.1 uncultured Acidimicrobiaceae bacterium
CCAAAAAGGCTAGTAATCAAACGTTGGTTTGAATATACTTTCAGGAGGTCCGGAAGAGATCCGGGGCTTCTCATTCAGGGGGATTTTATGCGTCGACTGATCATTTCAGCCGCGGCTTTGGCTGCATTGGCAACTCCGGCATCACTCTTCGTCGTCGGTAGCACCACACCGGCAGGTGCGACGACTCCCGCCAGCCTGGTCTGCACAAAGATCACTGGTAACGCAGGCAGTAAGGTCACCGTTTCGGGATGCAACGTTCCGGCTGCCGACAAGGTGACCTACGCCAGCGCTTCGGCCCCCAAGGGGCTCGCGTTGGCGAGTGGCGGTACGCTCACGTGGGCCTCGAGCAAGAAGACCACCAAATTCGTGATCACGAAGACGGTTCAGGCCGGCACGAAGTGCAATACGATCCCGAATACCGGCGAGGTGGTGGCGACCGGCCATGTGACGGGAGGCACCGCTGCTGTTACCAAGGTGAACCAGGTGGTGTCCGTGTCGATCTGCCTCAACAAGACCACCAGCGGCCATCAGGATCGCACCGGGAACGACCGCCAAGCTCTGACCGGCGCTGGCGTCGGCCAGACTCGTTGCAAGACTCCAGTATCTCGATTGCGGCCTGTGATCCCTCGAGGGTCACAGGCCGCAGTCAGGTCGCACCAGGTCGCCTGGCAATGGCCATGAGATGTGGACTGGCCGCCAGCAGGCTGGGTTCGCGCTCGACCCTCGCAATCGCCCGCAGGACCGCTTCGGCTTTGATCGGATCGTCCAGGGCGGCATCGAGGTCGGCCCAGGCCCCGGGTCCCTCCACGGCGACGAGGTCGACGTCGGAGAAGCCTGCGTCGCGAACCTCGTCGCGGAGCTGGTCCGGGGTGTGGAAGTAGGCCAGGGTGAACCACTCCGGACGGTCGTGGACATGGGGATTTCGGTGCACGCCGTCGAGGAGATCGCCTTCCACGATCAGCTCGAATTCCGGATCCACGATCGCTCCGCTGTGCAAACCGTCGAATGTGGAGGCGAAGCGTGAGATGGCGGCGACCATCAGAACTCCTCCCGGGCGGAGCACCCGGTGGGCCTCGGAGAGGGCCAGGGCACGATCACTGCCGTCGACGAGGTGGTACATGGGCCCGAGCATGAGGACGACGTCGGCGAGTTCTCGTCCTGACGGCAGTTCCCTCGCGTCGCCGACCTCGGCGGAGGCCAGAGGGAACGAGGCCTGGGCGGCCGATGCACGGCGCGCCGCCTCGACGTGGCTGGGCACCGGGTCGATCAGGTGCACCTGGTACCCGTCCCTGGCCAGGGGCAGCGCATAGGCCCCTTCTGCACCACCGACGTCGAAGACGACCGCCGGTGCCGGCGGGAGAAAGCGCCGAAAGAGTGCTCTCGTGCGTACCGCCTCGAGGCGAGCCCACGTATTGAGCCGCTCCTTCTCGACGCCTTGGACATAGTGGGCCGCGATGTCCGGGTCGAGGTCCATGGTGATAGCTCACCAGATCGGTGCCCCCGGTGCGTCGGTTCTTCGCCTCGGAGAAGATTGTCGGGGAATGTGAGGGCTTGACACCGAGGCGGATTCGTATAACTATCACTGATAGGTTATCTATCACTGATAGTTATGTGAGGAACGGGTCGTATGAAGGTGCATGAAGCTCAGGAGGGCGATCGGCGGGCCCTCCGTCGAGAGGCCAAGTGGTCCAAGATCGTGGAAGAGGCGTGGGCCCTGGCCCGGCGCGACGGCCTGGCCGCCATCTCGCTGCGGGACCTCGCTGACCGGGTCGGCCTCCGCCAGCCCTCGCTCTACGCCTACTTCGACTCCAAGCTCGACCTCTACGACGCCATGTTCGCCGACGGCAACCGCCAGCTCCTCGAGTTCGTGGCCGCTCATCAGCCGGTGACCGGGGATCCCCGCCGGGCCCTGGCGGGCTTTGTCGGTGTCCTGGTGCGGTTCTCGTCCGAGGATGTGGTGCGTCACCAGCTCCTGTTCCAGCGGACGATCCCGGGTTTCGAGCCCTCCGCCGCCTCCTATGAGATCGCCCTCCAGTTCTACGACCTGGCCCGGGGTCGGTTGGCGGACGCCGGTGCCACCGAGCAGGCGGACGTCGATCTCTTTTCGGCCATCACCACGGGACTGGCCCATCAGCAGGTGGCCAACGACCCCGGTGGCGATCGCTGGGTCCGCCAGGCCGATCGGGCCGTCGAGATGTTTCTGGACGACGTGGACAAGCGTCACGCCACCACCACCACCACCATGAAGGGAGCACCGAAGTGACCAACACAGCACTGCAGGACGTCAGCACCATCCCGAGGATCCAACACGAGGAGGCGATGCGGATCGCCGGTGTGGAGAACGCCAAGTTCGCCGATCTGCTTCGCCGCTTCGACACATCCGACTGGGTCAAGCCCACCGACTGCACCCGCTGGGACGTTCGGGCCCTCGCCGCCCACGTCGTTGGTTCCGCTGCCGGACAGGCCTCCCCGCGTGAGTTCGTGCGCCAGGTCCGGAAGGGCAGGCCGCTGGTGGCCGAGGCCGGCTCGTTCTGGTGGGACGGGATGAACGAGTTCCAGGTGCGGGAGCGGTCCGCACTGACCGTCGAGGAGCTCATCGACGAATGGGATGGGAGCTCTGCCCGGGCCCTTCGGGCACGGACCCGCCTGCCGCGGGTCATCGCCCGCCTCCCGCTCCTCAACCTCCCGGAACCGGTTGGACGCCAGCCGGTAAGCTATCTCTTCGACATCGGCTTCACCCGGGATGTCTGGATGCACCGGATCGACCTGGCCCGAGCCACCGGCAAGCCCATCGATGCCGACCCAGAGCACGACGGACGCCTGGTCGCCGACATCGTCGCCGAATGGGCCGGCACCCACGGCCAACCGTTCGCCCTCGAGCTGGGCGGGCCTGCGGGAGGTCGGTTCGGCGCCGGGTCCGGCGGCGAGCACGTGACGCTGGACGCCGTCGAGTTCTGCCGAGTCCTGGCCGAGCGGGTGCCGGGTACAGGCATCCTGTCCCACCCCCTCCCTCTCTGAACACCCCGACTCACAAGAAGCGCTGTCGCCAACGACCGACCCTCGCCAACCAAACCCACCCAAGGAGCCACCCATGGAGACCCGCACCGACGAGATCGCCGAACGCATCTACCGGTTCTCGACCTTCGTCCCCGAAATCGGACCGACAGGATTCACCTTCAACCAGTACCTCATCGACGACGAGCAGCCCCTGCTCTTCCATACCGGGCTTCGTCACATGTTCCCGTTGCTCGCCGACGCCATCGGCGCCGTCACCCCGCTCGAAGGGCTGCGGTGGATCACCTTCGGCCATCTCGAGGCGGACGAGTCCGGTGCCATGAACGATCTGCTGGGCGCGGCTCCGCATGCCGAGGTGGCGCACGGGATGGTCGGCTGCATGGTGTCGCTCAACGACCTGGCCGATCGTCCGCCGGTGCCGCTGGCCGACGGCCAGGTCATCGAGCTGGGCCAACACCGGGTGAGGCATATCGACACACCGCACGTACCCCACGCCTGGGAGGCTCGGGTCCTCTACGAGGAGACCACCGGCACGCTGCTCTGCGGGGACCTGTTCACCCAGCTCGGAGACCCTCCCGCGCTCACCGGTGACGACATCGTCGAGGCTGCCGCCCAGGCCGAGGACGTGTTCGGTGCCTCCTGCCTCACGGCCCGGACCGGGACCACGATCCGGGGGCTGGCCGACCTCGCGCCTTCCACGCTCGCAGTCATGCACGGCGCCTGCTTCACCGGCGACGGATCGAAGGAGCTGCTGGCCTTGGCCGACGAGTACGACACGCGGTTCGCTGCTTCGACCGTGTGAACAGTCGGCTTCTGTCGAGTCGCAAACCGCACATGGCCAATCGCCGATCGTGAGCAGCAGGCACGGCGTCGGCCGTCGACGTCGGGTGCGGCCCACCCTGAGTGATGGGGATTCAATGGGCTACAGTTTCTCGAGTGAGGGTGGATCCTGTACGGGGGCTGCAGTGGGCTGACGACGATCACCTGCAAGTTGGTAAGGCAAGATTTGTCTTGACCATCGAACCGGACGTGATGGCTGCGTCAAAATCGGACTCCGATCGGTTTCTGCTTGCGAAGCGCAGGTCGATGGTCGAATTGCTCATCGAGAGGGCACCCGATGCCACTGAAAATATCTTCGATCTGGGGATATACAAAGGCGGAAGCATTGCTCTCTACCACGAGCTGTTCCAGCCAAAGCGCTTGGTGGGCATTGAGCTGAACCACTATCGAGTGCCTGCGCTCGACGAGTTCATAGTGGAGCATTCCCTGGGCGACATCATCCATCTCCACTACGGGACCTGGCAGCACGACAAGAAGCGGCTGAGGAGCATCGTTCGAGAGGAGTTCGGGGACGAGCTGCTCGACCTTGTCGTCGACGACTGTTCACACAAGTACGAGCAGACCAAAGCTTCGCTCAACGTCTTGTTCCCTCGACTCCGGCCGGGCGGTCTCTACCTCATCGAGGATTGGGGTTCGGCCCATTGGCCGGGTGAACACTGGCAGGGACGCAAGCACCAGTATGCAAAAGAGAAGAATCCCCTGTCGAAGTTGATTCTCGAGCTCGTCATGGTCTCAGCCTCCCGCCCCGGTCTTGTGCAACAGATAGCCATCGACGGGAGTACGGCCTATATAACGAGAGGTGAGGAGCCAGTGTCGGACCCTGCGTTCGACATCAGCACGAGCTATCTGACTGCCGGCAGGAAGATTCTCACGAGCCGCACCCGGTTGGGAATGCCAACGAATCAGCAGGTCCGCAACTTCGTACGTCATCATTCCGGTTCCCAGAAACAACCTGGGTGAGTCCGGGCCGCCCGGTAGGCGGGTACGACGATCAAGCACAGGTGGCGGCCTCCGGGTGCTCAGAGCAGCCCGATCTCCCGAGCGCGGGTGATCGCCGCGTTGCGGTGGGTGACATCGAGCTTTCGGTAGATGTGCGCCATATGGGACTTGATGGTGTTGACCGAGACATAACACTGAGCAGCGAGTTCGGTATTGGTAAACCGACTCGGCATGTACGAGAGGATCTCGAGCTCTCGGTCGGTCAATGGATCCGGCAACTGGCTCTCCGGCGCGATCGTGAGCGCCTCGCGCGCTCGATTGAGGACGAGGTCCCGAAACTCCGGCAGGAAATCTGACACTCCAGCGACGAGCCGTATGACCGTGGGGCCGGCTCGGACGAATGGCTCGACCAGCGAGTGGCGTTCGGCCAGGGACAGGGCTTCGATCAGGTGTGTCCGGGCGCCATCAGGAGATCCTTGGGCGTCGGTACACCAAGCGAGGAGAAGCAGACGGTCCAGAGCGACGAGTGGTTCCGTTGCATCGGTCGCTGCCGGCAGTGTGGCGAGGAACTTGTTGGCCAACTCGAGACGACCGAGCGTGAGGGCCGCCGCCGCACCCTCGCAAGCCAGCGAGACCGAACCAGAGGTGTCCGCTGGGTCACCGATGGTGCGCAGCCCCTGGTCGGGATTCCCTTCGAGGCGGAGAAGACGGGCACGAAGGGCGAGGATCCGGTCAGCAACGATGGGCGGCGGCGGCCCTCCCACCTCGCTCTTGGACCCTTGAATTGTCGAGAGCGCCTCATCTGGTTTCCCAGTGGCGGCTTGAAACAGTGCGAATTCAAGCCGACTGATCCAAGAGAGCTGAGTTCGTCGATTTGCCTCCGCCCTCAGTGTGCCTTCGTGCAGGGAGAGCGAAGCGCGCTGAGGGTGACCGCGCTCCAGGGCGCACAGCGCCTGGGCCAGGTGGGCGTCTGCAGTGGAAGGATGGGACAGCCTCCCGGTTGCTTGGGCCAGAGTGAGCGCCTCTGTGCCAACCTCTTCGGCTCGCTCGATGTTGCCGCACCATGCCTCGAGAAGGGCCAGGGAGCCGAGGCCATGCACACGCCAGATCGAATAGGCGGCTCCCGCGGTGGCCAATCCTCGCTCGAGCCAGGCTCGAGCTTCCTCCGTGTTGCCGACCAGAAAATGGGCACGACCACCGCAGATCGTGGCCAGCGTTTCCAGGGACTGGGGATCGGTGAGACCCATGACGAACGGGATATCTGTATGGTCGACCTCGGCCAGCATGGTGAGAGCGCTCTCGGCCGTGGGCACGAAGAGGTCGGGCCGATCCAGCCACTGCACCAGGACGGAAAGAATTGCCTGTGCGCACGCTCGCTCGCCGGAAGTTGCTTTCGGGTCGGCAGTGACCTTCCGCAATGTGTCTCTGGCCGCAGCCGCCAGGCCTTCCGATGCCTGGAGAGAGCCGAGAAGCAGACTTACATCCTGTCTGTCCCGACGAGCACTGGCTGGAACCTTGTTGATCCAACGGATCACCATTGCCATCTCGCCCCGCTCGTAAATTTCGGAACCCAGGGCCAGGATCACGTCAAGAGCACCCTCCCAATCCCTGGCCCGTAAGAGGTACTCGACAGCGTGGCTCACGTCGCCCCGCTGGAGGTGCCACGATGCGGCTAAACCCAGTAGGTGCGGTTCGGCCAGCGGGTCCTCAGCCCGCAATCGGAAACGCAGAAGGTCCCGAAAGAGATGGTGAAAACGAAACCACTCACGGCGGGTGTCCAGCGGCACGAGGAACATCGACTGCCGTTCCAGTTCTTCGAGGACCAGTTGGGCTCTTGGTTCGTCGGTCAGGTGTCCGACCAGGTCGGCGCACATTTCGTCCAATACCGAGACGCGGAGCAGGAGGTCACGGCGGCTGTCCGCTTGGGCCTGGAGAACCTCTTCGCTCAGGTAATCGGCGATCAGGCGGTCGTCGCCGCTGAATTGGGTGACGAAATCGTCTGTGTCGAGGTGGAGTCTGAGGGTCATGCCGGCCAGCTGAAGCCCGGCGGCCCAACCCTCGGTGCGGTTGACCAGAGCGGTCACGCTGTCAGGAGCCAGGGACCGGCCAGCGATCCGCTCGAGGAGCTGTGCGGAGTCGGCATCGTCGAGAGCCAGGTCGGACTGGCGGATCTCGGTCAGATCGCGGCGTACTCGGTGGCGGCTCCAGGCGATGGGAAGATCGACCCTCGTCGATAACACCATATGGACATTGGGTGGAAGAAGATCGACGAGCCTACCCAGATCGGAAATGAGAGTGGCGTTCGTCAGATGATGGAGGTCGTCGAGGACGATGATGACTTCAGGGAGCTCGATCATCTCCACTTCCAGTGACTCGAGCAGGGGCTCACCAAGGCCGCCACCATTCATGGGCACCAGGGTTGCGAGATCGGCAAATTCAGGCCTGACGGCTGCGATGCCATGCAAGAGTCGTTGAGAGAAACGAACGGGGTCCTCGTCAGCGGCCTCGACCCCGATCCAAACAAAGTCCAGCTCAGGATGGGTTGCGGCCCACTGGGCGAGCAGAACCGACTTTCCCGCTCCTGCCGGAGCAACGAGCAGAGTCAGGGGCCGAACGAGCGCCTCGTCCAACTGACGCCGAAGCACCGGACGGTCGATTGCGTGTCCTGGAGCAGAAGGTCCTCTGGCCAAAATCCCGACTCTTTTCTGCCCCCAGCCAGACGTAAGTGTGCCATCACTACCTGCGCCCTGGCCAATGGTCTTCGTGAGGGCGGACCGTGACCTCACGATCACCCACCTTGGGTGACGACTTTGACCTCGGTCTGTCCCAGGATCACTTAGTGCATGTCCGAACAAACACGTTTGACTCGAGGGAGCAAGCGGACCCCAGCGACGGAGCGGATCCTGCGCACCCGGAGGAGCGGGCGTAGCACGAGTACCTGCGATATGGGCGTTCCCCTCGCCACACCAGAGGGAAGTGATCCTCGAGTCGGATAAATCGCGCACGGCATCGCCGTCTCAACAGAAAGATTCGCCTTGGGTGCCGAAACCTTCGAAAATTGTAGTGAAAGGCCGGTTGAGTCCCACATTGATCGCGGCGATTGACGGGTTCGATGTCAGCCGCTGCGAACAGGGAATGACCCACCTTGTGGGGTGGGTGCCGGATCAGGCCCGTCTGCACAGCCTGCTCGAACTCCTGCGGGACCTCAACATCGAGTTGACATCGGTGAATCCGATAGATCCTTCCGGCCGCGGACTTGGCGGGGAAGATTCAACAACATGAGGCAACAACGGAAAATCCAAGTGTCGACGTGGGTTCGCACTTGATCTCGTCCCAGGACCGCCTCCGGGTGGCCATGGTCCAGTAGTGCACAGGCGACGCAGGACAACGAGGCAGCCAACGGCACCGGAGGATCGAATGTTGGCCGCGAGCATGACGACCACGAGGGAGGATTCGCCGGGGTCGGTCCCTCCACCGTCCAGGCCGAGAGGCACCGGTCTCTCGAGGGCACTGGACCCGAGGCTCCTGCACTACACCCGGGGCACCCGGCAGTATCTCGTGGTCACCGTCGTGCTGGGCTGCGTCACTGCCTGCCTCGTCGTGGCTCAGGCCTGGCTCATCGCCAACGCCATCGCGGATGTCGTCATCCAGCACAAGGGTCTGGCACTGGTCCGCACGCTCGTCGCGCTCCTCTTCGTGGTGATCCTGGGACGGGCGGGCGTGGGATGGCTCGGGGAACGGATGGCCGACCGTGCCTCAGCCTCGGCCAAATCTGACCTGCGCCGCGCCCTGGTGGAGAAGATCGCCCGACTCGGGCCTGTCGGGATCGACCGTGCACGCGCCGGCAGCCTGGAAGTGCTGTCTACCAGTGGCATCGACGCCCTCGACAGCTACTTCGCCCGCTACCTTCCCCAGCTGTTCCTGGCGGTGATCGTTCCTCTCACCGTGGTCGTCGTGGTCCTGGGCGCCGACTGGATCTCGGCCGTGATCATCGCCGTCACTGTGCCGCTGATCCCGCTGTTCATAGCGCTGGTTGGAGCGTCGACGAAGACCAGGATGCGTCGTCAGGCCCGACTCCTCCAACGCCTGGCCGGACATTTCCTGGACGTGGTGGCCGGACTTCCCACCCTCAAGGTGTTCGGGCGGGCCAAGGCTCAGGTCGCCGCCGTTCGCGACATCACCGACCGGTATCGGATGGCGACCATGGCCACGTTGAAGGTGGCGTTCCTCTCGTCGCTCATCCTCGAACTCTTGGCCACGTTGTCGGTGGCCATGGTGGCCGTGGCCGTCGGGCTCCGGCTCCTCGGTGGCCATCTCACCTTCGCGACCGCCCTGTTCGTGCTCATCCTGGCCCCCGAGGCCTACCTCCCTCTCCGCCTACTGGGCACGAACTACCACGCCAGTGCCGAAGGGATGAAGGCGGCCGAGGACGTCTTCGAGGTCCTCGGGCGACCACTTCCGACCCATGGCACCGGCGTCGACGTTCCCGACGTTTCGCGCTCGACGCTCAGGATTGATCGGCTGGAGGTCCGCTACCCTGGACGAGCCCTCCCAGCTCTGACTGCCGTCAGTCTCGATGTGGAGCCCGGTGAGGTGGTGGCCATCGCCGGGCCCAGCGGCTGTGGGAAGTCGACCCTCCTGAGTGTCCTTCTCGGTCTCTCTCCCGACTGGGACGGCTCGGTTCGGGTGGGGGACACGGACTTGGGCGACATTGACCCTGACGCCTGGCGGACACAGGTCGCCTGGGTCCCTCAGCGGCCCCACCTCTTCGCCCGTTCCATAGCGGACAACGTCCGCCTGGGCCGTCCCGGCGCCGGCGATGACGACGTCCGGGCTGCCATCACCGACGCCGGGCTCGACGAGGTGGTGGCCCGGCTCCCCATGGGGCTCGAGACAGTGCTGGGCCATGACGGGGCCGGGCTGTCGACCGGGGAGCGACAACGGGTGGCCCTGGCTCGCGCGTTCGTCCGTGACTCACCCTTGCTCATCCTCGACGAGCCCACGGCCAACCTCGACGGGCGTACCGAGGAGTGTGTACTGGGCGCCGTGCAACGACTTCTGGTCGGGCGCACGGCGGTGATCGCGGCTCATCGGCCGTCGTTGTTGACCATGGCCGATCGAGTGATCTACTTGGCCCCGGCTCCGGCGATGGTGTCGTGACGCCTGAGGGGAGCCTCCCGACCGTGGAGGGTGGGGTCGCGCCGCTCGGCCGCACGCTGGGCATCGCCCGACCGGCGGCCGGTCACCTCATCCTCGCCATCCTGTTGGGTGCTGGCGCCATTGCCGCCGACATCGGACTCATCGGTACCGCCGCCTGGCTGATTTCGAGGGCCTCCCAGCATCCCAACGAGTCCCATCTGGCCGTGGCCATCGTCGCCGTCCAATTCTTTGGGCTCTCCCGCGGGTTCTTCAGGTACGAGGAACGACTGGTGGGCCACGACACCGCCTTCCGGCTGCTGGCCGAGCTCAGGGTGCAGGTCTACCGGCGGCTCGAGCGGCTGGCCCCGGCCGGACTGCCTTCGTTCCGGAGGGGCGACCTCCTGGCTCGTATGGTCCAGGACGTCGACTCGCTCCAGGACCTGGTCATCCGAGTCATTCCCACCTTCGGCATCGCCGTGGTGGTGGGCTCGGTGACGGTTGTCCTCATGTGGTGGATGTTGCCGGCCGCCGGGGCGGTCCTGGCCGTCGCCCTGGTGTTGGCGGCCACAGTCGTCCCTTGGCTGACCGGCGTGTTGGCCAGACGGAGAGAGTCGCGGTTTGCCACCGTGCGCGGTGACCTGGGGGCTGCGATGGTGGACCTCACTGAGGGTGCCGCCGAGCTTGTCGCCTTCGGGGCCGCTGGCGCCCAGGTCGACACCATTGGCGATCTGGACGCCGAGCTGGCCGTTATTGCCGCCGCCTCGGCCGGCACTGCGGGCATCGGACTGGCCCTGACCACCCTTCTCGCTGGTCTGGCGTCGTGGGGCTGCCTCATGGTGGGGATCCCCGCGGTGGTTTCCGGCAGGCTCGGCGGGACCTATCTGGCGGTCATCACCCTCATCCCGCTGGCCGCCTTCGAACTGGTCATCGGCCTTCCCGTGGCCACGCAGACGTTGCAGCGCGTGCGGCGGACCGCGGCCCGGGTGTTCGAGGTGACCGACGCGGTGGCGCCGGTCCCCGGGCCCGAGTCGGTCACACCGCTGCCCGACCCCCTTACGACCTGGCGGTCCACTCGGTGTGGGCGGGCTATCCGGGCGCCCCCCTCTCTGCTCTTCGTGACGTGGACCTCGATCTACCCGCCGGACGGCGTGTGGCCGTCGTGGGTCCGAGCGGAGCCGGCAAGTCGACGTTGGCCTCGGTGCTCCTCCGGCTGCTGACGTGCCAGGCCGGGTCGATCGCACTGAACGGTACGCCCATCGAGCATTTGGCGGGCGACGACCTCCGCACGGTGGTCGGTCTCGTCGGCCAGGACGCGTACCTCTTCGACGCCACCATCGCCGAGAACCTTCGTATCGGGAAGCGGGATGCCACCGACCGCGAGTTGGGGGACGCCCTCGATCGGGTCGGTCTGAAGGGCTGGCTCCAGGACCTACCTCTCGGACTGGCTACCGAGGTCGGAAACCACGGAGCGCACCTCTCGGGTGGTCAGCGTCAGCGGGTGGCTGTGGCCCGGGCGCTGCTGGCCGACTTCCCGGTGCTGCTACTCGACGAGCCCGCCGAGCATCTGGACGCGGTGGCCGCCGACGCCCTCACCGCAGACGTGTTGACCGTCACCGACGGACGGTCGCTGGTTCTCATCACCCATTGTCTGGCCGGCCTCGAGTCCGTCGATGAGATCCTCGTCATGGATGACGGTCGGATCGTCGAGCGGGGGACCCACGACACCCTGCTCAACCGGGGCGGCCGCTACTCGAGCCTGTGGTGGGAAGAGATGAGAACCGAGCGGTACACCGGTTCGGACCAGCGCTCACTGCAGCAACGGGAACAGCCGAAGGTCGCCATACCCCCTGGCGCCCTGAACGACGGGAGCCTGACATCGTGACCACTGATCTCGCCCGGTGGCAGTTCGCCACCACCAGCATCTACCACTTCCTGTTCGTTCCGGTCACCATCGGGCTGGCCTTTTTGGTGGCGCTGCTGCAGACCAGCTGGTATCGCAACGACAACCCGACCTTCCGCCGGCTCACCCGGTTCTTCGGCACCCTGTTGTTGATCAACGTGGCCGTCGGGGTGGTGACCGGTCTGGTCCAGGAGTTCGAATTCGGCATGAACTGGTCGAACTACTCCCGCTTCGTGGGCAATATCTTCGGCGGCCCCTTGGCCATGGAGGGTTTGGTGGCCTTCTTCCTCGAGTCCACCTTCCTCGGCATCTGGATCTTCGGCTGGGACCGCCTCTCGAAGAAGCTGCACTTGACCTGCATCTGGTTGGTGGCGGCAGCATCAATGGTGTCCGCCCTGTTCATCCTGGCGGCCAACTCGTGGATGCAGCACCCGGTGGGCTACGTGATGAATGCCCAACACCAGCCGCAGTTGAACGACGTCTGGGCCCTGTTCACCAACCCGGTGTTCCTGTGGGCCTACCCGCACGTGATTCTGGCCTCGCTGGTGACTGGGGCCATCGTCATGCTGGGGGTCTCCGCCTGGCACCTGAGACGGAAGAACTCGGTCGAGGCCTTCTGCCGGACGGCGGTCATCTCGTTGGCCGTGCTGGCCCCAGCCGTGTTCGTGAACATGTTCATCGGCAGCGAGCTCGGGGTGGTCGAGGGCAAGTACCAGCCCATGAAGATCGCCGCCGCCGAAGCACTGTGGACCACCTGTCCGTCGCACTGCCCGTTCTCCCTCCTGCAGATAGGAGGAGGGAACAACGACGAGACGCCCACCCAGATATGGGAGATCCCCGACCTGCTGTCCATCCTGGCCACCAACCATGTGGACGGTGAGGTGCAGGGCATGAACAACCTCCAGGCCCAGTACGTGAAGCAGTACGGACCCGGCAACTACATCCCCAACGTCTTCATCCAGTACTGGGGCATGCGGGTGATGGCTTATCTGGCCGCCCTGATCGCGCTGTTTGCCCTCTGGGGCCTATGGCTCATCCGCCGCAAGACTCTGGAGAAGGCCAAGTGGTTCCTGTTCATCGCGCCCTGGTTCGTGATCCTTCCATTCTTCATGAACACGGCTGGCTGGCTGTTGACCGAGAGCGGCCGACAACCCTGGATCGTCCAGGGTCTGATGAAGACGTCCCAGGCGGCATCGCCGTCAGTGACGTCCACTGACATCTGGATCAGCCTCAGCGTCTTCGTGCTCCTCTACGTGGCGTTGGGGGTGGCCGACGCCTACCTGATGGTCCATTACGGGCGCAAGAACCTCGAGGAAGGACCGGACGAGGGCGGCGATGACAGTGGCGATGACCACTCCGACGGGACGGCGTCGGACGACGGCGAGGGCCCCCGCGTTCCGGCCCTCATCTACTAGGAGGCGAGCATGGTCCATCTCAACAACATCTGGTTTGTCATCATCGCCGTCTTCTTCGTGGGGTTCTTCGTCCTCGAAGGGTTCGACTTCGGGGTGGGGATGCTGCACTCATTCGTCGGGCGAGACGACGTCGAGCGGCGCATCATCGTCAACTCGATCGGGCCCATCTGGGATGGGAACGAGGTGTGGCTGGTCGTGGGGGCAGCCGCCATCTTCGCCGCGTTCCCGTCCTGGTACGCCACGATGTTCTCTTCGTTCTACCTGGCCCTGCTCATCGTGCTCGTGGCCTTGATCGGGCGCGGGGTCTCGTTCGAGTACAACCGCAAGATCGACAATCCCCGATGGCGGTCGACCTGGCGGTGGTCGCTCACCGTCGGGAGCTTGCTCATCCCGCTGCTGCTCGGCACCGCGTTCGGGGACCTCCTCCACGGACTACCGATCGACTCGGCCCACAACTACACGGGAACTTTCGTCGGGCTGCTCGTTCCCTTCGGGCTCTACACCGGTGTCACCGTGACGGTACTGTCGCTGTTTCTCGGAGCTGCCTATCTGTGCCTCAAGACCGAAGGCGAGCTGCATGCCCGGGTGGCCAAACTGTCAGGTCGGCTCGGTTGGCTGGCCGCGGTGATCACGTTCGGTTGGCTGACCTGGATCCATGTAGGTCTCGGTGTGGGCTTCGTCCCCAACCCACTCCAGGCCCTGGCCCTCGCGGCCGTGGTCGGCGCCGCGTTGTTGGCCGAGTCCCACTCCGAAGGCTGGGCGTTTGCCGCCGCGGCAACGGCCGTCGGCAGCGTGGTGGGCTCGATCTTCTTCGAGCTCTTCCCCCGGGTGATGGTGTCGACCACCAACTCGGCCTACAACCTCACCGTGTCCAACACGGCCAGCCCCTCATACACGCTCAAGGTATTGACGGTGATTGCGGTCATCTTCTTCCCGGTGGTGCTCGTCTACCAGGGATGGAGCCTGTACGTATTCAGGAAGCGGCTCAGCTCCCCGCCCGGTGGGCAAGGTGCCGGAACGTCGCCGGTCCCCGTCGGCACCTCTGAGTCAGCAACCGAATGACCAGGTCATTCGAAATCGCCCCATTGGGGTGATGGCTGCAGTCAACTGCGGCGCGACACTGGCCATATGCCCAATAAAACCCCCAAGGGGAGCAATGCGTCGGCACAGCCGTCCGGTGGCCATCAGTCCGTGGCCGAGCGGGTGGCGTCGGGCAAGGCAGCTCGCCTACGCGCCCCAAGGGCTGATCAAGGTGCGTGGGAGGTATCCCCGACCCGACCCGATCCGGTGGCCCTCCTCGAGAGCCAGGCAGAATCGCGTGTCCCCGAGTTGGTGCCCATCCGCTATGGCCGGATGCTGGTCTCCGCGTTCACCTTCTACCGGGGGGCGGCGCTGATCATGGCGTCCGATCTGGCCTCGACCCCGAGTTCGGGATTGAACGTCCAGGCCTGCGGGGACGCCCATTTGAGCAACTTCGGCGTCTTCGCCTCAGCAGAGCGGAATCTGGTCTTCGACGTCAACGACTTCGACGAGACGTTGCCCGCTCCTTGGGAGTGGGACGTGAAGAGGCTGGCCGCCAGTCTGGCCATCGCCGGCCGTGATCGAGGGTTCTCCGACCAGGAGCGTGCCGATGTGGTGCTGGACGCAGTCACCGGCTATCGAACGGAGATGGCGAAACTGGCCGCCATGAGAGATCTCGACGTGTGGTACGCCCGGATGGATATCGAGAAGGTCCTCAGCGACCTGGGAGATGAGCTCGGCCTGACCGGAAAGAAGCATGCCGACAGATCCCTGTCCAAGGCCAAAACCCAGGCCGAAAAGGCCTTGGCCAAGTCTCGGACCCGGGACAGCATGCAAGCATTGGACAAGCTCACCAAGGTGGTCGACGGTGAGACCCGATTCGTGAGCAATCCTCCGCTGCTGGTGCCCATCGAGGAGCTCCTTTCCGACAGCCAAGGCGCGCTCTTGACCGAACGAATGCAAGATCTGCTGCGCAGCTACCGGCACACGTTGCAGAGCGACCGCCGGCACCTCCTCAGCCAGTTCCAGTTCGTCAGCATGGCCCGGAAGGTGGTCGGAGTAGGCAGTGTCGGCACCAGGGCTTGGGTCCTGTTGTTGCTGGGGAGCGATGGCCGCGATCCCCTCCTGCTGCAGGCCAAGGAAGCGCAGGAGTCGGTGCTCGCCCGGTTCGTGGGGAAGAGCCGGTATACGAACCAGGGTGAGCGGGTGGTGGCCGGACAGCACCTGATGCAGGCATCGAGCGACATCTTCCTCGGCTGGGATCAGGTGGAGGGCATCGACGGGGTGAAGAGGGACTTCTACATTCGTCAACTGCGGGACTGGAAGGGCTCCGCCGACACTGACCAAATGGTTCCTCAGGCCATGGCGGTGTATGGGCGCTTGTGTGGTTGGACCCTGGCTCGTGCTCACGCCCGTTCCGGTGATCGGATTGCCATCGCCGCTTACCTGGGATCCGGTAGGTCCTTCGACCATGCCATCGCTTCGTTCTCCGAGTCCTACGCCGACCAGAACCAGCGCGACTATGAGGCCCTTCAAAAGGCCGCCAGCGATGGACGCATCTTCGTCGAGGCGGGGTTGTGAAACCACCGGTGGGTGGCACATCCCTGGAGCGTTCGGTCAGGAAGTTTCCGCGGGTAGCGGACAAATCACCCGCCGAGGATGAGGTAATCAGCAGTAGCGTGCCGTAACCTGGCAAGAAGACGAAAGGCGAGGATGGGATCACATGACCATTGGACCAGTTGAATACATCATCGTGGGTTTCCCCGGGAACAAGTTCACGGGCGAGATCGCACCGGAATTGATCGCACTCGTCGAGTCGGAAACGATCCGGGTCCTCGACCTGATCTTCATCGGCAAGGATGCTGACGGCTCCGTCGTCAGCTTTGAGATCGACGAACTCGATGCGCTGGCGGGATTCGGTTCGTTGGACGCCGATGTCGGAGGTCTCATCAGCCCGGAGGACATCGAGTACGCCGCCGCTGCGCTCGAACCGAACTCATCGGCTGCCCTCTTGATCTGGGAGGACGTCTGGGCGACGCCGTTCGCCGAGGCTGTACGAAGGGCCAATGGGGTTCTCCTGGAGGGCGCCCGTATGCCTCACGAGTTGATCGCACCCTTACTCGCCGATCTGCCGCCGGCAGTCTGAGCCCACATTCGAAAGAGGAGAGACGACATGCTGAGAAGGCGACCAGTCGCACGGATGGCAGTTCGCACGACCGCGGTGGTTGGAACTGCCGCAGTCGTAGGCGGCCACATGGCCAACAAACAGGCCCAAGCCCAGGCCCAACAGGCAGCCGAACCCCCGGCAGCTCCCCCGGCGCCGGCGCCGGCGCCAGCGGCCCCCGATCGGATCGAACAGCTGACCCAGCTGGCCGCGTTGAAGGACTCCGGGGCGCTCACCGAGGCGGAATTCGAGGCGGAGAAGGCCAAGCTTCTGGGCTAGCAGGGGCTCGTACCCCACGAGACGGAAGCCGTGGCCACCCGGACTATTCCGGCCCAGACATCGGAGGTGCAGCATGGCCTCCGCTGGGCAAACCGCTAGTCGCGGGCCATGTCTTGTACTGGATTGACGGAGATCAGTTCGATATTCAGATCTCGTAGGATCTGGAACAACCCATGGATCCGCGCCTGATCGGGGACCGGTCCCACGAGATGAGTGAGACCGTCAACACAGTGGCTGACATCAAACCCGTCTAAGGCAGCCAACAGGGTGGGACTCAGCCTTCCCCGAACCACGATCTCGAACATCTCGACAGACACGATCTTCCTTTCAGTCAAGTCGTTGCCGGGCGACAGTCAGCCTGGGTCACATCTGTTTTAGGTAGTTACCCTCGACCGGCGTTACGAAACGCGGCCGATCAACGCCAGTTGAGTGTTCCCGCCAGCCCGTTCCGGGCCGACCCGAGTACACCATGGGTTGTTAAGCACAACATTCAGTCCCGTTAAGAGGACAATAAAATTTCTCATGGGTCGAGTTGGATTCGTGTGCTCAGGCTGCTTCTCACTGCAGTCCCGCCCGAACCAGAGCGACCGATGGTGTTCTGTTCGGTGGTACCCCGCGAGGCCGGAGACACGGTCGGAATCACCCGAGTCGAATGATGAGCTCCAACTCGACCGGTGTGACAATGAAGGTCGATGTTTCCTAGCTGAACATTGAGGTGAGTGATGACGAAGTTTCGGAATCCGAGTTGGCCTGAGACCTGCACGAAACAGCCGATTGAATCGACCAGACCGCCGGGCTGATATGCCTCCTGCGCCCGAGTCGGCGGCTGATACGTCCCTTTCAACTCGCGGCAGCCCCCGACGTTCCCTCGGCCGGAGGGCGCTTGTCTTCGTATCGGTGGGAGCCGTTATCGGGTCGGGCTGGCTGTTCTCCTCGTTCGACGCGGCTCAGATCGCTGGCGGGGGTGGCGCTGTCATCGCCTGGATCCTGGGCATATCGCTCGTCTTGGTCCTGGCTCTTGTCCACGCCGAGCTCGGGACGATGTTCCCGGTCGACGGGGGAACGGCGCGGTTTCCCCTGTACGCCTTCGGACGGGTCACCGGCTTTTTCTCCGGCTGGTTCGCGTGGATCAGCACCGTCTGCGTGCCGGCGATCGAAACGGAAGCCGCGCTGCGTTACGTCGGCAACTACGCCCCATCGCTCATCTCGCAAACTCCGGGCGCGGTACGGCTCACATCGCTCGGCCAGCTCGTCGCAGCCTTCGTGCTGCTCGGGTTCACCGCCTTGAACGCGGCGGGCATGCGATCGTTCCGCGAGACGAACACCGTGGTCGTCTGGTGGAAGATCGCCATCCCGCTCATTGTGGCCATCGCCTTCGTCATCCACGGGTTCGACCGCCGCAATTTCGCCGTCGGAGGGCTCTTCCCGGCGGGGGCGCACGGCGTACTGGCGGCTATCAGTACCGGAGGAGTCGTCTTCGCACTGCTGGGCTTCGAGCAGGCCGTGGAGCTGGGTGGCGAGACGAAACATCCTCAACGCAGCGTTCCCTGGGCCGTCATCGGCTCGGTCGTGATCGCCGGCGCCATCTATGTGATCGTGCAGGTCGCCTTCATCGGCGCCATTCCCCACGCTGGCCTGGTCCGGGGTTGGCACGAGGTTCATTTCAGCGGTGACTTCGGCCCCCTGGCCGGACTGGCCGGGGTTGTCGGCCTGACAGCGTTCGCCTATTTGATCTACGCGGACGCCGTCATCTCACCCGCCGGATCGGGCATGACGTTCTCCGCCACGGCATCCCGGCTCCCCTTTGCGCTTGCTCGTGAGGGATACCTGCCTGCCTGGCTCGGGACCCTCAATCGGCGGGGCGTACCGTTCCGGAGCTTGATTCTCTGTTATGTCGCCCAACTGGTGGTCATCATCCTGCTTCCGGATTGGGGGGGCCTGCTGGCGTTTATCACCGCCGCCACGGTGCTCGTCTACGCCACCGCCCCCCTCGCCCTCGGGGTGCTGCGCCGAACGGCTCCTGGCCTCCCCCGCCCCTACCGCCTGCCCCTCGCCCGGCTGACGGCGCCGGCAGGCTTTGTTATCGCCGACCTCCTCTTGGTGTGGGTCGGATGGGCGACCGTCTCCCGGCTCTTCTTGGTGGTCGCCTTCGGTGCCCTGATCGTGAGCCTGCTGGCGCTCGTTCGGCCCGGATCGCGCCATACGGGGTTCGAATGGCTGGCCGCCTCGTGGATCGTGCCCTATGCCGGGGCGGTGTGCCTCGTGAGCTACCTCTCCCCGTACGGGGGCGGGCGAGCCACGCTGTCGGACTGGGGTTGCGCAGTCGTCGTGACAGTCGTCAGCCTCGCCATCTATGTCCTGGCCCTCCGCCTCGGAACGATGGCGGATCGCCGCTTGGCCGAGACTGACCGGCCGATCTTCCGGTGGTTCGGCTTGGACATGCCGGTCGAGGACCCAGAGGGCGAAGACGTCGAAGCCAGCTGAAATGACCTCTACGGTCAGGGAGTCTCCGTCTCCGCCTCGATGAGTTGCGATACGGCGTCGATCAGGGCGAGATGCGTGAAGGCCTGGGGAAAGTTCCCGAGGTGTTCACCGGTGGTGGCATCGATCTCCTCGGCGTAGAGGTGAAGCGGGCCGGCAAAGGACAGCAGCTTCTTGCACAGTGTTCGCGCCGGCTCGATCTCGCCGATCATGGCCAGCGCCGAGACCAGCCACCAGGAGCAGATCGTAAAGGTTCCTTCCTTGCCCTCGAAGCCGGTGTCCGTGCTGTCCACCTTGTAGCGGAGCACCAACCCGTCCTCGGTGAGCTCGTCGGCGATGGCCAGGACGGTGGCCTTCACCCGCTCGTCGTCGGGTGCCAGGAACCCCATGATGGGAATGAGGAGAAGTGAGGCGTCGAGGTCGTCGTTCTCGTAGGCCTGCCGGAACCGCCCCTTGTCGTCGACCCCCTTGGCCAGAATGTCCTGCTTGAGGGCATCGGCGCCCTGGCGCCAGCGGTCGGCCAGTTCGATCTCGCCCCGGCGCCGGGCCAGGTCAGCGCCCCTGTCGGCGGCAACCCAACACAGGACGGCCGAGGCGGTGAAGTGTTGGGGCTCACCCCGGATCTCCCAGATGCCCTGGTCCGCGTCTCCGCTGTGGGCCAGCGCCTCCTCCACCAGTCCGCACAACCCCCCCCAGACGACGTGGACGATCTGGGCCGCTCCCCGCTTCAGGTGGGTGTCGACCCCGTCGAGGAGCATTCCCCACACGTCGTTCTGGTGCTGGTCCCAAGCACCGTTCCCCACCCGGACCGGACGCGCCCCCTCGTATCCCGAAAGATGATCGAGGGTCTTCTCGGTCAGGTCCCGCTCGCCGCCGATGCCGTACATGATCTGGAGCTCGAACGGCTGGTCGAGCTTGCCCTGGCTGACGGACTCGAGGACGAAGGCAAAGTACTCGAGTGCTTCCCAGTCGAAGCCCAGACGGTAGAGCGAGCGCAACATGAATCCGGTATCCCTGATCCAGGTGTAGCGATAGTCCCAATTGCGGGCACCACCTGGTGTCTCGGGGAGGGACGTCGTCGAAGCGGCCATGATGGCGCCGGTCGGCGCGTAGCTCAGACCCTTGAGGGTCAGGGCACTGCGCTCGATGTAGGGGCGCCAGGGGTGGTCGGGGAATGTCCCGCTGGCCAGCCAGTGGCGCCAGTAGGCCACCGTCGAGTCGACGTCCCGGTTCACCTGGTCCTGGTCGGTGGGCGCGTCCCCTTCCCCCCACGACAGGGCGATGAAGCACTCCTCGCCCTCGGCCAAGCTGGTGCGTCCGTAGCAGCGTGCGCCGACCAGACCCAAGCGGAGGCCACTGACCATGGAAAGGGTCAATTCGCCGTCCGGCGCCTGGGCGGTGAGAGAGCCGTACCCCTCCCCGTCGTAGGTCCATTGACCCGTGCTGACCCCGTAGTCGAACAGCGGTACGCAGTTGACGACGAGCTCGACCTCGCCCGAGACGCATTTCGCCGTGCGCAACAGGACTCCGGCGGCAGCCAAATCGGTGGGAGCGTGCCGGTAGCCGGGCCGCCGCTTCTCCGTGTCCGCCTTGCGGATGACCATCAGATCCTGGATGACGAGCCAACCCGTGGGTGTATGCCACGTGGTCTCAACCACCATGGTTCCCGGCAGGTAGCGGCGTTGGTGGGGAACCATGGTGTTGGCAGGCCCGAATCGGAACGAACCGGCCGAGCGGTCGAGAAGGGCCCCGAAGACGCTCGGCGAGTCGGGGCGGGGCAGACAGAGCCACTCGACGGACCCGTCGGGCGCGATGAGGCAGCTGGCCTCACAGTCGGACAGAAAGGCATAGTCGGCGATCGGAGGGAAGTCGCTCATGATTATGTGCTCCTTGATTCGGTAGAACCCCAGCTCAGCCCCGGATTGAGCGGAGCCAGCACGTCGATTTCCATTCCCTTGCTCGAGTTCGATTATGACGAGGATGCCACAGTCTGTAATCACCCCAACGGGGTGAGGAAACTCAAAGCTGGAGTCCGTAGTCTGTCAAACCAGGGGGACGTAGAGAGGAGCTCAGGTGACACTTCAGGGCAAGGTCGCTGTCGTCACCGGCGGGAACACGGGCATCGGCAAGGCGGTGGTGCTGGCTCTCGCCGCCGAGGGCGCCTCGATCGTGATCGATTACGTGGCGGATCCGGAAGCCACTGAGGCGCTCGAGCAGCAGGTCCGTGACCTTGGTGACAAGGTGACCGCGGTCAAAGCCGACGTCAGCAAGATCGCTGACCTCGAGATGCTGATCGGAACTGCGGTGAGCGCCTTCGGTCGGCTGGACATCATGGTCAACAACGCGGGCATCGAGACCCGGACCTCCGTCCTCGACACCACTGAGGCGCAGTACGAGAGGGTCCTCGACATCAATCTCAAGAGTGCTTTCTTCGGGACCCAGCTGGCGGCGAAGCAGATGATCGCCCAAGGCGACGGCGGCCGCATCATCAACATGACCTCGGTGCACGAGGACTGGCCCATGCCCAACAACACCGCCTACTGCTTGTCCAAGGGTGGCATGCGGATGCTCACTCGCACGGCGGGCGTGGAGCTGGCACCCCACAACGTCCTGGTGGTGGGCGTCGGCCCCGGTGCGGTCGAGACGCCGATCAACACCGCCACCATGAACGATCCTGCTGCCTTGAAGAAGCTCGATGATGCGATTCCGATCGGTCGCATGGCCAAGCCAGAGGAAATCGGGAGTGTGGTGGCTTTTCTGGCCGGTCCGGGTGCCAGCTACCTGACGGCGACCACCATCTTCGCCGACGGAGGCATCATGCAGAGCAGCCCGGGGTTGTGAGGTCCAGCCGAAGCCGATGTTGACCCGATGACCATCGGACCTGATTCCTCCTCGGTCGCCGCCGGCCAAACCGATGGTCGGCATCGGGTCGTCATCGTGGGCGGGGGGTTCGGGGGTCTCCCGGCCACCCGACTTCTTGGCGGGAAACCGGTGGATGTCACACTGGTCGACCGTCGCAATCACCATCTGTTCCAGCCCCTCCTCTACCAGACGGCGACCGGGATGCTGGCGCCGGGTCAGATCGCGCCCGCCCTCCGCCACATCGTGCGCCGAGAGAAGAACGTGCGCGTGCAACTGGCCGAGGTGACCGGCTTCGACCTCGAGCGTAGGGTGGTCCACGCCAGCGCGGCCGACCGCATCTACGTCGAGTATCCCTACGACAGCCTGATTGTCGCCGCCGGAGTGACCCAGTCCTATTTCGGGCACGAGGAGTTCGCCTTCTTCGCCCCGGGGATGAAGACCCTTGATGACGCCCTCGAGCTCAGGCGCCGAATCTTCGGCGCCTTCGAGGTGGCCGAAATGGTCGCTGATCCCGTCCAGAAAGAGCGCTGGCTGACCGTTGTGGTGGTCGGAGCCGGGCCCACCGGAGTCGAGTTGGCCGGTCAGGTCCGTGAGCTGGCCACCCGCAGTCTTCGGGGGGAGTTCCGCACCTTCGAGGCCTCCTCGGTACGGGTGATCCTGGTGGACGGGGGCAAAGAGCCTTTGGCCACATTCGGTGACGCGCTCTCCGGCAAGGCCGCCAAGACCCTCGAGCACCTGGGAATCGAACTGCGCATGGGGGGCCAAGTGGTCGGCATCGATGCCGAGGGTGTCGATGTCAAAGGGCCGGAGGGAAACACCAGGATCGACGCCCGGACGACCATCTGGGCCGCCGGTGTGCAAGCTTCCCCCTTGGCCGGCCTCCTGGCCGCGGCCTCGGGTGCCGCCGTCGACCGCGCCGGCCGGATCGCCGTGCTGCCCGACCTCACGCTGCCCGGCCATCCCGAGGTCTTCGCGGTGGGGGACATGGTCAGTCTCGACAGCCTCCCCGGCGTGGCCGAAGTGGCGATGCAGGGTGGCCTCCATTCCGCCAACACCATTCTCCGTCGCCTGAAGGGTGAGCCCGCCAAGCCATTTCGCTACCGGGACCTGGGTAGCGTCGCCACCATCGGCCGTTTTCGGGCCATCGTGAGCGTGAAAGGGATCCGGCTGAGCGGGTTTCCAGGCTGGGTGGTGTGGATGTTCGTCCACCTCGCCTTTCTCACCGGGTTCGGCAATCGCCTCACGACGATGTTGAAGTGGCTCCGCTCGATGATCGGACGGGGCCGTGCCGAGCGGGAGTTCAGCACCGCCCACACCGGTGGTGATCTGAGTCTTCCCGACTCAGTCAGAAAACGGGTCGAGCCCACGCTCTTTCCGATCGTCGAAGAGGCCGCTGGGGCGGGCGGCGGTCAACCAGGCGACGTGGGGGCCGGAAACGACGATCCGCCACTTCCCCAGGTACGCTGACCGGTGAGTTCGCGGGCCGGCAGTTCGGCTGGAGTCGACCAGGCGCCGAGGGCACCTGCACGGTGACGCCATCGGGCGGACCGAGGGAGCGACGTTCTGAGTTCATCACTGTCTACGCCATCGGGCTGTTCCAAGGACTGAGCCTGGTCGCCTTTCCGGCCGCGGCCGTCCGGTGAGGATCATCGCAGCGGAGTCGCCGAGGCCGGGTCAAAGAGGGATGATGTGCGTGCGCTGTCCAGATAGGTGGGAGCCCGAGCATGAACGGCTACGACATATCTCCTGGGGTCGATCCGAATGCTGCCACCGATGTCGCCGCTGCGCATCAGGATGCACCCAGGATGGGCGGTCCGTTTGCTCAAGCGGCGTACTACCAGCTCTCCCGCGAGTCTGATCGGCTGTTCGAGCTGGTGACGGGGGCGCGTCGGCCCGTGCGGGTCTTCTTCACGAGGTCTACCTGGCCGTACCGCGATGCGGATGAACTCATTACCTCGATCAGGCGAGACCGGATCCTGGAGGTCAGCACTGTCGCACGCGAAGTCGACCGCCTTCATCCACTGATGGGATGTGAGGTCGGCGGCGTCTACGACCGATTTCGGGCCGTGCATGATGTGCTCGGTCACGGTTACCTCGACGTTGGCTTTGATCGAGACGGAGAGTATGCAGCCTGGCTCTTCCAGGAGAGCTTTCACAGCCCGCTCGCCCGTCATGCCTTGGCCACTGAACTGCACGGCGAGCACAGTGTCCGCTGGACGACCGGTGATCTGCCCGAGCACAAGGCAGCGGTCCTCGACGAACAGTTGATCGAGAGGTCGAGGGCGGGCTGGCAGAGACGCGGCCTCCGGCCGTTGCCCCGTCCTCCACTGCGCTTGGACCAGGCGCTGCGCTTGCCTCGTCAGCCTTCACCCGAGTTTTCGACGCCGGCAAGGGGACCTGAACTGGACTTTCTTCGATTGCCTTGAGGGGTGTTGCCCTGCCTTCGCCAGTGAAGTCTCCCGCCCTGACAATGGATGAATCGAGCGTCCGAACGGGCTGAATCGGCCATTTCCGACGGTCCTGGTGGAAGGAGTGCGGCGGCCCCACACATCGTGGCTCAGGTCCGCGCCGAAACAGATCGATACATAACCTGTGGAAGAAGCTGGGGCAACGACCCATGAGATCGGTGAAGAGCACGGTGCCATTTCGGTGACTGTCGGCCGCGATGCCGCGGGAGTCATCATCTTCGTGGGCACCGAGATGCCCGACGTGCTCGGTTGGCGACCGGAGGAACTCGTCGGACGACCATCCACCGATTTCATCCACCCCGAGGACCAGGCCAGTGCCATCACGGCTTGGTTCGCGATGCTGGACACGGGTGGCGACGTTGGCGTCTGGCAGGGCCGCTATCGCTCCAGCGACGGCAGTTGGAGGTGGATCGAGTCCACGAATGTGAATCGGCTGAATGACGAGAGCAACCCGATCGTGATCTCGGTGCTGAGACGGGTGACCGTTGAGAAAGTGAGCCTGACCGAAACACTGCGGGCTCGCGAGCAACTGTTGACCCGACTTTCCGACGTGCTGCCGATCGGCGTGTTCCAGATCGACGCGATGCGCACGGTAACCTTTGCCAACGACCAACTGATGAGGATTGTTGGTCATTCGCCCTCCGCGACGGTTGAGGCGCAGTTTTCGACGATCGATGTGAACGACCGCCAGCGCTTCCTGGACGCAGTTGAGGCGGTGCTGAACGACCGACACGTCGACGAACTCGAGCTGCACATCGTGAGGCCGATCGGCGACACCGGAACGGATGACCGGTTCTGCGTGGTGAGCATGCGCCCGCTCACCGATGCCACCGACCGGATTGCCGGCGCCGTAGGCTGCGTATCCGACGTGACGGAGCAGGTGCGACTTCGTCGGCAGCTTGAGCGCCGAGCAAACTTCGACGGCCTCACCTCGTGTCTCAATCGATCCGCGATCCTTGACGTCCTGACGGCGAACCTCGATCGCCCGCGGTCCAACGGTCAGGGCGTTGCGGCCATCTTTGTGGATCTCTGTAGCTTCAAAGGGATCAACGACCGCTTCGGCCATACGACCGGTGACGAGATCCTCTCCCTCACGGCAAATCGACTGCGGTCCGTCGTTCGCGAAGGTGATCTGGTCGGGCGGTTCGGCGGCGACGAGTTCTTGGTCGTGTGTCCGCAGGTGTCTGGCGAGGACGGCACCCGTGACATCGCCGAACGAATTCGCCGAGCACTCGCAGGGTGCGTCGACCTCGGAGCGGGACGTGTCGACCTCCGGGCCAGTGTCGGAGGGGCATACACCGTACAACCGCTCTCCGTCGATGCATTGGTGGCACAGGCGGATCGGGCGATGTACGAATCCAAGCGGCTGGGATCATCCGTCGCCTCGGTGGTCGAGGCCAAAGAAGACTGGGGTCCACCGATACCCGTCCGAGGTTGACCCTCCCCAAAAAGCGCTGGCGAATCGAGAGCCAGGACGTCAGAAGCGATTTCAGGGCGGTTGCCAGAATCGTGACGGCTCTCCGGGCCAGCGCCACCGACCCTGTCGACGGGATCACACTCCCATCCTTGTGGTTTACCCGCGATTGCGGAAGAGAAGCGGTCCCGAAGATGTTCAATTGGTCATGAAGCGCATCGGGTTTTTATCGTTCGGCCACTGGACGCCGTCGCCACATTCGCAGGCTCGCTCGGCCTCCGATGTCCTGCTGCAGTCGATCGACCTGGCAGTGGCCGCCGAGGAGCTCGGTGCGGACGGGGCGTACTTTCGGGTGCACCATTTCGCCAATCAGCTTTCCTCGCCCTTTCCGCTGCTCGCGGCCATCGGCGCCAGGACCAGCAGGATCGAAATCGGGACCGGCGTGATCGATATGCGCTACGAGAACCCGCTCTACATGGCCGAGGATGCGGGTTCCGCTGATCTCATCTCGGGTGGGCGGTTGCAGCTCGGCATAAGCCGTGGGTCCCCCGAGCAGGTCATCGACGGCTACCGCTACTTCGGCTATGTCCCGGTCGAGGGCACCGACCAGGCGGATATGGCTCGCGAACATACACGGGTCTTTCTCGAGGTCCTCAAGGGCGAAGGCTTTGCCGAACCCAACCCGCGGCCGATGTTCCCCAACCCACCTGGCTTGCTTCGGGTCGAGCCCCATTCCGATGGTCTGCGCGAGCGGATCTGGTGGGGGGCCGGGACCCGGAAGACCGCCGAATGGACCGCCGAGCAGGGGATGAACCTGATGAGCTCGACGCTTCTCAGCGAGGACACCGGGGTGCCGTTCCATCAGCTTCAGGCCGAACAGATCGAGCGATTCCGTAAGGCCTGGGCCAACGCCAACCACGACCGTCAGCCCCGAGTGTCGGTCAGCCGCAGCATTTTTCCGATCGTCAGCGACCTCGACCGCGTCTACTTCGGCAGCGAAGGCAACTCACAGGACCAGGTCGGGTACATCGACGGCGGCAAGGCGCGCTTTGGCAAAACCTACGCCGCGGAGCCCGAGGTGCTCGTCGAGCAGCTCGCCCAGGATGAGGCCATCGCCGCCGCCGACACGCTGCTCTTGACGATTCCCAACCAGCTCGGGGTCGACTACTGTGCCCACGTCCTCGATTCGCTCCTGACCGATATCGCTCCGGAGCTGGGCTGGCGCTGAGGTCGAATCTGGCACGTGCCTCACCCAGAACAATTGTTGTTTACCTCGCCGCGCCCGCACGACCTTCTGGCGCTACCGCGTGCAGGGTTTGGATAGCCACAGTCCCATCACGGGTCGCGTACAGGCTCCTCACAGATTCGACCGGCACTCTCTAGGTAGTTATCGGAATGAGAGGAGCGCCATCATGAGCGCCGACGAACCAACCATCCCCCTGGCGGACCCTCCCGACGGCCCGGTCCCAGCGACGACGGAGCCGCCTACGGCCAGAGGTCCGAGCGAGACCGGCGTGCTGCCTCCCTCTCTGACATCTCGATCAGACGGGGCCGTAGCCCCGAGCACGGGGCCACCCCGACCGAGAATCCGGCGGGTCCTGTCGAACCGCAGGGGTCGATGGATCGCCGCCGTTGTCCTGGCCTGTTCGGTGGTCGGTGTCTCGGTCGGCCTGGCCGCGTCCTCCTCAGCGACGCCCCCGTCCCCCGCCGCCGGGGCAGGGCAGACCGCGCCTGGCACCGGTGCTGCCGTCGGTCCCGCACTGGGTGGGGGGGGATCCAACGCCCGTTCGGGACCGGCCTCCGGAGGAGCATCCGGCACCGTTGGCAACGTGGCCGTCACGAACTTCACCGTGACGACATCAGCGGGCCAGGACGTGACAGTCGACGAGTCGTCTTCCACGGCCTATGAGAAGGGGGGCAGCTCGACCTCGGCGACCGCCGTCACCAAGGGCGAGACCGTCCTCGTCCTGGGGACGACCGATAACACGACCATCAGGGCCACGCAGGTCATCGTGCAGCCGAGCGGCGGTGGATCAGCGGCCACGACGGCGGCAAAGGTGGTCCCCTTCCAGCGCGGCGCACCGACTACATCGAAGCAGGTCGGTCAGATCCCGGCCAGCTATAGCGAAGGGTCGGGGACCATCGTCAGCGGAACGACAGCGAACAAGGCGACGGAAGCTGCGCTCGCCACCTATCCAGGTGGAGTCGTCGACCGAGTGGTGAAGTTGACCGACGGTGAGTATGAGGTCCACTACATCGGCGTCAACTGGCCGCATCACGTCTTTGTCAACCTTGACTTCAAGGTCGTCGGGGCGGACTAACCCAGGAGGTCAACATGCAACTCCGACCGGTCCGATTTCTCGATGATGTCAACGAAGTTGGCGCGACGATGCCTCGGCCAATTTCGCGTTACGCACCCTACGGTCGCGTGTTGCGGTGCACTTGGTCCAATGCCCGACGCAGAACTGATGCTTCCGAGTCGGAGAGACCTTCCGCGAAGTAGGACAATGCGGCGTTGGGATCACTGTCCTCTTCTAGTGCCTTGCGCATGAGGACCGCGGTATGGGCACCCTCGCTTCCGACAACGGCGAAGAGAATCGCTCGGCCGTGCATCCTTCGCGTCAGCATCCGTTTGTTCACAAGGCGGTCGAGGACCGTGGCGACCGTCGTGTACGCGTATTCTGGAAGCCCACGGGCAACATCCCGAACGGACATCTCACGGTCCTTCGACTCCCAGAGGATCTCCATCACTCGGCGTTCGAGCTCTCCGAGCCTGGCGACTCCGCACGTACAGTCGTCACAGCTACAGGGGTCACACGAGCACATCGGGTTGGCGCATGCCGAGGTCGTACTCATTGGATGAAGACCCACCTCCCTTTCAGATTCGATTCTAGGCTCCGCTTACCTCCGCGAAAGCCTTTGAAGTCCGACGGGGCCGACCCCGGCGCCGATCTCGGGCCGTAGCTTCTAGGTCATGAGCAGAAGCATGAAGCCCATGGCGACGCACATCACGACGTGGCTGACATCCACCAGCCATGGAGTGGCAACGATTTCGTCGACGGCAACCATGGCCCCGACTCCGCCGTCAGTGGAGACCTCTGCACGACCTCTGGCCGGAGCACCCACCATGGCATATGCAGGTGCGTGGCTTCCGAAGTGGGATGCGCCTTTGTTCGGAGAGGCCAGGGTGAAGATCGCTGACGCGAAGAGGATGAACGCCACGACGAAGGCCACTCCGGAATCAAGTTTCGGCCCCGCCGCGGACGCTGACGTCGACATGGCTCCAGCGGACGATCCCATTGGGAACCAGTACATGAGGAGCATGGCGAAGTTCATGACGGCGTGGATCAGGGCGTGGGGAAGGTGAAGACCGTAGGTCAGCACTGATTGGATGCTCGCCACCAGGAACCAGATCAAGAGGGCGCCGAAGATGATTTCCCAGAAGGCACTCCGGCCAAAGGCCCAGTGCCCGACGAACATGCCTGCCATGGCTATCCCCATAAATATGTGGGAGATCTCGACGTCGCGGCCCGCGGGTCGGTTTGTTGCCACCGAGAGGATCACCAATGTGAAGCAGTAGGCGGCGACGGCGAGCATCAACACACCGAACAGGTAATACAGCCACGCCGGCGTTGACATTGCCATGGCCGATCAGTCTTCGGTCACGGGCAGAGAAGCCGACTCGATCTCGCTGGTTGCTCTTCGGGGAGTCGTCAAAGGCCAGTAGATCAGCGCCAGCAGGATGACCGGCAGACCGGAGTTCGGGTCGGTCGCACCGCCGGCCAAGATTCCCCCGAAATTCTGAACCGCCACCCAGATGAGCCCAAACGCCACGATGGCCAGAACCACGGTCACCTGGCCCACTTGCGGTGGCCCAAATACCCCTACGGCCACGATGAGGCAGACGATGGCCAGCAGGATGGCCATCAGCGTCCCATGATGGAGCAAGAGCGATTCCGAGGACAGGTCGATGTGGGCGAGCCACCCCGGCTGTCCATTGTTCAGTCCGGCCACCAGATCGTGAAGCGCTCGTGGCGAGCGACCGGATCCGACCAACGACAAGACGGCCAAGACACCCCACACCATGGCCCAGATGACCCGGGCTGTGGTCAGCCCGACCGTCCGGGCAGCCACAAAGGGCTTGTCGCAACCTTCACTTGGCCAAAGGAGCACGGCAAGAAGGGCGTAGAAGAGCACGCCGCCCGGTCCGCCACCAAAGGGAGTGGCGCCCCCCAAGAAGATTGCCCCAGCTCCTTCGCCGAACCACCACACCGCAATGGACCAGACGATGGAGAGCACGAGCGCCGGTTTGCATGTTCGCTTGTAGACGATCCCAAAGGCGATCAGGAACTGGATCGAGGCGAAGATCGCGTTGCTCAAGATCGGGTAGTGGTAGACGTTCGAGGCGTTCCAGGTAACTGAGTGGTAGATGATGCCCGGATTGCCAGCCGCCAGAGCGTTGAGCATGCCGCTGAACCCATTGGACCCACGGGTGAACATGAACGGTTGGAGTTGCAGCGCGGCGTCCAGCAGCCACACGGTCGCCAATATCAGCCGAAACGTCCGTTGCAGATCCCTGGGCGGTTCGTTGCTGTTGGCTCGCACCGACCGCCTGCTGGTGGACAGAGGCACCCGTTCGGCCCTGTCTTTCACCTTGGCAATGGTCATCCCCACCACTTTCTGAGGAGGAACTGGTCAGTTGATACGACGGCTTGTCGTAGTTACTACCACCGGTAGTATTAACCCCACAACTGGACCACTGCCGCACTCTCGAGGAGCCGATCCGCTTCCGGACGACCCGTCGGTCCGCTGTCATGCACAGTGGTTGGGTCAAGAGTTGGGCAGAATCCGCAGGACAGTGGATGCCATCCAAGGCTGCTCGGCGCTCGCGCCCCGGGTCCAGGCCTTGGACTGCCTGGTCAAAGCAGGCCCCAGTTGGTGACTGATGTCGATGAGCTCGGACGCTACCCAATAGAGACGGGGGCGTCCCGGCCCGGCCGGCGCCTTGTCGTAGGGCTCAACGATGTCGCGCTCAGCCAGCGTGGCGAGGGCTGCTCGAGCGGCGCGTTCGGACACCGCAAAACGTTTCGCTACCAGATCTGAGGAGAGAACGGGATGTTCGACCAGGACGGGGAGTACCTGCCTGGCCGTGGCGTCGGCCCGCAGGTCATCAGTGCGCAACTGCCACTCTTCCAGCAGCTGTTCGGAGCGCACCATCAGGCCCTCGGCCGCCTCGCTCGAATACTGAAGCTCGGCCGCGAGCCACTCCACCCAGGAGTCGAGTTCGCCGAAGCGGAACCTGGTCAGGCCCGCCAGGTAACCGCCGGGGTCCCGTGCGATGAAGACGCTGACGGGGGGCGGGACGGTGATGCCGGTGCGATGGGCGAGAATCCAGCCGATCAGGATTCGCCCGATCCGGCCGTTCCCGTCCCCGTAGGGGTGGATGGTCTCGAACTGGGCATGTGCGACCGCAGCCTGGGTGACCGGGTCGACCCACTCTGCGTTTACGAAGCCAACGAGATCGACCATGAGGTCCTCGACCCGGTCGGGCGGGGGGGGAACAAAGGAGGCCGTGCGCGGTGAGGTGCCACCGATCCACGACTGGGCGGTCCGAAAGGCGCCGATCATCTCCTCGGGCAGGCGACCCCTCGGCCTCATCAAGAGTCGGTGCCATTCATGGATGGCTTCGACGGTGAGGTTGAGCTCGGCCCCGTCCACGGCGTAGCGCACGGCGGTCACGTTGTCGGCCACCGAGACGGCGGTGGCGTTGGAGGTTTCGCCCACCTCGGCCGCAGCGACGTCAGCGAGAGGGTGCGCAGTCCCTCGATGTACGAGGACGCCACGCCCTCCGCCCTGAGCAGCAACAAGGCGAGCGGTTCGAAGCGAGTGGAAGCGCTGCCACTCGCCCGGACGGCTGCGATGGCTTGTTCGGTGCGGCGGGCGGTTCGGACACTGACTTCGAAGTCCTGGCCGATGAGAAGGTGTGGGAGCCAGGCGCGGACCGGGGCGCCGTTCCATGTCACGGTGACCTCGTCGCCCCGCTCGCCACCTTCCGAAATTCGGTGCGATTACGGAAGAGTATCAGCTATATCTTCCGTAATTGGGCGAATAAAGGAAGGCTGCCCGGACGATGGTTCCGGCTAGAGCTCTCTGCGGTCAGCAAACGCCTGCCCGGTGGAAGGACGTCGTCACCTCCGAGCTGAGGGTGACGCGCCGCAGGGACAAGGGGACGCCAAGAGGGACGGTGTCGCTCACCGGTGGAGACGCATATTCGGTGAACCGGTGGGCCGTGCGAGTCTCGATCTCGCCACCTTGGGATTAAAAGTCCCCTGCTCTACCGGATGAGCTAACGGCCCGTCGAGGAGCGTATCGGGTCGGCTGCAAGAGGCTGGACGGATGTCCGAGTCGATGGGGCCGCCGCCCCCCGACCTCGGCGGCCTGTGATCGGCAGTCGGAGGCGCCCACGGTGCGATGATCAGATGAGCATCAGGTCAGGAGCGGACAAGGAGCAGCGGCGCGGTGTCAGAACTCGACAATCCGGTGTGGTGGGCCATCACCGGATCCCAACACGAGTTGGCCACGGCAACGTCGCTGGCCGGCCGTTTCGACCCCGACGTCTCCCCGTTCGGCGCCTTTTCCGAAGAGCCCACGCCCGATCATTGGGGTGATCTTGCGCGATTGGTCGGACCTGGCGGGACGGTGGCGCTCACCGGTGCGATCGGCCGGCCGCCGGCCGAGTGGCGGGTGCTCCTGAGCATCCCGGGCGTCCAGATGGTCGGCGACCGGGTCAGCTCGGACCAGGCGACGCCACCGACCGTGGAGTCGCCCCCGGACGAGCCCCAGCCGCTGGGAGAGGAGGACGTTCCGGACATGCTGGCCCTGGTGGCCGAGGCCCAACCCGGACCCTTCCTCCCCCGCACGGTCGCGTTCGGCGGTTACCTCGGCGTCCGTCGACGAGGTCGGCTCGTGGCCATGGCCGGGGAGCGTCTGCGCCTGCCCGGCTTCGCCGAGATCAGCGCCGTGGCCACGGCCACCGACCACCGGCACCAGGGGCTCGGCGAGCTCCTCGTCCGAGCCGTGGTGGCGTCGGTGCTCGCCCGCGGCGAGATGCCGTTCCTTCACGCCTCGAGCGAGAACACCGTGGCCGTCCGGCTCTACGAGCGCCTCGGATTCACGCTTCGCCGAGAGGTGTCGTTTCTGGTCCTCGAGGCTCCAGGTTGACCGTCCGCCCTCGGATCGGAGGTCGGCTGCCCCTCCGGTAGCCAGCGCGGCTCGATCGGCTCAGCCCGTGGATCGGCCGGCGGCGATCACCACCGCCGAGGGCTGATTGCCGACGTGCACCCGCCGGGTGACCGTACCGCCGGCGAGGTCTACGTTCACCAGGGCTCCGTCACCGCCAGCCACCCAGGCCGTTTTGCCGCCCGGAGCGAGGGCGAGGGCCTCGGCGGTGGTCCCGACACCGATCGGCTTGCCGGCCACGTTGGTCTGCAGGTCGATCGGGGTGATGCTGTCCCCGCCACTCACGTAGGCGACACCCGACGTCGGTGCCCCGGCGATGCCCGTCGGGTTGCCGCCCACGGCGATGGCCGGGCCCGGGGTCATGGTCGACAGGTCGATCGGCGTCACGGTGCTGGTCTGGAAATCAGCGACCAGGGCGCCGCCACCGCCGGGAGTGACGAAGACTGCGGTCGGTTCGAGCCCCGCCGGGACGGGGGGTCCGACGGTCAACCCGGGAAGGGTGATGGGGGAGACGGTCCCGTCCTGATAGTCGGAGACCAGTGCCAGGTCCCCGGTGGGCGAGATGGCCACCGCCACCGGCTGCCTTCCGACGGCGATGGGGCGACCGGGCCGAAGCGAGGGAAGGGACAACGGCGTGACCGTGTTGTCGCCGAAGTTGGCCACGAGAGCCAGGGTGCCGCTCGGGGCGACGGCGACGGCGTCGGGCTCGAGACCTACCGAGGCGTGCCTGACGACCTTGCCGGAGGCAACATCGATCTCCGAGACGGTGTCATCACCCTTGTTGGTCACGAGCACGTCCTGGCCGTTCGGCGTCGCCGCCAGGCCGGCGGGAAGTATGCCGGTGATGATCGGCTGCTGCGCCTTCGACGTGACGGTGTCGACCACGGCCACGGTCTGGCCGGGGTTGGCCACACTGGCTCCGGTGGCCACGTAGGCGGTGGGGGTGGTCGGAGTGGCGGCGGCGGATCCGGAGGTGCAGCCGGCCAGGACCCCGACCGACAACCCGAGGACGATGACCGCACCGAGGGATCCGAGGATCCCGGCGCCCCGGCGCCCCGGATCCGGCCCGCTGACGATCAAAGACCTGTGCCCGGAGCAGCGACGATTGGCTGACCGGCGGGGCAGGGCATCGGCAGATTGTAGGTGTTCACTCGGCCGACGAGGACGCCGCCACCGCTCCCGTTCGCTCACCCTCGGGAGCAGGCGGCACCGGGCTCGAGGGCGGCATTGCGCCAACCGGGCTGATCGGTCACCGGGAAGAAGTCCCCTGTGGCCGGGTCCTGTTCGTAGGGGACCGGAGGCGGCGCCCCCCCGGCGAGGTCGGTGACGGCGGCGAGCAGCGCGTCGATGTCCCGGCCCGAGGTACCGAGGCCGGCGCTGGCCCGGACCGCCCCCGGGATCTGACGGTGGTCGCCCCGGAGGACCTCGCGGCGATAGGCGTCGACGCCGGCGTCGGACAACCCGAGCAGCCGCACCACGTACGGATGGGCGCAGAAACAGCCGTGACGGACGGCGATCCCGTACTCGGCACTCAACCTCGCCGCCACCAGGGCATGGTGCATGCCCTCGACGGTGAACGCCGCCACGGGCAGGGTCTCGACCGTGTCCGTCCCCTGGCCCTCGACCCCCCGCCCCGCCGCCCCCCGTGGCCCGAGCACGCGGACTCCTTCGATGGCGTTCAGTCCGTCCCCCAGCATCCGGGCCAGCTCCTTCTCGTGGGCGGAGATGGCCTCCCACCCGATGGCGCCCACGGCATCGATGGCCGCGTGCATGGCCACGGCGCCGACCACATTCGGCGATCCGGCCTCCTCGCGGTCGGGGGGTGCCGTCCAGATGACCTCGTGCAACCCGACCAGGTCGACGGCGCCCCCTCCGGCCAGGAATGGGTCGCCCGCCTCGAACACCGCCCTCGGACCGATCAGCGCACCGGCGCCGAAGGGCGCATAGAGCTTGTGGCCGCTGAAGGCCACGAAGTCCGCCGCCGGCGGGAGGGGACGGTGGGGCGCCAGTTGGGCGCCGTCGACCACCACTTGAACGGCCCGGTCGTGGGCGGCGGCGATGATGGCGTCGATGGGCGGCAACCAGCCCGTCACATTGGAAGCACCGGTGACGGCCAGCAGCGCCGGTGGGCGTCCGCCCGTGTCCAGTGCCGCGATCACGTCCTCGACCGTGAAGGTCCCGTCGGCGGAGCATTCGACGTAGCGGCGCTCGGCCACCCGGCCCCAGGGGAGCAGGTTTGCGTGGTGCTCGACCACCGTCGTCACCACCACGTCCGTCGGATTCAGGTCGAGCCGGTAGGCGAGCTGGTTGATCGCCTCGGTGGTGTTGCGGCACAGGATGGCCACATCGGGACCGTCGGGTGGTCGGCCGGCGAAGGCGAGCACCGCCTGCCGGGCCCGCTCATAGGCGGCGGTGGCCGTACGCGAACGGAAGCCGGCCCCCCGGTGCACGCTCGAGTACCAGGGGAGGAACTCTGCCACCCGGGCTGCCGCTTCGGGGTGGGCCTGGGTCGAGGCGGCCTGGTCGAGCTCGATGGCCGGACGATCGACGCCGTCAAGACAGGGCACCAGTTGGCCCGCCCCGACCAGCACGGCCAGCGGATCTGCTGGGTGTCGATGGCCGTCGACGCCGGGCATGGGCTCCACGGTCTCACCCTACGGCCAAGTACCTGCAGGCCGGATACGATCCGACTGCATGGAGACCGATCTGGCCCAGCATGGAGGCATGGAAGAAGCGATGCATCCCGGGGCCCTCGGTACGGCTGAGGGGGAGCCGCCTTCTCCCGAGGCGTCCATCGACGAGGTCGAGCACCTTCTCGACCAGGTGGAAGAGGCGCTGTCCCGTCTCGACGACGGCACCTATGGCCGCTGCGGAACCTGTGGCGGAGTCATCGAGGACGGCCGCCTGGCTGAATCGCCCATGACCCAGAGCTGTGCGTCCTGCGCGTCGCCGACCGGTCCGGGTCCGGTTTCCGGGCACGAGCGGGCCGACCCGGCGGATGAGGAGGACGCGAGGTCCGACCCGGGAGACTCGTTCCGTGACATCGGGTCCCCGGCCGACGAAGAGTGAGCGGGACCTGAGTCAGTCTTCCGTGCTTCGGTCGGCCCGACCCGCGGCCTGACCGAGTAGCCAGGCCGCAGGCTACTTCTTGGTCTCCCAGAAGATCTTGTCGATCTCGGCGATCTGACTCAGCAGGTCGTTGGCCACGGCGACATCGGTCGACTTCTTGACATCGCCGGCTTTTTTGGTGGCCTTCCAGAACAGGTCGTGCAGCTGCGGGTACTTCTCCAGGTGCTCGGGCTTGAAGTAGTCCGTCCACAGCACCCACAGATGGTGCTTGACCAGATCGGCCCGCTCTTCCTTGATGATGATGGCCCTGGTCCTGAAGACGTCGTCGTCGGAGGCGTTGTACTTCTCGATGGTGCCTTTCACCGACTCGGCCTCGATGCGGGCCTGCGCCGGGTCGTAGACACCGCAGGGCAGGTCGCAGTGGGCGTGCACGACGCGGGGTGAAGAGACGCGGTCGAGGGTGGCCAGCAGGTGGTCTGCGATGCGCATGGGCAGGGCTCCTTTTCGTGGATCGGTCGTTCGTGGATCGGTGACGGATGTCATCTGGTAGAGACTCTGGTCATGTTGCCGTCCACGCTCACCTTACCCAGGTTGGGCGAGCCCCGAACTCCTGGATGCGACCTGTTGGCCGGGGCGCCCGGGCCGGAGGGCGAGACGGGCTGATGCGCCGTCCCGTCGCCGCCGCCTGTCTCGCCGTGGCCGTCGGGGCCCTGTGGCGATCGGTCCGCCGGGTCGAGGTGGCCGGATCGTCGATGGCCCCCGCCCTCCTGCCCGGGGACCGGCTCGTGGTGATCGGTCTGCCCTGGTTTCCCCAGCCCTGGCCGAGCGCGGGCGCGGTCGTCGCCCTTCGGGACCCGAGGCTCCCCGGGCGCATCCTGATCAAGCGGGTGTCGGCGGTCGATCGAGGCCTCGGCACGCTGGAGGTACTGGGCGACGACCCCGAGGCCAGCACCGACAGCCGGGAGTTCGGCCCCGTACCCCGATCCTCGCTCGTCGGGCGGGCGGTCTACCGCTACGCCCCCGCGGGGCGGAGCGGGCCTGGGCCCTGGCCGGAGGAGTACGATCGTGGGTGATGCCAAGCCCCCGGGATGACCTCGACCGTATTCTGACCAGCCCCTACCTCGACGACATCGACAGCCGGTCGCTGGACGAGATCCGGGCCATGCGTGCCGAGTGCCAGCAGGCCGAGGTGGCCCTCTCGTACCTGCGCAGGCTGATCCAGGGGCGCCTCGACATCGTCCACGCCTATCTCGAGCACGAAGGGACCGACAGCCCGCCCGATCTGGCCACCCTGGTCGCCGACCTGCCCGGGATCCTCACCGCCGGCCCCGGCCGCCCGCCCGGACCCGAGCACCTGCCCATGCTGCTCGCCCCCGACACCGAAGCGTCCGACCTCACCGCCGAGCTCGACGCCGTGCTGGGGGCCGATGAGATCGCCGACCTGGCCGACATGGAGCCGGAACGCCTCAGGGACCTCGCCGGCCGGCTCGAAGCGCTCGAGCACCGGGTATCGCTCGACCGCCGTGGGTTGCACCTCCGCATCGACACGCTGCAGGCCGAGCTGGTGGCCCGTCACAAGAGTGGACGGGCCTCGGTCGACGGCCTGCTGTCGTGAAGGAGCCCGTCCGCGCCGACGGAACCCAGTTCGTCAAGGAGCTGCCGGAACGGTTCAACGAGCTGGGCTCGTTCATCCGCGAGCAGCGGAGCTCGGCCCGCCTCTCGCTCCGACGGCTCTCCGAGCTGGCCGGGGTCTCGAACCCGTATCTGAGCCAGATCGAGCGCGGCCTCCGGCGCCCCTCGGCCGAGATACTCCAACAGATCGCCAAGGCGCTGCGCATCTCGGCCGAGACCCTCTACGTGCAGGCGGGCATCCTCGACAAGCCGGACGGCGACACCGACCTGTCCCGTCACATCTTCGCCGACCGCCATCTCACCGAGGAGCAGCGCCAGGCGATGATGCGCATCTACCTCTCGTTCCGCCATGAGAACGACGACGAGGCCGAAGGCCACCGGGTGACGGCCGATGTCGAAGCCGCCGCCGAGCCGGCCGGTGACCCCGATTCCACCGCCCGCGGGGACAACGTCCCTGGTAGGAGCGGTTCGGCGGCGGCAGTCGGCTGAAGGCGGCCTCCCAGTAGGATCGTCGGGGCATGAGGCGTCTGGCTGTCCTTTCGTTGCACACCTCGCCCTTGGCCCAACCCGGCACCGGGGACGGGGGTGGCATGAACGTCTACGTCCGCGAGTTGTCGGCGGCCCTGGCCCGGGCCGGCGTCGAGTGCGATGTGTTCACCCGGGCGTGGTCCGACGATCTCCCGGCCACCGTCAACATCGAACCCGGCTTCCGGGTGCACCACGTCTCCGCCGGACCACCGACGCCCGGTGGCCAAGGAGGTGCTCCCCGGTGTGGTCGAGGAGTTCGCCGACGGTGTCCTCAAGAGGATGGGCACCACCGGCGGATTCGGCACTCCCGAGGATCTTCCCTATGACGCCGTCCACGCCAACTACTGGCTCAGCGGCGTCGCCGGCCATCTGATCAAACATCAGATGGACCTGCCCCTGGTGTCCACCTTCCACACCCTCGACCGGGTCAAGGCCGAGGCCAGCCCCGAGGAGGTCGAGGCCGACGCCCCGCACCGGAGGGCCGAGGCCGAGGCCACCATCATCCGCTGCTCCGACGCCGTGCTCGCCTCGTGCTCGGTGGAGGCGGCGCAGATCTCCGACCTGTACCACGCCGACCCGTCTCGGATCCGCATCGTGGCCCCCGGGGTCGACCAGGCCTTCTTCGGCCCCGGCGATCGGCGCCAGGCCCGCCGCGCCCTGTCCCTGCCCGAGCACGGCCGCCTGCTGCTCTTCGTCGGCCGGATCCAACCCCTGAAGGGCGTGGCGGTGGCCGTGCGCACCCTGGCCGCCCTCGGTCCCCACCACGACGAGTCCCGGCTGGTCATCGTGGGCGGTCCCAGCGGTCCCCAGGGTGAGGCGGAACTGCGGGGCCTGGCCGCACTGGTGGACGAGCTCGACCTCGGCGACAAGGTGGTGTTCGTCCCTCCGCAACCCCACGAGCTGCTGTCCACCTACTACCGGGCGGCCGATGTCTGCCTGGTGCCCAGCCGGTCCGAGTCCTTCGGCCTGGTGGCCCTCGAGGCCGCGGCCTGCGGCACCCCGGTGGTCGCCTCCGACGTCGGCGGCCTGAGCAGCCTGATCGACCATGGCCGCACCGGATACCTGGTCGAGGACCCGTCGCCGGAGGCGTTCGCCGCGTGGGTCAGGCAGATCCTGGCCGAGCCGATGCTGGCCGAGCGGCTGGGTTCGGGGGCGGTCATGCGGGCCCGTCGCTACACCTGGGCCAGGGCCGCCCATCTGCTCCGTGACATCTATGCCGATCTGACGGTGGGCCGCCTGGTCGAGTGCTCATGACCGACCGGTGGAGCGGCCTCCTCGGACCGGCGGAACGCCAGGAGGTGTGTGAGCTGATCGACGGGTGGGGCGAGCGGGAATTGGCCGCCGGGGGGGCGGTGGTGGCCGTCGACCGCCAGCAGGGAGGCGACCCGGTGTCCGGTGCACCACGGTGGTACCTGCGTCTGCAGGGCGACGAGAAGGAGTTCGTGACGGTCTGGCTGACCCTGCGCCAGCGCACCCTGCACCACGAGACCCAGTTCATGCCCGGGCCCGAGACCAATGTCGAGGCCACGTGGGAGTACCTGCTCAAGAAGAACGCCGATCTTCTCGGGATGAGCTTCGCCCTCGGCCCCGAGGAGGCCGTCTACCTGGTCGGCCGGGTGCCGGTCGAGCGGGTCGACGAGGAGGAGCTGGACCGGATCATGGGGGCCTCGCTGGCCTACACCGACGAGTGCTTCCCGACGGCCATGGCCCTCGGCTACGAGGGCCGGTACCGGCGGCGACCGCCGTCGATGCGCACGGCATCGGGTTGAGCCCGAAGAGCTGACCGGAGCGCTCCGGCGGGTGCCGATGACCGGTCGGGGGGGCCGATCGGGCCGCTGGTAGCGTCTCAGCCCATGGCGCCGAAACTGCTGGTGGTCGGGGGCGGGAAGATGGGTTCGGCCCTGCTCACCGGCCTGATCGCCGCGGGCTGGGCGCCGGTTGCGGATCTGGCGGTGAGCGATCCCGACCCGGTCCAGCGCCAGCGTCTGTCCGACGCCCATCCCGATCTGGCGGTGATGGACGCCCCGGTCGCCGCCGACGGCGCCCTCCTGGCCGTGAAGCCCGACGTGGCCGAGGCGGTACTGCGCACCCTGGCCGCCGTCGGGATCAACCGGGTCCTGTCGATCGTGGCCGGACTTTCGACGGCCCGCCTCGAGGCCGCCCTCGGGCCCGGAGTGGTGGTGCGATCGATGCCCAACACGCCCTCGCTGGTCGGGTGCGGGGTGGCCGCCATCTCCGGCGGCAGCGCGGCGACGGCGGCCGATCTCGACTGGGCCGAGGGGATCCTCGGATCGGTGGGGACGGTGGTCAGGCTGCCCGAGCGCCACCTCGACGCGGTGACCGGCGTGTCCGGTTCGGGCCCGGCCTACGTCTACCTGGTGGCCGAGGCCATGATCGAGGGCGGGGTGGCCGCCGGCCTCACCCGCGACGTGAGCCGGCGACTGGTGGTGGACACCATGCTCGGCTCGGCCCGGATGATGGCGGAGACCGGGGACGACCCCGGCGAGCTGCGGGCGGCGGTGACCTCGCCGGGCGGTACCACCGCGGCGGCGTTGCGCACCCTCGAGTTCAAGGCCGTGCGCTCCGCGTTCATCGAGGCGGTGGCGGCGGCCACCGAGCGCTCCAGGCAACTGGGGCGGTGACCACGCCGGCTGACCGGTGCCACCCGCTCCCGCCATCTTCTTCCTGTCCGACTACGGCACGGCCGACGAGTTCGTGGGCGTGGTCCACGCCGTGCTCCACCGCCTGGCTCCGCAGGTCCCGGTCGTCGACCTCTCCCACCAGGTCGCACCCTTCGATGTGACCGGCGCCGCCGCCATGCTCGATCGGTGCGCCCCCTACCTCGGATCCGGCGTGGTGCTGGCGGTGGTCGACCCCGGCGTGGGTACCGGCCGTCGGGCCCTGGCTCTCCGGACCGCAGCGGCCGGGGCCGCCGGCCGCGCGGTCCGCCCGCCCGGCTTGGTTGGTGGGTCCCGACAACGGACTCCTCGTGCCCATGGCCGAGGCCTACGGCGGGGTCGGATCGGTCGTCGGCATCGACCGTGACGGTCCGGCGCTCGCAGACCACCGTCGGGTGGCCGGCGGCCGCGGTGATCCCGGGCCCACCTTCGACGGCCGGGATGTCTTCGCCCCGGCCGCCGCCCACCTCGTCCTCGGCGGGGACCCGGGACTGCTCGGACCCGACCTCGACCCGGCGTCGCTCGTCACCGTCGACCCCGGACGCCGGTGCCGGGACGGGGCCGGGCGGCCCCCTCGACCGGGCCGGTGGTCCTCACCTCGGTCGCCTCCGTCGACCGGTTCGGGAACGTGCAGCTCGTGGCGGGCCCGGCCGCCTGGGCGGAGGCCGGCTTCCCTGCCGGTCAGGCCGTGGCCGTGACCATCGCCTCGGGGCCGGTCCCGGCCCGGAGGGTGCGGGCCTTTGCCGAGCTCGGGGAGGGCGAGTTGGGCCTGCTGACCGACGGGACCGGCCGTCTGGCGCTGGTTCTCGACCGGGAGTCGGCCGCCGCCGCGCTCCACCCGGTCGAGGTGGGCGCGGCGGTCAGGATCGTCCCGGGGGACGGGTAGCCCGGGGAGCGGGCTTTCCGGCGAAGGGCTCGGAGTCCTACGATCCCGGGCAGTGCCCGCCGACCCCACCCCTCCCGTCTCCAAGCCCAGGCCCACCACCCCCGGAGGGCCGAGCCGGCGCATCCCCGAGGCCACGGTGACCCGGCTGCCGGTGTACCAGCGCATCCTCGAGGAACTGCTGCGATCGGGCACCACCACCGTGTCCTCGGAATTGTTGGCTTCGGCAGCCCAGGTCAACGCGGCCAAGGTGCGCAAGGACCTGTCCCTGCTGGGGTCGTTCGGCACCCGGGGTGCGGGTTACGACGCCGCCTTCCTCATCGAGCAGATCGACCGGCAGCTCGGTCTCGACCGGGTCTGGCCGGTGGTCATCGCCGGGATCGGGAACCTGGGACGCGCCCTGGCCCGGTCCCAGGGGTTCGCCGCCCGTAATTTCGACGTGACCGCACTCCTCGACACCGATCCGGCCATCATCGGCGAGCGGGTCGACGACGTGGTCGTGCGCCACGTGGACGACCTGCCGCGCATCGCTTCGGAACGGGCCCTGTCCATCGGTGTCATCACCACGCCGCCCTCGGTGGCCCAGCGGGTGGCCGACATGATGATCGCGGCCGGGGTCCGCTCCATCCTCAATTTCGCCCCCGGGTGCTCGAGGTGCCTCCCCATGTCCTGCTCCGTTATGTCGACCTGAGCATCGAGTTGCAGGTGATGAGCTTCTATCAATCGAGGATGGCCGACGCCCCGACCGACAACCGGATGCCGGTGATCCGGTCGATCGGTCTGACCACCAGCCCGTCGGAGTGACCCTGGGGGTGAGCCCTCGGCTCCCACCGGTCACCATCGGATCCTTAACGGCGTCTTGGCCACGATGGGCGGCAATCGGGGGGTCCGAAGGCTGAAGTGTGCAACCCGGCCGTGCCGCCCTACGCTTGGGGGGTGGACGCGTGCCCAACCGATCATCCCCGACCGAGGCTGTGAGCCAGTGGTGCATCCAGATGAAGGACAGCCAATGAGCAGCGTGCGCACGGAGGCGGTGGCCCGGTGTCGGTGATCGTCGTCGGCCTCGAGCAGCGCCGGTCCCCCCTCGACCTCCTCGAGCGGGTGGCCGTGCCCGAGAGCGCGTTGTCCAAGGCGCTCGGACGGCTGCGGGACCAGTCCAACCTCTCCGAGGCGGTCATCCTGTCGACCTGTCTCCGCACCGAGGTCTATGCCGTCGTCGAGCGGTTCCACGACGGCGTGGCCGAGCTCACCGAGTTCCTGGCCACGATCAGCGGCAGCCCGGCGGACGCGCTGACCGAGCATCTCACCGTGCGCTTCGACGACGATGTCACCAGCCACCTGTTCGCCGTGGCCGCCGGACTCGACTCGGCGGTGCTGGGGGAGTCCGAGGTGCTCGGGCAGGTGCGCCGGGCCTGGGAACGGGCCCGCGGGGAGCAGGTGTCGGGTCCGGTGCTCGGGGCGCTGTTCCGTCATGCCGTCGAGACCGGCAAGCGGGTCCGCTCGGAGACGGCCATCGCCCGCGGGATCACCTCGCTGTCCCACGGGGCCGTGGCTCTGGCCGCCCGCCACCGTGCCCAGGGCCTCGGTGGTGCCCGCGTGCTGGTGGTGGGAGCGGGGGAGATGGGCGAGGGCATCACCCAGGCCCTGGACACCGGGACGACGGCCAGCCTGGTGGTGGCCAACCGCACCGCCGACCGGACCGAGGCCGTGGTCGCCGGTCTCCCCGCCGACGCCGTCGGCCGGGTCAGTGCGGCCACCCTGGACAACCTGGTGGAGCTGTTGGCCTCGTCCGACGTGGTGTTCACGTCCGTCGGCGCCACCCATCCCATCATCGACCGCTCCATGGTCGAGACGGCCCTCGATCGGCGCCGGTCCGACGAGCCCCTGTTGATGGTCGACCTCGGTGTACCCCGGAACGTCGAACCGTCGGCGGCCGATCTCGACGGGCTCGTCCTGCTCGACATGGAGGTTCTCCGGTCGGCGGTGTCCGACGCCCTGTCCGGCCGCGAGGAGGAGGTGGCCGAGGCCGACCGCATCGTCGCCGACGAGGTCGAGCGGTACCGGGTGGCCTCCCGGGCACGCGATGCCGCCCCCATGGTGTCCGCCCTCCGGGCCCGGGCCGAGGAGGCCCGTCGTTCGGAGCTCGACCGGCAACGGTCGAAGCGGTCCGAGCTCTCGGACGCCCAGTGGGATCAGGTCGATGCGGTGACCAAGGCGATGGTGGCCAAGTTGCTGCATCAGCCGACCGTCGCCCTCAAGGACGCGGCGGGGACGCCGCGGGGCGAGCGGCTGGTCGAAGCACTCCGAACGCTGTTCGACCTCTAGCGCGTGGCCAGGCGGTGCCCGTCGTGACCGGACCCAGGGCGCTCCGGCTGGCCACCCGGGGTTCGCCGCTGGCCCTGTGGCAGGCCCGCCGGGTGGCCGACCTGCTCGACGGACACGGAGTGGCGTCGTCCCTGGTGGTCATCGAGACCACCGGGGACCGGCGAGTCGACGTCCCCCTCGACCGGCTCGGTGGCCAGGGGGTGTTCGTCAAGGAGGTCCAGGCCGCGGTCATCGCCGGCCAGGCCGACGCCGCCGTCCACTCGGCCAAGGACCTGCCGTCCTCGGCCGAGCTCCGCGTCCCCGGCCTGGTACTGGCGGCGGTGCCCGAGCGGGGTGACGCCAGAGACGTGTTGGTGGGCGGCCGCCTCCATTCCCTGCCCACCGGGTCCACGGTGGCCACCGGATCGGCCCGGCGCCGGGTCCAACTGGCCAACCTGCGGCCCGACCTCACCTTCATCGGACTCCGGGGCAACCTGGCCACCCGCTTGGAGGCGGCCGGAACGGGCGAGGTGGCCGCCGTGGTCGTGGCCAAGGCGGCCATCGACCGGCTGGGTTGGGCCCCGCCGGCCGGCCTCGAGACCGAGGTACTCGAGCCCGGGGTGATGCTGCCGCAGGTCGGCCAGGGGGCGCTGGCCGTCGAGTGCCGCCAGGAGGACGCCGAGTGCCGCCGGGCGCTGTCGGCCATCGACGATCCCGGTGGACACCTCCTCGTCCAGTCCGAGCGCGCCTTCCTGGCCGAGCTCGGAGGTGGGTGCACCCTGCCGGTCGGTGCCCACGCCGAATGGGGCGGCCCCGGGCCCGGGACCGGTGACCGTGGTAACGGGCCGACGATCAGGTTGACGGGCATGCTCGCCTCGGCCGACGGCCTGGTCGTCCTCCGGCACGCGTCCACCGGCGACCATCCCGACGAGCTCGGTCGGGCCGTGGCCCGGTACCTCCTCGACAGCGCCGGTGGACTCGACCTCGGCGAGTGGGCGACGGCCGGGGACCGGGAGGTCGCCGACCGGCCCCCGGCGGTGGTGTCGTGAGCGTCTCGCTGGTCGGCGCCGGACCCGGCGACCCGGGGCTGCTGACCCGGCGCGGCGCCGAGCTCCTCGGTCGGGCCGACGTGGTCGTCTACGACCGGCTCATCGGCCGCCGGCTGCTGGAGCTGGCCCCTCCCGGTGCCGAGCGCATCGATGTGGGCAAGGGCCCCGGGGGATCGGCGCGTCAGTCCGAGATCAACACGCAGCTCATCGAACTGGGACGGTCGGGGCGTCATGTGGTCCGACTCAAGGGCGGCGATCCGTTCGTCTTCGGACGCGGCGGGGAGGAGGCCGAGGCGTTGCGGGCCGCCGGAGTCGACTACGAGGTGGTGCCCGGCGTCAGCTCGGCCTTGGCGGCGCCGGCCGCCGCCGGTATCCCGGTCACCCACCGCGGGATGGCCACCTCGGTGACCGTGGTCACCGGCCATGTCGGAGACACCTCGGCACCGGTCGGCGTGGACTGGGACGCCCTCGGCCGCACCGGCGGGACCCTGGTCATCCTCATGGGCATGTCCGAACGGGAGCGGATCGCCGCCGAGCTGATGGACAGCGGCCGGGGGCCCGACACGCCGGTCGCCGTCGTCCACTGGGGGACGACGCCCGACCAGCGGGTGGCCCGCACCACCCTGGCCGGGTTGGCCACCGTCGACCTGCCCGCTCCCGCCGTCATCGTCGTCGGCCCGGTGGCGGCGTTGGACCTCGGCTCGACGGATCCCGGTCCGGACCCGGGCCCGGGCCGCGGATCCGGTCCGGCGTGAGCGCCGCCCCGCTCCGCGGTCGCCGCGTGGTGATCACCCGGGCCCGCTCCCAACGGTCGGCGCTGGCCGACCGTCTGGCCGGCCTGGGGGCAACGGTCGTCGAACTCCCGGTGATCGAGATCGAGGATCCCCCCGACGGCGGGGCGGCCCTGTCGGCCGCCGCCGACCGGCTGGTGGCCGGCTCGTACCGGTGGGTGGCCTTCACCTCGTCCGAACGCGGTGTCCCGACTCCTCGCCGCGCTGGGGAACCGGGTCGTGCCCACCGGGGTCAGTTGGGCGGCGGTGGGGACGGGCACGGCCCGGGCCCTCACCGACGGCGGGTTCCCGCCCGAGTTGGTGCCCGAGGTGTCGGTGTCGGACGCGCTGGTCGACGCCTTCCCGGAAGTGGGCCCGGACGACCGGCGGAGCCGACCAGGGGCGGCCGTCGGATCCGACGCCGTCCTGTTCCCCCGGGCCGAGAGGGTGCGCGGTGCGCTCGGAGAGGGCCTCCGGGCCAAAGGGTGGCAGGTGGATGAAGTGGTCGCCTACCGCACGGTGGCCGGTCGCCCCGACCCGGACCAGGTGACGGCGGCCGGCCGGGCCGACGCCATCGCCTTCACCTCGTCGTCCACCGTCGAGCGGGCGGTCGATCTGCTGGGACCCGGCGGCGTGCCGGCGGTGGTCGTCTCCATCGGACCGGTCACCACGGGCACGGCCCGGGAGGCCGGCCTGCACGTGGTCGCCGAGGCCAGCCCGCACACCATCGGCGGGTTGGTGGAGGCCGTGGTCGAAGCCCTGGCCGGAGACGCCTCCACCGGCGGCGGGGCGACCGACCTGCCGTAGGCTGGTCCCCAGTGACGAGCGACTCCTCCGCCAGCGGGCCCCGCCGGGCCGTGCCCGGGTTCCCGGCCACCCGCATGCGCCGTCTCCGGGGCAGCGCGGCCATGCGCCGGCTGGTCGCCGAGGCGCGACTGGACGTCGACGACCTGGTGGCCCCGCTGTTCGTGGCCGACGGCCTCACCGAACCCCGCCCGGTCTCTTCGCTGCCCGGCGTGGTGCAGCACACGGTGCATTCGCTGACCGTGGAGGTCAAGCGCCTGGGCGCCCTGGGCGTGCCCGGGGTGATCCTGTTCGGGCTGCCCCGGCCCGGGGACAAGGACCCCACCGGCTCCGCCGCCCTCAGGCCCGACGGCATCACCCAGCGGGCCCTGGCCGCGGTGCGCGACGCCGTGGGCGACTCGATGGTGGTGATGGCCGACTGCTGCCTCGACGAGTTCACCGACCACGGCCACTGCGGTGTGGTCGACGATGCCACCGGCGAGGTGGACAATGACGCCACCCTGATGCTCTACGCAGAGCTCGCCGTGTCCCAGGCCGAGTCCGGGGCCGACGTGGTCGCCCCCAGCGGCATGATGGACGGTCAGGTCGGTGCCATCCGCGACGCGCTCGATGGGGCCGGACTCCAGCGGACCGCGCTGTTGGCCTACGCGGCGAAGTACGCCTCCTCCCTCTACGGCCCGTTCCGCGACGCCGCCGAAGTGGTGATCGCCGATGGTGGCGACCGGCGGGGCTACCAACAGGACCCGGCCAACCGTCGCCAGGCGTTGGCCGAGGTGGCCCTCGACGTGGCCGAGGGCGCCGACATGGTCATGGTCAAGCCGGCGATGACCGCCCTCGATGTCATCGCCGAGGTGCGGGCCTCGTTCGACGTTCCGGTGGCCGCCTATCACGTGAGTGGCGAGTACGCCATGATCAAGGCGGCGGCCGCGCAGGGATGGATCGACGGACCCGCAGTGGCCCTCGAGCAGCTCACCGCGGTCAAGCGGGCCGGGGCCGACTTCGTCCTGACCTACTTCGCCGCCGAGGTGGCCGAGGCGCTCGGTGGCTGAGCAACCTGCGTCCCAGGCCCTGTTCGAGCGCGCCCGGGCGGTGATCCCCGGAGGGGTCAACTCGCCGGTCCGGTCGTTCCGATCGGTCGGAGGTCATCCCTACTTCGTGGCCCGCGGCGAAGGGGCCTACGTCTGGGACGCCGACGGGAACCGGCTCCTCGACTTCGTCCAGTCCTACGGGGCCTCCATCCTCGGCCACGCTCATCCGGCGGTGGTCGGGGCGGTGAGCGACGCGGCCTCGCGGGGGACGACCTTTGGCGCCCCCACCGAGGGCGAGGTGCTGCTGGCCGAGGCCATCTGTGCGCGGGTCGAGGGGTGCCAACAGGTGCGCCTGGTCTCCTCGGGGACCGAGGCGGCCATGAGCGCGGTGCGGGTGGCGCGGGGCTTCACCGGCCGGTCCCGGATCGTGAAGTTCGCCGGTTGCTACCACGGCCATTCCGACGCCCTGCTGGCCGGCGGCGGCAGCGGGGTGGCCACCCTCGGCCTCCCCGACTCGGCCGGGGTCCCTCCCGGAGCGGTGGCCGACACGGTGGTGGCCCCCTACAACCAGGTCCCCGAACTCGACGATCGGGTGGCCTGCGTCATCGTCGAGGCGGTGGCGGCCAACATGGGACTGGTGGCGCCCGACCCGGGGTTCCTCGAAGGGCTCCGTGCCGCCTGTGACGCGGTCGGGGCCGTCCTGATCTTCGACGAGGTGATCACCGGCTTCCGGCTGGGGGAGGGCGGGGCCTCGGAACGGTCCGGCGTCCGCCCCGATCTGTGGTGCTTCGGCAAGGTGATCGGCGGCGGCCTCCCGGTGGGCGCCTTCGGCGGGCGGGCCGACATCCTTTCGTCGCTGGCCCCCGACGGTCCGGTGTACCAGGCGGGCACCTTGTCGGGGAATCCGCTGGCCACCGCGGCCGGCTTGGCCGTGCTCGGGGGTTTGGACCCGGCCGGCTATTCCGCCCTCTCCGAACGGGTGGCCCTCTTCGGGGCGGCACTCGAGGACGTGCTGTCGGCCGCGCTGACCAAGGCCGGGACGCGTGACAGTGGAGGCCGACAAGTCGAGGCGCGGGTGCCGGTGGTCGGTCCCCTGTTCGGCATCTTCTTCGTCCCCGAGGGCTCGGGTCCCGTGCACGACTATGACGGGGCGTCGGGCTCGGCCTCGACCGGGCTGTACACCCGGCTGTTCCGCGCCCTGCTGGAGCGTGGGATCGCCCTGGCCCCGGGCCCGTACGAGGTGGCCTTCCCGTCGATGGCCCATGGCCAGGCTGAACTGGAGCACACCCTCGACGTCGCGGCCGAAGCGGTCACCGACCTCGTGGCCGGCTGACCCGCCCCCTGCCCTGCCCGGTTGTACCTCCGCCACCCCAATCCGTGGTTCAATTGATGGGTGGTTCAACGCCACCGTCCCGCATGTGGACAACCCGAAGAAGATCCTTGCTACGAGCGGTTGACCAGGGCAGGATGACAGAGCCGGTGCTCTACCCGAGACCAATTGCCTGAGATGAACCGAGACGGAGAAGTTCCAGGCCGATGAGGAGAGGTCGATGACCGTCGGAATAACGGAGCTGCCACCCGAGGGCATGCAGCTGGGCGGTGTCGCCCTGGCCGGGGACGCCGACCGGGGGACCAAGACGACCGAAGGGCTGAGCCTGCTCTTCACCACGGCGGGGATCACCGTCCAGGGCCCCCAACCCCAGATCGAGAGGCTGTTGGTGTGGTCCGGGCTGGACTCGGCCAGCTGTCGCGAGAAGATCGACCTCCCCGACGGCCGCAACGCCGCGGTGATGGAATTGACGTCGGGTGGGCAGTCGATCCGTTTCCTCCTCCCCATGGACGCGGTCACTCCCGGTCAGGCCGCCTATCTCGACCAGGCCCTGCCGGCGTGGCTGGCCCGCTACAAGGGGACGGCGGCGCCTGTTGTTCCCGCGCCGGCCCCGGCGGGCGCGTTCTCCAACGGCGGGCCGCCGTCCTCGTCCGGCCCGCCCGGGCCACCCGTGGCTCCCTCGCCCGATGGAGCACCGGCCGAGTCGCCGGTGGCGCCGGCCGCCGCGGCCGGGGCCGCAGCCGGTGGGATAGCCGCGTCGAGCAGCAACGGGACGGTGCGGGGAGCGGGAGACTCGGGGTCGGGGACGACCGGGACCGCCGGTCCGGCGGGAGCGCCGGCACCACCCGCACCATCCGCGCCACCGGCACCACCGGCGCCGCCGACATTCGAGTCGCCGGCCGGCCCATTGCCCTCCGATGCGCCCGATGCGCCCGGGCCCGGTACCGGTGCGCAGGTGGCCGATCCGGCGACGCCATCGTTCGTGGCCCGGTCGGCGACCGGATCACTTCCTCCGGCCGACGCGCCGCCACCGCCTCCCGGCCTGATGGGCGCCGACGCGCCACCGGCGGCGACCGGGTGGGCCACACCGACTGAACCCCTGGCCGAGCCCACCGGATGGGGGAATCCTCCGGTGACCGACCCACAGGACGAGGCGACCGATCCGGCCAAGCGATCGAGATCCTGGAGGAAGGGCCGTCCTCCGACCGAACCCGAGGGGCCGACGCCCGAGTTCTTCTCACCGATGCGGCCGCCGGCCGAACCGCCGGCCGACCCCACCCCCCTCAAGTTGACCACGCCGCTGCCGCCACCTCCGGCCGAGGCCGCCGAGGCGGCCGAAGCCCGGGGACCGGTGATCTGGAAGCCTCCGATCGATCCGGTCACCGGGGAGCCGGTGTGGGACCAGAGGCCGGAGGGGCTCAAGGGGCCGAAGAAGCGCAAGGGCTGGCGCCGGGGGGCCAAGGACGGCGCCGTGGTAGCGGCCGGAGCCGCCGCCGGTGCCACGGGAGCGGCAGCCGTGGCCGACCATGTCGACGCCCCGGCTCCGGCCACGGTGGCCCCCGATGGCGGTGCCGGTTCCGATTCCTTCGCCGGAACCCTGCCGCCGATCACCCCGGATCCGGGCCACGACGCATCGGTCGGTGCCCAACCCCCGAAGCGCAACCGGGCGCTGCTCACCGTGCTGCTGGTCCTGCTGGTGGCCGTGATCGGGGGCATCGCCTACTTCGCGGTCAAGCGGAGCTCCAACACGACCCCGACCACGGTGGCCACCGCCCCGGCGCCCTCGCCGTCGGCCACCGACACCGCCCTGGCCGCCTCCATCAACCTCCGTCTGACCGACCTGCCGAACGACTGGGGCCGGAGTCCGGTCGCCGGCCAGCCGGCGGTACCGGCGGCCCCGGCCTCGGCCCAGATCCGGGCCGACCAGGCCCTGGCTTCGTGCGTGGCCCAGCCCTACGCGCTGGTGGCCGGACTGTTCGGCAGCGCCACCGTGCCCGGAGCCGGCGCCACCGTCAACTCCCCGACGTTCCGGATGACCCCGAACCCGGGTATCCAGATGTCGTCGAGGACCGTGGTCATGGGCACCGTGGCTGGCAGCCAGGTCCAGGAGAGCCCCTTCGTCAACCCGAAGTTCACGACGTGCTTCACGCAGTATCAGACAGCGCTGGCGACGGCGGCCGTCGCCGGATCGACGGCCACGGTCCAGCAGGTCACCCTCCCGGTCCCGGCCGGAGTCCGTTCGTTCGGCTACCTGACCACCTTCAACACTCCGGGCGGCGGCACCGTGGTCAAGGGGGAGGCGTTCATCTTCGGAGGCCGGATCGTCAATCGGTTGGTGCCGGTGACCAACGGCCCGGCCGTTCCCCAGGCCGACTTCGCCGCCGCCTACGACTCGATCACGCAGAGGGTGGCCCAGGCGGCCAACCGGTAGGCGGCTGCGCTTCGGGTCAGATCCCCTCGGGAGTGACCCGGGCGATGAGGGCGAGGGCGCGATAGGCGGCTTCGGCCGGGCCGGTCTCGTCGGGTCGGAGGAGGTTGGCCATGATCCGGAAGATCCAGCTCATCAGGGATTCCGAGTGCATGCCCGTGCCCACGCACACCTGCATGAGCTCGGGCCGGCTGATCATCCGGATGAAGGCCCGGGCCACCCGGTAGTAGAGCCCGTAGGCATCCTCGAGCCGGGCCTCGTACCGGTCGAGGGCCCCGGTCCCGTCTCCCCGGAGGGCCTCACCCAGGGAGGCGGCAGCCATCCGTCCCGTCTCGTACCCGTAGGCGATCCCCTCGCCGTTGAACGGGTTGATCGAACCGGCGGCGTCTCCCACCACCAGGGTGGTGGCGCCGACCCGCGGCCCGACGGCCAGGCCCATCGGCAACTTGCCCCCGGTCGGCGGGCCGAGGCAGGTGGCCGGGGAGAGCTCCCACTCCTTCGGGGCCCAGCTCACGAAGTGCTCCATCAGGGTGGAGGTGTTCACACCCTTCCAACGCTTGTCGGTGGAGAGCAGGCCGACCCCGACGTTGACCCGACCGTCGCCCAGCGGGAAGATCCAGCCGTAGCCGGGGACCACCTTGCCGTCGTCGTCCCTGATGTCGAGGTGGGACTCGATGAAGGGCTGGTCGTGCCCGGGTGACGTGTAGTAGCCGCGCAGGGCCATCCCCATCGGTTGGCTCCGATCCCGCGTCGTACCGAGGGCGCGGCCGAAGCGCGAATTGGCCCCATCGGCCACCGCCACGTACCGGGCCCGGACCGGACGGGTCTCGCCGGTGGCCGTGTCCCTGACCATCGCCCCGACGCAGGAGGGGAGCGGCTCGGCCCGGTGGCCCCGACCGGCGCCGGCAGGACCCGGCCCCCCGGTGCCGGTGGTCCCGATGGTCCCGAGGATGGGTTCGACCGCCTCGGTCCCCTGCCACACGGTGGCTCCGGCCTTGACGGCGCGCTCGTTGATGACGGCGTCGAGATCGTGGCGGGTGATGACGTAGCCGTACGAAGGGAAGCTCGGGTGCTCCGGCCAGGCCAGGTCGAGGACCTTCCCGTAGGCGTGGGTCCGCAGACCCGAGAAGCGGTGGGCGCCGGCCAGAGCCCCCTCGATCCCCATGTCGGCGATCTGGCGCACCGAGCGGGGGGTGAGACCGTCACCGCAGGTCTTCACCCGGGGGAACACTTTCTTCTCCACCAGGGCCACGTCCCAGCCGGCCTCGGCCAGCCAGTAGGCGCAGGAGGAGCCCGAAGGCCCGCCCCCCACGACCAGGACGTCGTGGACGCGGTCGGGTCCGGCGGGATCGGTCCGGGTGGCGGCACCCGACGGTCGGACGGTGCCGGCAGGATCGGTCGGGGCGGCGGCGCTCACGGCCCCAATGGTAGGTGCCCCCGGTGGGTGACGGCGCGCCCGCCGGGGGCCGCATTTTTGCGGGCCGCCGCCCGTCCCGTCGATGTGCCTGGACAGAGGGGTGCGTGGTAAAAACAAGTTCCTGTGGACGATTACCTGCCCATTCTGATCCTGCTCATCCTCGGGTTCCTGTTCGCCGCCCTGTCGTTCGTGGCTTCGGGCATGCTTGCACCGCGGAAGCGGCCGACCACGGCCAAGACCGCACCCTACGAGTGCGGCATCGTCCCCGGCATCGATCCGCCCACCCGCTTCCCGGTCCGCTTCTACCTGATCGCCATGATCTTCATCATCTTCGACATCGAGATCGTCTTCTTGTACCCGTGGGCGGTGATCTTCCATCAACTGGGCTCGTTCGGACTGACCGAGGTGGTGGTCTTCGCCGCCGTGGTGTTCGTCTCCTTCCTCTTCCTGGTGAGCAACGGGGCCCTCACGTGGGGTCCGGCCAAGCGGTTGGTCAGTGCCATGCCCTCGCGGACGTCCGAGTCGACCATTGCCCGCATCACTGCCGGACCGGGGGGTCCCGGCGGACCGACGACCGGGGAGCCGGCCACTGCGCCGACCGGACCCGGCCGGGCCGCGTAGAAGCGGAAGGGGTCTGATCATGGGTCTCGAAGACCTGCAGCACAACTTCCTCACCGGACGGCTCGAGGATCTGGTCAAGTGGGCCCGGACCTACTCGATGTGGCCGGCGACCTTCGGTCTGGCCTGCTGTGCCATCGAGATGATGTCGGTGGGAGCGGCGGACTTCGACCTGGCCCGCTTCGGCATGGAGGTCTTCCGGGCGTCGCCCCGTCAGGCCGACCTGATGATCGTGGCCGGTCGGGTGTCGCAGAAAATGGCCCCCGTGCTCCGTCAGGTCTACGACCAGATGATGGAGCCCAAGTGGGTCCTCTCGATGGGGGTGTGCGCCAGCACCGGCGGCATGTTCAACAACTACGCCATCGTCCAGGGCGTCGACCAGATCGTCCCGGTCGACGTCTATGCCCCCGGGTGCCCTCCGACACCGGAGACGTTGATGCATGCCATCCTCACCCTCCACGAGAAGGTGCGGACCAACGACATCACCCACCGTCACCTCACGGCCCGACCGGGCCCGGCCGACGTCCCCGAGGGAGCGACACTGGCCTCGGACGAGGGCGACGACACCGACGACGGGCGCACCCACACCGACGAGGAGACCTCGGGTTGGACCCCGGACCGGCCCGACGCCGTGCATCTCGGTACGCCCAAGCGCAATCCGGTGATTGCCCGCAGCGTGGGCGAGCCCCTGTGACCGTGGGCGACGCCGGCACGGTGGCCGGAACGGCGCCGGTGAGCGACTCGGGCGGTGGCGTCTCGCGCCGCCCGGGCACACCGGATCAAGAGGTGGTGTTCCCCACCCGGCAGCAGTATGCCGGCGTGGTCGGCGAGTTCCGCGACGCCGGATTCGAGATGTGCGCCGACCTCTGCGCGGTGGACTACCTGAGCCACCCGGGCCGCCAGCTGCCCGACGGGGTGCGGCCCGAGCGCTTCGAGGTGGTGGTCAACCTCCTGTCGCTCAGCCAGGCGCGCCGGGTACGGGTTCGGGTACAGGTGCCCGACACCGATGCCGAAGTCGACTCCCTCTTCGACCTCTATCCCGGGGTGGAGGCCATGGAGCGCGAGGCCTACGACCTGTTCGGCATCGTCTTCGCCGGCCACCCCGACATGACCCGCATCCTCATGCCCGAGGACTGGGAAGGTCATCCGCTCCGGAAGGACTACGGGGTCGGCCGGGTGCCGGTCCAGTTCAAGGGAGCACCAGGGCCGAGATGAACGAAGTCAAGTCGGCGTCCACCGCGGAAGGCACGGACGCGCCGGAGGCCCATCCCGACTCGCCTCCGCCACCACCGGTGTCAGGGGACGAGTTCCTCAGCCCCGGTCCCGGCCACGAGCCCAAGGGACTGTTGGCCGAGACGTCCGAAGGGGGCCAGGAGCTGAGCCGGCGGTCGGAGACCGACCCGAACGAGCTGCGGCGCGAAGTGGGGGCCGTCCTCCGACTGCCCGAGGGGGTGGCCGTCGATCCGGGCGACATCGACGTCGAGCAGTCCGACGACGAGACGATGATCATCAACATGGGGCCCCAGCACCCCTCCACCCACGGGGTGCTCCGGCTGATGCTCGAGCTCGACGGGGAGACCGTGCTCCGGACCAAGCCGGTCGTCGGCTACCTGCACACCGGTATGGAGAAGACGGGTGAGGAGCTCACCTACGTCCAGGGCGCGACCAACGTCACCCGCATGGACTACCTGTCCCCGCTCCACAACGAGCTGGTCTTCTCGTTGGCGGTCGAAGCGCTGCTCGGGGTGGAGATGCCGCCCCGAGCCGACTGGATCCGCATGCTGATGACCGAGCTCAACCGGGTGTCGTCCCACCTGATGTGGCTGGCCACCAACGGTATGGACCTCGGAGCGACGTCCATGATGATCTACGGGTTCCGCGAGCGCGAGATGGTCCTGGCCTTCTTCGAGAAGACCACCGGGCTGCGGATGAACCACAACTTCATCCGCCCCGGGGGCACGGCGGCCGACCTGCCCGACGGTTGGGAGGACGACGTCACCGTCATCTGCGACACGGTGATGGACCGGACCGGTGAGTACGACGAGCTCTTCACCGGCCAGCCGCTCTTCCGCCAACGGTCGGAGGGCGTGGGCCGGCTGTCGGCCGAGGAGGCGCTGGCCCTCAGCCTCACCGGTCCGCTGCTGCGTTCCACCGGGGTGCCCTGGGACCTGCGCCGCGCCATGCCCTACCTGCGCTACGACGAGGTCGAGTTCGACGTGATCGTCGGCACCTACGGCGACAACTTCGACCGCTACTCGATCCGGCTGAACGAGGTGCGCGAGTCGATCCGGATCATCCGCCAGATCGTCGAGAAGATGCCGGCCGGCGACTACCGGGTGCAGGACAAGAAGGTCACCCCGCCGCCCCGCCGCCGGATCGACGAGTCGATGGAGGCGCTGATCCACCACTTCAAGGTGTTCACCGAGGGATTCAAGGTGCCCGAGGGCGAGGTCTACGTGGCCATCGAGTCCCCTCGGGGCGAGCTCGGCTGCTATCTGGTGTCCGACGGTTCGCCGAAGCCGTACCGCCTGCACATCCGGGGACCGAGCTTCGTGAACCTCCAGGGGCTCCCGTTGATGATGCGCGGCGGGTTGGTGGCCGACGCGGTAGCGGTCTGCTCGACCATCGATCCGGTGATGGGGGAGGTGGACCGGTGAGCGAACGCTCCGAGCCGGTCCCGGTGGGCGCCCCCCGCCGGGCGGCATCGGCCACCGCGCCCCGGCCCACCCACCTCACGGCCGAGACGCTGGAACGGGCCCGGCAGGTCATCGCCCTCTATCCCGAGCCTCGTTCGGCCCTCATCCCGCTCTGCCATCTGGCCCAGGAGCAGGACGGGTGGCTGGCGCCCGGGGCGATGGCCGACATCGCCGATCTGGTCGGGGTGACCCCGGCCGAGGTGTACGGCACGGCCACCTTCTACGACATGCTGCACACCGAACCGGTGGGCACCTATCTGGTGGCGGTGTGCACCAACATCGCCTGCCTGCTCAACGGCGCCGCCGAACTTTTCGAGCACGCCGAGTCGACGCTGGCCGTCAACGCCGGCGGCACCACCACCGACGGGAGCATCACCCTGGAGGAGGCCGAGTGCCTGGCCGACTGCGACCGGGCGCCGTGCGTGCAGGTCAACCACCGCTTCGTCGGGGCCCAGACACCGGAGACCTTCGACCGGTTGGTGGCCGAGCTGCGCTCAGGGGCCCACTCCGCCGACATCCCCGACCACGGGACCCTCAACCGGGTGCGCCGGACCACCGGCCTCGATGCCGACCCGGCCCTGGTGGCCTCGGAGCGGGCGGCGATGGCCGACGCCCAGACCCAGCGGTCGGCGGCCGCGGCGGCGGCCAAGGAAGCCAACGAGGCCAAGGGCGGCTCCGGGACGGCCAGGGGCGGTTCCTGATGGCGGTCACCGAGGCCCCCAGGATCATCACCAGCCGACTCCCCCACGCCGACTCCCACACCCTCGAGCGGTATCTGGCCACCGGCGGGTACGAGGGCCTGCGCAAGGCGCTGTCGATGACCCCCGAGGAGGTCGCCCACGAGGTCGACACGGCCAGTCTGTTGGGCCGGGGCGGCGCCGGGTTCCCCGCCGGCCGGAAGTGGGCCATGCTCCGCAAGAACCCGGTCACCTACCTGGTCGTCAACGGGGACGAGAGCGAACCGGCCACCTTCAAGGACCATCTGCTGATCGAACGGGACCCCCACCAGCTGATCGAGGGTGTCGTCATCGCCGCCTACGCCCTCCAGGTGTCGCAGGTCTTCATCTTCATCCGCGGCGAGTTCGCCCTGGGCCTCGAGCGGGTCCAGTCGGCGCTCAACGATGCCTACGCCCACGGCGCCGTGGGGCGCGAGATCTTCGGATCGCGGTTCTCGATCGACGTCGTCGTGCATCCGGGGGCCGGCGCCTACATCTGCGGCGAGGAGACGGCCCTGCTCGAGTCCCTCGAGGGCAAGCGCGGCTTCCCCCGCATCAAGCCCCCGTTCTTCCCCGCCGCCATCGGCCTCTACGGCGAGCCCACCGTGGTCAACAACGTCGAGACCATGTCCAACCTCCCCTGGATCGTCCTCAACGGAGGCGCCGCCTTCGCCGCCATGGGCGAGGGCCGCTCGGCCGGCACCCGCCTGTTCGCCCTGGCCGGTCACGTGAACAACCCCGGCGTATTCGAGCTCGAGATGGTCAAGACCACCTTCAACGACCTGATCAACGCACCGGTGCTCGGCGGCGGCATCCCCCACGGCCGGGGGTTGAAGGCCTTCATCCCCGGCGGGGTGTCGGCCCCGTGGTTCGGGCCCGACCAGATCGACCTGCCCCTCGGCCAGGACGAGGTGGCGGCGGCCGGCTCCATGCTCGGCTCGGGGTCGATCGTGGTGATGGACGACCACACCTGCGCAGTGCGGGCCTCCTGGCGCATCACCAAGTTCTTCTTCCGGGAGTCGTGCGGCCAGTGCACCCCGTGCCGGGAGGGTGCGGGCTGGCTGGAGAAGATCATGGAGCGGATCGAGACCGGTCACGGCCGGGAGCAGGACCTCGACCTCCTGCTCGACGCCTGCGACAACATCGCCCCCGGGCTCACCTGGCCGCCCCAGCAGACCACCATCTGCGTGCTCGGGCCGTCCATCCCGTCGTCGATCGGGTCGGCCATCGAGATGTTCCGGGACGAGTTCCTGGTGCACATCAAGGAGGGGGGCTGTCCCTATGAGTGATCAGCCCGCCCCCACCGCGGGGAGCACCAGTCGCGAGAACGTGGCCACCGACCACGGCGAGGACACCGACGCCCAACCGGTGGAGACGGTCACCTTCACGCTCGACGGCCGCCAGGTCGACGGGTACAAGGGCGAGATGCTGATCGCCGCCGCCGAGCGGGCCGGGACGTTCATCCCCCGCTTCTGCTACCACCCGCGCATGAAGTCGGTGGGTGTGTGCCGGATGTGCCTGGTCGAGGTCAGCGGTCCCCGCGGCGCCTCCCTGCAGCCCAGCTGTTACGTCGAGGTACAGCCCGGCTCCGAGGTGGTCACCGACTCCGACAAGGTCAAGAAGGCCCAGGACGGGGTGCTCGAATTCCTCCTCATCAACCACCCGCTCGACTGCCCGGTGTGCGACAAGGGCGGCGAGTGCCCCCTCCAGGACCAGACCCTGGCCTACGGGCCGGGGGAGTCGCGCTTCATCGAGGAGAAGCGCCATTTCGAGAAGCCGATCCCGATCTCCGAGCTGGTGCTGCTGGACCGCGAGCGGTGCATCCAGTGCAGCCGGTGCACCCGGTTCGCCGACGAGGTGGCCGGCGAGGCCCAGATCGACTTCATCGGCCGGGGCGACCTCCTCGAGGTCAACACCTTCCCCGAGCTGCCCTTCACCTCCTACTTCTCGGGCAACACCGTGCAGATCTGCCCGGTGGGGGCACTGACCGCGACGCCGTACCGGTTCGCGGCCCGGCCCTGGGACCTCGACCAGGTCGAGTCGACGTGCACCACCTGCGCGGTCGGGTGCCGGGTAGCCGTGCAGTCGTCGGCCAACCGGGTCACCCGCCTGCTGGGGATCGACGCCGATCCGGTCAACCACGGATGGCTGTGCGACAAGGGCCGCTTCGCCTTCGATGCGGTCAACAGCGACGACCGCCTGACCGAACCGCTCATCCGCAAGGAGGGCTCGCTGGTGCCGGCCTCCTGGCACGAGGCGCTGGCCGCGGTGGCCGACGGGTTGGGGAAGGCCACCAAGGAGGGCGGGGCCGAGGCCATCGGCGTCATCGGCGGAGCCCGGCTGACCAATGAAGGGGCCTACGCCTGGGCCAAGCTGGCCAAGGGGGTGCTGGGCACCGATTCGGTCGACGCCCAGCTGGGCGACGGCCTGCCCGCCGGGCTGGTGGCGGCGCTGCCCCGGGCCACCATCGACCAGGCGGCGGCGGCCGACACGGTGATCCTCCTGACCGGCGATGTCCGCGAAGAGCTCCCGGTCCTCTTCCTCCGCCTGCGCTCGGCCATCGTGGACGGCGGCCTCTCGGTGGTCGAGGTGTCCCCCCGGGCCACCTCGCTCACCCCGTACGCCACCGCGTCGCTGCGCTACGCCCCCGGTGAGGCTACGGCCGCCGCCCGGGCCCTGGTCGACCCCGCCTCCTCGGCCCCCGACTCCGTCGATCCCGATGCGCTGACCGAAGCCCGCCGGCTGATCGGGTCGGGCCGGGTGGTCATCGTGGCCGGACGGCCGTCGCTGGCCGAGGACGGCGTCCTGGTGGCCGAGGCTCTCCAGGTGCTGGCCGAGGCGCTGCCGGCCGCCCGGTTCCTCCCCGCCCTGCGCCGGGGCAATGTCAACGGTGCCCTCGACATGGGGCTGGCCCCCGGTCTCCTGCCCGGCCGGGTCACGCTCGAGTCAGGTCGCCACTGGTTCGGCGGCGACTGGGGTTCCCTGCCGTCGGCGCCGGGCCGGGACACCGAGGGCATCCTCGCACGCGGCAGCCGGCGATCCCGACGCCGGGCCCGGCGTGCGCTCGCTCGTCCTCCTCGGCGCCGACCCCCTGTCCGACTTCCCCGATCGCCGGCTGGCCGAGCGGGCCCTCGACAACGCCGCCTTCGTGGTCGCGGTGGCCTCGTCGCCCGGCGCCGGTGACCGAGCGCGCCCACGTGGTGCTGCCGGCGGCGGAGGCCCACGAGCGGCCCGGGACCACCACCAACATCGAAGGGCGGGTCAGCCGTCTCGGTCAGAAGCTGGTCCCCCCGGGGCAGGCCTGGCCCGACTGGATGATCGCCGCCGAACTGGCCGTCCACCTGGGCGCCGACCTGGGTCTCGACTCGGTCGGTGAGGTGTGGGACGAGATCGAGCGCCTGGCCCCGGCCTACCGGGGGATCACCCGCGCCGTGCTCGACGCCCTCGGGACGGACGACGGGGTCCTCGCCCCCCTCACGGCCAGCCCGGTGTCCATCGGCCGGCGCGGCGCCCTGCTCGACCCGATCGCCTTCCCCGGTGTCGAATCGGTGGAACGACAGGGGGCTCCACCCCGGGCCGGCCTGGCCGAGCCGCCCACCGCCGGCCTCGGCGTCCTTCCCGGAGGACACGCCGGACCCGGCGGTGAACCGGTCCGCCCCCAGGCGGCGACTCTCCCCGTCGACCTCGAGGTCCCCCACGTGACCCCGGTGGACAGCTACTCGTTGCGGCTGGTGGCCTCGCGTTCGCTCTACGACCTGGGCGCCGCGGTGGGCGCGGTGGCGGCCCTGGCCGGACTGGTGGCGCCCGCCGCGGTGCGGGCCAACCCCCACGATCTCGACGACCTGGGGGTGGCGGCGGGTGGATCGGTGCAGACTCCGCACCGCCACCGCCTCTCTGGTCACCGAGGTGGTGCCCGACCCCTCCCTGCCCCGAAAGGTGGTGGCCGCCGACTTCAACGTCCCCCTCGACGAGGACGGGCGGACCGTCGCCGACCTCATCGAGTGCGGTCACCCGGTCGTCGAGGTTCGGATGGAGACGCCGTGAGCCCGCTGGTGGCCGTGATCCACCCGCTGCTGACCGAAGGGGATCCCCTCTACGCCAACGGCGTGGGCTGGGCGGTCTTCCTCATCGTGCTCATCAAGGTGCTGATCATCTTCGCCTTCTTGATGGTGTCGGTCATGTTGATGATCTGGTTCGAGCGCAAGGTGATCTCGGACATGCAGAGCCGGATCGGCCCCAACCGGGCCGGCCCCTTCGGGATCGCCCAGACCCTGGCCGACGGCATCAAGCTCTTCTTCAAGGAAGACCTGATGCCCGACAAGGCCGATCGGGCCGTCTTCATCCTGGCCCCCTACATCACCATCATCACCGCCTTCCTGGCCTTCGCCATCGTGCCCTTCGGCGGCGAGGTGACCATCGCCGGGCACACCTTCGAGCTGCAGCTGGCCGATCCCCCGATGGGGATCCTCTTCCTGCTGGCCATGTCCTCGATCGGTGTGTACGGGGTGATGCTGGCCGGATGGTCGTCGGGGTCGAAGTACCCGCTGCTCGGTTCGGTGCGGGCCTCGGCCCAGATGATCTCCTACGAGGCCGCCCTGGGGATGACGGTGGTGACCGTCGTCCTGATCACCGGCTCCCTGAGCACCCGCACCATCGTCGAGGCCCAGGCCCAGCACCTCTGGCAGTGGAACGCCATCCGGTTGGGCGTGGTGCCCTTCCTCATCTTCTTCATCGCCGTCATCGCCGAGACCAACCGTCCGCCCTTCGACCTGGTCGAGGCCGACTCCGAGCTGGTCGGCGGGTTCGTCACCGAGTACTCCTCGATCAGGTTCGCGCTGTTCTTCCTGGCCGAGTTCATGAACACCATCACCATGTCGGCCATCACGGTGACCCTGTTCTTCGGGGGGCCCGACGGCCCGGTTCCCCACATCCCCCACGTGTACTGGCTCTGGCCCATCCTGTGGTTCCTGGGCAAGACCATCATCTTCCTCTTCATCTTCGTGTGGCTGCGGGCCGCGCTGCCCCGCCTGCGCTACGACCAGCTCATGGACCTCGGCTGGAAGCGGCTGATCCCGCTGTCGCTGGGCTGGCTGCTCATCGTGGCCGGTTTCGTGATCGACGGCTGGTGGGGGTTCGGTCTGGCCGCCGCCGTGGTCGTGGCCGCCGTCACCATCACCAGGGCCTTCGCCATCGGCTCGGAGCGCGAGGAGACCCGGGCCATCATCCCCCAGGTGGGGATCCGGCTGTGGTCCCGACCGCCCGAGCCCGAGCCCCCTGCCCCGAGCCCCCGGCACCGGCGTCGGCCTCCGCCCCGGCGTCGGCCTCGGCGTCGGCCGCCACGACCCAAGGAGGTGACAGCTGATGGCTGCCCCCGAACCGCCGCACCAGCGGCAGAACTTCCTGGGCGGGTTCAAGCTGACCCTCGAGCACCTGGGCCGGCCACCGGTCACCCGCCAGTACCCGGAGGAGAAGCGCCCGAAGCAGCCGCGTCAGCACGGTCGCCACGTGCTCAACCGGTACGAGGACGGCATGGAGAAGTGCATCGGGTGCGAGCTGTGCGCCGGGGTGTGCCCGGCCGACTGCATCTACGTGCGGGGCCTGGACAACCCGCCCGACCATCCGGTGTCGCCGGGCGAGCGCTACGGCTACGTCTACGAGATCAACTTCCTGCGGTGCATCCACTGCGACATGTGCGTGGAGGCGTGCCCGACCGAGGCCATCACCGAATCGAAGCTGATGGAGTTCTCCTTCACCAACCGCAACGACGCCATCTACACCAAGGACGAGCTGCTGGTCGACGACGACGGCAAACCCCGGCACCTGCCGTGGGAGGACTGGCGGGAGGGCGATGACCTGTACACCTCGGGATGGATGCGGGCCACGTCGCCGTCGGGGAGCGCCGAATTCGAGGGCCAGGTCCAATGGTCGGGCGAGCTCGGGTTCGGTGTCCGCTCCCCCGAGAGCGGGCAGTCCGGGCCCCCGGGACGACGCCGCCACCGGCAGCAAGCAGCTGCGTGACACCCTCGAGCGCCATCTGCTCCCGAGCGACCTGCCCGCCGCCAAGCGGGGACCACGCGGCGCCATCGGCCGCATGCTGGAGAAGGCCGAACGGTTCGCCCCCGGCGCCGGCAAGAAGCACCGCCAGAAGATGGACGCCGAGTACGCCCAGTCGGTGACCGACGGCAACCGCGAGCGGGACGAACCGTCCACCGCCACCTCGGCGCCACTGCCGGCGGCCGGCGGGGGTCCGGCCGCCGACCCGGGATCGAGCGCCCCCTGATGCTCGACGTGCTCGGCGGCGGTCCTGACCGCGGCATCGACCAGTGTCCACCCGTCGTGGGTCGACGTCGGGACGTTCTCGGTCTCGGCGGCAATCGTCCTGTCCGGTGCCATCGGCGTGGTGGTGGCCCGCAACCCGGTCCATTCGGCGCTGATGCTGGTGATGACCCTGTTCGGCGTGGCCGTGCTGTTCGTCCTCCAGCGCGACCCGTTCCTGGCCGCAGTCCAGGTGATCGTCTACGCCGGCGCCATCGTGGTGCTCTTCTTGTTCGTCATCATGTTCCTCGGCGTCGACCGCGAGGAGAACATCGCCCTGGAGCCGCTGCGGGGACAGCGTCCACTGGCCATCGGCCTGGTCGTCCTCGGCACCACCGGTCTGCTGCTGCTGGGCGAGGTGTCGCATTGGACGACCGGGGCAACCGCACGTGGCCGGGCTGGACGCCGGGGCGCAGTCCAACGTCTACCTCCTGGGCAAGTCGGTGTACACGACCTATCTGTTCCCCTTCGAGGCCACCGCGGCATTGTTGATCATCGCCGTGGTCGGCGCCGTGGTGCTGGCCCGACGACCCCCCACCTCGGTGTCGGAGCCGGTGTCCGCGTCCGATGGCGGCGGAGCGATGGCGGACCAGGCGACGGTGGATCGATGGACAGCGGGGTAGGGGACGGTGGAACCGAGATTGCGTGTCGGAGGATGCGCCCGGGTCGACCCCGGCGCCGGCGCCGGACACGGTCTCGGCAGAGGCACCGGCACAGCCGGGAGGAGGCGGCGGCCCGGCCGAGCCGGCCCCGGTGGCCACCGACGGATCCGGCATCGGACTCGGCCACGAGGAGGGGCGGGCATGAGCATCAACGCCGACTGGTACCTGTCGCTCAGCGTCGTCCTCTTCGCCATCGGCGCCCTCGGCGTGCTCATCCGGCGGAACGTGCTGGTCATGTTCATGTGCGTCGAGCTGATGCTCAACGCCGCCAACCTGAGCTTCGTGACCTTCGCCCGCATGCTGCATGACATCGGCGGTCAGGTGCTCGTCTTCTTCGTCCTGGTGGTGGCGGCGGCCGAGGTCGTTGTCGGGCTGGGGATCGTGGTCGCCATCTTCCGCCGCCGGGCCAACGCCACCGCCGACGACCTCCACTTGATGAAGGGCTGACCGGACCCATGCTCCAAGTGACCTACCTCATCATCTTGCTGCCCCTGGTCGGGTTCGCCATCCAGGTGGTGGCCGGTCGCCGACTCGGCGATCCGGCCGCCGGCATCGTGGCCACCTCGTTCATCGGGGCGTCGTTCGCCGTTGCCGTGGGCGTGTACTTCGACCTGCTCACCGTGCACGCCCCGGTGCGGACGTTCACCCAGAACCTGTGGACGTGGATCCCGGTCGACCGCCTACAGGTCCACGCCAGCCTCTACGTCGACCCGCTGTCGATGACCATGGTCCTGTTCGTGACCGGCATCAGCGGTCTCATCCACCTGTACTCGATCGGCTACATGAAGGGGGACAAGGACTACTCGAAGTTCTTCCTGTACATGAACCTCTTCGTGGCCTCGATGCTCATCCTGGTGCTCGGGAGCAACCTGTTGGTGACCTTCGTCGGCTGGGAGGGGGTGGGGACCTGCTCGTACTGGCTGGTCTCCTTCTGGTTCACCCGGGAGTCAGCGGCCAGTGCCGGCAAGAAGGCGTTCATCTACAACCGGATCGGCGACGTGGGCTTCCTGTTGGCCATCTTCCTGGTCTTCGACAAGGTCCACTCGCTCGAGTACACGACCATCTTCGCCCACATCGGCTCCATCGGGGCCGGCAACATCACCGCCATCTGCCTGCTGCTCCTGGTCGGGGTGATGGGCAAATCGGCGCAGATCCCGCTCTTCCCGTGGCTGGCCGACGCCATGGAGGGCCCGACGCCGGTCTCCGCCCTCATCCATGCGGCGACCATGGTGACCGCCGGGGTCTACCTGCTGTGCCGGATCAACCCGCTGCTCCACGCCTCCCCGGCGGCGGCGTTGACCGTGGCCTGCGTGGGAGCGGCCACCGCCTTCGTGGCCGCCACCATCGCCTGCGCCCAGCAGGACATCAAGAAGGTGCTGGCCTACTCCACGGTGTCCCAGCTCGGGTACATGTTCCTGGCCATCGGGTGCGGGGCCTACGAGGCGGCCATCTTCTTGATGGTGGCCCACGCCTTCTTCAAGGGCCTGCTCTTCCTCGGCGCCGGATCGGTGATCCACGGCCTCCACGACGAGCAGGACCTCAAGCGGATGGGCAATATCCGGGCCTACATGCCCATCACCTTCATCACCTTCGGCATCGGCTGGCTGGCCATCGCCGCCGTGCCCCCGCTGTCGGGATTCTGGGCCAAGGGGGACGTGCTCGAGAACACCTGGGCCGCCCACCCGGCCCTGTGGGTGGTGGGCGTGGTGACCGCCGCCCTCACCGCCTACTACATGAGCCGCCTGACCGGCCTGGCCTTCTTCGGCAAGGACCGCTGGTCCGAGAAGACGCCCATCGACGTGGCCACCGACATGCCCGACGCCCACCACGCCGACGGGCCCATCCCCGAACCCCACGAGTCGAAGCGGATCATGACCATCCCGCTGTGGATCCTGGCCTTCTTCGCCGCCATCGCCGGCGTGCTGGCGTTGTCCAACGACCATGTCTCGCTGGCCAACTGGATCGACCCGGTCTTCGGGTCGAACCTCTACAACGACAACCTCAGCACGGGCGCCGTCTGGACGCTGTCGATCGTCGACGCCGTCATCGCCGTGGCCGGCGTCTACATCGGCCTCCGGCTGTGGATGACCAAGGCCGAGCGCCCGCCGCTGGAAGGCAACTTCCTCAGGCACTCCTGGTACATCAACGAGCTCTACGACACCGTCTTCGGCAGGCCCTCCGAGCGCCTGGCCGCCTTCAGCGCCACGGTGATCGATCCGAAGGTGATCGACGGCGGGGTGAACGGGGTGGCCACCCTGGTCCGCCGGTCGGGGGCGCTGCTCCGGCGCACCCAGAGCGGCTACGTGCGCAACTACGTGCTGGGCATCGTGCTGGGCACCGTGTTGGTCCTCGCCTTCATGCTGACCAGGCTGTGGTGGGGCTGATGGCGACCGGCCACTTTCCCTTTCTCACCGTCCTGGTGCTGGTCCCGGCGATCGGTGCCACGGTGGTCGCTCTGGTACCGACCCGATCGGTCTCCCGTCACTTCCACGAGGGTCTGGGCGCCCTGGTGATGCTGTTCACCCTGGTGCTGGCGGCGGTCATCGCCGGGCAGTTCAAGGTGGGGGACGGGGGCTACCAGCTCATCTCCGACCACATCTGGGCCCAGGATCTCGGCATCCACTGGTCACTGGGCATCGACGGGATCTCACTGTTCCTGGTGGTGATGACCGCCCTCCTGTTCCCGCTGGCTCTCCTCGGCGCCCGGGTCAAGCGCGATCCCCGCTCCTTCGTGGCCTGGGTGCTCCTGCTGGAGGCGGCCTGCCTGGGCAGCTTCGTCTCGTTGGATCTCGTCCTGTTCTTCCTCTTCTTCGAGCTGACCCTGGTGCCGGCGTACTTCATCATCAGCGGCTGGGGCTACGCCCGCCGCGGCTATGCCGCCATCAAATTCTTCATCTACACCTTCGCCGGCTCGGCCTTCCTGCTGGTCGGCATCCTGGCCGTCGCCTTCATCCACCAGTCCCAGACCGGCGTGCTCACCTTCGAGCTCCCCGCCCTCGTCCACACCCACCTCTCGGGGACCGAGGGCGTGCTCCTGTTCCTCGCCTTCACCGCCGCCTTCGCCGTGAAGGCGCCGATCTTCCCGTTCCACACCTGGTCACCGGACGCCTATGCCGAGGCACCCACCGCCGGTGCGGTCCTCCTGGCCGCAGTGATGGCCAAGCTCGGGACCTACGGGATCATCCGTTTCGATCTCAACCTCTTCCCCCAGGCCACCCGCACCCTGGCTCCCTGGCTGCTGACACTGGCGGTGATCGGCATCCTCTACGGGGCACTGGTGGCCTGTGCCCAGCGCGACCTGAAGCGGCTGCTGGCCTACTCGTCCCTGGCCCAGATCGGCTTCATCGTGCTGGGCACCTTCGCCCTCAACAGTCAGGGGCTCACCGGCGGGGTGCTCCAGATGGTCAACCACGGGTTGATCATCACCACGCTGTTCATCGTCGTCGGGTGGATCTACGAACGCCGGGGGACCTGGCAGGTGTCGTCGCTGCGGGGCCTGCAGGCGTCGGCTCCGGTGATGGCCGGGCGTCTTCACCGTGGCCATGCTGGCCTCCATCGGCGTGCCCGGGCTCAACGGGTTCGTGGGCGAGTTCCTCGTGCTGATCGGCACGTTCACCGCCCACCGGTGGTGGGCGGTGGTGGCCATCATGGGGGTCATCGTGGCCGCCATCTACCTGCTGTGGGCCTACCAGCAGGTATTCCACGGGGAGCCGACGCCGGCCGACACCAAGACGAGAGACCTCGGATGGAGCGAACGGCTGGTGGTCGCTCCCCTGATCATCCTCATCGTCCTCCTCGGCGTGTTCCCGAAGCCGGTGCTCGACCGGATCACCCCGTCGGTCGACCGGCTGGTCGTCCACGTGGACCAGGTGACCCGCACCCCGATCCCGTCAGGGCTCGATCCGGGGTCGGCGTCCGTCCTCGGCCGTCGTCGCGTGACGGGTCGGGATCGGCACTGGCCGCACCGGCCGGCGCCGATCGCGGTGCGGCTGGTCCGGGTCCACCGCCACGGCGGTCACCGGAGGTGCACCGCGATGATCTCCCCCGTCACCCTGGCGGCGACCGGGGCGGCCAACTCGGCCCTTCCCGCCATCCACACGCCCCACGTCGACTACCTGAGCATCCTGCCCATGCTCATCATGATCGGCGGCGCCCTGGCGCTGATGATCGCGTCGTCGCTGTTCCGCAAGATCCTGGGCGTGGGCGCCGGAACGGTGGTGGCTGTCACCGTGTCCGATCGCCGCGCTGGTGGCCGCGCTGTTCCAGTGGGACCACGTCATCACCCACGGGCCTTCGGTCACCATCGCCGGGGCCATCGCCTTCGACGGGTTCGACGTGTTCATCCAGATCGTGGTGTCCATCGCCATGCTCCTGACCGCCCTGGTCGGTGACGGCTATCTGCGGCGCGAAGGGATCGAGGGCCCCGAGTTCCACGTCCTGGCCATGATGTCCGCCTCGGGCGCCATGATGATGGGGGCGGCCAACGATCTCATCGTGATCTTCCTCGGTCTGGAGATCATGTCGATCGCCCTCTACGTGCTGGCTGCCTTCAACCACAAGCGGGCCGAGTCGGGCGAGGCCGCCCTCAAGTACTTCGTGCTCGGTGCCTTCTCGTCGGCGGTGTTCGTCTACGGGATCGCCCTCGTCTACGGCGCCACCGGTTCGACCAATCTGCCCCAGATCGCCGACTACCTGGCCAAGAACGTCATCGTCTCCAACGGGGTGCTGCTGGCCGGATTGGCCCTGCTGCTGGTCGGGTTCGGCTTCAAGATCGCCGCCGTGCCCTTCCATATGTGGTCACCCGACGTCTACCAGGGGTCGCCGTCCCCGGTGACCGGTTTCATGGCCGCGGTGGCCAAGGCCGGGGCCTTCGCCGCGCTGTTGCGGGTGTTCGTGTCGTCGTTCGGAACCCTGCGCACGGACTGGCAGCCGATCATCTGGGGCCTGGCCATCCTCAGCCTGGTGGTGGGCGCGGTGGTGGCCCTCATGCAGCGCGACGTGAAGCGGATGATGGCCTATTCGTCGATCAACCACGCCGGCTTCATCCTGCTCGGGGTGGAGGCGGCCACCACCCGCGGGGTGTCGGCCTCCCTCTACTACATCTTCACCTACATGTTCCTGGTCATCGGTTCGTTCGCCGTGATCACCGTGATGGCCCGTGACGGTGACAACGGCCACCAGATCTCGGACTACCGGGGGCTGGCCAAACGCCAGCCCGTGCTGGCGCTGGCCTTCGCCGTCCTGCTCCTGGGCCAGGCCGGGGTGCCGTTCACCACCGGCTTCCTGGCCAAATTCGAGGTGGTGGCGTCATCGGAAGCCACCCAGGCCTACGTCCTGGCCGCGGTGGCCATGGCCACGGCGGCCATCGCCGCGTTCTTCTACCTGCGGGTGGCCGTGGTCATGTACTCGCCGGTCGGGTCGGTCGGGGACACCGTGGGCGACGACGGGGACGCCGACCGGACCGGGACCGGGGGGACCGGCGGCGGGACCGAACTGGCGGCCGGGCCTGAGGAACCCGGTGCCCAGGCCGCATCATCGGACCGTGCCTCCGCCGGTTCGGCCGAGGACGTGGCCAGCCTCCAGACCCTGACCGACGCACCTCCGTCGGCGGCGGTGACCGAGCGGGGACGGGTACCGGTGCCTTGGCTCACCTCCCTGGTCATCGGCGTTTCGGTGGCCTTCACCGTGGTCTTCGGGATCGTGCCCGAGCCCATCTTGAGCTTCGCCCACCAGGCCACCCTCCTGTTCACCTGACCGGTCCCCGCGCCCAGGACCACTCCCGGGTACTGTCGCCTGAGGAAACGTTCGCCGTTCGCCGACTGGGTCGACAGGAGGAGGCGGGAGATGACCAGATCCGATGGACTGCCGTCCGAGGGTTCTGCCGACAGGAAGAAGCGCGAGAACCGGGACGTCGTCCGGATCGTGGTGGCGCTCGTCGCCCTGGCCCTCCTCATCGCCTTCGTCCTCGACAACAGCCAGACCGTCCGGGTCGGGTTCGTCTTCTTCAACGCCAATGTGAGCCTGATCTGGGTCCTCCTGATCGCCGCCTTCCTGGGTGCCCTGGTCGACCGACTCATCATCCTCCTCCGACAGCGGCGCAAGAAGGGCGCAGGCACGAAACTGAAGAACTAGGCCGCCGGCGCAGGCCGGCGTCGGGAGTGGAAAGATGGGCGGGATGAGGCAGGCCACTCCAGCGGAGCGCTCGGCATTCGGCCGAGGGGCGAGGGCCAAGGTGCCGCGTTCGAGCCACGGCGAGTGGGCGCCCCCGGGCGACCGGACCGACCCCCTGGAGATCCTCGCCCTCCAGGCCACCACCCGGATTCCCGACCTGGTTCCGATCCGCTACGGCCGGATGGCGGCGTCCGCCTTCGCCTTCTTCCGCGGTGCGGCCGCGGTGATGGCCGCCGATCTCAGTCACGTGGACCGCAGCGGGCTCGATGTCCAGTTGTGCGGAGATGCGCACCTGTCCAACTTCGGGGGCTTCGCCTCTCCCGAGCGGGACCTGATCTTCGACGTCAACGACTTCGACGAGACGCTGCCCGGGCCCTTCGAGTGGGACCTCAAGCGGTTCGCCGCCAGCCTCGAGATCGCGGCGCGGAGCCGCGAGTTCGACGACACGACCCGCCGGTCGATCGTGGCCCAGGGGTCGTGTTCGTATCGCACGGCCATACGGGAGTTCGCCGAGATGCGCGATCTCGAGATCTGGTCCTCGCATCTCGACGCCAAGGTCATCGATGAGCGGTGGGGCGGTCTGGCTACTCGCAAAATGCTGGCCAACGTCCAGCGCCGGGTGGCCAAGGCCCAGTCGAAGGACCATCTCGCCGCCCTGGCCAAGCTGACCACCGAGGTCGACGGAGAGCTGCGTTTCGTCGAGAACCCTCCGCTGCTGGTGCCGGCCGAGTCGCTGTTCACCGACGTGCACTCCAAGCAGATGAGGGACAGTCTCTTCGACGCCCTGACCCAGTACCGCCACACTCTGGCCGCGGACCGGCGGCGACTGCTCGACAAGTACGAGTTCATCGACCTGGCCCGCAAGGTCGTCGGGGTGGGTAGCGTGGGCACCAGGTGCTGGGTGGCGCTGTTCGTCGGACGCGACAACGACGACCCGCTGTTCCTCCAGGTCAAAGAGGCCGAGGCCGCGGTGGGCGAGCCGTTCCTCGGGACGAGCGAGTACCACCACCACGGACAGCGGGTGGTGGAGGGTCAGCGTCTCATGCAGGGCGCCAGTGACATCTTCCTCGGCTGGGACGGGTTCCGCGGCGAGGACGGGGTCTCACGGGACTTCTACCTGCGCCAGCTGTGGGACTGGAAGCTGTCGGTGGACATCGAGAACATGGCCCCCGACGCCCTCGGCATCTATGCCCAGGTCTGCGGGTGGACCCTGGCCAGAGCCCACGCCCGCTCCGGCGACGCCATCGCCGTGGGCTCGTACCTGGGCAGCGCCGACCGGTTCGACCGGGCCATGTGCCAGTTCGCCGATTCGTACGCCAACCAGAACGAACTGGACTTCGAGTCCCTCACCCGGGCCATCGCCGACGGCCGGGTCGAAGCCACGATGGGGGTCTGAGGAGGCCTCCACCGCGGCGTGCGCCCAGGGGCCGACCGGTTTGGGCGAACCGCCTGATCCCACCGCACTACCTGATCCAACCGAAGCAACCGATCCACCGAACCACCACGAAACGAGGAGTCGAGCAACATGCCCCTGCACAAACGAGTGCCCATCCGTGACGAGCTCCTTGACTCGGTCTACGCCGGCGAGGACCTGAAGACCTCACTGCCCTCGCACAAGTTCCCTCGAGGACGAGATGCGACCTGAGGACGCGTTCCAGTGCATCTCCGACGAGCTGCTGCTCGACGGCAACGAGCGCCAGAACCTGGCCACCTTCTGCCAGACCTGGGAAGAGACCGAGGTGCACCGACTGATGGATCTGTGCATCAACAAGAACATGATCGACAAGGACGAGTATCCCCAGACGGCCGAGATCGAGCGCCGGTGCGTGCAGCTCCTGGCCGACCTCTGGAACGCACCTGAGGGAGCCGAGGCGGTGGGGTGCTCGGCCATCGGCTCGTCCGAAGCCTGCATGCTCGGGGGGATGGCGGCCAAGTGGCGGTGGCGGGCCAAGCGCGAGGCCGCCGGCAAACCCACCGACAAGCCCAACATGGTGTGCGGCCCGGTCCAGGTGGTGTGGCACAAATTCGCCAGGTACTGGGACATTGAGATGCGGGAGATCCCGATGTCGCCCGGCCGCTACTGCATGGACGTCGAGCAGATGCTGGCCCAGGTGGACGAGAACACCATCATGGTCGTCCCCACCTTCGGGGTGACCTACACCGGCTCCTACGAACCCGTCCTCGAACTGTCCCGGGCCCTGGACAAGCTGGCCGAGGACACCGGGCTCGACATCGACATCCATGTGGACGGGGCCAGCGGCGCCTTCCTGGCGCCCTTCTGTGCCCCCGATGTGGTGTGGGACTTCCGGATCCCGAGGGTCAAGTCGATCAGCACCTCCGGGCACAAATTCGGGCTGGCCCCCCTCGGGGTCGGGTGGGTGCTGTGGCGGGACAAGGAGGAGCTGCCCGAGGATCTGATCTTCCACGTCACCTACCTGGGCGGCGACATGCCCGTCTTCCAGATCAACTTCTCCCGGCCGGCCGGCCAGATCGTGGCCCAGTACTACAACTTCGTCCGCTTGGGGATGAGGGGCTATCAGGACGTGCACGACTCCTGCTACACCACGGCCAAGTACCTGGCCGAGCAGATCGTGAAGCTCGGGCCATTCGAGCTCCTGTGCGACGGCAACCCGCTGACCGGGATCCCGTCCGTGGCCTGGCGGATCCGGGAGGGTGAGGATCCGGGCTACACCCTCTACGACATCGCCGACCGCCTGCGGGTCAAGGGTTGGCAGGTTCCGGCCTACCCGCTGACCGGCTCGGTGTCCGACATCTCGGTCCAGCGCATCCTGGTGCGCCAGGGAGTGAGCCACGATCTGACCTTCCTGCTGCTCGACGACATCAGGCAGTCCATCGAGCATTTCGCCAAGCACCCGGTCACCGTGGCCATGACCAAGGAGGAGGCCGGCGGCTTCAGCCATCTGTAGTCCGGGCGGCCGGCGCCGGTTGGAGCGTCCCGGTTGCCCGTAATCCGGGCACCGGTGGCCGGACCGCCGCGCTAGGTGCCCGGGTCCGGCTCCCAGTCGACCTCGATCGGGCGGGCCAGGATCAGGCGCGGTCGCCCCACCCGGGCCGGCCTGTCGGTGGTCCACTCGGCCGCCGGCGCCATGGTGAGACCGGCCAGACCGCGCAGCACCGGGTCGTAACCGGAGCGGATCCAGGCGTACCGCCTCCAGCAGGCTTCGCGGTCCGACTCGGACCCGGGTACGGCCAGGACCGAGTCGAGCCGGTCCAACGCCGCCAGGTACTCGGTGCGGCTGACCTTCACCGGGGGTGGCTCCTCTGATGCCCGGGCCAGGATGCCGAGCAGCGGTTCCGACGGCTCGATCGGAAGCCCGGCCGATATCCCGATCCTGACCAGGCTGGGCACGCCGTAGGCCAGCGCCAGCATGGGACCCTTGACCGCCTCCACCGGGCGGTCGCCGGTATCGAGGTCCGAGGCCGACAGGTAGAGGGCGGCGGCGTCGAGCACGCTGCCCACCGACGCCACCCACGACTGGTCGGCCAACGCCTCGGGGAAGTAGCAGAGGGCGGGAAAGGCGGTGTGGGTCTGGTCGATCTCGAGCAGCCAGCTGGCCGTCGTCCGCCACAGTTCAGGATTGTCCAAGGTGCCCAGGCGGTGAAGTGTGTCGAGCAGGTCGATGGGGGAGGGGGGGGTGCCGGCGAACGGGCGTAGGACGATGATCCCTTTCTCGCGCTGGTGGTGGGCGGAGTAGATGGTGGGTAGGTAGCTGATGAGCAGGGCCACCAGTCCCAGCCCGATCGTCGCCTCCACGAAGGTCAGCCAGATCCGGGCGTTGCCGGCCGGCTCGGCGAAGCCGAGGGTGAACAGCGACGATCCGCTCACTTCGAAGGAGTGGCCCAGCGTTCCGGTCTTGATACCCCAGAAGATGAGACTGAAGGCGATGGTCACCGAGATCATCCACACCAACGGGAGGGTGATCAGGGCGATCGGTGCATACAGAGCACGAAGGTTTGCCTCCCGATCCTCGTTCCGCCATCGGTGGATGAGGACCCGGTCGGCCACCGCGAACACGAATCGGGCGATGCGGGTGTACCCCTCGCGGGGCAGGACGACCGTCTCCAGCGCCGAGATGAGCACGGCCCCGGCCAGCACGACACCGACGAGGACGGCGAGGACCCGGAGGACGATCATGGTACGGGCCCGGCCGAGCGCTCGCCGGGGCAGGGGCGATCAGGGCCGGTCATGAGGTCACGATGCCACGAACGGGCGGAGCGGCACGACGTCGACGGGCAGGTTCATCCACCACCAGCGGCTCCCGGCGAAGGCGCGGCGTTGCCGGGGGCCGCCGGGCGGGGCGCCTTCGCCTTCCGTAGGTCGGCCGGGGTCTGGGGTAGCCAGGCCGTGGTGGCGTAGGCCACGACCACGGCCACGATCACCACCGGGATGACCTCGACCCCGTCGCTGAACAGCAGCAGTGTGGCCAACAACGTGGCCGTCATCGGGAGTTTGAGCATCACGGTGCACATGGCGCCGATCCCCATAGCCACCCCGGGGACCAGGGACATACCCGGCAGGTGGGAGGCGGCGATCCCGGCGGCCGCCCCGATGAACATGGACGGGAAGACGGGTCCGCCGCGGAAGCTGGAGAGCGAGATGCCGTAGGCCAGGCCTTTGCAGACGACCAGGAGGACGAGGGCGCCGATCGTCCAGCCGGCCGCGTGCTGGACCAGGGTGGGCAGGGCCGACTGTCCGGAGAAGAGGACTTCGGTGAAGCTCCGCCCCGAGAGCTCGGCGAAGGCGATGGCCAGCCCGGCAATGGCCAGGCCCAGGACGGGGGTGAGCAGGAGCCGGCGCGGCTCGACCCGAGGGAGGAGGGCGAGCCCGATGAGCCTGATGCAGGTGCCCAGCACCGAGGCCACCAAGCCGAAGACGATGGCCCACAGGAACAGGGCCACCGTCAGATGGTGGAAGGGAGGGAGCCCGGGAATGGCCAGTGAGAAGGTGCCGAATCCGGTCAACGAGTTCAGGCCGACGAAGATGAGCGTGCCGACACCTGCGGCCAGCAGTCCCGGGACGAGCACCAGTTCGAGCAGGGGTCCGCCGACGCCGGCCGCCTCCATGAGCAGGAAGGCCCCGAGAATGGGCGAGCCGAACAAGGTGCTGATGGCGGCGAAGCTCCCGGCCGAGGACATCACCACCGCGGCCGCCGGCGGTGCATCCCGTTTGGCCAGATTCACCGACAGGAGTCCCAGCCCACCACCGATGGCGATGAGCGGCGCCTCCGGCCCGAGGACCACCCCCAGGCTCAACGTGGCCAACGCGGCAATGGCCACGCCAGGGAGCTCGGCCGCGATGGGCGCTCCACCTCCGGTCTTGAAGCCCTCGGCCGGGATGTGACCGGCCGTCCCCGGCAGGTACTGGATGGTCGCGGCCACCAGGATTCCGGACAGGGCGAGGAATGGCAATGGCCACCACACCGGCGTCCCCGAAAACCCGAGTTCCTTGGGGAATGAGGTGAAGATCCATTCCTGCAGCAGGCTGATCAGTTTGAGGAAGCCATAAGCGACGGCCGACACCGGCACCCCGATGATGGCGGCGAGCACGAGGAGCTGCAGGTAGCTCTTCGAACGGAGCATGGCCGCCGGGTCGGGCGCCGCCGCCGGGTCGGGCTGGGCCGCCGGGTCGGGCTGGGCCGCCGGGTCGGGCTGGGCCGCCGGGTCGGGCTGGGCCGCCGCCGGCTGTCCAGGTGGGGTCGTGGTCATCGCCGGGCACCGGGCCGCGAGCCGGACCGGTTCGGCGTCATGGACGGCCATACCGTCGGCCCGGCGCCGACCACTCCCACAGACACTGCGCCGGCCATGAAGTACACCGATCTTCCTCCCGTCGTCCGATGTCCGACAGTTGACACTAGGGGTTTTCCGATCCTCCATGGGGGTTCCGGTCGGTATCGTCGGACCTTCGTACCCGGCACCCTCAGGCTTCGGCCCGGTGCCCCGATCCATAGATCACTCGTACTGGTCGGTCGGCAAAGTAGGGTTCACGTCGTCCCCGATGAAGGAGCGTCACCATGCTTGCCTACAACTATCCATTGCTGAGCATCTTCTGGACGATGCTGGAGTTCTTCCTCTTCTTCTTGTGGATCTGGCTCCTCATCGTCGTCTTCAGCGACATCTTCCGCAGCCACGACATGGGTGGACTGGCCAAGGCGCTGTGGGTGATCTTCGTGATCATCATCCCGTACCTCGGCGTGCTCATCTACCTCATCGCCCGTGGCGGAAGCATGCACGAGCGGGCGGCAGCCCAGGCGGCACAGCAGCAAAAGGCCTTCGACAGCTATGTCAAGCAGGCCGCGGGAAGTTCGGGTGGCAGCAGTGTCGACGAACTGGCCAAGCTGGCCGATCTCAAATCGAAGGGCGTCCTGACCGATGCCGAGTTCGAGGCACAGAAGGCCAAGTTGCTGAGCTGATTGCCGGCCGCCGGCTTGCCCGGCGTCACGGAGTATGAGCGGAACGGTAGACGACCGCCACGGGTGCATTGCACTCGCGGGCGGTCGTTTGCCGTTCGCGGTGGATGCCGTTCGATGGGCGACTCGGCGGGCACTTTGCCACCGGTCCCCTGACCATGACCCATGTCCCCCGGGTCGGTGCGCCGGTACAGTGTCGACGTGGCCCCTGACGATCCCGACGCCAAGCGTCGATGGAAGCGCATCGGATCGTGGGTGTTGATCGTCGTAGCCTGCGTCCTGGCCGTTCTGTCGGTGTTCGTCGTCTTCGTGCGCAACGAGGTGCTGGACACCGACACCTACGTGAGCACGGTGACCCCACTGGCCAGTAATCCTGCGATCCAGACGGCAGTGGCGAAACGGATCAGCGACAAGCTCATCTCCGAGGTCCAGCTGGATCAGAAGGTGAAGCGGGCGTTGCCCCGTCGTGCCGGATTCCTGGTCACGCCGATCACTGACGCCGTTCAGAACGCGACGAACGAGGTGGCCCTCAAACTGGTCGAGTCGCCCAAATTCCAGAAGCTCTGGGTCGAAGTCAATCGGAGGGGCCACAAGCAGGTGGTGGCCCTGCTGACGGGATCGAAGGAGGGCGCCTTCCAATCGAACGACGGCAAGGTGACGGTGGACCTGTCCCAGGTCGGGGCCACGCTGAGGAAGGACCTCGATAGGCGGGGCATCACCGTGTTCGACAAGGTGCCCCGGGCCAACGCACCCACACTCGTGCTCTTCCAGTCCACCCAGCTGGTCCGAATCCAGGGGCTGACCCGGTTCCTCAACCGGCTGTATGTGCTCCTCCCCATCGTCACCTTGCTGCTCTTTGCCGCCGGGATCGCCCTGACCGCCAACCGGAGACGGGGCCTGGTACGGGCGGCCACCGGTCTGGCCCTGTCGATGGCGTTGGTCCTGGTCATCTCGTCGGTGGCGCGGAGCCACTACCTCACCTCGCTGAGCCCGTCCCAGTCCAAACCGGCGGCCAGCGCGGTCATCGATGCGATCAGCGCATCGCTGCTCGACACCGTCCGGATCATTTTCATCGTGGGTGTCGTGATCGCCATCGTGGGGGTCATCTTCGGCAATGCCTGGATCAGGGCGTGGTTGGCTAGTCGGCACAAGCCGTCGTGGATGACCGGCGGCCCCGTCCACGACTTCATCGCCGACCATCGCAAGGGACTCCAGTGGGGCATCATCGGTCTCGGACTGCTGACCCTGGTGGTATGGAATCAGCCGACCGCCTTGGTCGCAGTTGTGGTCGTGCTCATCGCTCTGGTCGTGGTCGGTGTGGTCGGCCTGTTGGGCAGCCGTCGGACGAAGCCGGGGGCGGACGTCGGTCCCGGTTCGGGTTCGGAACCGGGCCCCCCGGGACCGATCGAGATGGGTTCCGGGCCGGCCGGTGAGGGAGCGGTGGCCGCCCTCGGCCCGGGCGGCACCGACACCCCCTGATGGAGGGGCAAGACAGCATGCCCGAAGGCCCTGATCCGCGGATCCTGTGGCAGCGATTCGAGCCCATCCATGCCTTGACCTACTTCGCTCCCGAGTGCCGCGACGCTCTCCGCTCGGTCGGGCTCCGTGGTTTCTGGATGGGCTACTTCGCCGCCCGGGCGGCACCGTTGGGCGAGGTGGACGCAGGGGTGGTGACCGCCGTCTTCTTCAACTTCAACGGGACCATGGTGCGGCGATCGATCCCCGATGCCTGGGGGTTCGCCGGTGCCCCGGCGATACTCCGGACCCGCCGGACCGCCGCCGCCTCGGCCCTCCGTCGGGTGTTTCCTTCTGTCGGCGAACGCGCCGTCGCGTTGGTCCCCCTGCTCCGTCGGGTGGTGGAGAATGCCGACGGGTCGGGTCGGGTGCTGTTCAGTGCCAATCGCCAGCTGGGCACGCCGACCGATCCGGTCGAGGCGTTGTGGCAGTGCTGCACCGCGCTCCGGGAGCATCGGGGGGACGGCCACGTGGTCGCGCTCACCGCGGCCGGGCTCGACGGCTGCGAGGCCCTGGTCCTGTTTGCCGTCTCGGAGAACCTACCGTCGGCGATCTTCCGTGAGAACCGCGGCTGGTCGGACGGTGAGTGGCAAGACGCCTGTCGCCGACTCGCCCACCGCGGCCTGTTGGACGACGGCGTGCTGTCGGCGGAGGGGAGGGAGCTCCATCGGTCGATCGAGGAGTTGACCGACGAACTGGCCGCCCCGGCGTTCAGCGCGCTCAGCTCCGGTGAGCAGCTCATCCTGGAGGCCGGGCTGAGCGAGGTGGCTCAGGCCGTACTCGCCGCCGGGGCCATCCCTTTCCCCAATCCGGTCGGTCTTCCACCACCCGGGACGGGTGCCTGATCGCCGGTACGGCCGGTCAGCGACCCGAACAGCCCCCCGCCAGCCCCCGCCAGCCCGGCCAACCCGGTTACGGCCTCGGCCCGGGGGCGCCCGACACGACGGGTGCGTTGACGGCGGGGGCCGACTGCCCATTGGGGGAATCGGCCTCATCCCAAGAGCCGAACGAGGCGGCGATGAACTCCTCGGTCTCCCGTTGGGCGGCGATCATCCGCTTCTCGGCGCCGGCCGCCAGCAGCTTCCCGAGGACCGGGATCTCCCAGACGGATTCGGCCCGCAGGATGGCCATCACCACCGGCACGAGATGCTCGGCCGTGTCGAACACCACATAACGGGGCAGCCATTCCGGCTCGTACTTGGCGTTGAACCGCCACAGCGATTCGATCTGGGCGAAGTTGGAGAGCCGCTTCAGGAACCAGCGCTCGGCCCGTTGCACCGTGCCGTCCCCCTTGTCCCCCGAGAGCGTCGACCGCATGGTGGCGAAATTGAGGCTGAGCCCTTCGGACCCTCCGGCCCGTACGTGCTCGATGGTCGAGCAGAGGGCGAAGTCCAAGAGCCCGTTGGGATGCTCCCCCGGATCTCGCCGCATGAGATCGAGGGAGTAGCCGTTGATGCCCGGGGCCGGCACGAACTGGCACATGGCCGCCGGGCAGCCGCCGGGTCCGCGCACGACGGTGAGGAGCAGACCCGTGTCGCGCGGATCGAACACCCGGCCGAGCATCATCGAGAAGCCCCGCTCGTGCTCACCCTGCCTGCTCATGCTCATCAGCGCGGTCAGCTCTTCGGACAGTCCCGGATCCAGGCGGGCCGGGTCGTGGAAGCTGGCCGTATAGCCACGCTTGGCAATCCGGTTGTGCGCCTGACGGAGCCCCTTCATCCCACCGCCGGCCAAGCTGAACGACTGGACCATGACCAGCGCCTCGTCGCCCAGGTAGATGTTGTGCATGCCCGAATCCCGGTAGACGGACAGCCAATCCTCGCCGGCTCCCATCACCGACGTCACCCAGCCATGGCTGTCGGCGAACCTTCGGAAGGCTCCCCACACCTGCTCGCGTTCGTTGCGGGGGCCGATGGGATCGGGGGAGATCAGGCACACCCCTCCGTAGACGGCGTAGGCGACCAGACTGTCCCGATGGAAGAACCACCTCTTGTCGGACCGCAGGGCGAAGTAGTCGAGTGTCGAGATACCGTGTCGGCGCACGATGTCGCGGGCCCGGAACTCGGCGGCACGGCCCGAGGTCAGCCGGCGGTCGACCACCGGCCGGGTGAGCAGGAACAGGGCGATGGCCACCACCGACAGTCCGATGGCCAGCAGCGCCGGAGCCAGGAACCGGTCGGCCCGATGGGGGAGCGGCACCGTCTGGATGCCGACCAGTCGCTCGGAGACCGCCCACCACGCGGTCCACCACGGGATGTGCATCTGGTCGTGTCTCAGGTGGGTGAAGATCTCGAAGGATACGGTCGTCAGCAGGGTGATCCCGACGACGCCGACGCCGAGGGCGATCAGTGCCGACCGCAGCGAGGACTGGTCGGAGGCGGCCTGGAAGTCTCGTCGGTGGGTCAGGAGGAGGACGAGGACGGCCAGTGCCATCAGCGATTCCTCGAAGTCGGCGGCGGCGATGAGGTGGAGGACGATGGTGCCCGATAGCAGGACCACCGACACCCGCCAGGCCCGCCGCTGGCCGCGCAGGATGCCTCTACCCAACGCCACCAGGGCCAGCCCGGCCATGGCGATGAGGGCCCCGGCGGCCTCGCTGGCCCGGAGGGGAAGGAATTCGAGGACCAGGTGCAGCCGTCCGCGCAGCGGTGGGGTGATGGCATCGAGGAGGTCGATGATGCCGGCCAGGAGGATGGCGGCCGACGCCCACCGCCGCACCCGCCGGGTCCGGCGGTGGGCCTGACGGAGGTCGGGGGCCGGAGGCCACGAATCACCGATCGGATAGGACGCCACCAGTGCGGGATGGAGCGTCCGCACCTCCCGGCCCCGGGTGATCACCCGCTCGAGGACGCTCGGCGAGCGCAGCGCGTTGCTGGCCAGCAGCATGCGGACGTGGAGCTCGGCGCCGGTCTCGAGCTCGACCCAGCTGACCCGCTGATTGTGGACGAAGACCGGGGGCAGGCCGAGGATGCCCCGACGTTCTTCCACCACCTCGGCGGTGGCGCCCACGTTGGCGTAGAAGCCCATTCCGAGGTGGGTCAGCTCTGACTGGAAGGTGGCTGCGGTGATCAGCCCGGCGTAGCCCCGCCCGACCAGCCTCCGCCCGGCGTCCCGTGCCGCGTCGTTGGCGCCGCCCTGGGCCTGGACCTCGTCGAGGGTTCCGCCTCCGAGGATCGACCACATGCGGCGGCTGAGGAGCCCCAGCACCAGGGCCAACACGGCCAACACGACCAGGGCGACGAGAAGGGCGATGACGATCTGGTCGCCGAGGTCGGCCTGGTGGGCATGGCGGATGGCGATCCCCGGCAGCCCCGACCCGAGATGGCCGGCCACCCACGGCGTCACCGCCACCCGCAGCAGCCCGGCGACGACGAAGGGCACCAGCAACCACCAGGCATAGCGTCCGAGGCGGCGGTAGAGGGTCCGCGAGACGACGAAACGAGTGAGCGCCGACGGATCGCTCAGCCGGTTGAGGCCGACCAGCCAGGGGGCGTCGTTGTCGGCCGAGTCGGCGAGTGACCGCCATCCCCGTCCCGCCGACGACAGACCGATGACTCCGGGCTTGGCGTCGGCCGCCGGGTCGAACTCGGTCTCGGTCCCGCTGCACCCGGCGGCGTAGGCGTGCTCACCGGGTTCGACCCGCACTACCCGGATGCCGGTGGCCGTCTGGAGATGGAGGTCCACGGGCCCGGCCTGTTCGACGCCCCGGGCAGCGATGGCGGCCACCGTGTCGGGGTCGGTGTCGTACCCGGGCTCGTGCGTCCCCGTCTGCCGGATCACCCGCCGCTCCTCGGTGCCGAGGAACCGGTTCAGCGCTTCGGCGAGGGCCGGATGGGCGTCGAGGGACCGGTGTGACTCGGTGAACGGGGAAGCCGAACCAGAGAGGTCGAAGAGATTGCCGGCGATGATCAGCATCCCCGGACCGTCCCAGGTGTCGAGGGCGCGGGCCAGTTCTGCGCTCACGGCCGAGGACGTAGGCGTGGCCTCGGGGGTGAGGAGCAGGTCGCTGACCACCATGACCCGCCGGCCGAGAGGGACATCGATCCGGATGACGCCGGGCTCGGGCCGGAAGGCGCCAGCCTCCGGGTCGGGATCCCGACCGCTGGAGCCCGCTCGCTCCAACGGCTGTGCGTTCGCAGTCACGGCCCTTCCATCGTAGAGGCCCGCCGGCGTTAGGCTGAGGCGCGTCGAGGTGGAGCAGTCTTCACCGCCAGTAGTGAAGGAGTGGGGGGAGCGATGCCTGACGGCCCGGTACGACATCAGTCGGGCGGAGCCCCGCCCCCGGCCGAGGCCACCATCGAGGACTATTTCACCGAAGATCGGGAGTTCCCCCCCTCCGACGAGTTCCGGAACCAGGCGGTCGCCGGCGATCCCGGCGTCTACGGCCGGGCCGAGGCCGATTGGCAGGGATTCTGGGCCGAACAGGCCGGTGCCCTCGACTGGTTCCGACCCTGGGACACCGTGCTCCAGTGGGATCTGCCCTTTGCCCGGTGGTTCGACGGCGGCACCCTCAACGTCTCCTACAACTGTCTCGACCGGCATGTGGCCTCCGGCCGGGGCGACAAGGTGGCCTTCCACTGGGAAGGCGAGCCCGGCGACACCCGCACCATCACCTACCGTCAGCTCCTGACCGACGTATCGAGGTTCGCCAACACGTTGCGCGGTCTGGGTGTCGAGCCGCGGTGACCGGGTGGCCATCTACATGCCGATGATCCCCGAGCTCCCGGTGGCCATGCTGGCCTGCACCCGCATCGGTGCGGTCCATTCGGTGGTGTTCGGCGGGTTCTCGTCGGATGCTCTCCGGGACCGGATCCTCGATGCGCAGGCCCGAGTGGTGATCACGGCGGACGGCGGATGGCGACGGGGATCCCCGGTCGCCCTCAAGCCCAACGTCGATGCCGCCGTGCTCGAATCACCGTGCGTGGAGCACGTGGTGGTGGCGCGCCGGATCGGCGACGACGGTCCCGATCAGCCGCTGATGACCGAAGGGCGAGACCACTGGTGGCACGAACTGTCGAGCGGTGCTGATCAGGCCGCCGGCGGCGCCCCGTCCGACGACTGCCCGCCCGAGCACATGGAGTCCGAGGACCTGCTGTACATCCTCTACACCTCGGGCACGACGGCCGCCCCCAAGGGGATCATGCACACGACGGGCGGCTATCTGACCCAGGTGGCCTTCACCCACAGAAACGTATTCGACCTCCATCCCGACAGCGACGTGTACTGGTGCGCGGCCGACATCGGATGGGTGACCGGTCATAGCTATATCGTCTACGGTCCGCTGGCCAACGGGGCCACGTCGGTGATGTACGAGGGCACGCCGGACTTTCCCGACCGCGACCGGTGGTGGTCGATCATCGAGCGGTACGGGGTCACCATCCTCTACACGGCGCCCACCGCCATCCGGACGTTCATGAAATGGGGCACCGAGTATCCGGGTCGTCACGATCTCACTTCGCTCAGAGTCCTCGGCTCGGTGGGCGAGCCGATCAATCCCGAGGCATGGATGTGGTACCAGACCACCATCGGCGGGGGCCGGTGTCCGGTGGTGGACACCTGGTGGCAGACGGAGACCGGAGCGATCATGATCGCCCCGCTTCCCGGGATCACCACGACCAAGCCCGGCTCGGCCACCTTCCCCCTCCCGGGCATCGGAGCCGAGGTGGTCGACGAGAACGGGGCGGTGGTGCAGAGGGGCGGCGGCTACCTGACCCTGACCCGGCCGTGGCCGTCGATGCTCCGGGGGATCTACGGCGATCCCGAGCGGTACCGGGAGACCTACTGGAGCCGGTTCGCCGAGCGGTACTTCGCCGGCGACGGGGCCAAGGTCGATGAAGACGGCTACCTCTGGCTGCTCGGCCGGGTCGACGACGTCATGAACATCTCGGGACACCGCATCTCGACCGCGGAGGTGGAGTCAGCCCTGGTCGACCACCCGGCGGTGGCCGAGTCGGCGGTCGTCGGAGCGTCCGATGCCACCTCGGGACAGGCCATCGTGGCCTTCGTGACCCTGCGGGCCGATGCCGGTGCCCCCACCGACGAACGGGGTCAGGAGCTGCGCGCCCACGTCGCCGAGAAGATCGGACCGATCGCCCGGCCGAGGACGGTCGTGTTCACCGACGAGCTTCCGAAGACCCGGAGCGGCAAGATCATGCGCCGTCTCCTGCGCGATGTCGCCGAGGGCCGCGTGCTCGGGGACACCACCACACTGGCCGACCCCGCGGTGGTCGACGAGATCCGTCGGTTGGCGGCGACGGCCCCGACCGACGAGTGAGCGCGGTCAGCGGCCCCGACAACTGGGCCTGGCACCACGGTCCCCTCCAGACGCCCGGCGAGGCGGTGGTGTTCGACGTGGACGGCGTGCTGTCCGACGCCGTCGGTCGTCAGCACTTCATCGAACGTGGGCGTCGTGACTGGGACGCCTTCTTCAATGCGTGCGGCGACGACCCGATCATCGGCGAGGTGGTCCGTGTCCTCGAACTCCTCGATGCCCGCCTGCAGGTCATCCTGCTCACCGGGCGGCCCATGCGGGTGCAGCCCCAGACGCTGGCCTGGTTGGAACGGTACGGGCTGCGATGGGACCTCCTGGTCATGAGGTCCCGGGGCGACTATTCACAGGTGACCTGGTTCAAGCGGGACAGCGTCGAGGAACTGCGGGCGTTCGGCTTCGACCTGAGACTGGCGTTCGAGGACGACCCGAACAACTTCGCCATGTTCCACGGCGAAGGCATTCCCTGCGTCTACATCCACTCCGGCTACTACGACTGACCTCGCCGGACCGGCCCCGCCGTCACCGGCAGCGACTGGTACCGCCGGACGAACGGTCCGGGCGCCAGCCGACCGCGTGAGCGGTCGGTCTCGAACCCGGGCAGCACCGCCAACAGCTCCTCGAGCGCCACGCGGCCCTGGAGCCGGGCGGCGGCGGCGCCGATGCAGTGGTGGGGTCCGTTGCCGAAGGAGAGCATGCGGCGGAACGATCTGGTCACGTCGAACTGGTCGGCAGTCGCCCCGAATTCGCGCTCGTCGCGATTGGCGGATCCATAGAGCAGGTGCACCTTGCTGGCCGCCGGGATCCGAGCCCCGTGGAGCTCGACGGGGCGGGTCGTCGTGCGGGACAGGCCCTGCACCGGACTGGTCATCCGCAGCAGCTCCTCCACGGCGCCCTTGAGCAGTCCCGGATCGGCCAGGAGCCGTCGTCGCTGCTCGGGGTGCTCGCTGAGCAGCACTGCGGAGCCGGCGAGCAGACCCGAGGCCGTGTCGTTGCCGCCGGCGATCATCACGAAGCAGTAACCGAGGATCTCGTCGAGCTCGAGGGGTCGGCCGTCGATGTCTGCGGCTACCAGATCCGAGAGCATGTCGTCGCCGGGGTGCACACGCCGCCACTCGACGAGCTCGGTGAAGTAGCCGTAGAGCCCGGCCACCGCCTCACCGGCATCCTTGACCGTGTTGCCGGTGGCGTTGGCCGCCACGATGGCGTCGCTCCATGCCCCGAAGCGTTCCCGGTCCTCCTCGGGCACGCCCAGATAGTTGGCCACGACGAAGGTGGGGAGCGGCCCGGCCACGATCTCGACGAAGTCACCCTCTCCCGCTTCGGCCAGAGCCGTCACCCTGTTCCGTACGAAGGTCCGGACGGCCGGTTCGAGCTCGGCCACCTTCCTCGGGGTGAAGCCGCGGCTGATCAGACGCCGGAAGGTCGAATGCTGCGGGCGGTCCATCATGACCAGGGTCGGTTTCAGCCCCAGCGTCACGATCTCGTTCTCCCCGAAGGTCAGGCCCTGGGCCGACGAGTAGGTGCTGGTGTCCAAAGCGGCGTGGAACACGTCCTCGAAACGGGACAGGACCCAGAATCCCCGGTTGGTCCGATGCACCGGGTCCTCGTCCCGCAACCGCCGGTAGACAGGGAATGGATCGTCGTGGGTGGCGGGATCGAACGGGTCGTACTCCGGCCGGTCAGCGGGCGATCGGACGGGGCCCGGCATCGCCAGACCGCCTCCTTCCGCGACCGGCCAGCCACCAGCCGGCCACCAGGGCGAGTGAGGCCAGGACCAGGACGGGCAGGTCCCCGTAGCGGACGTAGAGAGTCGAACCGTCCCGGCGGGAGAGTGTGGCCATGACGACCTGACGAGCCCCGAGCACCGACCGGTGCAACAGCGTGCCCCGGTTGGTGATGGCGGCGCTGTATCCGGCGGGCGCCGCCTGGAGCAGATCGCGGCCCTGTTGGACGGCCTGGATCTCGGAAGCGGCGATCTCCTGGGTCGGCACCTGGGACGTGGCGTAGGACGAGGTGTTGGTGGGGACGATCAACAGCTGGGCGCCGTCGCGTACCGAAGCGCGTCCGCGGTCGGCGTAGAAGACCTCGTAGGAGACCATGGCGCCGAGGGGTGCCGCCGGCGTGGGCATCAACCCGGTCCCGGTGCCGGGCACCGCGTCGAGGGGAACCGAGGAGAGGTTGCCCAAATGGGCGAAGAAGCTGCGGTAGGGGACGTACTCGCCGAAGGGCACCCGGTGGACCTTCTCGAAACGGGAGACCAGTGTCCCGTCCGGACCCCAGGCCACGACCTCGTTGCGGAAGGCGGTGGTCGAGATCGTCTCGGTCACCCCCACCACCAGGGTGGTGTGGAGCGTGCGGGCCAGGCCGGAAAGAACCTGTTGTTCGGGGGACTCGGACAACGGGGTGTCGAGGGACACCACATCCTCGGGCCACAACACCAGCTGAGGTGAGGTGCCGTGGTCGACCTGCTCCAACAGGCGGGTGGCCGCCATCTGGGCCGCCAGCACCACGTTCGGGTCGATCTGGGACTTGCGGAACCCCCGGGCCCCGCCCCCCTGCACGGCGGCGGTGGTGACCGTGCCGATGGCGGGGCCGCCGTCGGGTGCGTGGTCGGCGGCGACGGACACCGCCACCAGACCGATGACGGCGACCGCCCCGACCACGGCCAGCGTGCCCAGCCCGGCGACGGCACCAGCGACCAGGTGGAACGGCCCGTCGACGGCCGGTGGGGTTGCTCCCGGGCCGCCCTCGGCTTCGGTGTCGGCTCGAGGTGCGGCCTCGGGGTCGGCGCCTGCGAAGGCCCGTGCCCGGGCGCCGTCCCGGACCGCCCGGACCGCGGCCTCGGCCACCGCTCCCACCCCGACTCCGCCGACATAGACGGCGGCGGTCAGGGCCAGGGGCCCGCCGAGTCGGGCCACCCCGAGGACCGGACCGTCGGCCTGGCCGAGAAAGACGCCCCCGAGGGGCAGCCCGCCGAAGGGCCAGGTCATCCGCACCGCCTCGGCCAGGGTCATGGCGGCCGGAAAGGCCAGCGCCCGGGAGAGGGTCGGTCCAGGGGGCACGGCCAGACAGGCCACCGCGATGAAGCCGGCCTCGAGGGCGATGAGCACGATGGCGCCCGGACCGGTGAACGACCGGACCCAGATCAGACCGGGCACATAGCAACCGAGCCCGGCCAGGTAGCCGGCCCAGAGCCGGGTCCGAGGACGGAGACCGCCGAGGCGCCACCACAGAATCCCCGCCGACGGGAAGGCCAGGATCCACCACCCCCAGGGTGGCAGGGACAGGGCCAGGCCCACCCCGGCCACCAGGGAGGGGAGGGCGACCATCCCGCGCCGGGGGACCACGGTGGCGTTGCGCCGGTGGGTCATGCGCACGCGCGACGGCCGCCATCGGGGAGTGACCGGCTCGGTCGGTGGGAGCGCCGGGCGGACCGGGGTGGTCATCGGGGTGTCGGCGGTCACGGCCCGGTCACGGTCACGTGCCCGCCTCGAAGGCATCCGGCCTCGGGGTGAGGGGATGTGTCCGGCCGGACACGGACCCGAGGACCTGGCGTGCCGCGTTCCGCCCGCTGCCGATGCACGCGGGGATGCCCACCCCGCGGAGGGCGGAGCCGGCCAGGGCCAGTCCCCCGAGGCCGGCAACCTCCTCTTCGACCTTGGCCACCTTGATCAGATGGCCGACCTGGTACTGGGGGAAGGCCCGGTCCCAACGGGTGACGACCGCATCCAGCGGGGCCCCGCGGATGTCGAGTAGCTGGGCCAGTTCGGCGAAGGCCGAGGCGCGCAGCTCGTCGTCGTCGAGCCCGAGCTGGCGGTCGTCGCCGAACCTGCCCACCGAGACGCGGACGAGGACGTCGTCCGGGCGACCAAGGTGCGGCCACTTCCGGTCCAGGTAGGTGCATCCGGTGATGAGGGCGGCCCGCCCGTCGATGGTCGTCGTGCGGGGGACCAGGAAGCCGGTCCCGCGGAGGGGGGCCCGGATCGATCCCTCCGCCATGGCCAGCGTGACCACGGCCACCGAGGCGTACTGGATGGTGCTGAGGAGGCCGGCAGCCATCGGGGCGTGCGGAGCGAGGAGCACGGCGGCTTCGGTGGCGGGGACGGCCAGGACGACGCCGTCTACTTCGAGGGGTCCTCGCCGGTCCGGGGTTCCAGTGTCGTACTTGCCGTCGTCGTGCTTGCCGCTGCCGTGCTTGCCGCTGCCGTTGTCGTTGTCGTGCCCGTCGGCGTCGTGGAGGGACAGGGTCCACCGGCCGCGTCCCGACCCGGTCGGGCGTCGACCGTCGATGGCGTCGACGCGCAGTCCGGTCTGGATGGTCACACCCCGGCGCTCCAGCGCGTCGGCGAGCTGCCCGGCCAGACTGGCGGTGCTGCCGGCGAGCGACCAGAAGACCGGTGACCCCGCCCCTGGGGCGGTCGACGATTGGGGGCCGCCGGCCACCCTCCCGAGCCGGTGCATGAGGCTCCCGGTCTGGTGCGAGGCGGCAATGAGGACCGGCATGGTGGCCGCCGCGCTCGAGGTCGTCCACACCGCCGGCGTTGATCCCTCCGATGAGCGGGTCCACCAGCCGCTCGACAACCGGACGTCCGAGCCGTTGGCCGACGATGTCACCGACCGGCCGGTCGCCGAAGACCTCGCTTCGGCCCCAATGGGGGCTGATCAGGTCCCGGGCCACGCGGATCGACTCCGAGGGGCTCAGGATTCCCGACCGGAACAGCGGCCACCATCGAGTGGGGACTCCGAGGTTCAGTCCCTCCGGCATCGGCCGGAGCCGGCCCCGGGCCCAGATGGAGGCGCCGGAGGCCCCCACCGGGACCAGTTGGTCGGTCAGCCCCAGTTCGTCGCAGAGCTCCGTCGCCTCGGGGCGGCGGCCGAGGAATGCGTCGGCGGCCACGTCGACGGTTCGTCCGGCGAACTGCGCCGCTCTGAGCTTGCCGCCGATCCGACCACTCGACTCGAGCACGCGCACGACCGGCGCGGGCGTGCCGTCACGGTCGGAGGCGACCACCAATTCCCACGCCGCGGCGAGGCCAGCGATCCCGGCGCCGACGACGGCGATGGTCGGTCGGTGTGGCGCGGTCACGCGGGCGGTGCCGACCTGGTCACCACCGGTGGCTCTGCGGCCGCCCCCGCGCGGGCCGCATCCTGGACCACGCCGGCGAGGAGGCCGAGGAACCGCGGGTCGTCGTTGAGGGACCGTGTCCGGGAAAAGGCCACCCCGGCCGACCGGGCCACGCCGAGGGCCTCCACATCGAGGTCGTAGAGGATCTCGAGATGGTCGGAGACGAACCCGACCGGGCACGCCACGACCGACGTGGCGCCCTCTGCTGCCACCCGCCGGATCTCGTGGAGCAGGTCGGGACCGATCCAAGGATCGGGAGTCCGACCCGCGCTCTGCCATGCCACCCCCCAGGACAGGGCGGGGCGGTCGTCGAGCCCGAGGAGCTGGGCGATGTCGGCCGCCGACTCGGCCACCTGGTCGGGATACGGGTCGCCTTCGGCCACCGCCCGGGAGGGCAGGCTGTGGGCAGTGAAGAACACCACGGTCCGGCCGGGAAGGTCGGCCCCGGGTGCCGGCAAGGAGGTCAGCGCGTCCTGGGTGCGATCGGCCAGGAGTGAGGCCAGCCCCGGGGTGCGGTGCCACGAGAGGATGGGAGTCAACGCCACCGGGTCGGCCGCTTGTGCCGTGGCCTCGAGGGCGCGGCGGAGGTATTCGCCCGATCCGAGGGACGACTGGTGGGGGGTAAGCACGATGGCCACGACCCGCTCCACTCCGTGTTCCAGCAGGTCGGCCACCGCCTCCTCGATGCTGGGCGAGGTGTGTTTGGCCCCGTATCGCACCAGGTACTCCCCAGGGGCCACGGCCTCCAGGACGGCGGCCAGCCCTTCGACCTGGGTCCGGGTCCGCTCGGCCAGCGGCGAGGTGCCCCCGATGGCCTGGTAGCGGCCCACCAGCTCGGCCAGGAGCTCGGGAGTGGGGGGCCGGCCCCGCCTGATCGACGTATAGAAGGGTTCGATGGCGGCCGGGTCCGACGGGGTCCCGTGCGCCATGACCAGCACCCCGATGGGCCGCCGGGAGGTGCCACTCACCGGAGCGCCCCCACCCCGGCCCGTCCCTCTTCGTGGACCAGGGCGACCACCCGCTCGAGGATGGCCGGATCGGTCTCGGGGAGGACACCGTGGCCGAGGTTGAAGATGTGACCGGGGGAAGGACCGGCGCGGTCGAGCACCTCACGGGTCTCGGCCGACTGCCACTTCCCACGTGGTCAGGCACACGGCCGGGTCGAGGTTCCCCTGAACCGCCACTCCGGGGCCGACCCGCCGCCGGGCCTCGTCCAACGGCACCCGCCAGTCGATCCCGACCACCGCGCTCCCGGCGGTGGCCATCGAGGACAGCAGCTCGCCCGTGCCCACGCCGAACAGGATGGTGGGGACACCGGGGTGGGACTCGGCCAGTTCGGCGAACAGCCTGGTGGTCGAGGGCAGGACCAGCTCCTGGTAGTGGCGCGGGGTGAGGATCCCGGCCCAACTGTCGAAGACCTGGACCGCCGACGCGCCGGCGTCGAGCTGGGACCGCAACGAGGCCAGGGCCAGGTCGGTGAGCCGCTCGACCAGGTCGTGCCAGATCGGCCGGTTCTCCGAGCATGAGCGCCTTGATCCTGGTGAAGTTCTTCGAGGGGCCGCCCTCGACCAGATAGCTGGCCACGGTGAACGGCCCGCCGGCAAATCCGATCAGCGGGACGTCGAGCCCGTCGGCCAGGATGCGCACCGCGTCGATGACATGGCGGGTGTCGGTCTCGGGCTCGAGTGGTCGCAGCCGTTGGAGATCGTCCTTGGAACGGAAGGGTTCGGCCACCACCGGCCCCGTCCCCGGGGCCACGTCGACGCCGAACCCGATGGCGGCCACCGGGACCACGATGTCGGAGAAGAGGATGGCGGCGTCGGTGCCGTAGCGGTCCACCGGTTGCCGGGTCAGTTCGGCGACCAGCTCGGGCCGGGCGATGGCGTCGAGGATGCTGCCCGCTCCCCGTGCGGCCCGGTACTCGGGAAGCGCCCGGCCGGCCTGGCGCATGAACCACACCGGCACCCGATCGACGGTCAGGCCGCGGCAGGCCCGGATGAACGGTGCGTCGTCGAACCGGCCCGCGGTCCTGGAGGCCGCCTCCCGGGTCACGGCCACGACTCAGCGACTGGCCGCGACGGGGCGGGCCCGAACGTGCCCACCGGTGGCGCGCCACCCGTCGTTCGTGACCGGTGCGAGTACTGCGGTAGCGGCCATGGCCCGAGTCTAGGAGAGGGGGCTCACCCGTCCACGCCGGCTCGGCCGGTCGCGCGCCCGGCGAACGGGGGCATACAATCGAGGGTTCCCCTGAGCCAGGGGAGGGCAGATCGGAGGTGGCGTGGAATCAGAGCTTCAGGCTGAACAGGCGTTCGTGGACATGGCCTACGCACGCCTCGATGCCATGCGGAGTGATGCCAATTCCATGCTCGAGGGGGTGCTCGACCTGGGGCGGGGCGGAACGTTCCAGTCGCGGACCGAACGGGACGTGATCGTGCGCACCAGCCTGGCCCGGCTCGAGCAATTGGACATCGGGGACCAGGCCCTGACCTTCGGCCGGATCGACCGGATCGACGATGGCGCCAAGGGTGGGAAGGGCGGCACCAACGGGGCCGCGGGCGCCAACGGGGCGGCGGCGGACGGAACCGACGGCGGCGAACCGGCCGTCGAGACCTTCCACATCGGCCGCCTGGCCATCCACAGCGCCGATCACGACCCGCTGGTGGTCGATTGGCGGGCCCCGATCGCCGAACCCTTCTACCGGGCCACCGGTCGGGACCCCCAGGGTCTCGTGCTGCGCCGTCATCTGGCCCTCGAGGGCCGGAGGGTGGTCGGGCTGGAGGACGAGCGCTTCAGCCTGCCCGGATCGGGATACAGCTCCGATCAGACCGAGGGCGACTTCTCGGCGTCCGGTGGTACGACCGGAGCCGCCGACGCGGGGAGGACGGGACCGGGCGAACTGATCCAGAGCGACCTGCCCATCGGCGGGCCGGCCGCCCTGCTGGCCGCCCTCGATCGGGCCCGGTCGGGCCGGATGACCGACATCGTCTCCACCATCCAGCGCGAGCAGGACGAGATCATCCGGGCGCCGCTGGCCGGCGTCCTGGTCGTACAGGGAGGTCCGGGCACGGGCAAGACGGCCGTGGCCCTCCACCGGGCCGCCTACCTGCTCTACACCCACCGGTTCCCCCTCGAGCGGCAGGGCGTGCTGGTGGTCGGGCCCAACCCCCTCTTCCTCCGCTACATCGAGCAGGTCCTCCCCTCCCTGGGCGAGACCGGTGTCACGCTGTCCACGGTCTCCGGCCTGGTCACCGAAGTCCGGACCGTGGAGAACGGCCCGGTCGACGTGGCCCGCCTCAAGGGTGACCAGCGGATGGCCAAGGTCATCGCCCGGGCCGTCCGCACCCGCCAGCGGCCCCTCGCCGACGACGTGGCCATCCCCTACGGGGCCCTGCTCCTCCGGTTGACGGTCGCTGACACCAAGAGGATCATCGACTCGGCCCGCCGCCGCCCCGGCACTCACAATGGACGACGCCGGCTGGTCGAGCAGGACGTGGCCCAATTGCTGGCCGACCGGGCCCGACAGACCCAGCAGACCCTGGGCGTGGGCGTGCCGGCCTCGGTCACCGCCTTCCCCGGCTACGAGGACCCGTCCGAGCTGTCCGATGACGAGTTCGATTTCGAGGACTTCGCCCGCAAGGTGAAGCGGGTGCCGGAGCTGGCCCAGGCGCTCGACCGGATGTGGCCCCGCCTCTCCCCCCACGAGCTGCTCCACGACCTGTTCGGCGCACCACCCCTGATCAAGGCGGCCGCCCGCGGGGTGCTGACTCCCGAGGAGCAGCAGCTCCTCCACCGACCGCGCTCGGCGTCGTTCGACGACGTGGCCTGGACTCCGGCCGATGCCGCGCTGGTCGACGAGGCTCGCCACCTCCTCGGCCCCCGCAACGGCACCGGAGACGACGGGTTGCGCAAGTACGGCCACATCGTGGTCGACGAGGTGCAGGACCTCTCGCCCATGCAGCTGCGGATGCTCACCCGGCGTTCGTTGTCGGGCTCGATGACCGTGGTCGGCGACATCGCCCAGGCCACCGCACCCTGGGCACCGGCGTCGTGGGACGACATCACCGAACACCTGCCCCGGCGCCGGCCGCCCCGCACGGTGGAGCTGACGGTGAGCTACCGGACCCCGGCCGAGGTGTTGGCCGTGGCCAGCCAGGTGCTGGCCGTGGCCGCCCCCGAACTCAGCCCGCCCCGGCCGGTGCGCCGCACGGGAGTGGAGCCGAGGATGATCGCCGTTCGGGACTCCGAAGGGTCGAGGCAGGGGGCAACCGTCGGGGACCTGGCCCGGACCGTGGCCGAGGCGGCGGGTGAGGAGGTGGCCGCGGTCACTCCGGGCCGGGTGGCCATCCTCGCCCCCGAGCCGATGATGGGTGTCCTGTCGGAGGCGCTGGCCACCGCCGGCCTGCCCGTCGTGGACGCTCGGGACATGCGCAAGGGCGGTTTGTTCGAGCCGCTGGTGCTCCTGGCGGCCGACGCCGCCAACGGCCTCGAGTTCGACTCGGTGGTCGTGGTGGAGCCGGCCCTGATCGCCGGTGAGACCGCCCGTGGCCTGCGTACGCTGTACGTGGCCCTGACCCGTCCCACCCAGCGGCTCAGCGTCGTCCATCTGGCGCCACCACCTGCGCCTTTGGACCCCGCTCGCTGACTTCCGGGCGGTTGCCGACGGGGTCGCCGTCGGGGGCCGGAGAGCGGTCCCGGCCCGCCCCGGAGACCCCCGATCGGAGCTCCCGCCCTGAGTTGGCCCTTCGAGCTTCCGATCGACTAAAAATACGGCGTGACTCAGGCCCTCGCCGCCGAACCGGCGATCACCACCCGCCAGCGCCACCGCCCCGACAAGCCCTCGATGCTGGCAGTCGGAGTCATCATCTGGCTGGGTTCCGAGGTGATGTTCTTCAGTTCCCTGTTCGCCGCCTTCTTCACCATCCGGGCCCATGCGTCGGTGTGGCCGCCCCCCGGGACCCACCTGGACACCATCCGGGCCGGCATCTTCACGTTGATCCTGGTCGCCTCCAGTTTCACCATGCAGAAGGCGGTCTGGGACCAGGAAAAGGGCAACCGGCGCAGTGCCAAGATCATGATCATCGCCACCTTCGTCCTGGGGGCGCTGTTCGTGGCCAACCAGTTCTACGAGTGGATCTCGCTCTCCCACGACCCGGCCAGCAGACCCGACCCACACTGCGTTCGGCTCGCTCTTCTACATCATGTCCGGCGTGCACGGCCTCCACGTCACCCTCGGCCTCGTGGCCATGATCTTCCTCCTCGGCCGGTTGAAGGGCCCCAAGGGAGACCCGGGTGAGACGGCGGTGTTCCAGGGTGTCAGCTACTACTGGCACTTCGTGGACATCGTCTGGGTCGGCCTCTACTCCTGCCTCTTCCTCCTCAAATAGGTGGGACACGGTATGCGGAGACTGCGCAAAGGCCGATATCTGGCCCCCATCGCCCTGCTGGGGTGCGTCGGATTCGTCGGGCTGCTCGGGTTCTCCTCCGGGGCCGACCAGGCCGGCGCGGCGCCGACCACCACGCTCCCCAAGCTGACGACAACGGCGACCACCCAGGTACCGATCAGCAGGTCGGAGAAGCAGAGCGCCTCGGCCGCGCTCAAGAGCCACTCGCCGTCCAACCAGGGCGGGATCATCTACGCCAACCTGCCCAAGTCATTCATCGCCCCAGGCCAGGCGCTCTTTTTCCGCCAACTGCTCGAGTTGCCACGGCCCCGAGGCGCTCGGAACCGGGCGAGGACCGAACCTCCAGGGCCTCGGGTCGGGCACCGTGGACTTCTGGGTGTCGACCGGCCGGATGCCGCTGGCCAACTCGAGCGTGCAGGCCACCCGCAAGCCGCCACGGTTCAACCGCCTCCAGACCCTCGAGATCGCCGCCTGGGTGCAGTCCCTGACCCCCGGGCAAGGCGTCCAGGTGCCGGTGGTCAACACCAAGGACGCCGATCTCGAAGCCGGGAGCCAGCTCTTCACCCTCAACTGCGCGGCGTGCCACACCATCACCGGTGCCGGCGACGCATTGTTCGACGGCGCCTACGCGCCCGGCCTGCACCTGGCCACCCCGACCCAGGTCGTCGAGGCGATTCGCTCCGGACCCGGCAACATGCCCCACTTCGGCCCCGGTGACATCACCAACACCGAAGCGAGGGACATCTCGGCCTACGTGACCGGCGTCATCCAGCATCCGGCCAACCCCGGCGGGGAAGGACTGGGAGGCATCGGCCCGGTGGGCGAGGGCTTCGTCGGACTGCTCCTCGGTGTGGGTGTGCTGATGCTCGTCTGCTTCTGGATCGGAGACCGCACGTGAGCGACCAGACCCCTGACCAGAATGGACCGCTTCCGACGGCTGCCCTCGACGACCCTCACCTGCAGCCTTACGCTAAGCGTCCCGAAGCCGCCCAGATGGTCGCCGCCATCGCCATGCTCGTCGGGTTCGCCGGATTCATAGGCTTCGGCGTGGCCTACTGGGTCGAGGCCAACACCCAGTGGCAGGCCATCACGCTCGGTGTCGGTCTGCTCGCCCTCGGCTTCGGGGTCACCGCCTGGGGCAAGTACCTGATGCCCCAGGGGCCCTTCGTGGAAGAGCGGCACGAGTTCCATTCCTCTGAGGCCGAGCGCGACGCCATGACGGCGGCGATCACCCAACGAGGCGGGATGGTGGTCAAGAGGCGCAAGATGCTGGGTGGCCTCTTCGCCCTGGGCTCGACGGCCATGGGCGTCGTGCTGCTGTTCCCCCTCCTCCGCTCGCTCGGGCCCAAGCCGTCGAAGAGCGAGGACCCGACGGGTCAGACCGACACCTCGCTGTTCTCGACCAACTGGAGGAATGGGTCGCAACTGGTGGCGGTGGACGGCCGCGAGATCACGGTCGACGACCTCGAGGTCGGGGGCGTCCTCACCGTCTTCCCCAAGGGCTTCATCGGCTCGTCTCCCGACCAGGTCATCCTCATTCGGCTGTCCGACACCCTTCAGCCCCTGACGCCGCCGGGGCGGACCGACTGGGGTGTGGCCGGCTACGTGGCCTACTCCAAGATGTGCACCCACCTCGGGTGCCCGGTCGGGCTCTACCAGGAGCAGACCCAACAGCTGGTGTGTCCGTGTCATCAGTCCATCTTCAACGTGGTGGCGGGAGCGATACCCGAGTTCGGACCCGCCCCCCGCCCGCTGCCCCAGCTGCCCATCACGGTCGACTCGAACGGGTTCCTCCGGGCCAAGGGCCACTTCAACCAGGCAGTGGGCCCCGGATTCTGGGAGCGGCCATGATCGACGAAAGCATCGACACCTCACTGCGTTGGGTCGACGACCGACTCGGCGTGGCCAAGGGCGGGCGCACCTTCCTCGACAAGATCTTCCCCGACCACTGGTCGTTCATGCTGGGCGAGATCGCCCTCTACTCGTTTGTGGTGCTGCTGGCCACCGGGGTGTTCCTGTCGCTCTATTACGTTCCGTCGGCGGCGCAGATCGTCTACCACGGCTCGTACATCCCGCTGCGGGGGGAGAAGGTGTCCGAGGCCTACGCCTCGTCGGTCGGCCTCTCCTTCGACGTGCGATCCGGCCTTCTCATGCGCCAGGCCCACCACTGGGCCGCCGACATCTTCCTGGGTTCGATCGCCGTGCACATGGCCCGGGTCTTCTTCACCGGGGCTTTCCGCAAGCCCCGGGAGTTCAACTGGATCGTCGGTGTGACCATGCTCATCCTGGGCATCGTCAACGGGTTCCTCGGGTACTCGCTGCCGGACGACCTGGTGTCGGGAACCGGTATCCGCATCGCCTACTCGATCATCGAGTCGATCCCCTTGGTCGGGAGCTATCTGGCCTTCTTCGTGTTCGGCGGGAACTATCCGGGCAACGGGGTGATCATCCCCCGGTTCTTCATCCTCCATGTGCTGATCGTGCCCCTGATACTCATCGGTTTACTGGCCGCCCACCTCGGATTGCTGGTCAAACAGAAGCACACCCAGTTCCCCGGCAAGGGGAAGACCGAACACAACGTGGTCGGGTCGCCGATGTTCCCGACCTTCATGGCCAAGACGACCGGGTTCTTGTTCATGGTCACCGCGGTGATCTTCCTCCTCGGCGGCTTCGCCCAGATCAACCCGATCTGGCAGTTCGGCCAGTACCAGCCCTACCAGATCTCCTATGCGGTGCAGCCCGACTGGTACATGGGCTGGCTCGACGGGGCGCTGAGAATCATGCCCAGTTGGGAGTGGGTCGGGTGGGGCCACACCATCCCGCTCGAGGTGTTCCTGCCCGCGGTCATCTTCCCGGGCATCATCTTCAACATCCTCATCGTCTGGCCGTTCATCGAATCGAGACACACCAAAGACCTGGCGTACCACAACCTCCTCGATCGACCTCGCGATCGTCCGAAACGGACGGCGGCGGGCGCAGCCATGCTCATGTTGCTGGGCATGACCTTCTTCGCCTCGTCGACCGACGTGATGGCCAACTTCCTCCAGCTGCCGCTCAAGAGCGTGCTGTGGTTCTTCCGCTTCGCCGTGGTCATCGCGCCGATCATCGCCTACTTCGTGACCTACAAGATCTGCCTCGAGATGCGGGCGGCCGAGGGGATCGGCAAGCGCAAGCGGGCGGTCATCGTCGAACGGTCGGCAACCGGCGAGTACTCCACCGTCGAGTCCCCGCCCCGCCCCGGTGACGGGATCGACGAGTTGGAGGCCGTTCCGGTGCCGACCTATATCGACTTGGAGCCGCCCGAGCTGGCCACCGGCGAGGGCGTCCGTCGGGTCATGCGCTAAGCCCGTCGGCGGTCGGCGGTCGGCGGTCGGCGGTCGGCGGTCGGCGGTCGGCGGTCGGCGGTCGGCGGTCGGCGGTCGTCGTCGGCGCTGGCGGTGGGTGAGGGTCGGTGAGCGTCGGTCGGCGGTGGTCGGTCGGCGCTGGCGGTGGGCGGACCGGGGCTCGTGCAGGACTCACCGCCGCCCTCGACGTCCCGCCATGCTCGGGAAACTGGAACCTCATCCCGCCGGACCGCTTTGCAGATGCGCCCGTGGGGCCGGGCTCAGGTGACAAGCAGGCGGAGGCCGAGCTCTGCCTCCTCGAGACCGACAAGGTCGCGGTTACGTTCGGCCCACCGACCGGATGCGAGGTCATCACGGAGCGCCCGCACAGCCCGCTGTTCGGCGTCTGGTCCAACCTTGGCCCAGACCGAAACTCCGCGACGTACACGATCATCGAGGTATGCCTCGGGCCGACGCCAATAGGCCTCGAAGAAGCCGTCAGCGCAGTCCCAGGGGATCGGCACCGGTTCCACGTGGGCACCGACGGCCCCAGCCAGCTCGGTCAGCGAAGGCCTGCCAACGAGGAGGTCAGCAACCTCAGGCAGGTAGTCGCGGGTAAGCCAGAACCGGCGACGCCACCCGGAATCGCTGCCGTCAAAGGTGAACACCACTGCGCGCCGAGCAACGCGCTGCATCTCCACCAGACCCGCGATCGGGTCCGGCCAGTGGTGGACCGTGGAGAAGGCCATCGCCGCGTCGAAGGACTGGTTCTCGAACGGAAGGCGCTCCGCTACGGCCGCTACGCACGGTGCCGCACCTGCGGGCCGCTGGGCACGCATCAGTGCCGACGGATCCACGGCGACTACATGACGGCCGGGAGGTTCGTAGGAGCCAGTACCAGCCCCGACGTTCACTACGGTTCCCGCATCACCGAGCGCGGCCCAGATCCTGCTGGCGATCCGCGGTTCGGTGCACCGTGTCACCGTGTAGGTGGCTCCGATGCTGTCATACAACTGCTCGTTGGACATGTCACCGCCCTCTCTGCTCTCACCAACACCACCACCGCACACCCTGCTCGGCGCCGCCCCGGACAGTGGGTTTGCGTCCATTTGACCACGCTGAGCGACTGATGTTCCCGCGGTCGATCAATGATCGCCGCCTTGATCCGAAGCCGTGCTACCAAGGGCCGGTGGAATGCGGCGAGCACCATCAGAACGGAGAGGCTGGAGATCCGGCCCGTGCTCGAATCGGACAGACGACCATTTGTCGATCTGTTCATGGACACGGATTTCATGGTGTATTCGGCGACTGGCGCACTCGACCGCCAGGCGGCGAACACCCGCTTCGATCACATGATGGCCTTCTCGCGGCGAGGTTGCCTTCGGCAAGCAGGCGATCATCGAGACCTCGACCGGATCTCTGGTTGGGTATGTGGGCGCGGACGAGTTCGAGTTCGGTGGTGAGAGCCGGCTCGAGTTCGGCTACAGACTCGTTCGGGCATCACGTGGTCTTGGGTACGCCACCGAAGCCGCCAGTGCGAATGTTGGAGGTGGCTCGTCATGGGTGGCAAGGCGAGCTTCTTGCCCTCATCGATCCCGACAACGGGGCATCTCGAAACGTCCTGGTAAAGACGGGGTTCGAGTTTGTCGAACCCATCATGATCAACGGTGACCGCGTCGAGCTCTACCGCTGTTCGATCTGAGCAGTGGCGGTGACAGCCATCGGGACCCATGCTGCTCACCCGGATCGCCGTCGGGTCATGGCATCCTGGCCGCATGGCAGCGAAGGAGATTCGATTTCGATGGCGGTCCAGCGGTTCGGGTCCCACGGCTCGGAGGATTCTGAACACCCTGCCGGCCTGGTTCGGAATACCGAGTTCGGTGGACCAGTACGTGATGATCGCGGATCGGTCGCCCACCGTGATCGCCTCCTTGGATGACGATGTCGGATTCCTCACGACCGTGAAGCACAGCCCGCAGGCCGCGGAGATCTACGTGATGGCTCTCGTTCCCGAGTACCACCGGCACGGTATTGGGAGACGGATGCTGGCCTTCGCCGAGCGCGAATTGGCCGAGCAGGGCGTGGAGTACCTGCAGGTCAAGACGCTCAGCCCAACCAAGCCGGACGAAGGATACGCAAAGACACGAGCCTTCTATTCCGCCAACGGCTTTCGAGCCCTCGAGGAGTTCCCGACCCTCTGGGATGCCGACAATCCGGCGTTGCAGATGGTGAAGCGGCTCTAGTCCAGGCCGCAGATCGCGGGCCGGGCAGCCCTTTCGGGCACCGGACGCCCTCTACCGGTTGCGGGCCGAGTCGGGATGACTGAGAAGTTCGAGGTAGTCGCGGCCCGGGACGCGACCCGAGGTCAGTACGTTCCGGAGGAGAGTGGTGGCGTCAGCCAGACCCTGGCGCTGGTCGCGGTCCTTGGGCATCGATGCGCGGGCCGACCCCTTCCCCTTGGCGATGGTGATGGCGCTGATCACGCCGAGGCAGTACATCCCGTGGCGATCGATCCTGTTCTTGCCCTTCACCGTCTTCTCGGTGTGCTCGTCGACTTCCTTCTGGGCCCACCGCTCCATGCCAGCCACCCAGAGGGCGGTACGCCGCTTCGAGATGAAGCCCACGGGAAACCTCCGTCTTCGTCTGGCCGACCGGGCAGCCGGCGTGTAGGGCGGGACAACGGGAGGTGACGACCCGGCTCGGCTGTCCGGCCCGAGTCCGCCGGTCCGGCCCCCGCCCGTGGCCCCATCGGCAGCGTGGGAAGCCCGTTCAGTCCCCTTCAGGCTGGGCGACCCCGGTGGGGACGGTGCCGCCCCGCCGGCTCTCCACCGTGGCCCCGACGGCGCCCGAGAGGAGCAGTGCCGCGCCCAGCGGTGCCAGCCAGAGCCCGAACACGAAGGTGAGCACGGTGAACAGCGCCCCCATGCCGAGGATGAAGGGCCAGATGCTCGATCCGGGGAACGAGTCGATGGCGCCGGCCCCTTCGGCGATGTCCGCCCCCGGGTCGTCGTCGGCCTGGGTCTTCCCCTTCGAGGACCACCACAGGTAGTAGGAGCCCGGGAACAGGCCGAGCAGCGCGGACCCGATCAGCATCAGGAAACCGCCGTCCTCGTAGCTGGTGAACCAGTAGACGAGACCGATGACGGCAAAGAAGGCGCCGATGCCGGCCAGGAAGAGCCCGTACGTCCTCACGAGTCGTCCTCGACGGTGTCGCTCCCGGCCGATACGCCGGCCGGCACCTTCTCCGGTTCCGGCTGCCCGGTGTGGATGGTCCGGTGTTCGGGATGGTTGTAGTCCCAGGTGGGCCGCTCCGAGCGGATCGGAGGCAGGTGGGTGTAGTTGTGGTGGGGCGGTGGCGAGGAGGTGAACCACTCGAGGGCGTGCCCGTCCCACGGGTTGTCGCCGGCCGGGATCGGGTCACGCCAGGAGACCCAGAGGTTGATCAGGAAGAACAGGAACGACACCCCGATGATGAAGGCCCCGACCGTCGAGATCACATTGAGGGTGGTCCAGCCGTTGGACGGGAGGTAGGCGGCGACCCGGCGCGGCATGCCGTACAAGCCCACGAGGTATTGGGGCATGAAGGTCACCCAGAACCCGATGAACAGTCCCCAGAAGTGGAGTTTGCCGAGGCCCTCTCGAAGCATGCGTCCGAACATCTTCGGATACCAGAAGTAGAACCCGGCGAACCCGGCGAAGACGGCGGTCCCGATGAGCACCTGGTGGAAGTGGGCCACCACGAAGTAGGTGTCGTGGGTCATGAAGTCGACCGGGGGTGACGCCAGGAGCACCCCGGTCACGCCGCCCATCAGGAAGGCGAAGAGGAACCCCACCGAGAAGAGCATCGGTGTCTGGAAGCTCAATTGCCCGCCCCACATGGTCCCGATCCAGTTGAAGAATTTGATCCCGGTGGGGATGGCGATCATGTAGGAGAGGAGTGAGAAGAACGGCAGCAGGACCACGCCGGTGGTGAACATGTGGTGGGCCCACACTCCGGTCGACAGGGCGGCGATGGACATGGTGGCGAAGACCATGCCCTTGTACCCGAACAGCGGTTTGCGCGAGAACACCGGGATGATGTCGGTCACCATGCCGAAATAGGGCAGGGCCAGGATGTAGACCTCGGGGTGCCCGAAGAACCAGAAGAGGTTCTGCCACAGCACAGGCACACCTCCGCCCTGCACGGTGAATATGTGGGTGCCGAAATGACGGTCGCAGAAGAGCAGGACCACGGCCCCGAACAGCACCGGGAAGGCAATGAGGATCAGGATGGCGGTGACCAGCATGTTCCACGAGAAGATGGGGACCCGGAACATGGTCATGCCCGGAGCCCGCAGGTAGAAGATGGTGGCGCACAGGTTGACCCCGGTGAAGATGGCCGAGAACCCGGTCAGGGCCAGTGCCATCAGCCACAGGTCGGCCCCCGCCCCCGGAGAGTTGGTGGCGTTGGAGAGCGGGGCGTAGGCCACCCAGCCGAAGCTGGCCGCACCGCCGGCCACCAGGAACCCGGACATCATGGTGATCGAGCCGCCCAGGTAGAGCCAGTACGACAAGGCATTGAGGCGGGGGAAGGCCATGTCCGGCGCGCCGACCTGCAGGGGCACGATGTAGTTGGCCAGCCCACCGAAGGCGAACGGCCCGGCGAACAGGTAGAGCATGAGGCTGCCGTGCATCGTGAACAGCTCGTTGTAGGTCTGGAAGCTCACGAACGAGGACGTCGGGTCGGCCAGCTGCACCCGGATGCCGAGGGCCATGATCCCGGCGATGAAGAACAGGACCAGGGAGGTGATCATGTAGCTCTTGCCGATCACCTTGTGGTCGGTGGAGGTCAGCCAGTTGATGAGCCCGGTCGGACCCTCGTGGTGCGGGTGATCACTCTCACCGTGGTGTTCGCCGGGAGTGTGCCCGTTCGGTCCACCGGGTTCTTCCGGGGCGATCAGACCAGGAGGTTCGATCGTCGTCGTCATTGATCTCCCTTTGCCTGCGAGGGTGTGTTGTAGCCGCTTCCGTTGGTTTGGTGGGTGTCGAGCGGCGGGTTGTCCTGAGCCGACGAGCCCGACCGGGGCAGGGTGTGCCCGGTGTCCCGCTGGCTGGCGGCCCACGCCGCGAACGCCGCCGGGCTGACGGCCCGCACGCTGAACAGCATCTCCGAGTGATAGAGGCCGCAGATCTGGGTGCACTGGCCGTTGTAGGTCCCGGTATGGAGCACGTCCAGATCGAATCGGTTGTACACCCCGGGGAGGGCGTAGCGGCTGAAGTTGAAGTCCCGCACGTAGAAGCCGTGGATGACGTCGTCCGAGACCAGCAGGATCTGCACGGTCTGGCCCACCGGGACCACCATCTGCGGCCCGTGGTTGTTGGGTCCGTTGGTGGTCTCACCGGCGACCCCCACGTTCAGGTCGGGGTAGTCGAACCGCCAGCCCCACTGGAAGGCGGTCACCGTGATGTCGACCACCGGTTTCCCGGTGGCAGTGAAGGTGGCGTTGACCGGTTGGATGGCATCGACATTGTTCTCGGTGAGGACGGTGAAGAAGAAGAGGACCCCCACGATGATCACCGGGATCGCCGTGTAGATGATCTCGATGGGGACGTTCTCGTGGAACTGCCGGGGCATCTCGTCGGAGCGCTTCCGGTAGCGGATGATCGTCCAGAGGATCAACAGCCCCACCAGGCCACCCACGATGATGCCGGTGGTCATCATGCCCGAGTAGAGCCGGAAGGTCTCCTGCCCCTGCTTGGTGGCGCCCCTGCTGGCGCCGTAAGTCGGGTAGACGTTGCAGCCGGCGAGGACCAGGGGCGCTCCGATGGCCACTCCGGTGCCCCAGCGACGCCACCAGCGCCTGGACGCGGTGCCCGGCACTCGCTGGTCGAGGCTGTCGGCGGGCTCGAGGCTGTCGGCGGGGGCAGATCCGGTGGACTGATCCGACTCGCCGGCCGGTCCGGCGGCGGGGGTATCGGGGCCGCGCCGCGGGGGTGGGGGACCGGTTGTGAATGCGTTCACGGCGATGACACTAGTGGGCACCGGAGCAGAATTAGAAGTTGAGAGGCGGACCAGTTCGCGCTCTGCGAATTCCCAGTTCAGGAGGGTGGCCACGAGGGCGTGTCGACGCCGCTCAGGATGGCCGGTCCCCACGGCCCTCCCCGGACTCCCGTGCCGCCCAGGAGAACACCCCGTGGGCCATGGTCGAAGAGGCGGCGTCGGCCCGGCGGGTGAAGACCGTACGGCGGACCAGTTGCACGCCCGGGTCTTCGGGGGCGGCCAGCCAGGCCAGCTCGGCCAGGTGCCCGGCCAGCCTCATGGAGGGCTCGTCGGGACCGTCGGGGTCGTCGGGATCGTCGCCAACGGCGCCATCGAGAAGGGCCAGGGCCCGATCGGCCAGGACCCCCGCTCCACCGGCCAGCTCGGCGAGCTCGACGGCGAGCGAACGCTCGGGCGCCGGCTTGAGCGTGGCCGGATTGCCGTCCCACCACCCGCCGTAGAGCCGCCAGATCGTCCGGACGATGAACTCGGGTTCGTCGTAGACGGGCTGCAAGTAGGGCCGCTCCATCAGACGGGCCGGGGGCGTCACGGTGTGGATGACCTCGTCGAGCCGGGCGCCGCCGTTCATCAGAGCGAGTGTCTGCTCGACCAACGACTCGAGAAGCTCCGCGGTGTCGGTCAGGGCTTGACGGACCCGGTCCTTCCCGACCACCGGGTAGCCATGCCCGGGCAGGAGAACCTCGGGCCCTCCGCCGGGACTGTCGTAGAGGGCCAGCATCCGGCGCAGGGCGTCGGCCCATTCGGCCGGGTAGCGCTGGACCTTCTGTGGATTGCCGGCGTTGGGCGAGGCCCAGATGAACAGGTCCCCGCAGCACAGCGCCCGGTGGTCGGGAAACCAGGTCCAGGTGTGGTCGTCCGTCTCCCCTCTGGCGTGATGGAGCTCGGCCCGTGTCCCGCCGACGTCGAGGTCGAGCCGGTCGCGGTAGGTACGATCCGGGTATCGGTATTCGGTGGGCCATTCCAACGAGTCGATGTTGAACTGCCGACGGTTGATGATGCCGTTGTACCCGGCGGTGAGGATGTAGCGGTCGAACCGGGCCGGCAACGCTTCGTGGGCCACGACCACGGGTTCGGGCCACCCCTCATCCGCCGATTCGGCCGCCCATACCGGGACCCCGAAGACATGGTCGATATGCCCGTGGGAGTAGACGGCGGTATTGAGTCGACCGGGGGACCAGGTCCGGATGGTCCTGTGGATCTCGTCGGCCATCAGGGCGCTCCCCGTGTCGACCAGGAACAAGCCGTCGGCGGTACTCACCGCCGACACGTTGGCGAATGAGGGGACGAACGACACCCCGTCGGACACTTCGGCGAGGCCGGTGGTGGGCCGGAGCGGGTGGAGTTCGGAGGTCGAGACCTCACCTCGCCAGAGCCGGTCGGCCACGGCCAGTACGTCATGGGTGTCGGGCACAGCGGTCCCCTTTCGACCTGGCGGAATCTAGCCGTCGATAACCGCCGGGGCGGGCGGTGGGCGAATCAGCGCCCGTTGTCTCCGCTGCCCCCGGAGTCTTCGGGAGGAGCGAGGCGGGAGGACACCCGTCCGGCCCACTTCCCGATCCCCCTGATCGTTCTCTTGACCTGTTCTTCGGCGTCGGGCCGGTAGTCGGCGACCACGCGCTTCCCCGTGGCCACCGCCGACCCGCTGGTTCGTCCCGCCCATCGGGCGGCGGCACCGGATGTGGGCGACGGAGTACCGTCGGCCGTCGGCGCCGGACCCGAACCCGGGCCGGGGGTCGAGGAACCCGCTTTCACGACCGTCGCCGTGGTCTCGATCACCCGTGAACCGCGACCCGACCCAGGACGCACAGCCGGTCGGGTCTCACCCGTCCTGGTCAGGGTGGCCACCCGGAACAGCCCGACGGCTCCGAATTCGATCACGATGATCCCCTGGATGTCCGGTCGCAGGACGGGGATGATCGGCGCCAGGGCGATGACGGCCGACAGGACCATGGCCAGCCAAAGGTGGAGACGCTGGCCGCAAAGGTGGAACACCCCGAGGGGGCCCTGGGCGGTGACGGCCAGGACGACCAGGGGAACGGCGCTGATGACCAGCAGGTCCCCATGGGCGACGTGGACGGAGAGATAGGCGAACACCAGCGCCACCGCGATCTCGGTGGCTTGCATCACCCAAAACGGCATCCAACGCAGTCGCGCCCTGGACCCGTCTGCCCGGGTCAGCTGCTCCGGACCGACCCCCTCGCTCATCGGTTCTGCATCGGAGCGATCAGGCAGTTGGACCCGGGGATCCGTCGCTGTTCGACTCGACCGGGGCGGGAGCGGGAGCGGGAGCGGGAGCGGGAGGATTCACGACGACCGGAGGAATGGCCTGGACCACAACCTTGGTATCCGTGGCGTCATCGGACCCGCCCTCATCGAGGCCCTTCTTGAATTCCTTCTGGGCAGAGCCGAGTGATCGGGCCAACTTGGGGATCTGGGTGGAGCCGAACAGGACCAGGGCCACAACAATCAAGACGATGATGCCTTGTTCGCCGAAGAGGTCGGCAGGTGGGCTGAGATGCATGGCGATGTCTCCCTTGTTGGATGCGCACACCAGGTTAGACGTGTCTAGACCGGGTCGCTGCGCAGCGGTCACCTGGGTGTTCGGTGCCGGACGGGGGTCCGGATGAGCGGCACGAGAGACTCTCTCACCTGCCACTTCGGCCGACGGTCGGTTTGCAGGCTCGGCCCGGGACCCGGGCAGTTCCGGCCACCCGGTCCTCCACGTGGGTCTCCGGCGTGGTTTGGGCGGCCTCGGCGCGGCCCCGGCCGGCCTCGGCACGGCCTTGGCCGGCCCTCACCCCCACGGGCGGCCGAGGCCCGGGACGGCCCTCAGCCGGCCAGGAACACCCCGAGACAGAGGGCGGCCACCGAGGCGATGGCCCCGACGGCGCCCCAGACGGCCGTGGCCCGTTTGGTCGTCGCCCGCTGGTGGAGGAACACCGCCACCCCGGCCACCGCCACCACCACGATCTTGACGATCAGGACGGTCTTCCAGGCCGACGAGGCATCCTTGACCGTGAGCGAGCTGATGTTCCAGAAGCCCGTGATCACCAGCACGCCGTAGGCCGGCCACAGCAGCCGCCCGAACGCCTGGGCCACCTTTTTCGGCGCCTCCTCGCCCAGGGAGCGGATGGTGGGGAGCAATCCGGCCACCGTGAACTGTCCGCCCACCCATACCGTGGCCGCCAACACGTGGAGGATGAGGCGGAAACCCCCGAGCCCGTCCGACAGCGACGGAACGTTGCTCGCCGTCTGGGTCACGTGTCCGACGTAGTGCATGGTGTCGCTGGGTCCTGGGTCCTGGGTCCTGGGTCCTGGGTCCTGGGTACGGACCGGCCGACCGGGTCGCCTACTTGCCCGACCAGTTGGGCTTGCGCTTCTCGGCGAAGGCGATCGGTCCTTCCATGGCGTCCGCCGACCCGAACACCTCGGGCACGGCGGCGTTGTTGATGGCCCAGCCCTGGGCGTCGGGCAGTTCGCCCGCCTCTTTCATCACCCGCTTCGAGACCCGCACCGCCAGCGGTGCGTTGTCGGCGATGGTGGTGGCGAGGGCCATGGCCTCCTCCATCAGCTTGTCGGCGGGCACGACCCGATTGATCAACCCCAACTCGAAGGCGCGCCGGGCGTCGATCGGCTCACCGGTGAGGGCCAGTTCGAGAGCGATGGCCGGGGGGACCCGCTTGGGAAGCCGGATGAGGCCCCCGGCCGCGGCCATGAGCCCGCGCTTGACCTCGGGGATCCCGAACTTGGCGCCCTCGACGGCGACGACCAGGTCACACGAGAGCATGATCTCGCACCCGCCGGCCAGGGCCGAACCGTTGACGGCGGCGATCATCGGCTTGGGGAAGTCGCGTTGGGCGATCCCGCCGAAGCCGCCTTTGGCCCCCATGATGTCCCCGGCCTCACCCGCGGTGAACGCCTTCAGGTCCATACCGGCGCTGAACGCCTTGTCCCCGGCGCCGGTGACGATGACCACCCAGCAGTCGTCGTCGGCCTCGAGCTCGTCGAAGGCAGCCGCGAATCCCCGCGACACCGCTCCGTTGATGGCGTTCCGGGCCTCGGGCCGATTGATGGTGAGGATCTCGATGTGACCCCGTCGCTCGCGCTCTACTTCGGCCATGGTGTGGTCTCCCCTGTGGTCTCAGCCTGTGGCCAGACGGTAGCGCGCCTCACCGGGCTCGATGACGATCGACGACCCGACCAGACCGGGCACGTCCATCTGCCCCAGTGAAACGGTGACCTCGTCGTCGGCGGGGGCGACCGCCATGTGCCGACCGTCGGCCAGGAGGGCGAGGACGGGCGCGCCGGTCGGTGTCCCCTGATCGTCCCTGATCACGGTGGCGGCGATGACGGTGGCCGGCGTCGGGGCCTCGACGTCGAGCGCCACCTCCACGGCGGCGGCGGCGATGGCGGCCTGGGCCTCCGAGGTGTCGCCACGGTGGAACCCCTTCGGCGGCGGCTCGCTGGCATAGATCCCGATGGCGTGCTTGGTGATGAACCACCCGAGCCCGGTGGCCAGGCCCAGACGGATCCCCGAACCCGCGCCCACGGCGGCTCCCCGGTGGTCCCCGACGGAGGCCGGGTCGCGGACGAGGTCGGTCACGGTGGCGATGCCGTGGGTCGTGTAGTTGTTGCCCGGCCCACCGAAGTAGGGGAGTCCGCCGGTCACCGTCAGGCCCCTCGAGTCGCCCATGTCGATGCCCAGCGCGTCGGTGGCCAACTCGACGGCCGAGGGGAAGCACGAGTAGATGTCGAGAACGTCGATGTCGTCGATCCCGACACCGGCGCCACGCCCGGAAGCCGACGAGGCGGCGGCGAGCGCGGCCCGGCCGGCGGCGGCGATGGCCGGGGACCGACCGGGGTCGGGACGGGCCGTCGGGAACCGGACGTCGGTGGCCTCGGCCCCCGACCAGATGAAGACGGCCCGGTCGGCGATGCCGGCCCTCCGGGCGGCGGCGAGCGAGCAGACCACCAGCGCCGCGCCCTGGTCGGAGCCGAGGAAGGCGCACATCCGCTTGGTATAGGGCTCGCTGACGATGCGGTTGTCCGGCGCCGGGTCGGCGATGTCGCCGGGGGACCGGACCTCGCGGAACCAGGCGTACGGGTTGGCGGCGGCGACATCGGTGAAGGGCGCCAGTAGCACCCCCATGGCCCGGCGGTGTTCGGAGGTGTCGCGACCGGCCCGAGCCGCCACCACACTTTCGAACAGGGGATAGATGTGTACAGGCGCCATCAGCCCGATGGCGGCCTCGCCGGGGCCGACTCCAGGTAGGTCGTCTCCGACCACGGGATCCGGCGGGAGGTCGGTCGTTCCCAACTCGGGGGGCAGGCCCGCCGCCCGGCGGGCCCGCGACGACCGGATGGCCTCGGCACCGGCGATGACGGTCACCGAGAGGGTCCCGGCGCTGATGTCGCTCGCCGCCCGGCTGACCAGCCACTGGGGACTGTTGCCCCCGACGGTGGTCGACTCGCAGGCGGCCGGCCGTGCGCCGATCCGCGCAGGCCAATTCACCGGCCAGTGCCGGTCCGGACCGGGTCATGACGTCCACCACCGACAGCCGGTCGATGCGGTCGCGGAGGTCGGGGGCTACGGCAAATGCCTCCTCGCAGGCCCGGGCCATGAGGTCGACGGGCGTGACCAGCTCGGTTCGCTCGATGGATTGGCCGGACGCCACCACCACCGGGATGCGCTCGGGGTCGTTGGTGGCGGTGCTCATCGGAGGGAGGTGGACACGCTCGTGTCGGGGCGCAAGCTACCATCGCCATCCGGTAGTCACCGGTCCGGATCGCCTGAGCTGCTCAGCGGTCACCGAGCGCTCGACCCAGGACTCCCCACCGGGCATCGCAGTCCGCCGCACCCATCAGCCACACCCATCAGCCACACCCATCAGGACTCGAACTTCGAAAGGTGGTGACATTGTCCTCGATTGGCCAGCCACCGACGAAGCCGGGTCCCGATGTCGCCGGACTCACCGAGGGGTTCCTCCTGGGAGTGGCCACGGCAGGCTTCCAGATCGAGGGTGGCTACAACGGGCCGGGCCAGCCGGCCAACAACTGGTTCGGCTGGGAGTCGGTGGGACGGGTCGAGCCGTCGGGGAACGCCATCGGCTTCTGGGAGCGGCCGGAGGAGTCGCTGGACCGCGCGGCCGAACTGGGCTGCAACAGCTTCCGCCTGAGTGTCGAGTGGGCCCGGGTCGTCCCCGAACCGGTCGGGATGGACCGGTCGGCCCTGGAGCGTTACCAGGCCATCGTGACGGGCTGTGTCGAACGCGGCCTCGAGCCGTTGGTCACGCTGCACCACTTCACCCATCCGGACTGGTTGGGCGACGATTTCTGGCTGCGCCCGGACGCTCCTGATCGCTTCCGGGGCTGGGCCGAAGTCGCCGTCGACGCCCTCGCCCCCCTGGTACGCCACTGGGTGACCATCAACGAGATCAACGTCCTGTCCATCGGAACATGGCTGCTCGGGATGTTCCCGCCGGGGCGGCTGGGGGCTCTCGGGGACGCGGCCATCGCCGTGGACAATCTGCTCGCCGCCCACGTGGCGGCGTATGACGTCATCCACCGGATGCGGCCGGACGCCATCGTCACCACCAACAATTCGTGCATGAGCCTGTACGACCAGGATCGCCTGCTCATCGATCTCCTCCTGGCCCGCAGCATGGGGGTCGAACGGCACGATGTGGGCAGTTGGCTCGAGGGCCGCCGCCGCCAACACGACGCCGTGCTCCCGCCGGTCGGAATGGCCGAGCGCCTGTTGCGGGGGTTCAGCGCGGCAAGGGCGCCCTACGGCGCCGGTCCGATCGGTCGCCTCCCGTCGGCGGGTGGTTCCCGGTCCGGTCGTCTGCGGCACGGTCTGCCGAATCGGGCGCTGAGGGCGGTCTACGAAAGCCCGCACGAGCGCACCCTCGATGTGATCGGTCTCGACTACTACGAGCCGGTGGCTTCGCGGCACTTCCGTCTGCCCGGCCACCGCACGTCGGGGGGAAGGAACCGGCTTCCCGTCCGCGAGCTGTGGGACGACGCCCCCGACCCGGCCGGGCTCACCCGCTGGCTGCATGCCCAGCAGGCCCTCACCCCGGGGATCCCGTTCTGGGTGGTCGAGAACGGGATGTGCAACCTGGTCCGACAGGGCCGGTCCCACCTCCGCCCGGACGGATGGGACCGTCCCCGCTATCTGCGCGAGAACATCGCCGCGGTGGTGGCCGCCGCCGACGGGGGCGTTCCCGTCCACGGTTACTGGCACTGGTCGCTGGTCGACAACTACGAATGGGGGTCCTACGAGCCCCGGTTCGGCCTCTACGGGATCGACCGCTACCGCGGCGAGCACGGAATGCGCTGGCTCGAGACCGATTCGCTGGGCGACGATGCCGCCGGCACCTACCGTCGGATCATCGCCGGATTGCGGTCAGGGGACAGGTCGGTATTCGACGAGCCGTGACCGGCGAAGGGCTGACCGACGAGCCGTGACCGGCGAAGGGCTGACCGACGGTTGGGCCACCGACGAGTCGCAGCTCAGTCGCCGCCCCGGCCGAGGCCGGCCAGCACCTGCTCGGCCTGGGTCACGATCTGGGTGACCAGGCTGGCCGCGGGCATCAGCGTCTGGATGGCGCCCACTCCCTGCCCGGTGGGGTAGCACTCGCGCTCGGGATCGATGTCGGGGGTGTTCTCGTCACCTCCGAGATGGAACGCACCATCGTGCATCGAGCGGCCGAGCTGGGCCGGGAACGGGCTCAGGTCGGCCGGATGCTCGTCGAAGTAGCCGGTGTACTGATTGCGGACCACCCGCATGGTCTTTCCCGAGAAGGCCCGGCTGATGGTGGTCCCGTCCTCCTTCGTCCGCACCAGCGCATCCTTGTAGCCGGTCACGGCCCGTGCTTCGGGGGTGGCGATGAACCGGGTGCCGATCCACACCCCGTCGGCTCCGAGGGACAGGGCGGCGGCCAGCCCTCTTCCGTCGAAGATGCCTCCGGCGGCCACCACCGGGATCTGGGATCCCACCGCATCCACGATCTGGGGCACGAGGGGCATCGTGGCCACCAGCCCGGTGTGGCCACCGGCCTCGGTACCCTGGGCCACCACGACGTCGCACCCGGCGTCGAGGGCCCGTCGGGCATGGTCCACCTTCCCGCACATGTTGATGACGAGGACGCGGTGGCGGTGACACAGCTCGACCACTTCGGCCGGTACCCCGAGTCCGGCCACGAACACCGAGGCGCCGCCCTCGATGACTCGCTCGACCTGTCCCACCAGATCTCCGGGCATCGCCGTCAGCAGATCGACGCCGAACGGTTTGTCGGTGGCCCCGCGCACGGCGGCGATCTCGGCCACCATCTGCTCGGTGGACATGGTCGACGCCCCGAGGCACCCGAACCCCCCGGCCTCGGACACCGCGGTGACGAGCGGGGAGTAGGACACTCCACCCATGCCGGCCAACATGACCGGGTGGTCGATGCCGAGCACGTCGGTCAGTCTGGTCTTCATCTCGGTCTCCTCGGTGGGTGATTGCTCTCGGTGAACCCTAGGTGCAGATCGTTCCCACCAGATACCGATCGCTCACACCAGATAGGGGCAGTGGCGGCAACCCGAGCCGCAGCACTGCTTCCGATCGGCAAGCTGCGCCGCGGTCAGCACGAAGAGCCGGGTGTCGGGGTCGAGGTAGCCGGGTTCGCCGTCGGCCATGGCGGCGCGATGGGCGTTGATGATCTCGTCCCAACGGGGGTGGTCGGGCGACAACCGAGAAGGGTGGGGCCGATCGAGCGGGCGGGAATCCAGCGTCGACGGCGGCCCACCGCCACCCCGGTCCGCTGCCTCCATCAACCGCTGGGGGTGGCCGACTCAACCTCGGGGGTCGACACCACCGTGGGCAGAGACCCGACCGGCGCCGCGCCGGCCGCGGCCGCGGCGCTCGTCTCCAGCGACCCGAGCGGGTCGGCGTCTTCGGGCGAGTAGCTGGGCACGAAATCACGCTGGCGCACCAGGACCAGCGCCCCGATGCCACCGATCAGGGACACCACCGCCGAGATGGCCATCAGATGGTTGAACGTGGAGGTGAAGCCCACCCGGTAGGCCTCGACGAGGGCACGGCGGGCGGCCAGGTTCGGAATCGAGGCCGCCACCTGGTGCACGCCGCCCTCGGCCACGGCTCCGGGCAGTGTCGATCCGGCGTGGGCCAGCACCACCCGGCCGGCCGGCGTGGCCGCCAGGGCACTGGTGATGGCCGGCCGGATCTGGCTCAGGAACACCGCCCCCAGGCCGGCAATGCCGGTGGCGATGCCCACCTGCCGGAAGGTGCTGGACGCACCCGAGGCCATGCCGCTGTGCTCGGGCCGGACCACCGAGACGGTGGCCGAGGCGACGACCGGATTGGTGATGCCGATGCCGATACCGGCGACGATGAAGCCGGGCAGGAGCACGGTCCATGTCGAGTTGGGTTCGACGTGCGTGGTCAGCACGCATCCCAGGGCGATGAGGATCAACCCGAGCCCCAGCAGGTAGCGCGAGCTGACCTTGACGGTGAGCTTGCCGGCGATGGGGGCGACGGCGAAGCTGAGCATGGTGATGGGCAGGAACCTGATTCCGGCGGCGAAGGGACCGTAGCCGAGCACGTCCTGCATGTAGAGCGTCAGGTAGAGGAACATGGCGAAGATGGAGGCGGACAGCGTGAACGCGGTCACCGACACGCCGACCATGGCCGGCCGCTTGAACAGCGTCAGATCGAGCATCGGATCCTTCACCCGCCACTCGGCGACGAGGAAGATGGCCATCAGGAGGCCCGATCCGACGAGCAGGCCGATGATGAGCGAACTGGTCCAACCCTTGGCGTTCGCCTCGACGAGCGCGTACACCAGCATGAACAACGAGGCCGAGAAGGTGACGAAGCCGATCCAGTCGATGCTCCGGGCGGTGGGCGCCTTGGCGTCCTGCACCTTGGTCAGGGTGATGACGATGGCCACCGCCCCGATCGGGATGTTGACGAAGAAGATCCAGCGCCACCCGATGCCGCTGGTGAGGGCGCCGCCGATCAGCGGCCCGATGGCCACGGCCCCCCCGATCACCGCCCCGTAGACGCCGAAGGCGGTGCCCCGCTCCTTGCCCGAGAAGGCCTGGGCGATGAGGGCGAGTGAAGTGGCGAACATGATGGCCCCGCCCACGCCCTGGACCCCGCGGGCCAGATTGAGCATGAGCGGCGTGGTGGACAGGCCGCAGACCAGCGATGACGCAGAGAAGACGGCCAGACCGATGGCGAACAGGCGCCGGCGTCCGAAGATGTCGCCGACCACGCCGGCGGTGAGCAGGAAGGCGGCCAGGGTGAGGGCGTAGGCGTCGACCACCCACTGGAGATCGGCAAAGGACGAACCGAGCGACCGCTGGATGTCGGGGAGCGCGACGTTGACCACCGTGATGTCCAAGAGGAGCATGAACGTGCCGGTGCACACCGCGGCCAGCGTCCACCACTTGCGGTCCATCAGACCCACTCCCGGTTGTCGATCGCGCACACGGTTGCCCCTTTCGTTCCCGAGTTCGACCGGTCGTGCCGTGTTCAAGCCGGTGTCGAACCCCAGTCACGAGTGTGGCGGACCGGCGCCCCAATTGCCACGACCGTGCGGCAACCAGGGGGAACGGGCCCGGAACGGCGTGCCTGCCCGGCGGTCACGTCGTCCCGTAGGTGGTGTCCCGGTCCCGGGCTCGGGCCCCGGTGGCCCGCAGCTCGGGCGGTCGCCGCGGCCAGGTCGGCGCACAGCTCGTCGACGACCAGCCGGTGCCCGGCCTGCACGGTGGCGTGGAGGCTGTCGGGCGGGGTCTGCCGGTCGAAGAACCAGCCGCCCCGGTCGGCCAACGCATCCCCGAGGGCAAAGGTGTCGAGACCGTCCACGTCGGCCCCGAAGGCGAACACGGTGGCGTCCGGACGACCCCGGAGCGCCAGCCCATTCGTCGCGGTGACGGCGGCCTGCAGCGTCGTCGATGCCTGGTGGGCGGCTTCGGCCAGTTCGAGATAGCCGTCGGCGCCCAGGTAGTGCAGCACGGCCCAGCCAGCGGCGATCGGGCCGGCGGGACGGGTGCCGGCCATCGACGGGGAACCGTAGAGGCCGCCGAGCCAGTTGGTGGTGACGAAGGGCTGGAGGGCGGCCAGCCGGCGGTCGCGGTAGAGGATCACCGAGATGCCCTTGCTGGCGTAGCCGTACTTGTGGAGGTCGGCGGAGATCGAGGTCACTCCGGGCACCGAGAAGTCCCAGGGCTTGTCCAGGTGTCCGAGCCGGTCGAGGAAGGGGAGGATGAAGCCCCCCAGGCAGGCGTCGACGTGACAGAGGATCCCCCGCCGGGCGGCGATGGAGGCCAGCTCCGGGATGGGGTCGATCACTCCCTGGGGATACGACGGGGCGGAGCCGACGATCATCACGGTGCCGTCGTCCACGGCGTCGGCCATGGCGTCCACGTCCGCCGAGTAGTCGGCCCGGACCGGCACGCGGCGTGACTCGACGTCGAAGTAGTGGGCCGCCTTCTCGAAGGCGGCGTGGGCCGAGGTGGCCAGCACCATGTTCGGACGGTCCACGCCCCGCTCGGCCCGGCCCCAGTCCCGAGCCGTCTTGGTCGCCTGCAGCAGCGACTCGGTGCCGCCCGAGGTCAGGAAACCCCGGACGCCGTCGCGCTGGTCGGGTGGGAGCCGGTCGGCGCCGACCAGTCCGGCGGTGATGGTCACGATATCCCGCTGCATACGACCCAGGCTCGGGAAGACGGCGGTATTGAGGGCGTTCTCGGCCGAGTAGAGCGTGGCCGCCCGCTCCAGCAGGTCGTGGACGTCCTGTCCCGCTGAGTAGACCAGGCTGAACACCCGGCCTCCCCGCCAGTCGCGGTCGCCCACCCGGAGTTCGCTCATCGCGGCCAGCACCTGTTCGGCGTCGAGGCCGCGTGCGGGGAGGCGATGGTCGGGGGAGCCGTCGGGCACGCTCGGATCCTAGGGTGCCACCCCGGTGCCCCACCCCGGGGACGACGCCGAGCGGGATCAGGTGATGTGGCGCTGGATCAGGAGACGTCGTGTCGGATCGAGGACGCCGAGCCGGATCAGGTGATGTCGCGCTGGATCAGGATGACCGAGCCGATGGCGGCGATGATCAGCCCGTAGGCCAGGATGAGCAAGCTGCCCTGCCACCAACTGAACAGACCGAAGTCGTTCCCCCGACCCCGGGTCACGTTGGCAGCTGCGCTGGCGGCACCGGACGGGAGCCACTTCGAGGTGCCGTGCCAGATCCCGATGACGATCTGCTCCACGATCAGGAACCAGCCGAGGCACACGATGATGGCGGCCACCTGGTTGGTGAGGAGTGACCCGACGCCCACGCCGAGGATCCCGAAGAGGGCGTAGACCAACAGCATCCCGGGGGCGACGGCAGGTACCTGGCGGATCATGTTCGAGAAGGATCCGCCCCGGAGGGCGAGGACCAGACCGCCTCCGAGCACGGTCACCACCAAGAGGAACAGGGCCAAGCCCGCACTCACCAGTGCCGCGGTGAGCAGCTTGGCTCCGACGAACCGCGGCCGTTGGGGAGTGACCAGGAATGACGTGGTGACCGTCTTGTGCCGGAATTCGCTCGTGACCATGAGCGTGCCGAGCAACAGGGCGAAGAGGTAGCCACCCACCCCCGCCCCGACCAGGTTGCGCAGTTGGTGGGTGGTGTGGGGGATGATGCTGAAGGCAGGGCCAGTGTCGTTCCCGTTCCCGTTCCCGCTGCCGCCGTTGAGGAAGATCAGGAGGATGGTCAGGGCCAGAATGAGCGTGGCGATCCCGCTGAGCACCCAGGGCACGGCGGTGGTCCGCAGCTTGAGCCACTCCGACCTGATGCCGGCGATCATGGGGTGCCCCCGGGCATCGGCGCCGGACCACCGCTCGGGCCACCACTCTGGCCGGCGCCCGGGACCCCGCCCGGGTTGGCGCTCAGGCCAGCAGCCGGGTTGGCGCCGAAGGGAGCAGCCTGGCCTCCGGCCAGGTGCGGATCGGCCGCGTCGAACCCATGGGTCAACCGGAGGAACACATCCTCGAGGCTGCCCCGCTCGTGGACGAGCTCGTAGAGGACGATCTGGTGCTGGGCGGCCAGCGGGCCGAACCACTCGGGTGTGGCCCGGTCGATCACGATGGTGTCCGGTGCCGTCTGGCGGTAGGCCACCGGGACGGCCTGCAGCACGCTGATCAATCGGGCCAGCTCGGGCGTGCGGATGCGCAGCCCGGTGGTGGTCCCGCCCTGGGAGGCCAGGTCGGCCAGGGTGGTCTGGAGCACCAGCCGCCCGTGGGAGATGATGACCACGTCGTCGACGGTCTCTTCCATCTCGGACAGGAGGTGGGACGAGACCAGCACGGCGTTCCCGATCGAGGCCTGGTGGCGGATGAACGTGCGCAGCCACTGGATCCCTTGGGGGTCGAGCCCGTTGGACGGCTCGTCGAGGATCAGGATCTCCGGCTCGCCCAACAGGGCGGTGGCCAGCTGAAGGCGCTGCCTCATGCCCAGGGAGAACTTCCCCACCCGTCGCCGGGCCACGTCGGTGAGCCCGACCAGGGCGAGGGTCTCGTCCACCTTGGTCAGGGGGATCCCGGCGCCGATGGCCACCATCTTCAGATGGTCCTCGGCCCGACGGCTCGGGTGGAAGCTGGTGGCCTCGAGCACCGCCCCCACATGGTGGATGGGCTTATCGATGTCGAGGTAGCGGCGACCGCCGAAGGTGGCCGTGCCCCCGGAGATGGAGACGAGCCCCAACAGCATGCGCAAGGTGGTGGTCTTGCCCGACCCGTTGGGTCCGAGGAACCCGGTGACCCGTCCCGGGGCCACCTCGAAGGTGAGGTCGTCGACGGCTCGTACCGCCCCGAACTGCTTGGACAGTCCTCGTACCTCGATGGCCGATGGCATGTCAGACGGTACCCCGTGGGTTCACCGGAATCGGGTCATGGTGGCGGGCTCCGAGGCGGTGGCGCCGGCGGCGTGGGGTGGTCCCGAGCTGGTTCGTGGCTCAGGGCGGTCGGCTCATGGCCGGGGCGTAGATGTCGGCCGGCAGGAGCAGCCCGACCGCAACCACGAGCTCGTCATGCACACGGCCCATGTTGCTCCATCCGTTGACCCACCCGACCAGGGCCGAGTACCAGACGTGCCCGAGCACCCGGGCCCGGTCGCTCAGATCGGGCGGGTGGGGTTCGCCGATGGCCCGGGTGATGATCCCTTCCATGAGCACCGAGACCTGCTGCTGGCATTCGATGGCCGCCGGATCCGGAGACGCCAGCGCGGTGAACACCGCACCGACCAACTGGGGCTGGCGGCCCATGGCCCGGAGGGCGCGGTCGAGGACGTCGATGACCCGCACGGCGGCCGTGTCGCCCTGGGCCGGGAGCTGGGACAACCGGCTGTCCAGCTGCTCGACCCAGTGCACCAGGGCCGCGGCCAACAGGTGGTCCTTGCTGGTGAAGTAGCGGTAGACGGTGCCCATGGCCACGTCAGCCCGGGCGGCGACGTCGCGCATCTGCACGGCCTCGTACCCCCCGTCGAGCCCGAGCGCCATGGCAGCGTCGACGACACGCTGGCGACGGGCTTGCTGGGCTCGCGTCAAGGTGCGGGGCACCGGACGGTTCGCCATGACCGCTTACCCTACTCTCCAGGGGTTTCGATCCTGGAAATGCGATTCTTGGCCCGTGCCGAGGGTCGGGACCCGGTCGGGCGCCGGTGGGCGCCGGTCGGGAGGGGTCGGCGGGGCCGTGGCGGGGCCCGGTCGGGGAGGGGTCGGCGGTCGCCTCCGTCGGCCGCCACCGGCATTCTGACGCTCCGTCATGTTTTGGCGACGCTCGGTACCATGGTCGGCCATGCACGTCGTCGAGGATTCCGAGCCCGAGGTTCCTGGGGCCGACGATCTCGACGCAGACGATCTGATGTCCGACGACCTGGCCGGCGGCACCGGCGACCCCGAGACAGACGACCCCGAACAAGACCGACGACACCGACCCCGACACCGCCGACACCGACACCGACACCGACACACCGCCGACACCGACACCGACACCGACACCACCGACACCGACACCGACACCGACGATCCGGAACTGATCGCCACCACCGACGGTCGCATTCCCGGCCATCGGGGTCGGGCCACCCGGCAGCGCCTACTCGAGTCCACCGCCGAATTGCTGGTGGCCACACCGTGGCGCTCGATCAAGGTGATCGACATCGCCCGCCGGGCCGGGACGTCGCCGGCCACCTTCTACCAGTACTTCGAGAACGTGGAGGGCGCCATCACCGTGCTGGCCGAAGAGCTGGTCGAAGGGGTGGGGATCCTGGCCGGACTGGTGGACGGCGACTGGTCGGAGGGGTCCAGCTGGACCACCGCGGTCGCCGTGGTCGAAGGATTCATGGAGTACTGGGAGCGGAACCGCGCCATCTTCCGGGTGGTCGAGCTGACCACGGTCGAAGGTGATCATCGCTTCCAGGGCCTGCGCGTACGGGTCCTCAACGCGGTCACCGTCACGCTGGCCCGGGTGATCGCCACCAACGCCGGGAGCTCCGGGTCGCCGGCCGGCGAGGATCCCATGGCCGCGGCGGGGACGCTCATCGCCATGCTGGCCCAGGTGGCGGGCCACCGCTACGGGTTCGAGTTCTGGGGGATCCGCACCGCCTCCCTGGTCGACAGCCAGGCCCGACTGCTCCACTGGTCGGTGACCGGGCGGGCCGCCCCCGAAGGCGCCAAGGTGTCGGGGGCCGACGTCCTGTTGCCGCGGACCGGACCGGTGGTGGGCGGGGGAGCGGCCACGGCCCGAACCGCCCAGATGAAGGCAGCCTCGCACAAGGCAGCATCGGAGAAGGCGGCGGCCAAGGAACCGGCGGCCGGCAAGCGGGTGGTACCGAAGGGACGCCCACCGAGGGTGACGGTCGTCAAGGGGGGCCGGGCCGCGGGGGGATCGGGGCGGACCCGGCAACGTCGGCGGGAGAGCTGAACCGCCCGACGAGCTGACCCTCCTCAGCGCACTCAGCGCACTCAGCGCAACGGCCACCGGATTGACCGGCGAACCCAGAGCGTTGGTGAAGGGGAGCGGCGTGGCGTCCAGGAGGAATTCGTAGCGGCCGTCGCCCGCGCACGCATCGGCCAACTCGTCGAGGAACCAGTTCTGGCCCTGGGTCATCCCCATCTCCACCAGATGGAGGAGATGCACCGGGAGGTAGACGTCCGGTGACTCGCAGGGATACACCTCGAGCACCAGCGTGTCCGTGGCCACCGCGGCCACATCGTGCCCGTGGAACCACTCGGCGGTGGCCATGGTCAGCCCCGGTGTCGGCCAGGTGTAGGCGACCAGGTCGCGCACCGGGTCGGCCCCGCCCAGCCCCGGCCGGCCGGGGAGGGCCAGATGGGCGACCTGGCCGGTGCGGACGAGCACCACGTCGCCCGGTTCGACGGACAGCCCCCCCATGGCGCAGGCCGCGTCGAGGTCCCCGGGTGTGATCGGGTAGCCCGGTTCGAGGATCTCCAGGCCCTTGGCCCGGGCCACGTCGAGCAGCACCCCCCTGGACACCAGCGACCGGATCAGGTGGATCCCCAGCTTCCCGGCACCCTCGCCGGTGACCTCCGAGGCGGCAAACCCGTTGTAGAGCCGGCCCCCGTCCGGTCCGGCGCCGTAGGACACGTGGGCCAGGCCGTCCCAGTGGGTGGCGCACTGCATGGCCAGGGTGACCACGTCCTCGGACGAGGCGATCCACTCCGGGTCCGGGCTCAGGGGTTCGTTGACGCAGACCATGGTCCGGCTCGGGTTGACCCGTCCGGGCACGAACCCCATCTGGATCCCCTCGGCCTCGGAAAGGGGCAGACCCAGGGGAAATGCGGTTCCGTCCCGGACGGCCCCTACCCCCCGCAATCGGGCCCCCTGGTCGATGAGATTCAAGGTTCCGACCTGGTCATCCGGCCCCCAGCGGCCCCAATTGGACACCCGGGCTGCCAATTCGGTGAACGAGGGGGGTATCGAGGCCGGAACGGGGACGGGCACGGACCTTTGTACCCCAAGTGGGCAACAGTTTTCACCGGTTCGGGCCGATAGGTCAGGGGTGGGCCACCAGCGCCGACTGGAGCCATCGGAGCCTCCGATGCCAGACTGGACAGCGAAAGGGGCGTCTTAACCGTGCTTGAGAACCGATTGAGGGCCGGTCCGCGGCACGGCGTCCGTCGCGCCGAAGCCGAGGCGACACCCGGCAAGGGTCTCGCCGCCGGCCTGACGCGGCCGTCGCTCCGGCTCCGGGTGACCGCCCTGGCCGTCATCACCGTGCTGTTCGCCTCCGGAGGGTACGCGCTGACCCTGCACGGTGCGTCGGCGGCCTCCACCGGACGATGGTCCGCCCCGCCCCAGTCCCTCCCCGGCGTCGAGTCGCTCTACAGCCAGGACCTGGTGGCCCGGATCAATGCCGAACGCGCCGCCCGGAGCACCTCGGGGGTGCAGGTCCCCCAACTCCAAGTCGACGAGCAGTTGCAGGCCGACGCCCAGCTGTGGTCGGCCCACATGGCCGCCACCGGCGCCGTCGCCGATCCCAGCCTCCCGCCCTGCGACGAGCAGGCCAACCAGGTGTGCATCCTCGCCGCCAACTCGGGCGACACCGGCTACGGGTACTGGCCGGGAGACGGATCCGACGGGATGAACGGCGACTACATGGCCTCCACCTCGCACCGTCAGAACCAGCTCGGTGCGGCCTACAACCTGGTGGGCATCGGCGTCACCTGCAGCGGCAGCCAGGCGTGGACGGTCGAACTGTTCGGCTACACCTACGGCGACCTCCCGTCGGCCTATGCCCGCGAGAACATCCAGAACGTCTATCAGGGTGACCCGGTGTCGTCGGCTCCGGTGGTGGCCGGTTCGCCCTCGGGTGATCCGGTGTACTGCCCGGGCCAGACCTACGGCCCCAACAACGCCGTCACCGCCACCGGGGGCCAGTACCCCTATCCGTACCCGGTGCCGTCGGTACCCGGCGAGCCCAACACGGTGTCGACCCCGGTGGTGAGTGTGGCCTCCACGCCCAACTCCCACGGCTACTGGCTGGCCCGCTCGGACGGCTCGGTCAAGACGTTCGGGAACGCCCACAACTACGGGTCGATGGCCGGTGCGTCGCTGGTGGCGCCGATCTCGCACCTGGTGCCCACCCCGAATGGGAGGGGCTACTGGATGGTGGCCGCCGACGGAGGCATCTTCTCCTTCGGCGATGCCAAGTTCTACGGGTCGATGGGCGGGCGTCCGCTCAACGCGCCGGTGGTCGATCTGGCCCCGACCCCGGACGGACGGGGCTACTGGCTGGTCGCCAGTGACGGCGGCATCTTCGCCTTCGGAGACGCCAGGTTCCGCGGCTCGATGGGGGGGACGCCGCTCAACGCCCCCGTCGTCGGTCTGGCCGCCGACCGGGCCACCGGCGGCTACTGGCTGGTCGGGAGCGACGGCGGGATCTTCGCCTTCGACGCCCCCTTCCACGGCTCGGCCGGATCGCTCGTCCTCAACCAGCCGGTCAACGGGATGGCCCCTACGGCGAACAACCGGGGCTACTGGCTGGTGGCTTCGGACGGTGCCATCTTCGCCTTCGGCAACGCCGGGTTCCACGGGAGCACGGGCGGCATGCCGCTCAATGCGCCCGTGGTGGGGATGGCCGCCGACCGGGCCAGCGGTGGCTACTGGCTGGTCGGGAGCGACGGCGGGATCTTCGCCTTCGACGCACCGTTCTTGGGACGCGGCTGACCCCGGTGAGGACGGGCCTGCTCCGGGAGTTGGCCTGCTCCCGGGAGGACCGGTCTGCTCCGGGAGTTGGCCTGCTCCGGGAGGACCGGTCTGCTCCCGTTCCTCAGCTTGACCAGATGATCGACTGCATCTCCGAGTAGGCCTCGAGCCCGGTGTCGCCACCGTCGCGTCCGATCCCGCTCATCTTGAACCCGCCGAAGGGGGCGTCCATGTTGCGCTGGGCGGTGTTGATGCCGACGTGCCCGGCCCGGAGCCGCTTGGCCACCCGGAAGGCCCGGGGAGTGTCCCCCGAGAAGACGTAGTCGTAGAGCCCGAACTCGGAGTCGTTGGCGATGGCGATGCCCTCCTCCTCGTCGTCGAAGGGGATGGCCACCACCACCGGGCCGAAGATCTCCTCGCGGGCCACCAGGATGTCGTTGGACCCGGTGATGAGGGTCGGCTCCACGTAGTACCCGGTGTCGAGGTGGTCGGGTCGCCCGCCCCCGGCCACCACCTCGCCCTCGGTGCGGCCGGTCTCGATGTAGTCGAGCACCCGCTTCTGCTGGGCCGCCGAGATGAGCGGTCCGACCACGGTGGACGGCTCGGTGGGATCGCCGACCTTGAGCACCCCGGCGAACTGGGTGAGGCCGGCCACCACCTGGTCGAAGATGCTCCGGTGCACAATGGCCCGGGTCGGCGCCGTGCAGATCTGGCCCGAGTGGAACGCCCACACCGAGCCGATCGCCGTGACCACGCCTTTGATGTCGGCGTCCTCGAACACCACCGCTGCGCCCTTGCCGCCCAGTTCCATGAGGAGCCGCTTCATGGTCGGGGCCCCGGAGGCGGCGATGCGCTGGCCCACGGCGGTCGAGCCGGTGAACGAGACCATGTCCACGTTGGGTGACGCGGTCAGGGCCGAGGCCGGCTCGGGGCCCTGCGAGTTGACGATGTTGATGACACCGGGAGGGAAGCCGACCTCGTCCAGGACCCGGGCCATCTCGATGACGGCCAGCGGATCCTGGGGGGCCGGCTTCATGATCACGGTGTTGCCCATGGCCAGGGCGGGAGCCACCTTGCCGGCCATGTTGGTCATCGGGAAGTTGTAGCTGGCGATGGCGGCCACCACACCGACCGGTTGGCGGTAGGCCAGGGCACTGATCAGGCCGCCGGGGGCCAGCGGTGTGGCCTCGGAGACCACGGGGGGCAGCATCGACTCCTGGACGTGGCTGATGTCCCGGGAGTAGCGGTCGAACCGCGCCGCGCTGACCGGCACCTGCATGCGCGAGCCCACCGAGGCGGTGGCGCCGGTCTCGGCGATGACCAGGGGCACCAGCTCGTTGCCCTTGGCCCGGATGGCCGCCGCCGCCTTCTTGAGCAGCTCCAACCGCTCCTCGGCCGGGGTGGCCGACCAGGCCGGAAAGGCCTCCTTGGCCGCGGCGGCGGCGGCATCGGCGTCGTCGACCGAGCCGTTGGGGGCCTGGCCCACCACCTGCTCGGTGGCCGGATTGATCACGTCGTAGGTTCCGTTGCCGGCATCGATCCACTTGCCCCCGATCAGGAGCTGCGTTTCGTCTCTTGTGGTCTGGCTACCCATGGCGGGTCCCCTTTCGCGGTGGTGGATCTCTCCGGGCGCACGCGCCGGCTCTGCCGGGGCGGACGTCGGCCGGTGTGGTCGTCCGGACGGTCGATGGTGGCTCGTATCTGACGCCGCGTCAGCAGTGTAGGTCGTCGACCGCGCGAGGGGCAGATCCGCGGGCTGGATTCGGCGGCGGCGGCTCGGCGGGCGGCGGGCTGCGGGCTGCGAGTCGGCGGGCGGCTCAGGCCTCTGCGGTGGCTGGGTCCACGGTTACGGTGTCGCGTCCCGACCGGAGCAGGGTCCCAGGGAGGTTGCCGGTCGGCTTCCCGTCGGCCACCGTCTCCACGCCGTTGACCAACACCCGCACGACACCGAGGGCGTCGGCGATCAGGCGCGGGCTGCCCCCGGGCAGGTCGTGCACCAGCGTTGCCGGTTCCGAACCGATGGTCTCGGGGTCGAAGACGAACAGGTCGGCACACAGCCCCTCGGCCACCCGGCCCCGGTCGTGGAGTCCGAAGAGCTGGGCCGGTTGCTCGGTCATCATCTGGATGGCCCGCTCCATGGGCACCAGCTTGCGCTTGCGCAAGCAGTCGCCCAGGAACGAGGTCGGGTAGTTGGATCCGCACATCCGGTCGAGATGGGCCCCGGCGTCAGAGCCGCCCACCATCGCCCCCGGGTCGTTCCACACGTCGACCCGGGCCTGCCAGGAGGCGTCGTCACCGTCGGAGGCCTTGGGCCACAGCACAGTGCGCAGCTCGTCGGCGATGACCAGGTCCAACAGGGCGTCGAAGGGGGGTTTCCCCTGCTCGGCGGCGATGGAACCGACATCGCGCCAGCTCAGGCCCTCGTTCTCGGGGGCGTAGGTGTCACCGATGATGTAGTTCGACCAGTTGGCCAGGCGACGGAACACGCCCGCCTTCTCGGAGTGGGCCAGCTCGTCGAGTTGGTCACGGACCGCGGGATCGCGGAGCTTCTCGATCCGCTCCTCGAGCGGCAGTCCCATCACATCGCCCCACCCGGGGATCAGGAAGAGGGCGCAGTGGGTCCGGAAGCTCATGTTCATGGGCACCAGGGTGGGCATGGTGAGGGCGACGATGCGGCCTCCTGCCCGGGCGGCGGCGGCCGACGCCTCCAGCTGGCGCCGGGTCTTGTCCGGCGTGCGTGAGTCGACGGTGAGGAGGTTCCAGTTGAGCGGCCGGCGGGCGGTGGTGGTCATGGCCACCATCAGGTCGATCTCCTCGTCGGTGAAGGTGTCGAGGCACCCGTTGGTGATGTACTCGAGGGTCGTGCCCGGGTGGTCGCGCACCACCTCGCAGAAGGCCAACATCTCGCGGCGGTCGGCGTTGCGGGACGAGATGGGATTGCCGTCACCGTCGGAGTGGGTGCGGGACTGCGAGGAGGAGAACCCGAAACCGCCGGCTTCGAGCGACTCGGCCAGCAGCCGGGTCATCTCGGTGATCTCCTCGTCGGAGGCGACCTCCGCACCCCGGTCGGTTCCCATCACCCACCGGCGGAGGGCGCAGTGCCCGACCAGGAAACCGGCGTTGACCCCGAGGTTGCCCTCGAGCTTGCTCAGGTAGTCGCTGAAGCTGGTCCAGTCCCAGGGGAGTCCGTTCTCGAGGGCCACCAGGGGCATGCCCTCGACCTTGGCCATCATCCGCCTGATGTAGTCGTGGTCGGCGGCCTTGATCGGCGCCAGGGTGAAGCCGCAGTTGCCCCCGATGATCGTGGTCACCCCGTGCAGGTTCGACGGGGAGGCGGTCGGGTCCCAGAACAGCTGGGCGTCGTAGTGGGTGTGGGGATCGATGATTCCCGGGGCCACCACCAGGCCCTCGGCGTCGAGCTCGGTGGTGCCCCGCTCGTCGACCTGGCCGACGGCCACGATCCTGCCGTCCGAGATCCCGACGTCGGCCCGTCGCCCCGCCCTCCCGGTACCGTCCACGACCAGGCCGTTTCGGATCACGTAGTCGAGCATGTGGTGTTCCCTTCGCTGGGTGAGATGGGTGCGGCGGTGGCGGGTAGGTGGTGCGTGAGACCCGGCGGGCCGGCCGCTGAGCTGACTGACCGTCAGTTTATGGCGCTTCGCCGTATCCCGCCCAGGAGAGGCGTCGGCGGCGGGATGGCGGGACGGGTGGGCCGGGACGCCGAACGATCCGGGGCCCGGCGGAGGCCGGGGAGCGCCGAGGGTCGATGGTAGTTTCCGGACATCGACCACACCTGGCTCCAGAACCACCTGCTCCCGGCCGTCGTGCTGGTCCTCGGCGGCCGCACTCTTCGTCCGGTTCGCACATTGGTTCGGGGCGCGGCGGCGCCGGTGGATCGACAACCAGATCCGTCGGCAGATCGAATCGGGCGCATTGGCCTCCGAGAGCCTCAAGCGGTCGCGGGCGGTCAGCGAGGCCGTCGAATGGTCGGTCGTGGCCCTGGCTTCCTTCATCGCCGGCATCCTCGCCCTCGACCGGCTGGGGATCCCCCTCACCACCCTGGTGGCACCGGCCACCGTCATCGGTATCGGGCTCGGGTTCGGCGCCCAACAGATGGTCGGCGACCTGCTGGCCGGGTTCTTCCTACTGACCGAGCACCAGTTCGCCTTCGGGGACCTGATCCGGCTGTCGGTACCCGGATCGGCGGTGAGCATCACCGGAACCGTCGAGGAGGTCACCCTCCGGGTCACCAAGCTGCGCAACGCCCAGGGCGAGCTGGTGGTGGTGCCCAACAGCGCCATGCGCCAGGTCACCAACCTGTCGAAGGACTGGTCGAAGGCGGTCGTCGACATTCCGGTGGCGGTCACCGAGGACCTCGAGCAGGTCACCTCGCTGTTGAAGGAGGTGGTCGCCCAGATGGCTGCCGACCCCCGGTGGAAGGACCTCCTCCTCGGCTCGCCGGTGGTGGCCGGAGTCGAGACCATCGACGTCGGTTATGTGCAGCTCCGCCTCATTGCCCGGACCCTCCCCGGGCGTCAGTTCGAGGTGGCCCGCGAGATCCGGCTCCGGGCGGCGACCGCTCTACGGTCGGCCGGCGTCACCTCGCCCTCGATCGGTGACCCGGCTCCATCGTGAACGGCGTGCGTATGGTCGAGTGGACCGACTGGACCGACTGGACCGACTGGACCGACTGGTGGGTGTGGTGCGCGCCGGTGAGGCTGGTGGGTCCGTTGAGCGTGAACCGCCCGGCGAGCATGGACCGATGACCGACGATTCTGACGACACCCAGGTCAACCGGATCGACCCGACGGTACGGCAGCCCGCAACCCGGGGGTTCAGCGCTCCCGACGAAGACTCCGATTCTGATGGCGCCGACGCCGAGGCACCGGTCGAGAAGCACAGCGCACTGGTGGGATGGATGTCGGTGCCGGTCCACCGGCGGCTGCCCATCCGGCGGTCGACGCTGCTGCTGATCATTTTGTTTCTCGGGTTCGGGACCCTTTGCTATCTGTACCCGCCGAAGTCGGCGGCGATCACCTGCGACCCCAATGGCTCCTGCTCCGGCCCCAGCGGATCCTTCACAGTGCCGTTGCCCGGCACCTCGACCTCCACCTCCACGACGACAACGTCGTCCACCACCTCCACGACCATCCGGCCCACCACGTCCACCACGTCCGGCGCCCACACCGGCGTGTCGACGAGCACCACCGCTCCCGGTCAGCCGGTACCGACAACGACGACTCCGGGAACAGAGTCGACCACCACCACCCACCCGGGGACATCAGGTTCCACGACGACATCGTCGGCACCCGGCGGCTCGGGGACTGGGACGACGACCACCGCTCCCAGACCCTGACCGGCAGCGGCGGCCCGGCCGAGCTGCCCTACGACGTCGTGGCCGGTGCCGGAACCGTCGTCGTGGTCGTCGAGGACGGGTGAGGCTTCGAGGCGGAAGGCGAGGGTGGCGTGGCCGACGGCGTCAGCAGTTGTTGGAAGCTCCGGGTCTCGTTCTTGAAGCTGGGTTTGGCCTTGGCCAGCGTGACGACGTCGGCCACCACCAGACCGGCCACCACCATCAGAGCCAGGCCCAGCACGAGCAGGCGGCGGGTGCGACCGCGCCCGCTCGGATCCCGGCTCACTGGCCCACCAGGGGAGTGACCTCCCGGCCGAAGGCGGCGATCTGATCGCAGAGCTCGTCGGCGGACCGGGACGGGAAGCGCACCTGCACCTGGCCCACGCCGGACTCGGTGAACGGGCGGAGGTACTCGGCCACCTGCTCGGCGGGACCGGCCACGGTTCCCTTGGGCAACTCGAGTCCGGACGGCGGCGTGCCCACATAGAAGAAGTCGGCGATGCCGCCGACGTCGATCGGCGCCCCGCCGCGGTACTCCTCGCGCATCCGGCGCAGCGTGCCCAGGAGCTCCACGTTCGGCCCCAGCGACTGCGGGAGCCATCCGTCGCCGAAGCGGGCGGCGCGCTTGAGCGCGGCGGGGGACGAACCGCCGACCCAGATGGGTGGTCGGGGGGTCTGAACCGGCCGGGGCTTGAGTCCGACGTCGGACGCCGGCCAGCGGGGGCCGGTGAGCACCGGGTACTCGGACGACAATCCGGCGGCCAATCCGGCGATGGCCTCATCGGTGGCCGGCCCCCGGTGCTCGAACGCCGGGCCCATCAGGTCGAACTCCTCGGACACGTGCCCGGCCCCCAACCCACAGATGATCCGGCCACCGGACAGCACGTCGAGGGTGGCGAACTCCTTGGCCGCCCGCAACGGGTGGCGGAGGGCGACCACGTAGATGTGGGAGAGGAGACGGATGTCGGTGGTGATCCCGGCCAGCCAGCCGAGCGTGGCGACGGTGTCGTACCAGGTGGTGCCCATGGCGCCCGCCAACCGGGACGGGATGAGGGTGTGGTCGCACACGCCGACGTAGAAGAAGCCGGCGGCCTCGCAGGCCAGTGCGACCTGGGCCAGTTCCTCCGGACCGGCCGCGGGCTCCCAGGGCTGCACGTAGATGGTCGACTGTGATTGGACCGGCAGCTGCATCCCGAACACCGTCCTGTTCGGCGGCAGGACGGTGACGGTGTCCGGCGGAGGGGTGATGGGGGAGGCGCTCACCGGATCAGGTTACGCCCCGGTGTCGGGGAGGGACGTGGCCCGCTCTCCGGCCTCGCCCAGCGCCTCGGTCAATGAGTCAGCCAACGATTCGGCCAGCTCCTCGGACGTACCGAACTGGGTGGCCAACACCCGGGCCCGCTTGTAGGCGAGGTGCACCGGGACCTCCCAGGTGAACCCCATCCCGCCGTGGACCTGGATCGAGGACCTTCCGTTGGTGATGGCGGCTTCGTCGGCCAGCAGCTTGGCTCCGACTGCGGCCACGTTGCCGTCGCCGACGTCGGGCTGGTCGACAGTGACGGCGGCGGCCTGGACGGCGCACCGGGCCACCTCGGTCCGCACCGCCATGTCCGCGCACAGATGCTTGACCGCCTGGAATCCACCGATGGGCCGTCCGAACTGACGCCGCTGCTTTGCGTACTCGACGGCCAGCTCGGTGGTCCACGCCGCCGCACCCACCTGGAGTGCGGCGGTGAGCACCGCGCCGTCCCGACGCCACCACGAAGCGATGTCGGGTCCGGCCACGGGGGTTCCCGGCGGCAACGTGGTGAGCGTCCACATCGGAGTCAGCGGATCCATGGGTCGCTCCAACCGAGCGGCCTCGAGGGACCGGGGGTCGAGGGACGCGATCCCTTGGTCGGAGAGAACGAGGAGGACGTCGACGTCATCGAGCCACTCGATGACGGTGGGGATCGCGGCCTTGCCGCTGGTGAGGCTCGTGCTCCCCGGGGCCGGCGTGGCCTCGATCAGACCCACCACCACCGAGCCGTCGTCGGCGCCGTCGATGAGGCCGGCGGCCAGATGGGACGCCACGAGTGGACCCGGGACCAGTGCCCGTCCCAACTCCTCGAAGACCAGGCTCGCCTCAGTCAGCCCCAGCCCGACGCCACCGGCCTCCTCGGCCAGACACAGATTGAACACGCCGGCCTCACCCAGCTCGCGCCAGCTCGAGCGGTCCACCACCCGGTCGGCGCCTTCGAGGCGACGGATCCCGCCGAGGGGGAAGCGGCCCTGACACAGCTGGCGCACTCCCGCGGCCAGGTCGGTCTCCGACTCGGTCAGTTCGAAGTCCACGTCGGTCAGCTCTTCGGGGCCGGGGCCGGGGCACCCGATAGGGCACCGGCGGGGGGCTCCTTGGGCAAGCCGAGGATGCGCTCGGCGACGATGTTGCGTTGGATCTGGGAGGTGCCGGCGGCGATGGTCAGCGAGATCCCTCGGAGCCAGTCCTCGACCATGGTCTCTGCCGGCAGGTCGCCCAACCCGTCGGCTCCGGGAGGGTCATCGGCAGCCAGCCCGGCCCGGCCCAACACCGAGAGCGAGAACTCCCCGAGCCGTGTACGGGTCTCGGTATAGGCCAGCTTGAACAGGGTGCCGCCGATCCCGGGGATGCCGGTGCGGGCGGCCTGGGACACGTTGCGTTTGGTCAGGGCCCACAGGGCGTCGAGCTCGGCTCGCAGATGACCGGCTTGCCGCCGGGTCCCCGGGTCCGACCATGCTCCTGTCCGCTGAGCCAGGGCCACCGTCGAGTTGAGCAGTTCGAAGGCTTCGAGCAGGTCGCCGACGAAGGCGGTGCCCCGTTCGAAACTGAGCGTGACCATGGTCACCCGCCAGCCGTCGTTCTCGTCGCCCACCCGGTTGTCCACCGGCACCCGCACCTCGTCGAGGAAGAGCTCAGCGAACTCGGTCGAGCCGGCGATGGTGGCGAGGGGGCGGATGTCGACGCCCGGGGTGTCCATGGGCAGGATCAGCCACGAGATGCCGCGGTGGCGGCTGTCGTCGGCGCCGGTGCGGACCAGCAGTTCGCAGTTGTCGGCCACCTCGGCGTGGGAGGTCCAGATCTTCGATCCGGTCACCACGTAGTCGTCACCGTCCCGTACGGCCCGGGTGCGGAGGGAGGCGAGGTCGCTGCCGGCGTCGGGCTCGGAGAAACCTTGGCACCAGACCTCTTCTCCCTGGAGGATCGGGGGGAGGTAGCGCTGACGCTGGGCGGGTGTTCCCTCGGCGATGATGGTCGGGCCGGCGTGGAGGAGGCCCACGAAGTTGACCCCGACATAAGGGGCGTGGGCCCGTTCGAGTTCCTCTTTGAAGATGAGCTCCTCCACCGGGGACGACCCGCGGCCGCCACCCTCGACCGGCCAGTCGACACCGGCGTAGCCGGCATCGAACAGGAGGCGCTGCCAGTGGATGTCATAGGCGCGACGCCCGGGCCAGTCATTTGGCGACGGTTTCGTCGGGAGGGTGGGCAGGACGCCGGCCAGCCAGCGGCGCAGGTCGCTCCGGAACGCCTGCTCGGCGTCGGTGTAGCGCAGGTCCATGGAAGGTGGGTCTTAGGCCGTGGTAGTCGCTCGAGCCGGCGCAGTCGACTCGACCCGGCACAGTCGCTCGAACCGTGGACGTCACTTGAAGTCGAGGTCGTAGAGCTTGATGGCGTTGCCCCGGACGATCTTGTAGATCTGTTCGTCGGTGAGGTCCTTCATCTGCTTCTCGGCGATCTGGCGTGTGTTGGGCCAGGTCGAGTCGGAGTGGGGGTAGTCGGACTCGTAGGTGATGTTGTCGACCCCGATCGACTCGACGTTCTTCAATCCGAAGGCGTCGTCGAAGAAGCAGCCGTAGATCTGGCGATGGAAGTAGGTGGACGGCGGTTCGGGCACGATGTCGGCCACCCCGCCCCATCCCCGGTTCTCCTCCCACACGTTGTCGGCGCGTTCGAGGATGTACGGGATCCAGCCGATCTGGCCCTCGGCGTAGGCCAGCTTGAGCTCGGGGAACCGCACGAGCACCCCCGAGAACATGAAGTCGACCATCGAGTAGGTGGCATTCGAGTGGGTGAGGGTGGATCCGACGGCCGGGGGAGCGTCCGCCGAGGTGGAGGGCATCTTGGACGACGATCCGATGTGCATATTGATCACCGTCCCGGTCTCCTCGCAGGCCCGGAAGAACGGGTCCCAGTAGTGGCCGGGATCGTGCACGGAGGGCAGGCCGAGGAAGGGAGGGATCTCACTGAAGCACACCGCCCGGACCCCGCGGTCTGCATTGCGGCGCACTTCGGCCGCGGCCAGCTCCGCGTCCCACAGCGGGACAAGGGTCAGCGGGATCAGGCGTCCCTTGGCCTCGGGTCCGCACCATTCATCGACCATCCAGTCGTTGTAGGCCTTGACACACAGGAGGGCGAGCTCCTTGTCCTCGGCCTCGGTGAAGGTCTGACCGCAGAAGCGCGGGAAGGTCGGGAAGCAGAGCGAGGCCTCGAGGTGGTTGATGTCCATGTCCTCGAGCCTGGGTTTCACCTCATAGGAGCCTGGTCGCATGTCCTGATAGGTGACACCCCGCATGGTCACCTCGTCGCGGGGCACCCCCACGGCGGAGTCGACCCGGAGCAGCGGTCGCTTGAGATCCTCGTAGTACCACCAGTCGGTGGGGAGCCCTTCGGAACCGGGCACCACGGTGAGCTTGCCGCCGACGAAGGTGATCTCCCCCATCGGGGCCCGCACGATCCGGGGGCCGACGTCGTGGTACTTCTTCGGGAGGCGATCCATCCACACGTTGGGAGGCTCAACTACGTGGTCGTCGACGGAGATGATCCAGGGCATGTCGGACATGAAGCCGAGTGTACTGCCTGGTCTGACGGTCCGTCAGGTGCTGCCGCGCCCCACATTGGTGTCCGCCGTCCCCTCCGCGGGAGGTGCCGCCGGCGGATCCGGGGGTGCGGTTCAACGGCGGTGAACCCGCCGTCTCACTCCTCGACGGTGAACATCGGCGGGTCGGTGGACCCCGAGGAGGAAACGCCCGGGCCGTTGGTCGACCCCGCCCTCGACCTGCGGGCCGGGGTCCGGCGGCCCGGGGTCCGGCGGGCCTTGGGGTGCTCGGGTGGTTCGAAGGTCCAGTGGCCCGGCCCCCCGGCCAGGACGAAGCCCTGGTGGGTGCGCAGGTAGTGGTGGTAGCGGCACAGCCGGGCCAGGTTGTCCATGGACAGCGGCCCCCCGGCGGCGTGGTCGACCTGCCAGTGGTCGATCTCGAGGCCCCGGGTGGCATCACAGCCCGGGGCCACACAGCAGCGGTCCCGTTCCACCAGGGCGGTGCGCAGAGGGGTGGGCAGGGAGCGGCCCATCCGGCAGATGGTGGTCACGTCCACCCCGTCCGAGACGATGAGGTCGACCCAGGCGTCCCCCATCAGCTCGGTGGCCGTCCGCACCGAGACGGGGCCGACGCCGGGGATCTCACAGGTCTCCCCGTTGGCCACCGACCCCCGGCGCAGGGCGGCCAGGTCCACCCGGAGCTGGACCATGGCCCGGGGCTCGGTGGGGCCGCAGCAGCCGCCCCGGCAGCCGCCCTTCGGGTCGCCGCCCTTCGAGTCGCCGGCTTTGGAGTCGCCGGCTTTGGAGTCGCCGCCCGTCGGGTCGACGGCCTTGGGGCCAGCCCCGGACCGGGAGGCGGGCAGGAGGCCGCGCCCGGTGACCAGGGCCACCAGGGCGTCGGCCGCATAGGCCTCGCCCGGCTCGTGGACCCCGGCCGTGCGGGCGGCCCGGAAGAAGCGGTCGGACTGGCGGGTGAGCGAGGCCAGGAGGGAGGCGCCGGCCTCGGGGGTGAGGAGGGCGTCGAGGCGGAAGGCCCCCTCCTCGTCGGTCCAGGTGCGGCACCGCCGGGCGGCGTGGAGGGCGGCGTGGGCGGCGTCGGCGTCCTCGGCCCGGCGGCCCTCGGCCCGGGCCCGCAGGCACCGGTCCTTCAGCTGGCGGAAGGTGTCGGCCTCGGCCCCCCGCACCAGCTCGGCTTCTTTCTGCGGGTTGCGCCGGACCGCCCCGGTCACCAGCTTGGCCCGGGACGGGGTGAGCTTCCCGCCCCGCAGGGCCGCCTCCACCCCGGGCTGGGAGGGGAGGGCCTCACCCACCTTGAGGACATCGGCCGCCTCGCCCACCGAGGCCCCGGTGACGGCGGCCAGCCAGTCGGCCGGGGACCGGTGGCCGAGGGACAGATGGGCGTGGCACTCGGCGGCCCGGGCCGCCACCAGGGTCTCCCCGGCGGCGCACAACCGCTTGCCCCGGGAGAAGGCGGCCACCAGCGAGGCGGCGTCGTCTCGGTCGTAGCGGGCCGCCTCACAGGTCGAGACGAACGAGGCCACCACCTCGATGGCCGCCAGGAGGGCGCCGGCATCGGGAGGGTCAACAACCGGAGGGGCGACGGCAACCGGTCGCCGGCCCGGCTGCGCTGTGGAGGTCCGATCCGCCATGCACCCATCCTGCCCGGCCGGTGTGACACTCGTTTCAGGACCTCATCGGCCCTGGGACGAGAATGTGAAAAATTCCGAGGAATTCCGAGGTTTGATCCCGATTGGCCCGGGTATCAACTACGGCATCAGGTTGTCGAGTACGGGTTTCCGCCGACCCCAACTCCGACCTGATGGTTTGCGCCCATCCTCTTCCGCCAGGGGGATCGGCGCGGGGTGCCGGGCCGGGAGCCGGGAGGCGGAACCCCGCTCAACCGGCCCGGCCCAAAAACAAGCGAGGGGACGGCTCAGACCATGGCCACGCCGCCGTTGGGGCGGATGACCTGGCCGGTCATGAAACGGGAGGCGTCCGAGGCGAGGTAGAGGATGGCGGCGGCGATGTCCTCGGGCTCGCCCACGGTGCGCAGCGGAGCGCCCTTGCGCATCACCTCGACCAGAGCATCCTGCTCGGCCTGACCGAAGAATCCGGTGGTCATGCCGGTGATGACGAAGCCGGGGGCCACGGCATTGACCCGGACGTGCTTCTTCCCGATCTCGACGGCCAGCGTCTTGGTCATCTGGACCACCCCGGCCTTGCAGATGGCGTAGCTCCCGATGTTGGGGCTGGGAGCATCGGCGGCGGCCGACGAGGTGTTGATGATGCTGCCCCCTTCGGGCTGGTTTACCATGATCCGCCCGGCGGATTGGCAGCCGAAGAAGACCCCCTTGAGGTTGACGGCCAGGATCCGGTCGAGTGCCTCCTCGGGCTCGTCCAAGAACGGACCTCCGAGCATGATCCCGGCGATGTTGCACCACACGTGGATACCGCCACGTTCGCTCGCCACCCGCTGAGCCAGGGCGTCCACCTGGACCCGGTCCGACACGTCGAGCGACGCTCCTTCGGCCACACCGCCGCCAGCCGTGATCTCTTCGGCGGTGGCCCGGGCCGTCTCGGGCGAGATGTCGGCGCAGATGACCGTGGCCCCGGCTCCGGCCAGCGCCATGGCGCTGGCCCGGCCGATCCCGCTCCCGGCTCCGGTGACCACTGCCACCTTTCCGTCGACGCGGAATGAATCAATAAGGGTGGTGGCTTCCATGGTGGGTCTCCGGCCTCTTCGTGCTTGTCATCGGGTGCGCCGTCGGCGGCCGTTGCCCACCGACGGAACAGCATGCTCCTGTCGACGGGAACAGTACGTCAGTGCACCGATGAAGCGGCAGTTTTGCCGGAATTGCTGGATTTGCCGGATTTCCCCGAGCCGCGCGTGTTGCCGGAAATCTCCGAAACCTCCGAATCCTGCGAATCGTCCGAATGGTCCGAATGGTCGGCCGAGTCGGCCGAATCATCCGAATGGTCGGAATCCACGGAGTAGACCGCGTCGTCGACGTAGACCGCGTCGTCGGAGTAGCCAGAATCGTCGGAGTAGCCAGAGTCGTCGGAGCAATCCGAGTCGACCCAAGCGTCGGACTCGGATGAATCGACGGAGCCGTCCAAGTCGATAGAGCCGTCCAAGTCGACGGAGCCGTCCGAGTCGACGGAGCCGAGGGAGTAGTCCGAGCCGACCCAGTCGTCCGATTCGACCCAGTCGTCCGAGTCGGCCCAGTCATCGGAGTCGATCCAGTCGTCCGAGTCGCTGGAGTCGAGCGAATCGACAGCATGATCCGACCCGACCGAATCGCCCATGTCATCGAAGACGTCCGGCGCCACCGACCCGTCCGCTCCAACCGAGATCGCTCCAACCGAGTCCACCTCAACCGACCCCTCCACCCCAACCGACCCGTCCGCACCAACCGAGTCGTCCGTAGCGACCGACCCACGACCGGACCCTCCCGACGTGCTGCCCGACTTGACCGACTTGCGACCCGACCGACCGGACCCACCCGATGACGAGCGCGCCCTGCCCGACGCCGACCGGTCAGACATAGACAACGACCGCGACGATCCGCCCGACGCCGAACCTTCCGTCCCGTCCTCGACTTCGGAGTCGAGAGCCTCCCCATCGGAATCGAGTCCACGGATGCCGTTCCGCAAGAGGTCGGAGTCCGGAGCGCGGCGGCTCGATTCGATGGCAGCGTTGAGGGCCTTGGTCATGGTGGAGGCGATGCGCTTATGGCCTTCGTCGCCCGGGTGGATCCCGTCGGTCAGGTGGTGAGCCTCGATGATCCCTTCGCCGGCCACCAGGGAGAGGTAATTGTCACCGGCGACGATCCGCTCCCGCGTCACCGATTCGATGGCATGCCGGATGTCGCCCAGGGTCGTGTCGAGCTTGTTGGGCACTTCCTCGGCGTCGGGGCGAAGGACGGGACTGGCCACGACCACCGGGGTGGTCGGGTGGCCCTGCCGCACCACGTCCAAGAAGGCCCGGAACCCCTCGCCGACCATGCCGGCGCTGTGCGGGACACGGGTCCAGCAGCTCTCGCCGTAGGCGATGGTGATGATCTCGGCGGTGAGGGCGGCGATGTGCTCGGCGGAGACGATCTCACCGCGACCGGCGCCGGCGTAGCCCAGATTGACCAGGTTCAGTCCGGTCTTCCTGGCCGTGATGGCGGCCCAGCCCTGGGATGGGCCGGAGGCGATCCAGCCCTGGGTGGTCCAGTCCCCGTAGGCGAGCCACCGGGGCAGCGCCGGGGCCGGGGCGATCTCGCCCTTGACCGCGGTCAGGGAGAGGACCACCGGCTGCATGCCCTCGGGCAGGTAGATGATGGCCGGCTTGTCGGGGGGCCCCGCACCGAGCGAGAGTCGGATGAGCCCGTCGCCGAGGACGGCTTCTTCCTCACACACCTTGCGGCCTCCGCGCCATACCGAGAAGGTGATCCCGGCGCCGTCGCCGCGGTAGCCCAGGTTGCCGGACGTGGTGCGGTAGGCGATGTCGATGGCCCGGGCGTCGCCGACCAGCTCGAGACGGATGCCGACCGGGACGCCGGCCGAACTCCAGACGTCGGCGGACAGTCTGGCCGTGTCGGTGGGGTTGGCCCGGGGGTACGGGACGTCGCCGGAGGCGGGATAGGCCGCACCCCGGATGAAGGGTTCGGGTTGCTCGGGCCACGCGCTCACCGGTCGCTTGCTTCCATCGACTGCCCCTCTCATCCGGGTGTTACCACTCTTAGTGGTGATTCGACCACAATATCATTCTGCGTGCTTTTCCCACCAGTGCCCAGGGTGGTTTTTATCGCCTCACCAGGCCGGTACCGGGGTCCGGCCGGGCGTTTGTAACATGGCCCGATGTGCTCCGGCCCGACGGCCCACCCCCACCCGATGACGATCCCTTGATCGACCGGGGGCCGGCCCCACGGATGAGGATCAGGGCCGTGGCGTTGGTGGTCGCCGCGCTGACCTTCGGGGTCATGCTCTCCCTCCCGACGTCGTCGGCCCGGGCGGCCGAGCCCGCCCACTCCAAGCCGGCGAACACGGCCAACACCCCCCACCCCCACCCCCACGTCTACGGCGGCGGCGGGGTCTTCGACTTCGGTGACGCGCAACCCATCAACACCCCGTCGGCCGTTCCGCTCGAGTCGGTCATGGTGGCCATGGCCCTCGACCCGGCGTCGACCGCCGCCCACCAGGGGTACTGGCTGGCCTCGGCCGACGGCGGCGTGTTCTCCGAGGGCGGGGCCTTGTTCCACGGCTCGCTGGGCGCCCTCCGGTTGACCGGCCCGGTCGTGGCCATGGCGGCGATGCCCGACGGGAACGGGTACTGGCTCGGAGCCATGGACGGCGGGGTCTTCGCCTTCGGGGACGCGGGGTTCTACGGCTCGATGGGCGCAACGCCGCTCAACCAGCCGGTCGTGGGGATGGCGTCGACGCCCGACGGCAAGGGCTACTGGTTGGTGGCGTCCGACGGGGGCATCTTCTCGTTCGGCGACGCCCGGTTCTTCGGCTCGATGGGCGGCACGCCCTTGAACCAGCCGGTGACGGGCATGGCCCCCACCTCCGACGGCAAGGGCTACTGGTTGGTGGCGTCCGACGGGGGCATCTTCTCCTTCGGCGACGCCCGGTTCTTCGGATCGACGGGGGGCAGGCCCCTCAACGATCCGGTGGTGGCCATGGTGGCCTCCCCGCACGACGGGGGCTACCTGATGGTGTCCACCGACGGGGAGATCTTCCCGTTCGGGTCGGCGGGCTATTACGGATCACTGGGTGGCGGCCTCGGCGGCGACCCGACCGACGTGCCCCCGGTGGCGGGCATGGCCCTGACCCCGGACGGGCGTGGCTACTGGCTCCTCGAACCCGACGGCTGGTCCTATTCGTTCTCCAACCCGGGGAGCCCGTCGCCGAACCCGACCGAGGCCGCCATCGTCTCGGTGGCCAACAGCCAGGTGGCCAGCGACCCCGACAGCGGCAGTTTCTGCAATCCCTACGGGCCGTGCGAGGAGTGGTGCGCGCTGTTCGCCACCTGGGTGTGGGAGCAGGCGGGCGTGCCCATCCCGTCCTACCCCTTCACCGGCAGCATCTTCGACTGGGCGGCCGGCCGCACCGCGGTCCTGGCTCCTACGGCGCAACCGGCGCCGGGGGATGCCGTGCTCTACGGGACCGGGCCGTGGTCGACGGCGACCTCGCTCCACGTGGGTCTGGTCATGCAGGTCTGGCCGGACGGGGCCATCGTCACCGTCGAGGGGGACGCCGGCCCGGCGCCGTCGGGTTCGCTGGCCGTGGTGGTCAACGGACCGTATCTGCCCTCGAGGTCGGCCTGGTACAACGGGATGCCCGTCTACGCCTACGCCGTTCCCTGAGCGCGCCGCGGGTACCGCCCGGCGCAAATGGTGAGGGCCGGCGCAAATGTGAACGGCCTGAGGGGCGACCCGACCGGCCCGCCCGGCCGAGCCCGGGGAACCCGGCGGCCGGCGAGCCGGCCCGCCTCGGTCGGCCGGACGGGCCGCCGACAACGAGCCACCCGTTGGCCGGGACGCCCTGCCCCGGCAGCGATCAGGCGGTGAGCGAGCCCAGGATCCGCTGGCGGTGGTCGGCGGCCGACCCCCACGCCTCGGCCAGCGCCCACGCCCGCTTCAGGAACAGGTGGAGATCGCACTCCCAGGTGTAGCCGATGGCCCCGTGGACCTGCAGGGCCACCCGGGCCGCCTCGGTGGCGGCATCCGAGGCGTAGGCCTTGGCCGTGGAGGCCGATCTCGAACCGGTGGGCTCGCCCTCGTCGAGCGACCAGGCCGCGGCGTAGACCACCGGCCGGGCGAACTCGAGCTTGACCTGGGCGCCGGCCAGCAGGTGCTTGACGGCCTGGAAGCTCCCGATCGGTTTGCCGAAATTGATGGCGGGCCTTGGCGTACTCGGCGGCCATGGTGATCATCCGTTCGCTGAGCCCGAGCAGCTGGGCGGCGGTGGCCACCGCGGCCCGGTCGCGGGTCCGCCGGATGGCCGAATCGGCGGCCGCTCCCGATGCCAGCCGGGTGTCGGGGGTGGGCGTCCATGTCGGGACGCCAAGCCGACGGGTGGGATCGAGGGAGGGGACCGGGGTCACCGTCACCTGCTCGGCCGGCACCAGGTGGACCTCGGGGCCGGGGCCGTCGTCGGAGCCGTCACCGGGGACGAACAGCACGAGCAGGTCGGCACCGTCGGCTGCGGCCACCGGCGGGGTCGCGTCGGCCGGCCCGGCGGAGGGCTCGGCCACGGCGGCGGCCACCGATCCGGAGGCGATGCCCTCCAGCCACGCCGCCCCACCGCTGAGCTCGTCCAGCAGCGGCGCGGCCAGCGCCGTCGACTCGACCAGTGGCTCGGGGAGGGCGACCCGCCCGACTCTTCGAGGAGAAGCACCAGGTCGACGAGTCCGAGCCCGAGGCCGCCGTGTTCCTCGGGCACCGAGAGGCCGACCACGCCCATCTCGGACAGCACCGTCCACCGCGGGCTCCGCGCCCGGGGCGCTCGGTAGGCGGCCCGCAGATCATCGGCCGTGCACTCCTTGGCCAGGACCTGGCGCACCGCGTCGCGGAATTCGGTCTGCTGGTCGGTGAAGGCGAACCGCATCGTGTCTGCTTCCCCTCAGCCCCGCGGCAGCCCGAGCATGCGCTCGGCCACGACGTTCCGTTGGATCTCGTTGGTCCCGGCGTAGATGGGGCCGGCCAGGGCGAACAGGTAGCCGTCCAGCCACGGCGCGTCGATGCCGTCGCCGTGGAGCTCCGCCTCGGGGCCGAGCAGGGCGAGAGCCGCCCGGTGGATGGCCAGGTCGGTCTCCGACCAGTGGATCTTGTTGGCACTGGCTTCGGGGCCGACGGAACCACCGTCCATGACCCGGGTGGCCGTCCACAGCGTGTTCAGGCGGTAGGCCTCGGCATCCATCCAGGCCTGGGCGACGGCGTCCGCACTCCGGGCCGCGCCGGCCGCGTCGACCGCCGAGCGCTCGGCGTACAGGGCCACCAGTCGGGCGGCGGCCTCCGAGTACCGGGCCGGGCTGCGCAGACTGAGGCCCCGCTCCGAACCGGCGGTGGCCATGGCCACGCTCCATCCCTGGCCCACCTCTCCGAGCACCAGGTGGTCGGGTACGAACACGTCCTCGAAGAAGATCTCGGCGAAGCCGGTCTCCCCGTCGAGCTGGGGGATGGGGCGGACGGTGACCCCCGGGGTGCTCATGTCGATGAGGAAGTAGCTGAGCCCGCGGTGGCGCTCGGCATCTGGGTCGGTGCGGAAGAGGCCGAAGCACCACTCGGCGAATGCGCCCCGCGACGCCCATGTCTTCTGGCCCGAGAGCAGCCAGCCGTCGTCGGCGCCCGACCGGACGGCCCGGCTGCGGATGCCGGCCAGGTCGCTGCCGGCATCCGGCTCCGACCAACCCTGGCACCAGACCTCCCGGGCTGAGCCCATGGCCGGGAGGAAGCGTTCCTTCTGCTCTGTCGGTCCCGAACTCGAACATGGTCGGCGCCAGCAGGAAGATCCCGTTCTGGCTCACCCGCAGCGGCGCTTCCGCCCGCCAGTACTCCTCCTCGAAGATGAGCCATTCGACGATGCCCACCCCGCGCCCGCCGTACTCCTCGGGCCACGACACCACCGACCAGTGGTCGGCGAACATGGTCCGCTCCCATTCCCGGTGGGCCTCGAACCCGTCGGCCGTGTCCAGCGACGGGAGGCTCCGGGGCGGGGGGACGTGGGCGGCCAGCCACGAGCGGGCCTCGGCCCGGAAGGCCTCCTGGGCCGGGGTGAATCGCAGGTCCATCGGCAGGTCCATGGTCGCGGCATCTTAGGTGCGGTCCTGCCGGCTCCCCCGAGAGCGGGGTCCGAGCCCGGTCCGCGCCGGCGCTGGTCGGTTGCCGCCGGTCGCACCGGCAAGGCCCGGTCCGACGGATCAGGTCCCGGTGACCACGCCGAACGCCCGGCCGAGCCCGTCGACCATCCAGCGGTCCGCCGCCGCTATCTCGGGGGGCGGGCCCCGGTAGCTCAACGACTCGATGAGGTCGACCGCGTCTCCGGCCAAGGTGGCGGTCCCGTCGGGGGCCGGGCCGCGGCGGACGACGACGGCGGGGCCGACCTCGACCACGAAATGGGGCACGGAAGCTGATGCCGCCACGGCCAAGGTGCCTGTCCGGTCCGATCCCTGGCTGGCCAGGATGGCCGGACCGAGGGCGGAGACGTAGAGCAGGGTTCCGGTCAGCTCGTCCACCTCGAGCGCAGGCTCCAGGCCCAGGGGCAGCATCACGTCGCGTTCGTGTACCCACCCGTCCCAGAGCGCGTGGAACACGACGGCATCGAGAGCCAGATGGCCCGGGGGCGCTTCGGCCAGCGTGGACCACTGGTCGGGCTCGAGGTCGCCGATGGCCTCGGCCAGGCCGTCGTTGGACTCGTTGAATTGGGCCAGCAGCTCCGCCGGAGTCTGCGCCGACATCGACTCCACCATCGCCTTCGGGGTGGCCACCGGATCGAACGAGGTGAGGACCCGGGTGGGCTCGCCGGCCAGCCCCGAGGTGATCGAGTAGGTCCAGAACCGGTTGGTGCCGACCAGGTGGGCGACCACGTCCCGCACCGCCCATCCCTCACACCGGCTGGCCGCCGACCACTGCCGTTCGTCGAGGCCGGCCAGCAGTTCGGCCATCCGCCGCCGTTGCCGCAGGGTCGGGACGGACGGGTCGCCGACGGGCAGGTCGAAGGTGATCAGCGTGCGTTCCCCGTAACGGGGTGTGAGCTGCATGCCGTAGTCCTCCCTCTGTCCCTCGTCCTCTTGCCCCTCGTGCTCCGCCCTCGTCACCCTTCCGGGTGCCGGTGGCCATGGTAGGCGTCGACGGGGGCGGAGCCCGGGGACCGGGCCGGGCCCGGGGAAGGCGGCCGGGGGGGCCCGGGGAACCGGCCGGGCCCGGGTATCGGCCGTCGGAACGCCCGGGTGAACTCCCGTGATCTCCCTTGATTTCCGGCCACCGCAGCCGATGGGCAACAATGAAGGCATGCCGAACGCAGTGATCGTCGATGTGGTCCGGACCCCGGTGGGCAAGAAGAACGGCAGGCTGTCGGGTTGGCACGCCGTCGACCTGGCCGCCCAGCCCCTCCGGGCTCTCATCGAGCGCAACGATCTGGACCCGGCCCTGGTCGAGGACGTGGTCTACGGCTGCACGATGACCGTCGGCGAGCAGGCCATGAACATCGGGCGGAACGCGGCGCTGGCCGCCGGCTTCCCCGACACCGTGCCCGGGACCACGGTCGACCGCCAGTGCGGTTCGGCGCAGCAGGCGGTCCACTTCGCCGCCCAGGCGGTCATGGCCGGGGCCATGGATGTGGTCATCGGCGGTGGCGTGGAGGCCATGAGCCGGGTGCCCATCGGGTCGACCACCGACCACGGACCCGGGGACGCCTACGGGCCCGTGGTCCACGAACGGTTCGACTTCATCCATCAGGGTCTGAGTGCCGAGGAGATCGCGTCCCGGTGGGGGATCGACCGCGAGGAGATGGACCGCTTCTCCCTCCGCTCCCACGAGCGGGCGGCGCGGGCCATCGCCGAAGGCCGTTTCGACAACGAGATCGTGCCGTTGGCCACCCGTCGGGCCCGGGTGGAGGACAAGGTCGCCCGAGCCGGGACCGACGAAGGGGATCCCGCCGGCGAAGGCCCGCTCACCGTCGACGAAGGGGTGCGGGCCGGCTCGACCTACGAGAAGTTGGCCTCCCTTCCTCCCTGCTTCGTCAAGAACGGACTGATCACCGCGGCCAGCTCGTCACAGATCTCCGACGGGGCGGCGGCGGCGCTGATCATGTCGGAGGAGAAGGCCGGCCAACTCGGCCTGCGGCCGAGGGCACGGTTCCACACCTTCGCAGTGGCGGCCAACGACCCGGTCATCATGCTGACGGCACCGATCCCGGCCACCACCCTGGTGTTGGCCAAGGCAAAGCTCGCCCTCGAGGACATCGACCTCATCGAGATCAACGAGGCGTTCGCCTCGGTGGTGCTGGCGTGGGAGAAGGAACATCACCCCGACATGGAGAAGGTCAACGTCAACGGCGGGGCCATCGCCATCGGGCATCCGACGGGGGCCTCGGGCGCCCGGCTGCTGGCCACCCTGCTCAACGAGATGGAGCGCACCGGGGCCCGCTACGGGCTCCAGACCATGTGCGAAGGCGGGGGCCAGGCCAACGCCACCATCATCGAACGCCTGGGGTAGGACCGGGGGCCCGGCGGCAAGGGTGATCGACCCCTCGGGGGTCGGTTGACCACCGGATCGGTGCGGAACATGCTTGGGCGGTGGCGCCAGAACGTTCGACTGTCCCAGCCGACGGTCCCAGGATTCGTCCGGTCCGCAGCGAGGACGCCGATGCCCTCCATCAGCTCTACGGCGAGCTGGCCGATGGCCGGACCGAGGCGCAACCGGCCGGGATCGAGGTGACCCGGCAGATGCTGGCCGATATCGCCGGCCAACCCGCCCGGCAGCTCCTGGTGGCCGAGGTCGACGGTGGCTCGGTGGCCGGGACCGCCGATGTGGTGGTGGTCACGAACCTCACCCACCGGGGCCGGCCCTGGGCCATTGTCGAGAACGTGGTCGTCTCCGCCGTTCATCGTCGGCGGGGGATCGGACGTGCCCTCATGGAGGAAGCGATCGCCCACGCCCGGGCCCAGGGCTGTTACAAGGTGCAACTCCTCTCGGCCAAGCACCGGGACGAGGCCCACGAGTTCTACCGGTCCCTCGGATTGGTGGCCGTGGCCGAAGGGTTCCGGATCTACCTGGACGGGTGAGCCGCCGTCGGCGTCGAGCCGCGGCCGCTCCGGTCAGCTGGCGTCGTAGGAGGGCTCGACCGAGACGTGCTTGTTGAAGTCGACCCTGTCCGCCCGGGTCGGGCGTGACATCAGGTAACCCTGGTAGAGATCGCATCCCAGTTCGGCCACCCGTTGCAGCTGGATCGGCGTCTCCACCCCTTCGGCCAGCACCACCAGCCCGAGCGCCTTGCTCAACTGGACGATGGCGGCGACGATGGCCTCGTCGTTCTCGAAGGTGCCCAACCCGTCGACGAAGGACTTGTCGATCTTGAGGATCTTGACCGGGAACCGCTTGAGCTGGGCCAGCGAGGAGTACCCGGTGCCGAAGTCGTCGATGGCCAGACCGACGCCCATCTCGTGGATGCCGCCCAGCATGGCGATCGACGCCGAGGTGTCGCTCATCAGCATGCTCTCGGTGACTTCCATCACCAGCGCCTCGGCGGGCAGACCCGAATCGGTCAACGCCGACTCGATGGAGTCCAGGAGCTCGGGATCACTGAGCTGGTGGGCCGAGAGGTTCACGGTGATGTAGGCGTTCTCGGCGCCGGGCAGCTCGCGCCGCCAGGTGGCCATGGTCTGGCACGCCTCACGGAGCACCCAGCGGCCGAGCGAGAAGATGAGATCGGTCTCCTCGGCGAAGGGGATGAATTCCATCGGCCCGAGCAGCCCCCGGGACGGGTGGTGCCACCGGACCAGCGCTTCCATGGCCACGATGCGGTCGTCGCCCACCGAGGCGATCGGCTGGTAGTGGACGGCCAGCTCGTTGTGGTCGATGGAGTGGCGCAGATCGTCGTAGATCTCGAGTCGGGCGACCGACTTGGCCCGCAGCGACTCGTCGAACACCTCGACCCGCGACCGGCCTTTGTTCTTGGCCTGGAACATGGCCACGTCGGCCTGTTGCAGGATGTCCTGGGCCGTCTGGCGGCCCCGCATGACGAAGGACACGCCGACGCTGCAGGTGACCACCACGTTGCGGCCGGTCGACAGCTGCACCGGCTCGGCCAGCAGCCTCGAGTACTCGGTGGCCAGGCTGACGGCGACGTTGACGTCGTGGACGTTGCGGCACAGTACGACGAACTCGTCACCCGAGAACCGGCTGACCACGTCACCACCGCGCACCGCCGACTTGAACCGCTGGGCCAGGGCCAGCAGGACCTCGTCGCCGCTGGCGTGGCCGAACGAGTCGTTGACCAGCTTGAAGCGGTCGAGGTCGATGAACAGGACGGCCAGGTTGGTCCCCCGTTGCAGGGACACCATCAGCTCGCGCTCGAGCTCGTCGCTGAAGAGCGAGCGGTTACCCAGACCGGTCAGCGAGTCGTGATAGGCGAGCCAGTGGAGCTGGGCCTCGGCTGCCTTGCGGTCGGTGACGTCGGTGAACGAGCACACCACCATGGGTACGTCGACCTGGCCGGCGCCGGACAGCAGCCGCGAGCTCAGGGAGAGCCACTGGCGCTTACCCCCGGCGTCGGTGACACCGATGACGACATCGTCCTCGGACTCGCCGGTGGCCAACGTCCGGGCATGGGGGAACATCTCGGCGGACAGGGGATGTCCGTTGGCCTCGATGGCGATGGAGGCGCCGGTGAAGATCTGATGACCGTTGCCCGACTCCAGGCGGTCGCCGAGGATCCGGCTGGCCGCCTCGTTGTGGGCGTTGACGTTGCCGAACTCGTCGAAGAGCACGATGCCCTCGCTCAGCGAGGCCACCACCGCCTCGTACCGTTCCTCGGCCGCCCGCCGACCGGCCTCGGCCTGGCGCGCATCGGTCAGCTCGGTGCACACCACGACCCAGCCCGACGGCTGGGTGTCGTCGTCGATGAGGGGGTCGATGGCCACCAGGACCTCGACCTCCGAACCGTCCTTGCGGCGATGGATCCTCCGTCCGCGCTCGAGGACGGCGGCGCTGTCGGTGCGGTTGGCGGTGACCACGGCACTGATCGACATGCCGGCGACTTCATCTTCCTTCCATCCGTAGATGGCCTGGGCCGCCTCGTTCCAGCTCTCGATCTTCCCTTCGGCGCCGATACCGATGATGGCGTCGGAGACGTGCGCCACCAGGCTGGCCCGGTAGCGGTTGGCCGCTTCGGCCTCCCGCCGCTCGGAGATGTCCCGGGCGATGAGCTGGTACGCGGGTTGCCCGGCCCAGGTGGTGCGGACGCTGGTGACCTCCATGACGATGGCCGTCCCGTCCGGGATCACGCACCGGACCTCGCCGTGCTCGAAGAACTGCCCCGGCTCGGTGAGCTGGGACAGGCGTTGGGCCATGGCCGGGACATCGCCGGGGTGCATGAAGTCGGTGATGGGCCGGCCGTAGTACTTGGTGAACGCCTTGGCGTACTCCTCCTCCGTCTCGGCGCCGATCAGTCGCCCAGTGGCACGGTTGCCGTAGACGAGCAACCCGTTCTGGTGGACCAGCACCACATCGGGGGAGACCTCGGTGAGCAGGCGGTAGCGATCGACCAGCTCGCCGAGTTCCCGCTCGAAACTCTGCTGGGCGGTCACATCGACCACGACGCCGGCGTAGAGGGGCATGGTCCGGTTGGTGGACGATGCCGCCCAATCGCTCGGAGCGTCCATGGGCGAGGCTCGGACCACCACATGGTGATCCACCCCATCGGGGCAGTTGACGGTCATCCGGAGCTCGAACTCAGCCGGAGGTACACCGGCCCGCACCGGAGCGAGGATCGGCGCCAGCAGGAGCTCGCCGGTGTCAGCGCCATCGGCGAACCGGGTCTCGGCCGCCGAGTACTCCGGGTCGGTGATCTGTTCGGATCCGGAGACGACGCCGTCGATGCCGAAGGTGTCGTCCCTGGTCACGGAGAATCCCCGGACGCCCTCCTCGAAGCCGAAGAGCTCCTCGATCGACGACGACCAGATGACGGTGTCCTTGGCTACGTCATAAACCCAGGTCACCGACCTGAGCTCCTTCGCCCCGAGCTCGATGCCGTCGGACAACTCGAAGACGCGGTCGCCGAACGGTGAATCCTCGAGATCGATCCGATCGAACGAGACCTTCGAGGACCGGTCACCGAAGCTGCTCGCAGTGGCCATAGGCCCTAGATATCGGCGCGGTGTCCGCGGAGCTTTAGCCTTGATCCGCCTTGTCAAGGCCCCGATCGTGGCCGGGGCCGACTGGTTCTCGGCCGCCGGGCCCGGCACCCCGGGAGTAGGCCTCTGGGTGCCTGTTCGGCCCAGTTATCGATCGGCCGTCGCTCCGATTGCCAATTCGGCCTTCGGTCCGGTTGTTGCTCCGGTCAGCGCTCGGGTTCGGCGATCACCACGACGGTGTTATAGCCGCCCATCCCGATCGATGACTTGACCATCAGCCCCGGCACCCGGGGGGTCCGCCCGTCGACCAGTTTGGGATGCCCGGGAGCCACCTGACGGGGGGCGGGCACGAACCCGGTCTGGAATGCGTTGATGGTGGCCAGGGTCTCGACGGCCGCCGCCGCCGACTGGCAGTGTCCGGTGAGCGGCTTCACCGAGAAGATCCCGACCGCATCCGGGAAGATCTCGTCGAGGACGGCCGCCTCGGCGGCGTCGCCTCGGCCCGTCCCCGGTCCATGGGCATTGATGTAGGCGACCTCGGCGGCATCGACGCCCGAGGTGGCCAGTCCCAGGCGGAAGCAGCGGAAGAGCTCCTCGAGATCAGGGGCCACACCCACCAGGTTGGATGCGTCCATGGTCATTGCTCCTCCGAGAACCGTGGCGTACGAACCGGCCGGCTTCCGGGTCAGGACCATGCTGACGGCGGCCTCTCCGCCCACGAATCCACGGCTACCCTCCTGGAAGGGACGGCAGGCTTCGAGAGGCGGCATGCTGAGGATGGCGGCGCCGAGGTCGCTGAATCCCCGAAGCACTTGGGGCACGCCGCACAGATCGGTGGCCAGCAGGATGACGTCCGACGCGATACCCGTGTCGAGCCATGATTTCGCCGTGATCATCGCCGCATTGGAGCTTGCGCACATGGCCGAGACGGACATCGTCGGCCCGTGGAAATCGTTCTCCTTCATCAGTTGGGAGATGACCGTCGAGGGCAACATGTTCACCCATTTCTTCGGCCGGATCCTGCTCTCTCCCGATCGGTAGAACTCGCTCCACGTCTCGATGTCGCCGGCTTCGAGACTGTGGACCAGACCGACCACCGGGCCGGGCTTCCATCCCCGTTCGAGTGCGTCGGTGATCGCCTCCCGGGCCGCGAAGCGGGCAGCCCGCATGAACCGGCTGGGGCCGTCGTTCCGGTCCCCTTCGTCAGCGATCAGCGAGAGATAGGCCTGGCCGCCATCGACGTACCCGTCGAGACCGTTGACCAGTTTGACTGCGCTCTCGCCGAGGAGGAACCCATCCCACAGGTGCTTCGCTCCCCAGCCGTAGCCGGTGACAGCGCCGACGCCGGCGATGCTCATCGCGTTGGCGCGGCCCGCCCCCTGGGGAATCGGGTCGCCCGAGGACGGCTGTACTGCTTCCGACATCAGAACTCCTCGAGGCAGGTATTCAAGAGATCAACGAGCCCGACTTGGGCGACTCATTGATCCTGGGCGGGATGTTGAGGCTGTGAAAATAGCAGGGTTCCTGCGCCAATAGCTGACACAACAATGGCGAAAAGGGCCACGCCAGATTATGACCTACTGCCATTTCGCGCACAATGGGCAATTTATCCGCTGCAGCGACGTCCTATTGACCGTGCTGGGACCGGAGTCCGTATCTTCAGCGGGAAGCTCGACCTTTTGAGGTTCGAGGAGGCGGATGGGTGGATCCAGGCGTGGATCAGGGGCCGGCGAACTTCCGGACGATCGCCTCACGGGCGGTGTCGGGCAGCAGGCGAACCAGGGCGCTCTGGATGCGGGCGTCCCTCCCGACCAGATATCGGGTCTTCGGCCGGGACGAGAAAAGGGCGTGCTCGACGGCGGCCGCGACGCCGTCAGCGTCGATGCCATGTTTGTCCTGCATCTCGATGCCCTTTCGGATGGCGGCGATATGAGGCGCGTACCGCGAAATCGCTTCCGGCGTCAGTTCCTGTTCGAGGTGGTCGGCTGATTCCCGACCTTTGGCCCAAATCTCCGTCTTGATAGCGCCGGGCTCAACCACCGATACGCCGATCCCCCACATGTGGAGTTCCTGACGGAGGGACTCGCCGACGGCCTCGATGGCGAACTTGGAGGCGTTGTAGGGACCCATCATCATGGTGGCGAGCTTGCCGCCGATGGATCCGATGAACACGATGCGACCACCGGTCTCACGGATCATCGGCAACATCGCCTTGGTCACTGCGATCTGACCGAGGACGTTGACCTCGAACTGATCCCTCCACACGTCGGTGGGGATGTATTCGATCGGTCCACCCCGGGCGACGCCGGCGTTGTTCACGACGCCGTGCAGTCCGCCCGCCTGTTCCGCGATCCGGCTGGCGACGGCCTCGATCTGGTGCGGATCGGTGACATCGAGGAGGACCGGCACGATCCCGTCGTCGGCGTCCGCCAACCGCTTCCCGTCGTCGTCCTTGCGAACACCGGCAAAGACACGGTGGCCCCCACCGGAAAGCCGGAGTGCGCAGGCCCGTCCGATCCCGGATGATGCACCGGTCACGAGTACTGATTTCATTCCGCCTACCTCTCGAATCGGTCGATCGCCCTCGCCCGTGGACGGTCATGCTACCTGTCACCTTTCATGGATCATGGACGGCGGTGAGCCGCTCGAGCACCATGGACGCTTCGGCCACGATGCGGCCGATCAGATCGGCCACCGTGGGCAGCTCGTCGATCTCCCCGACCACCTGGCCGGTGGGGAGGACCCCGACATCGGTGCGGCCGTCGACCAGCGCGGCCTTGGTCATCATGGGGGCGTTGGCCGCCATCACCACCTGGGGCCAGGTGAGCTCGTTGCCGTGTTTGAGCGCCCGACCTTCCTTGGCCAGGGCGAGCAGCGACGTGTCGGTCTCCCGCCGGAACGAGTGGGCGTTGGCCAGGGCCCGCGGCAGACTTCGCAGCCAACCGGACTTCTCGAGGTGGTCGACCAGATCGGTGCGGATGACCCGCTGCGGTGCGCCGTCCACCGCCGTGGACACCACCGTGCCGGTCACCGGCGTGCCCAGGTAGATCTTCTTCACCTCCTCGGGAACACGGCTCTCCTGGGTCAGGAGGAATCGGGTACCCATGGCGATACCGTCGGCGCCGTAGGCCAGCGCGGCCACCAGACCCCGACCGTCGAAGAAGCCGCCGGCGGCGATCACCGCCACCGTGTCGCCCACCGCGTCCACCACTGCCGGCGTCAGGAGGGAAGTGGGTACCGAGCCGGTGTGGCCGCCACCCTCACCGCCTTGGGCAATGACCGCGTCCACTCCCCATCCCGCCACCTTCTCGGCGTGGCGGCGGGCTCCGATGGTGGGCATGACCACCAGGCCGGCATCGCGGCACCGGGCCACCAATTCGGGCTGTGGGGCCTGGGCGAAGCTGGCCACCTTCACCCCGTTGTCGATCATCAGCGCCACCCGCCGGCCGACATCGGCCACGTCGGTTCGCATGTTGACGCCGAACGGGCGGTCGGTGCGCGAGCGGACCTCGTCGATGGCGGCGACCAGCTCGGGATAGGTCATCGTGGCCGAGGCCAGGATCCCGAGTCCGCCGGCCTCGGCGGTGGCGGCGACCAGACGGGGCCCGGCCACCCAGCCCATCCCGGTCTGGACGATGGGGTAGCGGACACCCACCAGGCGACAGAAACGAGTGTGGAGGGCGGGATGGTCGGGAACCGGAGGTGCCGGGGGAGTGGTCGCCCCCCGCGGGCCCTGATCGGTCACGGGCGGACCTCGCGCTCGCGCATGCCCTTCGGGTCGAGTACGTCGCGGATCAACTCGAGCTCCTCGGGGGTGGGCATGCGGGTGTCGGCGACATCGGACGGCACGACCAGGTCGAACCCGGTGGCCTCCATGACCTCCTCGACGGTCACGCCGGGGTGCACCGACCGGAGTCGCATGATCCTGTCGGGGGTTCCGAAGTCGAACACGCCGAGGTTGGACACCACGTGACGGATCTCGTGGAAGCGGCTGGCCGAGGGACCCGCGGCTGCGGCCCGCTCGTACCCCACCCCGGAGACCACGTCCACCTGCTCGACGAACGACCGCCTCGAATGGTTGGGCACCCAGTAGCTGGTCGAGTGGTTGACCGTATTGCCGGGCGCCCCCCGGACGCCCACCAGCTGGGCCTTGGGCCGCGCCCAGTCCCCGATGGCGCTGATGTTCTGGTTGCCCGACCGGTCGATCTGCGAGGCCATCATGATCAGGTTGCGCCGCCCCGACCACACCACGTCGAACACTCGGCGGTAGGGCATGTGCGACTCGAGGACCAAGGTCGAAGGCGAGGCGCCCAGCGGCGGCGCCCCCAGCACGAGGGCGGCGTCTCCGTCGGTGAGTACGAGGTCGGGGGCGAAGGTGAGCCGGGCCAGCCGTGCGCCGATGGCCGGCGCGGTCCCGAAGGCACTGGCCATGACCTCGCCGTCGCCCCGGAACACCTCGGCGCAGGCGATGATGCAGTACTCGGCCCGGGTGACGCCGGAGTCGCCAACGGTGTCGGACATCGTGCTCACTTGGCATCCCCGGGTCGAGTGGCGGCCTGATAGTCGGCCTCGGTCACGGCCAGGTAGCGCTCGGCGAAGGCCGCCCACAGGTCGGCCTCGGCCGCCGCCGCCACGTAGCTCCTCTGGAACTCCTCATCCCGCGGGTAGTCGGGAACACAGGCGGTGAAATGAGCCCCACCCGGGGTCTCCACCACGCCGTCGGTCAACAGCCGGCTGATGCACATGGTCTGGAGCGGTCCCTCCGAGGCGAACTGCTCGGTGTCGACGAGGCGCTCGGTGGTCACGAACCGCCGTTCGGCTGCCCCCAGGAACACTTCGTCGAAGAAGGGGTCGGGACCGAGGATCTGCCCCGACCCGTTGGCGTCGGCCCGGTTCACATGGACCAGGGCCGCGTCCAGCCCGAGCGCGGGCACGGCCACCAGCTCCTCGCCGTCGTCGTACGGCGAGCGGACCGTGCGCAGGGTCGGGTTGACCCGGAGCACGTCGGAGCCCAATCCGGCCCGGGTGGGCAGGAAGGGCAGACGCTGGGCTGCGGCCAGTAACCCCAGGTAGAACATGCCCTCGTCGATCTCCTCGGACTCGATGGCGCCACCCTGGCGGGCCGCCTTGAAGTGGGGGTCGGTGGGAATGGAGTCGAGAGTGACGAATCCGAACACCACCTTCGCCACCTTGCCGGCTGCGCACAGCAGGCCGACGTCGGGTCCGCCGTAGGAGACGACGGTGAGGTCGGTCAGGTCCGACCGCAGGATGGCGCGCACGGCGGCCATCGGCTTGCGCCGCGATCCCCATCCGCCGATGCCGATGGTCATCCCGCTCCTCAACTCGCCGACCAGATCGTCGAGCGACATTCGCTTGTCGGTCATCGCGAGGTGTCTGCGCCGCGCTTCTCGACGAACGCAGCCCGTTGCTCGTCGGCCACGCCGGCCACGTGGAGCTCGTAGGTGAAGCCCTGTTCGAACCGGTAGCTCCGCCTGACGTCCACCGGGTCGATCCCGTTGAGGGATTCCTTGGCCCGGCGGAGGATGGTGGGACTCTTGGTGGCAATGTCCGCCGCCACCTCGTAGGCCGCATCCACCAGCTCGTCCCGGGGGACCACCCGGAGCACGGATCCGTAACCGTGCAACTCGGAGGCCGACGCCGGCTTGGCGGTGTACACCATCGAGCGCATCCGGTGCTGCGGGACCAGACGCGACAGGTGGGTGGCGGCACCGAGAGCGCCGCGGTCCACTTCGGGAAGACCGAAGGTGGCGTCGTCGGATGCCACCACGATGTCGGCGTTGCCGGCGATGCCGATCCCGCCGCCGAGACAGAACCCGTGAACGGCGGCGATCACCGGCACCTCGCACTCGTACACGGCGGCGAAGGCGGCGAAGCAGCCCCGGTTGGCACCGATCAACGCCTCGTCACCGAGGTTCTGGATCTCTTTGATGTCCACCCCGGCGCAGAACCCCCGTCCCTCGGCTCTGAGGATGACGACCCGGTTGTCGGCCACCTGCCCGGCCGCGGTCACCGCATCGGCCAGCTGGAACCAGCCGGCCACGTCCAGCGCATTCACCGGCGGATGGTCGATGACCACCTCGGCGATCCCGGGGAGCTTCTGATGGGACGTGATGGGCATGGCCGGCTCCGGGCGATGTTGGGGTGCCCGGACACCGGTCCGCCGGCCGCTGGAGTCAGCGGGCGGGGGCGGGAGCGCGGGCACGCACTCGGCATGATCTGATACAGCGTCAGGACAGTACCAGTCGGAGACCGGGAGGCAGCTGTGACCACGTTCGACATGGGATCTCGAACGCTCGACTTCACCGGGCGGTCGGTGGTCGTGACCGGGGGGTCGAGGGGGATCGGACGCGGGATCGCCGAGGGGTTCCTGTCGGCCGGGGCCGAGGTGATGGTATGCGGGCGAACCGACAGGCCCGAGTCGGAGCTCCCCGCGGCCGTCGATCCGACCGGGAGGCTCCGCCGTGCCACCTTCGTCAAGGCGGACATCCGCCGGGCCGAACAGGCCTCCTCGGTGATCGACGCCGCCGTGGCCCGTTCGGGGAGGCTCGACGTGCTGGTCAACAACGCCGGCGGCTCACCCCAGGCGGCCGCCGCCGATGCCTCGGCCCGCTTCTCCGAGTCGATCGTGGCCCTCAACCTGCTCGCTCCTCTCTACTGCGCCCAGGCGGCCAATGCCGTCATGCAGGGCCAGGACGACGGGGGATCGATCGTGAACATCGCCTCGGTCAGCGGGATCCGTCCGTCGCCGGGCACGGCGGCCTACGGCGCGGCCAAGGCCGGTCTGATCAACCTGACCCAGTCCCTGGCCATCGAGTGGGCTCCCAGGGTGCGGGTCAACTGTCTGAGTGCCGGGATGGTGGCCACCGAGGCGGCCGACGACCACTACGGGGGTGCGGCGGGGATCGCCGCGGTGGCGGCCACGGTGCCCATGGGCCGGTTCGGGACCCCCGCGGACGTGGCCGGACTGTGCCTGTTTCTGGCCTCGCCTCTGGCCGGCTACGTCACCGGCGCCAACCTCGTCGCCCACGGTGGTGGGGAGCGACCGGCATTTCTGGCCGCGGTGGAGCATTCGGGGGAGAAGAATCCCAGGTAGGAAGGGCAGCTACCAGCCGGGAGTCGGCACCACCGGGGCCCGACCGGCCTCCGGTCCACCGTCGGGCCGCGACCCCGGTCGGACGACGGTGGAGGGCCCGATCAAACGCTCAAGTGCAGGCAGAAGGCGGTCGATGCATCCAGGGTGACTCCAGAATCATCGAGAGGTCTGTCAGCGGATGGCAGTGCTTCGACGGACGAATGGGCGGCCGGACGGTGCTGACCGACACCGAGCCGACATTCGCCCTGGTCGGGGCGCCCTATCTCGAGTACCTGCCTGTCGTCGATCTGTCCACCGGACGCCTGCTCGGGATGGAGGCCCTGGTGCGCTGGGAGCACCCGACCCACGGACTGATCTCGCCGAGCCGGCTGATCCCCCACGCCGAAGTCAGTGGGGATATCGGACCTCTGACCCGGTGGATCCTGATGGAGGCCTGTGAAAGGGCCTGCCACTGGTCGCCGAGCATCCAGTTGGGTGTCAACGTCACGATCCATCAGCTGCGACGGGGCGAGGTGTCCAAGGCGGTGGCCGCCGCCTTGGAGGAGACCGGGCTCAGGAGCGGGCAGCTGACCCTCGAGGTGACCGAGGACGCCATCGTGGATTCGTCCGCCTCGGCCGACCTGAAGTACATCTCGGAGATGGGGGTCCAGTTGTCGGTGGACGACGTGGGCACCAACTGGTCGTCGTTCGAACCGTTCAAACGCAACTCGGTGAGCACGGTGAAGATCGACGGCTCGTTCATCGCCGGTCTCGAATCGACCCAGGGGATCAACCGGCTCGTGGTGGAGACGGTGATCCACATGGCCCACTCCCTCGGGATGTCCACCATCGTCGAGTGGGTGGAGACGGCCACCCAGGTGGAGATCGTCCGGTCGTTCGGCGCCGATGCCGCCCAGGGGTTCTTCTTCTCCCGGCCGATGTCGAGCGAGGACGCCTTGGTGTTCGCGGGTGGGACCGATGTACCTCAGTTCTCGCGCACGGCCACCCGGTCACTGGTCGTCCACGACGGCCAGGGCCTGATCTCCCTCGATGGCGACCTGGTCACCCATGACAGCCCGACGACCGAACCGGACGGCCCCGGCACCCCCGAGGTGGAAGAAGGAGAAGTGTCGGCCGACCCGGTGGACGAATCCGAAGTGATCAACGCGGCAGCCGACGGGCCCGCCGACCAATCCCTCCGCCCCGAGGGGGGGCTGGCCCCCGACGCCGAGGACATCGAGGCCTCGGTCGAAGGGTTGGAAGACATCGCCCCGCTCGACCCCGACGAGTTATTCGACCAGGACGAGCCGGGATCGGCGTCTTCCGACGACGCCGCCTGAGCCCTTGGCTCCGGCGACCGGCCGGCGACCGGCACCGATCTGAGCCTGGGAGATCCACCCTGGCCACAGGGTGATCGGGCCAAAACCACGTGACGAGCAGGGAAGATGTGCTCGTCACGCCCGGCCATCGGCGGGGAGAGCGACGGCGAGATCGACGGGGAGGTGGTCGCCCACCTCATTTGCCTGTATACCTCTGGCCGTGAAACTCGCTGTCATCAAAGAGTCGCGGCCCGGTGAAGATCGTGTCGCCATCGTCCCCGAAGTGACCGCCAAGCTGGTCGGATCCGGGGTCGAGGTGGCCGTCGAGGCCGGAGCGGGAACGGCGGCCCGCTTCTCCGACGACGAGTTCCGGGAGGCAGGCGCGACGGTTGAGCCCGACCCGGCGGCCACCCTCAGTGGCGCGTCGATCGTGGCCCGGGTGCAACCGCCATCGCTCGGGGAGGTCGCCGCCCTCCCTGCCGGCGTCTCGGTCATCAGCTTCTTGCAGCCGGTGGCGGCCGCCGACATCGTCCAGGCGTTGGCGGCCAAGGGGGCGACCGTCTACAGCCTCGATCTGCTCCCCCGAATCAGCCGGGCGCAGTCGATGGACGCGCTCTCCTCCCAGGCCACGGTGGGAGGGTACCGGGCCGGCCTGTCGGCAGCCGAGCACCTGGCCAAGTTCTTTCCGATGTTCATGACCGCGGCGGGCACGGTCCCACCGGCCAAGGTCCTGGTCATGGGAGCCGGCGTCGCCGGACTACAGGCCATCGCCACGGCCAGGCGCCTGGGAGCGGTGGTGCGCGCCTACGACGTGCGGGCGGCGGCCAAAGAGGAGGTCCAGAGCCTCGGGGCACGGTTCGTCGAGCTCGCCCTCGAGACCCAGGACGGCGCCGGTGGATACGCCAAAGAGCAGTCGGCGGAATACCTGGCCAAGCAACAGGAGCTCCTGGCCGCCGAGGTGGCTGCTTCGGACGTGGTCATCACCACGGCGCAGATCCCCGGCCGGAAGGCACCGGTCCTGGTGACCACGGCGATGGTGGAGGGGATGTCCGAGGGATCGGTGATCGTCGACATGGCTGCGGACTCGGGAGGGAACTGCGAGCTGTCCGTGGCCGGGGAGGACGTCCACCATCAGGGGGTCACCGTCGTCGGCATGTCGAACCCGCCGGCGTCGATGCCCACCCATGCCAGCTTCCTCTATGCCCGGAACATCGCCAACTTCCTCGGGCTGCTGGTCAAGGAAGGTCAACTGGCCCCGGACTTCGAGGACGAGATCGTGGTCGGCACCTGCGTGGTGCGGGACGGCACCGTGGTCCACGGGCCGACCGCCGAGGCTCTGGGTCTTGCCGTGCCCGCCCCTCCGGACCCGGTCGACCCGCCCGGGACAGCCGGGGGTGACCCGGGCGGCCCGGGAGTGGGCGAGGGATCGACGCAGCAGAGCGAGACGCAGGAGAAGGAGGGGTCATGAGTACAGGAATTGTCGAGTTCCTGACCATTTTCGTACTGGCTGCATTCGTCGGGAACGAGGTCATCGGCCGGGTCCCGAGCATCCTCCACACGCCCCTCATGTCGGGCAGCAACGCCATCCACGGGATCGTGCTGGTCGGGGCCATTCTGATCATGGGGAGTGCCCACGGGGCGGTTGAGATCACCCTGGCCTTCCTGGCCGTGATCCTGGCCACCCTCAACATCGTCGGTGGCTTCGTGGTCACCGACCGCATGCTGGAGATGTTCAAGGCCAAGCCGGGCGAACGGGCCACGAAGCCCGGAGCCGATGATGGGCCCGCAGCCGAGTCGTCAGATGGTGCCCAGTGACCCTCAACACCTGGATCGACCTGATCTACCTGGTGGCGATCATCGGGTTCATCCTGGCCCTCAAGGGCCTGAGCTCCCCGAAGCACGCTCGCAACGGCAACCTGCTGGGCGCGGCGGCGGCCACGCTGGCCGTGGGATTCACGTTCGCCTATCCCTCGGTGCGGGCCCACTCGCTCAATCTGGTGCTGACCCTGGTGGCCATGGCCATCGGGGCCGCGGTGGCGGTGCCCGCGGCCCGCCGGGTGAAGATGACGGCGATGCCACAGATGGTGGCCATCTTCAACGGGGTGGGCGGCGGGGCCGCCGCCCTGATCTCCATCGTGGTCTTCCTCATCGAGGCACCGGCCAAGCCGGCGGTGTACCGGATCGCCGAGGTGTTGTTCGGGGTGCTCGTGGGGTGCGTGTCGTTCTCCGGCAGCGCTATCGCCTTCGCCAAACTGCAGGAGCTGATGACCGGCCGGCCCATCACCTATCCGGCCCAGCAGGTCATCAACGCGGTGGTCGGGCTGGCCATCGCCGGGCTGGCCGTGGGGACGCTGGTGACCGGGAGCGTGCCCCTGCTGGTGGCGACCGCCGTGCTGTCGCTGGCGCTGGGCGTGATCTTCGTCCTCCCCATCGGCGGTGCCGACGTGCCGGTGCTGATCTCGCTCCTCAACTCGTTCACCGGTCTGGCCGTGGCCGCCTCCGGTTTCACCCTCGACAACAACCTCCTGATCGTGGCCGGCACCTTGGTCGGAGCGTCAGGCATTCTCCTGACCCGCATGATGAGCAAGGCGATGGGCCGGTCCCTGGCCAACGTGCTGTTCAGCGCCTTCGGTTCGGTGATCACCGCCACCGGCGGTGCCGACGGCTCGGGCGAGGCCCGACCGGTGAAGGCGGGGACGCCCGAAGACATCGGCGTGCTGTTGGCCTACGCACGCAAGGTGGTCATCATCCCGGGATACGGGCTGGCCGTGGCCCAGGCGCAGCACACGGCGAGAGAACTGGCCGATCTGCTGATGTCCCGCGGGGTGGAGGTCTTCTACGCCATCCATCCCGTGGCCGGCCGGATGCCCGGTCATATGAACGTGCTGCTGGCCGAGGCGAACGTCCCCTACGACGAGCTGAAGGAGATGGACGAGGCCAACCCGGAGATGGCCACGGCGGACGTGGCCCTGGTGATCGGCGCCAACGACACGGTGAACCCGGCCGCCAAGAACACACCCGGGAGCCCGATCTTCGGGATGCCGATCATCAACGCCGATGCTGCCGAGAACATCGTGTTCCTCAAGCGCTCCATGCGGCCGGGTTTCGCCGGCATCGACAACGAACTGCTCTTCGACCCCAAGACCACGTTGTTGTTCGGTGACGCCAAGGACACACTGACCAAGCTGGTGGCCGCGGTCAAAGAGGCGTAGACCGGCGCACCTGATCAAGCCGAGTTGCTGAGCTCTCCGATGTCGGCGTCACTGCCGACGGCGAGCTTGGCGAAGACCATCATGCCCTGAGTGGTCGGGCGGGTGGAAAGGACGGTGACGGCCACCGCTCCCTGACCGACCAGATGGGTGGCGTCGTTGACCACCACCATGTCGCCGTCGGAGAGGTAGCCGACTGCCTGTCGCGACTGTCGGCCTTCTTTGACCAGCTCGAGCTCCAGCCGCTCGCCGGGGAGGTGGTCGGGCGTGAGCTCGTGGGCCACGTTGCGGAGGTCGACGACGGGAAGCTTCCACTTGGCCGCCTCGTCCACGACGACCGTGGAACAGGTCCCGATCCGCAGTCCGAGGCGCCGGGCCACGGTGAGCAGCCGGATGGTCGGATCGTCCACCTCCGGCACTTCATCGGGAGCGATGTGCACGGGTACGCCCATCTCCCGGAGGGCCTCGACCGATTCGAGGCCCCTTCGGGCCCGGCGGGAGGTCACCGGGTCGGGACTGACGGCCACTGATCGGATGTGGTCGATGACGAATTGGGGGATCACCAGGCCACCCGGGAGCAGGCCGCCGCGTCCCAGCACCAGGAGGAAGCGGTCCATGAGGGCGGAGCTGTCGGTCAGAAGTGCGTGGCCCTCGGGGGGCGCCGTCTGGGGGGCGAGAATCCGGGACAGACCCGCGGCGGCGACGATCTGCCTTCCCTTGACCGATCCGAGCCTCCAACCCAGGGAGGCCAGTACCCAGGCGACGACAGAGGTGATGAGAAGGGCGAAGCCGGAGTGGAAGAGGACGAGCAGTGGGAGCCCGATCACCAGACCGAGGAGCATCCCGGTCGTGGCGACGATGGAGGCGGCGAACGTCTCTCCGGGAGGTGTGTTGCGGAACAGGAAGACGGCTTGCTGGAGACCCTTGTCGACCAGGCGTCCGGCCACACCGCCAAGGACGTAGCTAACCGCTGCGCCGAGCAGCAGGCCGACCACCGGAGCATGGGGACTGGCATCGACATAGCGACCGATCTCGAACCCGGCCACCGAGCCGGCGAGAACGAAGAGCAGACGGAACCCTTCCACGAAGATCATGCCGGTGCCGGACGACTTGACGGTGTGGATGGGTGACTTCATCTGGTGACCACTTTGGTTTCGACTCGGATATGCGGCCGCCTAGGTAATTGTCGGAATCGCGGCCCAAACCTTTAGTCCCAGCGGTCCAGAGGTGGCTGTCCTCGACCGGGCTGGGGACCGCCTGGACTCCTGGCGCAAAAATGTCCTCGTCCCTGGACCAATGAATGCGCAGAGTGGTAATCTCGTCACATGGCGTGGGGGGTAGAGCCCCCGTCAGAACCCGGAAACCTGACGAAGATCCTATGAGCTCCTTCCGCCACCGGCGCCGCCGAAGTCAGGCCAGGGTTGAAGTCCCCCTGGAGAGCCCTGTCGTCTCTGCCGCTCCCACGCCTGGCACCAGCGCCGGCGGGGTCGGCTCCGGATCGGTCGTGGGAGGCATTCCGTTCTCCCTGACCCACTACGGGTTGCAGGCCATCGGCGCCGGACTGATCATCGCCCCCCAGACCGGCGGCCGGGTGCCGGTGCCTGCGCTGGTGCCCTGGTCTGATGTGTGTAGTGTCGGCGTGACGGGTATGACCAAGCTGGCGGACGGGTCATGCGGTGAGGTTCTCGAGATCGAAGTCTCCGACGGAGGTTGGTTCATTGGCGATCGTGTGCAGAGATTTGTTGCCCCGCCATCATCGCTCGAGCCGTTGGTGCTCGCAGCGTCCGCTCATCGACAATTTGATCGACGCCGACTCGGTTGAGCCCGAACTTCAACCGGGGCGCTGGGCCGGCGTGGTCGCCGCGGCACGGACGCGTCTCCGGGTCCTCGGTACCTGGTGGGCGGGCGAGCAGCCCGAAGGCGGCGGTGGGCCCCAGCACGGCCTCGGGCGCCGGCGGATCGGGCCGATTGCGGTCGGCGCCCTGGCCCTCGTCCTCCTGGCCGGCAGCACCAGTACGACGTTCGGTTCGACCGCCGGTGGCGCGGCCCGCGGACAATCGGCGGCACAGCTGAATGGCGCGGGGAACAGCTTGCAGGCCTTACGCCAGGGCCGCTCGTTGCGTCTCCCGGCGGCGACCAGCAAACCGGCACCGGCGCCGCCGTCCCTGGCCGGGTCGCCCCCGCTGCAGTCCCACGAAGTCTTCGGCTACGCGCCCTACTGGACGCTGCCCCAATCACCTGGTTTCGACGTCAAGGATCTGACCACGCTGGCCTACTTCAGCGTCGATGCCAACGCCGACGGGACGCTCGACGAGAGCGGATCGGGATGGAACGGATACGAAAGCCAGGACCTCGTCAACCTGGTCAACCGGTCCCATGCCGCCGGCGACCGGGTCGTGCTGACGGTCACCGACTTCAGCCAGAGCTCGCTGGATGCCATCACCTCGGACCCCAATGCGCCCGCCCGCCTCTCGGCTGCGTTGATCGCAGCTGTGTCGGCCAAGAACCTCGACGGCGTGAATTTTGACTTCGAAGGGGAGGGGAGCGGCGATCAGAAGGGTCTCACCAGGCTGATCACCCAGGTATCGGCGGCGTTGCACGCGGCCAACCCGCACTGGCAGGTCACCATGGCCGTCTACGCCAGCTCGGCGGCCGACCCGGGCGGCTTCTACGACATCGCGGCCCTGGCGCCTGCGGTCGACGGATTCTTCGTGATGGCCTACGACATGAACAACATGCAGACCCCGAGTCCGACGGCACCCCTGGTCGGCGGCGGATACACCGACACCGAATCACTCCAGCAGTTCACCGCCGTGGTGCCGCCCCAGAAGGTGATCCTCGGCGTGCCCTTCTACGGGTACGACTGGCCGACGACGAACGGAACGCTCACCGCGCAAGCCACCGGTGGTGAGACTCCCCTGAGCGATGGCGTGATCGCGGCGTCGGGCCATCCCACCTACTGGGATCCGAGTGCAAGGACGGCGTGGACCTCGTATCAAGTCGGATCGCAGTGGCACGAAACTTTCTTCGACAACCCGACCTCGCTGGCCCTGAAGGCACGCCTGGCCAATTCGTTCCACATCGCCGGTGTGGGTATCTGGGCGCTGGGGATGGACGGGAACAATCCGGCAATGATGGCGGCCCTGTTGGGCAACGCCCCCGCGGCCAAGGACTACACGACCGGTCCGACCAACACGGCCGCCTCGCTCGGTTCGACGACCCCGTCGACAGGGCCGCCCGGAACCAACTACATCACCATCGGTGTCTGGAAGGGCGGTGCGGTCCCGCTGTCCCCGATCGTTTCGCCGACCGCGGACGGCACGGCACAGTATCTGGGCACATTGAGCCGACTGACCACCACCGACCCGGCATTGGCCTGCCTCGAGACCGGACCACCGGTGGCCGTCTGGAGCTTCAGTGCCCTGCCCGGTCTCGACGTCGTCGTGGCCGCCCAGCCGCAGGACTGCGCGGCGGCGCTGTTCACCTTCTCGCCCACGGAGACGAAGGTGGGCGGTTCGGGGGGGAAGAAGACGCCGCCCACGACCACCACCACGACGACCACGACCAGGCCGGTACCCCCGACCACCACGACGACGACCACTGTTGCACCTACCACCACCACGACGACGACGGTGGCGCCCACCACGACCACCACCACGGCACCACCCACGACGACCACGACACTCGCCGGGGGGTGACGGCACGTCCCACTGGGCGATCCGTACGCGGTCGGTCGGAGCTCGCTCCGACGGGAAACTGGCGGCTGGGTGCGGGTGCTCCGTTCAGCGGCCCGACCCCGAGAGGGATGCGAGATCCGGTTCCCTCCACCGCGGCTAATCTCGTCAGGACTCGGGGGTGTAGCTCAGCTGGTAGAGCGCTACGTTCGCAATGTAGAGGCCGACGGTTCGAGTCCGTTCACCTCCACCGGGAAGGGGTATCGGGCAGCCACGACAAGACATTGATTGCTGAACGCTCTGGAACCTGAGCACTGCCCCATCCATGTCTCGTTTGGGGACTGACCACCGGGACAAGGTGCCACTCGGCGGTCCATGGAGAAGCTGCCTAACCGGATAGTGCCGGCCGCCGGAGAGGCCCACTTTGCGCTCGGCGATCCGCCGGTCGATCCCAGCTCGGACCCCAAGGTACCGCCAGCGGCACGTGCGGCAGAGCGAATGCAAGGAGTGACTTGAATCCGGCCAGCCCGACGTGTCAGGTCGCCTCCACGCTGTGTACCAAGAACCCGGGCTTCGTTTCCAAGTTCAGCACCGGTGCCCCTCAGCCTGGTTCGATCAATCTCAACATGACGGGTGGGTTTGGGGGAGAACCGTGAACTGGACCGCAACGGGAGCGAGCCGAGCCCGGACCCGACAGCCGGTGAATCGTCGGCAGATTTGTCAGGATGCGGATCTGGTCATCCGGGATCGGAACAGCAAGTCGACTTCGGCGACTTCAAGCAGGTGAGTCGCGATATCCCCATCCCCGGATGTACCGCAGGTGCAGAGAAACCACGAGATGGATGTGCCGTCGCTCGCCGACATCGCTGCCACTGGGATCGACTCGTGCCCATCCATCGATTCGACTCTACCCAGGCACCCCGACTCTAAACATCAAATTTACGGATAGTTCGACCGCCAAGACGCATCCCTCTCCACGGGGGGCTGTCGGGGGGAGAATCTGAAGAAGACCGTCGTCTCATCTGGGAAAGGGCGCGCCGACCCCCGGCTGTGGAGAGGGTCAACGCTTGCCCAGCTCAAGAAGGGGAACTCTCTCCGCTCCTGCTTGACGGACACGCGATACTTACCCCACGGCCATTGGTCCGAAACATCGAATGTCACTGAGATTTGAGTGCAGGGGGTGAGGGCCAGGCCATTTCCCATGAGAAAGAAAGATCAGGGGATGGGCAACCGGGCCGACGGGAAGTCGACACTTGACGATCTCCCCCGGATGCACGGCTCCGATCGACAGATCCTGAGTGGCATTGTCCAGCGATCTAGGCTTCGCTGAGTGGCAGACGAACAGGACATGACGATCGGGAAGAACACCCTGAGGGTGCGGCAGGCGGGCGACAGCCATGGCCGCCCAGTCCTGCACTTCCATGGAACTCCCGGCTCCCGCTTGGAGCTGGCGTGGGGTGAGGAGGTGGCCACCGAGCAGGGCGTTCGTCTCGTCACGTTCGACAGGCCTGGCTACGGGCAGTCGAGCGAATCCCCCTTTGGCCTGTCTTCGGTAGGCGTTCTGGCCTTGGAGGTCGCAGATCGCCTGGGCGTCGAGCAGTTCGCCACGATGGGCCAATCAGGTGGGGGTCCCTTCGCGTTGGCTACCGCCGTTGCCGGCGGAGACCGTGTATCGGCTGTCGGGGTGGCCTCTGGCGCAGGGCCGTTTCAGCTCGTCCCGGGCGCCCTCGAGGATCTCTCCGAAGTTGACCAGGAGGCGGTCACCTTCCTGCCTGACGATCCCGACACCGCGGCTGCCACGTTCGCCCGGGGTTTTCCGGGAGCGGAAGTCTTTGCCGATGTGGGCGGCATGCGGGAGGCGTTCGACTCCGTTCTGAGTGGGCGTGACCGGCAGCTCTTGGACGACCCAATCTTCGCAGATGCGCTGCTACTCGAGTTGCAGGAGGCGCTGCGCCAGGGAAGGTCGGGATGCGCCTGGGACAACGTGGCCTGGGTGGGCGCCTGGGACTTCGACCCACAGGCGATTCAATGCCCCGTCCTGTTGTGGTTCGGGTCGGAGGACCTGATGGCTCCCCCGGCCCACGCCCGCTGGCTGGCTGACAATCTCCCGAGCAGCACCCTGACCATGCGAGAGGGTTATGGGCATTTCGGGATCTTTGAGCACCTCGGCGAGATGCTGCACCAACTCATTTCCGTGTGAATGGACGGATCGCAGTGGACGATCGTGGACGGAGCGATCAACGAATCCGGAGAGCCCCTGGCTGCCAGGTGATGTGGACGTAACCCCGCTCACGCGACGGCTCGCGTTGAAGCCCCACTAGAGATGGCGGGCCCACGGCTCCAGCCTTGAGTTCTCGTTGCACCGGGTGCGATACGGTGCCCCTGGAATGGCACTGGCGACCACAGGGGAGGCCCGGAGAGGGCGGCTGCGGGGATGGCCCCCCGACCACGTGGTCCCCACGGTCCCCGATCGTTCCGGTCTGGACCGCCGGGGGCCGGGCACGTGAGAGAAGTACGAATCGACGACCTGCGGGATCCTGTGCGCGACGCTGCCGAGCGGGCACTCTACGAGATGGCGCTGAGCATGGAGGTCGACCTGGGTCCCGATGGGATCGTCGCCGAGGCGATCCGCTCGACGGGCCTGTCCGATTTCGGTGACGACAGTTTGCCGCTGCGCCTGGCCGCCATGTCCACCGCGCTCGACGCCGACTCGGGCCTGTCAGGACTCGGCCGGCACATCGTCCGTGATCGCATGGTCGGCTTGCTGAAGGCGCGACTGCGGTTCGAGGACTTCGTCCGCCGTCACCCCGAGGCACTCGAGATTGAGCTGGAGCCGCCGGTGATCGTGGTCGGCCTGCCCCGATCGGGCACGACGCATCTGGTGAACCTGCTGGCCGCGGACTCGCGGTTCCGGTCGATGCCCTGGTGGGAAGTGATCGAACCGACGCCGGTGGCGGGTGATGGACCGGGGCGAGGCGGCGTCGATCCGCGCTATCTGCGGTGCCTTCAGGTCCACGAGACGACGCAACGGGTGGCACCGCTGGCGGCCTTGATGCATGACCGGCCACCATCGAGTATCGAGGAGGACTGCGAACTGGTCGACCTCGACTTCTGTTCCTACGTGACCGAGTGGCATGCCCGGGTGCCGGCCTGGCGCGACACGTACCTCGACCTGGACCAGCGCCGGCACTACGGGTTCCTGCGCCGGGAGCTTCAGGTCCTCAGCTACCTGCGCGGGCCGAATCGCTGGGTGCTCAAGTGCCCCCAGCACCTGGAGCAGCTCGGCCCCCTCATGGACACGTTCCCGGATGCGACGATCGCCTTCACGCTCCGGGATCCGGTGGCCGTGCTCCAGTCGGCGATGACCATGCTGGCCTACGGGGACCGGTTGCGGAGGGTGCATGTCGAGGCCGACGAGCTTGCCGCGTACTGGGTCGACCGGATCGAGCGCCTCCTGGCCGCCTCGGTCCGCGATGCCCATCTCATTCCCGGGGACCAGCGGGTCGACGTCGAGTTCAACGCGTTCGTGGCCGACGACCTCGGCACCGCTGAGCGGATTCTCGGGGTCGCCGGTCTCGACGTGACCAACCGCTCCCGCTCCGAGCTCGCCGCCTATCTAGCCGACAATCCTCGCGGGAAGGACGGACGGGTCGTGTACGACCTACGGGGCGACTTCGGAATTGACCCCGCAGCGCTACGGCAGCGGTTCGCCTTCTACTACGAAGCTTTTCCCCAGATCCGGACCGAGGTTCATTGACCGTGGCGGGGATCCACCGCCAGCGGCCGGGCGCCGACGCCATCGGCGCCACCCGGGGTGAACCGGCCGTCGATGTCGGCGACGGGATCTGGCTGTCCCCCGGGCTGTCGAACACCTATCTACTCACCACCGACGACGGCCGCATCGTCGTCAACACGGGTATGGGGTTCGAAGGGCCCTTGCACCGCCGTGTCTTCGACGCCGTGGATCCCCGCCCCATCCGCGCCGTGCTCCTGACCCAGGGACACTTCGACCACGTGGGTGGCGTCGACTGCTTCCGGGGGGAGAGGACCGATGTGGTCGCCCAGGCCAACTTCGCCACCTGGCGTGCCGACAATGAGCGACTCGAGGCCTTCCGGTCACGAAACGCTGCCTTCGCCTGGATCGACGCCATCCTGGCCGCCATGGCTCATGCCGAGTCGCTCGGCGTCGGACGCACGTCCCAGGCCCGCCCCGAGCCCACCGTCACCTTCGGCGACCGGCTCGAACTCACCGATCGGAGGACGTCGACTTGTCCTTCTCTCCGTACCCGGGGGGGAGACCACCGACGCACTGGTGATCTGGCTTCCCGAGACGCGCACCGCGCTCACCGGGAACCTGTTCGGACCCCTGTTCGGCCACGTCCCCAATCTCGTCACCATGCGGGGCGACCGCTACCGGGACGCGCTCGCCTATGTCGACTCGCTCGACCTGGTGCTCGACCTGGGCGCCGAACGGCTGCTCACCGGCCACTTCGATCCGATCGAAGGAGCCGACCGCATCGCCGAGGAGATCACGGCCATGCGGGACGCCACCCAGTGGGTGCACGACCGCACCGTTGACGGGATGAACGCCGGCACCGACGTGCACACGCTGATGGGCGACGTGCGGGTCCCCGACCACCTCGATGTGGGGGAGGGCTATGGCAAGACCAGCTGGAACGTGCGGGCCATCTGGGAGACGTACGCCGGGTGGTTCCATCACCGGTCGACGACCGAGCTCTACGACCTGCCCACGACGGCCGTCGCCCCGGACCTCGTCGCCCTGGCCGGTGCCGACGCCCTGGCCGCCGCCGCCCGTGACCGGCTCCGCACCGGCGAACCTGTGGCCGCCCTGCACCTCACCGACATCGTCCTGACCGCCGATCCCGGCCACGCAGCTGCCCGCGACGTCGCTGCGGCCGCCACCCGTTCCCTACACGGCGCGTCGACCAACTTCTGGGAGCGGGCCTGGCTGGCCCGGTCCCTCCAGCGACTGGAGGATCGATGACAAACAGCATCAGCTTCGATTTCACCGGGGCCGCGGTGCTGGTGACCGGCGGTACCAGCGGCATCGGCCACGCGACGGCCTCCAGCTTTGCCGACGCCGGGGCCTCGGTCACGGTGACCGGCACCCGTCCGTCTCCGGCCGACTATGACACCGACCTCGAGCGCTTCACCTACCGCCGTTGCGAGATGACCGACCCGGCCACCGTCGACGCCGTCGTCGAGGCGCTCGGGCAGCTCGATGTTCTGATCAACAACGCCGGGGCCAACTTCCCGGGAGGCCGCGACGAATGGGAACCGGAAACTTTCGCCGCCGCGCTCACGTTGAACCTCGCCGGCCCGATGCGCCTCACTACCGCCTGCCGGAGCCGCCTGGCCGCCAGCACCATCGACGGAGGGGCGAGCGTGATCAACTTGGCCTCGCTCTCCGCCTTCCGCTCGATCCCCATCGTCCCCGGGTACGGATCGGCCAAGGCGGGGATGGTGGCCCTGACCAGGAACCTGGCCCGGCACTGGGTCGGCGACGGCATCCGGGTCAACGCCGTGGCCCCCGGGGTCATCGACACTCCGATGACGGCGCCGATGGCCCACTTCCCCGAGCTCCTCGATGCCGAGGTGGCCCACATACCGATGGGCAGGCTCGGGGCCCCGGCCGATATCGTCGGTGCTGTGCAGTTCCTGGCCAGCTCGGCAGCCGGCTATGTCACCGGCCACACACTTGTCGTCGACGGTGGGTACCTGCTCCCATGACGCCCGCATCCCTGTCGCCGCTCTACCACGTCGGCATTGTCGTCCCCGATCTGGCCCGAGCCCAGGCCACGGTCACCGATCAGCTCGGCATCAGCTGGGGACCCGTCCTGCACATCGATGCCACCGATGTCCGCGACGGCGATGATCAGGACCTCGTCCTGCCCACGACGATTTGCTACTCGGTGGACGCGCCCCATCTGGAGCTGATCCAGGAGGTCCCTGGCACGGTCTGGAGCTGTAACGAGCATTCCAACCTTCATCACATCGGCTTCTGGAGCGACGACCTCACTGGATCGAGCGCGGGCCTGTCGGCCTCGGGATGCCCCTTGCAGCTCTGCGGCCGGGCGGGCGCCGTCGCTCCCGCGTCGTGGGCCTACCACCGCAACGAGCTCGGCATCCGGGTCGAGGTCGTCGATGCGGGGATCCGCGATGCCATGTCCTTCCTGTTCGAGCCTCCGCCCTGAGGCAGTCGGTCAGTGCAGCAGGTCCGCGTGCACGGCCCGGGGGACGTGCGGCTCGACGAGGTCGGGCCGCCCGATCCCGGCCCGAACGACGCGCTGGTGGCTGTGGCTGCCTGCGGCATCTGTGGTAGCGATCTCTCGTACATCCGGATGGGCGGCGTCGCCGGGCCGGCCGACGCCCCACTGTGCCTCGGCCACGAGATCGCCGGCACGGTCGAGTGGGTGGGCGCCGACGTCGACTCGGTCCGGGTCGGCGACCGGGTGGTCGTCCATCCGGGCGACGACGAGCGGGGCCGCATAGGAAACGGCGCCGCCCAGGGGGGCCTCACCCCCCAACTGCTCGTGACCGACGTCGACCGGGGCCGCCTGTTCGCCGTGCCCGGCGATCTTCCCCTCGACATCGCTGCGCTCGCCGAGCCGCTGGCCGTCGGGATGCGGGCTGCCGATCAGGCCGACGTCCAACCCGGCGACGGGGTGGCCGTGTTCGGCTGTGGGCCCATCGGGCTCGCCGCTATCGCCACCCTGGTCGACCGCGGGCACCGCCGGGTCGTCGCCGTCGACCTCAGTCCCACCCGCCTGGGACTCGCCATGCAGATCGGTGCCCAGTCCGCCCTCGATCCCAGTGCCATCGACGTGTGGGACGAGCTCGCCCGCCTGCACGGGACCTCGCCGTTCATGTTCGGCCCCACGCCGGCGACGGCGGCGTTCATCGAGGCCTCGGGTGCGCCGCAGGTGATCACCGAGATCCTCGACCATGGGCCGGTTGGGGGGCGTCTCTCCGTGGTGGCACTGCATTTCGAACCGATCCCCACCAGCTATCTCCTGCTGCTCATGAAGCAATTCACGATCCGAGGGTCGATGGAATACCCACCTCGCTTCGAAGACGCCATCGACCTGCTGGCCCGCCGCGACCTCTCGGCCTTGGTGACCCACCGGATCCCGCTCGCCCAGTTCGACGAGGCTCTCGGCGTCCTTTCCGGTTCGAAGGACTGCGGCAAGGTGATGGTCACCGTCGATCCGTCCCCAAGGTGATGTTCGGGGGTGGGGGAGGGCCTCCGTCACCGTGGCGCTCGACTTCCAGCGGGCATGATGAGGGAATGGCACCAGCTCCGCAGTCACCCGCGCCCCTGCGAACGCGGGTCAGCGAGCTGCTCGGGATCGACTACCCGATCGTCCAGGCACCCATGGGTTTCATCGCCCGGGCCCGACTGGCGTCTGCGGTGTCGAACGCCGGCGGTCTGGGGATCGTCGAGACGTCGTCCGGCCGTCTCGACGAGGTGCGGGACGAGATGGCCCGCATGCACGACCTGACCGACAGGCCGTGGGGTGTGAACATCGCCCAGATGCTGGTGACCGACCCCGAGATCGTGAGCTTTGTGGCCGGCCAGGGGGTCAGGTTCGTGACCACATCGGCGGGTGACCCGCACCGGTTCACCGGGCAGCTCCACGATGCCGGGATCACCGTCTTCCATGTGGTCCCGTCGCTGCGCGCCGCCCAGAAGGCAGTGGACGCCGGGGTGGACGGGCTGGTGGTGGAAGGAGGGGAGGGAGGTGGCTTCAAGAGCACCCGGCCGGTATCGACGATCGTCCTCCTGCCCCAGGTGTGCGGAGAATTCGACCTGCCGGTCATTGCCGCCGGGGGAATGGTGGACGGCATGTCGATGGCGGCGGCCTTTGCCCTGGGAGCCGAAGGCGTTCAGATGGGGACGCGCATGGTCAGCTCCTCCGAGTCACCGGTGCACGACAATTACAAGCGGCTGGTCACCGAGGCCGACGCCACCGACACCGTGGTCCTCAGCGCCCACTCCAGCCCTGCCTACCGGGTGATGCGGACCCGGTTCAGCGAGGGATTGGAGAAGGAGGAATCGGTCGACATGGGTCGCACGGTGGGACTCGAGGGGGCACTCCGGCTCTACTTCGACGGCGATCTCGAAGCCGGCTTCGCCTTCGGCGGTCAGGTGGCGGGTCGGGTCTCGCAGGTGCTGCCTGTTCGCCGGATCATCGAAGATACCGTGAGCGAGTTCTACGGGGTGTTGTCGGAATTGGGCCGGTTCCTGCCCGGCGAGGCCGAGGCGGGGGATCGGCACACCGACTGACCGGGTCGTCCTGACCGGATCGTCCGGCCGTGCCCGGCGCCCGCTGTCATGGTCTGACGATGATCTTCCCCACGGTGCGGCGGTCGGCCAGATCGGTCAGCGCCGCGGCGACACCGTCGAGGGCGATCTCGCCCGAGATCAGGGGGTGGAGCTCCCCGGCCTCGAGCAGGGCGGCAAGGCTCTGGTACACATCCGCCAGATAGGCGCGACCGGCTCGGTCACGCGAGTAGGCCCCGACGTAGACACCGAGCAACGAGTAGCTCCGGTACAGGACGTGGTTGGCCCTGACCTCTGGGATCTGGCCACTGGCGAAGCCGACTACCAGAATCCGGCCATCCAGGGCAACGAAGCGGGTGGACTGCTGAAACGCCTCTCCTCCCACCGGGTCGAACACGACGTCGGCCCCGCGACCATCGGTCGCCTCGAGCACCCGGACCTCGACGTCTTCGGCCGACGAATCCACGACGACACCGGCACCCAGCGCACGACACACGTCCTGTTTGGCCGGACTGCTTGAGACGGCGATGACCTCGGCCCCGATGGCCCGACCAAGTTGAACCGCCGCTGACCCGACTCCTCCGGCAGCCGCGTGGACGACGAGCGTCTCTCCTGGTTGCAGGCGGGCGCGGCGAATGAGGCCGACGTGCGCGGTGGTGAAGGCGATGAACATGGCTGCTGCCGTGGTGTCGTCCACACCGTCGGGGACCCGGTGCGCCCGTTCGGCTACCAGGATCGTCTCCTCGGCCAGGGCACCGTTGGGGAGCTCGGGCACCCCGACGACCCGCGAACCGACCAGGCCCTCGTCCGCATCGGAACCGGCCTCGAGCACGATCCCCGATGCTTCCATCCCCGGTGTGAAGGGCAGCGACGGGCGCAGGTGGTAGAGCCCACGGCAGAGGTTGACATCGGGCAGGTTCAGCGCCGCGGCCCCGACCCGCACCCGCAGTTGGCCTGGCCCTGGCACAGGGGCGGGTACCTGGCGGAGCTCCAGCACCTCCGCCGGGTCCCCGTGGGCGACGACCTGGAGCGCCCTCACCTGACGACCGTGTCGGGACCGAACGCCCCGGAACCGGCCAGGTCGGTGATGCGCGTGTCGTCATACCCGAGCAGATCGCGGAGCACCGACGCAGTGTCTTCTCCAAGTGCAGGTGGGAGCCGGGTGTCGGTGCGGCGAATCCCGTCGAAGCAATAGGGACTGGCCAGGACCTTGGTCCGACCGCCATCCGCCAGCTGCAACTCGACCACGGCATGGCGGTACTCCAGCTGGGGGTGGTCCATCGCCTCATCGATCGAGTTGAGCAGCGAGGCGGGAATGCCCTTTTCCAGAAGGAGCCCCAGCCACTCCTCTGACGTGCGGCTGGCGAACGCTCGCCGCATGGCCCGGCTGTACTCCTCCGGGTCGGCCCGAACGCCTTCGAGCGTGTCGAATCGGCCCTTTTCGGCCAGATCCGCGAATCCGGGGACCTGGGCGACCAGCTCGACGAGTCGCTGCTGAAAATGAAGGGGCGACTGGACCAGCATCGCCCGTCCATCGCTGGCCACCACCACCTGGGTGATCGGAGGAGCCAGGGTCCCGGTCCGGTCCGCCAGGGTGAGCCACTGGAGCAGCGCCTCGAACAAGCTCACCTCGATGTGGGCCCCGGCGCCGGTCCGCTCCCGGGCCAGGAGGGCGGCCAGAATGGCCTGGGTTCCCATCGATCCCCCGGCGATGTCGGCAACGGTGAGCGGTGAGGGGCTGGCGGTCAGCCCAAGACGGTCGGCCAGGTCGACCAGACCGGCGAAGGCCTGGACGGCGCCGTCGAGCGACACCTGGTCGGCAATAGGACCATCGGGTCCGAAGCCGGTGATGCTGCAGTGCACGAGACGCCCGTTGACCAGGCGGAGCCGGGCGGGGGCCAGGTCGAGCCGCTCCATGACTCCCGGACGGAAGTTCTCCACCAGGACGTCGGATGCTCCCACCAAGTCCATCAGCACGCTCCGTCCCTCGTCGGACTTGAGGTCGAGCACCACTCCGCGGCGATCACGATGCAGTGAGATCCAGAACGGCGAGGGGGGATCACCCGGTTTCATGCCCGCTCCGGCCCTGGTCGGATCGCCCGATGGTGATTCCACCTTGATGACCTCGGCACCGAGGTCGGCCAGAGCCCGGGTGACCATTGGACCCGAAAGGAAGGTGCTCAGGTCGAGCACCGTGATGCCGGCCAACGGGGTCGTGGTCACGGCGGGCTTGGATTCGATGACAATCGCACCACGGCATCCTTGCACGACGAGGGTGGTCCGATCACATGGTTCGGCCTGCGGGGATCAGACGCCCGTTCCCTCGAGCGTCACGGTCACCGGTCCCTGTTCGTTGTTGCTCTTGAATGTGTACCGGCTGATCACGGGCCCAGGCACCGTCGGTCGGAAAGTCACAGTCTGGTGGAGGTAGGTGCCCGGGTCGATGGTGGTGTCCTCGGGCATGGGCACCGTGGTGGAGAACGCACCGGCGGGCGCGATTGCCCGAGTGATCACCAGGGCAATCGTTCCGTCGTTGCCCACCTCGAAGGTGACCGTGACCGATCTCCCGACTGGGACGATGCCGGCGTCGACGACGGGACTGCTCACGGCCAGGTGCGCCACCCCGGTCACCGCGCTGCCGGATACGGGCAATGTCGCCGATCCGTGGTTGCTGGCGATCCGTACTCGGGACGGGTAGGTGCCCGCCCGAGCTGGGTCGAACAGCATGGAGACGGTCAAGGTTTGCTGGGGGGACAGGACTGTCCCGACCGGGGGGAGCCCGCTCACCGAGTAGGGCGCGGACGGGAGCCCGAAGCCGGTGAGGCGTTCCGGTCGGCTCCAGGAATTTGCGACCGTGACAGTGAGGGACTTGCCGCCCGCTCCGGTGGCCACGGTACCGAAGGCCAGCGGCTGGGCCGAGACGAGCAGTCCCGGCCGGGTGCCGTACCCCGACACCGAGACGGTGCGCACGCCGGCGCTGGTTGGGATCGAGACGGTGGCCACCACCGGACCCGGACTTGTCGGCGCGAAGGTGATGCGCAATGGGGTGGTGGATCCGGCACCGAGTCGAGTTCCCGGTCGAGGCTGACGAACAGAGAACACCGTGCTGCCGAGGGACGCGGTCGACGATGGGGGAGGGGTGGTCGGGCCGGCAGTTGCCGCTTCAGCCATCGTGGTCGGTGTCGCCGCGCCCGGAGCGGAGGTCGAGCTGGTCGTTGAGGTGGCCGGCCCCTCCTCGCCGCCGGCCGCCTCGTAGCCATCGGCGGTCACCGGCCCGGTGACCGTCAGTCCCCGGGTGGCCGAAGCGGACACGGTGAGGGTTCGGCTCGATCCGACGGGCACGGAGCCGAAGTCGACCGATGCTGCCTGGATGGGAGCCTTGGCCGACGAGCCGAAGGCCAGGAGGTGTCCGTCACGCGTGCCGACGTAGATGCGGCCCTCCCAGGCCGTGGGCACCGCGAATTTGGTGGCTGTCCCGATCGGTGCCGACCACAGCAGGGGGAGTGTGCCGGACTTGGGGATCGCCGAATACGCAAGAAGCCGGCCACCATTCCCGGTGCCACCGTTGCTGTCGACGACCCACACGAGCGCCTTGCCCGCGGTCGTTCCGTCGCTGGTCACCAACGGTGATCCGGAGGTATACCCGAAATGAGCGGCGCTGGTACCGGAAGACGACAGCTTGGGGACGCCGGTGCCGTTCAACCCGTAGCTGAGGGCACGGAGAACGCCGCCGCCACTTTCGAGCACGTACACCCAGCCACCCTGGCCCCCGTAGGCAGCGGGATGGCCCCAAACCCCGCCGAAGGGGCCGAGCGTCTGGAGGACGGCATTGCCGTGGTTGGCCCCTTGCTCGAACCCCCCCATGTCATCGGCGTCGACCAGAAAGATCCGGCCGTCCTTGCCCACTTGGATGAGCAGATGAGGATGCTGTTTGGTGCCGAAGTGGGTGGTGGGGAGAGCCATGGGACCACCGGCGCCCAAGTCCTCGTCGTTGGCGTCGAGATTGGCGGCGTTGCTCGGCGCGAAGAACTGGGTGGGGGTGATCCTGCCATTGGATCCGACGGTCAAGGCGATGACCGACTCGGACAATGTCTTCGGTGGTCTGTTCGAGGGAGCGGGTTGCGGCGAGATCCCGTTGCTGGTGGTCAGGACGATCCGGGACGGTTCGTCGGAGACGAGGCCACCTCCGCTCTGCCAGATCCCGGCCTGTGAGTTCTGGTTGGTGCCGATGCCCGATTCGTCGCTCCACATGGTGGTGACGGCATGGGTCGTCGTGCTGACGCCGACCACGATGCCCGCGATAAGGGTTGAGGTCGCAGTCCGAGGCAAAGCCCATGTAAACGATGCCGTTGAGCAGGAGCAGCGCCGTCCGTTGCAGCGCATAAGCCTGATTGAAAGCGACGCCGGGGGTGTTGTAGGGGGTGCCCTTGATGGTCACCGGGAATCCCGTCGCCTCCTTGCCCGTGGTCGACGACAGTGCCTGGAGTTCCCAATGCGCATTGGCCAGTCCCCCTTTCCCTGTTTCGGTCCGAGTGGTCAGGTAGACGATGCCGGAGGTCGGATTCACCACCGGGGTGGATGTTGACCCGATGTCCGGTGTGAGGTCCGAACAGCCGATGGTCGAAGCGACGAACGGCGTGCCGAACGAGCGGGTCCACTTGATGGCGCCCGTCGTGGCGTTGATGCCGTACGCCTTCGCTTCCTCGGTGGTGATGATCGCCGTCCCGTTCACGATCAGTGGTTGCGAGTACACCGATCCGGACACTTTGGTCGAGAACAACTTTGTGAAACTCGCCGACTGCACCACCGAGGGACTCAACCCCGGCTCGTTGGCATCCCAGTTGTCGCGCAAGTTGTTGTAGCCCGCGGTGGTGACCGACGGGGTGCCGCTGGCCTGGGCGATCAGCACGGTCGCGGACACTCCAGCCGCGGCGACGAGAACGGCCAGTACCCCTGCTATTACATGCCGTCGTCGCAAGACGCCTCCGGGTCTTCCCCCAGGTCGGTCACAAAATCCTATCAGGTTGATAGGAAATAGTCCCCATAGGGACGCCGCATGGTCTGATCCCCTCGGCCTTCTCGCGGGACCTGCCGCGCTGAGAACCTTCGGGCTCGAGGTGATCGATGCGTTGCTCACCGTATGGTCGTCGGTCAGGGCCCGGGCGCCTCACGAAAATCCGAGCAGAACGCTCGGCCGCGCGCTGACAGCGTCGTCGGTCGCTGACGTGGTGGCTGTGGCGTGTGATGCGACGGTGGCCATTGCCTCGGTCGACTGCACCACGCGGGCGGACGTCATCCATTACCGCATGCCATTCTGGTTTCGCCATCGCTCCGAAGTCCGTGTTGGTTCAATTCCGGGACATGATATGTCGCGCTTCGAGCCCGATCGAGGGTGAACAGCTGACGACAACGGATGTATTCCATTTGGGTGACCTTCTCCCCACCGTGCGTGATGATCGGAGCCTGCCGCAGGTCCAGATTCATGATGTCGAAGTGAATCGAAGGCCCAACAGGCATGAACGATTCGTTATCAGAGCGTTCACATTTAGGTCGACTCTGTTCACTCACACCCCTATTTGAGCGCGTCGCGAGACGGCGCCTGCACCCTCCGTGGTCATGGTTGCACGACAACTGCGACCGCGTCATGCTGCAGATGCGGGAGGCGGGCATCGACCAAGAGTGGCGGAATTAATCGAAGGATCATCCAGGTAACAACACGGAGAATCGAAACTCCTGCGGTGTCGGGGAGAGCGGTTGCCTGGGGGGGACAAGCAATGTCGGAGGAGGCTGTCCACCATGGAAATACGTGCTTCTGCACACCAAGAGGCGGTGAAGGCCGTGCCGTTGCTCGATTGCGACCTGGTCATCCCGGCGCTCAATGAGGAGGCGCGGATCGGCGACGCCATCGCCTCGCTCCACGAGACCAACACGGCGGCTGGCCTCAACGTCCGCTACATCGTGGTGGACAACGGATGCGTCGATGCGACCGCCGAGATCGTCGACGCCGTCCACGGCCTGGACGTGCCCATCGACTTCATGAGTTGCCAGACCAGGGGCAAGGGTGCTGCCGTCCGGGCCGGCATCAAACGGTGCAGCGCGCCGTACGTCGGGTATTGCGACGCCGATCGGTCCACCCCTCCATCGTCGGTCGAGCGGGGCGTGAAGCTTCTTCGCTCGGGTTGGGAGGTGGTCATCGGCTCCCGAAGGTGCGCCGGCGCCGAGTACATGGTGTCCCAGTCGACCACCCGCCGGCTGGGAAGCTTCGCATTTCATGCCATGGCCACCCGGATGACCGGCCCCATGTCGGACACCCAGTGCGGATTCAAGCTCTTCACCGCTCCGGCGGCCCGGGCGCTCTTCGACGCCACCACTCTGAACGGGTTCGCATTCGACGTGGAGTTGCTGGCCCTAGCCCGCAAGGCCGACTTGCGGATGATCGAGCTCCCCATCAAGTGGAGCGAGAGCGAGGGTTCGACCTTCCGGCCGATCCACGACGGCCTCCGCTCCTTCGGTGAGCTCCGGGCCGCCCGCCGGTCGTTGACAACGATAACCGCGTCCATCGGGCCGTGAGGCGAAACGGACCCAGCCGATCGCTGCTGGTCCTTACCAATTGGCGAGACGGCAGGCATCCCGACGCAGGCGGCGCAGAAGAGGTCTGCGAACAACTGGCCCGGTGTTTGTCCAACCGCGAATGGGAGGTGGTGCTCCTCACCTCGGCGGTGGGCGGCCAGGCCCCGACCGAGACGAAGGACGGGTTCCGGATCATCCGGAAGGGAAGCAGGTTCACCGTCTACCCCTGGACGCTGTTGTGGATCCTCAGGAATCGCAGGTCGGTCCGAGCCGTCATTGACTCGCAGAACGGGATTCCCTTCTTCACACCCTTGGTCGTGGGCAAGAGGACCCCGGTCCTCTTGTTACTGCACCACGTTCACCGCCGGCTGTTCATCCACTACTTCTCGCCGTTCACGGCACGTATTGGGCGGTGGCTCGAAAGCACCGGTACCAGAATGGTCTACGGCGACCGGGCAGTGATCGCCGTCTCGCCGTCGACCCGCAAGGGAGCCCGGCGCGACTTCAAGCTTCGAGGGGAGATTTTCGTCGTACCACCGGGGTGCAAGGCGGTCGGGACGGAGCCCCCAGGCACACGCCTCCGTTGTAGGCACGAGCGGATCGTCTGGGTGGGCAGGCTGGTCCCCCAGAAACGGATCGGCATGATCCTCGACGCCATGCCTGGGCTCCTCGCCGAGTTCCCGCGGCTCGACCTCCACCTGATCGGCGACGGTCCCGAGCGGGGATCCTTGATGGAGCGCGTCGGACGTCTTGGTCTGGCCGACCAGGTGGTGTTCCACGGATCGATGGAAGCCACGGCCCGGGACGAGTTGGTCCGCTCTGCCTGGTTGAGCGTGACCGCATCCGAGAGCGAGGGTTGGGGTCCCGGGGTGATCGAAGCCAATGCGCAGGGTGTGCCCGTTCTGGCCTACCGTCGGCCCGGACTCCGGGATTCGATTCGCCACCTGGACACCGGATGGCTGATCGAAGAGGGCGAGCCCCTGGGCCCGGCTGTGGCCGAAGCGCTGACCAGGTTGGCCGACCCGAAATTCGCCGAGGACATTGGGGTCCGGGCCCAGCGATGGATCGCACGCTTCACTTGGGACGAGATGGCCATGCAGGTGCTCGACATCCTGTCGGCCGAGGAGGGTCGCCTCAGGCATCGCGGCGACGACCGTCGGGCTCACACTGACCTCTCGACCGTTGCCGTCGTCCCGTTCGAGTTCCTTCCGGACAACGAGACGCTGCGCTTCCGACCCACCGACCGGTCGCTCGTCGGTGCCGACGGGCTGGTAGTGCTCCTCCGCGGCACCGACACCGAGACGGCCCGCACGGCATTGTGGCGGGCCGGTCTGTCCGAGTCCACGGCCAACCATCCGAAGGTGCGCACGCTGGTGGCCCGACCGAGTCATCTGGTTTCCCTCGATGACACCATGGTGGGTGCGTCGGCCCTTTCACCGGTCTGCGACGCACCGCGGCCGGCTGCGACCCACCAGGACGAGGGCCGTTGAGGTGGCGGCGATGACCGTGACCAGTCCCCTCGATCCCGAACGACAGCAGTTTGGCGACGCCGGAGCGGAAGTCCGATTCCTCGAGCCACCCGACCAGGTCCGCGATGCCAACCTGAGTTACTCGACACAAGCCGCTATCGGGCGCCTGCCGTTATCGTCTCAGCACGAACGGGTGGTGATGAGTGTCGACTGGCTCTTGAAATATGCACTCAACACCGAGCCGCCACACTGAACGCTCCAGCTGGGCCCGCTCGGCTGCATGATCTGAGTGTTGCCGCCATCGCCGGGTTGACCCACCCCGACCCAGTAGTTGAGCCCTTGAACGTCGTATGACTCAAAAGCGTTGTACTCGTCCTCGAGGACGTTCGCCTTTTGTTGGCTCGTGATCTCGGCGCAGTTTGACCCACTGCTGGGGTCACAATTGCTATAGCCCGCCTCTCCGATGAGTATGGGGACCGGATTGGTGTTCCCCCGAGCAGCTTGTTGGTCGCTGACGATGTCGCCAAGCTGCGTCGACCACGCCGAGGCGGCGTCGCTCGCGTAGGTCGGATCGCACGATCCGCTGCCTCCGTTGCACGGCACAAAGTTCTCGTCGGGATAGCTGTCTATGGTGAGGTAGCCCAGCGTGTCAATGGTGCTCTGCTCCAATGCTCCACCGGTCTCGGCAAAGGATTCACTGAGGGATCGAACGCCGGTAATCACGCCGTTGATACCCGCCGCCGTCAGTGCCGTGTTCGCAGTGGTGGTGACATCCACGAGGAACTGATTGAAATCGGGCACAGCAACGGCATGGTTACCTTCATAGGTCCACCCGGCGCCGTAATTGTCGTCCCAATAGGGAGCGTTCTCTGCCTCTGGGTTGGCGTCAAGAACGTCTCCCGGCTCGAACATCCTGCTGTTCTGTGTGATCCAGGAGGACTCGGTGGACAGATACTGTTCCAAGCACGGGGACCCGCCATCGCCGGCCTGCGGGGAACCCGGGGTAACCCCTCTGTATTGGAGCTGGCTTTTGGGAGTGCAGTCCGCAGGGATGGTGACGCCCCAGTCGCCTTCCCAGAAGTTCGGGTGGACCCTCCACCAGATGTGTTTGCCAGCAGCATGGATTGTTGCTGCCCACTCGGCCTCGTAAGCGGGAAAGTCCATCTGAGAGTCGACAGTTATGAAGCGTGATCCTAGGGTTGCCAGTTCGCCGACGATCTCACCTATCTGTGAGGACGGAGAGCAAACATCACTTCCACTGGGAGCATCGCAGGTGAGTGAGTGACTGTCCTGAGATTCTTTCATCGTGTCGACCGAGGACATGAACTCGGTGAGAGGGGTGCAGGCGGTCGAAGACGCCCCGTTGGAAGGATCGCCCGAGTAACTTGCTCGCCAATAGTAGGTGCCGCCAGCTTTGAGATTCACGGCGTTCGAAGGTGGGACGCTCCCATTGACGACGTTAACTGTACCTGCGGAGGCGATGAGTTTCGAGCAGCTGTTGTCGCTATAGACAGCGTACGAAACTGTTCCCTTTGCGGTCGATACGTCGGCTGCGGAGATCGAAGCGGCATCAGATTCCTGCCAGCCATTGGAGTTGGTCCCCGACTTCACGGAGTTGGTCACGGCGGTGTTCTCCACCCCGCTCGGAGGTGTGGTGGTGGAAGGAGACGTTGGTGGGGGCGATGACGAGGCTGGGTAAGTGATCGACAACTGAGGCGGACGCGCGCTTCGACTGCTTCCGAAGTCGAGGTTCGCCACCAGGGATGTCTGAAGTCCGAGGTTGAGATCCTGTCCAGGGGTGATTGCGCTCAGAACGTTGAGCGTGACGCTGGTACCGGCCTTGATCGGGCCAGTAGATGTGAGAGTCGCACTGGCCATTGACGGTGCACTTCTGTACGTCAGCGTGGAAGCCGACCACGAATCGTTGGACACCACGTGTACTGCTAGCCCCGCTGGGCCGGCTGATTGAGCATAGAGATGAAGAACGGCGCCCACCGGAGAGGTTGGCGACTTTGGAATGGCAAAGCGTAGGTAGCCGTTCTTGGCTGGGCGGGCGCTGAGACGGATCAGAGTATTGGGCTCCCCGGTGGAGTTGGGAGCCAGGTTGGTCACGAACGTGTCGGCGCTGGGTGCGAGCACAACCGTTGTTGAGCTTCCCGCCACAGCCGCTGGTGCGGCAAAGCCGGACGTGACTGCGTACATCGATGCCCCGATGAGGGCAGCCGCGCAGAGTAGACCGATGAGAGACCGATGATCGGCGCTACCGGGAGCTCTTCGCCCGCCGTGACTGCCGGGTACCCGAAGTGGGCCGATTTTCTTGGTGTCCCGCTCGAGGAAATGACGACGGGTAGCCCGCCGCTTCCTGAAATGATGATCAGGAGGCCCGCCGGGCACAGTTCCCATGGTTCGGTATCGGCAGAAATGCGCCTCCACTTGAGCAACCAACCACGGGAGGGTCCAGTGGCCAGTGCCCGATCCGAGGAGGCGGGCTTGCTGTTCCCCCAGGTCACGGGACGCCTGGTGTGCAAAAGACGGCTGGTGATTCGGCTTTCGACGACTGACCGAGCAGCGATGCCATGGTGTCCGTCGCCCATAGGCCCATCGCGCCTATCGACACGCAGAGCTGGACCAGTCGGTCGACATGCTCCTCGGGGGCTGAGCAGCCGTGCTCTGATTTCGGCCTCGGTTCATGCTCGGTTCGGTGATCTTCACTGGACGTTTTGCCTACGTGTTCGGTCCAGGTCGACCCATCCCGGCGCCATGAATCGGTCAGGCGGTGTTTTCGTGAGCAAAGTACGCAGCGAGAGCTTGGGCCGCGGCTCGTGCCTTCCAAGCCCCGGTCGTTCCAGAGAACAGGTGGGTGTACCCGCCGGACTCGGCATCACCGGCACCCACCCAGTAGTTGAGTCCCTGGATACACGGATTGGACTGGATTGCATGGAGTTCGGCGCCGACAACGGTTGCCTGGAGGGCGCCATCGACTTTCAGGGCGTTGCTGTAGCCGAACTCGCCGAGAACGATTGGAACACCGGGGCGTGCCGACTCAATCGCTCTGACCTCCCGGAGGCGAGCAGTGACCGCGGTTGCCGGTGTCGTGTCCTTCTCGTCAGGGTAGGAGTCGATCGTGACGCGGTGCATGTAGCCAACGGTCGAGGGGAACAGCGCGCTCGGGTGCTCTGCGAACCAGCTATTGGTTGAGCGCACGGTCGTAATCACGCCCTTGATACCTAGCAACGCAAGGGTTCTGGACGCTGTCGCGCTTACGCCAACGAAGAACTTGTTGTACTCCTTGATCGCGGTGGTATTGGAGGTCCAGTTCTTCCCGTAGGTGTTGGGCCAGTACGGGCTGTCCTCAGGTTCTGGATTCATATCGAGAATATCGCCGGCCTCGAACAGGTCGGGATTGGCTTTGATGAACGCGGCCTCCTCGGTCAGGTACTCACTCGGCGTGAGCCTGGCACGAACACCGTTGGTCCCACCCCAGGCATTTGGATGGATGCGAAACCACACGTGCTTCCCTGCGTTACGCACCGCGTCGACCCACCGCCGCATGTAAGCCGGATAGTCCCAGTGCGTGTCCACCGTCACGTAGTTCGTGTTGAGCGTCGCCGCCAAGTTGACGTCGTCTGCTATCTGAGCTGACGTCAGCGGATAGGCGTCGGTGTCCATACTCTCTTTCATTGTGTCGATCGACGCCAGGAAGTGACCCGGGTTCAGCCTGCAGGCCCCGGTGATCTCGGTCGAGCCGGCTATCTGCGATCCTGGGTTTCGGTCTCTTCCGGTTCCGGAGAATGGCAGTTGCGCAGCGACCGCCACGACGACGAGCACAGCGACCCAGGAGAGGCGGCGCACGCTCGGGACCTTGAAATTCATCTCACGTCCGGTCCCACCGGCGTCTCGCCGGGGCGCAATCGTCAGGCCTGTTCGAGCGGGGATTGCCCGCAGACTTCCGACGACGGTGAGCAGGGCGAGCAGTTTGCGAAGAACTCAGGTCCTGACGGATAGAGCGCTTGGCCACGGTTCCGACCCTACCGCTGTCAGTGCCTCTCACTGCGTGGTCGTAGAAGTCATTGCCGGACGACACCTTGGGATCGGGTGCGATCGGCGCGGGTTCCGTTGATCGGGTGGCGGCTACGAGGTAGGTATTGCCGGCGCCGCACTGTGCCCGGCCAAATGCGTGGCGAGACTGCTTGTGCACTCTCCGTGACAACAGTTGCAACACCGAGTCACCCGCGTCATGCTGCAGTTGAGCGAGGTGGCAAGGGCGGACGTAACCGGATTTGCCGAAGTTTCAATTGACCATTCGAAAAGCCATCGCCGCTCTGGAGACTGTTGTTCACAAAGAGATAACCGATTTGCAGCGCTTGCGAAATCAACCACCCTTACAGTGACCAGAGCGGGAGTTGGTTGGGGGGATAACCACTAGTCGGAGGAGGCTGTCCAACCCATGGGAATACTCCCTGCCCGGGAGTCCTACGCCGCGAACCTGGCATCGGCGTTGGACTGCAATCTGATCATCCACGCCCTCAACGAAGGGGCGTGCCTCGGCCAGACGACGGCCTGGTCGTACGTGGCCGGCACCTCGGCCCCGCTCAGTGCGCGGCACGTGGGCGGTGAGGGTATCCGAGCAACGGGCGCCGACCAATCCGACTCGGGAGTCCGGAACCGATGATTCGGCGACGGGTCATCGGTGTGCTGCTCCTGGCGTACCTCGGGCTCATGGTCATTGCCAGAAGTTCGAACCGATTGGTCAAGCCGAAGGGCGGGACGGAGTCCGACTCATTGGCAGATGACGGATCTCCGGCTCTGCAGTACGGGACAAAGTTGAACGCGCCGGCACCGGACCGACCAACCAAAGGACACCCGAAATCCGCCTGGGATCTGTTGGCCTGGTACGACCATTCCGGCGCCACGGTAGCCCCGGAGGTTCGACCTGCCGGCGAAGTTGAACCCGTCGATGAAGTCGAACGTTCCGAAGCTGCCGATGAAGACGTCAGACCTGCCGATGAAGACGTCAGATCTGCCGATGAATCGGGTGACTGGCGGGGTGAAGTGACAGTGCCGGAGCGCATCTGGATCGTGATCCCGACTCAGGACGGAGCGATCTCGCTGGATTCAACCATCCGCGCCTACCTCGACGGAATGCGCCAGAGCGACCGGGTGATCGTGATGGTCAACGGCGACCCCGACGGAGCCGTACCTTTGATCAAGGAAGCAGGTCAAGAGGATCCGCGGGTATCGGTGCTGGTCGACCGGCGCCGCCTCGGCAAGGGCGGCGCACTCATCGCTGGATTGCGGTACGTCGCCCGCTCGGCCTCGCCCCAGGATCTCGTTTGCTTCGTCGATCCTGACGGAGGCATCACGCCGTCCGACCTCGGATGGCTGTGCACTCAGGCCCGCGGCGGAGAACTCACAATCGGATCGAGATGGCTCGACCCCTCGCGCCAGGTGAGGCGCCAACCTCTCCACCACCGGCTGGCGAATCGGCTCTTCAATCGCTTCGTCAAGCACATTCTGAAGATCGAGCTGGCCGATACTCAGTGCCCGGCCAAGGTGATGAAGGTCTCCGATCTGTCCAAGCTGATCCTTCGGCTCAATCAGTCGGGCCAGGAGTTCGATATCGACCTCCTCTTGGCCGCTCGGGAGGTCGGGCTGGCAATCCGGGAGCTTCCCATCTCCTGGTCGTACAGAAAGGAGATCAAACGGCACCTAGTTACCGAGGGACCGCGGGCGTTCATCCAGGTACTGGGCCTGCGGCGGAAGTACAAGCACTCGGCCGGGTTCGAGGATCGAGCCAGCCCCGTCTACCGCTTGCCGATGTCCGGCGGGGATCAATCCGTCGGTGATTCGCAGAGCACATTCGACGCCACCAGGAAGGTGAGGACCCTTTCGTGGGGTCAACGTGTGGTGGTTGCGCTCATCTTGGCCGGTATCGCGTGGGGGTTGTATCGGGACTGGATGGTCACGATCGTTGCCGTCAATGCAGTACTGCTCGGACTCATCACGATTGGGAACATTGTGAAATTGTGGCTCGTGAGGCGCTCGTTGACCCGCGATGTCGTCATTGAGATCGACCCGAGAAGCGACGACTGGCTCGAGGACGCAGACTTGCCCGTCTACACCATCCTGTTGCCCGTTTATCGCGAGGCGGGGATGCTCAAGCAACTGGTGGGTGGTATCGAGCAACTCAACTATCCAATGAGCCGGCTGGACGTCAAGCTCCTTCTCGAGGAGGACGATGTCGAGACCCTCGAAGCCGCGAAATCGATGGGGCTACCCGACTCGTTCGACATCATCGTCGTTCCGGATATCGGTCCGAAGGGCAAACCGCGCGCGTGCAATGCTGGCCTTGCGCAGGCCAGAGGCGAATACCTCGTGATCTACGACGCCGAGGATCGACCGGTTCCCAACCAGCTCCGTGACGCGGTAGCAGCATTTCGCAGCGCGCCCGGAGATGTCGTTTGCCTGCAGGCGCAACTGAACTACTTCAATCGAACTCACAACATCCTGACCCGCTGGTTCACGGCCGAGTACTCAATGTGGTTCGATCTGCTACTCCCCGGCCTGCAATCCATCGATGTGGCGATTCCGTTGGGAGGGACTTCGAACCACTTCGTCGTGGAGCGACTCTCCCAATTGAGAGGGTGGGATGCTTACAACGTCACCGAGGATGCCGACCTCGGGGTGCGCATCTATCAGCGCGGCTGGAAGACCGCCATCCTGGATTCGACGACTTTCGAGGAGGCAACCAGCAAGTACCGGAATTGGATCAGACAGCGGAGCCGTTGGGTCAAGGGCTACATCCAGACGTATTTCGTACACTCCAGGCATCCGTTGCGAACCATCCGCGGCATGGGTATCAAGTCCTTTGCCGTATTTGAACTCTTCGTCGGAGTCGGCACACTTACTCTGCTCGTCAACCCCTTCTACTGGCTGCTCACTGCGGCATGGTTCACGGGACGATTCCATGTCATCCAAGAGATATTCCCCCCGGCAGTCTTCTATATGGGTCTGGCCGGTCTCATTATCGGGAACACGACCTTCACGATTGTGGCCGTGGCTGGCTGCTATTCACGGTCGAATCATGAAGACGTCAAGTGGGCACTGCTCTCCCCTGTGTATTGGGTGCTTCTCTCCGTGGGCGCCTGGAAAGGCTTCCTCCAGCTCTTCTATAAGCCGTACTACTGGGAGAAGACAACACACGGTTACTGCCTGATCGACTCCGAGAGCACCAGTGACGATGGCCAGCTGGTCGGTTCCGGGGCGGAGGTGGCCTCATGACCTCGCTTATCGGGCCTCTCACCAGCACCGACGACAATCAGCTTCTCGATCGCAGCGCCGCCCTGGCCCGGCTTCCCTCCAAACCTCGTCTGGTCTACCTGGTAGCAATCGTTTGGGCGGTGGCCGCTTGCGTGTGGTCGGCGCGAACCCATTCCTTCTTCCTCTATAGCGATGCCCGCACCCACCTCGACATCGCCCGCCACGTCACTGATGGGCTCACCCCGGGCCTGGCTCAACTGGGTAGCGTCTGGCTGCCGCTGCCCCATCTACTGCTCGTCCCTCTCGTGGCCTCGACCTGGATGTGGCACAGCGGCGCGGCGGGGGCCATCGTGGGCGGCGCCTGTTTCGTTTACTCCGCGGTGCGTGTCTACACCCTCGTTGACGAGCTGACTGGCAACCGCGTTGGGGCGTGGTGCGCCTTCGCCATCTACGCCACCAATCTCAATCTTCTCTATCTCCAGACCGCCGCGCTTACAGAGCCGGTCCTTCTGGCCTTCTTCATCGGAGCCATCTATCACCTCGCCCGGTGGATGAGAACCCGTTCCGTCCGCAGTCTCGCGCTTGCCGGACTGCTGACGTTCGGGGCGAGCCTGAGCCGATACGAAGGATGGGTGCTACTGGTCGCAGCCGTTGGTCTTGTGCTTGTCTGGAGCCGGCTCGAGCCTCACCAGGTCAAGGAGCCGCAAGCCAATGTGCTGCTTTATCTGGTACTCGGCGGCTATGGGATCGTGCTGTGGATCATCTACAACGCGGTCATCTTCCACAACCCTCTGTATTTCATCGAAAGCTCCAACAGTGCGCAGTCACAGCAGCACACGCTGGCCAATGCCGGGCAGCTAGCCACCAAAGGCCATCTACTGACCAGTTCCCTGACCTATGGCTGGACCGTGATCGATGTGGTGGGGCCCATCGTTGCCGGAATCGGCTTGCTGTGCGTTGTTCTGCTCTGTCTGCGGAGATATCCCGGGCGGCGCCGGATTCTTGCCGTTCTCTTTCTGCTCGCGAGTCCGATCGTGTTCAACGTGGTGGCCCTCTGGTCGGGGCAGAGCGCGCTGCGCGTACCGCAGGTGGCGCCGTATGGAATGTTCAACGACCGCTACGGGATCATGGCCCTGCCAATCTGTGCCGTTGCTATCGGAGTGGTCGCCGGCCGGTGGCACAAGACTGTCCCTGCTCTGTTCGGAGTGGCAGTTCTCACCTTCGTACTTGCGGTCAACGCGACTCCGCTCACCGTTCAGGACGGCCGCAGCGGACTCTCGAGCGCCACACACGGACACCCGGAAGTTGCTGCTGCCTATCTCCACGCTCAGTACCGCGGCGGAGAGGTCTTGGCGGACGATTCTGTTGCCTCTCCCTTCATGTTCGCCACCGGGTTGGACCTGAAGGATTTCATCACCCCGGGATTTCACCCGTACTACCAAAATGCTCTCCGAATTCTCCCGCTTCCAAGGTGGACTGGGTGGTCAGCATCGGACGTGATGCCATCGCCAAGGACATGTCAGCCCATCCTCAGCGGTTTGACAGGTTCCATCTGATGATGAGCCAAGGGATCATTCGGGTATTTGAACGAGAAACGAGGGCAACGTGAATCTCGAGATCATCAAACGGGCCAAGGCCGCCCTCGTCGTTGGCTCACTCTTGTCGATGACCATCGCCCCGGTGGTGCTGACCGCGTCCCCAGCCGCCGCCCAGTCGACCCCCACCAATGACGATTGGCCGACCTCTCTCCATGATGTCGAGCGGACCAGTTCGTCGACCGATACCAACATCTCCCCAAGCGCGGCCCCCACACTCACCAAGCTGTGGTCGTACAATGCCGGCGGCATCGTGGCCAGCCAGGTAAGCGTGGTGGGTGGAACCGCCTACTTCGGATCCTGGAACGGCTATGAGAATGCAGTCAACGCCACGACCGGAGCGGTTGAGTGGAAGACCTATCTGGGGGTAACAACCGCGCCCCCGGCGGACAACTGTTTTCCGTCCACGGCGGGTGTGGACTCGGCAGCCGCCGTGGTCAACGGGGTCGTGTACGTCGGTGGTGGTGACAATTACTGGTACGCCATCGATGCCAGTACCGGCGCGGTGCTCTGGAAGGTTCTCGTCGGCTCGCCGACCGGTACGTATGACGGTCATTACAATTGGTCAAGTCCCCTGATCGTGAACGGCTACGCCTACGTTGGCGTGGCCAGTTTCGGGGACTGTCCCCTTATACAGGGACAGTTGATCCAGGTAAATCTTGCCACCGGCACCATACAGAACACTGCCAACCTTGTTCCGAATGGGCAGATCGGAGGAGGGATATGGACCTCTCCCGCGTACGACCCGGCTACCAATACCATCTACACGGCCACCGGAACAGAAACCACGCCCAGCCAGAAGTGGGCCCAAGCGGTATTAGCTATCAACGCCACCACCATGGAGGTTACCGACTCGTGGAAACTTCCGGAGACCGAGGCCATTTTCGACTCCGACTTCGGGACCTCCACCACCCTCTTTACTGACTCGAACGGAGACCAGCTGCTCGGAGTCATCAATAAGAACGGCTATATGTACGCCTTCAATCGAAACAGCCTGTCGTCCGGACCGATATGGCAGCGCCAGATCGCCATCGGCGGGGACTGCCCTACCTGCGGGGACAGCAGCGTTTCGTCAGCGGCTGCCTTCGGCTCGAACAGATTGTTCGTAGCCGGTGGACAAGGGTTCATCAATGGGGTCGGGTACCCGGGCACGATCGATGCGCTCGATCCGGCAACCGGAGCCATCGAGTGGCAACACCCCGCGCCGGGAACGGTGATCGGGGCGCTGACCTATGACAACGGCATGTTGATCGATGCAGCAGGGTCCGTACTCGAGATACTTGATGCGACCACCGGGCAACGGCTGTACAGCTACGACACCGGATCGGCGATGTGGGCGGCCCCGAGCATTGCCGACGGGATCATCTACACGGGCAACAACGCCGGGACCGTAACCGCGTTCGCGTTGCCCACTACCCCTCCGCCACCTCCTCCACCAGATCCCAATTGCCCAGGCACCTTCACCTGTCAGGACATCGGATCGCCGAGTCCCACTGGCACTGAAGCGGTGACCAACGGAGTCTGGTCCGTCGATGCCGGTGGGACGGGTGTCGGTGGCACTTCCGACAGTTTCAGACTCGCGAGCGAGAACAACAGTGGTGACACGCAGGTCACGGCCGATGTCAGCCAGGTCCCCACGACGGCTGGATCTCAGGCTGGGGTGATGATCAGACAACGGAACGACCCCGGCTCGCCCTACTATGCGGTACTGGCTGAACCCAACAACACCCTGGAGGTTGAGTACCGCGGCCAGTTCGGTGGCCAGACCCAGGTGGCAACCACCACCGACCCTGGCTTACCCCTGTACCTTATGATCCAGCGAGTAGGGGACACCTTCCGAGCGGCGACCTCTCCTGACGGTGCCAATTACACCCTGGTGACCGGCAGCAACACGAACATACCGATGCCGAACGCCGTCTTGGCCGGGTTGGCGGTTAGCTCCGGCGCGAACGGCACGGCGGGAACCGGCTCAATCTCGGCGGTCAACATAGGTTCTCCCGGCTCCCCTCCCTCGCCGCCCGCCCCAGCCACGACCTGCCCTTCCGGGTGGAGTTGCCAGGATGTGGGTAACCCGCGTCTGGTGGGGGACCAGTCCCTGAGTGGGAACACCTGGACCCTCACTGGCGCTGGCAATGGGATCGACAACGAGCAGCCCAGCGACCAGTTCCATTTTGTCTGGCAGACCGAGCCTGGCGACACGACCGTGAGCGCTGAGGTACTGACCCAGACTGTTAGCGACCCTTCCGCAGCAGCCGGGCTCATGATGCGGGCGTCCGCGGCCGGGAACGCTGCGTACTACGGGGCGTTCCTGACCCCCGACAATGGCATCGAAGTGCAGTACCGAGACACCACCGGTCTGACGTCGATCCAAGCCACCACTCAAACAGCACAAACACCGGTCTATATCGAGATTGCCCGGTCCGGCACCACGTTCACCACCTACACTTCGAACGACGGAGCCAGCTGGACTCCGCTCGATGTGTCTACGGTGACACTGCCCAATCTGAGCGGAAGCATTCTCGCCGGCATGGCGGTGAGCTCCAATGCGCCCAACAGCCTCGGTACCGCCACCTTTGGTAGCGTCGCCGTCGCCGCATCCGCGCCCACCCCGCCTGGGAATTGCCCGACCTCGTGGAGCTGCGAGGACATCGGCCTTCCGGCGTTGGCAGGAAGCCAGAACTACAGCAACGGCTCTTGGACCATACAGGCCAGCGGAGGTGACATCTGGGACACGGTGGATCAGTTCCACTTCGTCGCTCAGCCTTTCAGTGGCAACGGCAGCATCACCGCGGAAGTTCAGTCGCAGAGCTTCACCGATCAGTGGGCCAAGTCCGGTGTGATGGTCCGGCTGTCAGACGTGGCAACGGACCCCTACTACGGAGTATTCGTCACGCCTCAGAACGGAATCGTCGTCCAGTACCGAACTCAAGCCAATGCCTTCACTTCTCAATACCCAGTCAGCGGTTCCACTCCGACCTATTTGAAGATAGGAGTCTCCGGCGACACCTTTAGCGCCTTTACCTCGTCCGACGGCGTCACTTGGCAGATGGTCCCCAACTCGAGTGCCACAATCCCGGCACTCACCGGAGTGCTGCTCGCCGGGTTGGTGGTGTGTTCCCATAACAGCCAGGAGTTGAACACCACCGTGTTCAACAATGTTTCCATCAACAGTTCTGGCATTGTCGGCCTTCCCAGCCCGTGGTCAGACTCGGACATCGGCGGTGCCACGCCGGGCGGTTCAGGGAACTTCTCCGGCAACATCTACACGGTCAACGGTGGCGGCAACGACATCTGGGCAGGTAATGACCAGTTCAACTACGTCTCACAGTCGTTCAGCGGCGATGGCACCGTAATTGCCCAGGTCACATCCCAGTCCGACACCGATCCGTGGGCCAAATCGGGGGTGATGATAAAACAGTCGACCACCCCCGGCTCACCGTACGCATTTGTGGGGATCACCCCGGGCAACGGCGTGGTATTCCAATACGGATATGACGTGAGCATCAGCGGACCCTCCTATACCTCCCCCAAAATCTGGGTGAAGCTCGACCGCCAGGGAAGCGTTATCACCGGATACTCGTCCAACGACGGTGTCAACTGGACCCAGGTAGGCCAAGCCGTCATTGCCATGCCCGACCCGGTGACCGTGGGCCTGGCGGTGACGTCCCACAATCCGAATGCCCTCAACACGTCCACCTTCACCGATGTTTCGGTGAACCCGGCGGGGGACGGGCCGCTACCTGCACCGTGGACCAGCCAGGATGTGGGGAGCCCTGGCCTGCCCGGTTCGGGGGCCTATAGCCCCTACAACGGCACCTTCACGGTCCACGGGTCAGGCGCCACCATTGGGGGGGCTTCGGATCAGTTTCAATACATAGACCAGCCGCTGAACGGCAACGGCATCACTACTGCTCGAGTAGTGACCCAAGATCAAACGGATCCGTGGGCTGAGTCCGGGATCATGATCAGACAGTCAGCCAACAGCGGGTCGCCGTACGTTCTGCTTGCCGCAACGCCCGGCAACGGCATCGTGTTCCAGGGAACCGGCAATACCACCGTGTCCGCTGGGACCTATGCCTACCCTGAGTGGCTGTCGCTGCAACGAATCGGGAACAACTTCGTGGCTCTCGACTCTCCTGACGGCGTCAACTGGACTCGGGTCGGATCGATGGCTGTATCGATGAACACCGAGGCGACAACGGGCTTGGTGGTGAACTCCCACAACAACTCTGTGCTCGATACCACCACCTTTGACAGCGTCTCGGTGGATACCGGCAACCTCCCGGTGCCGCCTCCGTGGAGCGACGAAGACATTGGCAACCCGGGTCTGCCAGGCTCGGCGGCCTATAACAACGGAACTTTTACCGTGAGCGGCTCGGGCAATGACATCTGGGGAACCCTCGACCAATTCAATTTCGTGAATCAGCCATTCACCGGCGACGGTGAGACCATTACTGCTCGGGTTACCTCTCAGTCCGACACCGATCCATGGGCCAAGTCGGGGATAATCATCAAACAATCGGATAGCCCGGGCTCGCCGTATGTGCTCCTGGCAACGACGCCGGGCAATGGGGTAGTGCTTCAGTCCAACTTCGACAGCAGCACCTCGGCTGGCAGCTACACCTTCCCGAACGCTTGGCTCAGGTTGCAGCTGACCGGGGGCATCGTTACCGCGTACGACTCCCCGGACGGAGTCAACTGGACGGACGTGGGAACTGTTGCGCTCAACCTGAGCGGGAGCGCGACCATTGGATTGGCGGTTTGTTCGCACAACAACGGTGTCATCAATACTTCGACGTTCGACAACGTCAACGTAGCGGCGACATCCGGCGGCCAACCCCTGCCGTCGCCGTGGGCGTCGACCGACGTGGGCAGCCCGGCAGTGGCGGGCGCGTCCACCTACGCCAACGGGGTGTACACGGTCAACGGGTCCGGATCCGACATCTGGGCGACCGCTGACCAGTTCCAATACGCCTACCAGCCCCTCAGCGGCGACGGGACCATCGTGGCCCGGGTCACCTCCCAGACCGATACCGACCCGTGGGCCAAGGCCGGGATCATGATCAAACAGTCCGCCATCGCCGACGCTCCCTACGCCATGCTCGCCGTCACCCCCGGCAACGGGATCAACATGGAGTACGGCTTCAACGCCAACATCGCCGGAGGCAGCTACACCTTCCCCAACGCCTGGCTCAAACTCACCCGTGCCGGCAACGTCTTCACCGCATACGACTCCGCCGACGGGACCACCTGGACCGAAGTGGGTGCGACCACCGTCACCATGGCCGCCAGCGCCACCGTGGGGTTGTTCGTCACCTCTCACAACTCCGGCCAGTTGTCCTCCGTCACCTTCGACAACGTGACGGTGACGCCGGGCGGCCAACCCCTGCCGTCGCCGTGGGCGTCGACCGACGTGGGCAGCCCGGCAGTGGCGGGCGCGTCCACCTACGCCAACGGGGTGTACACGGTCAACGGGTCCGGATCCGACATCTGGGCGACCGCTGACCAGTTCCAATACGCCTACCAGCCCCTCAGCGGCGACGGGACCATCGTGGCCCGGGTCACCTCCCAGACCGATACCGACCCGTGGGCCAAGGCCGGGATCATGATCAAACAGTCCGCCATCGCCGACGCTCCCTACGCCATGCTCGCCGTCACCCCCGGCAACGGGATCAACATGGAGTACGGCTTCAACGCCAACATCGCCGGAGGCAGCTACACCTTCCCCAACGCCTGGCTCAAACTCACCCGTGCCGGCAACGTCTTCACCGCATACGACTCCGCCGACGGGACCACCTGGACCGAAGTGGGTGCGACCACCGTCACCATGGCCGCCAGCGCCACCGTGGGGTTGTTCGTCACCTCTCACAACTCCGGCCAGTTGTCCTCCGTCACCTTCGACAACGTGACGGTGACGCCGGGCGGCCAACCCCTGCCGTCGCCGTGGGCGTCGACCGACGTGGGCAGCCCGGCAGTGGCGGGCGCGTCCACCTACGCCAACGGGGTGTACACGGTCAACGGGTCCGGATCCGACATCTGGGCGACCGCTGACCAGTTCCAATACGCCTACCAGCCCCTCAGCGGCGACGGGACCATCGTGGCCCGGGTCACCTCCCAGACCGATACCGACCCGTGGGCCAAGGCCGGGATCATGATCAAACAGTCCGCCATCGCCGACGCTCCCTACGCCATGCTCGCCGTCACCCCCGGCAACGGGATCAACATGGAGTACGGCTTCAACGCCAACATCGCCGGAGGCAGCTACACCTTCCCCAACGCCTGGCTCAAACTCACCCGTGCCGGCAACGTCTTCACCGCATACGACTCCGCCGACGGGACCACCTGGACCGAAGTGGGTGCGACCACCGTCACCATGGCCGCCAGCGCCACCGTGGGGTTGTTCGTCACCTCTCACAACTCCGGCCAGTTGTCCTCCGTCACCTTCGACAACGTGACGGTGACATCCCCCTAGGAAAGCCCGGGAGACCGACGATCGGGTAGCAGGACTAGGTCGGCTGGTAGAGGGTCAAGACATCGGGGCCGAGCTCGGTGGCCAGGTCGATGCTCGAATCCTCGACGACCGGGAGCAACGCGGTAAGACAGGCAAACCCTCGTTGCACGAGTGCGGCGTCGGTTTCGATCTCCATGCTCTCGTCCTCGCCTCCCAGCGTCATCGGAAGGGATTCGCCTGACTCCTCGGTGACCGATGTTTGCGAAGCTCCGACCGGGGCCAGGCCGCCGATACGCAGGCCCAACAGGTCCTCGACGGGTACATCGGGGACATTGCAGTTCAGGACCACATTCCGCTTGCTCTGCACCAGCCAGTCGAAGATGCGCCCGGCCACCTCACTCGCCGTGTTCCAGTGGATGTCGGCAACCCTCCCACTCATGTCGAGCACGGCGGAAGAGACCGCCAGCGCAGGACAGCCGTGCTGAAAGGCGGTGAACGCAGCCCCCACCGTCCCGGAGTGGAGAATGGACCGGCCGGTGTTGGCTCCCCGGTTGATGCCGGAGAGTACGAGATCCGGCCTGGGCCCGATCTTCTCGTGGATGGCGTAGAGGGCTATCAGCGCGGGTGTGGCGTCAAGGGCGAAGACCGAGTCCTCCCTCCACCCGGGCCAGTGGCGGCGTTCGGTGACGACCTCCCCGATCTGACTCACTCCGGTGACCGAGGAACTGGCTCCGCTGGCATCCCAGCAGGGCGCGGCGACCACGACGTCGTGACCCCGATGTCGCGCCATTTCGGCCAGCGAGCGGATTCCCGGACTCTCGATGCCATCGTCATTCGTGATCAGAACTCGCAACGACCCACCCTCTGCAGTCACTTGTCTCACAACCTACCAATCCGGGATGAACGGAAACTGATCGCAATGAAAACGGCAGCGGAACGTTTCGATAATGAAGCGGGATTACGGCGCTTGTTTTCCCAGCCCATCCGATGGATCCACGTCACGTCCGATGCCTCGTCGTTCTCCCCGATGGAGCCTCGCCACGTCCCATGGATCCCCGACTCCATAGCCCACAATCGACCATCGACAATCGTCCTCCGGCATGGTAAAAGGTTTAGTGCGGGTAGCTGATAGGCGGCTCCGTACGGTTGTGCCGGTCTGTCGGTACCAACGCAACAATCTGATCTGGCCACTCATCACTGGAGGTTTGCCATGTCCCGATTCTTGCGGTCCACCGCCGTGAAGGTGGTCATCGTCCTCGGTCTGGTGGCCTTGACGACGGGCGGCGTGCTGCTCGGCATCGAGGGAACCTCCGGGGCAGGCCCGGCCGCCGCCCCGGCTGTGGATCACCAGCTCTGCTACTCCGCTTCGGCCACGGGCTTCAAGATCCCTCCGGCGGGCAGGGTCCGTTTGATCGATCAGTTCGCTCCCAACGGGATCGTGCCGATCAGGATCGGTCCCCTGACCGTCAACTGCAACCCGGTGGTGAAGACGGTGATCACGCCCGCCGGGGGCAAGAAGGTCACGCCCGTTACCAATCCCAACGCCCACCTGGCGTGCTTCCCGATCGGAGTGGCCAAGCAGCCGACGAAGACGGTGCAGGTGACCAACCAGTTCGGTACCGGCTTCCTCAATGTCGGTCAACCGACGATCCTCTGTCTACCATCGTGGAAGAGCCTGACTGGGCCACCGAAAGAGACGACTGCTCAGCCGCCGGGACTGAACCACTTCACCTGCTACAGCGTGACGTACCTGCCAGGGTCGGCTCCGTTCAAGGTCCCGGGCACGGTGTCGCTCCGGGACGAGTTCGCGGCCAAGGCGGTGACGGTCAAGATAGGCGCTCCTGAGCTTCTCTGCCTGCCCACAGAGAAGATCATCACGTCGTCCACCGGGTCGAAGACCTACCGGATCATCAACGCTGCGGAGCACCTGCTGTGCTTCGCCGTGACCAAGACACCGATCAAGTCACCGGTGTTCGATCTGAACCAATTCGGGTTCGGCAAAGTCACTATCAAGCAGACGTCGACGCTCTGCCTGCCGTCTTTGAAGAAGGTCATCAAGACGGGGTGAACGTTCGATAGCCGGACAGGAGAGCCGATCAGGGTGTACGCGGCCCTCCCGACGCCCGAGATGGTCGGCCTCCTGAGGATTCTGGTCGACGGAGGTCCTCGAACACCGAACCCACATCCCGGGCCTGCCTGGTCCCTACCTTTGGGGTCACCTTCCACCTGCACGGAGGCGCTCGGGCGTGAGATGATGGGCTCGTAATGGTCGTGCGAGCGGTCTGACGTCGTGGTGAGTAGTCCGACATCAGGCAGGGGGGAATCCGACGTGCCAGAAGGGGTCTTGGCCGCCCCGGTCAAGCTGATCATCTGGGACCTCGATGAGACGCTCTGGACCGGGACGCTCAGCGAGGGGGAGGTCGTCGTCGAACCATCCCGCCGGGATCTCGTGCAAGCCCTCAACCGACGAGGCATCGTCAATTCGATCTGTTCGAAGAACGACGAGCACGAGGCTCGTCGTCGTCTCGACGACGAGGGCCTGTGGGACGAGTTCGTGTTCGCCTCCATCGGTTGGTCGCCCAAGGGGCCGAGGGTGGCCCAGATCATCGAAGACGCCCAGCTGCGGGCGGAGAACGTCCTGTTCATCGACGACCTCGCGCTCAACCGGGGCGAAGCGCGTCACTTCTCGCCCGGAGTCCAGACCGCCGGCCCCGAGGTTATCGGCAAGCTCCTCGCCCAGCCCGAGCTGCAGGGCAAGGATGACCGCGGGCTGTCCAGGCTTGGCCACTATCGGATGCTCGAGCAGAAGGTGGCCGACCGTCGTTCGACCGCCGGTTCGAACATCGCCTTCTTGCAGGACTGCGCTATCCGAGTCGGCGTCTTCAACGACGTGGAAGCCGAGCTCGACCGGCTCTTCGAGCTGTTCACCCGTACCCATCAGCTCAATTTCACGAAGCGGCGACTGAACATCGAGGAATTCGGCTCCATGCTCGCTGACCCGAAGGCCGAGACCGGGTACGTCCGGGTCCGTGATCGGTACGGTGATTACGGAATCTGCGGCTTCTACTCGATATCGAGCGACGGCAACGAGCTCTCAGATTTCCTCTTCTCGTGCCGGGTACTGGACATGGGAATCGAACAGTGGCTGTATGGCCACCTCGGACGTCCGACCCTGTCAGTGGTGGGCGAAGTGGCCTCCTCGTTGGAGGGCCGATTCGACTGGATCACGCCTGACAACAGCGCATTCGAGCACGCGGGCGGTGATGCGGAACCCCCGTTGTCGGGATCGCCCACGTCGGCCCAGCCGGACAGAATCCTCATGGTGGGAAGTTGTGATCTCGCCTCGACGGCTCAATTCCTCGGCGGGAAGATCGAGCTCGAGCTGGACTACCCCGGTCCCTCAGGGACGATCGTCCACGTGGGCCACACCGAGACCATCCGCCAGTCCCAGGCCGGCCTGTCCGCCGAGCAGCTGGCCGTAGTCGATCGCCTTCCGATGGTCACGCCAGCCGTGTTCCATTCGTCGGCCGTCACCTCATCCGAGTACGACGTTCTCGTACTCAGCCTCCTCACCGACTACACCCAGGGCCTCTACCGGCATCGGGAGCTCGGTTTCGTTCTCCCCTGGCATCAGTTCGAGGTCGACGTCACCGATCCGGCGACCTGGCCCGCGCTCGAGGCGAGATTCGCCCGCGAGGGTACGGACCGGGACTTCCTCGAGCAGTTCGCCCAGGACTTCGAGTTCGAGGGCGTGATCAGCGAGGAGCGTTTCGAAGCGAACCTCCGGTGGCTGGCGGGGGCAGTCCCTGATGGAGCGCGGATCGTGTTCGTGAACGGCGCCGAAGTGCCCTTCGACAAGCCGAGGGAGACCGACCGCCATCTGCACCATCGGCGCATGAACACGCTTCTCGACCGAGTGGTCGATGACCTGCCCAACGCGACAGTATGCGACGTGCGCACGTTCCTCTCGGACAGGGACGACTTCACCGACAACATCCGGCACTATCACCGACGGACCTATCTGCGCATGGCCGAGGAGATCCGGGCCGCCGGCGACTTGGGCATCTCGGTGCAACGTCAGCCCTGGAGGTCACGGGCGGCGACGGAGGGCCACAGGATCGCCAGTCGGAGTCGTTCCCGGGTGACCCGACTGGTCAAGCGGCTCGGAGGCGAGTCCTCGGGAAAGCCGGGATCCAACGTGGACGGCAGCGACGAGCGCAGCTCGGTCTGAGACTCCCAGATCAGGAGTACTGCCAGCGGCGTGCCGGTTCCATCCCGACCGGCCATTCCATGCACTGGATGTCGAACCAGATGGGAAGGAGATGCTTGACGTAGAAGGCGTGCACGGTGATGGTGGGGCCGACGAGGTCCTCGTACTCCTTGATGCGAAGCCTGCCGTCCTTCTCCTGGAACCTGCGGCACTCCTCGAGAAGGGAGTCGACTTCGGCGCGGGTGTCCATCAGCAGCCCGAGGTGGTCGTAGCCCGGTGACGACATGGGGTCCTTCCCCTCGGCCAACAGGATGAACTGACCGTCGTCGGGGCGAAGAAGGTGGCAGGACTGCCCGACCACCTCGGTGTCGAGCGACTCCCAACCCAGGACGTCGCAGAAGAAGCCGTCGACGTCGGCGCGGAACTCGGGGGTGAGCGTGCCCGATGGGAAGGACAGCTCCATGTGGTTGAACCGCATCCTGGTCATCGCTCGCTCCTTCTTCTCCGCTGTCTCCCGGACGACCACCGCCAGCGTAGCGACCCGTCAGAGGTGGCGGTCGATCGAAGGTACGAACCCGAACTCGTACGCCAGGCGCCGATAGGAGCAATGAGGTCAGTGGAACCGGTCGCCGAGTGGTGCCCGGTCAGGAGACCCTCTGTCCGTTGCCGGTGGCTTACGAGCCGGCCACCTCGAGGGAGAGCAGGTCGTGGGCCAGAACGACGGTCCCGCCGAAGCGGGTGGCGGCCTGGTCGATCCACTCCTGCTCCGTGCCCGGCACCGGCGCGGGGACGAGGTGGGTGAGGACGAGGGTGCCGACGCCTCCGCGGGCGGCTGTTCCTGCCGCCTCGGGGACCGACGAGTGATAGTCGAGCACGTCGGTAAGCCTGGCGAGCCCAACGGATTCGATGAGGTCCCGCCGTACGACGGTGTGGATCAGCACGTCGGCTCCAAGGCACAGCTCATCGAGAGCGGCGCAGGGCACGGTATCCCCGGCGATGACAACCGACCGCTCGCCGTCTTCGATACGGAAACCGACGGTGGGTCGGACCGGCGCGTGATCGGTGGGGGCTGCCGTCACCCGAACCGCACCCTCTTCGAAGATCACGCCGCGTTCGACCTCGGCCACGGTCGACGTCGGTGGCCAGCGCAGATCATCGTGGTGGGTCAGCCGATACCCGATATCGGGCTCGAGCATCTTCTCCGTTGCCTGTAACAGGGCGGCGGTCCCGACAGGACCGATCACCGGCAGGGGGTTGGGCTGAAATGACATGACCCATCGCATCGTGAAGATGTCGTTCAGATCGGTGATGTGGTCGCTATGCAGATGGGTGAGGAACAGGGCCTTGAATGCTCCGGCACCCGAAGCGACGGCGGCCGCCCGCATCAGGACACCCCGGCCACAGTCGAACAGGAGGTCGCCCACAGTGGTGCGAACCAACGTCGACGGCCCGGCTCGCTCGGGATCGGGGAGGGGGCTGCCACTTCCGAGAATGATCACCTGCACGGGAAAACCTTCCTTCGACGGCGACGCGAGGTGACGTTGGCCCGGGACGTCACACGGCCGACACTAGAGGACAACCAATTCGATCGCCCGATCGTTTCGACCGGTACCGGCGGTCGGTCCCCGTCTGGTCAGCCGGCGGACCTTGGGCGGGCCATGATGGGAAGATGACCGACTCCGGCCCGGCAGGTCTCGTCCTCACCCCCGGGGCCAGCGCCGGCAAGGACCAGTCCGGACTGGTGGCAGTCGACCGGGCGGCGACCCTGCTGGGTATGGTGGTCGAGCGGATCGAGTTCCCCGGGCAGGCCGCCGGAAAGCGCCGGCCCGATCCGCCGGACGTCTGCATCCGGACGATCGGCGACGCCACTGCAGCGCTGGCCGACCGGCTCGGCGTCCCGACCCGCCGGGTGGCGATCGGGGGTCGGTCCATGGGCGGCCGGATGTGTTCGATGGCCGCGGCAGAGGGTCTGGAGGTGGCCGCGGTCGTCCTGATCAGCTATCCACTGCACCCCCCGGGGCGCCCTGAACGGCTCCGGACCGCCCACTTCCCCGAGCTCCACCTGCCTTGCCTGCTCGTCTCCGGCCGGCGGGACGCGTTCGCCACCCCCGCCGAGCTGGAACGCGAGATCGAAGCCATCCCCGGGCCGGTCACACTCGTTCTCGTGGACGGGGACCACTCGCTCCGGAAGCGGGATGCAGAGGTGGCCGACATCGTCGCACCCTGGCTGACCGGCTTGACCTGACCCGAGCAGGCGACCCCCGGTCCGGCGTGCCGCCTGACCGGGCCATGGCCTCATGGACGCACCGCCCGACGCCGGCGAGGTACGTTGCCTCGCGAGGTCCGACCGTCACCACAAAGTGGTCGGACCAGACTGCGGGGCGAGAGGAAGGCCGCCGAACGTCCCCTGAGCGATGGAGGCAACAATGCGAGTACTGGTCGTCGGAGCCGGTGGAGTGGGAACCGCCTTTGCCAAGACAGCTGCTCGCTGGGGACTCTTCGAGTCCGTCGCCATGGCCGACTACGACGTCGGACGGGCTCAGAGGGCCGTTGCCGGCGCCGGCGATAGGTTCGCCGCTTTCCAGTTGGACGCCAGCAATATCGACGAGGTGGTGGGACTGATCAGGAGCCAGCGCGTGGATGCGGTCCTGAACGCTCTCGACCCACGGTTCGTGATGTCTGTGTTCGACGCCGCATTCGCGGCTGGCGTGACCTACCTCGACATGGCGATGTCGCTCTCCCACCCCCATCCCACGGATCCCTACCGGCTGCCCGGGATCAAGCTCGGAGACGAGCAATTCGCACAGTCGGAACAGTGGGAGGAGCGGGGCTTGTTGGCCCTCTGCGGTATCGGTGTGGAACCCGGTCTGTCGGACGTGTTCGCCCGGCATGCTGCGGACACCATGTTCTCGTCCATCGACGAGGTCGGGGTGCGGGACGGTTCGAACCTGGTGATCGAGGGTTATGAGTTCGCCCCGTCGTTTTCGATCTGGACCACGCTGGAAGAATGCCTCAACCCACCGGTTATCTGGGAGAAGGGGAGGGAATGGTTCACGACCGAGTGCTTCAGTGAGGCGGAGACGTTCGTCTTCCCGGGCGGCATCGGTCCCGTCGAGTGTGTGAATGTCGAGCACGAGGAGGTATTGCTGATTCCGCGGTGGATCGACGCCAACCGGGTGACCTTCAAGTACGGCCTGGGTGATGAATTCATCAATGTGCTGGCCACGATCCACAAGTTGGGCCTCGACTCGACGGCACCGATCCGGGTCGGCAATGTCGAGGTCTCCCCGCGAGATGTGGTTGCCGGGTGCCTCCCGGATCCGGCCCAGCTCGGAGACCGGATGTCCGGTTCGACCTGTGCGGGCACCTGGGTCACCGGTGCGGGCACCGACGGCAAATCCCGCGAGGTCTACCTCTATCACGTGGTCGAGAATGCCTGGTGCATGTCTGGAATTCGACTCTCAGGCCGTGGTCTGGCAGACCGCCATGAACCCGGTCATGGCTCTCGAGCTCCTCGATTCCGGGGTCTGGTCCGGCCAGGGGGTCATTGGACCGGAGGCCTTGCCCGCTGGTCCCTTCCTCGACCTGCTCAACAGCCATGGGACCCCGTGGGACTTCGAGGAACGGACTCCGGCCCAGGCCTGAGCGGGCGGCTTCATCTTCGAACCGGGTGAGCCGAATTCCCGTACACGCGAGAAAGCGCCCGTCTCGCCGGATGGCGAAGATCGGGCGCTTTCGTCCATGTTGTAGTCCGAGAACCGAGCGTGCTGGGAAATGGCACCTCAAGGGACTTCCTTGCCCCTGCCGTTGCAACGCTCCCACTCCGAGCCGCTTGCCTTTGGCTTGCCTGGGCCTGCGGTCAACCGCCCCGCGTATTCCCTTCGCCGCTCATTCTCAGGATGAGCCACCTCCGCGTCGATGCATAGGCGCCTCCTTCCGGGATTCTCCCGAATCCCTCTCCCGCGATGGTACATCGGGACGCTCCAAAGAGGAAGAGGGTACGCACGGGATGACCGTGCTTGTGGAGTCGATCGGTTCTGTTCCCCGGTCGGGTGATGGTGCCGGGGACCGGCAATCCGTGGCGCCGGCCCGGTATCGTGAGCAGATGGCCGCCAAGGATGTCCGGGTCGTCGAAGTGTCCGGTCGAACCGTTGAGATATCGAGCCCGGACAAGATGTACTTCCCCGAGCTGGGCGCCACCAAATCGGATCTGGTGTCGTACTACATCGAGATCGCCGACGAGCTCGACAATGCGGTCGCCGGCCGCCCGGCGTTGCTCGAGAGGTTTCCCGAGGGTGCGGGGGGAAGTCCTTCTTCCAGAAGCGAGTCCCGGCCAGCGCTCCGAGCTGGCTCCAGACCACTGTGGTGACGACGCCAAACGGGACGACATCCAACGCACTCGTCGTCGCCGATGTGGCCCACGTCCTGTGGGCGGTCAATCTCGGATGCCTCGGACTCCATCTGTGGCCGTACCTCGCCGATGACCCTGATCACGCCGATGAGCTCCGTATCGACCTCGATCCCCAGCCGGGCACCGCCTTCGACGAGATCCGCACGGTAGCCGGGTATGTGCGGAGCCTCTTCGATGAGCTCGGCATCGTCAGCTATCCGAAGACGACGGGAAACCGGGGGCTTCACATCTTCGTCCGACTCGAACCCCGATGGGACAGTTTCGAGGTGCGTGCCGGCGCGGTGGCACTGGCCAGGGAGCTGGAACGCCGCTACCCGGCGTTGATCACGGCCAACTGGTGGAAGGAGGAGCGGGGAGAGCGAATCTTCGTCGACTTCAACCAGAATGCGCCCCATAAGACGGTCTTCGGAGCCTGGTTCGCGAGACCGCGGGTCGGTGGTCAGGTGTCGACCCCGTTGGCCTGGGGCGAGGTGGAAACGGTCGATCCGGAGGTGCTGACCATCAGGAGTGTCCCCGACCTCGTCCGGCGCCGCGGCGACCCCTGGGCCGGGATCGAGGACCAACCCCAGTCGCTCCAACCTCTGTTGGACATGGCGGCTCAAGACCGATCCGACGGGCTCCACGATGCGCCATGGCCGCCCGAATATCCCAAGCAGCCTGATGAACCCCCTCGGGTTGCGCCCAGTCGGGCCAAGAAGGGATAGATCCGTGCAGCCTGCCGATGCCCTGCGTCGCATCGCCTACCTTCTCGAGCGCGACGGCGCCGAGTCGTACAAGGTCCGGGCCTTCCGCAATGCCGCCGCGGCAATCGCCGACGTCCCCGACGGCGAATTGACGGCGATGACGCCGGCACGGCTCCAGAAGATCCCCGGCGTGGGCAAGACGAGCGCCCAGGTGATCGTCGAGGCGGTAGGCGGTGGGACGCCTGGCTACCTCGAAAAGCTCGAATCGGCCACCTCACCGGCCATGAGCGACGAGGCGGCCAAGCTGTTCGGCCTGCTACAGGGCGACTGTCACAGCCACTCGGACTGGTCGGACGGGGGCAGCCCCATCCGGGAGATGGCTGAGGCGGCGAAGGAGATCGGCCACCGGTACTGGGCGCTGACCGACCACAGCCCCCGGCTGACGATCGCCCACGGCCTCGACGCCGACCGGCTGCGCACTCAACTCGACATCGTCGCCGAACTGAACGCCGAGCTGGCCCCGTTTCGGATCCTCACCGGGATCGAAGTCGACATCCTCGAGAATGGATCTCTCGACCAGGACGATGAGCTGCTCGGCCGCCTCGATGTGGTCGTGGCCAGTGTCCACTCCAAGCTGCGGATGGACGCCGCGGAGATGACCACTCGGATGCTGCGGGCCGTACGGAGCCCGCACACCGACATCCTGGGGCACTGCACGGGCCGCATCCTGGCCGGACGGGGCCGACCCGAGTCGACCTTCGACGCCGAGGCAGTCTTCCGGGCCTGCGCCGAGACCGGGACCGCAGTCGAGATCAACTCCAGGCCGGAGCGACTCGATCCCCCGGAGCCGTTGCTCGAGCTGGCTCTCGGCCTCGACTGCGTGGTGGTGGTGGACACTGACGCCCACGCGCCGGGTCAGCTCGAATGGCAGCGGAATGGCTGTGAGCAGGCGGCCCGGGTGGGAGTGCCGCCGGATCGGGTCATGAACACCCGGCCGATGGACGAGTTCCTGGCCTGGACGGCCGGTCACGCCGCCTAGCCACGCGCCGGCGTCCTGCGCCTGGGTACGATGAGCCGGGTGACGCTCCCCGTGGTTCCCCCGGTCTCTCCGATGCTGGCCAAGCTCAGCCGGGAACTACCCGAGGGGGACGGTCTCTTCTACGAGCCGAAGTGGGACGGCTTTCGCTGCATCGTGTTCCGGGACGGTGACGATGTCGTTCTGGGCAGCCGGAACGAAAAGCCGCTCAACCGGTACTTCCCCGAACTCATCGACTCGGTCCGGGACAACGTGCCCGACCGTTGTGTCCTCGACGGTGAGATTGTCATCGTGGGACCGTCCGGCCTGGCGTTCGACACCTTGTCCCAGAGAATCCATCCCGCGGCGTCGCGAGTCAAGCTGCTGGCGGCGGAGACGCCCGCTTCGTTCGTGGCCTTCGACCTCCTGGCGCTGGGAGAATCGGACTTCCAGAGCGAACCCTACGCAACCCGGCGCCGCGCCCTGGAAAAGGCGCTCGAGCATTCGGAGCCGCCCATCCATCTCACCCCGGTCACCACCCGGCCTGATGTCGCCCGTGACTGGTTCTCGCGGTTCGAGGGAGCCGGCTTGGACGGCGTCGTGGTGAAGGACGGGGCGATGCACTACCTCCCGGGCAAGCGGTCGATGATCAAGGTCAAGCACGAACGCACCGCCGACTGCGTCGTCGCCGGATTCCGCTGGCACAAGGAGGGTGGAGTGGTGGGATCCCTGCTCCTCGGGCTCTTCGACGTCGCCGGTGCCCTTCAGCATGTCGGGGTGGCCTCTGGCTTCAGCGTCGCCCGCCGGAAGGAGTTCGTCGCTGTGCTCGAACCCTTCAGGGCGGATGGAGCGAAGGGCCACCCATGGCAGTTCGAGGGTGAACCCGGTGGCCGGGTCCCCGGTGGGCAGAGCCGGTGGAGCGCCGGGAAGGATCTCAGCTGGGAGCCACTGCGTCCGGAACTGGTCGCCGAGGTCGCCTATGACCACCTGCAGGGGGACCGGTTCCGCCACGCGACCTCGTTCATCCGATGGCGCCCCGACCGGACGCCGGCATCGTGTACCTACTCGCAGCTCGACAGTCCGGTGCCGACCGAGCTCGATGACGTCTTCGGCACCCGCTGACCGCGTCTTCAGCGATTCGCAAGTGCCGCCACCCGCTCGGCCAGGGCCGGATCTCGGAAGTGGCGGCAGACATCCTCGAATCCGGGGTTCGGCCCCTGCCACTGCAGGGAGGACACGCCCTCGAGGAGTGAAGGGTCCACCCGCAGGGTGGCCAGGACCCTGAACAGTTCGGCCACCTCCCGTTCGCCGGCCAGCCGTTCGGCCAGCTTGGCCGCGCCCCGCACCGAGCTCCGCACGTCCGGATCCCAGTCGGCGACACGGTCGGGGACATCGTCGAAGTTCCCGTAGTGGGCCAGCACCACCGATGCCGAGCGCTTGCCCCACCCGGACAGCCCGGGGAAGCCGTCAGCGGAGTCGCCGACCAGGGCGAGCCAATCAGGGATGGAGCCGGGAGCGACGCCGAACTTGTCCCACACGCCGGACTCGTCGCTCACCTTTCCGCTCCGTCGATCGAGTTGGACGACCCGCTCGCCGACTACGCATTGGGCCAGGTCCTTGTCGGGGGTACAGATGATCACCCGATCAACCGTCGAGTCGCCGGCGGCCACCGATGCCGCCGAAGCCAACGCATCGTCGGCTTCGAGCTCGACCATCGGCCACACGACGACGCCTAGGGCGTCGAGGGCCGTTTCGAGTATCCCGAACTGACCCCGAAGCTCCGGGGCGATGCCGGCGCCGGTCTTGTACCCGGGCCAGAGTTCGTTGCGGAACGACTCGATGACATGGTCGGTGGCCACTCCCACGTGGCTCGCACCCTCGCCGAGCATGCCCACGACGGTCAGGATTACCCCGCGGGCCGCACCGATCTCTTCACCGTCGTCGGCGGCCCGTGGCGGCTGTCCGAAGAAATGACGGAAGAGCTCGTACGTCCCATCCACGAGATGGACTTCCATCGGTGCAGTCTGGCAGGTCCGGGGCCCGGCGGCCCCTGATCACCCGAACTTGCCCAGTTGGCGGAACCAGCCGGTGGTGATCTGGAGACCCTCGTCGAGGCTTATCGGGTCATAGCCGATCCTCTTGAAGGTTTTCGACTCGGTCAGCTTGGGGCGCACCGGACGGTCGGCCGCCGTCTTGGCGGCGATGGCCACCAGGGTGGGGCCGAAGACCTTGGCCACCTCTGGATCGTCAGAAGGTTCGATGTCCGCCACCCGGTGATCGAGGCCGGCCAGCTCGCAGATGCGACTGCACGCCTCGGCAATGCTCACCACATCCTCGGGGCGCCCGTCGAGCATGTACCGCTCGCCGGCAATGCCACGGTCGAGGGCAAGGATGCAGCCGCGGGCCACGTCGTCGGCGAAGACCCAGCTCACCGGAAACCGCAGGTACTGGGTGATGCGCTCTCGGAGAGCGGAGAGCAGCACCCTGTTGAAGCTGGTCATGCCGAGGGCGTTGCTGGCCACTGGCGACGGGCCGAAGATGGCGCCGGGGTGGGTGGTGACGACGTCGTGGCCGTTGGCGGCGCGGGCCATGGCGTCCTCGAAGGCTGCCATCTTTGTCAGTGTGTACGGGTCTGAACTGGGTGACTTCGACACTGCGCGCGTCCTCACGCTCGAGGCCGCCGGATGTGTCGAAGAAGGTCCCCGTACTGACGGCGACCACCCGGCGCATCCCGATGGCCTCGGCCGCGTCGAGCACGTGTTTGGTGCCGTCGACGTTGACGGCCTGGAAATCCGGGAAATTCTGGCTGGCTCCTCCAAGAAGTGCGGCGCAATGGATGGCTGCGTCGCTCCCTTCGGCGCCGCGCCGAACATCCCCGGCATCGGTGATGTCCCCTGTCACCACGTCGACCCCCAGAGCCGACAGCGGATCGGAGTCCGCTCCGGCGCGGCAGAGAGCCCGAACCGTGTCACCCCGTTCGACAAGCAGCTTGCACACGTTCGCCCCGGCCAGGCCGGTGGCGCCCGTCACCAATACGGTCTCGCTCATGCAGGGGCCTGCTCGGCAACCTCGGTGTAGGCGGCGTCGACCTGATCAGGGGAGTAGGCGATCACCGGGGCGCCGTTTCCGAACACATCGAGCGTGTGGATGAAGCGATGGAGGCCCATCGAGTTGGCACAAGTGAAGCCGAGCTCGATGATCTCCGCGGCGGTGAAGACTCGGCCAAGCTCGCGGTAGACCTCGTCGTCGATTGCGTGGTGGTCGGCCGAGAGCAGGTCGAGGAACTCGACCGCCAGTCGCTCCTGCTCGGTCAGTTGCGAGTTGCCGGGGGCGACGAGGCAGGCAACGTCCTCGTCGGTGATCGAGTCGTGCTTGCGTGACTGCATGCACGGCTGGCACTCGCCCAGCTGCGCGCTGCGGATGCGGATGAGCTCGAGGATCCGACCTCCGAGCAGGCTCTGCTGGCCCCAGGCGCCGCGCGCGGCATTGGTCATCAGGATCTGTTGGGTCCGGTAGGCGAAGATCTGGAGGGGAATCGGCGTGGCGTAGGTCCCGTCTGCCACGCCGCCTTCGATGATCCGTCGCGGCTCGTCCCCGAGCTCTTCCATCGGGATCGGTTCAATCCTCGGCATGCGTACCCCTCTCGGTCGGTGGCATCGGTTGATGAGTCGGACTTTCTCTACGAACCTATTCGGCGGAGGGCCCTGTGTCCACGGAGGGTCGGGCGCCGACGGAGCCCTGTGCCGCCGTGTTCACTCCAGCGTGGCCAGGAGATCGCGGCATCGTCGGGCATCACCGGCGACCTTGGCCCGGAAGCTGTCCATCCGGGCGATTTTTGCCTTCAGCTGTTCGGCCAGGGACTCGTTCAGTTCGAGCGCTTCGAGAAGCGTCGCCTTCTGCTCGGCCCGTCCCGCTTTGGTGGATGAGCTCTTGGTGGCGCGGTACGTGGTCCGCAGCTCGTCGAGCCGGGTTTCGAACGAGAGGAACGCTTTGATCTCGTCGAGGTTCATGCCGAGCACCTCTCGGAGCTCGAGTATACGGCTGAGCTGGGTGAGGTCCTCCTGGGTGTAGCGACGTTGGCCACCGCGGGTATGGAGCGAAGGGCTGAGCAGTCCGAGTTCTTCGTAGTACCGCAGTGTGCGAGGAGAGACACCGGCGGTGGCGGCGGCATCGCTGATGGAGATTCCGCATTCAGCTACGGGAGCGGGATCCACGGGCTGATTGTATTCCAGGGTGGCCTCAGGAAGGCTGCTTGTGCCGATCGGGGGTTTGTTGTCGGTTCGAGCGGCCATGTCAATCCGCCAACAGCGGTTCGGTTTCGGCGATCGCCTCCTGTGCGGAGAGGACGATGGACTCCTCTTCTTCACCAGTCGGCGCGGCGTCTTCGTAGTGGAACTTCCCGCCGCGGAGGAGCGAAGCAACCGCGCCGAGCGCACAGACCCCGGCCGCGAAGGAGAACGCTTCGGTCAAGCCGTGGGAGAAGGGCGTGGCGATCAGATGGGGGAAGAACTCCCGGCTGGTCAGATAGTGCGCGGTCGCCGGGGGAAGGTGGGAGAGTGCTGCCGGCCCGAGCAGGGTCTGCATCGGGTTGTACCCGAGGAAGGCGGCGAACAGACTGCCGACCGGGGGCAGATGGGACACCCGAAGCGCGGTGGCCGGCGCGACGCCCTGGCTGATGAGCCCGTGATACAGGGAGGTTGGCAGGGTCGCAGCCAGTCCCAGGATCATCAGGGTGAAGAAGATCCCGATGGACAGGACCTGGGCCGACGCGTTGAATGTGCCGGCCATGCCGGCGCCGGCCCCGCGTTGACTGGCCGGCAGGCTGTTCATGATGCCGGTCTGATTCGGCGCGATGAACATGCCCATGCCGACCGAGTTGAGGAAGATCAGCGCGGCGAAGCCCCAGTAGGAGAAGTCGACCGGCAGCATGAGCAGCATCACGAAGGTGAAAGCCACGAGCAACAGGCCCCCGGTGGCGAACGGCCGTGCCCCATACCGGTCGGCCAGCACCCCGCTGAGCGGCCCGGCCAGAAGAAAGCCGACGGTCAGCGGGATCATGTAGATGCCGGCCCACAACGGTGTCTGGGAGAAGCTGTAGCCGTGGAGCGGTAGCCAGATCCCCTGGAGCCAGATGATTAACATGAACATGAGGCCGCCGCGACTGAGCGATGCGAGAAAGCTGGCGACGTTGCCGGCAGTGAATGCCCGGATGCGGAACAGGGACAGGCGGAACATCGGATGGGCCACCTTGGTCTCGATGACTCCGAAGGCGACCAGGATGAGGATCCCCCCGATGATCTCGGTCATCACGATGGGGCTCGTCCAGCCCATGGTGTGATGGCCGTAGGGAAGGAGGCCATAGGTGATGCCCACCAGGATCAGGATGAGCCCGACCGCGAACGTGATGTTCCCGTACCAGTCGATCTTGGCCGGGGTACGAATGCCGCGATCCTGGAGCTTGACGTAAGCCCACACGGTTCCGAAGAGGCCGAAGGGAACCGACAGCAGGAAGACGAGATGCCATTGGACCGGGGCCAGGAGCCCACCGAGGATGAGACCGATGAATGAGCCGGCGATGGCTGCCACGTTGTTGATGCCCAACCCGAGTCCACGCTGGTCGGACGGGAAAGCGTCGGTGACGATGGCCGAGGAGTTGGCGAAGAGCATGGCTCCTCCCACTCCTTGCCCGACCCGCATGGCGATGAGCCATATGGCCCCCGACGCTCCGGTCATCCACGTGACCGAGAGCAGGATCGAAAACAAGGTGAACACGGCAAAGCCAAGGTTGAAGACGCGGACCCGCCCGAACATGTCGCCCACCCGGCCGAGGGAGACGACCAGCACGGCCAGGACGACCATGAAACCCATCAGCATCCACAGCATGTAGCCGGTGTTGCCCGGGGCCAGCGGGTTGAGGTCGATGCCGCGGAAGATATCGGGCAGGGAGATCAGGACGATGGACTGGTTGATGAAGACCATCAGGGTGCCGAGCGTGACCGTGGCCAAGGCCACCCACTTGTACCGGGATCCGTCGATAGGGGGAGCGGCGCCGTCGGTCGGCCTCAGTGCCGATGTCAGGGCACTCATCCTCGGTTGCCGATGCTCAGTTGGTCGAATACCGGTTCGGCGGGTGCGGCCATGACCCAGATTATAACGTTAACGTCATGGTTAAGAAACAGGGGTTTGCCGCGGTGCCTCGGCAGCAGCCCGCGGCGGTGGTGACGGGGTGCTTCCGACCCTTGTGCCTCGCGGCCCGGTCGAACCGGGCAGTCCAGCCCGGAGGCGGCGCCCAGGCGGCATGGGCAACTCGGACAGTGGCTACTTCCCTACTAGGGGTGACGACGCCGGACCACCCGGTCGATCGAGGGTGATCGGACTCCCTGACACTGCCCGGGGGTCGGTCGCACAACGTTCATCGGGTGTTTGGCGTCCGGTAACGGTTTCGTGAAGTGCCTGATGTTAAAAGGTGAGTGGTCAAGTGTGTACCGGGTGCAGCAGTGGGCCCGGACCATCGATGTGAGCGAGAGGCGACACCATGCGAAGAGTTCTGATGAGTCTTGCGGCCCTTGTGGGCTTGACAACCGTCGGGTTGGCCGCAGTACCCGCCGTGGCCGGCGCCGGCGGCAGTCCCACACCCGTGGTGGTGACTCCGGCAGACCTCGTCACCGCGACGGCCCCGACCGCAGGACAGTTCTTCGTGGACGACGAAGGCGACGGAAGCGGTGGCGTCAGCATTGTGAGCAACGGGGAGACCTCGTCGCAGGGCAGCCTGCAGATGTCGACGACCGGGACCGGCTCGCATTGGCAGGTCGTCACCGATGACCAGTCGGGCACGCTCCTCTCGAACATCACGTCGCTGAGCTACACCACCAACACCACCGACTCGGGCAACACCCTCGACCCGAGCCTGCAAGTGGTGATCAACCCGGGCAACACATCCGGTCTCGACGCCGGTGTGACCTACTCGACCGTCAACTTCGAGCCCTACCTGCAGTCGACCCCGGTCGTCTCGGGCACCTGGCAGACCTGGAACGTCATGAGCGGTGTGGTCTGGGGTACTCACCTCACCGGGGCTCCCAACTCCGCTCCGATCAGCTGGAGCACCTTCATCGCCGACTACCCCAATGCCACCATCCTCCCGGTCACGTCCGGGGGCGGCGTGGGCTTCAATGTGGGCAGCAACTGGAGCGCAGTGACCGGCAATGTCGGAGACTTCACGTTCGGCACCAGCGCCGGGACGACTGCTTATACCTTCGATCCAACCGCACCCACGACCACGACGACCACGACGCCAGCCAGCTCGAGCTTCCTCCTCGGGAACGGCAACTCGGACAGCGCCACGGTGACCGGCAACCCGGTTGTCGGTAGCCCGACCGGAACGGTGCAGTTCTACGAGTGCGGCCCGACCGCGTCTCCTGCGGCGTGCACGTCAACAGCCCATCCAGTGGGGACGGCGGTCACGGTCACCGCGGGAGCGAACAACACATCCACGGCATCGTCGGTGGCATTCACAGCGACGGCCGTCGGCTACTGGTGCTTCGCCGGCTACTACTCGGGAGACACCAACTACGCCGCCAGCACGGACACCACCGCAGACGAGTGTTTCCACGTGACGCAGGCGTCTTCGTCGACCACCACGGCACCGAGCGTCACGACCGAGGCCTATGGTGGCGGGCTCCTGTTCGACTCGGCGACGGTGACCGGAACCGCCGCCGCCTACCCGACCGGCAACGTCCAGTTCTACGAGTGCGGTCCGACGTCGAACCCGGTTGCGTGCAACTCGTCGAGCGGGACCCCGCTCAGCCTGGATCAGACCTCCAAGTTGTCTGCCTCCCAGGGGATCGCCAATTCGTCGGGCTTGACGGCTACCTCGGCCGGTTACTGGTGCTTCGCCGGTTACTACCAGGGGAGTGCCAACTACACGGCCAGCTCCGACGCCACCACCGATGAGTGTGTCAACGTGACATTGGCGCACACATCGACGACGTCGAAGCCGACCAATACCACCATCGAGCTCGGGCAAGCCAACACCGATCTGGCCACCGTGGCCACGGGCGGCAATGTCGAGGGTGGCAGCCCGACCGGTACGGTCTCGTTCTACCAGTGCGGCCCGACGTCGACACCGGTGGCCTGCACCTCCACTGCCCACCGGGTGGGCAGTCCGGTGACGGTCTCCCCGAAGGCGGGGGAAACGGCTACGGCCACGTCCCCATCGTTCAAGCCGACAGCCGTCGGGTACTGGTGCTTCGCCGCCCGGTACTCCGGTGACGGAGGCTACGCTGCCAGCACCAACACCGCCGTCAACGAGTGCGTCAACGTCAAGGGCCCGGTGGCCATCGTCACCACGTCACTTCCGCAGGGCACGCTGGAGAAGCCCTATTCGGCCACCCTCGCCGCACGCGGCGGGACGACGCCGTACACCTGGTCGCACACGGGCACCCTGCCCTTGGGCGTCCACATGAGCGGATCGGGCGTGATCTCGGGCACTCCGAGGAAGAGCGGGAGCTTCCCCATCGTGGTCAAGGTGAGGGATTCGAGCAAGCCACCGACATCGGCGTCCAAGAGCCTGACACTGGTCATCAAGTCCTGAACCTTCAATCCCCAGTATTGGGGATTGAAGCACCCGTTCGTCGGGTATTACAACAGCAGTGATGCATCGCGGAGGGCCCGTTCCTCCGTATGAGGAGAAACTTCACTCGCCTCGTGTGAGGTCTCTCCGGCCCATGTGCGAACGACCCCCGGCCGACGCCGGGGGTCGTTCGCTTTCACCGTGCCCCGGGGCATTCAGACGCGCCGGGAACGGACAGAGGGATCAACCTCGCAAGGATTGGGTAGGGGAGCGCTCCCACGTCGGAGGGGACGCTCCGACGTGGGGCGCTACAACCCAGCGGCCCGCCGACATCTGCACGGGGAAGACATGCATCGGACCAATTGCCATTGAACACGGCCTCGTTTACCTGGGCGTCACCACACGCTGAAACCTCGATGAACGTTGTGTGGCCGAGGCGGAACCGTCCCCAAGGGGCAGTGACGTCCACGTTGCCGGCCACCGCTCATTCCAGGTCAGCTGCCGTCCGGATAGCCGCCCCGGTGCAACACCATCGGGTAGTGCGGCAGAAGGGCAGGCCTGCGGACCGATGCCCGCCAACCGTCAGGGTAGGGCTCCAACCCACGGGCCAGGAGGGAGCTGTCGGCGGTCGGATCCCCGGTCAGGGCGCTTTCCAAGGAGTGCCGGAGCGTGGTCGAGACGTCGGTCCCGAACCGCCCGCTCCAGTGTGCTTCGGTCTCGCCGAGGACCCGCCGGTACTTGCTCCGGGCCCGCTTGCCCTTCGAGGTCAGTCGCGCCACTTTCCCCCGGCTGGCCGAGGGGTCGGGACCGACCACGACGCACTCCCGTCGAGCCAGGAATCCGACGGCCATGGCGTTGGCCTCCTTGGACACACCGGTAAGGACCGGGAGGTCGCGGAGGCGAACACCCTCCTCGTCCAGTACCCGGAGGGTATTGGCGCTGATCGGGAGCGAGATCCTGGACTCGCTCTCGAAATCGAGCGTGAAGGCCAACAGGACCTGGGAGAGAAGCACGGACAGGTCGGGGTAGCTCGCCTTCGTCGACCCGGCGGGCTCGCCCGCCGCTCTTGGTCCCGGGAGCTCGGCCCTCCCGTTCTGGGTCGGGTGCACCACCGGCAGATACCTGGGCAAGTCGACCTGGAGTTGGTCGATGACGGCGAGGAGCGCTTCCCGCAGAAACAGGATCTCATCCCGGCCGAACCGTTCCTGCCATCGTTCCTCGATCGTCCCCGCCAGTGGCCTCCAGACGTCCTGGGCCCGCCGCCCGTCAGCGGGTGAGCCGGACCACCTGAACCGAATCCCGGTGGCCTCGACCCCCCGCCGATCGGCTCCTCGACAACGGTGACATAGCCCCATCGCTCGAGCCCACCGAGCGAGTCCCTCGTGGTCCGTGCCCGGCGGTGAAGATCGTCGACCGACACTCCTCCCTCGTCGACGAACTGCATGACGTTCGACCACATCACCTGGGAGACCAGCCAGGGCCCGGGAGCAGTCGTCGGTGATGGGCCGGAACGCGTTGTCCGGTGGCCCATCCGGTGCTCGAATTCGTTGTCGAACTCGATGGTGAAGGCAACCAGCAGTTGCGAGAGCAGCGTCGACAACGGAAGCTCGGCGGTCATGGCGCTTCCATAATGTGGTCTGGTGCCGTCATAGGCAACAGACCAATCGCAAACTGCGTCGGTCGGCCACTATCGTGCCTGGGGAACAGGGAGATGACGATGACCAAGATCAGCGGTTGGACGGCGCCCGGCTTCGAGCCGGTCCGTGAGGCGTTCCAGGCCAATTTCGATCAGGGGTCGGAAGTGGGGGCGGCCTTCGGTGCCTACCACCGCGGGGAATTGGTGGTCGACCTCTGGGGCGGCATCGCCGACACGACGACGGACAGAGCCTGGGATGAGGACACGTTGGTGCTGGTCTATTCGACCACCAAGGGCATCACCGCCATGTGTGCCAACCGGTTGGCCCAGCAAGGGGCCATCGACGTAGAGGCGCCGGTGGCAACGTACTGGCCCGAGTTCGCACAGGCGGGCAAGGAGAACGTGACCGTGGCCGAGCTGCTGTCGCACCGGGCCGGTCTGGCCTGGGTCGACGGTTCGCTCTCCTTCGAGCAGGCGCTGGCCTGGGAACCGGTTGTCGAAGCCCTCGAGCATCAGGCGCCCTCGTGGCCGCCAGGCTCTGCCCATGGCTACCACGCCACCACCTTCGGGTGGTTGGTCGGTGAGGTGGTGCGACGGGTGAGCGGCAAGAGCCTGGGGACCTATTTTCACGACGAGATCGCCGGTCCTCTGGGAGCCCAGTTCTTCGTCGGGCTGCCCGCCTCCGAGGAGGATCGGGTCGCCCGGCTGATCTCATTCCTCGAGTCGCTGGAGGCCGGGGGATCCCTGCAGGACCTCACTGCCGGAGGAGGATCCCTCAGCGGCCTGGAAGGGTTGGAGGCCGGAGCGGAGGCTGCGAGTTACCTGGCCCCTGACGGCCCCCTGATGAAGGCTCTGGCGGCACCGGGCGGCGCCTTTTCGGACCCGGGAGTGTGGAACGATCCCCGGCTGCATGCGGCGGAGATACCGGCGGCCAACGGCATCTGCGACGCCCGGTCGCTGGCCCGTCTCTACGGCGCCTGCGTGGGTGAGGTGGCGACTCCCTCGGGTGAGAAGTTCCGCATCCTCACCGCCGAGCAGCTCGACCGCGCATTGCGCCAGCAGACCGAGGGGCCCGATCGGGTGTTGATGGGCCTCGACATGCAGTGGGGCCTCGGCTTCATGCTCAACCGCGGCCTGATCGGTGAAGTGGGCCTCGGTGGTCCCCGATCGTTCGGCCATTTCGGGATGGGCGGATCGGCGGGATGGGCGGATCCCGACATCGAGCTCGGTATGGGCTACGTGATGAACAAGATGGAGCTCGGCACCACCGGGGACACCCGGAGCTTCAACCTGATGGACGCCTGCATCGGAGCGGCACGCCGGGCCATGTGAACGGCGCAACGCCGGTCCGGGCCATGTGAACGGCCTTTCGTCGCTTCGCTCCGTGTGAACGTCCCGCTGGAGCGGCCCGGGCCGTCAGGAGGCCCCGAACCGGGGGAGCCAGGGGGCGGTCGAGGCCAGGAGCTCGTCGGTCATGGTCACGAGCTGCTCGTAGGGCAGGTGACCGGCCAGCTGATCGGTGAGCATGGCCTCGACCACCCGGGTCCGGTCACCGCTCAGCGCGGCGTCAACGGTGAGCTCCTGCGACGTGGTGATCTGTCGCAGGTACTCGCCCAGCACCGAACCGACGCGGGCGGTGTCCCGGGGCCGGACCCCGGAAGCTCCGGTGACCCCAACGCACTCCACCACCACGTCCGTGGGGAGGTTCTCCACCTGACCGCAGTTGGGGAGGTTCATGGGCAGGTTCCGCTCGGTACCGGTGACCACGCCTTCGATCAATTCGGCGACCAGCTCGCCCGATGGCCAAGGTGAGACCTCGTCGCCGGCCAGGAGCTCCACCACCTCTCGGTCGTCCGCTTCCTTGTCCTGTTGGTGACCTCGCAGACCGTAGTGGTGGACCCCCCAGTCCCGCCCGAAGTCGGAGGCCTCGGTGACGAAGCCGGGGAAGAATTCGGCGATATGGGTGTCCGAAGCACCGGGCAGGACGCCGAAGCGCCGGAACAGCTCGAACTTCAGCCGGTTATTGGCCACGACGTCGGCCTTGGTCCAGGCGTCCCCCTCCGACAGCTTCTGCCAGTGCATACCCTCGACCGGTTCCATCCAGATCGGATCCTGTTCGCAGGTGGCCGGCTCCTCCAGCACCGATCGGAGCATGGCCAGCCCGTCATCACCGCCGATCCGCAGATCGGTCACCAGGGGGAGGTGGTTGACCCCGGCTGACACCGGGTCGATCTCGTGCATGGGCGCGTCGAAGAGCAGGCTCAGCGAGAACTTCAAACCAACCAGCTCGTTGCACAGGCCGACGACCCGGATGTCCGACTCGCGCCCTACGCCGCGGCACAGCGCGGTCAGGGGATTGCTCACGTTGACGAGCAGCGCATCCGGGCAGTGATCCTCCATGGCCCGGGCCACCTCGACGACGACCGGCACACTCCGCAGCGCTCGGTTGATCCCGCCCGGCCCGACACTGTCACCGACCGGCTGTCGAATGCCGTAGCGGGCCGGGATCTCGAGATCGTGGCGCATGCTCGCGAATCCTCCGACCGACAAGGCGATGATCACCACGTCGGCTCCATCGAGGGCGGCACCGAGGTCGTGGGTGGTGTGCGTCGACAACCCGATGCCTCTGACCTTGGCGATGTGCTGGGCCACGTCCCCCATCAGGGGGAGGGAATCCGGGTTGGTGTCCATGAGCGTCACGTCGACGTCACGGAGCGCTTCGGTATTGGCGAAATCGACGAGGAGTCGGGGGGTCCAGTGCGTGCTGCCGCCGCCGACGACGGTGATCCGGGGCCTGGTCATCCCCGAACGGTAGCCGCCACCGCCCTGCGCGGGCATTGGACGAAAAATCCCAGCTCACGGGCGTGAAAGGACGGTGGGCTCCACCCCCTTGGCGTCGCCTCCCCACGCCGCCGCCTCTCCCACGGCTCCTCAAGGTGTCAGACACGGTGACGATACATAGAAATGCCCAAAATGAATCGAAGCTCCCTGCCCCGGCGGATCGGACTCGGCCTGGGAGCCCTGACCGCCACGTTGATCGTTCTGGCGACGGCCGTGCCGACGGCACGTGCCGGGGTGCCTCAGGGTTGGTCCATCGTCACCAGCCCCAACTCTCCATCGCCGAGCAGCGATCTGCTGATGGGTACCACCTGCACGGGTGCCTGGAACTGCTGGGCCGTCGGAGGAGCCTTCGCCCAGCTGGGCAACAACTCACAGCCGCACGCCATCGTCGACCGCTGGAACGGGTCGACCTGGTCGGCCGGACCCGACGTGACCCCTCCCGGATCGCTGGCGTCCCTCCTGTGGAATGTCGATTGCGTCACCTCGTCGGACTGCTGGGCGGTGGGCGCCCAGGAGTTGGCCGGGCAGAAGTCCCCTGTGTCGTTGGCCGAACACTGGGACGGGTCGGCCTGGTCCGTGGTACCGACGCCGGACATCGGCGGATACCTCTTCTCGGTCACCTGCACCGGCACGTCGAACTGCTGGGCGGTGGGTACCGCCTTCGACGCCAACAAGAACCCCCTGGCCGGGTTCATCCTCCATTGGGACGGGACGCGGTGGTCCGAGGCGTCGCCGGCACCGACCGGTCAGGCCTATGACCAATTCGATTCGGTGACCTGCACCGGCGCCACCGACTGCTGGGCGGTCGGCTTCGCCGGCCCGAACCCGATCCAGTACAACTTCCTGCCCGGTGTCGACCCCAGCGTGGTCGGGAGCACCGGGTTGGCCGAGCACTGGAACGGCGCCGCGTGGTCGGTCGTTCCGACACCGGCACCCGCCAGTCCCTCGGGTCGGTATCTGAGCTCGGTGACCTGTACCGAGTCCTCCGACTGCTGGGCGGTGGGGTCGGACATGGACGCCAAGGGCAACCCGTCGACCACCCTGGTGGAGCACTGGGACGGTTCGACCTGGACCACGACTCCGAGTCCCGATCCCTCCACCCCGGCGAACGTCCTCAACGCGGTGACCTGCCTCGATGCTTCGAAGTGCTGGGCAACCGGTTCGACCGATGCCGCCTCGGGCAACAACGTCAGCCCCAGTCCCTTCATCGAGAACTGGAACGGTTCGACCTGGTCGGTTCAACCCAGCCCCAGCGTGGTCGCGTTCGGGTCCCTCGGCGGGGTGGCCTGCGTCCGGAACATCGGGTGTTTCGCCGCCGGCTTCGCCGCCACCAATGTGAGCAACGACACGACCCTGCAGACATTGATCGAACAGCTCAAGGTGGGATCCTCGAACAGTCAGGGACTGTGGATGTCCGGCTCCGACGGTGGCGTCTTCAGCCTCGGCAACGCGGCCTTCTTCGGTTCGGCCGGGAACATCCATCTCAACGCCCCCGTCGTGGGCATGGCGGCCACTCCCAATGACGGCGGGTACTGGCTGGTCGGATCGGACGGCGGTGTGTTCAGCTTCGGCAACGCCGGCTTCCACGGCTCGACCGGTTCGCTCACCCTCAACAAGCCCATCGTGGGCATGGCCTCCACCCCGGACGGGCGGGGGTACTGGTTGGTGGCCTCCGACGGCGGCGTCTTCGCCTTCGGCGACGCCGGCTTCCACGGCTCGACCGGTTCGATCGCCCTCAACAAGCCCATCGTGGGCATGGCCTCCACCCCGGACGGTGGCGGGTACTGGTTGGTGGCCTCCGACGGCGGTGTGTTCGCCTTCGGCGACGCCGCCTTCCACGGTTCGACCGGGGCCATTCCGCTGGCCTCGCCCATCGTGGGCATGGCCTCCACCCCGGACGGTGGCGGGTACTGGCTGGTGGCCTCCGACGGCGGGGTGTTCGCTCTTGGCGACGCCGTCTTCGACGGTTCCGTTCCCCGCCAGGGCATCGTGAGCCACGCCCCGGTCACCGGCATCGTCGCCACCACCGATGGCCGCGGCTACTGGATCGTGGGCCAGGACGGTTCCCTCTACTCCTACGGTGACGCCGGCTTCCTCGGCTCCCTGGTCGGTCTCGGCCTCTCCGCGTCCATCGTGGGTGCGGCGGCATGAGGTCGGGCGGCCCTACCGGACCCGGGTGACGGCTGGGCCCGGCGCCACTGGCGGACGGTCGGCGGCGGTGATCCATACTGTGGGGCGACGGCGGGGAGACGTCCCGTCACCCGCGAAGGCCAGGTCGATGAGGTCAGAGTCGAGTACGAAGGTGAGCGGTAACCCCCGCTCTGGTGGCCCGGCCCGGGCCTGTCCGGCCTCCCCGGAGTTGTGGGCATCGGTCGGGCTGGCATGACCGGAGCCGTCGGCGACGTGCCGGGCGCATCCGCCGGGAAGAAACATGCCGACATCGGAGAGCCACGTTGGCCGATGGCGCTGGCCGTGCTCACCGCCGGCGCCCTCCACGGCGTCCTCCCGACCGAGCTACGGGCGCTGCCTCCCGAGCTGCTGGGTGATGCGCGCTGGTGGTATCTGGTGGTCGTGACCGTGCTTCTCGGGATCCTCATCATCGGTGACCCCGGTCGCATCGACAAGGAGAACCGTTGGCTGCGGGCTCTGACCATCGCGCTGATCGCGTTGATCTCGGCGGACAACGCCCTCGAGGCCGGGCGATTGGTGGCCAGCATCCTGAGTACGAAGCCGTTCACCCAGGACGCCAACAAACTGCTGATCGCCGGAGGGGCGATCTGGCTGGCCAACGTCATCGCCTTCGCTCTCTGGTACTGGGAGGTCGACCGCGGCGGGGCCGCTGCTCGAGCCCACGGCACAACCGCCAATCCCGCCTTCGTCTTTCCCGAGATGATCAATCCTCGCTTCGTCGAGGACGGCTGGTACCCGAAATTCGTCGACTACCTCCACCTGTCCTTCACCGCGGCCACGGCCTTCAGCCCCACGGACGTCTCGGCGGTGAAGCCGTGGGCCAAGCTGGCGATGATGGTCGAGGAGTCGATCTCGCTGCTGGTGGCCATCCTGGTCGTCGCCCGGGCCGTCAACATCCTGAAGTAGCGGGTCGGCGCGGACGCCGTTGCTGTCATTGTCGGACGAGGCGGGCGGGTTCGTGCACCGCCGGTGCTCCGCTATAGATTTCATGGTGGTCGGTCAGGGCAGAGGACACCGGCCGAAGGTGGAGGAGGGAGCGCGATCGTGAAGCAGGACCCGAAGGGTGCGCGGACTCGGCGCGAGACGGTGAGCGTGACGGCCACGATCATCCGGCAGAATTCGCCCCGATCGAAGAAGGAGATCCGGCGGTTCTCCGCCCAGGACCTGGTCAAGAAGGGCAAGAAGGCCCGGGTCGACGTCCCCTTGGCCCAGCACGCGGATTGGAACCCGCCGTCCGACCGGTCCGATCCCATCGCGTTGCTCGAAGGCCAGGCGGAGACCCGAATCAAGGACCTGGTTCCCATCCGCTACGGCCGGATGTCGGTCTCCCCGTTCTCGTACTACCGGGGGGCGGCCCTTCCGATGACCGAGGATCTGGCCACGACACCGACCACCGGGTTCGACGTACAACTCTGCGGTGATGCCCACATGTCGAACTTCGGCGTCTTCGGCTCGCCGGAGCGCCATCTGTTCTTCGACGTCAACGACTTCGACGAGACCGCGCCCGGCCCGTGGGAGTGGGACGTCAAGAGACTGGCCGCCAGCCTCGAGGTCGCCGGCCGCGAGAACGGCGTCCCGAGGAAGATGCGCACACGGATCGTGAGGAGGACCGTCCGGTCGTACCGCGAGACCATGCGGGAGTTGGCGACGCTCCCGATGATGTCGGTGTGGTACGCACATCTCGACATGGAGGAGATCCTGCCCCGTTTCAGTGCTCTGTTGAACCCCAAGAGGACGCCGAACGTCTGGAACGCCATCAACAAGGCCAGGGCCCACGACAGCCATCAGGCGTTCGACAAACTGTGCCATGTGCGCGACGGCGCCACGAGGATCATCCACGACCCACCGCTGATCGTCCCGGTCGAGGAGTTCGTACCCGGCATCGACCCGGGTCTCGCCGCCGAGAGCCTGGCCAGAATCGTCCGGTACTACCGTCGCACGTTGCAACCCGACCGCCGGCACCTGCTCGAGCGGTACGAGCTCGCCCATCTGGCCCGAAAGGTCGTCGGGGTGGGCAGCGTGGGCACCGACGCCTGGATCGCACTGTTCCTGGCCCGGGAGGACGGCTCGCCGCTCTTCCTGCAGATCAAGGAGGCACAGGCTTCGGTGCTCGAGCGGTTCACCAGCAAGACCAAATTCTCCAATTACGGCCAACGAGTCGTGATCGGCCAGCGCCTGGTGCAGGCGGCGAGCGACATCTTCCTGGGGTGGGAGCGGTTCTCGTGGGCCGGCGAGGAGCGTGACTACTACTTCAGGCAACTGCGTGACTGGAAGGGATCGGTCGAGGTGAACGGGATGACCCCTGCCGGCATGGACCTGTGGGGGAGGATGTGCGGCTGGACGCTGGCCCGGGCCCATGCCCGCTCCGGCGAACGCATCGCCATCGGTGCCTATCTCGGGAAGTCCGAGGCGTTCGACGACGCCGTCACCGAGTTCTCAGCTTCCTACGCCGACACCAACCAATTGGACTACCGGGCGCTGCAGGCCGCCATCGCCAGTGGAAGACTCACCGCCAGCATCGGCATCTGACAGGATCAGGTGCCCGGTGTCCCCGGTGGGGCCGCGACCGGTACGGGGTCCAGCAGATTCACCTCCTTGCCGAAGCAGATGAAGACCTGGTGGTCCTTTCGCACCACCGGATCGAAGTTGTTCCCCTTCACCTGGACGAATGACGGGCACACCGGAAAGGTCTGCGTGGTGTGGGCGTTGGTCCAGTCGACGACCGCGGTGATGCCCCCCGAGGTGAAGTCGGTGATGCGGTTGGTCTGGTCGATCACGTTCTGCTGGGTCGGATGGTCACCGGCGGCCTCGATCCCGGCGGCCAGGAGCGCGGCCGACTGCCATCCCTGCATGGAGAGCTGGTCGGTGACGTGATCAGGCTCGTAGGTCCTCATGACCGACAGGTAGCGCTCCAGGCCCGGGTAGGCACCGGGAAAGTCGGCGGCGGCGGCGAACGGGACGAACCCGTTGGCGTCCACGTAGACGCCCTGCATGAGGGAGTTGTACTGATCCAGGAGGGCCTGGTCGTACCCGTTCAGCCACAGCTGATGGATCTTGAGCCCGTACTGCTGGATGGCCCGGGCCAGGGTGATGTTGTCCGACCCCTCCATGCACGTCACTACGAAGTTCGATCCGCGTTGGCCCATCTGCTGCACCGCTGAGGAGAAGTTCCCCCCGAGGGTGGCGTCGAAGTCGGCGTAACTGACCTTGATCCCACCTTTGCGCAGGTCGGAGTCCAGGCTCGTGCAGGCCGGGTAGGAGCCGGGGATACCCTGTCCGTAGCTGATGAGGGCGACCGATGAGGCGTGTGTCTTCTTCACCAGGTAGGCGACCGGAGGGGCGAGGGCGTGGTAGTCCTGGATCGAACCTCCGGCTGCGAACAGGTTGCCGGGGCCGGCCCAGTTGCCGCTCACGTTGTAGCCGTAGGTGGGTGTCTTGGTCTCCACGAAGAGGTTCGGGGAGAACCAGAAGGTGGAGATGAAGGCGGCAAAGGCGTGGTCCTGCTCGATGAGCGTGTGCGACAGCTGGGAGAAGGTGGTCGGGTTACCCCCGTCGTCGAGGTTGTAGGCCAGGACGATCTTCCGGCCGTTGATGCCACCCGCCTTGTCGAGCATGTCGAAGTAGGCCTGCATGCCCGGGATGAATGTCTCGAAGTCACCGGCACCGACTCCGGTCCGGGTGGCGATGACCCCCACATTGATCGCCCCGGGTTGGGATTTCGTGGTGCTCGGCGCCGGTGTTCCGCCGGTGTTGCCCGAGCAGGAGGCGAGCGACGCCGCCGCGGCGAGGCCGGCGATCACGATCCTGGCCCGCCGGCTCACGCCGGCCGAGCCCGTCACCGGATGCTTCAAGCTCTTCCCCCTGACGGTCGGAACTGGGCATTCCACCCTCAGGTCAGGCTATCCCCTTGGTTCTACGGTCTGTCGGCAATGCCGTCGCGTACCAAGGTTGTCCTGAGATGTCCCTCAGGACAACCTTGGCCTGTGAGAGGCGAGGCACTCCGGAGCACCATGCGGGAGAAGTCGTCGCGCACGTACCTCTCCCGCATGGTGGCTACCGGTCAGTGGTCAGTGATGCGAATGAAACGGCCCCGGGCCGAACAGCTTGAGCGTGTTGTCGCCGTCATCGACGAACAGCACACCGTGGCCACAGGGAGCGATGGTGATGCCGAACAGGTCGCCCCCCATTCCTGCCGGGTCGATCTGCACTGACGCGATCTGGTGGCCGTAGGGCGTGGTCTCGACGATGTTACCGTCCCCACCGTTGGCGCTGAGGACGTCCCCGTTGGGTGCCAGGACCAGACCAAGCGGCTGGTTGAGGGCGCCGCCCGCGCTGAGGGTGAAGCCTCCATAGCCCACCGGCGTCCACCGCCACAGGGCCGATGGGACCACGGCGATGCGGTTGTTGACCGTGTCGGCCACGTAGAGCTGCCCCTGGTTCCCGAGGGCCAGGCCGGTGGGTCCGACCACCAGCGCGGCCGGGTCAGTGCGCTCGGCGAACCCGTTGGCTACCACCGTCGAACCGACCAACGCCGGGAGGTGGCACGGGTTCAATTTGATGTCGAGCCTGACCACGGTTCCCCCGTACACGGTCTTCGGACTGGCGGCCACGGTGCCGTTCAGGACGTTGGTGATGAAGATCTCGGCGCCACCCCACGTGTTCACCGAGGTCAGGTCCCACGGTCCGTTTATATTGCCGCCCGACCAGGTCTCCACCGGGGTTCCCCAGTTGTTGAGGACGATCAGGCAACCGGTCTGGGCCGTGTCCGACATCCCGTCCGAGGTGGGCAGGCTGCCCACCACGACCCAGCCGCCTGGTAGTACGGCGAGCGCCGTAGTCAGACCCACCCCGCCCGGGCATGCGCCGGGCAGCGGCCCGTGGATCTGGGCGAAGGTGCTGAGCGATCCCCACGGCGAGATCTGCACGATGGTCGTGCCCGTTCCCTGCGAGTTGGCGGCGTTGTTGAAGTTGCTGACCAGGGTGTCACCCGCCACCAGCCTCCCGGTGGACTGCGGGACGACGGTGATGCCATAGGGGTTCACGTCCCCGTTGGCCGGGACCGTCGACGCGATGTTGGTCACCTTTGAGAATTGTGAAAGGTACGACGGCGGGTTGTAGTGCGACGATGCCCCGGCAGCGGCCGGGAATGCGATCGCCGCGGCAATGGTGAGACTGCCGACGATTCCCACTCCGGCCAGTATCCGCCGGCGATGGTTTTGATGTCTCATGATTCGTTCTCCTGCCTAGACGGCCCCCCGACAGTTCTCACTACGTCCGAAGGGTCCTCCGTGTTCAGCAGAATCAGAGATTTCTTGCCGGAATCGGAGATTTCCGCGCCGCCGGTGGCCGTGGCCGTACCGTCAGCGGCCGAACGAGCGCGCGGGCGCATGGTCGCACTACCGCATGATGGTGTCGATCTCGCGCAGTTCTTCAGGGATGAATTCGAGGTTGTCGACGGTGCCGATGTTCTGTTCCATCTGGGCCACGCTGCTGGCCCCGACCAGGGTCGACGTCACCCGGGGATCGCGCAGCGTCCAGGCCAGGGCCAGCTGGGCGATGGTCTGGCCACGCCGCTCGGCGACCTCACGGAGGGCGCGCACCTTGCCCAGGGTTTCCTCGGTGAGCTGGGAAGCGTCGAGCGTTCCCGGTTGACTGGCCCGCGAGCCCTTGGGAACCCCGTCGAGGTAGCGGTCGGTGAGAAGCCCCTGGGCCAAGGGCGAGAAGACGATGCAGCCCACCCCGAGGTCGCCGAGGGTGCTCACCAGTCCGTACTCGGGCCATCGGTTGAAGAGGGAGTAGGAGGGCTGATGGATGAGGAGCGGCGTCCCCAATTGTGACAGGATCGCCGCCGCGTGGGCACTGTGCTCGGGTGGGTAGGAGGAGATCCCCACGTAGCGCGCCTTCCCTTGGCGCACGGCGGCGTCGAGCGCTCCCATGGTCTCCTCCAGGGGCGTCTCCGGGTCGAGCCGGTGGGAGTAGAAGATGTCGACATACTCGAGCCCGAGCCGCTTGAGGCTGGCGTCGAGGCTGCCCAACAGGTACTTGCGCGAGCCTCCGTCGCCATACGGGCCGGGCCACATGTCGTAGCCGGCCTTGGTCGACACGATCAGCTCGTCGCGGTACGGGGCCAGATCACCGTTCAGAACCTTGCCGGCGTTGGTCTCGGCCGACCCGTAGGGCGGCCCGTAGTTGTTGGCCAGATCGAAATGGGTGATCCCGAGGTCGAAGGCCCTGGTGAGCATGGTCCGGATCTCGTCCGCGGGGCGGGCGTCGCCGAAGTTCTGCCACAGGCCGAGCGAGATCACCGGAAGTTTGAGACCGCTGCGACCGCATCGGCGGTAGGGCATCCGGTCATAGCGGTGTGCGGCTGCGCTGTAGGACATGGGCAAAACCTAACGGGGATCGCCCACCTCCGTGCTCGGTCGACCGGACCCAGCCGACGCCAGCCGGCATCGGCGCTCGCCGGGGCCGGTTCTACTACCGTCACTCGGGTGGAGGTCCTCTTTTGAGACGAAAGGCCCTCGTGGTGGCCGCTCTCGGCCTGGCCGTCCTGAGTGTGAGCAGTTGCGGCACCTCCGGCACCCCGTCCGGATCGGCCGCTGCGCCCGCCACCGCCCTGGTGCGTGATCCGGCCGGGCTCGTCGATCCCATCGACGGCACGGGAACCGGGCCGGTCAGCCCGGGCTCGGTCGGTGAGTTCCCCGGTGCCGATCTTCCGTTCGGGATGATCCAGTGGAGCCCGGACACCACACCCAACCGGGCCGGGGCCGGCGGGGGCTATTCGTACCGGGACTCGCACATCTCCGGATTCAGCCTGACCCATCTCAGCGGGACCGGCTGCGCCAGCTATGGAGACGTTCCCATTCTCCCCACGGTCGGACCCGTCGGTGGCTCTCCCGAGCACCAGACCGCTTCGTTCTCCCACTCCAGTGAGCGGATCGCACCCGGCCGCTACGGAGTCACTCTCGACCCGTCGAAGGTGGGCACGGAACTGGCGGTGACCACCCGGACCGGGATCTCCCGGTTCACCTTCCCGCCCACCCGCCAGGCCAACGTCCTGCTCAAGGTGGCCGGCAGCGCAAATCCGGTGAGCGACTCGGGTGTCCACGTGGTCGGGAGGAAGGCGATTGCCGGCCAGGTGACCAGCGGTCAATTCTGCGGGACGGGGACCAACTACACGCTCTACTTCTACGCCACGTTCAGCCGGCCGTTCGCCGCCGCGGGACGTGGAGCGGATCGACCGTCTCGCCCGGGGTCACCTCGTGCCGGTCCAAGGCGTGCGGCGCCTTCGTCACCTTCGACACCGAGCACGACCCGGTGGTGACGATGAAGGTGGGCATCTCCTTCGTCAGTGTCGCCAATGCCGCCGACAATCTCCGGGTCGAGGACCCCGGATGGTCCCTCGGCCATGTCGAGTCGCAGGCAACGGGCCAGTGGAACCGCATCCTCGGGAGGATCCGGGTCGGTGGTGGCTCTTCCGCCCAGATGCGCACCTTCTATACGGCGCTCTATCACTCGCTGCTCGCCCCCAACGTGGTGAGCGACGTCAATGGCCAGTACGCCGGTTCCGACGGGATGGTCCATGCGTCAACGGGCCGGGCCCAGTACGCCAACTTCTCCGAGTGGGACGTCTACCGTTCGCAGATCGAGCTGGTGTCGCTGCTCGCCCCTCACCAGGCCGGCGACATGGTGCAATCGCTGGTCAACGATGCCGAGCAGGGCGGGTGGCTCCCGAAGTGGGCGATTGTTGCCGGTGATGCCTCGCAGATGAACGGTGACTCCGCCGATCCGATCATCGCCGCCGCCTACGCCTTCGGGGTCCGCGACTTCGATGTCGGTGCCGCGCTGGCGGCCATGGTCAAAGGAGCCACCCAAACCGAGTCCGGGCACGGGCTCGAGATCGAGCGGCAGTACCTCGATCAGTACCTCGCTCAGCACTACGTCGACGCCGGGTCGCTCGACCTCACTTCCAGCGACTACTCGATCGGCGGATCGGTGACCCTCGAGTATGCGATCGACGACTTCTCCATCGCCCAGATGGCGTTGGCCCAGGGAGACCACTCCCTGTACGAGAGCATGATGCAGCGGGCCCACAACTGGCAGTACCTGTTCAATCCGGCGACCGGCTACGTTCAGGCCCGCAACCCCAACGGGAGCTTCCCCGCCGGTGCCGCGTTCCAGTCCTCGATGCTCGAGCCCGGAGGAGAGCTCGGGTTCGAGGAGGGAAATGCCATCCAGTACACCTGGTCGGTGCCTCAGGACCTGGCTGCCTTGTCCGCCCTCATGGGAGGGGACGCGCAGGCGGTGAAGAAGCTCGACGCATTCCTCACCGTGTTGAACGCCGGGCGGGACCGCCCGTTCGACTGGGCCGGCAACGAGCCGAGCCTGTGGACGCCGTGGGAGTACGACTACTTCGGCGCGCCGTCGCAGGCCCAGGGAGCGGTCCGGAAGATCGCCGATTCCCTCTATTCCGACACCCCGGCCAACGAACCCGGCAACGACGACCTGGGGGCGCTGTCGTCCTGGTACGTCTGGGCCGCGATCGGCCTGTACCCGGTCACTCCCGGTTCGGCCGACCTCGCCCTGGCCAGTCCCTTGTTCCCCGCTGTCTCCGTCACCCTGCCCGACGGTAGGAAGCTCGTCCTGCACGCGCCGTCGGCATCGGCGTCGACGCCCTACATCCGCTCCCTGAGCCTCGCCGGGGCACAGGTGGCCAGGGCCACGCCCACCTGTGCATCAGGTGCCGGCGCGCCCCCGACCGGGTCCACCACCTGGGACCAGCCCTGGCTGCCGTCGTCGATCATCACCACCGGCGGGACGTTGACCTTCGGGCTCTCGTCGACCCCCGATCCCGCGATGGGCTTCCGATCCTGCGCTGAGCCCTCCGTCGTACGGGGCCGGCCGGCTGCCCGCCGTCGGCTACTCGCTCCCGAGCGGCGGTACCGCGGTCCAGGTGGGCCGAACCAAGACGGTCACCCTCGGAGTCGCTCCGGCCGAGGACGGATACACGGTTGGCTCCTGGACAGCGAGCGCGAGCTCCGGCGGACTGGCGGTGTCACCGGCCGCGGGATCGTTCAAGGTCGGCAATTCGTCCCCGGGGACCGCGGGCGGCGGACTCGCCGGCTGCACCGGGCTCATGCGTCAAACCCAGGCACTCACCATTGGGGCCACGGCACCGGGGTCCTACGTCGTCGACATCGATCTGCGGGCCACCGACGGCACCGCCCTGCCACCGGTGGTGCTGGCCGTGCACGTCACGGCGTAGGCGGGCCGGTCGGTTCCGGTCGGCCCCTGCCGCTCAGTTCAGGCTGCCTTCTCCAGGATGTGCACACCGCAGGCCGAGCCCAGCCCGATCACGTGGGTGAGCCCCACGCGGGCCCCGGGGATCTGGCGGTCGCCGGCCTCGCCCCGGAGGTGGGTGGCCACCTCCCACACATTGGCGATGCCAGTGGCGGCGATCGGATGTCCCTTGGACTCGAGCCCGCCCGAGACGTTGACCGGCGTCGACCCGTCGCGCCAGGTGGCGCCCGAGTTGAAGAAGTCGACGGCCCCGCCGACCTCGCACAACTCCAAGTTGTCGTAGTGCACGAGCTCGGCTGTGGCGAAGCAGTCGTGGAGCTCGACCAGATCGAGGTCGGCTGGGCCTACGCCGGCCTGCTCATACGCCTGTCGGGCGGCGTTCCGAGTCAGGGTGTTCACGTCGGGAAGGATCTGGCACGCCTCCTCGTACGGGTCGGTGGTGAGGATCGAGGCCGAAATCTTCACCGCCCGTTTCTGCTGCTCGAGGGAGAGCGTCTTGAGCTTCGAACCGCTGACCACGACGGCCGCAGCCGCCCCGTCACAGTTGGCTGAGCACATCGGCCGGGTGTTCGGGTAGGCGATCATCACATCGCCCATGATCTCCTCCAGCGTCATCTTCTTCGTATAGGCGGCCAGGGGATTGAGCGTCGAGTGGGAGTGGTTCTTCTCGCTGATCTTGGCGAAGAGCTCGAAACTGGTGCCCCCGTACTTGTGTCCGTACTCCATCCCGATCTGGGCGAAGACGCCGGGCATGATTTCGGTGCCGATGCGCCCGTCGACCGGCGCCACCGCCCCGTACCGGCCCGAAGGGCTGAACGTCCCCGAATCCTCCTTGCGGCTCCCGCCCGACAGGAGTCCGGCGCCGGACAGCTTCTCCACCCCGAAGGCCAGGCCCATGTCGGCCTCGCCGGCCTTGACCGCCATGCAGGCCACCCGGAGCGCGGTGGCACCGGTGGCACAGGCATTGGCCACGTTGTAGACCGGAATACCGGTCTGGCCCAGCTGCTTCTGGAGCTGCTGTCCGATTCCGGCATTGGCCGCCATCAGGTTGCCGGCGCCGATCACGCCCATATCCTTCATCTCGACGCCGCCGTCGGCCAAGGCTCCGAGGACGGCTTCGGAGGCCAGGTCGACCAGGTCCAGGTCCGGGTGCTTGCCGAACTTCGTCATGTGGATACCAAGGATCCACAGGTCATCGGATGCCATGCTGCTCAACCTCCCAGGGGTTCGAATCCGAACCCGATCGCTTCGGTGCCGTTGTCGTCCGTGCCGACGACCTGCGTGGCCAACTGGACCTTCATGCCCATGGTGACGTGCTCGGGATCGGGTTCCACGTTGATCAGGTTGGCCCGCACGCTGGTTCCGCCGCAATCGACCAGGGCGGCGACGTAGGGAACCGGAACACCGGGCGCCGCGAAGGCCACAATGGTGTAGGCCCTGACCTCACCCTTGGTCGGGATGCTGACCTTCTTGAACTCCGACTTGCCGCAGCTGGCGCAGGCGTTGCGCCGATCGAAGAAACGGGCGCCACACGCCGTGCACTCATTGGCCGCCAGATGCGGGTCGTCTCCCAGTACCAGGTAGTCGACCAGCGGGATTTGCTTGTCCATCGTCCTTCTTCCGTCGGATTGTCAGCATCGAACGTCCTACGCCACCGTAGTGGCAGGGGGAAATAGGGGGCTAGTTGGGCGCCGGGGGAACCGACGGTGGTGCCAGCTGCTCCATGAATTCCAGCCGGATGCCCCCGGGGGCCTCGACGAAGGCGATGCGCCGCCTGCCGAAGGTGCCCTCGACCACCTCGGGTCCCCAGACCACCTGGTGGCCCTCCAGCTGGGCGTCGAGATCGTCGGTGAACAGCGCCGGATGGAGGAAGCACTCGGCCGGGAGGTCCACGTCGTCCTCGTAGATGGCCTTGGTGAACAGCGTGATCATCACCGGACCGAGGAAGACGTCGGCTCGCTCCCCGTTCCGCCAGCGCATGCGGTCCCGTACTTCGGCCCCGGCGGCCTCGTAGTACGCACATGCCTGGTCGAGGTCCCCCACCTTCACCGCCAGATTGGCCAGTCCGGTTACCGGCACATCGTCTCCTCACTGGTGCTCGTAATCGGGTGAGTCTAACGACGAGAGATTTGGCTCCGGACGGCGGGCGCCGATCCTCAGCCGGCGAAGGAGAACAGGAACACCTGGGTGGCGTAGGCCACCAACCTCGGCGTGCCGCGGCCGTCCTGGCCGCAGTCCCACAGCGCCATGTCGGCCGAGGCGTAGCCGTCACCCGCGAACCGGGCCCGGTTGTGGGCCAACACCCACGGCGAACGGCAGTGGTCGAGGACGTGCACGGTGAGGTCGATACTCGGGGCGAACCAGCTGCGGTCCTGGCGACCCAACTTCTCGGCCACCGCACCGGGCATCGTGTCGGCCAGTACCACCAGGGCCAAGGGGTCGAGGGTGCCGTCGTCGAGGAACGGAGGTCGGTCGAAGCGGTACCACGTCGCCGTCTCGGCCCGATCGGGGACGTACTCCTCCCAGAACGGATGGCCGAGCACGCCCCGCCCCTCGACGTGTCGCGTCCAGAACGGAGTGGGTGGGTATCCCTCCACCCCTGGCGGCGGGGGGTCGCGGAACGAGCGGCAGTCCGCAGGAGGCGGGATACTGGCCGGCGGCCGGAGATCGGTGAACGAGAAACCGGGCCTGGTCGACCCGAAGATGCCGGTGGTGACATGTCCGCGGGGGAATCGATGTTGGCGACCTTGGAGCGGAGATGGGACATCGACCGCCCCTTCCGGAGCAGCTCGACCTCGACGGAAACCGGACCGTCGGCCACCTGGGCGATGAAGGTGGTGTGGAGGGCGCGTAGCGGCTGGGCCGGATCGTCCAGTTCTTCGGCCATGGCCCGCAACCCGACGGCAGTGACGATGCCGCCCTGGGGGAGTGGTCGGAGGTTCCACGACTCGTGGATGGTCGCTTGGTATCGACCCGGACCGGCAGCGGTCACGGCGGTCACGGTCGAGAAATGATCGGTCACGGCACCCGATGCTCGCCCCCGCCGCGGCCGGATGTCAAAGCGGGATCGGGGATCCGGACCCAGACTGGTTGGTCGTAAATTCCATCGTTTTCCCTGGTCAGGATGCGAACCACATCGACTATGGTCACGACAGGTGGCAGCCGCCCGGCAGGTCGGCGCCCGATCCGGATCCCAGGAGGACCGATGAACATCGTGGTCAGCAACGTGAAGGGCGGGGTGGGCAAGACCACCACGGCCGTGTACCTGGCCGCGGCCGCCGTGGACCGGGGGTGGGAACCGGTCCTGCTGATCGATGCCGATCGCCAGGCCTCGTCGGCGGAATGGCTCGAGGAGAGCCCGCTCGCCGGTGTGGAGCTCGTGGAGGCGCCTTCGGAGCGGACGGTGGCCCGGGCATTGGCCGGCGGAGACGGACTGGCGGTGGTCGATACCCCTCCCGGTGACGAGCGGATCGTCCGGGCCGCCCTTGACCGGGCCGACGCCGTGGTCATCCCGACCCGGGCCGGCGGGGTCGAGTACTCGAGGGTGGTGGCCACCCTCGAGATGGTCGACGACCGCGTCCCTCACGGCGTGGTCATCTGTGCCGCCAGGTTGGGAACCAACGACCTTGACGAGGCCATCGCCTGGTGGACCGATTCCAAGGTCCCGATCTGGGGCATCATCCCCGAGCGGGTGGGGATCGCGGCCGGTCCGGAGGCCCGGTTGTACCGCGACGGCCTCGAGGCTTATGACGCGGTGCTCAAGAAGGCGCTCCGCAAGCGCTCGGGCTGACGCTCAGGGCGCGAGACCGTCGGGTCCGGCGGGCACGTCGACGGCGTGCTCCGCCAGGACGGCCAGGGGAACGATCTCCAGCGCCGCTTCGTGGGTCGAGGCCAGCACCACGTAGGCCGCGGCCCCCTCGTAGTGGGCCCGCAGCCAGTTGGCGGCGGTGACGCACCAGCGGTCACCGGGCACCAGGCCGGGGAACCGGAATTGCGGCATCGGGGTCGAGAGGTCGTTGCCGATGGTGCGCTGGTGGTCGAGGAATTCGGGCGTGACCACCGCACAGATCGTATGGCTGCCCAGGTCTTCGGGTCCCGTGCTGCAGCATCCGTTCCGATAGAAACCGGTCAGTGGATCGGTGCCGCACGGCTCGAGCTCGCCACCCAGGACGTTGCGATCAGCCATGGGTGCAGTATCGCTCAGACGGGTGCCCTTCCCGCAGGGAACCCACGGCGGTCAGAAGCCCACGAAATCGACGACCACCCGGGCCAGCTCGGGACCCTTGTCCTCCTGGAGGAAGTGGCCACCGCCGACGATGGTTACGTGATGCTGCCCTTGGGCCCCGGGGATACGCGCCTGCAGGATTCGATCCGACCCCGCCGTGATCGGATCGCCGTCGCTGAACGCGGTCAGGAAGGGTGTCTCCATCGTCTCGAGGATCTTCCACGCGTCGCGGTTGGCCGCCGACGCCGGGTCGTCGGCCGAGATGGGGACCAATGTCGGAAACTGGCGGGCGCCTTCGGTGTACGACTGGTCGGGGAAGGGCGCGTCATAGGCGGCGATCACCTCGGGCGCGAGCTCGGTGGTGCAGCCCAGGTTGACGATCGATCCGGTGGGGAAGGTCTCCACCTCCTGGGAGAACTTGAGCCAGCCGAGGAAGGCCTCGCTGGGCGTACCGTCGCCGGTGGGCAGGAAGGTGTTGGCCGCCACCACCCGGGCGAAGCGGTCGCGGTGCTCGGCCAGCAGCCGGAGCCCGATGAGGCCGCCCCAGTCCTGACAGACCAGGGTCACCGCCGACAGCCCCAGCTGATCGAAGACGAGAGATCGCATCCATTCGACGTGGCGGGCGTAGGTGTACTCACTCCTCGGCGTCGGCTTGTCCGAACGGCCGAACCCGACCAGGTCGGGCGCCACCACCCGCATGCCGGCCCCGGTCAGGACGGGGATCATGTGGCGGTAGAGGTAGGCCCACGACGGTTCGCCGTGGAGGAGCAGGACGATCGGCCCGTCGGCCGGGCCCTCGTCGAGGTAGTGCATCCGCAGGGTGCCGCCGTCGAGGTCGGGGATGTCCGCGTAGTGGGGCTCGAAGTCGAAGCCGGGAAGACCCTCGAAGCAGCGGTCAGGGGTGCGGAGAACCTCCATCGACTGCGTACCTCCACCTCGCTCGGGGACCGTTCGGTCCGTCGTCTCCGTCGGTCGGCAACTGGGTTCGCCGGTCGGCAACTGACACCGGCGCTGCCAAATCGACCCTACCAGCCGTGCCTCACCGGCCCCGCCCGATCGAGCGGCCGGCCGCGGCGAGGCGGATCAGCGGAGCGCGTTCTTCACGAAGTCGTCGGTACCGTGCCCGACGTCGAGCCTGGTCCCGCCGTGCCAGCTGCCCCGGAGATGGCGCCGGATGGCGGCATCTCCGTCGGCCGTGCCCCGGGCCGCACCGTGCCAGAGATCGGAGTGGTGGAACAGGACGTCGCCCCGCTCCTGGTACAGCCCGATCTCGCCCGGCACCCGTTCGAATCCCGGGGGCATGCCCGCCGGCCCACCGAGATGGCTCCCGGGGAGGACCCGCAGGAAGCCGTTGGCCGGTGAGGTCGGGTCGAAATGGATGGTGAAGGCGGCACCCGGCCAGATGTCCAGGTGGGGACCGGACTGATGATCGGTATGCCATCCGATCCGCGAGTAGGCCGACCCCGGATCGGGCCGGGCGTCCTGGTAGACCACACCGAACTGCTCGTAGTCGAGGAGCCAGGCCTCGGGGCCGAGGATGCGTCGGGCGATGTCCACGAGCACGGGATGGCGGGCCAGGCGGTCGGCCCCGGGCGAGGCGGCGGTGGCGAAGCACACATAGTGGGCGAACGGCTCGCCGTCGATGGTGGCGTCGGGTTCGTCGAGGATGACCGTCCCGTGCCGGGCGTTGAGCCTGCCCTCGGCCAGTAGTCGTTGGGCGGCGGCCAGCTCTTCCTCGGCGCCGGCCAGCACCGGCTCGTCGAACACCCCGCGGAGGGTGGCGTATCCGTTGCCCTCGAAGAACGAGACCAGGTCGTCGATCCGATCGGGAGCGAACACTCCGGGATCGGCCGGGCTCACCAGCTCCTCCGTCGGTGCACGCATGCCGGGTCCGCGCTCACCGACCGAATTGTACGCCGAGCGGTATCGAACGACGGCCGGCCCGTTCGTTCAGGATCCGGCTTTGGCCAGGGCCTGCTCGGCCAACGTCTCCAGCCCGGTCATGGCGGCGGTCCCGGTGACCAGGACCTGCTCCGATCCCTTGCGGGCCACCACGGTGGTCACCGTCGCGCCGCCGGTGGTGGCCACGGCATAGAACGCCTCATCACCGAGGCCGAGGATCTTCCCGACCTTGTCGCCGCCGCGCCGGAGCCCGGCACGGTCCGTCTGGAACGACGTGGTCGTGGCGGCGGAGTCGAACCCGACGATGACCGAGTCGGCCAGGTTGGCCGCCTTGTAGGTGCAGAGGGTGGTCGTTCCGTGTCCGCTGGCCGAGGGACTGGCCACGGCCACCCCGACCACGGACTGGATCTGAGCCGGCGTCACCCGCCGGCACGGCGCCGATGACGCGGACACCGTGGTCGACGTCGTGGTCGGCGCCGAGGACGACCCTCCGCAGGCGCTGAGCCCGATGGGCAGAGCCGCCAGCGCCGAGCCCACCAGGGCAATGGTCCTCGTCGGCATTCGGGGGTGGTGGGGGGTGGTACGCATGGGCGCGGACGTTACCGGCAAACGACCGCCACCGGAGACGGCATGGCGGGAAGGGACGGATCCCGGACGGGGCGCCGGCACGCGTCCACCCCGGCACGTCGTACCATGCACAGATGAGCGATGTGACGGGCACTGACCCTTCGGAGGAGCCGTTGGTCGGGTCGAAGCCGCGCAGCTACGAGGTGACCGACGGCCCCACCAGGGCGCCGGCCCGGGCCATGTTGCGGGCGGTGGGGATGACCGACGACGACTGGGACAAGCCACAGATCGGGGTGGCGTCATCGTGGAACGAGGTCACCCCGTGCAACCTTCCCCTCGACCGGTTGGCCAAGCGGGCCAAGGAGGGGGTCCGGGACGCGGGCGGGTTCCCCTTCGAGTTCGTGACCATCGCCGTGTCCGACGGCATCTCGATGGGGCACGAGGGCATGCGGGCTTCCCTGGTGAGCCGCGAGATCATCGCTGACTCGGTGGAGACCGTCATGCACGCGGAACGGTTCGACGGCCTGGTCACCCTGGCCGGCTGCGACAAGTCCCTGCCCGGCATGCTCATGGCCGCGGCCCGGCTCGAATCTGCCCAGCGTCTTCCTCTACGGCGGGTCGATCCTCCCGGGTCGGGTGCGCGACCAGGCCCTCGACATCACCTCGGTCTTCGAGGCGGTGGGCGCGCACGCGGTCGACGCCCTCTCCGACGAGGAGCTGAGTCTCATCGAGCACAATGCCTGCCCGACCGAGGGATCGTGCGCCGGAATGTTCACCGCCAACACCATGGCGGCGGTGGCCGAGGCCCTGGGCATGGCGCTACCGGGAAGCTCGTCGCCGCCGGCCGTCGACCGGCGGCGTGACGACGCCGCCTTCGCGTCGGGCCAGGCCGTGGTGGCGCTCCTCGAAGCCGGCATCAGGCCCCGTCAGGTCATGACCAAGAAGGCGTTCGAGAATGCCATCGCCGTCACCATGGCCCTCGGCGGGTCGACCAATGCCGTGCTCCATCTCCTGGCCATCGCCAACGAGGCCCGGGTCGAACTGGCCCTGGACGACTTCAATACCGTGGCCGCCCGGGTTCCCCATCTGGCCGACACCAAGCCCCACGGCCGGTACCACATGGCCGACCTCGACCGGATCGGGGGCGTCCCGGTGGTGATGCGTGAACTGCTCGACGCCGGTCAGCTGCACGGCGACTGCCTCACGGTGACCGGTCGGACCGTGGCCGAGAACCTGGAGGCGCTCGACCCTCCGGCTCCTGACGGGGAGGTGGTCCACGACATGGCCCACCCCATCCACGTCCAGGGAGGCATCGCCGTGCTCACCGGGTCCCTCGCCCCCAAGGGCGCGGTGGTCAAGGTGGCCGGCATCGACCAGCTGACCTTCGACGGGACGGCCCGCGTGTTCGACGGGGAGGACCGGGCCATGGAGGCGATCCTGGCCGGGTCCATCCAGCCCAACACGGTGGTGGTCATCCGCTACGAGGGCCCCAAGGGCGGACCGGGGATGCGGGAGATGCTGGCGGTGACCGGGGCCATGAAGGGTGTGGGGCGCGGCGGGGACTGCGCCCTGGTGACGGACGGACGGTTCTCCGGAGGGACCCACGGGTTCTGCATCGGCCATGTGGCCCCCGAGGCGGTCGACGGGGGACCGATCGCCCTGGTGGCCGACGGTGACCGGATCGTGGTCGACGTGGTCGGCCACACCATCGACCTGATGGTCGACGACGACGAGCTGTCCCGGCGACGGGCCGAGCTCAAGCACCCGCCACCCCGGTACACGAGCGGGGTGCTGGCCAAGTTCGCCCGGTTGGTCACCGGAGCGGAGCGGGGCGCCATCACCGAACCCTGAGCCCGGCGGCGGGCCGACCGGTGCTTGTCCCCGTCGGCCGGGCGTGCAAGAATAGCTGGATTATGCGTATCAGCCCGGCACGCCAACTGATCATCCTGGTACTCGTTTCGTAGCGCACACGACGCTCTCTCGCCGTGTGCGCTTTCCGACCTCCCAGACGGGAGGTCGTTTTCATGTCCCGCCTCAGCCACCGCACTCGTCCCGACCGACAACCGACCATCGACGAAAAGGGAGCCACCGATGGAACTCACAGGAGCACAAGCGCTGATCAAGAGCTTGGAGATGCAGCAGGTGGAGGTCATGTTCGGCCTCCCCGGCGGCGCCATCCTGCCCGTCTACGACCCGATCATCGACTCGTCGATCCGGCACATCCTGGTCCGTCACGAGCAGGGGGCCGGCCACATGGCCGAGGGGTACGCGCAGGTCACCGGCCGGCCCGGCGTGGCCATCGTCACCAGCGGCCCGGGGGCCACCAACATCGTCACCCCGCTGGCCGACGCCTACATGGATTCGATCCCTCTGGTGGTGGTGACCGGGCAGGTGGCCACCGCGGCCATCGGCACCGACGCCTTCCAGGAGAGCGACATCACCGGCATCACCATGGGCATCACCAAGCACAACTGGCTCATCACCGACGGGGCCGACATCCCCCGGGTGGTAGCCGAGGCGTTCCACGTGGCCACCACCGGACGCCCGGGGCCGGTGCTGATCGACGTCCCCAAGGACGTGGCCATCAACCCCATGGAGTGGTACTGGCCCGACCCGTCGGACCTCGACCTCCCCGGCTATCACCCGATGACCGAGGGCGATCCCGCCCTGGTGCGCGAGGCCGCCGAACTGCTCCTGGCCGCCGAGCGGCCGGTCATCTACGCCGGCGGCGGGATCCTCAAGGCCCGCGCCGCCGACTCCCTCCGCGAGCTGGCCGAGCGGACCGGGATCCCGGTGGTGACCACGCTGATGGCCCGCGGCTGTTTCCCCGACTCACACCCCCTGTGCCTGGGGATGCCGGGTATGCACGGCAACTACACCGCGGTGACCAGCATGCAGCGCTCCGATCTGCTGATCGCCCTCGGGAGCCGGTTCGACGACCGGGTCACCGGTCGAGTGGGCGCCTTCGCACCCGAGGCCAAGATCATCCACGTCGACATCGATCCGGCCGAGCTCAACAAGGTGCGCCGGGCCGACGTGGGAATCGCCGGTGACTGCCGCCTGGTCATCGACGAGCTGCTGGTGGCGTTGGACGAGATGGGCCTCGGCCACAGCGAGGCCACCCGCGGCGGGCGCGGGGGCTCGCCCAGCGACGCCGTGGCCGGCGCTCCGGCCGCCGCCGGGTCGGTGGCCGGGTCCTTCCCGCGGGAGCGGCTCATCCCGTGGCGGGCCCAGCTGAGCGACTGGCAACGGCGCTACCCACTGGTCTACGAACAGAAGCCGGGTGCCGGCGCGCTCAAGCCCCAGTTCGTCCTGGAGACGCTCCGTGATGCGACCCCCGACGACACCATCGTGGCGTCCGGTGTCGGCCAGCACCAGATGTTCGCCTCCCAATGGTGGCAGTTCGACTACCCCTACACGTGGGTCAACTCGGGCGGCCTGGGCACGATGGGCTTCGCCGTGCCCGCCGCCATCGGGGCCAAGGTGGGCCGGCCCGACAGGACGGTGTGGGCGGTGGACGGTGACGGGTGCTTCCAGATGACCGCCCAGGAGCTGGTCACCGCCTCGTCGGAGAGGATCCCGGTCAAGATCGCCATCCTCAACAACGCCTACCTGGGCATGGTGCGCCAGTGGCAGGAGATGTTCTACGACGAGCGTTACTCGGAGGTCTACCTGTCGCCCGATCTTCCCGACTACGTGGCCTGGGCCGAGGCGATGGGGTGCGTCGGCATCCGGGTCGAGTCGACCGAGGAGGTGGCGCCGGCCATCGACAAGGCCAACGACATCGACGATCGGCCGGTGGTGATCGACTTCCGGACCGATGCCTTCGAGAAGGTGTTCCCGATGGTGGCCGCCGGCGCCTCCAACGACGACATCATCGTCGATCCGTCGCTCACCCCGGAAGCGGGCTGAGCGTGTACGGCACCGACAAGCGCCACCACACGCTCACCGTGGTCGTGGAGAACAAGTCGGGGGTGCTGGCCAGGGTGGCCGGCCTGTTCTCCCGCCGGGGCTACAACATCTTCAGCCTGGCCGTCGCCCCGTCCGACGACGTGCGCTTCAGCCGGATCACCATCGTGGTCGATGTGGAGTCGGCGCCCCTCGACCAGATCATCAAGCAGCTCGACAAGCTGATCCCGGTGGTCTCGATCACCGAGCTGGATCCGGCGGTGTCCCGAGAGCGGGAGCTGCTCCTGGCCACCGTCGAAGCCGGGCCCGACACCCGGGGCCAGGTCATCCAACTGGTCGGCGTGTTCGAAGGGAAGATCGTCGACGTCGGCCACGAGCTGCTCACCGTGATGCTGGCCGGAGCCCCCACCAAGCTGGACGACTTCGAGGATCTCATCCGGACCTACGGGATCGTCGAGATGCAGCGGACCGGCCGGGTGGCATTGCCTATGCTTGAACGGTCCGGTGACCACCGTCCGCATCTCCTGGCCGGATCCACCCCCGGGCACGACACAGAGAAGGCAGGTTGAACGTGATGGCCACGCTGTACTACGAGAAGGACGCCGATCCCGGCCTCATCAGGAACCGCAAGGTGGCCGTCATCGGCTACGGGTCCCAGGGCCATGCCCACGCGTTGAACCTCTCGGAGAGCGGTGTCGACGTGCGGGTCGGGCTGCGCGACAGCTCGTCGTCCAAGGTCAAGGCCGAAGAGGCCGGCCTCCGGGTGCTGCCCGTCGCCGAGGCTGCCTCCGAGGCCGACGTGATCATGATCCTGCTGCCCGATACCGAACAGGCCGCGGTCTACGAAGCGGAGATCGCCCCCCACCTCAGCTCGGGTGACGCGCTCTTCTTCGCCCACGGCTTCAACATCCGGTTCGGCCTGATCACCCCGCCGGCCGATGTCGATGTGGCCATGGTCGCCCCCAAGGGCCCCGGGCACCTGGTCCGGCGCACCTACACCGAAGGGGGTGGCGTGCCTTCGTTGGTGGCGGTGTCGGCGGACCCCTCGGGCAAGGCCCACGACCTCGCCCTCTCCTATGCCCACGCCATCGGCGCCACCCGCGCCGGGGTGCTGGACACGACCTTCGACGAAGAGACCGAGACCGACCTGTTCGGCGAGCAGGTGGTGCTGTGCGGCGGCCTCACCGCTCTCGTGCAGGCCGGGTACGAGACACTGGTGGGAGCGGGCTACCAGCCCGAGTCGGCCTACTTCGAGTGCCTCCACGAGCTCAAGCTGATCGTCGATCTCATGTACGAGCAGGGGATCAGCGGGATGCGGTTCTCCATCTCCGACACCGCCGAGTACGGCGACCTCACCCGGGGACCGCGGGTGATCAACCAGGCGGTCCGTGACGAGATGGCCCGCATCCTGGCGGAGATCCGGGACGGCACCTTCGCCACCGAGTGGGTGGAAGAGAACGCCAACGGCCGCCCCAACTACAAGGCGCTCCGCCAGGCCGGGCTCGACCACCCCATCGAGAAGGTCGGCGCCCAGCTCCGCGACATGATGCCGTTCGTGACCGCCGGGAAGCAGAAGATCCAGGACGTCTCGGGCGGCTGAGTCCGGGGAACGGGCCGGTGGCTGACGACATGGCGGTTCCCGACGTGAAAGTCGAGGGCCTCGAGCCCACGTTCCGCCACCTCGACGACCCCGACATGCCCTGGCAGCAGGTCAAGTCCATCCGCAACGCCGACGGCACCACCTCGTCGGTGTGGGAGAAGTGGCTGGCCTTCTCGCCCGATCCCCAGTACCTCTCGCTCTACGCCAAGTGGGACCCGGGCATGGTCATCCGGCGGCACGGGCACTTCAGCCCCCACGTCATCTTCGTGGTCAGCGGCGAGATGTGGTGTGGCGACCGACGGTGCCCGGCCGGCACCCATGTCGAGCTGCCGCTCGGTGCCGCCTTCGGTCCATTCGTGGCCGGACCCGAGGGCACCGTGCTGCTCGAGGTCATGATGGGCGACCCGCGATCGTGGGGGGACGACCCCGACTCGTTCCGCACCGCCCTCGAGGAACGGGGCGCCGAGGCCCTCCCCGATCCGGCCATCGACCTGCCGGCGTGGCTCGAGGACCTGCGTTCGACCTGGGCCGGCGCCGACCAGGCACCCGAGGGCGGCTGACCCGACCGGCGGTCGGAACCGGTCAGGGCGCCCCCGCCGCTCAGCCGGCCAGGGCGCCGACCACGTGGTTGATGCAGGCGCACAGCGAGGCCACGTCGTCGGGATCGATGGCCGGGAAGAGGGCGATCCGCAGCTGGTTCCGGCCCAGTTTCCGGTAGGGCTCGGTGTCCACGATGCCGTTGGCCCGCAGCACGGCGGCGACCGTGGCCGCATCGATCGAGTCATCGAAGTCGATGGTGCCGACCACGTGGCTGCGGTCCTCGACCCGGTTCACGAACGGAGTGGCGAAGTCCGAGTTCTCGGCCCAGGTGTAGAGGATCTCCGCCGACCGGTCGCACCGCCCGGTCGAGAAAGCCATCCCTCCCTGTTTGTTGAACCAGGCCACCTGGTAGTCGAAGAGGAAGATGGTGGCCAGCGCCGGGGTGTTGTAGGTCTGGTCGAGCTTGGAGTTGTCGAGGGCGATGGCCAGGTCCAGCGAGGCCGGCACCCACCGCTTGGCCGACGAGATGGCCGGCGATGCGGTCCTGGGCGGCCGGCGACAACAGAGCCACCCACAGCCCTCCGTCGGAGCCGAAGCACTTCTGGGGAGCGAAGTAGTAGGCGTCGAATTGCTCGGGGTCGACGGGCAGCCCGCCCGCTCCCGAGGTGGCGTCCACGGCCACCAGGCCCTGGGACCCGGCCGGCCTGGCGATGGGCATCATCACCCCGGTGGAGGTCTCGTTGTGGGTCAGGGCGTACAGGTCGATGTCATCCCTGGCCACCGGGTTCGGATGGGTCCCCACCTCGGAGGCGATGACCTCCGGCTCGTCCAGATGGGGGGCGTCGGCGGCCGCGGCGGCGAACTTCGACGAGAATTCGCCGAAGGTGAGATGTTGGCTCTTGCGCTCGATGAGGCCGAAGGTGGCCGCATCCCAGAAGCTGGTGGTCCCCCCGTTGCCGAGGGCCACCACGTAGCCGTCGGGCAACGAGAACAGCTCGGACAGGCCCTCCCGCAGGCTGCCCACCACCGACTTGACCGTCTTCTGGCGATGGCTGGTGCCGAGGTAGCGACCGGCCTCGGCGGCCAGGGCCTCGACGCCCTCGGGGCGCACCTTCGACGGACCGGAGCCGAACCGCCCGTCGGCCGGCAGGAGGTGGGCGGGGATGCTGATGTCAGGGGTATCGGTCACGTATGGAATCATGGCACCATGGCTCTCCCGACAGAAACCGGCCCCGCCCGCAGCGGCCGCCGCGCCCTGGCGACACCATGACCGGCCGACGGATTTCGGCCCGGATCGCGGCGGTCTCACCCTCGGCCACCTTGGCGGTCGACGCCAAGGCCAAGGCCCTCAAGGCCGCCGGCGAGAACGTCATCGGCTTCGGCGCCGGTGAGCCCGACTTCCCCACCCCCGAGCACATCGTGGCCGCGGCCGAGGTGGCCTGTCGCGATCCTCGGACCCACAAGTACACGCCGACCAGCGGGCTCCCCGAGCTGCGGGAGGCGGTGGCCGTCAAGACCCGCCGCGACTCGGGGCTCGAGGTGTCCGCCGCCCAGGTGCTGATCACCAACGGCGGCAAGCAGGCCATTGCCAACTCCTTCGCCGTCCTGTGCGACCCGGGCGACGAGGTGCTGGTGCTCGCCCCCTACTGGACCACCTATCCCGAGGTCATCAGGCTGGCCGGGGGGGTGCCCGTGGTCATCGCCACCGACGCCGCCAGCGGCTTCCGTGCCACCATCGCCCAGCTGGAGGCGGCCCGGACCGCCCGCACCAAGGTGCTGCTGTTCGTGTCCCCCTCCAACCCCACCGGGGCGGTCTACCCCCGCCAGGAGATCCAGGCCATCGGGGAGTGGGCCGCGGCGCCAGGGCCTGTGGGTCCTGACCGACGAGATCTACGAGCACCTCGTGTACGGGGAGGCCGAGCACCATTCGATGCCGGTCCTCGTGCCCGAGCTGACCGATCGCTGCATCGTGGTCAACGGCGTGGCCAAGACGTACTCGATGACCGGGTGGCGGGTCGGATGGATGATCGGCCCGACCGATGTGGTCACCGCGGCCACCAACCTGCAGTCACACGAGACCTCCAACGTGGCCAACGTCTCCCAGCGGGCGGCACTGGCCGCGGTGGCCGGCGACCTCACCGCGGCCGAGGAGATGCGCCAGGCCTTCGACCGCCGGAGGCGAACCATCCACACCATGCTCAACGAGATCGACGGGGTGTCCTGCATCCTCCCCGAGGGGGCGTTCTACGCATTCCCTTCGGTGGAGGGGCTCTACGGGCGCGACATCCGCGGCCGTCGTTCGGCCTCGAGCGCCGAGCTGGCCGATCTGGCCATCGACGAGGCCAAGGTGGCGGTCGTGCCCGGCGAAGCGTTCGGCGCGCCGGGTTATTTCCGGATGTCCTACGCCCTGGGTGACGACGATCTCATCGAAGGGGTGTCCCGGCTGGCCAAGCTGTTCGGCGACGCCTCGTGACTCCGGAGCCGGCCGGCACAGCCTCGAACTCCGAAGAAAGGGAGCACCATGGGTAGGGTTCTGGTCACCGAGAAGTTGGCCCAACCGGGCCTCGATCTGATGGCCGAGGCCGGTCACGACGTCGACGTCCGGCTCGAGCTGAGTCCCGAGGAGCTGGTCTCGGCCGTCGTCGGGGCCCAGGCGCTGGTCATCCGTTCCGCCACCACGGTGACCGCCGAGGTCCTGGAGGCCGGAACCGAGCTGGTGGTGGTGGGTCGGGCCGGCATCGGCCTCGACAACGTCGACGTGACGGCGGCCACCGATCGGGGGGTAATGGTGGTCAACGCTCCCCAGTCGAACATCCTCTCCGCCGCCGAGCAGGCCATGGCCCTGTTGCTGGCCCAGGCCCGCAACATCCCCCAGGCCCACGCCGCCCTGGTGGCGGGGAAGTGGGAGCGGTCGAAGTGGGAGGGCGTCGAACTGCACGGGAAGACACTCGGGGTGGTCGGCCTGGGTCGGGTCGGAGCCCTCGTGGCCCAGCGGGCCCTGGCCTTCGGCATGCGCCTGGTGGCCTACGACCCCTTCGTCTCCGCCGACCGGGCCAAGCACATGGGCGTGGAGCTCATGGGCCTCGACGAGCTCATCGGGGTGTCCGACTTCGTCACCGTCCACCTCCCGAAGAACGCCGAGACGCTCGGACTGATCGGAAAGGACCTCCTGGCCAAAGCCAAGCCCGGGCTGCGCATCATCAACACGGCGCGGGGCGGCATCGTGGACGAGGAGGCGCTGGCCGAGGCCATCCGGTCGGGGCAGGTGCAAGGCGCCGGGCTCGACGTGTTCGCCAAGGAGCCGACCACCGAGTCGCCGCTGTTCGAGCTGCCCTCGGTGGTGGTGGCCCCCCATCTGGGGGCGTCGACGGCCGAGGCCCAGGACAAGGCGGGCGTGACCATCGCCGAACAGGTCATCCTGGCCCTCAACGGGGACTTCGTCCCCTTCGCCGTCAACGTGGCCGCCACCGACGTGTCCGAGACGGTGCGCCCGTTCATGGGACTGGCCGAACAGCTGGGCCGGATCCTCTCCTGTCTCAACGACGGGCTCCCCGGCACCCTGGAGATCGAGTACCAGGGAGGCCTGGCCGGTGCCGGCACCGGGATCCTGACCCTGTCGGTGCTGAAGGGGCTGTTCGCGGCGGCGACCGAGGAGCCGGTGAGCTACGTGAACGCACCGCAACTGGCCGCCGAGCGCGGCCTCGAGGTGCGCGAGATCTCGACGGTCACCGCCCACGACTACGTCAACCTGATCACCCTGCGCAGCGGCGACCACTCGGTGGCCGGGACCCTCACCGGTCCCCGTACCGAGCCGCGCCTGGTGATGATGGACGACCACACGGTCGAGGTCCCACCCGCCCCGCACATGGTGGTCGTGCGCAACGACGACCGGGCCGGGATGATCGGCGTGGTGGGGACCATCCTGGGTGAGGCCTCGGTGTCCATCTCCTCGATGGCGGTGGGTCCGTCGGCCACCGGTCACACCGCCCTCATGGTCCTGTCCACCGACCGCCAGGTGCCCGATGCCGCCCTGGTGTTGATGCGCGGCGCTCCCGGGATCAGCGACGTGCACACCGTCGAGTCCTAGCGGCGGCGGCGATGGCGGCGGGGGAGCGGAACGGCGTCGGCTTCTCCGAGGGCCAGATCGTGACCGTGTTCCGGTCCCGGCGACGGGACCAGTCGGAGTCCGACTACCGACGCGTGGTCCGGGCGATGGAGACGGCGGCCCGCGCGGCCGACGGCTTCGTCGACTTCAAGACCTTCACCGCCGATGACGGTGAACACGTGTCACTGGTGACGTTCGCCTCGCCGGCCGCCCACCGGGCCTGGCGGGACCATCCCGGCCACCGGCGCGCCCAGCAGCAGGGCCGTGACGAGTTCTACCTCGAATACTCGATCCAGGTCGGACAGTGCACCCACGTCTCGACGTGGATGCGGGAGCCCGGCTCGGCCTGAGCCGTGCCCGGCGTCGGGTCGCCCGGTGGTCGAGGATGCGCCCGACCGGCTCTCAGCTCGGTCGGTCCGGATTGGTCGGAACCGGCGGCCAGGTATCGCTGCCGACCGGAGGGAGGAACCGGTTCGCCGGGTCCGTCCCCGAGCCCGGCCGGAGGGCCCACCGCACCACGGCCACGACGGCGGCCACGACGGCGACGGTCAGCACCCGTTTGAGCGGCACCCCGGTCACCGGCCCAGCCTAGGCCGCCGCGCCCCTTGATCCTCCCGAAAAGGGGGCCGGTCACAGCCAGGTGACCGCAAGGTTATTTCTCGGTGATCTCGGGACGGGGACGGGGAAAAGCCCGGTCCTCGCCATGTAGCCGCCGCCCGACCGTCTATAAGATCCCCGGGGCATGCCGCCTGCCACCCTCCTCGATGCGTTGCTGCGGCCCTTCCGCCTTGGTGCGGGCCGCGCCGCCGTGGTGGCCTGTGCGCTGGCCGCGGGGCTGGGCGTGGCCGCGTGCGGTTCGGGTTCCCCGACGGCGTCCTCGTCGACGTCTCCGTCGGGGGTTGCCGTCGTCGCTCCCGACTTCGTGCTCCAGGGCTGCACCTACGTGCTGAACGGGACCGTGCCGGCGGGGGAGCCGGTAGGCGTCCAACCCCATTTCTCCTCGTACTCACCCGATGCCGCGGCACGATCGGCCCTCGAGTCGATCAAGGAGCACGGGGGCTCGGCTGTCGTGAACGGCTTCATGATCCCGGGAGGCACCCACCTGTACGCCGGCCCCGACACCTCCCAGCCCAGCGTCGGCACCGTTCCGGCCAACTACGCCATCCTGGCCGCCGAGCCGGTGGTGTGGCATGACCAGAAGGGTGACACCTGGCTGGCCTTTTTCGTCTCCTGCGGCGGGAAGAACCTGTATTGGGTGAGCCTCAGCCAGATGGAGCATCAGAACCCGCAGGCCGCCGCGGCAGATCACCCCCCTGCTGGGCAAGGCCTCGCTCGAGCCGATCATCGTCTCCGACCAGAATTTCGCCTGGAAGAGCTCGACGCTGACCTTCATCGTCGGCCGGGGCGAGCTGTTCGGCCCCGATCGCCTGACCGGCAGCCTCGCCCGACTGTGCCCATCGCCTGACCGGCCCAATGCGGCGGGCTCGCCGCCTTGCGGCGGGACTGGGTCAGGCCGAACCCACGGGCGCCGCCGGTCCCGGGTCGAGGATGTCCTGGTAGATCCCACTCCACGGCCGGTCAGCCACGGGGATGATTCACACAACGATAACTGGCGAATCGCGAAAAGTTAGCCGTCCGTTCACTTGGGGCCGATAGCTTGACGAAAGGCCCTCCGGCTCTTGCCCGGCATGCAGGAACCTGCCGTGCTGTGTGCCGACAGGGGAACGTCCGACACCAGATCCGAGCAGCCAGAAAGGCACGAGGACTTGTCCGCCACCGTCGATCTGCCCCACGCGGCGCCGGAGATCCCCCGACCGATCGTCATCGTCGACGACCACGGCCTCGAGGACACCGTCTTCCGGATCGGCGTACGGGCGGCCGGCTACTTCGTCCTCCTCCTGCTCTTCCTCATCGGCACGTTTCTGTTCCTGCAGGGCTGGCCGGCGTTGCAGAAGGCGGGACTGCATTTCTTCACCAACTCGGGCTTCCCCAACAGCCTGCACCACCCGGTCTACGGGGTGCTGGCCTCCCTGGTGGGGACCCTCGAAGTGGCCGCCGTGGCCATGCTGGTGGGGACCCCGGTGGCCATCGCCACCGCCCTGTTCCTCAGCGAGTACGCCCCCATGTGGAGCCGCCGCACGCTGATCGCCCTGGTCGACCTGGCCGCGGCCATCCCGAGCATCATCTTCGGCTTGTGGGCGGTGTTCGAGCTCTCCGACAACGTGGTCGGGGTCAGCACCTGGCTCTCCCACCACGTGGCCTTCTTTCCCTTCTTCAAGGTGGTGAGCCCCCCTCTCAACGGCTCGATCTTCATCGCCGGGCTGGTGGTCGGGATCATGATCGTCCCCATCGTGACGTCGATCTGCCGCGAGGTCTTCTCCCTGGCGCCTGCCGGGGAACGCGAGGCGGCCCTGGCGCTGGGCGCCAGCCGGTGGCAGATGATCCGCTCGGTGGTGATCCCCTTCGGGCGGGGGGGCATCATCGGGGCCGTCATGCTCGGGACTGGGCCGGGCCCTGGAGGAGACCATCGCCGTCACCATCATCCTGGCCAACGCCTACACCATCTCCCCCCACATCCTCCAGCACGGCGGGTCGACCATCTCCCAGCTCATCGCCAGCCAATTCGGCTCGGGCGGGCACCTCGGCACCCAGTTCCTGTTGATGATCGGCTTCGTCCTCTTCGTGATCACCCTGGTGGTCAACCTGATCGCCTCGGCCATCGTCAACCGGTCGCGCAGCGGAGCGGGGGTTGACCTGTGAGTAGCGGCAACGACGTCCAGACGGCGCCCCCGGGCATCCTGGTCCCCACGTCGTCGGCCTCGACGGGCACGGCGACCGCCGGCCCTCCCATCGGGTCGGCCACCATCACCGGGGGAGGGTCCCCACCGGAAGTGACGCCCCGGCCGAGGCGGCTGCCCAATCCCATCCGGCCCAGCGACGTGGGGATGACCGACGTGGCCCTGCTGATCGCCGCCGCCGTCTCCTCCTTCTGCCTGGTGTGGGTGGTCTTCTACCAGCTGACCCTGCTGTCGGGCGGATTCGGGTTCTTCGTGTGCTGGTACCTGATCTTCCTCGGCCTCACCTGGTTCGGAACCGCCCAGGTCATCGAGCGCCAGGTGGCCACCGACCGGGTGGTGGCGGTGCTGGTGGTCAGTGCCGCACTGCTGATGGTGGGACTGGTCGTCTTCATCATCCTCTGGGTGGCGGCCAAGGCCATCCCCACCATCCACTGGGGCTCGCTGTTCAGCAAGGACCAGAAGAGCTTCGAGGTCGCCGACCCCCACGCCCTCGACCACGTGGGAATCCTCCACGCCATCGTCGGCACCCTCGAGCAGGTCTTCCTGGCCGCCCTGATGGGGGTCCCCCTGGCCATCGCCACCGCCGTCTTCCTCAACGAGGTGGGCGGGCGGGGCGTCCGCCTGGTCCGCACGGTGGTGACCGCCATGAGCGGCACCCCGGCGGTGGTGGCCGGCATCTTCATCTACTCGATCTTCATCCTCACCCACGTGCTCACCTACTCGGGGTTCGCCGCCTCGCTGGCCCTGATGGTGATCCTGCTGCCGTCGGTGACCCGGGTGGTCGAGGAGGTCCTGCGGGTCGTCCCCGGTGGCCTGCGGGAGGCGTCACTGGCCCTCGGCGCGCCCCAGTGGCGCACCGTGTGGTCGGTCGTGCTGCCCACGGCGCGCTCCGGCGTGGTCACCGCCGTGCTCCTCGGGGTGGCCCGCATCGTCGGGGAGACGGCCCCGCTCCTGTTCACCGCCTTCGGGTCCCAGGTGACCAACGCCGACCCGTTCGCCCATCCCCAGGCCGCCCTGCCCATCTCGATCTGGTCCAACTTCAAGGAATCCCAGCCGGTCACCATCGACCTGGCCTTCCAGGCCGCGTTCGTCCTGATGGTCATCATCCTCATCCTCTTCGTCCTGGCCCGGTTCTTCAGCCGGACCAAGGGCAAGAAGCGCAAGGGCGGCCGGAGCGAGGACGACTTCATGGCCCGCATGTTCGTACCCATCCCCATGGAGAGAGAAGACGACTCATGACCACCGACGTGACATTGCCCGGCCCCGTCGACACCTGGGCCACCGCGGCCCCGGCCCAGCCGTCGGTCGGGGGCGCCGGCGAGCTCGACGCCGAAGGCGTGTGCGCCTGGTTCAGCGGCCGCTTGGTGCTGCAGCTGGTCACCCTCACCATGGAGCGATCCAAGGTGACGGCGCTGATCGGTCCCTCGGGTTGCGGGAAGTCGACCTTCCTCCGCATCCTCAACCGGATGCACGAGGTCGTCCCCGGCGCCCAGCTGGCCGGTTCGGTCAAGCTCGACGGCCTCGACATCTACAGCGCCGGGCAACGGGCCGTCGACACCAGGCGGCACATCGGCATGGTGTTCCAGAAGCCGAACCCCTTCCCGGCCATGACCATCGCCGACAACGTGCTCTCCGGGCTCAAGTTCTCGCGGCTCTCGCCCGGGAACCGCGACGACCTGGTCGAGGAGATGCTCACCAAGGGTGGCCTGTGGAACGAGGTCAAGGACCGGCTCGGCGAACTGGGCGGGGCACTTTCGGGCGGTCAGCAGCAGCGGTTGTGCATCGCCCGGGCCCTGGCCGTGCGACCCCGCGTCCTGCTCATGGACGAGCCGTGCTCGGCCCTCGACCCGACCTCCACGCTCCGGATCGAGCACACCATCAAGGACATCGCCGACGAGGTGACCGTGGTCATCGTGACCCACAACATGCAGCAGGCCCAGCGGGTCTCCGACTACTGCGCCTTCTTCCTGGCCGAGGAGAACCAGCCGGGCCGGGTGGTGGAATTCGCCGACACCGAGACGATGTTCGGCCATCCCTCCGATCAGAGGACGTTCGACTATGTCAACGGCCACTTTGGTTGAGCACCGGGCGCGCCGGCCCCGTGGCCGGGCGCTCACCGCTGCGGCCGCCTTGGTCGTGGCCGTGTTGGCCCTGTTCTGGGGCGTGACACCGGCCTGGGCCAGCCCGTCGATGCAGTCGACCGGGTCCAGCTTCGCCGCCGTGGCCATCCAGCAGTGGGTGGGCCAGACGAGCACGCTGTATGGGCTCAACATCAACTGGCAGGTGCAGTCGTCGGTGGTCGGGCTCAACGACTTCGCCCAGAACCAGGTCGACTTCGCCGCCTCGGACATCCCCTACAGCTCGAAGCAGGCCCAGTCGACGCCGACCATCCCCTACCAGTACATGCCTGACGTGGCCGGCGGCCTCTCGTTCATGTTCAACCTCAACGGCAACGACGGCCAGCGGATCAACAGCCTCCAGATCGACGCCTCGGTCATCGACAAGATCTTCCTGGGCGAGATCACCACCTGGAACGACCCGGCCATCGCCCAGATCAACCCGCAGCTCCAGGGCGACCTCCCGAACACCAAGATCGTGCCCGTGTTCCGGACCGACGCCTCCGGGGAGAACTACCTGCTCTCCGACTACCTGTTGAACCAGGACGGCTGCCAACTTCACCGCCGCCCAGAACGCCTTCCAGGCCACCGGCATCCTCGGCGCCGGCCAGCCCACCGCCAGCTGGCCCATCCCGACGCCCGGTGTCTCCCTCGACCAGAAGGCCTACCCGGGATGGGCGGCCGGCAATCCGGTGGGCCAGAGCGGTTCGGACAACGCCGCCAACTACGTGTCGTCCCTGTCGAGCCAGGGTTCGATCACCTACGTGGAGACCGCCTACGCCAAGGAGCACAACTTCCCGGTGGCCTCCCTGCAGAACGCGGCGGGACAGTACGTCCAGCCCACCTCGCTCAACGTGGCCACCGCGCTGGAGAAGGCCCAACTCCACGTCGACCTGACCCAGAACCTCACCGACGTCTATACCAACCCAATCCCCAACGCCTATCCGCTGTCGGCGTACAGCTATCTGGTCACGCCGTGCTCCCCGACGCTGGCGGCACCGCAGGGCTTCTCGTGCGACGGTCCGGCGGGGGCGTCCACGTTCCCGTCCCAGAAGGGTCAGGCCCTGGGCCAGTTCGTCGGCTTCATGGGCTGTGCCGGCCAGCAGCAGATGGCCACCCTCGGGTATTCGCCGCTGCCGCCCAACCTGGTGCAGGCGGACTTCGATGCCATCGGCCGGCTGAACGGCGGTGTCGAGCCCCCGAAGGTGTCGGCCGCCACCTGTAAGAACCCCTATGTCGACGGTCAGATCCCGTTGCCGGGCGAACCGCTCGTCACCGGGCAGTCCTGCCCACCGCAGGGCTGCGGCGTCAACGTGGCCACACCGGGATCGGCCGGCTCGGGAGGTTCGACCGGGGGATCGACGGGCGGGGGCTCGGGCGGCACTTCCGGCGGCAAGGGCGCCGGCTCGGGCGCAGCAGGCCCCGGGGGGAGCACCAAGGGGCTGACCGCGGCCCAGGTCGCCGCCGGCTACCGGGTGGTCAACGGTCATATCGTCAAATCGATCGATGCCGGACCGAGCAAGTACGTGCGGGCCGACGCCCTGATCAGCGCATCGAAGGGGATCGACGGCATTCCGGTGCCCGAATTGCTCATCTGGGTGATCGTCGCCGTGCTCCTCTTCCTCGGGATCCCGCTCATCGGCTCGTACCGCAAGCGGCATTCGGGTGACGAACGGGATCCGTCCGAATCCCGGTCCGAGGCGGCTCGATGAGACGCGCCCGTCGGGCCCGTCGCCATCTGTGCGTGGCCACGGTGATGGTTCTGGCCATCGCCGTCCTCACCGTCGCCGGCATCTCGTCACCGTCGTCGATCTCCGCCGTGAAGGCCGGTGCCGCCGCGGCCTGCCAGAGCGACGGCTCGACCGGCTGCATCGGGAAGCTGCCTTGCTCCACCGGCCACTGCCCGAGCATCGATGTGGCCCCCAGCACCGACCTCAGCGACGGCCAGTACGTCTTCATCTCGGCGACCGATTTTCCCTCCGGCGACTCGATGCGGGTCGCCATCTGTTCCGCCTCGCCCGCCGTCTCGACCGACCCGACCGACCCGTGGTGCCTCAACGGCGAGTGGGAGGCGAACACCTGGACCCCGGCCCAGGTCCCGATTGCGGTGGACCCCTCACAGAGCAATCTCACCCAGGTCTCCCTCCCGGTCTTCTCCGATCCCGCCGGAGGGGGTGACTCGCCGCTCCCATCCCACGACATCCTCAATTCGAAGGGCGCGGGCACCGGGTTCTACTGCGATAACGGGGCCGACCCCTGCGTCCTCGAGGTGACCGAGGAGGTGGGGACCCCGAACGATGTCGGCAACGGGCCACCCGTCTCCACCGCCAACACGGCCATCTTCCCGCTGGCCTTCGTCCCCCAGTCGTCAGGGTGCCCGTCGAGCGACCCGACCATCCAGACCGACAGCTCGTTCAGCCTCGAGCACTTCATCCCGCGGGCCGTGGACGCCACCTGCAAGGCGGCGGGAGGCGCGGTGGCGCTGAACACAGCCACCGACAACCAGTCGGACGTCACCAACTTCACCGCCGGGGGCGCTTCGGTCGCCTTCATCGACGATCCCGGCGATCCGGCCATCAAGGCGGCCCTGACCGGAAAGCACTATGCCTACATCCCGATCGCGGTGTCGGCCACCGTGGTGGGATTCCTGGCCGCGCAGAACCTCGAAGGCCTGACCCCCTATCCGTTGGGGAAGTTCAACCTCACTCCCAACATGGTGGCCGGGCTGATCACGTCCGAGTACCAGTCCGCCGACGGCTCGCCCGAGCAGGTCGGTGCGAACCAGGTGCCCGGCTTCTCGGACAACCTGATACCCCCGCTCAGCTGCGGCGCTCTGTTCGAGTGCCCGAACGACCAGGGCCTCCAGGTGTACAACGAACTGGGCTACAACACGTTCGCACTGTTGAACCCGAGCCCGCCGAACGTCACCGGCCCGCAGTCGTTCGGGTCGTTCATGTCCAACGTGTCGTCGGGGTCGAGCTACCAGGTCACCGATTGGATCTGCAAGGCGCCCAACACACCGATCTCGGTGAGGGTCGACGAGCGGACCTCGCCCAACGGGAAGTTCGAGAACAGGACGGTCTCGGTGACCGACCGGAACGTCGGCGGCACCACCCTCACCTCGGCGCCGGTCGGCACCAGCATCTGGCCCCCCTACACGACCTCGGCGCTGCCCAAGGGCCCTTCGTGGGTCTTTCCTACCTGCCAGGGCTATGCCACCTTCCCGGCGCTGGCCAGCCAGGAGGCCGACTACGGCGAATCGCAGAACCCGTCCTTCCAGGCCAAGTCCATCCGGTCGTTCGCCTACACCGGACAGGTGGTGCCCCCACTGACCAACGTGCCCGACGCCGGGTTCGGGGTGATGGACTCGTCGGAGGCGGATTTCAACGGGCTCAATTCGGCCAGCCTCCAGAACGCCGACGGGACCTTCGTCTTCCCCTCCACGCAGAACATCGAATCGGCGGCCAGCGCCGCCACCCCCTGCGTGACCGGCTGCGAGCCGGGCACGTACACCATCGACTACGGAGCGGCCGCGTCCCGGACGAGCTATCCGATGCCGGACATCACCTATGCCCTGGTGTCGACCTCCCCGCAGGGCAGCCGGGCGGCGCCGATCAAGGATCTGCTCACCAACCTGGTGGACCTATTCGCACGGGTCCAACCTGCCGCAGGGGTATGCGCCGCTCCCCGACGCCATGTACCAGGCCGCGCTCAGCGACATCTCCCAGCGACGTCATCGCCAAGGCGCCGTCCCCGACCAAGCCGACCTCGCCACCTTCGATCGGGAGGCGGGTCAGGGACCCAGGGCGGCGGGGACGGCTCCGGGTCGGGCTCGAACTCGCCGGACGGGACATTGCCGCTGACCAAGGCCGAGGCGGCCCGGATCGCCAAGCAACGATCCCACCGGCATTCGCCGACCGGCGGGATCCCTTCGGCGGCCACGCCGACCGGTATCGCCCTGCTGGCCATCGACGAAGCATCGAGGTACTTCCTCCCCCTCGTCCTGGCCCTCGGCGGCGCGTGCCTGATCGCCGGCCCGTTGCTCTATTTCGTTCCCGCCTACAGACGTCGGCGCCGGCCCGCCGGCGGATCGGAGTGAGTGCCCCATGAGCCAGACCGGCATCACCACCGCCCCGACGCCGCGCCCGAATGAGGAGCGGGTCGCCTACGGCTCGGCCCCGCCGGCGGTCGACGGGTACGGCTCGGATCGTCGCGCCGACCCGGAGGGGACCCCGGAACGGAGGAGGCCGAGGAGAGGGCCGGCCGGACCATCCGGATCCCGCATCTCGATCTGCCGAAGGGGAAGATGGCCGCGGCCGGCGTCTTCGGAGTCGGGTTGCTCATCGTTCTCTTCGTCGTCTACCTGTTCGCCTTCACACCCCTCACCGCCAGTCGCAACCAGCAACGCCTGGCCCAGGTATTCGACAGCCAACCCAAGTCGGTGTACAAGCTGGTCGCCGGGGCCCGTCCTCCCGAGGGGCAGCCGGTGGCCGTCCTGACCATCCCTGCCCTCGGCCTCTCCCAGATCGTCGTCCAGGGGACCAGTGCCGCCGATCTCATGAACGGGCCCGGGCTGATGCCCGGTACCGCGCTCCCCGGGGCGGTGGGGAACTCGGTCATCGCCGGACGGCGGACGACCTTCGGCGCCCCCTTCGGCTCGCTCGGATCGCTGCAGGCGGGCAATCGGATCCACGTCGTCGACGGGGCCGGAGCATTCAACTATCTGGTGACGGGGACCCGGGTGGTGACGGCGGGACAGCACGATGTCGTCGTCCCGACCGCCGACAACCGGCTGACCCTGGTCACCTCCAACGGGGGGCTGGCACCCAACGGGCGACTCGTCGTGCAGGCCAAGCTGGTCGGCAAGCCGGTCGACGTCCCGGGCAGCCGGGTGAGCATCCCCCGCAGTGAGCTCGGGCTGGGCGGAGACGGTACCGCCGGTGGGCTGGCCGCGCTGTGGTCACTGGCCACCATCGTCGTTCTGATCGGAGCGGCGTTCGCCGTCTGGCGGTGGCGGCGACCCGTTCTCATCTACGTCTTCGCCGCCCCGGTGGTGGTGGCCTGCGGACTGCTGGCCTGCGAAAGCCTGGCCCGCGCCCTGCCGGCCACCTTCTGACCACGCAGCGTGGTGGCGCTCCCGCGCAGGGGAGCGAAGAGGCGTCACCAAGAGTTCATCGGGACAGCACCCTTCCGTGACGTTGCGATTACTTGGGATTCGTACCATGCACCCGAAGGCCTGGTTGTGGAGTCTCAGACTGTTGGCCTTCTCAATCCCCCTACAGAGGAGAACAACACATGTTCCAGAAGTTATTCACTCGTCGGAGGGCCGTGGCCGTAGCCACCGTCGCTCTCGGCATGTCCGGGATGTCGCTGGCATTCGCCGGTGCCGCCGGTGCTGCCGACCCCAATCCCAGCTCGACCTTGATCGTCGGTAGCGGATCCAACACCGCGTACAGCCTCATGGTGCAGGAGGGGGACCTGTTCAACTCCTCCCCCGGCTGTGACCTGACCGGCTCCGGCAGTGACCCTGCCAACCAGAACTGTGGCACCGACCCGGTGGCCCCCGCCGACGCCCAGGTCAACTCCCTCAACTCGGGCGAGAACGGCTTCGCCCAGGCCGACGAGAACCCGTACAACGACTTCACGGTGCAGGCTCCGGCCGTCGGTTCGGGCGCCGGCGTGAACCAGCTGAACAGCGGCAGCGGCTTCCAGCCCGATTACGCCCGCTCGTCGGCCAACGGGGCAGGTTCGAACGGCACGGCTGCGCAGAACTACGAGGCGTACGCGGTCGACGGCATCAGCTGGACGGCCTTCGGTGCCAAGGGCTCGACCCTGTACCCGGCCCACTACGTCCACACGCTCACCCTGGCTCAGATCACCTCGATCTGGGCCGGCACGGTCGCGGCGTGCACGAGGACGGTGAGTGGTGTGACCAAGAGCCTTGCCGCCAACAACTGGGGCTGCCTCACGACGGGGACGGTGACGTCCGCCGAGTTCACCGCGGTCAACAAGCCGATCGACTGCTACATCCCGCAGTCCGGATCCGGAACCGCAGGTACGTGGGCCGGTGACTTCGGCTACAACAAGAAGGAGACCACCGGTGGTTGCTTGAGCGATGCTCAAGGTGATGGTCGGGCGTCCGAAGGTGCGGCCTCGCACATCAGCCTGTTCGAGAACCAGATGGCCCAGATCGGCAGCGGCAAGGTCAACGGTCACACGAACAACGACCAGCCCAACGCCATCTACTTCATGTCGTACGGGAAGTTCAAGACCACCTGCACCGGCCTCACGGCAGGTACGGCGACCGCTCCCATCACCGGCAAGTGCGCGGGTGCAACCGCCTACACCACGGTGCTCGGGAACATCACCGCCGGCAGTCCGGTGACGACCCAGTGGCCGGGCGAGGTCACCAGCGGGACCAACAACATCCAGGGTCTCGGTGGCGGTGCCTACGCCTCCGGTCACGAATGGCCGGTGCTCCGGAACCTGTTCAACGTGTACAACAACTCCACCAGCCCCCGGGCCGACCAACCAGGCCGCGCTGAACCTGGTGAGTGAGTACGGGTTCATGTGCAAGCCGGGCACCGTGGGCGACTTCGATCCGCTGACCGGCGTCAGCTACCGGACCGAGATCGAGGCGAAGATCAAGGCGCAGGGCTTCTTCCCGATCGACACCAGCGACCTGAAGCCTTTCAAGGAGGGTTCGATCACCAACCCGGCGGGCATCACCGACAGCTTCTACGCCGCCGTCGACAAGACCCTCACCGCCGAGGCCGGGAACGGTCCGGGCAGTGCCACCAAGGCCGGCAACGGAATCCCCGTTGGGGAGACCAATGTCGTCAGTGACCCGTACGGCTTCTGCTTGCAGAGCGTCGGTTGACCGGTCGGTTCACACGCATCACCAACACGGAGTACCCGAAAGGGTGCAGCAGAGGGGGTCCGGCTCAGCCGGACCCCCTGCTTCAGGTCTGGGGCTCTGCCCGTCGGCGGGGGACCGGCGGGGTACCGGAGTGCCCGGTCCGGATTCGGATTGACCGGCTGGTCTCGGGGCCCTACCATGAGCGGTGGAGCGGAGTAGATCGTCACGGTGTCGGACGGAGACGTGACCATTCGGCGGACCAGGGGAGATCTACGAAATTGGCGGACATGGGGAGGGGATTCACTTCAGCCGATACGAGGCCAGAGCCGATCGTCGTCAGTGCTGGTCGGTCCGTGTCTGACGTCGCCGGTTCGTGTACCGTTTGTGCACGAGCAGCGCACGCCGCTGAGACGGGGAGGCCTGAAGAGGCGGCGTACAAGATCGCAGTTGCGAGAGGAGCACCACGTTTCGCAGCTCAACATCCACCGGGTCCCCCGACGCTGGCTGCCCCCCTGCCCCTCGTGGTAGTCGGCGCCGGGGACCCGGCGGGCTCTCGGGTCGGCCCTGCCGGCTCGGAACCCCGCGGCCGACTCGAGCGGCTCTGCCGATTCGAAACCTCGCGCTGCCGGTCAGCTGGTACTGGGGAGCCACGAGGGACCCGGGCGGCCTCGTACTCCTCGATCTCGTCCTCGTAGCGCAGGGTGAGCCCGATGTCGTCCCACCCGTTGACCAGACGTGCCCGGGTGAACTCGTCGAGCGGGAACGTCGTCTCGATGCGGGCCGAAAGCGCCTCGAGGGTGCCCTGCTCGATGTCGATGGTGATCTGCATGGTCGGCTCGGCCAGTACGGCGTCGAGCAGGATGCGCCCGACCGACGCGTCCACCTGCACAGGGACCAGCCCCGCCTTGGTGCAGTTGTTGCGGAAGATATCCGCGAACCCGGGGCGATGACCGCCTCGAACCCGTAGTCCTGCAACGCCCACACGGCGTGCTCCCGGGATGAGCCGGTCCCGAAGTTCGGCCCGGCCACCAGGATGGTGGCCCCGGCGAACTCCTCCCGGTTGAGCACGAAGTCGCGGTCGTCGCGCCACTCGGCGAACAGCCCGGCTCCGAACCCGGTGCGTTCGACCCGCTTCAGCCAGTCGGACGGGATGATCTGGTCGGTGTCGACGTTGGACCGGTCGAGGGGCACCGCCCGACCGCTCACCAGCTGCATGGCCCGCATCTAGATCAGATCCTCGGGTGGTGGCGAAGTGGCCGGCCACCGCGGTGGCCGCGGCGACGGCGGGGGAGACCAGGTGGGTCCGGCCCCCCCGGCCCTGGCGTCCCTCGAAGTTACGGTTGGAGGTCGACGCCGCCCGTTCGCCGGGAGCCAGCTTGTCCGGGTTCATGGCCAGGCACATCGAGCACCCCGGCTCGCGCCAGTCGAAACCGGCCGCCGTGAACAGGACGTCGAGCCCCTCCGACTCGGCCTGGGCCTTGACCCGGTGGGAGCCGGGGACCACCAGGGCCCGCAGCCCGGGATGGACCTTCCTGCCGTCGAGCACCCCGGCCGCGGCCCGGAGGTCCTCGATGCGGCCGTTGGTGCACGAACCGATGAAGACGGTGTCGACGCTGACGTCCTGGATCGGCGTTCCCCCCGTCAGGCCCATGTACTCGAGGGCCCGGCCGCGGCATCGCGGTCGTGGGCGTTCTCGAACGACGACGGGTCGGGGACCTCCCCGTCGATGCGGATCACCTGGGCCGGATTGGTGCCCCAGGTCACGTAGGGGGCCAGCGAGGAGGCCTCCAGCAGGACTTCCTTGTCGAATCGGGCGCCCTCGTCGGTGGGGAGGGCGCGCCACGAGGCGAGGGCCGCCTCCCACTCCTTGCCCTTGGGCGCATGGTCCCGGCCCTCGAGGTAGGCGAAGGTGGTGTCGTCGGGGGCGATCATGCCGGCCCGGGCCCCGGCCTCGATCGACATGTTGCACACGGTCATCCGGCCCTCCATCGAGAGGTTGCGGATGGCCGACCCCCGGTACTCGATGATGTGGCCGGTACCGCCCCCGGTGCCGATCTGGCCGATGATGGCCAGGACCAGGTCCTTGGCCGTGACCCCGGCGGGCAGTTCCCCGTCGATGGTCACCGACATGGTGGCGGGCCGCTGCTGGGGGAGGGTCTGGGTGGCCAGGACGTGTTCGACCTCGCTGGTGCCGATGCCGAAGGCCAGGGCGCCGAAGGCGCCGTGGGTGGAGGTGTGGCTGTCGCCGCAGACGATGGTCATGCCCGGTTGGGTCAGGCCCTGCTCGGGCCCGATGATGTGGACGATGCCCTGGTTGGCGTCGCCCATGGGGTAGCAGGTGATGCCGAACTCGGCACAGTTGGACGCCAGCACGGCCAGTTGCTTGGCCGAGATGGGATCGGCCACCGGCTTGTCGATGTCGATGGTGGGCACGTTGTGGTCGGCGGTGGCGACGGTCAGGTCGGGCCGGTGGACGTGACGACCGGCCATGCGCAGGCCGTCGAAGGCCTGGGGCGAGGTGACTTCGTGGACGAGGTGGAGGTCGACGAAGATGATGTCGGGCTCGTCCTCGTTGCCCAGGTGGACGACATGGCGGTCCCACACCTTTTCGGAAAGGGTGCGGGTGCCGTCGGCGGTTGCTGGTGCTGCCGTCGCGGTCGGGGTGGTGGCATCGGTCTCAGGTCCCTACGTTGACGATCTCGACTTTGAGGGTACCCCCGGGGGCTGCGTATTCGACCGCGTCCCCGGCCGAGTGCCCGAGCAGGGCCTGGCCCAGTGGGGAGCCAGGGGAGACCACGGTCAGGTCCCCCTGGCGCTCCTCGATGGACCCGACGAAGAAGTCGGTGGTCTCGTCCTCGTCATCGCCCTCGTAGCGGAGGGTGACCACCGTGCCCGGGAGCCACCGTCCCGTCCGAGGCCTGACTGGCGTCGACCACGGTGGCCGTCTTGAGCAGGCGCTGGAGCTGACGGATCCGCGACTCCATCTTCCCCTGGGCGTCTTTGGCCGCGTGGTAGTCGCCGTTCTCGGACAGGTCGCCGAGCGCCCGGGCCGATTCGATGGCCGCGGCGATCTCCACCCGTCCCCGGGTGGTCAGGTCCTCGAGCTCGGCCTGGAGACGGTCGTAGGTGTCTCGGGTCAGTTGGGCGTCGGTGGTGTCACTCACGGCCCACCAGGCTAATAGGTGGTTCTCCCGGTACCGGACGAACCGCAGGTGTGACCGACGGGCCGGTGCCCGTGGAATGATCGCGACCGCGACCGGTACGGCGAAGGAGAGGTAGGGGATTGGCTGAGAGTGAGGGGGCGGGGTGACCGACCCGTCGCAGGGCCCCGGCGGCCAACGGTCCCGGTCGTTCGAGGCCCAGTTCGAACAGCAGCAGAATCAGCCCTTCCCGTGGAAGGCCCTCGTCAAGCGATCGATCGTGGTGATCGTCGCCGGGGTCGCCCTCTACCTGGTGCTGCCCGAGCTCATCGCTGTGTTCCACTCGTGGCCCAAACTGGTCACGCTCAACCTGCTCTGGTTCATCCCCGCCCTGGTGGCCGAAGGGAGCGCACTTCGTGTGCACCTTCTCGCTGCAGCGCATCGCCCTGCGCACCAAGGCCTGGTTCTCGGTGATCACCGCCCAGCTGGCCGGCAACGCCATCTCGCTGATCGTGCCCGGCGGCGCCGCCGCCGGCGCCGCCGCCCAGTTCCGCATGTTGGCCGTCAGCGGCATGGACCCCACCGACGCCGTCGGCGGTCTCACCGCCTTCTCCTTCCTCGGCATCGGGGGGCTCCTGGCCCTTCCCGTGTTCGTCCTGCCCGCGGTGCTCTTCGGCTCGCCGGTCAGCCGGGGCCTGGTCGACGCGGCCATCATCGGGGCCATCGGCTTCGTCCTCTTCGTGGGGTTGGGGGCCTGGGTGATGGCCGCCGAGGCGCCGCTGCTGTACGCCGGTCGGTGGGCCCAGTCGCTGCGCAACCGCCTGGTCCGCAAGCGCACCCCGATCACCGGCCTGCCCGAACGGTTGCTCGAGCAACGCAACCTGATCCGGGCGGTGCTGGGCCAGAAGTGGTGGCAGGCCACGCTGCTGTCGGCCGGCCGGCTCCTGTTCGACTACCTGTGCCTCCTCTTCTCGGTGCGGGCCGTGGGCGCCCATCCGCGCCCCTCGCTCATCCTGCTGGCCTACGCGGTGGCCGGGATCATCGGCCTGGTGCCGATCACCCCCGGTGGGCTCGGGATCGTCGAGGCCAGCCTCAGCGGCTGCTCATCCTGGCCGGGCTCACCGGTGTGCAGGCGGTGCTGGCCACGCTGGCCTACCGGCTGGCGTCCTACTGGCTGCCCCTGCTGTCGGGGCCGTTCGCCTACGGCGCCTTCAAGTACCGGTACCGCGATCCCCATGCCCCGCCGTCGGTGCCCGCCGAGCCGTCACCGTCGTGAGGATACCGCGCCTGAGTGCCTGAGTGCGGGGTGTGCGGGGGGGGGGGTGAGTGGGCGGGGGGGCTCGTGGGTGCTGTCGATCCGTACATCGTCTGGGAGTGCGATCGTGGGTCTCGTGGCTACCGGGCGGGGCGGCGCGCTGATGACCCGATGTTGATCCTCCTTTCAACGTCAAGCCGCACGCATCTCGAGCGACCTGGTGGCCGCGTGTTCATGCGCCCGTTCGGAGCGGCCGCACATCTCCAAGACGCACCGTCAACTTCAAGCTGGTCGGTTGGATGGTCGTCGGTTCGGTGCCAATGGCCTTCCTCGGCGCCTACCTGCTGCATCTCTTGGGCCACGCAAAGACTTCACAGACTCATATCGAAAAGGCACTGGGTGCCGCTCTGTTGATCGGCGCGGCAGCGATGATCGTCCGCTACCTGCTGGACCGAAGGGCCGGAGAGGATCGGAAGGGCGTGGTGCACGGTCTGGCTGTCCGACCACTGCCGACCGTCGTCATCGGCATGGTCGGCGGCCTGATCGTCGGGATGACCTCGGTGGGGTCGGGATCGCTGATGATCGTGCTGCTCCTCTTCCTCTATCCGATGATCGGAGCAATCAACTGGTGGGTACCGATCTGACCCAGGCCGTCCCGCTCACGGCGGCCGCCGCCTCGGGGGCCCTCGCCTTCGGGCACGTCGAGTTCGCGGTAACCACCTCGATCATCATCGGCAGTGTCCCCGGCGTCCTGGTGGGTTCATCCTCTCGTCGCGGGCTCCGGACAGATACATTCGCGCCGGCCATCACGTTCGTGATCTTCGCATCCGGGCTCAAATACGTCGGTCTCGGAACCACCGCCCTGGGGTGGGTGCTCTGCGCCACCCTCCTGGCCGCTGCTGCCGTCTGGCTGGCCTACGTCCGGCCCTGGAAGAACGGGGTCGGTCCAGTGACCGGCGGAGAGTCCTTGCCTTCGACGGTCGGCCCCACACCGTCCGAATGAGGTTGCGCCGGAAGCCGTTGGAGGTCCGTGGAGCCGCGCCTCACCCCGGTCAGCCCAGGTCCACCTGGCCATCGGGCCGGAGGGTGCCGAGCCGGCCGCACCCCTCTTCGGTGACCAGCAGGGCCAAGTGGTCGGGATCGGTGACGTTGGCCCAGGCCCGACGCCCGTCCGGCGTGCGGCAGGCCACCACGGCGCCGACGGGTGCGCCGTCCCGTCCGTAGGAGACGGAGTAGGTCTCGACGGTGACCTCGCCCTGCGCATCGGCGTCCGGTGAGCACTGCGGGAGGGCGGCGACGGCGCGCTGGGGCGAGGCCCAGGCGAACCCGCCCGCCTGATCGGTCTCGGTCCCCTCGGGGAGGCCCGCCGGGGTGGCTGTTCCTGTGGTTCCTGTGGATTCTCCTGCGGTCCCTTCCGGGCCCGGTCGGGAGCCGGGGGGCTCGGTCCCGTAGATGCCGATGCTGTGCTTGGTCAGATACCAGCCCACGCCGGTGACCATGCCCAGCGAACCGGGGTCGGCCCGGAGGACGTCGATCATCGACGCCACCGCGTGGGTGCCGTAGTTGTTGCCCGGGCCGCCCCCGAAGGTGAGGCCCCCGGTGACCGTCAGGGGCCGGGACGGGTCGTCGCCGGCCAGCCCCAGCTCGGCGGCGGCGATCTCGACGGCCGAGGGGAAGCAGGAGTAGAGGTCGATGTGGGCCACGTCATCGATGCCCGCTCCGGCCAGCGACAGGGCCGACCCGCCGGCCAGCCTGATGGCCGGGGACGAATGGAAGTCGAGCCGGTGGGAGAGGAACCAGTGGTCGTCGGCGTCGGCCCCCGCCCACGGGAAGACCCACCGCTCCCGGGGGATGCCGGCGGCCGCGGCCGCGGCGGCCGAGCACATGATGATGGCCGCACCTTGGTCGACCTGCATGTCGGCGGTGAGCAGCTTGGTGTACGGGTAGTCGATCATCCGGTTGGACTCGGTGACGGTGATGATCTCGTCCACCGAGCGGGCGTCCCGGAACCAGGCGTAGGGATTGGTGGCGGCCACCTCGGAGAATCGGGACCACAGCGCACCGATGCGACGGCGGTGGTCGTCGAGGGAGCGACCGAGCCCGGCGCGGAGGGAGTTCTCGAAGAGGGGATACACGTGGATGGGCAGGTCGAGTCCCCGGTCCTCCTCGGCCTCGGTCGTCGCCCGCTGGTCGCTGCCGAACATGGGCGGCCGGGCCGCGTCGGGCGGTTGCACGGTCCACGCCAGCACCGGCCGGTCGGGGTGGCGACGCGCCGCCGCCTGGGTGTACACGCAATCGGCGCCGACCAGCACAGCCACGTCCAGCTGGCCCCGACCGATGGCCAGGGACGTGGCGTTGACCAAGCTCTGCGGGTTGTTGCCACCGGTGGTGGCCAGCAGCATCTCGGCCGGGTCCATGCCCAGCGCCGAGGCCACCGGCAACCCCGGGTTGCGGTAGCGCCAGCTCAACGGCTGGGTCACCCGCAGCGACTGCGCCGTCGCCGCCAGCCGCCGCCCCCCGGGGGAGTCTCCTCCGGGGGGTGACCCGTCGCAGTCCTCGATGGCGGCCCGAACGGCCTCGACCATCAGGCCGATCGGCTCGGGGCGCTCGTCGAGCCCGGCCTCCCCACGGCTGTCGGGACGGTTGGTGACCTGGCCGACCCCGACGATGACCGGGGTGGCGGGGTCGAGCTTCATGAGGCGCGAGAGCGTACCGTGGCGCCGCCAGGGGTGATCCCCATCGGTACACTCGGGTGATGCGGATTGCCGTGGGTTCGGATCACGCCGGGTTCGACCTGAAGACCACGCTGGCCGAGCACGTGGCCGGCGCCGGCCACCAGGTCAGCGACCTGGGCACCGGCTCGCCCGACGTCTCCGTCGACTACCCCGAATTTGGCCTGGCCGTGGGCCGGGCCGTGGCCGAGGGGCGCGCCGACCGGGGGATCTGCGTGTGCGGGACGGGTATCGGCATCAGCATCGCCGCCAACAAGGTCGACGGGGTCCGGGCCGCCCTCGTCCACGACGTCACCACCGCCGGTCTGGCCCGCCGCCACAACGACGCCAACGTGATCTGCCTCGGCGGGAGGACCACCGGCGTGGCCGAGGCCATCGACGCCGTCGACACCTTCTTCTCCACCGACTTCGAAGGAGGCCGGCACGTCCACCGGCTGGCCGAGATCACCGAATACGAGGCGAGCCGGGGCCGCGGGGCGGACGGACCCGAAACGGACCGCGAAGCCCCCGCGGGGGTCACGACCGGGCGCGGCAACGGAACATCACCGAGCACATCACCGAGCACGTCACCGACAGAGACGACCGAGCACGTCACCGACAGGCACGTCACCGACAGGCACGTCACCGACAGAGAGGAGGAGCTGAGACCATGAGCAGCCCATATGCGGCGTCCCCCTTCGACCGCTGGCTGGTCGACGACCCCGAAGTGAGCCGGCTGCTGGGCGAGGAGGCCGAGCGCCAGTCGACCACCCTGCAGCTCATCGCCTCGGAGAACTTCACCTCGCCCGCCGTCCTGGCCGCCTCCGGGTCCGTCCTCACCAACAAGTACTCCGAGGGCTACCCCGGGCGGCGCTACTACGGCGGGAACCAGATCATCGACGAGGTCGAGGACCTGGCCCGAGCCCGGCTGATGGCGTTGTTCGGTGCGGAGCACGCCAACGTGCAGCCCCACGCCGGGGCCAGCGCCAACCTGGCCGTCTACCAGGCCCTGCTGGAGCCGGGCGACACCATCCTGGCCATGCGCCTCGACCACGGGGGCCATCTGACCCACGGCTCACCGGCCAGCATCACCTCGAAGATCTGGCGCTTCGTCTCCTACGGCGTGTCGGCGGCGAGCAACGATCCCGACAAGCCCGGGGAGATCATCGATTTCGACCAGGTGGCCGAGGTGGCCCGACGCGAGCGGCCGAAGCTGATCGTGGCCGGCTCCACCGCCTACTCGCGGATCATCGACCCGTTGCCCTTCCGGGAGATCGCCGACTCGGTCGGGGCCATGTTCATGTTCGACGCCGCCCACCCGGCCGGCCTGATCGCCGGCGGTGTCCATCCCTCACCGGTGGGAGTGGCCGACGTGGTCACCTTCACCACCCACAAGACGCTCCGGGGTCCCCGGGGGGGAGCCATCGTCTGCTCCGCGGAGCTGGCCAAGGCCGTCGACAGCTCGGTCTTCCCCGGTCTCCAGGGCGGCCCCCTCGAGCATGTCGTCGCGGCCAAGGCGGTGGCCTTCGCCGAGGCCGCCCGCCCCGAGTTCCGCACCTACGCCGCCCAGGTGGTGGCCAACGCCGCCGCCCTCGGAGGCGCCCTGGTCGACACCGGCTTCCGGCTGGTCTCGGGCGGCACCGAGAACCACCAGGTGCTCGTCGACCTGCGCACCTTCGACGAGGAGCTGACCGGCAAGGTGGCCCAGGAGGTGCTCGACCGGGCCGGCATCACCTGCAACCGCAACACCGTCCCCGACGATCCCCGTTCGCCGTTCATCACCTCGGGCCTCCGCCTGGGTTCGGCCGCCCAGACCACGGCGGGCATGGGCCCCGACGAGATGCGGATCATCGGCGCGCTGATCGGCCGGACCCTGCGCCATCGGGACGACGAGGTCACTGTCCGACAGATACGGGCCGAGGTGCACGAGCTGTGCGCCGGCTTCCCCCCGTACCCCTCGCTCACCGGGACGTGACCACCGGGGGGCGGTCCGGGACGTGAGCTCTGGAGTGCCGCTCAACTGGTACGCGGTGCTGTTGGTGGTGGCCATCGTGTCTTCATGGGCCCTCACCTTCCCGGCCCGCCACATCGCCGTGCAGATCGGCTACGTGGCCCAGCCCGACGACCGCAAGGTGCACACCCGGGTGACCGCCCAGGCCGGCGGGGCCGCCCTGTTCGTGGCCATGCTGGTCACCTGGGCGGTGGCGGCATCGATCCCGGCGCTGAGCCCCCTGTTCCGGGGGTCCAAGGAGCCGTTGGGCCTCATCCTCGGGGCGGCGGCCATCTTCGTGGTCGGGGTCATCGACGACTTCCGGGACATGTCGGCCCCGGCCAAGGTGGCCGGTGAGGTGCTGGCCGCCACCATCCTCTATTTCATGGGGGTGACCTGGTTCCAGTTCAAGGTGCCCCTGGCCGGCCTGGTCCAGCTGTCGCCGGAGTGGACGCCACTGCTGACCGCGCTGTGGGTCATCGCCATCACCAACGCCGTCAACCTCATCGACGGCCTGGACGGCCTGGCCGCCGGGGTGGTGGCCATCGCTTCGGGGGCGCTGGCCATCTACGGACTCCACCTGCAGCATCTGGGCAATCTCCCCACCGACAACATCGGCCCGCTCATCGCCGTGATCACCTGTGGCATCTGCCTCGGCTTCCTGCCCCACAACTTCCACCCGGCCAAGATCTTCATGGGCGATGCCGGAGCCCTCCTGCTGGGACTGCTCATGGCCGCGTCCACCATGCTGATCGGGGGCCGGACGGCGGGGACGGTCGGAGGGGTGGCGGCCCGCAGCGGCCAGACCTACTTCTTCTTCGCCCCCCTGTTCATCCCTTTCTTCATCCTCGGCGTGCCCATCGTGGACATGGCCTTCGCCTTCGTGCGCCGCACGGCCAACCGGACCGGGTTCTCCACGCCGGACAAGAACCATCTGCATCACCGCCTGCTCCGCCTGGGCCACGGTCACCGCCGCAGCGTCCTCATTCTGTGGGCCTGGACGGTGCTGCTCTCCGGATTCATCCTCTTCCCGCTCTACATCTCGAGCGTGAACGCCGTCATCCCCTTCGGAGTACTGGCCCTGGGGGTGATCCTCTACACCCTGTTCCACCCCTCCCTGCGCAGGCAGGCCGAACCGGGACCCGACGGCCCCGGGCCCGCCGAACCCGACGGACCCGGTCCTCCCGGTCCGTCCCGGACGAGTGTTCCCGGCGACCCGACGCCGCCGGTGGGCCAGGGAGGCCCTGGTCCCACGGCGGGCGACGCCGCCCGGCCCCCGGCCATCCCGGCTGGTGCCGCCGGACCATCCGCCGAAGTGTGAACGGCGTGTTTCCCGCGTTTTGCCGCCAGGGGTGCGGAGGTGCGATGATGCATCCCGTGATTTGCAGGCCTCCCGCCCGTTCCGGGGGCACCCATGCGGCCGGCAGCCCGACCGGCCATTGCAGAACAACTGCGTGAATTCAGGAACCATTCGTGAAGCCCCGACACTCCAGACACTCTGACGCGGCACGGCCCGACCATGGACGAGAGCACCCCGAACCCGGAAGACGAGGACGGCCGGACCGCTCCGCGGGATGCCGGGGATCCGCCGTCCGGGGGTCCCGGGGATCCGCCGTCCGGGGGCACGGAGCCGTCCCGGGGCCTGGAGTCGATCGGTGGGGCGGTGGAGTTCTTGACCCTCGGCCTCTCCATCGCCGTGTCGTTGGTCGTCGGCGCACTGCTGGGGTATCTGCTCGACCGCGGGCTGGGCACCGTTCCCCTGTTCACCTTGGTGGGGTTGGCTCTCGGGGCCACCGCCGCGGTGCTCATGACCGTGTCGCGGGTCCGCAAGTACCTGTGACCCCCGGATCGTCAACCGGCGGCGCCGGTCGGCACGTCACCGGCCGGCACGCCCGGTCCGCCCGGTCCGCCCGGCGGAAGGGATAGCGCAGCCCGTGTTCGCCCACTTCTCCCTGCCCAATGTGCCCGACGTGGCCCGCCGGACCGTCTCGATGGTCCTGGTCGTGGGTGTGGCCGCCCTGGTCGCCTGCGTCTCCTTCGACGTGCCCCTGCTCGGGTTGGGTGCCTGCATCGGCCTCGGGCTGGGCACGCTCAATTTCCGGATGATCGGCAACTCGGTGGCCCGGGTCACCGCCAGCGAGGTCGAGAACAAGAAGCGGCCGCTGGCCATCAACACGCTCGGCCGCCTGGGGATCATCACCGTGGTCACCCTGGGCCTGATGACCGTCTCCCACCAGCTCGGCTTCGGCATCCTGGCCGGTCTGGCCGTGTTCCAGTTCATCCTGCTGGCCAACGTGGCCCGGTCGATGGCCAAGTCCGGCCCGATGACCTCGGTCGACGACGTGATCACGGCCAACGTCGTCGATGACAACGTCATCCAGCCTTCACCCCCGCCGGCCATCGGCGGTCCCGCTGACGACGCACCGGGCGGTGCCTGATCCCATGCTCGGATTCCACCTGCTGAGTGCGCCCCTGCTGGGCATCGACATCACCCCCGGCGTCCACAAGACGACCAAGATCGCCGGACTGACCATCAACCTGGACATCGTCTGGGCCACCATCATCGCCGGGCTGGTCGTGGTGGGCATGGGGCTCATCCTGCGGGCCAAGGCCACCAGCGGCGTCCCCGGCAAGTTCCAGCTGGTGTGGGAGATGGCCGTCGAGGCCGTCCAGAAGCAGGTCAACGACTCGATCGGGCCCCGGGGGGCGAAGGTCGTTCCGCTGGCCCTGACCCTGTTCGTCTTCATCTTCACCTGCAACCTGTTCGAGGTGCTCAGCATCGGGAGCACCATCGACTGGCTGCCCGCGCCGACCAGCGACATCAACCTGCCCATGGCCATGGCCGTCTACGTGTTCATCATGGTCCAGGCCGCGGCCATCAGGAACCGGGGCGGCTTCGGCTACGTCAAACACTTCTTCACCCAGCCGTTCTCCACCAAGATGTTCCCGGTCAACCTGTTCATGAACCTGGTCGACGAGCTGGTCAAGCCGGTCACCCTCACCCTCCGTCTGTTCGGCAACCTGTTCGCCGGGGGCCTGATGCTCTCGCTGCTCGCCGCCCTGGTCATCTGGAAACTCGGACCCCTGCCCATCGGCGGCATCCTGTCCGTCCCCTTCACCGTCGTCTGGAAGCTGTTCGACATGGGCATCGGCGCCATCCAGGCCTTCATCTTCGCCCTGCTCACCATCTTGTACTTCGACACGGCCATGGCCTCGGACGCCCATCCGGCACCATCGTGAGCACGCACCCGTTCACCGACTCATTGACAAAGGAGAAGTAGCAATGGCAGCAGATGCATCAGTGGCAAGCGCGGTCAAGATGGCGGGGGCCTTCGTCGGCGCCGGCCTGGCCCTGGGAGGCGGCGCCGTGGGTGCCTCCGTGGGTGACGGACTGGCCGGGAGCCAGACCATCGCCGGCGTGGCCCGTCAGCCCGAGGCCCAGGGTCGCCTGACCACCATCATGTTCCTCACCGTCGGCCTCTGCGAAGCCGCCTACTTCATCAATCTGGTCTTCGCCGCCCTCTTCGTCTTCTCCCTGGGCAAGTAACAGGTCCGATGGACCCGTCGAACCCCCGCCGGCACGAACCGGGGGCCCACGCCTCCCGGAGCTCGGCAGGCCACCGTCACCAACCGAACCAAGGATGATCACCATGCCCCTCGCCACCAACAACTTCCTCATTCCCAATGGGACGTTCATCGTGGTGCTGCTGGCCTTTCTCGCTGTGCTCGGAGTCATCGGCAAGTACGTCCTGCCCATCCTCAACAAGGCGCTGACCGAGCGGCAGGACAAGATCCGCGGCGAGCTCGAAGCGGCCGACCGGGCCAAGGCCGACGCCGAGGAGGCCGATACCGAGCGGCGGGCGCTGCTCGAGCAGGCGCGGGCCCAGGCGCGGGACATCCTGTCCCAGGCGGCCACGGCCGCCGACCAGGCCAAGCTGCGGGCCGAGGCCGACGCCCAGGCCATCCACGACCGCATCGTCCAGTCGGCCGACGCCGAGGTGGTCATCGCCCGCCAGGCCGCCGTCGAGGAAGTGACCGCCCGGGTGGGCGAGATCGTCCTGGCTGCCGCCGAGCGGGTCATCGGCCGCGAGATCCAGGCCACCGACCACCAGGACCTCATCGACGAGGCCATCGCCGCCGTCCGGGCGGAGTCCGCCGATGCCGGTGCGGGCGCCGGAGCGGGTGCGGGCGCCGGAGCCGGCGCAGGAGGCAGCCGGTGAACGCTGCCCTTCAGGGCTACCTGGCGGCCATGGAAGAGTCGCTGTCCGCCACCCACGCGCTCGCCGATGCCGGCACCGAGCTCGCCTCGGTGGCCGACCTCGTCGACGGCAGCACCGAGCTCACCCTGGCCATCAACGACGGGTCGGTGCCGGTCCCGTCCCGCCGGTCGCTCCTCGACCACCTGCTCGAGGGCAAGGTCCGACCCGAGGTCCAGCGCCTCGTCCATCAGGCCGTGACCGTGGTGCCGCCCAGTGAGCTCACCGCGTCGTTCCACTGGTTGGCGTCGCGCCTGAGCCAGGCCGCGGCCCGGGAGCAGGCCGCCGGGACCGCTGGCGCCGCGGGCGGGACCGGGGCGAGGGCGACGGCGACGGCGACGACGGAACCCGAGGATGTGCTCGGCCGGATGGGCTCGCGCCACCGGGTCTCCGGCTACGCCGCCGCCGTGTTCGAGACGGTGACCGTCGCCGACCTCGAGGAGATCGAGGACCAGCTGTTCCGGTTCGCCCGCACCGTGGAGTCCAACCGCCGCCTGCGGTCCGCCCTCGGCGATCGCGATCTGCCCGTCGAGGTGCGTCAGCAGGTGATCGACCAGCTCCTCGGCGACCAGGTGCTGCCGGCCACTCGCCGGCTGGCCGCCTACGCCGTGCGCGGGGGCCGGGCCCGGGACATCGTGGCCACCCTCGATGCCCTGGTCGAGGACGCCGCCCGGGCCCGGGGATGGCGGGTGGCCCGGGTGCAGGCGGCCGACGAGGTGGGCGAAACCCAGCGTCGGGACCTGAGCGAGGCGCTGGCCCGCCTGGCCGGCAATCCGGTCGACCTGCAGGTGACCGTCGACCCCGAGCTGCTCGGCGGCGTGGTCGTCCAGGTCGGCGATCTGCTGGTCGACAGCAGCACCCGTCACCGGCTCGATGAACTGAAGGAGCACCTCCTCGTCTCCGGGGCGGGCTACCGAACTCCACAAGGAAGGGAAGCAACCGATGGCTGAGTTGACCATCAGCGCCGACGAGATCACCGCCGCTCTCGAGCGGTTCGTCGACGACTACACGCCCGAGGTGGGCACCGAGCAGGTCGGCCGGATCGTCGAGGTCGGTGACGGCATCGCCCGGGTCACCGGGTTGCCCGGCGCCGCCGTGAACGAGATCCTCGAGTTCGCCGACGGCACCGAGGGGCTGGCCCTCAACCTCGACGAGGAGACCATCGGCGCGGTCATCCTGGGCGACGACACCGGCCTCGAGGAGGAGCAGCTGGTCAAGGCCACCGGGCGGATCCTCTCGGTCAGGGTGGGCGACGCCCTGCTGGGTCGGGTGGTCAACGCCCTGGGCGAACCGGTCGACGGCAAGGGCACCATCGCCACCGATATGACCCGCCGGCTCGAGGTGCAGGCCCCGGGCATCGTCAAGCGCCAGCCGGTGTCCGAACCGCTGCAGACCGGGATCAAGGCCATCGACGCCATGACCCCGATCGGGCGCGGCCAGCGCGAGCTGATCATCGGCGACCGCAAGACGGGCAAGACCACGGTGGCTGTCGACACCATCCTCAACCAGAAGGGCCTCGGGGTGAAGTGCATCTACGTGGCCATCGGTCAGAAGGAGTCGTCAGTGGCCCAGACGGTGGCCACCTTCGAGCGGTACGGCGCCCTCGAGTACACGGTGGTGGTGCTGGCCGGTGCGGCCGACCCGGCCCCGTTCAAGTACCTCGCCCCCTACGCCGGATGCGCCATGGGCCAGCACTGGATGGAGAACGGCGAGCACGCCCTCATCGTCTACGACGACCTGTCCAAGCAGGCCGAGGCCTACCGCCAGATGTCGCTGCTGCTGCGCCGGCCGCCGGGTCGCGAGGCCTACCCGGGCGACGTCTTCTACCTGCACAGCCGGCTCCTCGAGCGGTCGGCCAAGCTGTCCGACGCCGAGGGCGGCGGGTCGTTCACCGCCCTCCCGATCATCGAGACCAAGGCCGGCGACGTCTCCGCCTACATCCCCACCAACGTGATCTCGATCACCGACGGTCAGGTCTACCTCGAGAGCGACCTCTTCTACGCCGGGGTCCGCCCGGCCATCAACGTGGGCATCTCGGTCAGCCGGGTCGGGAGCGCCGCCCAGATCAAGGCCATGAAGGCGGTGTCGGGAACCCTCAAGCTCGACCTGGCCCAGTTCCGTGAGCTCGAGGCCTTCGCCACCTTCGGTTCCGAGCTCGACAAGGTGTCCCAGGCCCAGCTCGACCGCGGCTACCGGCTGACCGAGTTGCTCAAGCAGGGTCTCAACGCGCCGGTCCCGGTCGAGGAGCAGGTGCTGATCATCTTCGCCGGCTCCGAGGGCTTCGTCGACGACATCCCGGTATCCGAGGTGCAGCGCTACGAGTCCGAGGTGCGGGCCTACTTCCGGGCCAGCCACGCCGATCTGCTCGAGGGCATCCGCACCACGGGCAAGCTTCCCGAGGGCGACAAGCTGGAGACGGCTCTCCGGGCCTTCGGCGACGTATTCGGCTCCGGGAAGGACGGCTGAGCGGTGGCAGGCGGCCAGGAGCGCGTGCTCCGTCGACGGATCAAGAGCATCCAGTCGACGAAGAAGATCACCAAGGCGATGGAGCTCATCGCCGCGTCGCAGATCGTGCGCGCTCAGGGCCGGATCGCCGCGGCCAAGCCCTACCAGCGGGGTATGGCCCGCATCGTGCTGGAGACCGCGCTGGGCGATCCCGACGCCGCCGGCCGCCTGCTGGGCACCCCCGAGACGATCGCCAAGGTGGCCGTGCTCTCGGTGGTGGCCGACCGCGGGCTGTGCGGCGCCTACAACACCTCGGTGCTGCGGGCCACCGAGCGGCTGATGGCCGAGGGTCGGGCCGGTGGAGTCGAGTACCGGTTGTTCACGGCCGGCAAGAAGGCCCAGGGCTACTTCCGGTTCCGGGGCGAGCCCGTGGAGCGGTCGTTCACCGGGATCAGCGAGCGACCGACCTTCACCGACGCCCGCGCCGTGGCCGCTGCCGTCCTCACCCCGTTCGTCGAAGGTGAGGTCGACCAGGTGATCGTGGTCTCGACCCGTTTCCTCTCGGCGGGGAGCCAGAAGGTCGAGGTGCGCCAACTGCTCCCCCTGATCGATCCCCGCCAGCAGGCCGACGGGGCGGATACCGGAGCCAATGATGACCACGAGGGACCGCTCGGCTTCACCGAGTTCGAGCCCGATGCGGCCATCCTCCTCGAGACGCTGGCCCCGCGGGCGGCCGAGACCGAGATCTTCGCCGCCCTGCTCGAGGCATCGGCGTCGGAGGTCACCTCCCGACAGCGGGCCATGGCCGCGGCCACCGAGAACGCCGGCGAGCTGATCACCAAGTACTCGCGCATCATGAACCGGGCCCGCCAGGACACGATCACCACCGAGATCATGGAGATCGTCGGCGGAGCCGAGGCCCTGCGGGCCGACGCCGAGGACGACGAGCGTGGCCTGATCATCGAGACCAAGGTCTGAGCGGTGGCCTCCCCGCTCCCGGTCGCCCTCCGGCCGGACCCGCCCCACTCCACCCCGACCCCGCGCCGCCGGACAGTACTCACCCGCTGACGAACCAAAAGGAACACGACACCCATGACCACCACCGCCCCCCAACCCACCACCGGCGCCGACGCCAGCCTCCCCACCGGACGGGTGGTGGCCATCGCCGGGCCGGTCATCGACGTCGAGTTCCCCCGCACGCCCTGCCCGAGATCAACGGCGCCGTCGAGGTCGACGTCGAGCTCGAGGGGAACAAGGAGCTGATCGTGGCCGAGGTGGCCCAGCAGATCGGCGACGGCCGGGTCCGTTGCATCTGCCTCCGGGCCACCGACGGCCTCACCCGGGGCGCGGTGGTCCGCAACCTCGGGCACGGGCTCCAGGTGCCGGTGGGCGACGCCGTGCTGGGCCACGTGTTCAACGTGCTGGGCCAGCCGCTCGACACCGACTCGATCGGCGAGGTCGAGGACCACTGGGAGATCCACCGCGACGCACCCGGGTTCGACACCCTGGAGCCCCGGGCGGTCATGTTCGAGACCGGCATCAAGGTGATCGACCTCCTCGAGCCGTACGTGCAGGGCGGCAAGATCGGCCTGTTCGGCGGGGCCGGCGTGGGCAAGACCGTGCTCATCCAGGAGATGATCAACCGGGTGGCCACCAACCACGGCGGGGTGTCGGTGTTCGCCGGGGTCGGCGAGCGCACCCGTGAGGGCACCGACCTCTGGATCGAGATGCAGGAGTCGGGCGTCATCGAGAAGGCCGCCTTGGTCTATGGCCAGATGGACGAGCCCCCCGGAGTCCGGCTCCGGGTCGCATTGGCCGCCCTGACCATGGCCGAGTACTTCCGGGACGTGAAGAACCAGGACGTGCTCCTGTTCGTGGACAACATCTTCCGGTTCGTCCAGGCCGGCTCCGAGGTCTCCACCCTGCTCGGCCGGATGCCCTCGGCGGTCGGCTACCAGCCCACGCTGGCCGACGAGATGGGTCAGCTCCAGGAGCGGATCACCTCGACCCGGGGGCGTTCCATCACCTCCCTGCAGGCGGTCTACGTACCGGCCGACGACTACACCGACCCGGCGCCGTTCACCACCTTCACCCACCTCGACGCCACCACCGAGCTGTCCCGGGACATCGCCTCGCTGGGCATCTACCCGGCGGTCGACCCGCTGTCGTCGACGTCGAACATCCTGGCCCCCGAGATCGTGGGCGAGCGCCACTACACGGTGGCCCGGCGGGTCCAGGGCGTGCTGCAGCGCTACAAGGAGCTCCAGGACATCATCGCCATCCTCGGCCTCGACGAGCTCTCCGAGGAGGACCGGGTGACGGTGACCCGGGCCCGCAAGATCCAGCGCTTCCTGTCCCAGCCGTTCAACGTGGGCGAGGTCTTCACCGGCCTGAAGGGCGTGACCGTTCCCGTCGACGAGACGGTGGAGTCGTTCGAGGCCCTGGTCAACGGCGACCTCGACGAAGTCCCCGAGCAGGCCTTCCTCAACGTGGGCGGGGCCGAGTCGGTGTTGGCCAAGGCCCACGCCCTCGAGAACGAATGACCGGGACCGGAGCGCATCATGGCTGACGAGAACCTCTTCCGGATCGAGCTGGTCACCCCGGAACGGGTCCTGATCACCGGCTCGGCCTCCGAGGTGATCCTGCGCACCCGGGAGGGGGATGCCTCCTTCCTGGCCGGCCACACGCCGCTGGTGGGCACCGTCGAGCCCGGGGTCATCCGGGTGGTGCGGGCCGAGGGCGACGAGGAGCGGGTGGCCGTGCACGGTGGGTTCGTCCAGGTCGAGCAGGGTGTCAGTTCTGAGGGTGGTGACAGCGCGGCCGGCGGTGGGTCGTCGTCCGGTCCGTCTTCGTCGGGGTCTGCTTCGTCGGGGTCTGCGGATCAGTCCACGAGCGGGACCCGGGTCACCATGCTGATCGGCGTGGCCGAGCTGGCCGAGGAGATCGACGCCGACCGGGCCCGGGCCGCTCTGGAAGTGGCCGAGGCCCGTGTGGCCGAGCTCACGGCGGCCGGCGGACGGGGTGCCGGTTCGGCGTCAGGTTCGGGGGCCGGATCCGGCTCCGCGGCCGGTGACGACGAAGAGCCCGATGTCGACCTGGTGGAGGCGGAGGCGGCGCTGCTCCGGGCCCAAGTCCGCCTCGAGGCCGTCGACGCCTCGGCCGGGGCCGGGGTGGCCGGCACCGCCTGACTCCGTGACGGCGCTCCGTGACGGCGCCGCGGCCGGTGCCGGGGTGACGGCGCCGCGGTCCGCCGCCCTGGCGACCGTGTCCCGACCGTTTCGTCCCCGGCTCGGCTCTGGCGAGAACACGTGGCGTTGCTCATCCTCCAGATGGAGCCCGTTTCATGACCCTCCCTCTTTGTCCCGCCTCTCTTCGCCCTCCCGTTCCTGGCGGAGATGTCACACCCGCCTGATCTACTGCACTCATGGCGGTTGCCACCACAGAGACGACGAACTTCACCGGTGAAGCCAAGGCCCTGGCCTCGGCAGTCGACACCGTCGCCTCCTTCGTGTCCCGCTTCGAGCCGGGACGGTACTCAGTCTCCGACGCCGCTTCGCTGGTGTCGCTGTTCGAGCGAGGGAAGCGGCTGTGCGGCGCGGGGGAGACCCTCTCGGCATCGAGAGCCGCCGAGGGCAATGCTCATTCCCTTTCCGGTCATCGCACCCCAGACGAATGGCTCTCGTCCGTCACCGGTGCCTCCAAGGGGGAGGCATTGGGAATCCTCAAGGTCGGGGAAGCGCTTTGCTCCCAGCCCCAGGTTGAGGAGGCCCTCCGGGGCGGGAAGCTCACCTCCTCCCAGGCGACGCTGGTCTCCGACGCGGTCAAGGTCAACCCGGACCGCGAGAAGGACCTGGTCAAAGGGGCAGAAAAGGACACGCTTCACCAGTTGAAGGAGCGCTGCCTCCGGGCCAAGGCCGAAGGGCGTTCCAGCGACGGCGCCGCCCGTCACCGAAAGGCGTTGCACGACAACCGGCGCTGTCGGACCTACACCGACGCCGAGGGTGCGTTCTGCCTCGAGGCCCACCTCACCCCCGAGGCCGGCGCCACCGTGCTCGCTGCTCTCGATTCCGAATCCGACCGGCATTTCCGCGAGGCCCGGAGGTCCGGGGTGTTCGAGACAGTCGACGCCTACCGAGCCGATGCCCTCTGTGCGCTGGTGACCGGTACGGGAAGCCTCCCTCCCGCCGCCACGAACAAGACGTCAGGTGCCCCCCCGCCAGCGGCGGGCGACTCGTCGACCGAGTGCCGACCCCTGAAGGGCAAGGTCTCCATGCACATCCGTGCCGACCTCGGTGCACTGCGCAGGGGATCGCTCGTGCCCGGCGAAGTGTGCGAGATCCCGGGAGTCGGTCCCGTCTCGGTGGAGTGGGCCCGAGCACAGCTCGGCGAGGCCCTGTGCGACCTGGTGATCACCGACGGGGTGGACGTGAGCACGGTGGTCCGCCTGGGCCGCCACATTCCTGCGCCCCTGATGACCGCCATCCTCGAGCGGGACCAGCACTGCGTGGTGCCGGACTGTCACAAGCGCCTGGGACTCGAGCATGACCACTGGCAGGTCGCCTACGCCGACGGGGGTGAGGTTTCGTACGACAACATCGCCCGCCTGTGCAGTCACCATCACTACCTGAGGACTCACCAGGGGTTCGTGCTCACACGAAGCGCCGGCCAGTGGCGCTGGGACCCACCGGAGCACCAACCAAGACGAAATCGACCCAAGCGCACCAACCGCACCAACCGCACCAACCGCACCGGGGGAAGCAACCGCACCGGGGGAAGCAAGAAACCATCACGGACCGCGCCAACCCGGCCAGATGACGGGGCTCGACCCCGGTCCGCTCCGACGTCGGACCCTCCACTCTTCTCCGACCGCGAGTGACACTCCCACAGGCCGGATGTTCAGGCGCGCCACGGTTCGCGGAATGTGGATGAACCTGTGGTAGGAAGGCGATCCGGACGACGGGCGCGGCGGTGAACTCGTCGGTGAGCCATTGGAGGCACGGGCCATGAGAGATCGACTCGGTCGCTTGGCCCTGGCGCTCGTCGCGACGTTGATGGCGTCGGGGCTGTTGGCCTCGGGAGCCGAGTCGGGCGGAGCCGGCGCAACGGGTCTCGGGGCATCGCACCCCGCAGCCTCCCCTCGTACCCCTGCCCGTCCGCACGTCTACCTGGGTCCGGACAGCTACTGGCTCGTTGCCTCCGACGGTGGCATCTTTTCGTACGGTGACGCCGCCTTCCACGGATCGGCCGGCAACCTCCACCTGAACGCACCGATCGTGGGCATGGCCCCGACGCCGGGCGATACCGGGTACTGGCTGGTGGCCTCCGACGGTGGCATCTTCTCGTACGGTGACGCCGCCTTCCACGGATCGACCGGCAACATCCATCTGAACCAGCCCATCGTCGCCATGGCGGCCACCCCTGATGGTGGTGGCTACTGGCTGGTGGCCTCCGACGGTGGCATTTTCGCCTACGGCGACGCCGGCTTCTACGGATCGACCGGCAGCATCCATCTGAACCGGCCCATCGTGGCCATAGCGGCGACCTCCGACGGGAAGGGCTACTGGATGGTGGCCTCCGACGGTGGCATTTTCGCCTACGGCGACGCCGCCTTCCACGGATCGGCCGGAGGCATCCCCCTCAACCAGCCCGTCGTCGGAATGGCGGCCACCCCTGATGGTGGTGGCTACTGGCTGGTGGCCTCCGACGGTGGCATCTTCGCCTACGGCGATGCCGGTTTCCACGGCTCCACCGGGGCGATCCATCTCAACCAGTCCATCGTGGGTATGGCCGCCACGAACGACGGCACCGGCTACTACCTGGTCGCCGCCGACGGTGGCATCTTCGCCTTCGGGGCGCAGTTTCTGGGATCCACCGGGGGCAGTCATCTAAACGCCCCCATCGTGGGCATGGCCGTGGTCCCTCCCTTGGAGCCCATCGCCATCGCCATGGCGCGGACCCCCGACGGGCACGGGTACTGGGTGGTCGGGGACGACGGTGAGGTCCTGCCCTTTGGCAATGCCGGCTACTACGGTTCGTTGGCCGATGACCTCCTTTCCGCGCCCATCACGGGCATCGCCCCGACATCCGACGGACGGGGTTACTGGCTGGTCGACCTCGACGGACGAGTCACTCCCTTCGGCGACGCCCGGCCCGGAGGTTCGGTAGCGACACCGCCGGCTCCGGTGGTGGGCATCGCCGCCAATCCGAACGGCCCGGGCTACTGGCTGGTGGACTCCGTCGGCGACGTGTTCCCCCGAGGTGGCGCGCCCAACGAGGGCTCGACGCGAGGGGACGTGATCGTGCCCGTGGTTGGCATCGTGGCCGATCCGAGCACGAATGGCTATTGGCTGGTGGCCTCCGACGGCGGGGTCTACTGCTTCGATGCTCCGTTCTTCGGCTCCGCTGGGGGAAAACTCCTCGACTCACCGGTGGTCGGCTTGGCCGCAACCTCCAATGGCGGGGGATACTGGATCACGACCGAAGACGGCTCCGTCTACGCCTTCGGTGATGCACCGGGTGCGCACCCTCAGCGACACGATCTCCACGGGCTCGGCGCAACCGCCATCGTCGGTACGGCCACCGGCAACGGCTACTGGTTGCTCGACTTCACCGGGGCCGTGCACCCCATCGGGGATGCCGCCGTCTACCCGTATAGACCCTGATCGGGCCTTTCCCTCGGATCTCCAAGTGCGGCCGGTTCCGGCAGGAAGGCCGGCCCGGCGGGAGGCGAAGAGACGGGAAACGGGGAGACGGGCAGGCGGGCGGCGGGAGGCAGGGAGGCCGGGAGACGGCGGAGTCGGGGGGCGGGGGAGGCAGGGAGACGGGGGAGCCTGGAAAGCAGCGGGTGCGGGAGACAGGGGGCAGGTAGGCGGCGGAGTCGATCAGCCGAATTCGATGGCGCTGTACTCGGCCAGCTTGTGGAGCGGGTGCTTGGCGTAGATGAGCCGTACCGTTCCCGACTTGGACCGCATGACCAGCGACTGGGTGGTGGCGCCGAACTCGTCGTAGCGAACACCGTGCAGCAGCTCGCCGTCGGTGATCCCGGTGGCGGCGAAGAAGCAGTTGTCCCCCCGAACCAGGTCCTCGGTGGTGAGGACGGCATCGAGGTCGTAGCCGGCGTCGACGGCCGCCTGCCGCTCACCGTCGTCACGGGGCCAGAGCCGGCCCTGGATCTCCCCGCCCATCGACTTGAGGGCGGCGGCGGCGATCACCCCTTCGGGAGTCCCGCCGATGCCGATCAACAGATCCACTCCCGTGTCGGGCCAGGCGGTGGCGATGGCACCGGCCACGTCGCCGTCGGTGATCAACCGGATCCTCGCCCCGGTGCCCCTCACCTCGGCGATGATGTCGGCGTGCCGGGGCCGGTCGAGGATGACCACGGTCAGGGCCCGGACGTTGGTCCCCTTGGCCTTGGCCACCGCCTTGAGGTTGTCCTCGATGGGCAGGGTGATGTCGATGCAGCCGGCGGCGCGAGGCCCGACCGCCAGCTTCTCCATGTAGACGCACGGCCCGGGGTCGAACATGGTGCCCTGCTCCGAGACGGCAATCACCGCCAGGGCCCCGCCGCGCCCGAGGGCGGTTGGGGTGGTCCCGTCGATCGGGTCCACGGCGATGTCGGCCTTGGGCGGGGTGCCATCCCCGATGCGCTCCCCGTTGTAGAGCATCGGCGCATGGTCCTTCTCACCCTCGCCGATGACGACGACCCCATCCATGGCGATCGATGACAGGACGATGCGCATGGCGTGCACGGCGGCCCCGTCGGCCCCTTCCTTATCGCCCCGCCCCATCCATCGTGAGGCCGCCAGCGCGGCAGCCTCGGTCACCCGTACGAGCTCCATGGCCAGGTTGCGATCGGGCGCCTGCGGTTCGATGGTCACGGACCATGACGATAGTGGCTGGCGCAAAGGCCGATCCGCCCCACGACCTGTCGGCCCTGGTCCGGCGTGTGTCTCCAATGCTTCCGCTGACCTGAAGGGGTAAGAAGGGGTAAGAAAGGGCAAGAAGGGCAAGAAGGGCAAGAAGGGCAAGAAGGGGTAGGAGGGGTAGGAGGGACCGGCGAGGTCCGACTGGGGCCGACCGGTCGGAACGCGCCGGCACGCGCCGGCAGGCGACCGGCAAGCCGCCGGAAGGGGCCGGCAGACCGGCACCATCAAAGGAGCCACGGTCCCCGCAGGCCATACTGGCCGGGTGGATCGGTTCATTGTGACGTCGAACGGGCCGCTGTCGGGCACGGTCCGGGCCGGTGGAGCCAAGAATTCAGTGCTCAAGCTGATGGCCGCCTGCCTGCTGGCCGAGGGACGCCATGTGCTGACCAACGTCCCCCGGATCACCGACGTGGACATCATGGGGGAGCTGCTCGGGGCCATGGGGGTCGACGTCAGGCGGGGGGACACTCCCGACCAGCTGGTGGTCACCACCCCGGCCGACCTGGTCCCAGAGGCGCCCTACGAGCTGGTGGAGAAGATGCGGGCGTCGGTGGTGGTCCTCGGACCGCTCCTCACCCGCTGCGGCTGGGCCAGGGTGTCCCTGCCCGGGGGAGACGACTTCGGCCCCCGGCCCATCGACATGCACCTACGGGCCCTCGAGGCGATGGGCGCCTCGTTCGAGTCGTCCCACGGCTACGTGGAGGCCCGGGTGGATTCCACGGTGGCGTCGGTCCCGCGGCTGGTGGGCAACCGGGTGGTCCTCGAATACCCCAGCCACACCGGCACCGACAACGTGCTCATGGCCGCCGTGCTGGCCAAGGGGACCACGGTGATCGAGAACGCCGCCCGTGAGCCCGAGGTCCGGGACCTGGCCGAGTTCCTCAACGCCATGGGTGCCCGCATCGTCGGGGCCGGCACGTCGAGGATCGAGGTCGAGGGCGTCGAGGCGTTGCACCCGGCCACCCACGCGGTCATTCCCGACCGTCTGGTGGTGGCCACCTTCCTGGTCGCCGCCGGCTTGGCCGGTGGTGAGGTGGTGGTCGAGGACGGGCGGCCCGATCACATGGACATGCTCATCCGCAAGCTCGTCGCCGCCGGCATCGACATCACCCAGGGGCCTGACGGCCTGCGCGCGGCGAGGGACCCTGCTGATCGACTGCAGTCGGTGGACGTGGCCACCCTGCCGTACCCCGGGTTCGCCACCGACTACAAGCCGTTGCTGGTGACACTGCTCACCGTGGCCGACGGGGTCGGGATCGTCACCGAGAACCTCTTCTTCGGCCGCTTCCGCTACGTCGAGGAGCTCCGGCGGATGGGGGCCGACATACGCACCGAGGGCCACCATGCCGTGGTTCGGGGCGTGGACCGACTGTCCGGCGCGCCGGTGCGGGCCTTCGACGTGCGGGCCGGTGCGGCCCTGGTGCTGGCCGGGCTGGTGGCCGAGGGGGAAACCCTGATCACCGACGCCCATCACGTCGACCGGGGCTACGAGGACCTCGACGGGAAGCTGGCCTCGCTCGGGGCGCACGTGTCGCGGGCCTGAGGTACCGCCCCCCTCCGGATACGCTCGTCACTCCATGCCCGTCTCCCGTGACTCCGACCCCTCGACGCTGTTCGAGGCGGCCCGCGCCGGTGACCGCGTCGCCCTGGCCCGCCTGCTCTCCATGGTCGAGCGAGGGGGGGAGGACGCCCGGCTGGTGGCCGGCCTGGCCTACAAGTCCCCCGGTGAGGCGTACACGATGGGGATCACCGGGGCCCCGGGGGCGGGGAAGTCGACGCTGACCGATCGACTGGTGGCCATGGGGAGGAAGCGGGGCCTCGACGGTGGAGCAGGTGGTGCGGTTGGTGAGGCGGGTGCAGATGGCGCAGGTGGTGCAGGTGGTGAGGCGGGTGCAGGTGGAGCAGGAGGAGCAGGTGGTGCAGATGGGGCGCCGGATGGTGGACCCGATGAGGCGGGCGGTGGTCAGGTGGGAGTTCTGGCCATCGATCCGTCATCCCCGTTCTCCGGTGGGGCCATCCTCGGTGACCGGGTCCGCATGCAGAACCACGCCCTCGACGAGGGGGTGTTCATCCGTTCGATGGCCACCCGCGGCCATCTGGGCGGCCTGGCGGTGGCCGTGCCCGACGCCATCCGGGTGCTCTCCGCCGTGGGGATGCCGGTGGTGATCGTCGAGACGGTGGGTGTGGGCCAGCAGGAGGTCGAGGTGGCAGCGGCCACCGACTCCACCGTCGTGGTGGTCAATCCGGGATGGGGGGATTCCATCCAGGCCAACAAGGCGGGCCTGCTGGAGATCGCCGACCTGTTCGTCATCAACAAGGCTGACCGCCCGGGCGCGCAACAGACCCGGCGAGACCTCGAGGCGATGCTCGATCTCACCGATCTGGGGGAGTGGCGTCCGCCGATCGTCGAGACGGTGGCCTCGACGGGCGACGGAGTGGACGAGCTGTGGAAGGCCATCGAACGCCACCGGCAGCACCAGATCGAGAGCGGGCTCCTGGCCGCGGCGCGCCAACGCCGGCTGCTGCGCGAGTTCGACCAGATCCTGGTGGCCCGGGTGAAGCAGCAGATCGAAGAGGTCATGGCCGCCGACCAGTTCGCCGACATCACCGAGGCCCTGGCCTCGGGCGACCTCGACCCCTACGAGGCGGTCGACCGGGTGCTGGCGGCGATTGTCCCCACCGACGGCCGACCCGTGAGCCGACCCGTGCGCCGACCCGGCCGCCGAGCCAAGAACTAATCCGGCCGGCCCACGAACCGATCCCACGGCCGACCCACGAACTCGCCCCGACGGTCGACCCACCAACTCGACCAATCCGGCCGGCCCACGAACTCGCCCCGACGGTCGACCCACGAACTCGCCCCGACGGTCGACCCACGAACTCGACCCCCGACGAACCAGCCCGACGGCCGACCCTCCCCCCACGCTTGATTGGCACGCCCAATCGAGAGCGCTCAGGTAGCGTGCGAGCGTGACCGTCGACTCCAACCCCGGCCTTTCCAACGGGCCGATGCCGCTCGCCCCCCTGGGCGCGCTGTCCGACGGTTTGCGGGTCCACCGGGAGCCGGCGGTGCCGACCGAAGAGGACCCCAACTGGTTCCAGCGGGCCATCTTCTACGAAGTCTTCATCCGGGGGTTCTTCGACGGCAACAACGACGGCGTCGGCGACATCCCCGGGCTCATCGCCAAGCTCGACTACCTCCAGTGGCTGGGGGTGGACTGCCTCTGGCTGCTGCCGTTCTACCCGTCGCCCCTCCGAGACGGCGGCTACGACATCAGCGACTTCTACTCGGTGCATCCCGAGAGCGGCACCGTCGACGATCTCCGGAGGCTGCTCGAAGAAGCCCACGCCCGGGGCATCCGGGTCATCGCCGACCTGGTCATGAACCACACCAGCGACCAGCATCCCTGGTTCGTCGAATCCAGGCAGAGCACCGACAACCCGAAGTCGGACTGGTACGTGTGGAACGACGACGACCTGCGGTGGCCCGAGGCCCGGGTCGTGTTCGTCGACGTCGAGCGGTCCAACTGGTCCTACGACGCCCAGCGGAACCAGTACTACTGGCACCGCTTCTACTCCCATCAACCCGATCTCAACTACGACAACCCCGAGGTGGCCGAGGCCATGCTCGATGTGGTGCGCTTCTGGCTCGATCTGGGGCTCGACGGCTTCCGCCTCGATGCCGTCCCGTTCCTGTTCCAGCGGGACGGCACCGCCGGGGAGAACCTGCCCGAGACCCACGCCTTCATCCGCCGGATCCGGGCCGAGCTCGACGAGCACTACCCGGGCCGGATCCTGCTGGCCGAGGCCAACGGGTGGCCGTCGGACGTCGCCGACTACTTCGGGAAGGACGACGAGTGCCACCTGTGCTTCAACTTCCCTCTGATGCCCCGGCTGTTCATGGCCGTGCGCCGCGAGCAGAGCTATCCGATCACCGAGATCCTGGCCCACACCCCCGAGCCACCGGGCAGTGCCCAGTGGGCCATCTTCCTGCGCAACCACGACGAGCTGACCCTGGAGATGGTCTCCGAGGAGGAGCGCGACTACCTGTTCGCCGAGTACGCCAAGGATCCGCGGATGAAGCGCCACATGGGGATCGGGCGGCGGCTCGCCCCCTTGCTCGACCGGGACCGGCGGCTCTCGGAGCTCCTCTACTACATGCTCTTCACCCTGCCCGGCAGCCCGGTCCTCTACTACGGGGACGAGATCCAGATGGGCGACAACCTCTACCTCGGTGACCGCGACTCGGTGCGCACGCCGATGCAGTGGACCCCGGACCGCAACGGCGGGTTCAGCCGGGCGGACTTCGCCCAGCTCTATCTGCCGCCCCTGATGGACCCGGTCTACGGCTTCTCGGCGGTGAACGTCGAGGCCCAGCAGCGCAATCCGAGCTCGTTCATCCACTGGATCCGCCGGATCCTCGCCGTGCGACGCGAGTTCCCTGTCCTGGGCACCGGGGACCTCGAGGTGGTGTCGTCGGCCAATCCGTCGGTGCTGGCCTTCGTGCGATCGGCGCCGGCCCGGCCCGACCAGGGACCGGTCAACCCGGTGCTCTGTGTCCACAACCTGAGCCGGCTGGCCCAGCCCGCCGAGCTGCACGTCGAGCGCTGGGTGGGGCGACAGCCCATCGAGCTGCTCGGACGGGTGGCGTTCCCGTTGATCGGGACCGATCCCTACCCGGTGACGGTCTCCTCCTACGGCTCGCTCTGCTTCGAGCTGGCCTGAGCCGGTCTGGGCCAGGCGGGGCGGTCGGCGACCCCTGGGGCCGTCGGAGTGAGGCGGGCGGGGCGTTCGGGGGTTCGGGGCGTTCGGGTGGCCTGTGGGCCGTCTCGAGCGACGCCCGCTGTCAGCCGGCCTGGGCCACCGGGACCTGGACCGACAGCTCCTCGGCCGCTTCCTCCGGGTTGACGATGTTGATCAGCACGCCGGTGCCGAGCTCGAACCCGGCCACCGTGGCCAGCTTGGGCACCACGTGGACGTGCCAGTGGTACGGCTCGGGGGCCCGGTAGGGGGCGGAGTGGAAGACGAGGTTGTAGGCGACGTCGCCCACCACGTCACGCAGGCTGCCGAGAGCCACCTTCAGCGCCTTGCCGACGGCCACGAGATCGGTGTGCGGGCTGTGGTGGAGATGGGGCCCGTGGGCGCGGGGCACGACCAGCATCTCGTAGGGCGCCCCGCTCCAGAACGGGCAGATGACCAGCACCTGCTCGTCGGAGTAGACCACCCGGTGCCCGACGTTCTCCTCGGCGTCCACCGTCGTGCAGAGCAGGCACCTCCCGGCGAACCGGGCGAAGCCGGCCTGCTCCTCGACCAGCTCACGGGGGACGAAGGACATCCCGAGGAGTTGGCCGTGGGGGTGCTCGATGGAGGCGCCCGCCTCGCGACCGGCGTTGACGATGGCCTGGCTGTAGCGGAGCCCGGGGATGACCGAGTGCTCCTCGATCCGGTCACGGATGGCGGTCATCACCGCCGTGGTCTGCTCGTCGCTCAGCATCGACCACGAGTTCTGGTGGCTGGGCGACAGCACGATCACCTCGTGGATCCCGCCTGCGGTGGCCTGGGTGAACACCGGCCCCCGGTTGGTGACCACGAAGGGGGCATTGCCCTCGAAGGCCGGGTAGAGGTTGGGGACCACTCGCACCAGCCACTTGCCGTCGGGGCCGCGCGTCTCGAGTGCCGGGGTGGCGCTTTCTTCGTTTCCGGGGCAGAAGGGGCAGGGTCGCGAGGTGTCGGCTTGGATGGCCGCCACCCGGGGGGCGAAGGCCTGGGGTCGGTGGGCCCGGTCGGTGCTGACCACCACCCAGCGGCCGGTGAGGGGATCGAGTCGGAGCTGGTTCATCGAAGTCGCGCCGGACTCCTCGGGGATCGCCTGTTATCAGTGCTCACGGTCGTGGCCACCTCGATTCCATTATTTCGTATCCGGCTGTCCCTGTTCAGCCCAACGCTGCCATCAGCCCAATGCCTTTGTTCTGTCCTGACCGGCTCTGCCCAATGCCGGTTCTGTGTTGTGCCCCGGTTGTGCCCGGGGGCCCGGCTCTCCTCCGGGCATTCGTATCTGACCACTCGGGGGGATCGGGAGTGGCAAACTCGTAACACCACCGTAGCAATTGCCGGGCCGTCGTAGGTGGCACGGGCCTGCAGATCGACCGGGACACCAAGGATGCCAGACTCCCCGGGATGCCCATCGTCGACCCGCTCCCGGCCGCGGCCAACTTCACCCGCAGCGCCGGGTACGACATCGTGCTGCTGGCCCATGTCCTGAGCGCGTTGATCGGGCTCGGGGCGGTGGTCGTGGCCGGTGGCTACGCCGTGGCCCTCCTGCGCTCGGGCCCGGAGTCCGAGGCCGTCCGCCGCTACTACCGGCCGGGGGTCAACTGGGCCGGCCGGATCCTGTTCCTGGTGCCCGTCCTCGGGGTGGCGCTGATCGCGATGTCACATGGGACCTGGTCGTTCTCCGACGGCTGGGTCTCGACCGGGCTCCTGCTGTGGGCGGTGGTGGCGGTCACCGGCGAGCTGGCGCTGTGGCCGGCGGAGCGGAAGCTCCAGGCGGCGGTGGCCGACCCTCCGGCCTCGCCGGATCTCCGGAACCGGTGCCGCCAGGTGGTGGCCGCCGCCGCGGTGATGTTCGTGGTGCTGATCGTGGCCACGGTGGTGATGGTGGGCAAGCCCTGAGGGTCCGGTCCCGTAGGGGAGGATCGGAACCCGGTCGGGGTCCGTCTCAGGGGCGCGAGAACCGGCAGGGGAGGTGCTTGATCCCGTTGATGAAGCTCGAGTGCAGCCGGTCGGGCTCGCCCGAGGCCTCGATGTCGGGCAGCCGCCGCAACAGCTCACGCAGCATGACGTCGACCTCGCGGCGGGCCAGGTGGGCCCCCAGACAGAAATGGGGGCCGGCGGCCCCGAACCCCACGTGGGGATTGGGGTTCCGGCGCACGTCGAACCGGAACGGGTCCTCGAACACCGACTCGTCCCGGTTGGCCGAATTGTAGAAGAGCAGCACCTTGTCCCCGGGGTGCAGCTCCTGGCCCGAGAGCACGGTGTCCTCGGTGACGGTGCGGCGCATCCAGATGACCGGCGTGGCCCAGCGGACGATCTCGTCGACCCCGGTGGCCCCGACGGTGTCGGGATCGGCCTGCCACCGCGCCCGTTGGTCGGGGTGCTCGGTCAGGGCCCACAGGCCGTGGGTGATGGCATTGCGGGTGGTCTCGTTACCGGCCGTCAGCAGGAGGATGAAGAAGGAGGCCAGCTCGCCGGCGGTCAGCGCCTCGCCGTCGATGTTGGTGGTGATGAGAGCGGTGGTCAGGTCGTCGGCCGGGTTCTCGATCCGCTGGGCGCTGAGGGCGTTCATCAGCTCGGTCAGCTCCACCCCGGCATTGATGAAGGCGGCCACCGGGTCGCCGTCGGCGGGGACGTACTCGGGATCGCCACCGCTGAGGATCACGTTGGAGCAGCGCAGCACGGTGGCGTACTCGGAGGGGGGGACGCCCATCATGTCGCAGATGATCTCGAGGGGGAACGGCGCCGCGATCTCCACGGCGAAATCGCACTCGCCCAGAGCCGAAGCCCGCTCGATGACCCGGTCGGCCACCTCCTCGATGGTGTCCTCGATGGCCTTGATCCGGCGCGGATTGAAGGCGGCGGAGACGATACGGCGGAGGCGGGCGTGGCGCGGGTTGTCGGTCGAGATCATGCCCGCGAAGTACTCGACCATCTCCGGGGGCATGTCGGGGATGCTCACCGCCCCCTGACCGGAGCAGTAGATCTCGGGGTGGCGGCTGATCTCGACGACGTCGGCATGCCGGGTCACCGCCCGGTAGCCGGGGCCGGGTGGCGGGGCCAGGGCCGAGGTGGCGGTGAGGTCGGGTTCCTCGAAGAAGGCCAACGGGCGCTCCCGGCGCAGCAACTGGAAGGCGCCCTCGCGCTCCGACCAGGGGCGCTCCCAGAAGGCGAGGTCGGACAGGTCGATCTCGTCGAGGCCGAGCACACTGGAAGGCTCCATAACGCTCACCCTATCCAGCCGGCTCCCGGGCGCACCACCGTTACCTGGGAGGCCGGCGAGAGTCAGCAGACCGGCCCGGGCCTCGTCGATCCGGCCCGATTCGACCAGGGGCACCAGGAGGGAGATGGCGCCCTCCCAGTCGACCGAACCGGTCGGGCGTCCCGACCGACGGACGGCGGCGCGGGTCTCCTCGAGCAGCCCGGCCACGGTGCCGGCACCGGGGGGGAGGGAACCGGCGACCCGGTCCCGGAGCCACCGGGCCAGGGCCGGGCTGCCACCTCCGGTGGAGACGGCCACCACGACCGGCCCGTCCCGGTGGACGGCGGGAAGCTGGAACGATCCGGGTCGGTCGCTGTCGGCGCTGTTGACGGGCACACCGGCCGAGACCGCGTCGGCGACGACCCGCCGGTCGACCACCGGGTCGCCGGTGGCCGTGACCACCAGGTGGTAGCGGGCCGCCTCCCCGTCCCGGTAGGGGCGCCGCACGATCTCGAGGCCGCCGGCGGGGCCGGAGGGTGCCGAGGCTCCCGGTTCGCCGTGGCCACCCGGTTCGCCGTGGCCACCCGGTCGGCCCCTGTCACCCGGTGGGCCGCCGGCCGCCGGATCGTCGGCCATCGTCTCGAGGGCGGCGACCACCTGGGGGGAGACGACGGTGACCCGGGCGCCCGAAGCCAGGAGGCCCCCGGCCCGACGGGCGGCCACCGGACCACCTCCCACCACCAGACAGGGGCGCCCGGCCACGTCGAGCACCACCGGGTAGCCGGGGTAGCCGGGGTAGCCGGGTAGCCGGGGTAGCCGGGGGCAGGTGTCGTGGGCTGGGGTTCGGTGGTCATGGGTCGGGGGTTCCTGGTCGGGTCCCAGCCTGTCACCCCTGGCGCCGGGGGGTGTCAGGCCGGACCGCCCCGCGCAGCTCCGCCCCGCCCGGCCCCGGGCGGACCTCGTCCCCGCCCCCCGGTCGGACCTCCGCCCCGCCCGGCCCCTGGGGAGCGCCCCCGCCCCACCCAGGAGCCGAACCCGGGGGAGACCCGAGCCCGACCCGCGGCCCCGAGGACCAATCACCGGCTCCCCGGGGCCATTTCTCTACCTCACAGACCGGGATTGTTCTAAAACTTGATCTGTTTAGTCATGTATGATCTGAGGTATGGAATCCGTGCTGTTGGGGAACGGCCGCTCGAGGCCACGACCTGGTGGTTTGGTGTCCTGAGAAGCGGACCAGTTCCGGCCGTGACCGTCCCAGCGGACGGTCACGGAATGGAAATGGGGTCATTCCGGTTCTCTTGATAGTGAATTGTTGACTGAAATGGCAGGGTTTTCGAGCAGCGGTTTGGGGAACGTGAGTCGAGAAGCTCACACACTGCTCTAGGGGACGAGAGACAGAGAGGGTTGTGGACGTGAGCATGCTGGCAGAACTGACACAGTTGCGAGAAGAGATGGACGCCAAGTCCACAGCCTTCGAGACCCAGCCGGTGGGGGCGGTGGTCAAGTGGGCCGTCGAGCGGTTCGGGGCGAAGCTGGCGATGGCCTCGTCCTTCCAGGAGGCCGTCCTCATCGACATCGCGGTCAAGATCGACCCCGCCATCGAGGTGGTGTTCCTCGACACCGGCTCGCACTTCCCCGAGACGCTCGACTACGTCGAGCTCATCCGCGCCCGCTACGACCTCAATCTGACGGTGACCAAGCCGGTGGAAGGCGCCGAGCAGTGGCCCTGCGGTACCGCCCAGTGCTGTGAGTTCCGCAAGGTCCGTCCCCTGAAGGAGGCTCTGGTCGGGAAGGAAGCCTGGATGACCGGGCTCAAGCGGGTCGACGCCTGGACCCGTCGGGAGGCACCGATCGTGTCCTATGACGACAACTGGGGTCTGGTGAAGATCAACCCGCTGGCCACCTGGACCGAGCACGACGTCGCCGGGTATGCGGCCGACCACGGTATCCCCACGCATCCCCTCCTGTCCCAGGGCTATCTCTCGATCGGCTGTGCCCCGACCACCCGTCCGGTGGACGAGGGTGAGGATCCGCGCGCCGGCCGCTGGTCCGACTCGGACAAAGTCGAGTGCGGGTTGCACTTGTGACATGACCAAAGATCGGGATGAGCTCTATGGGCTCAACTTCAGGGGCACCGATCGACCGATGCCTTTCGTCAATCCGTACCGGACCAAAGGTGAGCTGAACGAGATCGAGCAGTGGAAGCTCGAGCGTCATCCGCTCGAGATCGCCGACGCCATCATCGACACCTACTCCAAGGAGGGTCCGGCCGGCATCGCCAAGGTGGCCGGTGAAGTGGAGCGGCTCAAGTGGGCCGGAATCTACCCGCAGAAGCAGGGCGGGGATGCCTTCATGATGAGGGTCAAGATCCCCGGTGGCCACCTGACCGCGCCGCAGATCCGTGAGATCGGGGTGGTCGCCGATGCCTTCGGCGAGGGACCCGACGGAACCGAGAGCAGAGTCTTCGGATCCCGGTACGCCGACCTCACCACCCGCCAGACCGTCCAGATCCACTGGCTGCGCATCGAGGACATCCCCCGCATCTGGCGTCGATTCGCGGCGGTGGGCCTCACCACCGTCCAGGCCTGCGGGGACTCGGCCCGCAACGTGCTGAGCTGCCCGGTGTCCGGCGTCGACGCCCACGAGGCCTTCGACGGCCGGCCGGTGGCCGAGGCCGTCTCGGCCTTCTTCACCGGCAACCGGGAGTACGCCAACCTGCCCCGTAAGTTCAAGATCTCGGTCACCGGATGCATCGAGGACTGCGCCCAGGCGGAGATCAACGACATCGGCCTGTGGCCGGCCCGGGCCGAGGACGGCACGCTGGGCTTCAACCTCCTGGTCGGCGGAGGCCTGTCCGACGGGGAGCGCATGGCCTCGGACATCGACGTCTTCGTCCGCCAGGACCAGGCCGTCGAGATCACCCGGGCCATCGCCCAGGTCTTCGGCGAGCTCGGCAACCGCGAGAATCGTGGCCTGGCCCGCATGCGCTACCTGGTCCAGGAGCTCGGGCCCGAGGGCTTCCGCGAGCAACTGGCCGCCCGGACCCGGTTCGACCTGGCCCCTTCCGGTGAGGACCTGACCCGCCGGTACCGAGGCGACCACGTGGGCGTCCATCCTCAGAAGGGGGACGGTCTGTTCTATGTCGGGTGCTCGGTGCCGGTCGGCCGGATGAACGGTCTCGAGCTGGTGGAGGCGGCGCGCATCGCCGAGACCTACGGCGACGGCACCGTGCGCATCGGCACCGACCAGAACATCACCTTCACCGGGGTGCCCGAGGACCGCATTGACGCCATGCTGTCCGAGGATCTGCTGCAGAAGTACTCGCCCTACCCCGGGCCCTTCACCCGGGGGGTGGTGGCCTGCACCGGGTCCGAGTTCTGCCGGTACGCCATCGTGGAGACCAAGGAGCGCGCCGTGAAGTGGGCCCGGTTCCTCGACGACCAGCTGGCCGGCGAGCCGGTGGGCGCGGCACCGACCCCCGGGGGGCGCTCCGGACCCAAGGAGGATGCCGGGGTCATCAGGATGCACTTCTCGGGTTGCTCAGCCAGCTGCGCCCAGCCCCAGATCGCTGACATCGGGTTCCGGGGCGAGGTGGCGCACGTGGGCAACCACCTGGCCGAGGCGGTCGACATCGGCCTGGGCGGATCGCTCGGTGCCGACGCCGGATTCATCGATTGGATCGAGCACGCCCGGCCGGTCAACGACGTTCCCGACGCCCTCCTGCGGGTGGTGCGCCGGTACCAGGCCGAGCGGCGGTCGGACGAACCCTTCCACAACTGGGCCCGTCGCACCGACAACGACGACCTCCGGCACACGCTGGCCGAGGAGGGCACGGGCACGCCGGTCTCGATCGGCGCCCAGGCGAAGGAGCCGGCGCGATGAAGGCCTACCGGATCCGCGAGGAGATGAACGGGATCGCCGAGCCGCCCGGCAAGACGTGGTTCTGGGAGCTGCAGGCCGGTGTCATCGACGCCGACCGCTGCATCCAGTGTGGGACCTGTGTGGCCGCCTGCCCGTCCAATTCGATCGGCATCGACGAGGACACCGACCTGCCCGAGCTGGTCAAGATGTGCACCGGCTGCTCGCTGTGCTGGGACTTCTGCCCCCGGGGCGGCTTGCGCTACGAGGCCCTGTGGCCGCCGTCGACCATCACCGGCGACACCGCCGAGGAGCAGTTCCCGGTCGGCGCCGTGGTGCGGGCGGACGCCGCCGACAACTACTGGAAGATCACCGGCGGCCCTCCCGGGGACGGGCTGGGCGCGGTGCTCGACGCCTACTCGGCCCGGGCCGGGGCGCGCTCCGACGAGGTCCAGGACGGCGGGGTGGTCACCGCGCTGCTGATCGCCGCTCTGGCCGGTGGGGACATCGACGGCGCACTGGTCACCCGGCCGAGCGACGACCCCGACGAGCCGTGGAAGGGGGTGGCCCACCTGGCCACCACGGCCAAGGAGATCATCGACGCCGCCGGGAGCTACTACAACCAGACCATGGCCCTGGCCGAGCTGGATTTGTCCAAGTACGACCTTCCGGCCAAGCCCCGCATCGCCGTGGTGGGCACGCCCTGCGAGATCCAGGGGATCCGGGCCATGCAGTCGAGGCGGTGGCCGACCGGGGCCCACCGGATCGATTCGGTGGTCCTCACCATCGCCCTGCTCTGCACCAAGAGCTTCGACTACCAGGGCCTCATGCTCCAGCTCCTCCGCGACGACCGCGCCATCGACATCGAGCGGGTCAGCAAGGTCGACGTCATCCGGGGCCGGATGATCGTGGAGTACCGCGACGGGGAGGTGGCCGTGGACGAGCCCATCAAGAACTTCCACGGAGCCGCCCTCAAGGGGTGCGACGAGTGCGCCGACTTCCTGGGTCGGAGCGCCGACCTGTCGGTGGGGAGCGTCGGGGCCATGGACGGGTGGAGCAGCCTGCTGGTGCGCAGCGAGCGGGGGCGGCGGGCCGTCGACAACGCCCGGGGCCGGCTCGACCTCCGCGAGCTCGACAATCCCGGGGCGCTGGTCAAGTTGGACTCGTTCGACAAGCGGGTGGCGATCGACAGCCTGCGCCGCACGTTCGATCCCGACGCCCCGCTGTTCATCGACTTCGAAGAGCACGTCAACGCCTATGAGGACACCGATCGGGCCCCGGTCGTGAAGGACCGCTGAGCCTGGCCGTCGGGTACTACCGCCGCTCAGGGGCGGGAGTCTCACCACGCTGACCAGGGTCGTTTGTACCGGCCTCAACAATTCTGACGAGAGTGCGAGGATCTGGGTATGGTGGCGTCCATGACGGTGTTCGAAGTGGAGGGGGCTCCGAGGCTGGAGTTGCCGGAAGAGCCGGTGGACATCAGGACCGGTCTGCGTGATGCGCTCCTCGCCGGGCAGAACTGGCGGGACGGTTTCAGCGACGAGATCTGCATCGGGCTCTGGCTGTGGGGTTGGTGGCGGCCCGCCCTCGAGCCCTCGGGGATGGGCCGTGAGGAGTTCGTCGACGCCATCATCGCCGACCGGCGCGAGCTGTGGCTGTGGCTGATGGGGGAGCGCCAGTGGTTCCCGTTCATCACCGGACTGGCCGGGCGGATCGTGCGCCGGCTGCCCGTCTCCGCTACCGCTTCGTGAACGCCGGCCGCAGGGTGACCGCACCCTGACCGTGAGCGCTGCCCGACCGTGACCGCACCCTGACCGTGACGCTCGTGCCCGTAACCGAAACTGTGACCGTATCCGACCGCCTCGGCACCCCTTGGCGGTCGACGACCGAGGGGGAGTAGGAACCGATGCCACGCGTCACCGTGCCCGTCGAGAAGGATCCGCTGATCTACGTGTGGACGGAGCTGGCACCACCGCTGACGTCTGCGGCCGGCGCCTACAGCCACGCCGTGTACGAGAAGTCCTCGCTGTCCCTCCGTGAGTTCGAGGCCGCCCGCATCACCATGGCCCGGATCAACCAGTGCGCCATCTGCACCGAATGGCGGACGGCACGCGATGTCCCGAGCAGGTCCGCCGATCCCGACGAGATCCCCGAGTCGTTCTACGAAGAGGTCGGGACGCGCCGCAACCTGGAAGGGCTCACCGACCGGGAGCGGCTGAGCGCCGAGTTCGCCGAGCGGTACGCCACCGACCATCTGGGCATGGACGAGGACTTCTGGGCCCGCCTCCATCGGCATTTCACCGACGACGAGTTGGTCGACCTGGCCCTGTGTGTCGGCTCGTGGCTGGCGCTCGGCCGGTTCAACCAGGTCTTCGACATCGACGGGGCCTGTCGGGTCCCGGTGCCGACCTCCGACTGAACGGGACGCGATCCATGGAGAAGGTCATCTACCTGCTGTGGGCCGATGCCGCCTCCGGTTCGGGCAATGCCCTGCGGGACCGGCTCCTCGGCGAGACGGCGCCGCGCCTGCTGTCCGCCGGGGTGCGCGGCCTGAGTATCAACGTCCACGACAGCGACGCGGCCCCGGCTCCGTCACCGGCCCCGGCGCCTGACGGTGAGGCGCCCCACGTGGCCGAGGTGTCGGTGTGGCTGGACAGCTACGAACGACGGGACGAGGTCGAGGCCGCCCTGGGCGAGCTGGGCCGGTCGGGGATCCGGACCGCGGCCTACCTGGTCGTCGAGTCCCTCTATGACGATTACGGAACCACACCGCACGGTCCGCCTCGTGACTGGCCGGACGGCGAGCGGTCGCCCGGGGTCCTGACCGTGGCCCTCATCCACCGGCCCGAGGGCCTCGAGTACCGCGAATGGATCACCCGCTGGCACGGGACCCAGTCGCCGGTGTCGGCCGAGCTCCAGCCCCGGACCCGGTACGTGCGCAACGAGGTGGTGCGCCCGCTGTCCGATGGCGCCCCCGAGGTGGACGGCATCGTCGAAGAGGCGTGGCCGTCGACCGGGCACGTCGCCGATCCGATGCTGTTCTTCAACGCCACCACCCCCGAGGAGCTCGACGCCAACGTGGCCCGGATGATCGCCAGTGTCGATGCCTGCCTCGACCTGGGCCGGCTGCGCAGCTCGACGATGAGCGAGTACCTGATCAAGTCGGCCGGCTGAGGACCTGGCCGGATCGGCGGTGGGGGACCGGGTCGACCGGGCCCCCCGGCGGCGGGCCGGGTCGGCGGAAGGCGCCCACTCCCTTGTACGACCTCCGCACCTGATCACCTACGCTCTGGCGTTGGTCCGCCGTGGCGCGGGCCGCACCGCCATCGGAGGAAGCACACGTGGGACTGTCCATCGGCATCGTCGGTCTCCCCAATGTAGGGAAGTCGACGCTCTTCAATGCCCTGACCCGTAACGAGGTCCTGGCGGCCAACTACCCGTTCGCCACCATTGATCCCAACGTCGGTGTGGTGGCCGTGCCCGACGATCGACTCGAGCGCCTCGCCGAGTTGTTCGAGAGCAAGGAAGTCGTGCCGGCCATGGTCACCTTCGTGGACATCGCCGGGATCGTCAAGGGCGCGTCAGTGGGGGAGGGCCTGGGCAACAAGTTCCTGGCCGCCATCCGCGAGAGTGATGCCATCTGCCAGGTGGTCCGGGTGTTCACCGATCCCGACGTCATCCATGTGGACGGCAAGATCTCACCCGGTGACGACATCGAGACGATCAACACCGAGTTGATCCTGGCCGATCTCCAGACCGTCGAGAGCAGGATGGTCAAACTGGCCAAGGAATCGCGCAAGCAACCCGACCTCGTGCCGGTGCTCCGTGCCGCCGAGCAGGCCCAGTCGATCCTCGACGGCGGCCGGACCATCGCCGCCGCAGCGTCCTCGGGAGAGGTCGACCTTGATCTGCTCGCCGATTTCCACCTGTTGAGCGCCAAGCCCTTCATCTACGTGTTCAACGTCGACGAGGACGCGCTGGGCGACGAGGCGCTGCGGTCCGAACTGGCCGCGCTGGTGGCGCCGGCGGAAGCGGTGGTGGTGTGCGCCCAGATCGAGGCCGAGGTGGCGACCCTCGATCCTGACGACGCCTCCGAACTGTTGGCCGGTTATGGCCAGGACGAGTCCGGGCTGGTCCAGCTGGTCCATGTGGGTTTCCGGACCTTGGGTCTGCAGACATTCCTCACCGCCGGACCGAAGGAATCCCGGGCGTGGACGATCCACATCGGCGACACCGCGCCTCAAGCGGCGGGGACCATTCACACCGACTTCGAGCGCGGCTTCATCAAGGCGGAGATCGTCAGCTATGAGGACCTGATCGCCGCCGGCTCGATCGCTGCCGTGAGGGCCGCCGGCAAGGCTCGGGTCGAGGGCAAGGACTACGTGATGCGCGACGGGGACGTGGTGGAGTTCCGCTTCAACGTGTAGCCGGGAGCGTTCTACCTAGTCAGGTCGCTACCCTTGGATCACCGGGCCGGTCGAGCTGGGGTTTCCGCATCCCGACGTCCCGGCCCGGTGATTTCCACAAAGAGTGGAAAGGGTGCGCCTATCCCCACCGGCGAAGAAGGAATGGGCGCGAACTATCAAGTCCGAGCGACGGGGGGAAAGCGCTCGATAACCTGACGTCGTTCAATTACCCACCGTTGTTTGCGTCAAACCTCGGAATATCCTTCAAGCCACTGGCCGAACATGCCGGTGAAGGTGTTGGGCCTCCGCTCAGGCAGGAAGTGGGTGCCGGCGTGGCGACCGCCCGGCACCAGGACCCTAAGCCGCTGACTCCTCAGCCTGTCGAATACGTGACCGCTCGACCACTTGGGAACCGACGCGCCTCATGCGCCCTTGCAGTCCAAGGGTAGAAGTCATCTTCCGATCTGGCTCGTTCCGATGAACCCTGGTGAGCAAGACCTTCTCCATCGCACAGAGTTCCTGGTACTGACGACCCTCCGTTGGCGTCAGGCCGGTCGTGGAGCGCAACTCCCCGAGAGTGTCCAGGCGTCGCCGGACGAGATCGATGGCTGATTCCTGGACGGTGAACATAGGTTGGCTATACCCACGACGAACCTCGACAAACCCCCAGGCGCCTGTCCGCGTAGCTTTCTCTTTCCCGGGCCGGGCGGTCGAGCTGGGTTCCGCCGCCTTGGCTCCGGGCCTGGCGATCGACATCATTCGACCAGGTCAGCACCCTCACTCGTTCGAACCGGCAGAGGCCAAGGTCGTTCGAACCGACAGGGTGTTCGGCCTGCCAGGCTCGTGACAACCTCGTGAGACAGACCACGGAGAGAAGGATGAACCCTCCTTCGACGATGAGACTCACGGTCCCGAGCAGATAGCCCCAGTTCCCGATGTCACCCGAGTCGCCAGGGATTCCCACCGACCTCGAAAGCAAGTAGCCGACCATCGGGCCCACGGTTGCCCCGAGTCCGAGAACCCATCCCAACACCTTGCCTCGGATGACCAAAGCGGCGGCGATGAGGCTTGTGAGTTCCACCAGGTAGTAGCCCCACTTCAACCAAAGCGGCGATTCCCCTCCCAGGAGTCCTCCCTGGTCCTGAAGATGGATGATGGCCACCGCCACTAACAGGCCCGCTCCCACGATCGCCAGTGGCAGCGGCGTCACGGTGTCATTGGCGAAGACGAAAGTGGCGGGCCGATGTCTGATCATGGCGGGTCGAGTTCTGATGAGGGTGTCACCTGGGTCGATCTGCACGTCCTGCACTCCTTTAGCGACAGGGTCAGAATCTGCCGCGGCTCTCCCGCGCTCCGCTCGATGAGCAGACGGGCGAGGACGAATCGGGCAGACAGCTGACGGACTTGGGCTAGTTGAGGTGGAGTACGTAGCAGCCACCGGTTCTGTTCACGATCGGATCTCGTCGGTGATCGAGAGGACTGACAGCAAGGACGCCGCGCCAATCCGAAGTGCTCATGTGCCGACCATGTCCCACGTTCGGCGGCACAGGGCTCCGGACCGGAGCGACTGGGCGACGCCTCTCCGTCAAGGCAGTTGCCGGAGCATGAGTATGACGTCCTCCCGGGCCAGACCGTGCCTCCGCGCCAGGGCCAGCAAGTCCCTGGCATGGGCGGCGACGACACCTTGCTCGGGCTCGCCGGAGACGGTGATGCCGCGGCCCCGTCGGAACTCCAACACTCCCTCCTCGCGAAGGAGCCGGAGCGCACGCAGGACGGTGTTCGGGTGCACGCCCAACACGGCGGCCATGTCCTTCGCGGGGGGGAGCCGTTGCCCCGGTTTTACGTCACCGTTCACGATGTCGCGGCGGATCTCCGCGGCCACGTGCTCGTGCAGCGGAAGATTGTCCCCTCGGTCTCGCTTGACATCCTTCATGGTAACATGCAGAGTATCACCATTATGGTGGTGGATACGTCGGTCGAACCGACACCGACTCGAGAGGAGCCCGTCGAGGGCGTTGGAGCTCCGCCCGAGTCAGTGATCAGGGCAGTGATCAGAGAGGCCCGCAGGAGGCACCGCCGCCGCTGGGTCGGTGGCCCTGTCTGTGACGTTGGTCGTGGTGCTCGTGCTCACCGTCGTCGTTGTCGCGGTCGGCGGATCGGACCGAGGGGGCAGTCCCACCGTGGAGCAGCCGTTCCCCAGGTTCGTCCCGCCGACGACGACCCGGGGAGGCCGGACCACAATGGTCATTCGGATCCCTGACGGTCGGGGTTTCGCCCTCAGCTACCCGTCCTCCCTCCAACTGGCCAAGGCGAGCCTGACGGCCGGCGGAGAGATTGCCTGGCTGGCAACGAAGGGTCCTGACCAGTGTTGCAGTAGCTATGTCGCGCCCTATTACGGAGCGGTCGATTCGATCTTCACCGGTAAGCCGCTGGCCGTCTATGTGGGTGCCAAGGGCGCCGCCGTCCCGTACTACTCGGGCAATCAGGCCGCCCCGCCTTTCCGTGACCCCGCCGCAGACTATTTGGCCTTCACCTTCGGCCCATGGGTCGTCCTGGTGCGGGACGCCGTTCGCTCGGGCGACTACACGGCCCGGATGACGGATGGGGAGCGGACCGTTTGGGCGCGCTCGTTCGATGCCCACATCACCAAGGGCGGCTTCCTCGTCTATTCGCCGCGCCCACCGCTCCAGGTGCATCGAGGAGCTGTGGATGTCGTCCTCAATGCGAAGACGGGACTCATCGAGATCGCCGGACCACAGGCTTGTGCGGCCACACGATCGGAGCCCCAGGACTTCGCGGGAGGACGTGCCTGGTGTGACCGGAAGGCCGATGCCCACGTCAGCTTCACCGGGACACCCGGATTCGTCGATTTGGCCTCGTTGAGCGTCACGCTCAAGAAGCTGGCACCGATCAACTGACTCACCGGGCCGGCTCTGCGGCGACGGTCACCGGGCGTGGCCTGGATGATGACCGCCCACACGACCGCCCACGCCGCCACCCAACGCCCGCGAGCCGAGACCGGGCGGTCGGAAGACTATTTCCAGATTCGATGCAACCGGGGAGCCTCCTCCGTCGTCGGTGTAGATGTGTGTGGACCCGTCGGTCAGGATACGAATGTGAGCGAGGAGGAGCGCGATCCATTCGTCAGCCTCTATCGGGTCGAGTATGCAGGCATGGTCCGACTGGCCCATGCCCTGACGGGCAGCACCGACGACGCCGAGGACGTGGTCCAGGAAGCATTCGCCCGACTTCAGGGCCGGATGACCGTTCTCGAAAACCCGGGCGGCTATCTCCGGACCACCGTGGTGCACCTGTGTCACGACCGTGAGCGTCGACTGGGGCGAGAGCGGAGGGCCCATCGTGCGTTGCCCCCGCCCAGGCCCCTCTCCCTCGGCGCCTCAGAGGTCATCGACGTGCTGTTCTCCTTGCCCTACCGGCAACGGGCCGCCCTGGTTATGCGGTATTGGGCCGACTGGTCCGAGGCCGAGATCGCTGGGGCGCTCGGTTGCCGCCCCGGGACGGTCAAGACGCTGGCGTCACGAGGGTTGGAACGCCTGAAGAGGGAGATCGCGGGATGAACGACGTCGAAGTGGAAAGCCGGCTGAAGGATGCACTCAGGGAACTTGCCGAGGCCACCCCGTTGGTCAATCCGGACCGCCCCCGATCCGGTCATGAGGGGCTCGGTCGATCACCTGCCGATCCGACGGGAAGCACGGATCAGCTCGTGCCGAGCGCCTTGGGGCCGGCAAACCGCCGTGCGCCGTGGCTCGACGTCAAGGTCTTGGCCCTGGCTGCCTGTGTCGTCATCATCGCCGTCGGCATCTTCTTCGTGGGCCGACAGCTCAGCCACGGTCGGTCGTCACCAACGACCCGCACCACCGTCCCCGTCGGCCGCACCGTGACCGTCCCCGACTTCGTCGGCGCCGGTCTTCCGTCCCTGGACGGGGAGGCTCGTGCCGCCGGTCTCACCCTGCACTTCGACTTCGTGAGAAGTCGTCGACCCACCGCTTCGGTCATCTCGCAGTCCCCGCCTCCCGGGAGCCGGGTATCTCGGGGAGGAGTCGTGAGCCTCGCCATCTCCAACGGGGACGCGCCCCCGCCCGTGGCCGGGGCGACCGAGACGGTGCCCAATGTCGTCGGCCTTGGCGTCTACCAGGCGCTCCTGGTCATCCAATCTGCCGGCCTGACCAACTCCATGGCCAATCCCGCCCGCTGCGGATCGGACGCAACCAAGGCTCGCGTGACGACGCAAGCACCCGCCGCCGGATCCAAGGTGCCTCAGGATTCACGGGTGTCCCTCACGTTCTCCTGCTCCTGATCGAGGATGGGCGTTACGTTCGCGACACCGGCCGACGGAATGGCACACTGGTCGTCGTGTCACCCGAACGCGGTGGTCCGATATGCCCGGACTGCAGGCACTCCCTGCGGGAGAACCTCGTCCACGAGCAGATCGAGTCCACGGGTGCCTCCACGGCAGGGGCGCGGCCCCGGGTGGAGATCTTCTACTGCGGATCCTGTGGGCGCACGCTCCACGTCGGCCCATCGGCGCCGTTCGACCCGGCGGCCAGCCCGAGAGGCGCCCCCGTGGCCACACCGGCCGACGGGACGGCGCTCGAGGGACGATTCCAGGATCGGTGTCGGGAGCTGATCGGCCAGATCCGGAGTTTGGGCTTCGACCCCTTCGTCTGGGTGGGACTCATCAACGAGATGGGGGCGGTCACCGCGGCCAAGGCGATCCTCGCCGACTACGGGGTGCTTCCGGTGACCCGATGGCTGGTTGACCAGGGCCATCCGGAGCTCACCTTGGAGGGCGAAATCCAACAGGCCAGATGGGCCGATCTGTTCGACGAGGGCGACCGGGGCACAGCGGTCCGGCGTTTGGCGTCGACCGAAGGGTGATCGTGGCCTGGCTGCGGTTCCGAAGGCCGATGCATCGAACGACCAGGCGAGTTTCAACTCCCAGGTGAGAAGGCACAGGGACAAGGAGGTCGATTCACAGCTGGCCTTATGTTTTGAACCAGGCCGCTCCATAGCGCACCTCGCAGAATGGCCGTGAAGGAGGCAAGCAGAGCCCCGATCAGCTGCTTGACGAAACCATGACCGTGCTCGAACTCATCGATCCACCCACACCGAGCCTGCTCGTCCCGCCGGCGGACTGGCTACCCGACCAGGCACGCCAAACCGTGCGACCGTCCCACGCCATCTGCAGGTGCGGCAGGCAGATCGTCCGGCATCAAGTGTTCCCACTGGAGAGCGACCTCAACCGGTACTGCTACCCCTGCGCCTCGTCCCGGCCCGACCTTTGGCGGTGACCGACCACACGATCCTCGGCCGACCGCGCTGATTCGACCGCGCTGATTCGACCGTACTGATTCATCCGTGCTCGACACCGGCATTGTCGTCTCGTAGTCCGGCCACGGTGGCATGAACGACTGCTCCGGGAGGGACCTGGTCCTGGTCGACGAAACAGAACGAGCCGGGTCTCCGTTCGATCGAGAGGGTGCGCAGCATGGCCTGGAGATCTCGTTCCGACAAGCAGCCGGTTTTACCCATGGGCACGGCCCGGTCGCCGTCCGGTCAGGCCGGATCAGTTTTGGCGGCGATCCGTCGCATCGATGCGATCTCCTGTGCCGACATGTTCTGGTCGTGGGCCTTCCACTCTGCGCACTCCTTCATCCGTGCTCGGACCGGGTCCCGATCGAACCGGCTCAGGAAGCTGTGGGTCAGGACCCGGCGGCCCATGCCGATCACCAGCCCCTCCAAATGATTGGTCGGCACTTGTCCGGAGGACATGAGTAAGTAGGCCAGGGCCACGTCGACGGAGGGATCGCCCCGACCTGCGTTGGTCCAGTCAATGACCACCGGCCCGGTCGGACCGATCATCACGTTGAGCGGATGAAGGTCCAAATGGAGGAATGCGTCACCCTGTCCGATGGGCACGGCAGGCAGAAAATCAGGGGGAGGCACCTCATGCAGCTGATGATGGAGGGCGGCCAGGATGTGTCCCTGACGGCGGATCATCCACGGATGCCTGGTCAGGTAGTCCACCATCGACGGACCGTGGATCCGCTCCATGATGAGGTTGGACTGGTTGTCGGTCAGCTCCTGTACCGCCGGGACCGGATAGCCATGCACCCGGAGATACTCCATGATCCGGGCCTCCGCCTCGAGGGATCGACCATCCCGCGACCGGCGTAGGACCAGATCCGGTCCGAATTCGAAGATGTCGGCATCGCGGCCGGAGGCCAGCAGGGGACCAACTTCTTGCACGTCGTAAGCGTAACGGAACGATGGTCGTGTGGGTCTGAGGGGCACCAACGGTCGGGACCCGACTCACTGTCGCGAGTCATCGCCCTCGGTCGGGGCCATGACGCGGCCGTCGCCCCTCCGATCGACAGGGGCCGAGCCCCGTCAGGCTCCGACCGGTCAGCTGTCGGCGCCGGGCTCGGGCCGGTCTACGTCGGCCCGGGAGACGGCCCGGCCACGTTCGCCGGACTCGAGCAGCCGGCCGATCTCGGCCACCTCGGTGTCCACCGAGCGGGAGAACCACTTGCCGGCCACCCGGTCGTGGATCCACCCCAGCGGACCGTGACCGAGGTCGAGTTCCTCGACGTGGCGGATCCGGGTCCCGCCGTCCACGGCCTCGATCTCGAACCAGGCGTGGAGACGACGGGGTACCCCGTGTTCCAGCGTGACGTCGATCGAGCGGGGCCGGTCCCAGCGGTAGCGGGTGATCACCGATCCGGGGAAACGGCCGAGGAACTTCCCGTCTTCTCGCGCCACCATCCCGTCGGGCGTGTCGGCCAACTTGGTGACCCATACCATCTTGGTATCGGCCCTGGTGTACTGAGCCGGGTCGAGCACGAAGTCGAACACCTCGTCGGGTGTCACGCCTCTGGCCACCGTGGTGCCTTCACCTCTGACCATGTCCGCTCCTCCCGCTCGACGGGCCGGCGGCACGGTCACGCGAACCGGTGGTGGCCAGCCGGCGCATGGCCTTCTGGTAGGCCACGGGCGCAAACGTGCGCGCCATGGGGGCGAGCAGTGGCAGCCAGGCTGCATTGATGTCGATCCTCGGCCCACCCATCCGATCAGCCACCAGTGCGGCCACCCCGTCGGCCGTCCGGCGCACCATCTTGGGAGGGAGTGAGCCCCCGTCCTCGTTGCCCGACAGGCCCATCGCGGTGGGAACCCAACCCGGGTAGAGCACGTGGACCGACACGCCGCGGGACGCCACCTCGTGGGCCACCGATTCGCTGAAAGTCGAAATGGCGGCCTTCGATGCGGCATAAGCGCCTTGGCCGGGTTCGGGAGCGCGGGCCGAGTCGGACGACACGTTGACCACGACACCCGCGCCCCGGTCGACCATGCCGGGCAGCACGGCCAGCGTGCCGGTGACCGTGCTGAAGAAGTTGACGTCGAACACCTGGCGCACCGTGCCGACGTTGCCGCCAGGCGCGGGCAGCATCAGGTCGACCCCGGCATTGTTGACCAAGATGTCGATCCTTCCCCGGTGGGCCTCCAGGTCGGCCAGGGTGTCGCGGAAGGCCTCGCCGTCGGCCACGTCGCACACCTGGGTGGTGCTCCCGAGTGAACGTCGTGACAACTCCGCCCCGACCTCGTCGAGCAGGGTTCGCCGACGGGCCAGGCCGACCACCGATGCACCCCGCTCGGCCAGGGTCAGCGCCAAGGCTCGCCCAATTCCCGACGAGGCCCCAGTCACGACGGCTACCTGCCCGTCGTAGTGCCGGGGCGGTCGGTGATGACGGATCACAGGGGCAAACTTAACGGCCACCGTCCTCGGGCGCTGTCGTGGGGCAATCGGGCCGGTTCGGCCGCCGGGCAAGGACGGGACCAACCTCACCCTGGGGAGAGCGGGCCGCACGGTGCCGTGAAGCCTTCACCCGTCTTGGAGCAGTCCCACCGCCACCAACCGCGCCGCGCCTCGGCGAGGCCACGCACATGCTCCGACACGAAGCCGACCGAGCGGGCGGCGTCGGCGTTGAGCGCGTTGTCGTCGAGGAACAGGACCCGGTCCCGCCCGACCGGGAGGAGCTCGGCCACCCGCTCGAAGACGGCACTATCCGGCTTGACCAGGCCGAGGTCGAACGAGAGGAAGCGGTAGTCGAAGAGGTCGAGGATGGGCCAGCGCGCCACCTGGTCGTCCCAGTGGGTGGAGTTGGTGTTGCTGAGACAACCGATCGGGACGGTGCGCCGAACCTCGGTGAGCAGCTCCGAGGCGCCCGGATACGGGCCAATCGGCCACTCGCGGAACACCCGGAGGAACTCCTCGGGCGAGACCGGCAACCCCCACTCGGACACCACCCCGTTCGAGAATTCGTCGGCCGTGCACCGACCGCTCTCGAAGCGACGCACCCAGGGGCTGGTGAGCCACCGCTTCCATACCTCTTCGTCGCTGGCGATCCCGGCCAGCTCGGCCATCGACCCCACCCCGCCGAGCTCGATGAGCACCCCACCCAGGTCGAACAGCACGAGGTCGACGTCGCGCCCGGTCATCCAGGCGAATGTAGTCCCCTCAACGGGACAAGCTGACCGCCGGAGCAGGTGACCGCCGACGCACGGGCGCGCTCCGTTCAGGCGGGAGCGCCGGCGGTTAACATCGCGCCGACCATCGACCCCGACGTCAGCCGGTTGACGTCGTCAGTCCCCCAACGTCAGCCCGGAGCGGCCATGCACACCGAGGTGATCCGGCTCGAGAACGTCTCGGTGGTGCGCGGCGGTACGTCGCTGCTCGACGACATCTCCTGGACGGTGCGGGCGGGGGAGCGGTGGGCCCTGCTGGGCCCGAACGGCTCGGGCAAGACCACGCTGCTCAAGGTGGTCGGATCGACACTGTGGCCGACCAGGGGAGTGGTCGAGATTCTGGGTGAGCGCCTCGGGCAGGTGGACATGCGCGAGCTCCGTCGTCGAATCGCCGTGGTCAGTGCATCGGTGGGACGGACCCTGCGCCCCGAGCTGGCCGCCCTCGATGTGGTGATGACCGGCCGCCATGCTGCCTTGGAGACCTGGTGGCACGAGTACACCGAGGCCGATCGGGACCAGGCCCGGTCCCTGCTCGCCGGGGCCGGATTCGGCGGTCCGCGATTCGCCGAACGACCCTTCGGCCTGCTGTCCGAAGGCGAGCGCCAACAGGTCCTGTTGGCCCGGGCTCTGATGGCCGACCCCGAGCTTCTATTGATGGACGAGCCCGCCGCCGGACTCGACCTCGGAGCCAGGGAACAGCTGGTGGCCCGACTGGCCGATCTGGCCGCCGACCCGACCGTGCCCCCTCTGGTCCTGGTGACCCATCACCTGGAGGAGATCCCGCCCGGGGTCACCCACGCCGCGCTGCTGAGAGGCGGGGCGATGGTCGGGAGCGGACCAGTGGCCGAGGTCCTCACCGGGGAGGCCGTCTCCCGTGCCTTCGGCGTGTCGGTGGTCGTCGAGCGGAGCGACGGCAGGTGGACGGCCCGATCGGTGCCGTCCTGACCCACCCGCCCTTGCCGGGCCGATGGAGTCCGCCGACCCCTTCCGATAGTGTCCGGCGCCGAACCGCTGTGCCACCGCTCCGACCCGGACGGTGCCTGCGGCCGGGGAGGACAGCACGAGGATGGGCATGCCGAAGGACGTGGGCGTGGTGGACACCATGGTGGGGTTCCCGCACGCCGACATGAAGGAGGCCTACCGGTTCATCACCCGGCAGACCAAGGACGTCGAGTCCCAGGAGAAGTTCGAGTTCCCGGTCGAGTACATCTTCAAAGACGTGCCGGGGAAGGAACTGCGGGGGTCGACCGACCCGATCGGGGTGACCCTTCGGGAGATGGACCTGTGGGGCGTCGAGATGGCGCTGATCGGGGTGGGTGACCCGTCGGGGACGGGCGCCGAGGCAGTGTCACGGTTCCCCGACCGGTTCATTCCCTGCGCCAACGCCGACCCCAACGACGGCATGGCCGGGATCAGGCGCCTGGTCGAGGAGTACGAGACCTACGGCGTCCGCGCCGTCGGGGTCTTTCCTGCCGGCACCTTCCCCCAGGTCCCGATCAACGACAAGAAGATGTACCCGCTCTACGCCAAATGCGTGGAGTTGGGCATCCCGATCTTCTGCTGCGCGGGGATCCCCGGTCCTCGCCTCAAGGCGGCCTGCCAGCACGTGGAGCTCATCGACGAGGTCATGTTCGACTTCCCCGAACTGGTTTTCGTGACCCGCCACGGCTGCGAGCCGTGGACGGATCTGGCCGTCAAGCTCATGCTCAAATGGCCCGGCCTGCACTACTCCACCAGTGCGTTCGCTCCCCGGTACTACCCCCAGGCCATCATCGACTACGCCAACACACGCGGTGCCGACAAGATCATCTATGCCGGCTACTTCCCGATGGGCCTCTCCCTCGAGCGGATCATGGGCGAGCTGCCCTCGGTCGGCTTCAAGGACGAGGTCTGGCCCAAGTTCCTGCGGACCAACGCGCTCCGGGTCCTCGGCCTGGGCTGATCGGGCGACAGCCGGGGGCCAGTGTGGGCCTCTCGGTCCACCGGGCGCCACCGGTGCCCGCGTCACACGACAGGGCTGATAGGCCCGTCCGGCTGGGAACAGGTTCACGGCCGACGGGGTTGCAACGAACAGACGTACCGACAGCCGAGGAGCAACATGACCGATACCCGGACGATCGAAGCAACCAGTCAGGACACCGAGAAAACCACGGCGGACTTCTGGTTCGATCCACTGTGCCCGTGGGCGTGGATCACCTCACGGTGGATCCTCAACGTCGCCGAGGTGCGGGACGTCGAGGTCCGGTGGCACGTGATGTCCCTGGCCTACCTCAACTCGAGCAAGGAGGAGATCCCCGAGAAGTACCGGGAGCTGCTCAACGAAGCGTGGGGTCCGGTGCGGGTGTGCATGGCCGCCGAGCAGGCCTTCGGTTCTGATGTCCTCCAGCCGCTCTATACCGCGCTCGGCAGCCGCTTCCACATCGAGCAGAAGCCCAAGGACCGGGCCACGTTCGAGGAGGCGCTGGCGGAGGTGGGCCTGCCCACCTCGCTGGCCGACGCGGCCGAGACCGACCAATACGACCAGGCGGTCATCAGCTCCCACCGGGTGGGCATGGACCAGGTCGGGGAGGATGTGGGTACCCCGATCATCAGTGTCAACGGGACGGCGATCTTCGGCCCGGTGGTCACCCCGGCCCCCAAGGGTGAGGCCGCCGGAGTGCTGTGGGACGGCGTGCTGCTGGTGGCCGGGACACCGGGGTTCTTCGAGCTGAAGCGCAGCCGGAATGTGCCGCCGACCTTCGACTGAGGTCGCGGCCGAATCTCTGCGCACCCCGTCCCTGATCACGGCGACAGAGGTGCTTCTTCACTGCCGGGACGGAGATCTCCCTCGTCACGCGACTCAGTGAGTGCCGGCGGTCTCGTTAGCCGACAGGATCTCGTAGGTGGGGTTGATCATGGCCAGTCTGTTGTGGTGCTTTCCGACTGTTCCCTCGGCCATCAGCAACGTGCCGTTGCGAATGCCGGCAATCGACTGTCGGCCCAGGAAGACAAGGGTGACTGCGTGACCGCTGTGGTCGACCAGGGTGCATTCGAGACTCTTGGCATGCCCTGAGGGCTGGACCCGCAAGGTCTTCACCCGACCGGCAACCCGCACACGACTCCGCCACTCGATCTCGGAGACAGCGGTCGTGCCCGGAACCGGCGGATCGAGATGCCGCTTCCCCGTGCGCACCGTTGACGGCTTGCGCACGTAGCTCACTGCCTCCTCGAGGAGCTCGGTCTCGTGCTCGATCCCCGGGGCCACCAGGAAGGGCACGATCGTGGCATTCACATGGCTCACCTGACTCACCACATCGACGATTCGGTCGGCCGTCTGATCGTGAAGGATCCGCTTCCAGGCCCTTCCGTAGGAGCGCCTGGGCAACAGGATGGTCACCTCGGTTTCGCCATCGGCCAGTTCGGCGGCCAACTCCAGTGAGGCCCTCGTCAGGCGCCGATCGGGGCAATCGATGACGTCGAGCGACATCCGGGACAGCCCGAGTCGCTGCCAACGTTCGATGAGCAACTGGGCCCGAATGTCGTCGATGTTGAAGTGGACCGCCCGCAGTTCGTCTGGAGTGAGACTCCTCGCATATTGGATGGCCCGGGCACTGGCCAAGTCGATGCGGTCAACCAGAATGACGACGACACTCCGACGCAGGATCGGAACCTCGCAGGCCTGGATGGCTGCTCCCTCTTCCAGGACCTCGTCCTCGGCCCGATACTGCCGGTTCATCCGCACCAGGGCGTAGACGATGAGGGGCATGACGACCACGACAATCCATCCGCCCTGTGTGAACTCGGCGATGGCGAACACGACAACGATCACCGCGCACACGATGGCGGCGGCAGAGTTGACGGCGACTCCCTTCCGCCAATGGTCGTCCTTGTGGGTGAAATGGTGCTTCGCCATTCCCGCACCGGCCATGGTGAATCCGGTGAAGACACCGATGGCGTACATGGGGATGAGGGCCGAGACCTTCGCCCCGGTGACCAGCAGGAGGACGATCGAAGCCGTGGCCAGGACGATGATCCCGTTGGAGAAGACGAGCCGGTGGCCCCGGACGGTCAGCATTCGGGGAAGAAACGAGTCCTCGGCAACGAAGCTGACCAGGAAGGGGAAGCCGGTGAAGCTGGTGTTGGCGGCGAGGATCAGTATGAGGGCAGTCGCCGCCTGCAACATGTAGAAGAGAACATGGCCTACCGGACTGGTCCCATAGACGAGTTTGCCGATCTCCGATACCAGGGTGGGCGTGCCCGACACGAATGGCAGCGCATGTGTCAGCGCGGCGAGGATCGACACGCCGAGGAACATCACTCCGAGAATGGTGCTCATGAGCACGAGCGTGGTCCTGGCATTTCTTGCCTGAGGAGCCTTGAAGATGCTGACTCCGTTCGAGATTGCCTCGGTGCCGGTCATCGCCGAACTCCCCTGTGCAAATGCACGCAGCAGGAAGAAGGCTGAGATGCCCAGGATGAGGCCACCGGAGGAGTGCCCAATGGGCACCGTGCCGGGCGCTTGAGGAGCGTGGGCCAGGCCGGCAGTCATCTCTCTGACCAGCCCGGCGCCGATGAGCAGGGCCATATTGGCGATGAAGAAGTAGGTCGGAATAGCGAAGACCCGACCCGCCTCGCGGATGCCCCGGAGGTTGCCGTAAGCCAGGACGACGACGAAGCCGATCGACATCGGGACCGCGTAGCCCGAGAGTGGGGGGATGGCCGAGATGATGGCGTCCGCACCGGCGGCGACGGACACGGCGACGGTGATGGTGTAGCTGATGAGTAGGGCCGCCCCGGCGATCTGAGCCAGGTTGGGCCCGAAGTTGTCCCGGCTCACCACGTACGATCCACCCGCCTTGGGGTAGGACTTGACGACGTCCCGATAACAGATCGTCACGATGGCCAGGACGGCAAGGATGACCGCGGTGAGCGGAGTAACCAGGGAAAACGCGGCCAGGCCACCGATCGGGATGAGAACCCGGATCATCTGCTCGCTGGCGTAGGCCGACGATGACATGACGTCGGACGACAACACAGCCAGAGCAGTGGGCTTGCCCAGGCGCTGCCCTGCAAGTTGGTCGCTTACCAGGGGGGCACCGAGGAGTGCACGCTTGACCCGGTAACGCAGGCTCTCGGGAAGGCTCGTGGCCAGCGTGGTATCCGTGCGGGCAGGGAGCTTGGTCAGGTCGTGAGTAGGAGTCTTCTTGACATCGATGGGGCTGGTGTCGGTCTCTGGAACCGTCATGGTCGTCCCCCCGGAGCGAGATCGGCCCACGCTAGCTGCCTGTGACCTCCTCCACCGCGAGTCGTGCCTGACGACTGCCGCTGACCGGCCTACATCCGAGCCCGGTATTCGCGTGTGATGAATGCAGGAGCGTACGGGAGATACAGCTGCTGGGTTCGGTGATCGAGGGCAAAGAAGCTCCACGTCACCATCCCCGGACAGTTCGAAGCCTCGCATTCGCAACCCGAGACATCGGAATCACCAAATGCGTTGAGCCGATAGTCGATCGTCACCTCCTCTCCCTGGCCGATCTCTCGCCACGCGAAGACGCGGACACCACTCCTCATGGCGTTGGGGTCACACGAATGGTTCAGGTAGCAGCCCGGCGGAAGGAGGACCGCACTCCTGTCGAAGTCGAGTTCGCAGAGATGCCGTCGTTCGTCGTCGGAAAGACGCCACAGGTCGGACCGGCCAACAACGCGACCGTGGCGCCGGCGGAAGATGAACTCTCCTCTCCGAAAGGCCCGACGTGCGAACACCCCCAGTCCCTTTGGGCCCGCGTCGCCCACGGCGACGTCCGAAATCATCTACGCATAGTGGCCGATCGTGCCTGCCTGGATGGTCAAACCCGTGCTCCTATCGCCGGGGGGCCACCCCAGCCTCCCCTCCGGAGGGTCGGTGGTTGGCACCTACGTGGTGACCCAGCCCCGCATCGGCCCGGCATCGGCATCGGTATCGGTATCGTCGACGGCACCAGGTGAGGGGCGAGGGGCGGGCGGTGCGTGGTGATGAGGGAGCGACTCGGACCCCGGTCACCTGGACCGTTGCCCACGAGTTGAGCGGGGCCCACCGGCCGGTGTAGGAATTGACCCACAACGCACCGGGGGGTGCCATGGGGTCGCGAGGAGCGGCCGTTGTCGGCACTGTCGTTCCCCGACCATCCACCACTGCGGAATTGCCTGTGGTTAGGGTTTTTCTGCACGGAGCGTAGGTCGAGGAGCTGATGCCCATGATCCTTGTGATCATCATTGCGGCGGCATGGATCGTCATCTTGACCCCGAGTCTGATGAAGCGCCGCTCGCAGACCGTCGGGGAGATCGGCTCGATCTCCCATTTCCACCGGCAGCTTCGGGTGCTCGAGCATTCGGGCCCCCAGCCCATAGTGACCCCCGCCTACCGGCTTCGTTCGGTCGACGGAAGCGAGGTAGCCAAGCCCAACGGCTCCGGATATCCCGAGGTGGCGGCACGTCCCGTCCTGTCGGTGGTGGGCGCACGCCAGCTGCCCCGGCCCGCCCTCGCCTTTCTGGGCGAAGAGCCCGACGGCGTCTCGGCCGGTGGGGGCGATTCCCGCCCGGTCCGCACCGTTGACGATGTCGGGCAACCCGGACGGTGGCCGTCCCCGGGTTCTGTCGAAGGCGGGATGAGCATGCCGTCGCGTCCGTCGACCACCGACACCCGGTTCCTCGTCCGCAAGCGCCGCCGTGACACCCTCGGGGTGATGGCCGCGATCTTCTCCGGCACCATCCTCATCGGGTTCGTCCCGGGAGCCTCGGCGGCTTGGATCCTCACCGTCCTGTCCGGGGTGGCGCTGGCCGCCTATGTGACCGTCCTGGTGCAGCTGCGGAGAACGGCCGAGGAGCGCGAGCGCAAGCTCCACTATCTCCGGCCCGAGGGGCTGGCCGAACCCGGCTCCAATGTGCGGCCGCCGCCCGTCGCCATGAGCGGACGCTACGCGCACCCCTCCAACCAGGCCGTGGCCGCCCGCTGAGGCTCGAGCCGGCGCGACCCGCCCCGGCCCCCTCCGGCCGACCCAGACCCGACGCCGACCCGACCCCCAGCCGGCCGTGAGAAACTGGGCCGGCACCGGCGTCACTGGATAGGATGCGGCATGACCTCTTCACCGGCTGATCGTTCCCTTGCAGATGTCGTGGCCCGTTCGCTGGACGGACGGCAGCTGCTCACCCACCCCTTCTACCAGCGCTGGGAGGCGGGCCTGCTGAGCGCCGGCGAGCTCCGCCAGTACGCCCTCCACTACCGGGCGTTCGAGGCCGCGCTCCCCGCCGTGCTCACCGCCGTGGTCGACCAATTGGAGGCGGAGGGCGCCTCCGAGGCCGCGGCCCTGGTGGCCGAGAACCTGGCCGACGAGCTGGGCCGCCCGGAGCCCCACCTGGCCCTGTTCGACCGCTTCGCCGCATCGGCGGGCGGCAGCGGCAACGACCGCGGCACCGGCGCCACCGCTGCTACGCCGGGGCCCGCCGCCGATGCCCTGGTGACCACGTACTTCGACCTGGTCGCCGAGGGACCGGTCGCCGCCCTGGCCGGATTGGCGGCCTACGAGACCCAGGCGTCGGCCATCGCCTCGTCCAAGGCCGAGGGGCTGCGCCGCTGGTACGGGATGGACGCCGCCGGCACCGAATTCTGGGATGTCCACGCCGCCATGGACGCCGACCACGGGGACTGGGCCGTGGCCGCGCTCACGCTTCTCGGCGCCGACGCCGACGAGGTGGGCCGGTCGGCCCGTCGCGGCGCCGATGCGTGGTGGGCCCTGCTCGACGAGCGCGAGGCCGAGGCGCCCGGCTCAGCCGAGCTCTGTGCCCACCACTGAGACGAACGAGACCATCTCACCCGGGTAGCCGCCCAGATTGTGGGTGAGGGCGAGGGTCCGGTCGGTGTGGATCTGGCGTTCGGGCGTGGCCTCACCGCGTAGCTGCAGCCAGGTCTCGAAGAACATCCGGAGCCCGGAGGCGCCCACCGGATGGCCGAAGCTCTTGAGCCCGCCGTCGGGGTTCACCGGGAGTTCGCCGTCACGGTCGAAGGTACCGGCCAGCACCTCCTTCCAGGCCGTGCCCCGCTCGGCGAATCCGAGATCCTCCATCAGCACGAGCTCGGTCGGCGTGAAGCAATCGTGGACCTCGGCCATGGCCAGTTGGCGCCGGGGATCGGTGATGGCGGCCTGGGCGTAGGCATCCTCGGCGGCCCGGGCGCACTCGGGGAACCAGGTGTAGTCGTAGTCGGGGTCGATGAGACCCGAGCCGCTGCCCGCCGAGAAGGACAGGGCCTTGATGTAGAGGGGCTTGTCCGTGTAGCGGTGGGCGTCCTCGGCCCGGACCACGATGGCGGCGGCGGCACCGTCGGCCACGCCGGCGCAGTCGAACACCCCGAGCCGTCCGGCCACCCGGGGCGAGGCGCAGATCGTCTCGACGGAGACCTCCTTGCGGAACTGGGCCCGCGGATTGAGCGCACCGTTGCGGTGGTTCTTCCACGAGATGCGGGCCAGCACCTCGGTCAGCTCGTCCTCGCTCACGCCGTACTTCTTCGCGTAGGCCGGAGCCACCATCGAGAACATGGCCGCCGCGGTGAGGGTCCGGGCGGTGCCGTCGTTGGGGATGGGGAAGGCGTTGAGTCCCTGGTACCCGGAGTCCTTCACCTTCTCGGCCCCCACCGCCATGGCCACGTCGTAGGCGCCGGAGGCCACGGCGTAGGCCGCGGCCCGCAGAGCCTCGGACCCCGTGGTGCAGTAATTCTCGACCCGGGTGACCGGCTTGCCCTCCAACTGCAGGGGCCGGGCCAGGGTGATGCCGCTCATCCCCGACTGCGCGGTGCCGAACCAGTAGGCGTCGACGTCGTCCTTGGTCACGCCGGCCGACGCGAAGGTGTCCTGTGCGGCCTCGATGATCAGGTCGTCGAGGCCCTTGTCCCAGTGTTCGGCGAACCGGGTGCAGCCCATGCCCACGATCGCCACCCGGTCCTTGATCCCATGTGATGCCAACGTCGTTCTCCCTCTTCCCGAAATCCTTCTCTCCGAAATCTGTTCGCCGCCGGTCTGTTCCCCGAAACCCTCTCCGGTTCTTCCCAATCCCCGCCTTCGAGCGTGTGGCCCGGAGCCGGTGACGCCCGTTCAGCCTCCGACCGGACCGGCCGGATCCGGCGGTCCGGCGGCGGCGCGTACCGGCTTCGCCTTCCAGAAGTAGTCGTGGATGCCGTCGGAGGTGAACAGCTTCCGGAAGGTCATGGTCACCCGGTCGCCGATGTCGACCGTGTCGGGGTCGACGTCGGTCAGTTCCACCGGGAACCGGCCGCCGCCGTCGAAGTCGAGGACGGCGAAGACGATCGGGGGGCTGGGGGAGTAGGCCAGCCGATCGATGGTGTAGGTGGCGATGGTGGCGCCGGTGTCGGCCATGTCGATCGGGTCCATGTCGTCGACGGCCCCACCCCGCATCGAGACCCGGGCCGGAGGGAGGTGGACGGCCTCCGATGTCCGGTCGCGCGAACCCACGAACCCGAACTTCCACTCTTCGCTGCGCCACGCCGCGGACGCCGACACCCGCTGGGGTTCGGGGCGTCGGGGCGGCTCGGTGGTGACCATGCCCCGCCAGGACAGGAACTTCCCGTAGCTGAGGTCGGCGCCGCCGGCGATCTGTTCGGCCACCGGCTCGGCCGGGGTCCACGCCGACCGGGCCCCGGTGGTCCGGAACAACAGGACGTCGGCGCCGTCGGCCAGGGCCACCACGGCCACCACCTCGCCGGGCCCGGACCGCTCGACCATCGAGGCCAGCACCAAGCCGGGGTGGGCCGTCCCGGACTGTCCCACCGAGGAGGTCAGATCGTCGGCCACCGCGCCGTCACGGACACCGAGTTTGCGGACCAGCGCCTTGACCGCCCGCCCGTGCATCCCGGTGACCGCCACCCGGTCGATCTGGTCGGCGGTCAGCCCGGCCGCCTTGAGGGCCGACTCCCAGGCCTCGGTGCCGAGCGGGACGTAGCGGGTCTCCCCGAACCGCTCCTCCCACACCTTCGACCGCCGGTCGCCCGGCGTCCGCCACCGGTCGAGGAACTCGTCGCTCACCGAGGCGCCGCCCAGGTACTCGGCGATCACCGGCGCCCCCGGGGTGTCGTCCCCGACCACGACGGCCGCAGCGCCGTCGCCCCCGGCCGACTCGTCGCCCGACGTGGGCAGGCCGTCCCGCAGGTCGGCCAGGATGACCAGGGTGGTGCCCGTTCCGGCGGCCCCGAGGCTCGAGCGCAGGGCACCCGACCCCGACCGGAGGGCCCCCCCGAAGTCGAAGGCGGCCACGTGGGAGGGCTGGCGGAGGGCGGAATGGATGGCGGTGGCGTTGGTCTTGTCGAGGTAGGCCGGGGCGGCCGTGGAGAACCAGATGGCCTCGGGCGCGGCCCCGGGCGCCGAGCGCAGGGCCAGGCGGGCCGCCTCGACCCCCATGGTGGTGGTGTCCTCGTCGTGGGAGGCCACCGAGCGGGTCCCCTTGCCGCCCCCGGCCCCGAACAGCTGGGCCACCGCCGCCCGCTGGAGGCGCCGATAGGGGACATACCCGGCGATGCTGGTGATGCCTCTCATCTGGTTCGACGTTCCCTTCGCTGGCCTCGACTGCCTCCTCATCCTATGATGTCCACAGTATCTGACGGTCAGTCAGGAAACCACTGCGGCACCCGCCGCGCCCCACCCACGGAGGCCCCACCCATGGACTTCGAGTTCACCCCGGAGCAGCTCGAATTCGTCAAGGAGGTCGAGGAATTCCTCGATGCCAACGACGATCCGGAGGTCTTCGACGTCACCCGCGAGAACATGGCCCAGATCGTGGACACGCCGCTCCGGCGCCAGTTCATGGCCAAGGTCGGGGAGCAGGGATGGCTGGGCATCACCTGGCCCGAGGAGTACGGGGGCACGGCCGGCGAGGGGATCTACGAGTATCTCCTGAACGAGGCCCTGGCCGCCCGGGGCGGCCCGCAGATCGGCAAGGGCGTGGGCATCATCGGCAAGACCATCATCAGCCACGGCAGCGAGCGGCTGAAGAAGGAATTCCTCCCCAAGATCCTGCGCAACGAGGTCGAGTTCGCCGTGGGCTACTCCGAGCCCAACGCCGGCTCCGACGCCGCCTCCATGCAGTTGAAGGCGACCAGGGACGGCGACGGATGGCGGCTCAACGGGCAGAAGACCTGGACCACCTCGGCCCACTTCGCCGACTGGTACTGGGTGGGGGCCCGCACCGACCCCGACGCACCCAAGCACCACGGGATCACCCTGTTCCTCGTGCCCATGGACCATCCCGGGATCACCGTCAAGGCCATCTGGACCATGGGCGACGAGCGGACCAACGAGGTCTACCTCGACGACGTCTGGGTCTCCGACGACTACGTGGTCGGCGAGCTCAACAAGGGGTTCCAGTACATCTCGGAGGCGCTCGACCTCGAGCGGTTCACCCTGTTCACCTACTCGCCCATCGCCCAGCGGCTGGACCTGCTGACCGAGTACGTGGTCAGTGCCGAGCGGGACGGCGAGCCCCTGAAGGACGACGCCGTGGTCCGGTCCACCATCGCCCAGCTCCACACCCAGGCCGAGGTGGCCCGGATGCTCGGCCTCAAGTTCGTGTTCGCCTCCTCGCAGGGCGGCTCGCCCCCGACGTCGCAGGCATCCGAGTACAAGCTGTTCACCACCGAGTACTCGAGGCGGTTGGCCAACGCGTCGATGGACATCGCCGGACCCGGCGGCCAGCTCCGGGTGCGTGACGAGGACGCACCCATGAAGGGCCGGTCCGAGTCGACCTACCGCTACACGGTGATCGACACCATCGGCGGCGGCTCCTCGGAGATCCAGAAGAACATCATCGCCCGCCGCAAGCTCGGCCTCCCGAAGAATTTCTGACGCCACTCCTGCGCCCGTGACCGACTCATCCGCCAACGATCCCGTCGCGGCGCCGACTGCCCCCGGGCTGTCGGCGATGCGCCCCGGGGCCCCGGAGGGACCGGCAGGACCGGTCGGACCGGTCGGACCGGTCGGACCGCTGCACGGGATCACCGTCCTCGATCTGGCCACCGTCGGCCCGGCGGCCCGGTGCACGCGGCTGCTGGCCGACTACGGCGCCACCGTGGTCAAGGTGGGTGCCGTGCCCGGGGCCGGGGCCGAGCCCATCCAGCCCCCCTTCTACGCCTACAGCGGCTCGCGCCACCTCCTGCGGACGGCCATCGACCTCAAGGCACCCGAGGGCCGGGAGGCGTTCCTCGCCCTGGTCAGGCAGGCGGACGTGGTGGTCGAGAGCTTCCGCCCCGGGGTGGTCGGCAGGCTCGGTCTCGGGTTCGAGGATCTCCGGGCCGTCAACCCCGGGATCATCCTGTGCTCGACCACCGGCTACGGCCAGAGCGGACCCCGCTCCACCTGGGCCGGCCACGACATCAACTATCTGGCCCAGGGCGGCTATCTGGCCGCCACCGAGCCCCGCGCCGACGGCGGCCCACCGGTGCCGGGCGCCACCATCGGCGACGCGGCCGGCGGCGGGATGCATGCGGCCATGGCGGTGATGGCCGCCCTGATCGGCCGCGGGGCGGACGGCCCCGGCGTCCACCTCGACGTGTCCATCGCCGACGGTGTGCTCTGGCTCACCTCATTGGCCGTCGACGAGCACCTGGCCACCGGGGCCGAGGTCGGCCACGGGCGCAGCATCATCACCGGGCGGTACGCCTGCTACGACACTTACCAGGCCGCCGACGGCGGCTGGCTGGCGGTGGGGGCCATCGAGCCCAAGTTCTACGCCAACCTGTGCCTCATCCTCGGGTGCGAGCAGTGGGCGGCCCACCAGCTCGACGACGATGTCCAGGACAAGATCCGGGCCGATTTCCGGGCCGCCTTCGCCACGCAGGACCGCGACACCTGGGTGGCCGAACTGGCCGGCGCCGACACCTGTGTCACCCCGGTGCTGTCGGTGGTCGAGCTGGTCGACGACGACCAGTTCCGGGCTCGCCACGCCATCGTCGACGCCGTGATGGAGCCGACCGGAGGCCGGGGGGAGCCGACCCGTTTCCGTCAGGTCGGCCCCGTGCTGGCCGGGATGCCGGCATCCCACGGGCCGGTGGTGATCGGCGACCTGCTCCGGTCCGATACCGACCGGCTCCTGGCCGCGGCCGGACTGGAGCCGTCACACATCGGTGACCTGCGGGAACGGGGGATCGTGGCATGAGCGCCATCGGCATCGCCGACATCGAGGGCCTGATCGGTGTCGAGCAGTACGAGGAGGAGGGGGAGTTCCCGGTCGAGCAGGGCTACGTGTGGACCACGTGCTCGTCGGTCGAGAACGGCAACCCGGTCTTCTGGGACGAGCAGGTGGCCGACTCGGTGACCGGCGGCCCGATCGCCCCGCCGACCATGGTCTCGGTGTGGTTCCGTCCCCACCACTGGGCGCCGGGACGCACGACCCAGGGTTTGCCCCTGCAGGTGCACTTCGACCTCAAGGAAGGTCTCGGGCTGCCCGAGGCGGTGATGAGCGACAACACCATCGTCTTCCACGAGCCGGTCCGCCCCGGCGACCGGTTGTCCACCCGCCAGATCCTCCGTTCGGTGAGCGACGAGAAGACGACCAAGCTGGGCACCGGCCGGTTCTGGGTGATCGACGTGGAGTACCGCAACCAGCGCGGCGAGCTGGTGGCCGTCGAGAGCTACACCGGGTTCGGCTACCGGCGGGCCGACGGCGCCGGCCCGAGGGGGGACCGGTCATGAGCGCGCCGCCGGTGACCCGGCTGCTGCTCGGAGACGTGTCGGTGGGGGACCAGCTGCCCGAGCTGGCCTACCCGGTCACAGCCACCACCGTGGTGCTGGGCGCCCTGGCCGCCCGCGACTGGCGGCCCATGCACCACGACAAGGACTTCGCCGTCCATCGGAACGGTACCCGCGACATCTTCCTCAACACCCCCAATCAGGCGGCCTGGTTCGAGCGGTTCATCACCGACTGGACCGGGCCCTACGGGCGGCTGCAGCGGATGACCTTCCGGATGCTCGGTTCCATCTTCCCGGGCGACACCATGGTGTTCCGGGGCGTGGTCACCGGCACCGGGGTGGACGACACCGGTTGCGGGTGGGTGGCCGTGGACATCGCCGTCTCGGTCGACGACGACCCGAAGACCACCTGCCGGGCCCGGGTGGCGCTGCCGGTGGACGAGGACGACAACCCCTGGACCCGCAAGGGCGACCGATGGCAGCCGTGACCTGTCCGGTCCCGCTCCCACCGACGCGCGCCGGCCGCGCCGCCACCGACCGCATCACCCGAAGAGGAGACCCGACGATGTTGGACCTGAAGTTCAGTGCAGAACAGGAGATGCTCCGCGAGACGGTGCGCGGGGTGTGCGCCACCACCAGTCCCCTCAGCGTGGTGCGGGAGCTCGAGGACGATCCCATCGGCTACTCACCGGAGCTCTGGAAGCAGCTCGCCCATCTCGATCTGATCGGTCTCCAGCTCCCTGAGGAGTACGGCGGTTCGGGGATGACGGCGTTGGAGTCGGTGGTGGTGTACGAGGAGTTCGGCAGGTCGTTGGCGCCGTCGCCCCACTTCGTCAGTTCGATCCTCTCCGGGGGCGCGCTGGCCCACGCCGGGAGCGTCGAGCAGAAGCAGGAGTGGCTGCCCCGGCTGGTCACCGGCGAAGCCATCCTGACCCCGGCCTGGCTCGAGCCCGAGAACGGGTTCGGGCCCCGGGGCGTCCAGGTCCGCGCCGTCCCCGACGGTGACGGCTACGTCATGACCGGCACCAAGCGCCACGTGGCCTTCGCCCAGGCGGCCACCGCCCTGGTCGTCCTGGTACGGACCGGCGACGCGGCCGGCGACGTCGACCTGTTCGTGGTCGACCGGTCCGCCGACGGGGTGCGGCTGACCCAGCAGATGAGCATCGCCTCGGACACCCAGTACCGGGTCGACTTCGAGCGGGTCCGGGTCACCGACGCCGACCGGATCGGCGCCGCCGGCACCGGATGGTCGACCTGGGACACGGTCATGCACGACGGGATCATCATGGCCGGCGCCCAGGCCGTCGGAGGGGCCCAGTACGCCATGGAGATCACCGTCCAGTACGCCAAGGACCGTCAGCAGTTCGACAAGCCGCTGGGCGCGTCCAGGCGCTGGCCCACTACCTGGCCGACGGGGCCACCTCGGTGGACGGGGCCGAGGTGCTGGTCCACGAGGCGGCATGGGCCCGTTCGGAGGGTCGCAGCGTGGCCAAGCTGGCCCCGATGGCCAAGCTCTACGCGTGCCAGACCTACCGCGACATCACCGCCACCGCCCAACAGATCTTCGGGGGCATCGGGTTCACCGTCGAATTCGACATCCAGCTCTACTTCCGCCGGGCCAAGCAGCTCCAGATCTCGTGGTGGGACACCCGCTATCTCGAGGAGCTGGTCGCCGCGGCGGTGCTCGACGCCTGACGCCGGTCGCTCCGCGGGTCCTCCACCGCTCCGGACCGGATCGGCGGGCGAGGAGAGGACCCAGCCCGGCCCGTGATTGCGCTACGGTCGGATCGCGGACCGGGGAGGGTCCCCAGTACTGAATCACGGGGGAGATGCCATGGCAGCAGAGACAGCGGTGGCGGCTCCGGGCGCGGGCGGCGGTGCAGCAGGGGGCCGAGGGGGGTTGTTCCGCTTCCTGTTCGTCCACGAGATCGACGAGTACCCGACGAGCGGCAAGCGGACCGCGTATCTGGCCCTGGCCGTGCTGGCCACCATCGTCCTCTACTACACGTACTTCACCCAGACCGGGGTCACCCCGCAGATCCTGCAGTACTACCACATGTCCTTCGCCTTCTACGTGGGCATCGTGGTCGTGTCGAACCTCATCGGCGCCTTCGCCTCCCTGCCGGCCAGCAAGACCGACAAGCTGGGCCGGTCCAACGTGGTCATCTACGGACTCCTCCTGGTGGGCCTGTTGGTGGCGGTCGGGGTGCCGGCGACGACCACCCAGTGGCAGTTCGCGGTGGTCATCTCGGCCCTCGGTCTGGTGGAGGGGGCCATCCTGGTGGCCACCCCGGCCCTGGTCCGCGACTTCAGCCCCCAGCTGGGACGGGCTTCGGCCATGGGATTCTGGACCGTGGGACCGGTGGCCGGCAGCCTGATCACCTCGATCGTGGCCACCAACACCCTCAACCACTTCCTGCGCAACAGCGGCGTGTCCGGGTGGAAGAGCCAATTCCTCATCTCCGGCATCACCTCGCTGGTCGTCTTCGTCGTCGCCCTCTTCTTCATGAAGGACCTGTCGCCCAGGCTCCGCGGCGAGCTGATGGTGTCCGAACAGGACCGGGCCCTCGTCGAGGCCCGGGCCCTCGGCATCTCCGACCAGGAGGTGCTGGCCGCCACCACCCACCCGTGGAAGCAGATCCTCAAGTGGGACCTGGTCGGCTCGGCCCTCGGCATCTCCCTCTTCCTGCTCGTGTACTACGCCGCCTCGGCGTTCTTCACCATCTACTGGGCCACGGTGTTCAAGAGCTCCGACGGTTTGAACCTGACCACGTCGGATGCCAACTATCTCAACATCTGGTTCTGGAGCGCCGATGCCGCCGCGCTGATCATCTTCGGTGTCCTGTCCGACAAGCTGCGGGTGCGCAAACCGCTGATGCTGGTGGGGGCCTTCGGTTCGATCGTCATGCTCATCCTCTTCCTTCGACAGGCCGACCACCCCTTCACTCCCTTCTCCACGCTCATCACCCTCGAGGTGCTCCTGGCCGCGTTCATCTCGTTGACCTACGCGCCGTGGATGGCCGCCTATACCGAGATGGTCGAAGCCAAGAATCCGGCCCTGGTCGGCACCGGCCTCGCCCTGTGGGGGTGGACCCTCCGGGTAACCGTCGGGCTCTCGTTCATCTTTCTCCCGCTGGTGGTCAACGCGGTGAACCCGGTGGTCGACAACCTGGTCTTCGCCCAGACCCCCCCGACCGGCACGGCGCCGTTCAACGTCCAGCAGTTCCAGCTCGAGCACCCGAAGTCGGTGGCCTTCGCCGAGGCCAACGCCAGCTGGCTGAAGGTCCTGAGCACGCCCGAGAACGCCCCCATCGCCGCCGCGGCCAACAAGAATCCCACCCCCGCCAACCTGGCCGCGTTCCAGAAGGCGGTCGGCCCGGTCGTCTTCGCCAAGGCCCTCGCCCACCTGGCCCCCCTCAACAAGTACGTGGTGCCCTACGAGTCCCAGCTCACCTACCTCTCGGCCCACCAGAACGAGTTGAATTCGCTGCTGGGCGGTGTGGCCAAGTCCCCCAAGCAGTGGCAGCACTGGTTCTGGGTGTGCATCGGCGGCATGGTGCTCTTCATCCCCACCATCTTCTTCAACCGGGGCCGCTGGAGTCCGAAACGGGCCCGTGAGGACGAGGCCAAGCACGATGCGGACGTGGCCGAGGAACTGCGGGAGCTGGTGGGCGCCGACGCGTGAGGTAGTGCCGCCCGGGGTGGGGGCCGGGCGGTGCCCCCGGCCGCGGATCAGGCCGGGTCCTTCGTCCCGTCCATCTGGTTGAGCCGGTTGAGCGACGAGGCGTCGGTCCGCAGCCGCTCGTCCAGTTGGCGGCCCCGGTCGGCGACGGTGCTCCGGAGGAGCTGGGCCAGTGAGGCCCACGGCTCATGGTCGGGGTCGAGCGAGGCCGACAGCGAGTCCGCCAACGGGTTCGAACCGGTGGCGTTGGCCGGCTCGATGCGGATCCGATAGGAGGACGGGTCGGCGCCCTCGGTGTAGCACCGGACGGCGGCTACGTTGAGGTCCTCGTCGATGAGGATCAGCGACGCACCCTTCAGCGGGTTGAGCTCAGGCGTGTCGACCACCCAGCCCCCCGTGTTGACCACGGACACCGGCGTCGGGAAGGCACTCGTCGTCCGCACGTCGACGAAGGGCTTGTGGGTATGGCCGAAGACGAAGGTGACGTCGCCGGGCGCCCCGATCTCGGCGGCCATCTGGGTGACCACGGGACCGTCCAGATAGCTGACCAACCCGGTCTCGGCGTGGGGGCTGAGGATGATCCCGCCGCAGTGCCGCTCGCGGACTGCCGTCCCGATCCCGGCCCGGAGGAGCTCGGCCACGGCATGGGCCTCGACGTCGGCCCGCGCCCGGGAGGCGCCGGCCACCTTGATGGCCCGCTCGATGGCGGCGATCTCGGCGTGGATGGTGTCCGTGCTCTGCAGCGACTCGTACAGCGATCGGGTGACCCGCATGACGTCGCCGCTGTCGCCCATCGACGACCAGAAGAAGTCGATCCACCCGCCATTGTCGGCTTCGAGCTGCCACGCCTCGACGGCACCGGTCCGGGGGGCGCCGAACACGGTGTCGAGCTGCGACATCATCCGGTAGAGGGGCTCGATGAAATGCCCGTGGCTCAGGATCACCGAACGGTCTCCGGCTCCGGTGACCAACCCGAGGTTCGGGTAGCTCTGGACCACGGTCACCGCGGTGGCCGGCTCCCCTCGCGTGGCCAGGATCTCGACGAACCGGTCGCGGACCAGCTCCTTGTCGTTGGCCGGGAGCAGATGGGTGGCGTGACGGTCGTGGGCGGCGGGGATGGTCGAGGCGTCCGAGGCCAGCAACCGAAGGTAACGGTCGTCGCTGGCCCGCGACCACAGGTGGTGGTCGTGGTTGCCGGGGACGAAGCGGAGGGCGGGCGCGACGGCGGCATCGGGCATCCCCGGGCGGAGGCCGGCGATGAGTTGGGAGAAGGTGGCGGCAGCATCCTCGGGTGCGGTGAGGGCCAGTTCGAACAGATCGCCCAGCACGATGAGCTCCGGCGGGTCCTGGCCCGGCGCCCGCAGGGACCGGAGGCACTCACACAGGGCGGTGAGCACCGGGGAGGCGGCCGAGCCGTCGACCCGCTCGCCATCCCCGGTCACGTTGGTGAGCAGGCTGTTGAGGGCCCCGAGGTGGAGGTCGGAGATGCACACCCATCGGATGGAGGTCATGGCGGTCCTTTCGGTCCCCGACGGTAGTGCACCCCGGTTCCGACCCGGCCGGGGCGGGGGTTCCGGGGGCGCCGGGCGGACCGTGCGCCATCTCGTCACAACCTCCATCTACGGTGGTCGCCGTGGGTGTCCCAGGCGAGCACAGACCGGGATTCGCGGTCATTGATGTGGAGACCACCGGGTTTTCACCCGAGGTCGAGCGCATCGTCGAAGTGGGGGTGGTGGTGCTCGATCCGTGGGGTCACGAGACGGGAGCCTTCTGCACCCTGGTCGACCCCGGTCGCGACCCCGGTCCCACCCACGTCCACGGCATCTCGGCCGACATGTTGGCCGGTGCCCCCACCTTCGCGGCCATCCATTCCTACCTGGCCGACCGGCTGTCGGGCCGGGTGGTGGTGGGCCACAACGTCGACAACTTCGACCTCTCGTTCATCCGGGCCGAGTGCCGACGAGCCGGCGGCCGGGATCTGGTCCCCGGCCGGATGCCCACGGTCGACACCCTGGCCGTGGCCCAGGCCCATCTCGGCCTGCAGGGGAGGGCCCGACTGGTCGACTGCTGCAACCATTTCGGGTTGTCGTGGGACGATCACCACAGCGCCTTGGGCGACGCCCGGGTGACGGCGGCGCTGTTCCGGTCGATGCGGGCCCAGCTGGGCGACGCCACCCTCGGGATCCCCGGCCTCCTGGCCCGGGCCGCTCGCTCGACATGGCCGGGCCCGTCGAGGTCCCTGCCCCTCGTCCAGGGCCGGCCCGAGTCGCTGGCCGGCTGAGGAGCGGGCGGTGACGTCGGCCCGCTCCGGATCGGCCGCTCAGTCGGACGACACCCCGCCGACCAGCGGCACCTGACCGCCGGCCGCCGCCCCGGCCGGGTCTGCCCCGAGGCCGGCCTCCGGCCCGACCCCGAGCGTGTCGGCGGCCCGGCGCCTGGCCCCCCCCAGCATCTCGTCGGGGTGGTCGACGCCCTGGGTGCCCGCCACCAGGGGCGACCGGGCCAGGATGACCACGCCGACCACGAGGACGGCCAGGGCGACGATCTCGGTGGCCACCCAGAAGGGCCCGGATCGGAGCCGGTCGGCGAACAGGGTGATACCGAGCAGGATGCTGACCAACGGATTGATCGTCACCATGGTGGTTCTCGAGGCGGTGATCGGTCCGGCGTGCAGGGCGTTCTGGATGAGGAAGACGGTGCCCAGGCCGGTGATGGCCAGCATGTAGGGCTCGAAGTGGGTGAAGACGTGTCCCCAACCCTCCTTGGTGTACGAGGTGATGGCCTTGGTCAGTGCCGCGCTGTAGGCCGCGGTGATCGCCGTGGCCGCTCCGAAGGCGGCCGCCCTCCACCACCGGGGTCCGTAGCGCGCCGCGGCGATGAATCCGGCGATGGCCCCGATCAACACCAGCGAGGCCACCAGCCAGGCGTGGTTGGAGGGGATAGCGTTCCCGCCGGCCGGCTTGGCCGCCAGGAAGAACCCACCGAGCCCGGCCACGATGACCACGGCGCCGAGCCACTCCATCCAGGTCAGCCGGTAGCGGAACCAGACACCGAGGATGAGGAGCAGGAAGAGCAGCTCGGTGGTGAGCACGGGCTGGACCACGCTCAGCTCCCCGAAGCGCAGTGCGGTGGCCTGCAGGCCGAACTGGACCAGCATGAGGGCGAAGCCGATGAGCCAGATGCCCCGCTTGAGGGCATGGGCCATCAGGCTCCAGCGCAGCGTGGTCGATTCGGGAGCCGTCTCCACCCCGATGCGCTGGAGCACCGAGGTCAGAGCGCTGACGAAGGCGGCGGTTGCTGCCAGGAGGTAGGCCACCGCACCGTTGTAGTCGTAAACGACCGCCGGTGCACGCCTCGGGCGTGTCTAGGAGGCGAACCGCTGGGCGGGGACGACCACCCGAGCGGAGTAGCTCCACTCCACCCATGCCCGGTAGCCGCCGGCCAGGTCGCTCACCCGCCGGAAGCCCAGGTCACGGAGCGAGGCGGCGGCCAGCGAGGAGGCATACCCTTCCGAGCACACCACGACCACCTGCTGGTCGAACCCGGTCACGTCGGGCAGCCGGTGGAGGCCGTTCGGGTCGAGCCGCCACTCGAGCACGTTGCGCTCGACGATCAGGGCCCCGGGCAGCTCGCCCTCGATCGAACGTTGACCGACGGGACGGATGTCGACGATCAGGCCGCCGGACTCGGCCACCTCGTCGAGCTCGTCAGGGCGGGTCCGGTCGATGTGCCGGCGCGCGTCGGCAACCAGGTCGTCGGCCGACGGGCTCATGACGGATCGTGATCGCTGGTGGTGTCGAAGGGCCCGGGGGTTGGGACCTGCTCGGTGCGGACCATATCGAGCCGGCCCTGCCCGTCCAGCTCGTAGTAGGACATCTCGGTCAGTCTGGGCCCGTAGACGTGGACGCTGATCGCCTGCTCCGTCCCGTCGTTGCGCAGGTCGTGGACGTAGCGGGGGCCGAACCGGCGGCGGTCGCCGGTCCCGATGTGGTGGGTGCCGATGAGGGCCACGCCCCGGGTGGTGGATCGCACGGTGGTCTCGACGAGCGCACCGTCGGCCACCACCACCGCCCCGCGGGAGTTTCCGTGGTCGTGCAGCTCGATGGTCCCGCCCGGGGGCCAGCCGATGGCCCAGGCCTCGAACAAATCGGTGAGGGCGAGCAGCACCCAGGTGCGCTCGGTCACGTCCTGCAGCTCGGCAATGGCGGGGGCGGAGACGGCGAACCCCTCGGCGATGGCCAACAGGTCGACCCGCCGCCGCCATCCGGACGCGGGGAGCGAGGTGCCCCCGGTCCGGCCGGCAGACCAGCGGAGCGGTTTGGGGACGAAACGTGGTCGTGGTCTGCGGCCGGACCGGGGTAGGCGATTGCCATGCGTCACTCTAAACCGTAAAAGCCGACTAATCAAGTCGTTTTTATATGATTAGTAGGAAAGGAGTCATCCCGGGCGTCACCTCGGGCCCGGCCACCGCGGCTGGAGCCTCGGCGGCGGCGGTTCAGTAGACGGCGACGTCGTCGGCCGGAAGTTGTGGACCGCCCTCGGCCGCACCTGGGTCAGGCTCCCGACGATCGTCCGTGCACCGAGACGTGTCGGGCATGTGCAACCCGAGCCCGTACCCCTCCAGGAAGATGTCGGCGTCGCCCTTGCGGGGATAGCGCCGTTCGAGTTCGCTGAAACGGGCCGAGTGGTTGGGCTCGATCAGGTGGGCCAGCTCGTGGACGACCACCGCGTCGAGCACCCAGCTTGGCGCCACCCGCAGCCGCTCCGAGATCCGGATCTCGCCGGTCTGGATGGTGCACGAGCCCCAGCGTTTGTTCTGCGTACTCGACCAACGGATGGAGGAGGGGGCCACGCCGTCGAGGTAGAGGCGGCCGAGGGCGATGGCCCGCTGCTCGAGCTGGTCGTCCGAGGCGTGCAGGTGGGGCCGGTGCCGTGCCAACCGCCGGGCCAGGCTCTCGACCATCTCGTCGCGCTCGGGCCCCCGCAGATGGGACGGCACCACCACCACGATGCGGTCGCCCTCCCAGTGGGCCCCGGCGGTCTTCTTGCGCCGCTTGCTCACCCGGACCTCGATGTTGGGGGCGAACAGGGTTGGGTGTTCGGTCGTGTAGCTCATGACAGGCACGGTACGGCCGGGCTGTGACGACCGGATTGGATGGGTTGCTCCCGACGATCGGCGGACGGGGAAATAGTAGGCGCCGCTGTCATCCCTGGGTGGGGATGACCGTTCCCGAATGGGAGATCCGCAGGCCCGACGGTACGATGAAGGGGTGCGCCGCTACTTCACGCCCCGGTGCGTCGGGATGCACGTGACGCTGCTCGTCCTGCTCCCCGCCTTCGCCTGGCTGACCTGGTGGCAGCTCGAGCGGGCGCTGGGCGGCAACACGCTGAGCTGGGCCTACACCTTCGAGTGGCCGCTGTTCGCCATCTACGCCATCTATGTGTGGTGGCAATTGATCCACGATCACACCACCGCCGTCACCCGCCGCATCCTTCCCTCGTCGACGGCGGGGGGAGCCGGCCGACGTCCACGACCAGCCGGGGTGGGCCCTCAGCGGAGGGCGTAGGAAGAACGTGGCCATCGCGGCCAGTTCGGCGGTCGACGACGAGGCCGCGGCCCGGCATGAGCGGTTCGCCGCCCAGACGCCCGAGGAGGCTGCCGAGCTGGCCGAGTACAACCGGTATCTGGCGGAGCTCAACGCCGCCGACGCCGGCCCGCAGCCGCGATGATCGGCTCCCCGTCGGACACCCGGCCTCCGGGAACCCCTTCCCTCTCCGGCCTCGTGCAACGGGGCGAGGTCGGAGCCCTCATCCGCTACCGGGTGATGGCCTTCATCGTGGGAACCGCCCTCCTCTGTCTGTTCGTCGTGGTCATCTTCCAGGCCTTCGGGGCCAAGGTGAACCTGGCCGAGGAGATCGTGGCCCCCATCCACGGGTATCTCTACCTGATCTATCTGGTGACCGCCGCCGATCTGGCCCGTCGGGCCCACTGGAGGCTGGGTAGGATTCTGCTGGTGGTGGCGGCCGGGTTCGTGCCCACCCTGGCCTTCATCATCGAACACCGGGTGTACCAGCAGATGCTGGCCGAGTGGTCGAGGAGGAGGAGGCTTCGGCGACGCCGGGTCGGACCGGGCCGGCGGTGGGCGCCGACCACGCACCCCGATCGACGGACACCGGTCCCGGTCGAACCTGACCGATCCGATCGGTACCCCGGACCGATCGGGGATCCGGTCAGCGGGCGCCCCGCAACAAGGTGCCGGGACGGGCACCGGTCTCCTGGCCGTCGCAGAAGGTGGTCACTCCGGACTTGATGGTCTCGACGTAGCCTGTCGCCGCCTGCAGGAGTCGGCTGCCGCCGGCGGGGAGATCGTTCACCACGGTGGGGTTGCCCATCTGGAGATGCTCGTAGTCGATCAGGTTCATGTCGGCCACCGCCCCGACCTCGATGGTTCCCCGGTCGGTCAGGCCATAGAGGCGGGCCGTGTCGTGCGTCTGCTTCTTCACCATCCATTCGAGCGGGAGCCGGTCGCCCCGGGTCCGGTCGCGCGTCCAGTGGGTGATCATGAAGGTGGGTTGCGACGCGTCACAGATGACCCCGCAGTGGGCGCCACCGTCTCCCAACCCGGCCGCCGAGCGGGGGTGGAGCAACATCTCCCGGGCCGGCTCGAGGTCGCCGTCCGAGTAGTTGAGGATGGGCACATAGAGCAGCCCCCGGCCGTCCTCTTCCAGCATGGCGTCGTAGGCCATCGACAGCGGCGTGCGGCCCGCAGCCGCGGCCATCCCGGTCAGGGAGCGCTCGGGACCGGGTTCGTACTCGGGAGGGCTGCCGAGCACGAAGGTGGTACGGAACGCCTGGTCCATGCGCTCGGCGGTGGCCGGGTCCGGCTCCCACGACTCGATGGTGTGGCGCACCTCGGGGCTTCGCAGGGCGTCGACCAGGGCGTCGGGGGCGAGGTCCTTGGCCTTCAGCTCCTGGTAGGCGGGGATCTGGTCGAAGAGCGAGTAGGTGGTGAAGTGTCCCGAGAGCAACCCGAAACCGCGCCCGGCCACCTGAGGCCAGAGGTCCGCACCCTCGGACACGGCACGGAGGGATTCCTCCATCAGCTCGCGCCAGAGGTCGGGCGCGTCGTCGACCTGGACCATGGCGAAGGTCACCGGGCGGTGGATGGCCGCCGACAGCCGTCGCATCCAGTCCATCTCCTTCTTCGGGCTGAGGATGTCCTCGCCCGCGGTTCCGGCCGGGGCCAGTTCGAACACGCCCGCCCCCAGCTCACCCATCCCACTGCCGATACCGAACAGCTCGTCCTCGGTGGCGTAGGTGCCCGGCACGGGCTCTCCGTCGATGGCCAGGTGGGCCAGGGTCCGCGATGTCGAGAACCCGAGCGCGCCGGCGGCGATGGCCTCCTTCACCACCTGCTTCATCTTCTCGATGTCCTCGGGCGTGGCCGGTTCGTTGCGGGCGCCGCGGTCACCCATCACGTAGGAGCGAACCGCTCCATGGGCGATCTGGGTCCCCACGTCCATGGTCCACTTGCGCTCGGCCAGCGCGTCGAGATACTCGGGGAAGGTCTCCCACTCCCAGTTCATGCCCTCGGTGAGGGCGCTTCCGGGAATGTCCTCGACCCCCTCCATCAGACCGATCAGCCACTCGTGGCGGTCGGGCCGGGCCGGGGCGAACCCGACGCCGCAGTTGCCGGTGACCACAGTGGTGACACCGTGCCAGCTGCTGGGGGCGAGGACCTCGTCCCAGGTGGCCTGGCCGTCGTAGTGGGTGTGGATGTCCACCCAGCCCGGTGCGACCAGGAGCCCGTCGGCATCCACGGTCCGAGAGGCCGGCTCGTCGGCGAAGGAGCCGATACCGCTGATGTGCCCACGGTCGACCGTCACGTCGGCGGTTCGAGCCGGTGCTCCGGTTCCGTCGACAACCGTTCCGCCCCGAATGACGAGATCGTGCATGGCGTTTCTCCCCTTAGACCGACTCACCACGATGCTGGCACGGACGAGGGGAGCGTGCAATGAAGGGGGGACCAGGCCCGTCCGGACGGCCCGGTTGGACGGGGGTCGACGAGTGGCCGGAGAAGCAGGCCGCGGTCACCGAGGGGGAAGCGAGTATGTGACCTGGGCTTTTGCCACCAGGTCGTCACTTCCCGCCGAGTACATGGCCACGTCGGCCACCCCCAGCCGCTTCCCGAGTTTGAGCAGGGTCCCGACGCCCACCAGGTCGACCAGGGCGGGCTTGCGGAGGAAGTCGATGTGCAGGCTGGTGGTCACGGCCAGCGCCACCGGTCCGATCTGGCCGGCGATGACCAGCCAGGCCGCCGTGTCAGCCAGGGCCATGAGCGACGGACCCGACACGGTGTTGCCGGGCCGGCTGTTGGCCTGGCCGACGGGAAGGCGCACCCTGATGGTGGTGTCGGTGATCTCCTCGACGACGTAGGGGATCGTCACTCCCGGGAAGGAGTCGTCCAGGAACTGCTGGAGTTGCTCGACGGTCAGGGCTGGAGCGGTCATGGCTCGGAGCAGCGTAGCCACTGGCGGTCCAAGCGAGAACATGGCCCTGCGAAGGTGCCTGGTCGTGCAGACTGTGGCCCCCGACAGCGGATGTTCGGCTCCGCTCGACGATCGGATCGAGGTCTGTACGCCATGTTGAACAAGCCATGTTGAACACGGAGCACCGCTCGGCCGTCGAGTTGGCGGCCGAAGCCGGCCGGGCCTTGATGGAGCTGCGAGACCGTTCGGAGCCGGGCAAGGAACTCGGGAACGCCGGTGACCGGCTTTCCCACCGCTTGCTCATGGACCGTCTGGCCGAACAATTCCCCGGTGACCGGATCCGGTCGGAGGAAGCTGAACGGGCCGAGCGCATCGACAGCGCGTCGGGACGGGTCTGGAACGTCGACCCACTCGACGGCACCCGCGAATACTCGGAGGGGAGGGAGGACTGGGCGGTTCATGTGGCCTTGGCCATCGACGGGGAGGCCGTCGTCGGCGGGGTGGCCCTCCCGGCTATGGGCGTGACCTTGGGCACTGATGAGCCACCGGTGCTGGCCGCGCCCGCCGCGGTGCCCCGCCTCGTGGTCAGCCGCAGCCGGCCGCCGGAGTTCATCCCCTTCGTCGCCGAGCGGTTGGGGGCGACCACGGTCGCCATGGGCTCGGCCGGCGCCAAGATCGCTGCCGTCATCAGAGGAGAGGCCGAGGTCTACGTCCATGCCGGCGGCCAGTACGAATGGGATTCCGCGGCGCCTGTTGCCGTGGCTCTGGCCACGGGACTGCACGCCAGCCGGCTGGATGGATCGCCGCTGCGTTACTCGCAGCCGGATCCGTGGCTACCCGACCTCGTCGTCTGCCATCCGACGCTGACCGAGGCAGTGATGGGCGCGCTGAGCGAAGCGGGCGTGGCAACGTCAGAATGAGCTGTCGGCGACAGGGGAGCGCGGTGTGACGGAATCCGGAGGCGAGGCGGTCAACGGCGAGGGACTCGGTACCCCGAGGGTGTTCGAGCCGGCCAGGCTGGGCCCGGTCACGCTGAAGAACCGGATCATCAAGGCGGCCACCTTCGAGGGGGCCGCCCCCAGAGGTGAGGTCACCGACCAGCTGATCGAGTTCCATCGACGGATGGCCTCGGGGGGCGTGGGCATGACTACCGTGGCCTATCTGGCGGTGGCGGCCGAGGGTCGGACCGATCGCCACTGCGTGCTGCTGGGGGAGGAGTCCCTGCCCGGACTCCGTCGCCTCACCGAGACGGTCCATGGTGCCGGTGCCGCGGTTTCCGCGCAGATCGGCCATGCCGGGCCGGTGGCCAACGCGCGTTCGAACGGTGCGCCATCGCTGGCTCCGTCCCGGCGGTTCAGCCCGAGCGGTTCGATGACCCGGGCCGCGTCCGACGACGACATCGCCCGGATCACCGAGCGGTACCGCCAGGGAGCGGCGGTCGCCGTCGAGGCCGGATTCGACTGCATCGAAATCCACCTCGGCCACAACTATCTGCTCAGTGCATTCCTGAGTCCCAAGCTGAATCACCGAACCGACCGGTGGGGCGGAAGCCTGGCCAACCGCGCCCGCTTCCCACGCCAGGTGGTCAATGCGGTGCGGGAGGAAGTCGGGGATCGGGTGGCAGTGACCGCCAAGCTCAACATGGCCGACGGGGTTCCCGGTGGATTCTGGTTGGAGGAGAGCATCGAGTTCGCCCGGATGCTGGAGACGGACGGTGGGCTCGACGCCATCGAACTCACCGGTGGGAGCTCGCTCTCCAATCCCATGTACCTCTTCAGGGGAGAGGCGCCGCGGCCGGAGTTTGCCGCCACCCTTCCTCCGCCGCTGCGAGTCGGTTTCCGGGTGGTGGGATCGAGGTTCTTGCGTGACTACCCGTTCGAGGAAGCCTTTTTCCTGCCCTATGCCCGGCAGTTCCTCGATGCGCTCGGGATGCCCCTCATCCTGTTGGGTGGTGTCAACCGACTGGACACGGTCGAACATGCACTCTCCGAGGGGTTTTCATTTGTGGCCATGGCCCGGGCCTTGCTGCGGGAGCCCGACCTGGTCGGCCGGTGGGAGAAAGGCGTGGCAGTCGAGGGACTGTGCATCCACTGCAACAAATGCATGCCCACCATCTACACCGGTACCCGCTGCGTCCTCGTCCCAGCCGACGAGGTGATCTGAGGCTCAGTCGAACTCGGTGTCGGGGTCCTCGTCGTCCGGCCCTTCGGGGGCGAGATCCCAGCCGTCGGTATCAGCCGCCTTCGCCAACTCGCCGGCGGTCGGGCCTCCGATGCCGTCAGGGTCGTCGAGCCCACCGTCCAGGGTGGACAGGGCCTCAGGGTCATCGAACTCGACGCCAGCCTCCTCGAGCTCTCGGTCGTCGACCTGCAGCGTCGGGTCGAGAGAAGGATCGAGCTCCACCGACTCGAGGAAATCGGGATCGAGTTGGGTCTCGTCGTCGAGGGCTTCGTCCCCCTGCTCGAAGGCCTCGGTGCCCGGGGGTTCGTCGGGTGACCAATCACTGCTCTCGCTCATCACTCAGCTCCATGACTCGTCGTCGATGCTCCGATCGTACGGTCTCCCGATGGGTCGTGGTTCAATGCCGAGTTTCCCCGGTGAAGGGGACTGGGAATGCGATCGGACGGTCCGGAGTGGTTCGTCCTCGGGCCCCCTTCTGTCGCTGGGTATAGGTCGCACACCCGGTTGGGAACCTGACCCGGCATAGAATCGCTTGTCGATCCCGCCCACGTAGCTCAGGGGATAGAGCACTCGTTTCCTAAATGAGGTGTCGCAGGTTCAAATCCTGCCGTGGGCACCGTGTGATGTCGCGAGGGGAGAGAGGGGCCACGACAGCACGGCGGGCCAAAAGCGCCGCGGAGGCGCAGGGGAGAAGGCGACGGCACGGGCCCCGGCGAGCGGCGACGGGCGGACGGGGACACGGGACAGCGGGGCGGCCACCCGAACGGGGAGGGGGGCGGAGAGGGGGAAGGGGGGCTTATGCCTCCGCGCAATTGGGTGACCCACAACGGCACTTCCGCCATACCATGCGAAAAGACGCAGGTGCTAGGTCACGTCGCTATGTCGGATGCCTTTGTTGCGCCTCGTTCTCGCAGCCAGGTGACCAGGGCCTGTCGTCCCGTGTCCTGAGAGTCGGCGGCATCCAAGGGTCTGCTGTCGCCCCACGATGGGGTGCTGTTGACATCGGCACCAAGGTTCACCAGTAACTCCGCCATCCGTCGGTGGCCACCATGACATGCCCCCCAGAAGGCATCGGTGATTTCCTCTCCGGTAGGTACGCCGGTTGCGAGAAGTTCCTGAGTCCGTGTCATCAGGCCCAAGGCTGCTGCCTGCCCGAAGTCAACGGCAGCTCCCCGCTCGACCAAGAGACGGGCCACCTGCCAACACCCGTAACCAACGGCGTCATCGAGAGGTGTCCCGCCTCCGAGTGACGCCCCCATCGCCTCGATGTCAGCGCCCCCGTCGATCAGGGCCCGGGCCACTTCGACGTCGTCGCTACTAGCTGCCCAATGCAGCGGTGTCTCAGCGTGCCAGCTCCCCTCCACGGGGATGCTCGGGTCGGCGCCCGCGTCGACAAGCACAGAGACGATCTGTGGCCCGTTGGGGAAGTATCCCGGCCAATCCGTCGCAGCGTGCAGTGAGGTGCCAGAGCCTCCCTTGTGGTCGACCAGACGGGCTGCGGCGAGACCCTGATTCTCTGTAATGAGATCTTTTACCCGTTCGACCTCCCCGGCGTGGATGGCTTCTACCAGCTTTTGAGCAAGCGTGTCGCTCTTCGGCAGCCTCAGTATCGCTTCGCCTTGGTCACGTTCTGGCGTGTCCCCCTCAGTCATTGCCCATCCCGAGGCCCGTTCGCACCACAGCGCTCAGCGTACGTCGAAACAGCCCAACCCAGGACTGGGGTGCCCCACAACACCGGATATGCCTGCCCCTGACCGGCACTTCTGGGAGGTCAGACAGCGACACTATCCGGCAGGGTAGACAAGCCCTTCTCTCGGCAAACCGTGAGTGATCCGGTCCTCGATCAAGCAATCGATCCCAAGGCGTCCGACCTCAGTATGGCGATCGCGGCAATCGGCACAGACGGGAACGATCCGCAGAGACGCGAGTAAGTATCCGTCGTCGTATGTTTCCGGAGAGTCACAGGTGAAGCATGGAAGTCGCATTTCTCTCACGAATGTTAGCTTGCTGATCACCCGAGCCTCCTGTCGCAAGGCCCAAAGCGGAAGGACCTCAGACATTCACCGCGAGCGACGCATGTGTCCCAGCCGCCCGCTCGTAGACGAGATCTCTAGGCCAAGAGCCTGCGAAGTCCTAACTGCTGAGAGACTGCGGCTGTGGCAGCTCTGCGTATTCGTCCAGTGCCTTCTTGAGGGCCTCCGCCTCCTCGCCGAGAGTCGCTGCGAGTCGCCGCAGGAGCGAGGGGTTGGCACTGTCGCCGAGACCGTACTTCTCCGCAATCTCGCCGATTAGCTTTCCCCCACACCAACGGCAGAGGGCAGGCTGCACGCTGCCGCGCTCTCTGTGGATTGTCATTGGGACGTAAACGACTACGGCTGGGTAAAGGCCATCGAACGAACAAGGTTGCCAGTCTGGTCTGTTCGGATCTCGCTCGCGCTCGTGGCGTTCGATCACTGGACGTTGACGTCTTAGAAGGGCCATGCGCAGTATATCGACGGGTCCGAATCGGAACTTGACTGGGCGGGTCCGGGGGGACGGCGGAGTGCCCCTGACCACCGGTTCGGTGGGGCACCGGGCGTGTGGAGAAGTAGGGTTTGTCGATGGTGGAAGCTCTGACAGGGTCCAAGAGACAGGGCAGGGTCATGTGGGCCATGCTGCTCACCCCGTTGGTGGTCGTATTGGGCATCGTTGTGGGATTCCGGGTGGCTTCCGCCAGGGTCCCCTCCTGCTCATGGCCGCTGACTGTCCGTGGGACCGCAACACCTGCGCAAGTCAATCTTGCTCGCTGCTACGTGAAGGACCTCGCCCACCGAGATACCGGAGGGTTGACGACGTTGATGGTGCCTGGACGACAGACCGGGATCACTCCGGCCGACCTGGTTTACTCAAAAGATGCTCGTCACACTCCGGCGACTGCCGTATTCACTCCCAACCCGGCGGATACCACCTATCTCAATCTGACGATCTCCTACCCTGGGCACGTAACTGAACACACCGGGATGATGAACGTAGATACCCAATCCGGAACAGACTGGCGAATGGACATCGGAACGTGACCGCTCCCTCCACCAACGCTTAACCTGTCTGCCACACCACCTGTCCCTGATCACCGGATATGCCCTACCCCCAACCGGGCATTCACTCGAACTCGACGGAGCGAAGCACCGCCTGGCGCCGGCGAAGTTGTTCCAAATCAATCGATCTTCGCTCCTCCTCTGTCAGAGCAAGATAGGCATACGTGGTCGCCTCGACGATCTCCTCGGCCGAGGGATCCGGGCCTAGAGAATTTCGCAATACGAGTGAGGTACTCGTCCAGCTCGGAGTTATTCAATTCGCTCAGCACCCCTGGGTTAGCAAAAGCCAGGCCCGGAGCCGAGTAGTCAGTCCCGGCTCGACGGGCCTGGCCGCGAGACCCCCGCCCTTGGGAGTTGGGGACCTTGCGTCCCCCCGTATCGGCACTTTCGGCCCCTGGCTTGAGTGTTGCCGGGCCCGAAACTCAGGCGGCGGAACCCAGCCCAACCGGCCCGGCGGACAAAAGGGTGCCGACCCCGGCGTAGGTTGTCGGCTTGGAGCACTATGCCAACTGCTTCAGCCTGCAGTCGGAACGGTGCTTCCGGATGATTCAGGCCGAGAATGGGACCGGCCACGGCCAGCACTGCCCCTACGCAACGGTCTGGCGGGGACGGTTCAGGACAACGCCGGCAAATGGCATACGGTCACGGCGTGCGAGGGGCACAGGGCCGACCTGTGCGAGGTCCAAAAGATCGGGAGTTCAGGTCCAGTCCGCTCCGGGCTGCCGTGGAGCGTCTGAAGTTTGCGCACACTCCTCGGTCAGAGGATATCGATCCGCCGCTGCAACTCGTTGACGCATGTGGCGAGCTCCATACCGATCTCGGCAGCGCCAGCACGGAGGACCAGCGGACTCACCCCAGCGGACAGTTCTCCGTCATGCCGTTCAGCAATGAGGGCATAACGCCCAACCTGTTCGCCCAACGCCATGCCGATCGACTCATCCGGGCAGGGATGGCTGGCAAGCCAGCGCCTGGCTTCATCGGTGATGTCTCTGATGTGAGCAGCGTCATCCTTTATCGGAGCCTGGTCGGCACCTTGGACGTCGATGGCGAGAAGGCCGATGGGAACGAATGTCCTGACCCCAGAGGAAAAGGGCATCACCCTGTGCCCCTCGCCCCCCGAAGGGGGCCAGGGTGCTGGGTCCGGAGCTCGGGCGGCGGATCCTTTGCTCAACGGACTCAGCGGTAACCCAGACTAGCTGGCGATGACGGCGCCCCGAACATCGCGCGCGCACGGCGGGCAAATCCGGCGCTCGGGGCAGTCAGGCAGGAACGGTGTCAAAGTATTGAGGATGGATCGAGACCTCCGACTTCGCAGTGTGTTGACCATCCAACTGGTAGTCATTTTGGTTGCCATTGGACTCGCTGGGTGCGCCAACTCATCCTCGACCTCGACCTCATCAACGTTGGAATCAAAGGCCATCTCTGTCCCGAATGTCATTGGACTGACCTCGACTAAGGCCGTCCAGGTGCTCCGTAGAGTTGGATTGCGAATGCATACAACCTCGACGGACTATTCCTACACATCGCCTTGGGGCAAGGTTGACGACCAGGAGCCGCCTTCCAATTCGAAAGTGGCCAAGGGCTCAAGCATTGCAACGACCGTGGCAGAACTACCGGAGAACGGGCCTCACGGTCCATATACCGGAAAGGTCGTCCCCGTCGGCACGACCGCAACACTCTCGGCACTCATTGATGCGGCGAGCCCGCAGATTCTAGTAATCGGGGTGACCAGGGTTTTCGACTCCGGACCCCCGGTGGACGACTCCGTGCTCCCTGGGATACCGGCCATTCCATCGTCGGGTTGGAGATGGATCGGGGTCCAGATCAGTATCTCAAACCACGGCCCTCAAGCGGTTGGGAACATTGGAGGCCCCGGTCCACCAAATCTCGACCTTATGGTCAACGGCTACCTCTACCACGATTTCGAATTACTTCCCGGAATAACGAGCATCGATGGCTGCCCCGCTATTCACTATCCGTTCAGAGTATTCCCCCAGGCGCCGTTGCTCGATCCCGGCGTCTCGACTCGAGGATGCATTGCTTTCCAGGTTCCGATTGCGACCACCGTCAAATCGGTGGGCGTCGGAATGTACCCGGCAGGTGGTGGCGCGCCCAACGCGACCAATCCAGAAGGCGCCCTTGCAACCTGGGAGACCTAACGGGACCTGCGTCAGTCAGGCCGACGCGTAACAGGCCCACTCTGTGACCTCTGGACCCCCATCCGAGGATAGTAGGCCGGCGCATATTCGGTGTTCTGGGGCAGCCCTGGATGCGGCGAAACATCGTGACACGTCCGCCTGTCAGACTTGAGCGGTGGTCTTTACCGAAGCAGGCTAGAGAGAGATTGTCCGCAAGTCGGCAATCACACCCCTGATCCGAGCGCGCTCAACACACCTCGAAAGTTGGCTCAGCTCGGAAATGCGGTTGTCAAGTAAGAGCCCGATCCCCCGAGTGCCAACGGACCTGCGGCCGTGCAAAGCGCCGCTGTGGTATTTGGGATCTTCCCGTATTCTGTGCCCTGAGCGACGGGCACAGACCCGGCCGTCGTGGCATTCGTGTAGGTCGTGGCGCTGATCGGGCTGGCCGTGACGCCCGAGGTGTTATCGGCCAGGATCCAGCAGTTGCCCGACTTTGAGTACGCAGTGAGGACGATGCCGTGACCGTCACCCGACACGAACATGGAAATGACGCCTTGGCCCGTACTGTTGGTCGTGACGTAACTCAGGCTGGGCTCATCAGCAGTCAGCGTTGCCGGGTTGATGCCGGTGTAGGTCTGCTGGTTCTGCTGGAACGAAGCCTTGGCATTGACTAGAGCGGTGTTGAGGTTGGACTGTGCCGCCCGGTCGTTCGCCGACTTCGTCACGCCGAGAAAGGTCGGAATGGCGATGGCGAGCAGAATGGCCAGGATCAACAGGACCACCATGAGTTCGATGAGCGTGAAGCCGGAGTCGCTACTTGGAGCTGGGTCTGAGCGGTAGACCCGACGGTTGAAGAACTTGGCAGAGGTCATGACAATGTTGTCGGCGTCTTACCTGGCCACTTTAGGAAAATCCCCATTGGGGATCGCCACATTCCCCGCTGCTGGAGTCGTGGGCGCAACGGAGCAAGGCAACTTGCTCGCAAGCTGGTATCTGACCTCACCCAGCCAAAGGCTTCAGCTATAGGACCGTTAGACCGATAGCTCGAATCATGGTGGCGGCGATTTCGACTGAGAATCTGTTCTTCATTGGATTCGGAATATTCTTTGCACTGTTCCTGTATTTCATTCCCACTGCAGTAGGAATCGATCGACATGTCGTCGACCTCGGAAGCGTGGTTACGATCAACGTATTGCTCGGCTGGACCGTGATCGGCTGGATAGTGGCCCTTGCTATGGCAATGCGCACGCAGGTAGTGAGGGTCGAATCTTCTCCAAGTTCTGCCCCTCGAGAATATTCAGAAACAATGGAGGATGGAGAAGATCCACGTACTCGCCAGTCACTTCCACCGGGCTGGCATCGGGAGGCACCGGATGGGCCTCGACGATGGTGGGATGGGCTGCAGTGGGGAGCGTGGCATGGAGAAGACTAGGCGCGCCGAAGGCCCGCCCTTAGCCTGACTTAACAACGAAATTCGTAAGGGACTGTTAACGGCGCCGGACCTGTACTCTGCGGCTGGTGTAGCACTCTCCAGGTGATCTGGGGCACCCGATGCCTGGCTGGTTGCTCGAATTGTCGGGGCACCTCTCACCCTGAACTATCGCGTTGTTTGCAGAAGGAATCATTGACCGGTCTTCAAGCTTTCTGTCACAAGTGACGATGAACTCCCGTGTCTCTCCACCCCGTCGGCCGGCAATATGGTGACAAAGAGGGTCGTGATGACGGTTTCACCCTGATTGAGCTGATGGTCGTTTTGCTCACCCTGGGTATCCTTCTGGCTATAGCCATTCCGACGTTTCTCGGAACGAGCAAGGCAGCGAATGACCGTGGGGCGCAGCAGAACCTCAATTCGACGCTCGTGGACTCCAACACTGTGTTCCAGTCGAACGACCAGTCTTTCGGTATCGGCACCACCGCTCAGTACAAGCAGTTTGGTGCCAACATGGCGACCTCATTGAGCGGTGACGAGCCGTCACTCAGCTTCACCACCTCGACCTCCAGTAGTCCTTCGAACATCGCATTGAACGTTTCCGGGGGCGGCAACGGCCTTGTGCTAGCCGATCGGTCCCCGTCAGGCACCTGCTGGTATGCCATCGACAACTCCCAGGCCATCTCGACCACCAATAAGGCCAGCACCACCGCACCGTACGGTGCGACGGCCACTGCGACAAACAAGGCGGGGAAGGCCGCGGCGACGAAAATCGTGTTCCCAACTGGGGCTGGGACCTGGTACGCCGAAGTGACAGGAGACGCCACTGCCGCTGACTGCAGTGCGTCGGCGCCCAAGTTTACGGGGACGGGGTCCAAGTATCAGATCACTCAATCGAGCTTTCCCCAAGAATTGCACTTGCACTCCACTGGGCAGTGACCCATGGCTGGATTCGATGCCGTCCGTGGTTGGGGCAGTATCCCTCTTCGAACGGAACGGATTCCGTCGGATCGGACTCCGTGAAGTTATCGACGGTGAGAGTGAGACAGTGCGACAGTCAGCTGCTTGGATGCGGATGATGCGAGCTGCAGACGCGCTTTTAGTGTCGTTCAACGACGACGAGTTTCGAGTGGGCCTGGCTAGATTGGAGAACCTTCCAGCCGACCAACCAATGATTCATTCCCTCGCCCTTCTTGCGTTGTGGAAGGGCTCAGAACGGTGGTTCTGACTGGCACCATGCGACTGATGTCAAGGGTCTGCCCACCCGATCCGCGACTGGCGCTCGATGGGCTATCCAAGCGCCCGGATGTGCCTGTGGGGCACCCCCAGCTAATCAGCCCTCAGCTGCGGAGGGTGCGGTAGCTGACGTAGCCGCGGTTGGAGCCGTGGGTGCAGTCGGGGCCGTCGGAGTGGGCGTCGGCTGCGTCGCAGCCGGTGGAACAGTGCCGGGAGACGTGTTGGTTGGGGTGCCTTGGGGCTGGCTGCAGTCTTCTCCGTCAGGCACCTGGGTACACCACGAAGGAGACCCCGGAATGTCCACGTTCCAGGTCGGATAGGGCCCCGCAGCTCCCATGAACGGTACGACGGTCACCTTGTCGACACGGTCACCTGGCGAGATCGCCACCGATTGCGCTCCTGTGGTGTCGACGGTGACCTGGTCACCGGGAAGGAGGTCGGGGACGGGCGGAGCGAATGTCTGACCGGAGTAGGGGTTGGGCAGCTGGATCGTCTGACCGTTGGAGGTCTCCACGAAGATCTGTGCCGGCGAGTAACCGCTCAACACCGTCGATCCTCGGTTGGTGAATCGGAACGAGAGGTCGACGATGTTGTCATCCTGTCTCTCCTCGGATGGTGCACCGTCGTAGAACTGCCCATCCGAACCCAGACCTTGGTCTCCGCTGAAGTTGGCCGGCATCGTGCCGACGAAGGCAATCGAAATCGGGATAGAGGACCCGTTGGACGAGGGACCTGAGAGCGTGTTGACGTCGACTCCCCGTTGAACAGCGTCCTGGGTTCTTCCCGCCGACGCGGATCCGCTTGATCCGGAGCACCCGCCCGCCACCAAGGCCACGAAACTGAACACCAGCCCGAAAATGAGTCTCGGCTTCACGCTCGTCGAGATCCTTCCTTGTGGCTGCCACCTGGATATGCATGCTATCGCGTGTAGTGCTATAGCAGGCATCTCGTCAGATTGTTGGCATGGCACCGGCAGGCCCGGCCGATCAACGGTCGGCAATCGACGCGGCATTCGGGGTGGTGCTGCGTTCGTTGCGGACTGAACTAGGCCTTTCACAGGAGGGCCTCGGCAACGCCAGCGGCAACGGGCGTACGTATGTCGGGCAACTCGAACGCGGCGAACGGGGTGCCTCGCTCAAGACCGTCTTCGCTTTGTCGAGAGTTCTGGAGGTAGAGCCTGATGAAATGGTCCACCTCGTGATCAAGCAACTCCACAAGTGAGGGCTCATGGCTGGGCACCGGATACCGCCCACCAGTTCTCCCGTAGCCAGCTGGACGACATCCACTGTTCGGGATCGATCGCCCACCAGCTCCACCACTCCGTGGGCGTTGAGGTCCTGAAGGTGGCGCCGGGTAGGGGTGACGGGAAGCCGGCAGTGCCCGGCTATGGCGGCGTGTCGCATGGGCCCCCGGCTTGCCCATCAGGTAGTCAATCACCGCCCGCCGGCCGGGGTGCACCCCGTCGAGGGCAACCTTCGCCAGGAGCCGCCACAGCCTCATCTGGCGGGGTGCCGATCACCACCAGTCCGGCATGGAGCTGGCGAAGCTGGCCGTAGAGGCGGGGCGACCGCTCATGTCCCGGGACCACGTCGATCTCCCGGGAGTACCCCTCCCGCGCTACCGAGGACCGGCACCTTGCCCCGATGCCGGCCAGGGTCGAGAGGCGGGTCTGCTCCTCATCTCGTAAGGGGGGTAGTACCCCTCGGAGTACCAGGCCGTCGAAGAATGTGACCACAGCACCGGCCCGTTCGTCCCGGATCTCCGGCTGGTGGCCTGGCGTTCTCCTCGGCCACCATCGACGCCAGGTAGTCATCCCCGGCGGTGACATCGGGCATCCGGTAGTAGGAGAAGCGCTCCCCGAGGAGACCGAGGTCGACCGCGGATGAGTCCACCGCTTCGGTGCACGCCCCCAGGAACCCTGCGTGTCCCTCCCACACGTAGGTCCGACCCCCACCGGTGCCGAGGCGTCGGATGAGCTGCCCGTCGAAGACCTCCCGGAGGCAGGCGAAGATTCGGTTCCGGGTAGACCCGTGCTCGTTCAGGAGGGTCCCGAAGTCGGAGGCGATGAGGACGCCTCGCTCTCCCAACTGGTCGGAGCAAGCCCCCGGTGGCGCATCACCCTCCCGGGTCGGGGACCCACTGAGGAGTCCCGCTTCGGTGAACGTAGAGACATAGTGGACCTCCGGTAGTCCGGACAGTGCCCCCAGTGCTTCGGACTTTCCACTGGAAGGGGGACCTATGAGCAGGAGCCATACCGGGTCCCCGGGTAGACGGTTGGCCGCCACCGTGGCCAGTACCAGGTAGACCACCCCCGGGTCGGGTAGCCACATGGTCTTCTGGAAGAGGTGTATGACCGTGGACAGTCCCTCGGTCGTGGTTCACCGGGGACTGTCCCCGTTCGAGGTATGGCACATGGGGCATGGAAGGTGACCGGGCCTCCCCGTAGAGGGCGGCACCGCACCGGGGACATCGATTCCATGGAGGTACAGGGCATCGGGGTACCTTGCCCTCTTCCGTTGCCGATAGGCCTGGTCCCTGTGGGCCTTGGAGCAGTACGAGGGCATTGGCCCGGGGAACGATCCCGTCGCACCCGGGAAGGGCACACACCACATCGGCCTCTGTCCTGGCTCATCGCCCTGAGTGCCTTGTCGACGTTCCGGATGGAGATTCGTCCTCCTCTGTGCGGCCCTTTCGGCCACGGTGGGCGGTATCCCTGTACGGGCAAATGCCCGCTTCCCCAGGCGGGCAGCCTCCCTCTGCACGGCCCCAGACGGTTGCATCCCTTGGAGGCGGCCGACGACCTGCGGAGGTCACCCAGGCCATCCACATCGGCGTCGATGACCCCGGAGACCCGTCCGGAGTAGGCCACCAGATCGGGGTCGATGACCACATGGTCGATGAGTTCGCTCCGGGGTACCCGGGACCACAGGGATGGCCCGTTCGTCGAGGGACTCCAGGATGATGGCTCCCGCGGGGTCCGGTCCGGTGGTCACCCGCACCGGTTCACCCGTCGACTTGTCGACCCAACGGAGGTCCTGCCAGTTGGAGAGGTCCCCACCGGGGTCGAGGGCCACCACTGTCCTGCCCATAGGAGGTCCCGCTCCAAGTGGCCCCACTGGCCTCGCACATACCGGGTACCCGGGCTGGCGCCCCAGGGAGGACGGCAGCAGTCCCGCCATCTCCGGGGACTTGACCATGAAGCGCGGAGGGCCGGGAACGGGGGAGTCGGTGTGACGGGGCGCTGTTGATGTCCCATGGTGCCGGGGGACGGAGCGCCTCCGGGTCTACACCCCTGGCTATGCGTAGGCCACTTCCCTCTCCACCGCCGCGTAGGACCACCGCCGGTAACCCTTGGGGCGTCCTCCCCCTCATGGAGGGGGGGTCGACGTAGGCCACCGCCGACGCCTGCTCGGTGAGGTCGACGATCTCGTCCCCGTACGTACTCCACATGCCGCTTGGGGCCGAAGATGAGTGGCATTCGAGTGGGGACGGATTCGTCTCCCCGCATCGCAGCTCCAAACCTTCTGCGCCTGGGACAGTGTGCCGTCGAAGGTGCGGATGACCTCGTCCACCTCGGCCCAGGACAACAGGTGGATGGACGTCCCGTCGGGGAGGGTGATGTCTCCCCCGTCGGGAGAGGACGGGATGATCGAGGAGTCGGTGTCCCGGTAGGCGACGATCCCGCCCCTGTCCTCACCAGGCGTTCGAGCACGGCGAGGAGGAGGTGGGACCCTGCCGTCACCGAGGAGGCGATGGGCAGGCACACCAGTGGACCCGGGTCGCTCCCCCCGGACCCAGGTCCGCCCTTCCCGTGAGGAGGACTTCGTCCATCCGGGCGAAGTTCCCGAAGACCAGGGCGTTGACCACCACCCGGAGCTCGGCGGCGAGAACCAGGTCTCCCTCGGCCTTCACCTTCCGGCGGTGGTCGACCAGACGACGGGCGGGACCGTCCTCGATCGGAAGCCACCACCCCCGGGAGGAGAGGGAAGTCGTCTCCGGAGGCCGGACTGGCGACCGTCGCGCGACATAGGCGGTGGCCCCGATGATCTCGGGTACCTTCTCCGACTTGACCGATGCGCCGATCACGTTGAGGGCGGTGGTCCAGATCGGGCGATCCGGGGAGGACACCGGCAGGACCTCCAGCCGACCGTCGGGACGAAGAGGGTCCTCGACTTCGATCGGGAACGCCTCGAAGTCCGGGCGGACCTGGACCAGACAGCACCCGAACCGTCGCCACACCTCCGGGTCGAGGACCACGGTCGGATCCACGACCGCACGCTGGCAGAGCCGGCGGAGGGCGGCCGTGACCTTCCTCCGGACGATCCGCTCGGCGCAGAGCAGCTCCCACCAGCCGATGAGCTCGGCCACCAGCGGGTAGCAGGACGAGACATCGACGGATGCACCCTGGAAGGGCACCCCGAGGAGCCGATGGTCGGCCTCGCACCATCCGCCGTGGAAGGACTCGGCCCAGGCCTGCAGCTCCTCCTCGGAGAGACCGAAGGTCAGATGCGGTGCCCGAATGCCGAAGCGGACCGGGATCTGGGCGGCGATCCCGCCGGGCGACGACAACCGGGCCAGGTCGAGCCGGCCCCGGCCCTCCCGCCGATCGTCGGGCGAGGTGAACCATCGCGACGCATGGTCGTCGAGGGCGAGCGCCAGCTCCCGGACGGCCAGCACGGCGAATCGGCCATCTGTGCCGCCCCGTCGGCGTCGACCGGCACGGCCACTGGCAGTTCGACCGGTGGGAGGTCGAAGTTCTGGCAGTGCTCGGCGAAGCCGGCCCCCCGGTCGGCGTCGAGGGCGTAGGCGAGCGAGAGCACATCGAGGAATGCCCCGGGCCACTGCCGTCCCTGGTGGTATTTGCCGTAGCCCTTCTCGCAGGGGGCGAACCTGATGCGCCAACCGACACGCACGAGACTCGACCCACAATGGCGGTCGGTGGGGCGATGTCCGCTTCCAGCGGCCGTGCTCGTGCTCCTCTGCCCCAACCCGGCAGCCACACCTCCCAGGAGCGGGCATTGGTTCCGAGCCTCCCGCCCCAGTGCTCGGCCACCAGTCCGAACACCCGGCCGAGGTCGGCACCGATGCACCAGCCGGCACCGCCGTAGGCGCGTCTTGTGAACGTGCCGCATCGGGGGTCGAAGAACTCGTCGACCGATTCCACCGTCCACGGTTGGGGGCCGCTGGTCGTGGCCACGGTCTGTTCCGCCGCCCATCGGGTGATCGCAGCAGGGCCAATCCTCATCGAGGTCGGTGCCGACGATGACTCCGGCGGAGAGGATGGATCGTCCCATCACGACCAGGTACGCCCCGAGCCCGAATCGCTCGACCTCTGCGCCAATCTCCGACGCACCGACAAGGACCAGCCCGACTCCGGTCTCCGAGCCTGTGGCGAGAAGGCCGGAAGCTCGGTCGGCGGGCGCCAGCGGTCGGAGCCCGGCCACTGGCGGAAGTGCACGACGCGGCGTTGGAAGGCCCGGTTTTCCACGGTCAGCTGACTCCTCCAGGTCCCGGGCGATGCGGTGGAGCATGCAGTGCCAACTCACTGACGAACGAGCTGGGCAAGAGGATGGATTCGGTACCCTTGGTGGTCGACCAGGCGAATGAGGATGTGCCCGGTCCGACGGAGTCGCAGGACATGTTCGGGAAAGGTCGATCCGTCAGCCGAAGAGTCGTCTGGTCGAGGGCCACGTGTTCGAGATCGTGCTGGACGCGGGCGAGGGGGATGACCAGATCCCGGTCGAGGTATTTGCCGTCGGCATCCCGTCCCGAGGGGTGGTGCAGGTGGTCGGCTCGCCGGCCGACGAACACGCAGAGGTAGTCGGCGGCCCGCCTCATGACGACCGCCCCGACTCGTAGACGAAGAGGTCCAGTTCGCCGGCCCGACGGGCTTCCAGCACGGCCAACACCCGGTTCGGGTCGCTGAGGAACCGTTCGCCCCTGATCGGCCGCCAGCCCGAGACCGTTCGCTCGAATTGCTTCGGCGAAATCTTGGCCGCCGCCATCTTCCCGACGAGCGAGTCGTACGGGCCGGCCCGGGATGCCTCACGACGCGTGGGCGCTTCGAGGATGGCAAAGGGCTCCGGTCGATCGAGCAGCACAGAGATGGACCGCCCGGTCCGGACCTCGAGACGCTCATGGCCCAGCGCCTCTCGTGCCGAGAGTCCGGGACGTGAACCTTTCCGCCGGAGATAGGTCGACCCGGTCGACAGCCCGCCGACCGACTGTGCCCGGGTCGGTATTGCGCCGGGTAAGCAGACCGGTGTCGGCTGACGGATGACGAGACGATCGGACGGCTGCCGGCCGAGGAAAGCCGGCCGATTGGCCGCACGACGAAGGGAAGAGAGGCAGGTCAGGTCGAACTGCCACCGGGATCGTCCTCGTGAGTGAGGTCGCCCGGGGGTACGATTTGGGTGACCTGAGGTTGCGAAGATGTCAGGTTTGATGTGGCGTCGCCGGTTGGAGCCGGCGGCGTCACCGCGTCAGGGGTGATTGCACCCACAATGCTGAGGGCGATCGTCACTCCAGCCCGTAGCAAGGCGTCAGCAGGAGGCCTTCTCGCTGCCAAGGCTCGACAGAGGTGATCCAGACGACGGTGTCTGGCGCGTGGATCGGGTAGATCGGCGACTCGCATGGCACTAACAGCTTCGGTGTTCGGCCCTGGTGGAGACCCGCGATTTCTCCGTAATGTAATCAGGTGATGAAGCAGTCAGATCTCGTGACGCTCAAAGAGATCGTTCAAATGGCAGAAGCCGCAGAGCCTGAGTCGCCGGACAGCCTCAAACGCCGATTTTCCGAGTACCAGGGCCTGGGTCTAGTGGGCAAGGCCGTGGCCAGAGCCCCACGGCGGGGAGGGGAAGGACTTTGGCACCCCATCCAGGGATGGCTATTCATTGACACATTGAGAAGACGTCGTGAGGATAAAAATCCACTCACCACCCTGGTCAATCTCCCCATGGCGCTCTGGCGCTTTGGTGTCGATGGTATTGAAACCACACAGGCCCAGAGGGCATTGGCATTTTGGGCTGGCCAGCTTGCAGGCGCGCGCCTTCATCGATCGGGCAACCAGGGGCATCTCGGATAGACGATCGTTCACGTGGAGAACGACGCCCCCGAGGAGACCGATCGTTGCGACGAGCCGCGATCAAGGCACGCGTCGACCGCTTGGCCGGTTCTGGTGCCACCGAGGCATCGAAACGCGACCTGCGAAATCTAATAGAGATCACCAACGACATGGGCGAGCTCCCATCTCCTGACACATTGCAGGGTCAGATCCTGAAAGCGCTTGGTGCCGGAGACCATCCGACGGATGCGCAAAGGCAAGTGGCAAGAAACCAATACATTGCGATGTCAACGGTCATTCTGACCGTGCGGCATCTCGATCTCGTCTGCTCGGCCGACGCAGCGCCACTGTGGGAGTGGGCGCGCCGTATCGATCACCTCGCTCGACCTGACTATCTGGCTTTTCAACAAGCAACGAGAATCGACCACGACGTCGGGCACCTCTTTGCTGAGCCGCTGTTCCATGAGATCCAGCAACAAGCGTGTCTCGGATTTGCCTCGATACTGGGAGTGGGTCTCGGCGTCCAGTGGAACCTTCTGGGATTGTCAAGTCCTCCAGGGGTCGAACCTCCACCTACCGTTCCATTCGAGCAGCGAAATTGATTTCAATCGTTGGTAAGGCTCGGATCTAAATTGCGTCCGGTGACCCTAACTGTTGCGCCTGGTCCTCAGCGGCGACCAGCAGTGAACGGAAGGTGCGATTGAGCAGCGCTTACCAGCGCCTCGGCCCCATCTGCCCGCAGACTTTAGGTTCCGGCCAGGCTCGCCGATGAATATCCCATGGAACTCCCTTCGATGGGGTCAGAAGGTCAGTGAGCGATCCTCCCCAGGGGGCCGGTTGGTGGCAGGCCGACGACGGAACCTGGAATCCCCCTTATGTGGATCCACCCGAGGCCAGTCCGGAAGCGCCGCACCCACCCGAGATACATCCTCCGGCTATGAGGCCCCCAGAAAGGCATCCGCCAGAGCACGTCCTCCCTGGGCCGCGGCCGCCGAACTTCCCAACAGATCTCGAACCAAGTCCTGTCCCGGAACTCAGCCCCGCATCCGGTGAGCACAGTCATCGGTGGCGAGTGGGACCCCTGGCCTTGATCGTCGGTATTGTCACTCTCCTTGCGATTGGGGCGGGTTCGGCCGTCGGAGTCAACTACGCGATCCAGGGTTCGTCCAAGACCAGCCCGCCCTCATCCAGCCCAGACAACACCACGAACGGTCCTGCAAGTCCTCCGACTCCTCTCGAACGGCTCATCCAGGAGCGCGACACAGACGACTCCTGTGATTGGAGGGACTGGGGGACCGCCGACCACCGAGGCTTCGCCGCCAGCTCCTCCCTATCTGCGGGCCCGGCTCCATCAGCGGCAACCGGACCCCCGGCAATCTGATCCCGCAATCAGTGGCAGAGAACGTGCTCACCACAACCTGGACGGGGTATGCCCATGCGATGGTCTCCGATGACCGAGCCTCGCTTAGCGCCTATACAACGCCATCGGCACTGGACGACTCGGTCGCAACTCTTGACTGTGGTTGCCTCGCTGGCCCGATGACCTACTCCAGGGCAGTCATCAATGCCCCTGTCCAGAGTGGTTACCCGATTTCCTTCCTCGCCGGTCTCAATGGGACGGGCTACAACCAGCTGAGCCACACCTGGTGGGTTGTCTTTACGAAGACGAGCCCCGCAACCCCGTGGATCATCGCCTTTGTCACTTCATTTGAGGAGGGTGATGACCTCCATGCCTTCACCCTCTTCTCCTCCGTAAGTCCGCCGATTGTGCGCTTCCCGCTTCAGAGCGCACCGCAGGCCTGGGGCCGACTTTTTCCAGCATCTAGATACGACTCTCAACGCAGGAGCCGGGGTCCCGACCAACTACGCCCACAGCAACCTGCTTGACGGCGACGTAAGCAACACGACCTACATCGACGAGGAGCAGAAGGCCGAAGGGTTGAAGGAGACGTACACCCACTCCGTTGATCAGGTGAGCCCGTTGTTCGCTCAGGTAGTCAATGGTTCGGTCTACGGATCGATGGGGTGCTTCTCGATAAGAACGACCGACGAGATCACATCGACGAAAAGGTCTGCAGTCTGCAGCCGTCGAATCAGGTCGCATGGGGCAACCTCATCCCTCCCGGCTCCTATACGAGTCTGAAGTTCACGCGGGAGGACGACGAGTGCATCGGAGAGAGTTTCAGTAGTGACATTACGGTCCTTTCAGACTCCGGGGGAGACTATCTCATTTCGACCACACCGAGCGGATGAACGCAATCGTCCTGAACAGCCAACGTAGTGCTCAGCCAGAACCAAAGGGTAGATGTAGCCACATAAAGAGCCCCCGCACCGGTTAGCCGGCCCGGGGGGCATGGCCATAGGAGAGTGAACTCCCATGACAGAAACGGACACTACCTCTCGACGACCTCGGGTGATCCGAGGATGCCCAACGCCGAAGCCGAGGTTCTACGCCCAAGGCGACCGGGCCGAGGTGGCCGTCGTCGACGGCTTCGGCGCCCAGGTGGTCGTCGAACGGGGCCACCTCGAACTTCGGGACGGCGTAGGCCAGGACCGACGCATTCGCCGGTACTCCAAGATCAATCCGCCCCGCCGGGTGGTGGTCGGGATCGGAACCGTCGGTGCGGTCAGCCTCGATGCTCTCCGGTGGTGCTCCAGGGTGGGCACACCGCTGGTCGTGCTCAGCAACGACGGGGCGATACTTGGCTTCCGGCCACCGGGAAGGGACGATTCCCGGCTGCTCCGAGCCCAGGCCCTCGCACTCTACGGACCGGCGGGCCTGGCGGTTACCCAGTACCTGATCGGGACCAAGCTGGCTGGCCAGGCCCAGGTCCTGCGGTTGCACTTCGAAGAGGAGAGGCCGGCCTCGATGATCGAGAGCCTCGCCTCCGAGGTCGAGAGCAGCTGACTCCATCGAGAGGTCCGCCAGCTGGAGGCGGCGAGCGCCAACGTCTACTTCGCCGCCTTCGAGCGTTGCGTCGAGGCGGTGTTCGACCGGAAGGATGTCCCCCGGGTTCCCGATCACTGGCTCCGGTTCAACGGACGTCGCAGTTCCATCAATCCCCAGATGCCAAAAACGCTACCGACCCGGCCGGCGCACTGCTCAACTACGGGTACAAGCTGGCGGAGATCGAGGCCGGCCTGGCAGCCCGACGGATGGGACTGGATCCGGGGATCGGCATCCTCCATGCCGACGTTGCCGGCCGGGCCTCGTTCGCCTGCGATCTCATGGAGGCAGTCCGGCCGAACGTCGATGCCCACGTGCTCGATGTGCTCGCCGGCCCGTTGCGGAAGCGGGAGTTCGTCGAGGACGACCGAGGCGTGGTGCGCTGCTTGGCGCCGATCACCCATCGCATGGCGGAGGCCATGCCCTCCTACGCCGTGGCCTTCGGTCCGGTGGTCGAGCACGTTGCCGAGCTGCTGGCCTCGTCGTCGCCCTATGACGTGCCGGTGCCGACGGTGCTCAGCGGGTCGAAGCACAAGGCGGCAGCCCGCAAACGTTCCGGGAAAGGCGAAGGGAGGGCCCAAGCCGGCCGGCCCCAACCCCGGAGTCTGGCGCCACGGGGAAAACGCCTGGCCAAACCGTCATCGTCACCGCCTTTGCCGCTCCGGGTGTGCCGGGGGTGCGGAAGTCAGTTGCGGATGGATCCGGACCGGGACCGACCCCGCATCGACTGGTGCCCGGGTTGCCTCCCTGGACGACGCCGCGAGACTGGAGTGTCAATGGCGGAAAGCGGAAGGGCTGCCGCTGAGCGTCATTGGGAACGGACCGGATGCGACCGACACACACGGCGGAGGCCCCGACAATCGAGATCGGAGGCCAATGCCCGCAACGGGAAACAGCAAGCGACGTTGGTCGACGTCAGGAACAGGCGACTCCATGGACCCGGGGTCTGGTTCGACACGGAGATCCTCCCGAGATTGGCACACGTTCAGCCTGCCCACTATCGCCAAGGCGACAGGGTCGAGCACTGACGGCGCGAGTCAGGGGCGGTCCGGGAAAAAGAGGCCGCATCCGAGACACTGGGAGGCGTTGGTCCCGCCCAACCAAAAGGGTTGATCGAACAGAGGTTCCCTGCCACCGAACGGCACTGACACGGCGATCCGCCTCTGGACCGACCCCTCGACACGAGAGCTTCTCGAGTGGAAAGTCCAACCAGGAGGTGCGGGTGCCTGTAGCGGAGTCTCTGAGATTCGAGTGTCTTCTGTTGGTCTCTGATCCGCCGAGAGCAACCCATCGGGTCGGCTCATCGGAGCCGAATCCCATGAGTCTTGGAGTTCGCCTCGGCCCGGCGCCGACCGAGACATGGTGTGGGGTCATGCCTACTCACCTGAACAAATTCTCTCCGGGTCGTCAACAAGAAGCCGCCGAGGTGAACACCGCGCCGCAAGGACGGCGCCCTCCCTTCATCACCAGCCAGCAACGGTCCGGGCTGGAGTGAACAACGTGGTGCGGATCCGGCCAACGGCGGGCGTCTGGGCCCCGTCGGCGGCAACGGCGGAAGCGTCCGGTCGGGCTGCTGCGTCGAAACCGTCGCCGCCACCCCGTCATCCGAGGGGACGCTGCAGCGGTTGCCAACCCGGCGCCCTGGGGGACGCCCACCGTCGGAGCCGCCATCCGCTACTCGATGGGTGCGCCGAGTTGGTCCGGGGCGCGCGACGCCTACCCCTGCACCTCGACACCAACGAAGTCGAAGCCGCCGACGTCGGGCGTTCCGGACCGATCGGGACCGGGCTGATGGCTCAGGCGACGCCGCTCGGGGGTCTCCGGCGGGCGCGAGGCGCTCGGTCTCCGTCTCGAGGACCTCCGGCTGGGCGAGACAGTCGTCCATCTCGCTGACGGCAAGGGCGGCCACCAACGGCTCGGCCTCCATCTCGCCGCAACCGACTCCTTCTCAACGGCGGCCGACGACCCACACAGAAGAACGACGAGCCGACGCCGCCACTACTATCTCGTTTGTCGTCCTGAGGGAGCTGAGACGGGGCCAGCTCGACGGCCAAAGGACCGGACCAGGTGTTCAGTGCCGCACCAGACCCGGGCTCGGCTGGGTGGACGGCAAATGCGCCGACGAGCTCCGCCACACATGGTCTTCACCCGGGCGAAGGAAGCGGCAGCGCCATTGAGGCCATCCAGGCCCTGGCTGGTCACTCCGTCTTCATCGCCTCCACCCGGATCTACTCCTCCACCTCGGAGGCGATCTGGCTGGCCAACGAGTATCGCTGGGCCGCCGAGGCTATCGATGCCCAGGCCCAGGTGGGGGTGGCCGAATGAGCGGCCCCCGCCTCCTCCTTCCTCCTGCCCGGGCTCCCCGAGACCAGCTGACTGTGTTGCAGGTGGCTGAGCCCCGACAATCACCTGGGCGGAGATCGCCCACGTGCGCCCCTCATGGCCTGCACGACGGCCCACTATCTGGACCAGACTCCGTCCGGCCTGGCTGGGACGGGTGGCTGCCTTCGACATCGCACGTCTCCCGGCTTCTTCGCCGTCGGGTGACCGAGGCCGATCGTGGTGCCTCTGCGTCGCTGATGTCGAGCGCTGCTACATCGAGGACTTCAAGGATGTGGCAGGCCAAGCGCCTGGCAGCAGCTGGTAGAAGTCTCCGACCACGATCATCTGTCACCGATTGGGACAGCTGCGCAGCTTTTTCGAGCGGGATCATCGAGTGGGCGACGACGACGCCCCGGCGCGCGACCCGATCTTTCCCGGTCGACATCCCGAAGGCCGACGAGCCGCTACCGAGGTTCCTCGATGATCGCACGATGGCCAAGTTCACGGCGGCGGTGGCCAAGGACACCGACAGTCGCCCCGGCGCCTCATGATGGAGTCGTTGGCCCGGACCGGCATGCGGGAAGGCGAGCTGGGAATCGCTGGAGGACGATGCCATGGTTCAGATCAGCGACACGTACTGGTTGCGAATACCTTGGTGGGCAAACTCGACAACCACTGATACGTCCCCTTCGATCCCATCCTGGTCGACCTCATCAACGAGTACCGCAGGACGAGAGGCAACTGTAATTGTTCAGGACGCTTGTCGTGCGCAACGACGGCCACCCCTTCGACCGCGGAAGCCGTATCGCTATGTGGAGTCGATGAAGACGCTGCAGGCATCGGACACGTCAACCCTCACCAGCTTCGCCACACCTTGGCCACCGAAGCCATCAACAGAGGCATGAGCCTCGAGGCCATCGCCGCCCTCCTCGGCCATCGGTCAATGCCGATGACGACTACCTGACGCACGCATCTCGGACCGCACCGTCGCTGAGGAGTACTTCCTAGTGACCGAGGCCGTCGAGGCCAAGATGGATATCGGACGCACAGAAGCGCTCCCGGACACGGCAGCGGGGGCTGAAGATGCCGGAGGCTGGCCGCTGATGACGGCGGACGACGGCAATGGGATGCGCACACGGCTGGTCGCCCTCGACGACCTGTTCGAGCTCGGCCTGCGAGCGTCGCAATCTCTTTCGGTACCGGAACCCGTTCATCCCGATACTCCGCCGCCAACCTAACCACGCCACGGAGCACGCTCAGGAAGACCGGATCGTCCTTCTACCGCCTCCTCAAGGGACATGGGACGGGGACCCGTGAGCGTGGTTCCATGGACCTCGTCCAGGGCCGCCGGCATCACCCGTGCACACCAGTGGGGGCAGGGTTGTTGTGGGTAGGCGGTTCATCCGCTATCCGGCATTTCAGTGGGGCGTTGTGGTGTTGCTATATCGATACCGGTGACCGTGTTGAGGTGTTTGATGAGCGCTGGGATGCCGTGCTCAAGCCGTTGTCGCGGCCCGTGCCTCGCGGTCGGTGTAACACAACAGCGATCTGCACCATGCACCGGAGGGCCTCGTAATAGCCGACTCGACTGTCGCCGCCAACGAGGGGCGCAGCTGTCGTGGATCTGCCGCGCCATCCGTGAACCGCAGGCGTGGATGGCCGTGCGGAGCGGAGGCGGTGGCGGGAACGGCTCGGGCATCAGGGCAAGGCCCACCTTGGCAAAGCCAACGTCCAGGGCCGGGTCGCCGCGGCACCCATCGTCCAGTCGACAAGACCGCACAGCGCCCCGTGCCCAAAGAGCACATTTGCGGGCCACAGGTCGCCGTGGACGAGGCGGAGCCGTTCGGGCAGATGGGGCTCGTTCGCTCTAAGCCAGGCAATGCCGTCGTCCAATCCGCTGTCAGTGCCGAGTGTCTCTTCGATCCACGACAGGTGACGTGTGGTTCGGGCAAGGTCTGTCAGGTACACCTTGGCGTGCCAGTGCTTCGAGCACGGGGGCGGTGTCAGTAGCTGCGAGCAGCTCCATGATCGTGGCAAAGGTCGCGGGCCAGGATCTCAGCATCTTGGGGAAGTCTCGGCGAAGCGGTACCACTCGATGCCGCCGAGAAAACCCTGTCCGGGCAGGAACTCCATCACCATGAACGGCTCACCAAGCACCTCGGGAGAGGGCTCCACAAGCAGAACCCGAGGCGCCGGGATACCCGTGGCCCGAGCACCGTCCTGTAGTCCGGCCTCGGTGCGCACCTGCAGACCCGGTCCTGGGACAAGGCGCAACACCAACCGACCCGACATTCCGACCGGGACCCGGCAAGCTCAAAGGCATAGTTGGCCGAGAACGCACCGACCCCCAGGGGCGTGGGCGGTAGGGAGTAATCAAGGCGAGGAACGACCTGGTCACGCAAGGCTGATCGCAGTCGGGCGTCAAGTTCATCCGATTCAACAGCGCTCATATCGACCAGATCATTGCCGCTTGAGCGAGACGGTGCCCCTTACAGCCGCACCGATTACCGCCGATCGAACCGAAGAGGACTCCCGGCTTCGAGGCCGCCTGAAGACCATCCGGTACGTGCCGATACCGAGAAGGGGTTCGGGGTGTCTCAGTACACCGGGTCGGTGGGGCACCCGTGATCACCTGAAGCCGTCAAAGGTTGACGACCGAACGCCCATAGAAGCACCTGGCAATCTCGCTGAACTGGGTGGGCGGACTACTGGAAGTCGTCGGGTAGTCGTTGTTTACAATCGAGGCATCTGGTGATCTTTCGGCCCGATTCGGTTGGGTGGTAAGTGCCCCGGTGATCGCCTGCAGCGCACCGTGCTTTGGTCTCCAGTCTGTGCTGTACAGCTGCGGCGGAAGATTGGCGGCGTCGAGTCTTGGCTTCTTCCAAGCGTTGCTGGCGATCGAATTGTACTGGGCCGAACCGCGGTACTCGTGCATGTGCTGTTGGACTCGTTCCTGGGCATCTGCTAGCTCTGGATTGAGTTCACGAGTCACCCGCTGTCTTTCTTCGGCTCTGATCCGTCTTCGCGTTTGCTCAGAAATGGATCACTACTAGCCCAACGGCGATTACAAGGAATACGGGCCAGATTGGCTGAGTGAGAAACCAGTTCAGGCCGTGCGCTTCAGCCTCGATCATTGTGGTCGGCCTCTCCTTCGAACGTGCCCACCATGAATGATCGGCTGGAGCGATAGGCTTCTTGAGCGTCGGATGAAATCGAAAAACTCGGGCTGTTCGGGGTGCTGCCGAACATCAGGTGGGTCGCTACCGCCGGTGGCCAGTGTGATCCTCTGATCGCTCAATAGGGGACCTCACGACTGTCCAGAGGATGAGTCTCCGGGTTCCTTCGCTGCGAGGTCCACATACCACCGACCGTCGTGCGTATTTTTCACTAGCTTCAAAAGCCGCGCGCGGGTGAATCGATGTTGAAGCCGCTAGGCGGTATGAGGGAATACTCCGTGGTGCCTGGCCTCAGGAGACGGGCGTTGGTCGCCCACCCACGTTGTTCGTCAGTCCAAGGATGAACGAGTGCCATCAGATGGAATTGCAATTCGCCGCTATCGAACGTGGCAACGTGGTAAGCGCGTCGTCAAAGGTGACTCGGCTGGCCTGTGCGACGGCGTGACTTTGGGAAACAGGGTCATGGCCAGCGACATCCCGTGGGGACGGGCAGGTCGATCAGACCTAGACCTCGTCAACGCCTTCTTCGTTGAACGCCCTGAGTTCGGGCTCGGGATGGATGACCGAGAACAACTCCTGCCAGCCGGGCGAGAACTCGTGGTTGGATTTCCAATCGGAGAGCCACTTGGACCCGACCTTGCCCGTCCACGCCTCTGAGGCCCCGTGGTCCACGGATGCCCGCGTGAGCATCACCCGTCTTCGTGTGAAGGCTCACCTTGATGTCCTTGAGGCTCCGCTGGGCGATGTAGGCGTCATCGCCCTGAATCCACAGCCTGAAGCTCGGTGATACACGGCCATCTGTGAAAATGCCCGCCACCGAACTACGCCTTTCGAGCCGAGTTGGAGGGAAGGGTCGCTCACCGTCGTTACGGTATCCGGGTTGGGGGACGAGCCCAACCGTTGCTCACCCCTTCCCCCTCTCCGCCCCCCTCCCCGTTCGGGTGGCCGCCCCGCTGTCCCGTGTCCCCGTCCGCCCGTCGCCCCGCCGGCTCGGCGCCCGGGCCGTTCCGTGTCGTCGCCCTGCCCGTTCCGCGGCGCTTTTGGCCCGCGCTGTCGTGGCCCCTCTCTA
>CAWIOU010000025.1:0-47741 GCA_963837805.1 uncultured Acidimicrobiaceae bacterium
CCGGTTCGGAAGTACGCACAGGTCTCGCAAGATCCACTCCATTGGGCAGTCCAGTTCGACCGGCCGAGTGCACATGCCATTCCCGAGCATTCGTGCGTGGGACTCCTGGCGGAGGCGGACCATGGCCTCGGTCTCGATCTCGGCCGGCAGGGCTGTCGTCGGTGACCCGGCAGTGGCATAGAGAGCATCGATCTGGTTGGCGACCGATGCGTATTCATCGGCCACCACCCGGTCGGCAATCCGTGCATAGACGAGGGTCATGTCCATCGATTGGTGACCGAGCAGTGCGGCGATGGCTTCGAGACGCATACCCCGGTTGATGGCCTGAGTGGCCAGTGTGTGACGCAGCTGGTGGGGATGGACGTTGCCGATGCCGGCCTTCTTCGCCGTGGTGGCCACGATCCGATGAACGGTCCGCCGGTCTATCGGCGAGTGGTGGTCGGCCATGAGTCGCTTCTGGTCTCGGATGTACTCGCTGTTGTCCGCCGTCCAGGCGGCCAGCAGCACCACCAGCTCGGGGTGGAGGGGGATGAACCGGTCGTTGCGAAGCTTGCCGACCGGGATCCTGAGCCAATAGGCGTCCCCGATCAACGTGACGGCGTCGGCGGCCAGGTCGCAGAGTTCCGCTTGCCCGCATGCCGGTGCGGGCCAACATCTCGATCACCAGTCGATAGCGAGGGAGCCGATGGGACCGGGCCGCTCGCATTAGCTTGGCGGCGTCCTGGTCGTTCAAGAACTTGGGCAGTGGGTTGCTGCGGGGAGCGATGTCCCCATGGAAGACCGGGTCCGAGTCGGAGCGTCGCTCCAGTCCCACTCGATAAGTCGTTCTGGGAAGATCCGGATGGTGCGCAACCGGTGGCGCTGGGTGTTCTTGGCCAGGTGTCCGTCACTGGTCCCGGGCTGGACGGACAACCAAAGCTTGTAGTTCTCCATGTGAGTCCGGGCGATGCCGGCCACCGTGGTCGCGTCGGTCTCGGCCGCCATCCACCGGACCAGCTGGCGGAGTGTGATGTCGGCCAGCTCAACACTGTGTGGGGCGAGGAAGGTGCTCAGCTGCTGGACGTAGCGGCCGATGGTGGCACTGGCCTGGGGGCAGATGGCGGCGAGCACCACCCATTCCCGGTCGGAGGCAGTCTCGGGAATCCAGGGCTCGATGGTGGCGACAAGGGCACTCATGCGTTGATGGCCTCCAGGGCGAGCAGTTCGTCGGCGTGCCCGGCATCGATGAGATCGGCGGCGCACCGGTACTCGATGGCCAGCCAGTCGTTGGTGAGATGCAGGTAGACCCGGGGTCGACTCGATGGACACGTGACCGGCCTGGGCTTGGACGGCCTCCAGGGCCATGCCCGCTTCCCGCAGTCGGGTGAGGCAAGTGTGGCGGAGTTGGTGGCAGGTGGCCCGCTGGAGGCCGGCGTGTTGGTCGGGCTCCCCGCATGATGACGTCGACCCTTCGCCGGTCAGACGATGTCCCGGCTCGGTCCCTTCAGGGCCACGAAGACCCGGTCGGTGGAGACCACCGGGCCGCTCCAGCCCCAGGTAGTCCCGACCGAAGTGAAGAAGGCATTCGATATCGGGACGATCCGTTGGTGGCCTCCCTTGCCCTCGGCGATGAACAGCGAGCGCTCGGCCACCTGGATGTCGGCCAACCGCAACCCGAGCACCTCGCACCGCCGGAGCCCGCCCAACACCATGGCGAAGACCATGGCCCGGTCGCGTGGGTGCGCAGTGCACCGACCAACCCGTCGACCTCGCCAGGCGAGAGGATCTGGGGCAACGTGCGGGGCACCCGGACCAGCGGGGCGAGCGTGCTCCGCCCGCCCCTCCGTCGGGTTGACAGTCCCCGGCACCGGGTTGGCCCGGAGCGGCGTGTCGTCCCGGGCGATCACGTAGGAGTAGAAACCCGACACCGACGACAGCCGGCGGGCGATCGTCCGAGCGGCCAGGCCCGACTCTTCGTCGATCAGACGGACGACACGCCGGTCACCGCGTCGGTGGGCCAGAAAGTCGAAGATGTCCGCCGCCACAACATCAGTCGGATTCTTGTCGACGACCGTGAAAAACGTCTTCAGGTCGAAGGCGACGGCCCGCAACGTGTTCGTCCGCACCCTCCCGGCCACGAACTCCGATATCGGTCGACAAGCGAATCGCCGAGGAAGTAGCGGTCCTCGCCGTTCGGGGACGCGCCACGGACAAGGTTCGGGAAGGGCTCATCCGTGCACCCTCTCAGTCCGGCGTGGAAGACGCTGGGATGCACTGTGGATCACACGTGTATTAAGTGTTCTGGGATACCCAGTACCCCGCCCGATATCGGCCGGCTTCAGGTCGGCCTGGGTTAGTTGCGGATGGCCTTGATGATGTGAGTGCTCGTCAGGAGGACCAGGCTTTTCCCGTTCTCATCCTGTACCAGCGTTTGCGCCGCCATCACTGACTTACCGGCCGAGATGAGTGTCGACCGGGCTATCGCTCGGCCAGAGTTTGTGTTCCCGACTAGTTGGGCGCTCATCTGAACTGACAGTGGAAAAGTCCCCCCCTGGGGGTTTCGTTGTTGGGCGGTGCGGTTGCACAAGGCCGTTGCCGCAACGTCTGCGAGCTGGATCAAGGCCCCTGCCGAGAACAGCCCCGTGAACTGTCCGATCTCGGGGCGAAACTTCATAGCCAGTTCGACATGAGCGTCACTTCGCGCTGACCGGCTCTATCCCAAGTGTGATGACCTCCTGGGTTGGACTTCAACACGAGGAAGGCTCCTCGCGTGGTCAGCCCGGAGGGCGGATCACCGTGTAAGTGCCGGTCGGTGGCAGGCCATAACCGCCCCGCTCCCGAGACCTACACTTCGCCGTCAGCCCGTGCTAGCGGATCCTTGTCGCACACCGCGGATCGGTCCCCATGGCCCTTGAGCCAACAGAGTTCCGGTGGTCGAGCATGTTCAACCTCGTAGCCCAGACAGGTTTGGCCGTCTTCGTGCTCCTGGGTGCAGAAGGCAACTCTTCCACCAATATGTATGACCAAAGCGCCCGGACAAATCACGGCGTCATTTGCCATCACGTTCCATCCCTCTCTGATTCATCCATGCCCACTTCACCTTGGCTTAAGCCGGCCGGAGTGCCCAGAGGACAAAGTCACATTCCAAAGGGAGTCGAATGGAACATTCCTTGTCCGGAGGACTCCTCGAGCGTTGTTGTGACCACTCCAATCGGCGGTGTGACCCCGACATGCCGATCACGGGCAGTTAGCTGCGGGCAAGCGGGCGCCGGTCGATAATGCGTCCCGAGCCGGTCTTGTGGGATAGGGCGGTTGGCTGTCGCCGACGCAGGTCGAATAGCCTCATTCCGATGTTCCGATTTGGCTTGACCGCACGAAGAACGTGATCGGCGATCGCTGGGGCGTCACGGACGCTGAGGTCACGCGGCGTTACCCGTGTGACGACCTGGTACCGGCTCCGGTGCTGCAAGCTTGGCGGGGTGTCACTGTTCGAGTCGAACCCGAGAACGTGTGGCGGTGGGTGGCGCAGATCCGTTTGGCGCCGTATTCCTACGACTGGATCGACAACCTTGGACGCCAATCCCCGCGGCGCCTATCCCCTCTTCCGGAGCCGGCCCTCGGGGAGCACTTCACAACCGCGCTGGGAGGGCGCCGCTTCGGCAAGATCGTTGCGGTGGTGCCTGGCGAGCAACTCACAGGTCGCATCATGGGCGCGGTTATGTCCTATGTCCTCGTCCGCGAGGACCTGTCGACGCGGCTTCTGCTCAAGATCGTCATGGCGCAGGGGCGGCTGGTTGCACCATGGGTGGCGGTAGGCGACCTGGTAATGGCCCGGCGCCAGTTGCTGAACCTCGCTCGGCTGGCCGAGCAGACCTCGCCAATCTGAGCGTTCAAATTGTGCGGTCCAGCCAGCAATCGCATTCCGTTAATAAAACGTCACTGCCCCGGTGGTAGGTGACACCCTCCCGTCCTATCAGGACGGAGTTATTGAGACGTTGCGCTGCGTCACAGCTCGAAGCGAGTCCCGACACTGTTGGGGATGAACGCCTCGCCGAAACGGGCGCTCATGGCGTGCTGGGCCCGCCATCCGGTGCAGTGGGCCGGAACGACCACAGAGGGAGCCAGGGCGCCCAGGTCGTCGAGGACCCGGGGGATGAGTGGCTCGAAGATCGGCCCGTTGAGATGGAAGCCGCCCATGACGGCGTACAGCGGGCGGTCCTTGGTTATCCGTCGGGCGTAGTTGCAGATGTTGACTATGCCTGCATGGCCGCAGCCGGTAATTACCAGGAGCCCCTTTTCCTTGATGTCCACAATGAAGCCTTGGTCGTCGAGCACCAGGGGGTCCGGCTCCCAGCGCCCGTCCACCCAGGCCTGCTGTGGGGGGAAGCCCGGCTCGTATCCGGTGGTGCGGGGCACCTCGCCGGTGACCAGTACGGAGCGGTCGAACAAGAAGCTGGGCTGCTGCTCTTCGATCACCTCGAAGCCAGCGTCGACTAGGGCTCGGCGGCTGGTGCTGGGGATCTCCATCGGATCTCGCCCGGGCAGACTCACCCGGCGGCGGCGCCAGAACTGGGGATGGATGAGCACCGGCAGGTTGACCCTCCCGAGCCGCCGGATCAGGCCGTCCAGCCCAGTGGTGTGGTCGAAGTGGCCGTGGCTACAGACGATGGCCTCGATGCCCGAGGGGTCGACTTCCAGGCGGCGCATGTTCTCGACCATCCCGTCGGGGGTGGTGCCGGTGTCGAAGAGGACCCGGTGCTGGGCGCTGTCCTTGGTCCACGTGACCAGGACCGAGAAGCCGTGCTCGGCCAGCAGAGCCACAGGAGCGTCTCCGCCTTCCATTGTGGCGGCCGGCTGGCGTCCGCCGACCCCTATCGGTGCACGGCGGGCCGGTCCCTGATCTGGCATGAAGAGGTCGGTGACGTTGTCCATGAGCGTGGTTACGGTCACCGCGTCGACCGGCTCCAAGTCGAAGAGCACCCGGGGCTCGAAGTCGTGCAACACCTGCGAATTGAGCTGGTGCAGATGCGCTGGGTCTGTGTCGTCAGTGCACATATCACTCTCCTGCCGATCAGGCTTGACTCACATCGCCCCATTCTCCGTCGTACCGTTCGACTTCAAAGTCGCTCTGCTCGTCCGTCGCCTGTGGGCCTCGGGCACCGTGGAGCAGTTATCTACACGCCCGGATGTGCCGGTCGAGGGCGGGGCCTCTGTCCCGGTGTTCAGGGATACCCCAACTCAACCTCGGATCAACTCAGTGACGGCGGTTGCGTCGCTCCAGAAAGCGCAGCATGGTCGCGTGTTTTTTGGTATCGAGAATCATAAGGTCAACAATTAGGGTCCACATCGTAGTTTCAGCGAAAGGGCGCAGGCGCCTCCGCATTCGACGGAGCTTTCGATAGTCGGCCTCCTCTGCCCTACGCAGCTTCTTGGTCTGAAGCAACAGATCACCGTCAACGTTTCCCGCAATTGCGGGTGTCGCCGGTTCGGGCGACGCCGACGGATCACCCCAAGCCATGGCATTCGCCATCTCGACCAGCAGGCGGTGGTGGCGGCGCTCGTCCTCCAAAATGAGGCTGATCAAGTATCGTGAGCCTTGGTCGGCGGAGTGTTCTGCCAGGTCCTCGTAGACAGCAAGCAGCTCACCTTCGTCGGACCCGTGCTGCTCCAACAGACCAACTAAGGCCCGAGTGCTCGTGCTTGCACCGGACATGCGAATACCCTTCAGTGCATTCTCAAAGGTCGTTTGCATTGGTCCCACCTCCCATATTGGCCGAGTCCTCGCACCGCAATGGTAAGACCCGTTGTCATTCGCCACTAGGGCCGAACGTCCCAGATTGGTGCACCACGGGGGTGACCTCAAAGCGCCGTTCATGGGTGGTCAGCTGAGCGCAAGCACGGTCGCTTCCGAATGTAGATAACGCGATTCTCAACCGGTGTTCGGGGCGACCTCGCTGCGTTGCGGAATCTGAACATTTGGGGGCAGCTTGCCGGCCGACCTCCCGTCCGGCTCAGTTCGCCAATTCCACCCTACGTGGCATCAAAGCCCCAATCAGCCAAAAGAGGGGAATAAATAGCCCGATGATGAACATCACCCAGTGTCCCCTTCGGATGGACATGATGCCGAGTGTCACCAATAGGACGATGTAGATAGCACCGAAGACGAAAACCATTGGTCTTTCCTTTGCCTTGTGAATCTAAACTTCGAACCAGGAAGCCAAAGCTAGGCGGATTCTCGGCGGACCAGTAGGGCCAAAAGTCCCGACCTGAGGAAACCAACCGGGGATTGTCCGGTTTTCTGAAACGGACAATCGCAGACTCGCGGCTTTGATCGTCGCGATATTGATGGCGGAGCAATCGCCCCAGCTATGCCGTGTGGTTAGGCCTAACCCGACTGTGGATGATTGCGGTCGGCAAGCCGGCGAAGCCGAGCCGCTCGCGCATCCCATGCGTACACAACTACGGTGCCGGCGAGCCGGTCGTGCCATCCTTGCCGCGCGCGATTGGTGAGAATGCCGAGGCAGCCGAGCAACAGTGCTGCAATGCTCAGAGGAAGTACGAGCGTTCGGATACACGCTGCCCGTCCATCGATTGGTCTTCCGCCGGCACTCTCGACCCGGATCCCGAGAACTGCCATCCCAATCGTCCTCCCGCTGATCGCCCACTGGTACGAAAAGTAAGCGAACTCCCAGATGACCAGCGCGGCGACGGCGATTGTGGTGTGCCTGGTCAGGTTGAAGGAGCGGGTGGTGACCAGTTCGACCGCGAAAGTAACCAACGCGCCGGCCGCCACGTAGATCGCCCGCGACGCCAAGCCATCCGTGCTAATTGCGGCAAGACGACTCACTGCTCCGGCATATTGACCCTGGCGTTGGACATCCAGCTGGGCCAATTGAGGCGTATCGGCAACCGTTTCCAGATGCTCCAGTGATGGCGGTGGAGGAAGACGTGTTTGTTTGCCGTTGGCTGGCGTGCTGGGTGCACTTGCCTCAGGACCCGACGGAATGGGGTCAGGACCAACAGGCAGAGAGGCACGGTTCCGTCGTAGGATTCGACTCGTCAACTTGGCGCAGAAATCGTCGGGTGCAACTCCTTGAGCCCGAACGCCATCGAGGATCTCGGTTAGGATCCCTGCTGTCGACTTGACGATGAGCGAGCCGAGCTCAGTGTTCTCCACTAGTGAGTCGATGTCTATCTCCTCGACGATGGCATTTACATCGATCCGCTTCACGATGCCTTCGACGTCGACTCGTTCGATGATGTTTTTTCGACATCGACCCGGTCAATGACACCTTCGACGTCTACTCTTCCTAACAGAGCGTTCACATCTACGGCTTCGAGCACCTCGTTGACCACCCGGGCGGTGATGGCTTCAGTCAGTTGCTCAAGGCGGAGCGCTGCAGGGTTCGGGCTCACCGCTCAAGACTCGATCCAACGCTCGATCTCTGATTCCAACGATCTCCGAAGTATGGCCAAAAGGAGATGTCAGCCGCATCCTGTCCCGCCCAGGCACGGTCCAGCTCGTTTCCACCGCAGGCAGTTGCCATCATCATGTCTCCTTTTGTCCTTTTGGTCAGGGCCATGGCGTTGAAAGACCGATAGTCACGGACTAGGAGGACTCGCTTGGACGCAGAAGCACTACAGCCGCGTCCGATGTTCGTGGGCAGGTTGGGTCTCCATAGCGGGTGGCTTCTTCTCCGATACAGCCTGGAACCATCTGACGTATCGATTCACGAGGGGTGATGCCGATAGTCCGTGAACGAGCACCGAAAGACCGACCGTGAGGTACGTAGCCACGGCGATGTCGGCAGAGTGGGGGAGCTGGGCATCTTCGACGATCACCGCGAACACAATCGAGGCGAGTCCTCTCGGACCGAACCAGCCCATGAAGGCGACGGTTGCCGGTCGGGCATGTGTGCCGAACAAAGCGACTGCGACCGGAAGCATCCGCACGATGGTCAAGCTCAGCACCGCATAAAGCACGATCTGCCAACTCAAATGCTTGAATGCCGGGCCGAACAACACTGCCCCGAAGACCAGGAAGGTAACACTGTCGAGCACCACTCCCGTCTCTTCGGTGAACTGCATCGATTTGGCCACGTCGCCGGCGAGCAGGCCAAATAGGGCGCCGGCCACGAACGCGGCAATGAACCCTGACCCACCCAGCGCGTTGGCTGCTCCGTAGGCGGCAATCGTCGTAGCCAAGGGAATGATCTGTTGCCATGTCTTGTCGATCAGGCCCCGACGGCCTGCGACGACAACAATTGCCGCAGCGAGCAGTGCGGCGCCGACACCGCAGAGGACCCCATAGCCGATCTCCTCGGCAACTACGCGAAGCGGGTGGGAAGCGGCACCCGAGGCGGTTGCGAGAAGAATCAGCAGCAATGGCACGCAGATCCCGTCATTGAGACCGCTCTCGACATTGAGTGACTGACGAACGACCTGGGGAGTCTGTCGTCGGTGACGACGGCACTACCGAGTCCGGCGTCGGTCGGGGCAAGAACGACCCCCAGGATTAGGGCGTCATTGAGTGAGAACGACTTGAAGAGCACGACGGCAGCAAGCCCGCCGGCAACGACTGTCAGAATCGGGCCGACGCCGAGGAGGCGGAGCGGCATCGATGCCTCTCGCCTCAGTGCGCGCAGGTTTACGCGGGAGGAATCGGAGAACAGCACCACGGCGAGGGTTGCCTCGGCGAAGCTGCGCACAGTCGAGCTGGTCGGCCTGGCTGCGATTTCGTCGAGGACGAGAGGGCCGACGAGGATGCCGATGGCGACGACCAGGATCGCCGGGGTGAGCGGGGTCCCCGACAGATATCTGGACACAGCCGCAACGAGCAGCAGCGACACTCCTATGATGGCGAGTCCGCCCACGTTTAAAGACCTTCCCCGCACAACGGACGGCCTTGCTCACGGGCTTTGGTGCAAATCAGCACTGCGGAGCCACCGCTCTATTCGCCATCACTTGAGGATGTTCACCGCTCGAGCGACCACCAGTAACGCGACGACCAGTGAAATGGCCTCCTCCGCCGTCATCATCAGCTTCATCCATTGCCGGATCGCCGAAACATCAGTGGGGCTGAACGCTGTCGCCGTCGCGAACGAGAAATGGAAGTAGTCGACGAACTTGGGGCTCCACCCGGCCCCGACGAACTCCTCGTTCTTCATCTCGGGAAACACAAGCGCCGGGGGCCGACTGGCACTTCCGGCACGGACCGCGGGGCCACCACGGTCGAGGGCCCAGTACCACAGCCCGAAGGCGATGAGATTGGTCACCCAGATGGCACCACCGCTGGCCAGGAGGATCTTGGCGTCGTTGGTGAAGGCGGAGACGTTGATGATGGAAATAACGAGTCGCACGGCGGCGTCGGCGTTGGCCAGTGAGATCACCGCGATGAGGCAGTTGGTCATGACCCGCAACCAGGGCAGGTCCCGGTCGATACGACCGGGGTCCCGATAATGAGAGCCGCCAGCAAGGCCATCACGATGACCGGAAATAGCCACCGCGGCGCCCCCATTGCGGAGTTCGGAGGGCAACGTTGCCTGTAGGACACCGGTAGCCACCACGGCGAGAGCCATGGGCCATCGCGGTTCACCGACATTTGGCATTTGTCCCGGGTTCGACACCTCCGGACCGTTGTTCACGACACGAGCTCGTATCATGACCCTCGGTGCTGTTGGCTGTATTTGACGGCCTGTGTGACGACGCGCAGCACGAGACCCAAAAACGCCAAATCGAGCCACATTTGTACGATAACCACCAGGCGCGCGGCTTCGTTTTTGGCCGTGATGTCACCAAAGCCGACGGTGGTGAACACGGTGGAGGAGAAATACATCGCGTCGGTTCGGCTGAGCGGAACGCCAAACGCGTGTGGATTCGTATGAGCCATTACAAAGTAGGTCGTTGCGAAGAGCAACATGTAAACCGGAACACTGAACGCCAGCGCTTCGACGGCCCGGCCGACCGGGTGGTTGGATCGACAATTTGGTGTACCTGCCAGATGATGATCGCTGTGAGCATCAGTGCCCCAAGCGTCAGCTTGACGACTTTCTCAACACTGGCCCCGCCGCCCAGGGGCAGCAGGAAGTAGAGAACGAGGACCAGCGCAATCGTGGCGACGGTTCGCACTATCGCGAAGGCGGCCAGCCGCCGCCGCCCCCGCTTGGTGAGATCACCAATCTGCGTTGTTCCTATCCCGTCGGTAGGCATCGTGATCCCGTTTCCCTCTGGCTCCCAGACTCAGGCTGTCTTGACAGAGTGCTTCTGGAGCCGATCGGCCGCGAACATCACGAGGAGCCCGATACCTACGCCAACCACGGTGAAGAGCACCCGCCGCCCCTCAGCGGCGTAGTCCGTCGGCTGGGATAGGTCCGCCGCGATGAGCGCGGCGCAGGCGATCGCACCGGCGTAGTAGGCGTAGTTCACACCCTTGATGGCAATCCCGAGCCCCGCCAGCAGAATGATGATGACCTCGACCGCGTGCTTGCTGCCCACCAGGATCAGGATCGGTATAGCCGCCGCCGCACCCATCGCCGCGCCGACCAGGCGCTGCTCGCCGAAGAGCTTGGACTGTTCGAGACTGGGCTTCATCGCCACGATGGTGGCGATGGGCATCCAGTCGGCGCTGGCCAAGCCTGCTCCGAAGGCGATGGCGGTGGAGGCGGCCAGGGCCACGGACCGGATCAATGCGAAGAGGACGATCGGCCGGGTCAACTGCACCGGGGATTGGCTCCCCGGGATGTCCATGACCGGCGCCGGTTCCCATCGGCCCCTGCTCACCAGCCAGACGACGAACATAAGTGCGATCCATGCCGCGGCCCCCGCCAGCCAGGCCAGTGCCTGGTTCCACGGGCTGATCTTGAGGTGACCGGTGTCATGGGTGGCCAGTGAGAGCACGACCAGGAACCACACGTTGAGCAGCAACCCAGCGGCAAACCGGTGGACCCCCAGCTTGCCGGCCAAGCCGCATCCCAGCGTCAGGACGAAGACCGCTAGGACCACGAAGCCCCAGGCTTCATCTCCCACGTAGAAACCGAAGGCAGTCACCAGCGCACCGAGCAGGGCGAAGAGTGACATTCCCCCCAACCGCCTCTCAATCTTTCCACCTGGGTCACTCTGTGCCACCAAGAGGACAGCAAAGACGATGGGGACGAAGTACTTCTGTTGGTTCGTCTGGACGATGAGGCACCACAGGAGGAACAAGAGGGCCGACACGGCTGCGCCGGCCTTGGCGTTCAGTTTCTTTCTGTCGGCCGCGAACACTTTTTCTATCTGGTTCATCAGCCCGGTTTTGGCCATCAGACCGCCTCGAAAGTGCCCGGACGAGTCGCATGCTCGTCCTCGCCATGGGGGATGGTCCGGAATGCACCTCGACCTATCTTGAGCGAGGTGCGGGGACTGTGAAACGGGAGGAGGCCCTTCCTGGGTTGGCTCATCTGCGACCTCTGGTTATGAGCGGTGAGGGCCGGGTCACGGATCTTGCCATCCTCCTCGCTCGGGGAAGGCCGGCCAGACCGCGGACCTTCACCTGTCGGTTTCGTGGTCTGGGTTGACGGACACGAGCTCGACGCCGAGTTCCTGGACACGCTCGATGAGTCCGACAAGATGCGCCTGATCTGTCACGTCACCAGTCAGCACCGTCGTACCCGCGAGTCGCTCCAACTGCATGCCGTCGAACAGGACTCCAAACGAATCGCCCAGCTCCCCACGAAGGACCAGCCGGTAACTTCGTGGTCGCACCCATTTGTCGTCCATTTCGAAGCAGCCTTACATTCCGGCGGGCAATCCGTCATCACCTTCGTCCGGATTCACCTAGGGGAGACCGACAGCCGCCAGTCCAGGTAAAGCGCTTATGCACGGCTGGGCGCCGACCACGATCACAGACAAGGAAGACAGACGCGACGAAGCTGTCGGCCGACGGCGTTGGTTGGGTTCGCCCGGGATGTCCTCTAGAGAAGCCCCAGTTCGCGGCTGCGTTCAAGCGCATCGGCCCGCGACGACACGGCGAGCTTGCGGTAGATCGACCGGACGTGGCTGTGAACCGTGTAATGGGAAACATACAGTTCACGACCGATATCTCGCTCTGACAGATCGCTGCGCAGGAGCTGGAGCACTCCGAGTTCCCGCCTTGTCAGCTTGTGCTCCCCGGATGGGACACTGCGAATCTTTGCTGGCCGCTCGAGGGTGGAGAGCATCTCGGCCAGGTTCCCAGGATCAGGGCAGCGATCGAGGATTGACCTCGCATCGGCTATGGCGACTGTGGCCGCCTTGTGTTCGCCCGCAGCTCGAAGCACAGTTGCATGGCCGAGCAGCGCATGCGCCACCTGGATGGGCTGGCCAAAGGTCCGCGCCAGTGCAACTCCGTGTTCGATGAGCGGCAGGGCCTCCTCGGGTCTGCCGCTCATCGCCATCGATGTTCCGATAGCCAGCGGAACTGTGCCGACGGCTTCCTCGGTGCCGTGCTCCTGTCCGAACTTGGCTGCCCTCTCGGCCAGGGTCCGCTGTTCGTCAGCACGGCCCTGCTCACCGGCAATCAGCGATCGATAGGCCAGCGACGACGTACCAGACAGCCACTGGGCGCTCGCAGGCGCCAGCGCCGCCGATTCCGCGAACCACTCGTCGGCTTCGTCCCGCTCACCCTCGAAGTACAGGGCCACGCCAACCGCCCAGCACGCCAACGGCCGCCAAGGCGACCCGGGCCCCTCAAGTTTGGCCGCCCATCGGGCATTTTCCAGCTGGGAGCCGACATCTCCCCAAGGGAATCCGGCCCTTAGCATCGTCAAGCTTGCCCCAGCGGAGGTGAAGCCATCGGCCAGCGGTCCGGCGTCCAGGTCGCCCAGTCCCTCGACGGCGGCGATGGCCCGCGCTGCATCCTCCTGCCTCCCAGACAGTGAGAGCACCCACGCTTGAATCAGGAGCAGATGCACCTCGCTGGTCAGAACCTCGTTGGGAAGGTGTCGTAGCCAGGCCAGGACAGTGTCATACCTCCATGTGTTGGCGTATTTGATCCAGAAGCTTTCGATCAGCTCTACTGCTTCGGGATAAGCCTTGGCCGCCACCGCGTGCCGGATCGCCTCGTCGGTTGTCCCGTGATCACGATGCCAGGAGTAGGCGCGGCGGTGTAGCGCCGGGGCCAGGTCCGGCTCCCGGCGCTCGCGCTCTACTCTGAGCAGCTGGGCAAAGACGTGGTGAAAGCGATACGACCCAGCCTCGTCATCGAGCGGAACGAGGAACAGGTTGCTCCGCAGCAGCTCTTCGAGCATCTCCGCCGAGCCCTCCTGCTCCATGACGGCATCGCACAGAGGACCAGTCAGCCGCTCGAGAATCGAAGTGTGGAGCATGAGCGCCTGCGCCGCCGGCGTATGGGCTTCGAGTACCTCAGTTACCAGGAAATCGACAACGTGACGGTTCGATCCGCCAAAGGTGCGCACGAAAGCGTGGCGGTCGGCGGTCGGCTCAAGCGAGAGCGCGGCAAGATAGAGCCCCGCCGGCCATCCCTCCGTCTTCTCCACCAGGCGTTCGACATCTTCGGCTGTGAGGTCGAGCCCGAGACGGCCGTTCAGGAATGCATCTGCTTCCTGAATGGTGAATCGCAGATCGGCGGCTCGCAGCTCGAGTAGTTCGCCGTGAGCGCGCAGACTAGCCACCGGCAGGCTGGGCTCTGTCCTGGTGGCGACTACGACGTGAAATCCAGGTGGCGCATGTTCGATGAACCAGCGCACACTGGCGCGTGCCGGTTCGCTGGAGACCCGGTGGAAGTCGTCCAGGATGAGGGTGATCTCACCTTGGCCGTCCAGTTCGTTGACCAGGCCAGGTAGAACCCGATCAATCACCGGTGCAACGAGTGAATTCGATGACGTTGACTTGGCCACGTCGGGGTTCACTCGCCGTAGTGCCCCGATGGCATGGGACCAGAAGACGACTGGGTCATTGTCGCCCTCGTCCAGCGTCAGCCACGCAATAGGTCTCCGCGCCGGCCTCGGCCTCGTACCAAGCCGAGAGAAGCGTGGTCTTCCCGAAGCCCGCCGGGCAGGCGACGATAGTGAGCCTGCGCTCCGACCCGCTTCGAAGGCATTCCTGAAGGCGCTCGCGTGGGATCGACTGTTTGCGCACTGGCGGCGGCCGCAGCTTGGTGCCCACCAGGGTCGGCTGCTCTACGCCCGCGGGTCTCCCGCCGCCCCCGGCGGGATTTTGCAGGTCAGACGCATCGTGGCGGGTCTCGGGCAGTACCTGACGGAGTGACCGACTCGGCGCCCGCACACTACCGAGGGCCTCCCTTCCAGGGGACATAACGTTCAGCCTGCCAGTTAATAGTCCCTGGGTCCATGGGCCGAAAGTCCCAAAAAGTCTCTGGGCACGGCAGACGAGGCTCCCTTGCGTTCTTTCAGACTGCTTCCAGGGAGACGCAGGTGTTGCCGAGCCAGGCACATATAACCCCTCGGGCTGCCAGCTCCCAGGCAGGCGTGGTTTGGTGGATCGAAACCTCGTGCCGGTGTGTGATGCCGGCCGGCGTGCGTGTTCCCGCGTCCGCTCTCGATCCATTGTGACTGGGCATTTTACCCTAGGTGAATCCGGCTGGCAGGTGATGACAACTCGCCTACAAGAGTGTGAATCTGCCGGTGACGAACCGATCGATCGGTGTAGTTCGAGTTGACCAGAAGCGCGTCCGCCATTGTCGATAGAAGAAGTGGCGCCAGTCCCCCAATCAATGCACAGAAAGAATGGAGTGTGAATCATGGCCAAATCTGATCCCGTGTTTGTCTACGTCGGAACCTATCCGAGTGAAGCGTCCGCCCGAGCCGACTATGACGTGGTGAAGGACTTTCACGCTGCAGGAGCCGTCGGCACCTATGACGCTTCGGTGGTTACAAAGGACCCTGACGGAAACGTCCACGTGAACAAGGATGAGACCTCCACCCGTCACGGCGCCTGGGGCGGAGCAGCCGTCGGGGCGCTGGTCGGCATTATCTTCCCGCCGTCGATCATCGTTGGCGCAGCGGTCGGCGCGACCGTGGGCGGTGTGAGCGGTCATCTGTGGAAGGGCATGTCCCGGTCCGACGTGAAAGAGTTCGGAGACATCATCGACGCTGGGCAGGCCGCCCTGGTCATTGTCGGCCAGAGCACCATAGGTGACGCCATCGAGAAGGCCGACCTCAAGGCTGAGAAGCACGCGGCCAAGGAACTCGACGTGAGCTCCAAGGACATTGACCAGGCAGTGCAGGCAACGGCGCAGGAGCTTGCCTGAGCGTTCCACGTTGCTCTGGCTGGGCACTTTTCTTCAGTTCAGGATTCCCAAACGAAAGGCAGAAATAGATGAGTGAAGATCGACCCCTCCTCGCTACTGTCCTTGAAATGACCGATGCCTCGGTGAGCCGCACCAGCCTGAATGACCGAGAGCTAATGATGGTCCGCTTGGCTGCCATGGCGGCTGTCGGCGCACCGCCGGCCTCGTATCTGCTGAACATTGCAGCCGTCGCGGCCGCCGGTACGGATCTATCACTGGAGGACGCGGAAGGCACCCTCGTCGCGGTTGCGCCCGTCATCGGCACGTCCAGGACGCTGTCTGCAGCCACAGCCATCGCCGAGGCCCTTGGGCTTGCTTTGGCCATCGAGGACGCTATTGAGGAGATGCAGGCATCATCCTGACTCACCATCGCCCCTTGGCAGTCAACCACCAACGGTCGTCGATTCCACAGCTGACCGAGGACAGCTGGTCGCTCAGCGAGACTAGCCACGAGACCAGCCGTTTGAGCGCTCCCGACAATGTCTGCTCGGGCAGTGCCCCAATGGATACGAAGGGCCCCTGACGTGATCGGGGGAACCCGAGTGCCGGTCAGTGCGTCTCGTGAGGAGGTAGCACTCCCACCATCCCTGGTTCAAGCGGTGCGCCTCGAATTCGGGCGGGCGTTCCGTTCCCCATACGTGGTGCCGTCCGTCGTCGTGGTCAACGGTGTCCTCATGACGGGGTTGTGGCTGTGGGCGCCAGGCACGTGGAAGAACTCCCTCTTCTCTCTCCATGGGCCACTGGCCTTCGCCCTGGTCCTCGGCGGCTGGATGATTGCCGATGTGCCGGCCACCAACCTGTTGGGGCCCGACTCCGAGCGCACGAGGGCCGCGCTCGATGATCCGGTGATGTTCCGGCGCCTGCTCTTCGCCAAGAACCTCGTGTTGTGGACCTTCGTCGCCCCGGTGTGCAGCGTCGTCGCTTTGATCATAGGAACCTCCAACCATGACTACGTCGCCATGTTCATCACCATTATCGCCATCACCGTGATGCCGTTCGGGGTGTTGGGGATCTCGGCCTGGGTCGGTATCCGCTTCCCCTATCACCCGATCTCGATGCGGGAACGCTGGAGGCATCGCCGTTCCTGGCGGCGAATGTGGGTGCGATGGCTGGTGCTCGTCGTGACTCCCTACGGCCTAGTCCCGGCGCTTGCCTTCGCCTTCATCACACCAACGCTGTTGCTCTGGGGGATCTCAGCGCAGCGCGGTACTGACCGGGCGACTCTCGGACGGCGAGTACGCGGTGGGCGTGCTGATGGCTTGTGGTTTGTCGCTCGCTGCAGCGGTCTTCGGACAGCGCGCTGGAGCGCGATGGGCGTTGCGCCGCAAGAAGAAGCTCTCGGCTTACCTGGCTGATCCGTCCCTGGGGTGACGGCAGCCGGGATCAGCACGAATTCGAACTGGATCTGCGTCCGTTTAGCGCACAGAAGAGAGGTATGCGATGACGACAGCTGTTGAGCACTCGACACATAAGGAACGTGTTGCACGGGGTAAGGCCGCCCGGGAGGAGCTGCCACGGGAACGCCATGGTGAATGGTCGGCCAAACAACGAAAGCAAAAGCCACTCGATCTCCTGGCTGAACAGGGACTGACCCGTGTACCAGAGCTTGTACCGATCCGATACGGGCGGATGGCGGCGACGCCGTTTACCTACTACCGGGGTGCCGCGCTGCCCATGGCCTCAGACCTTTCCACCGGACCACACACGAGCCTCGATGCTCAACTGTGCGGCGACGCCCACCTGTGCAACTTCGGCGGCTTTGCCTCGCCCGAACGGGACTTGCTCTTCGACGTCAACGACTTCGACGAGACCTCACCGGGACCCTTCGAATGGGATCTCAAGCGTTTGGGCGCCAGCTTTGAAATCGCCGCCCGCAGCCGCAATTTCTCGGCCAAGGTGGGCCGGAAACTTGTCACAAACTCGATGCGTGCCTATCGGGAAGCCATGCATGATTTCGCCGCAATGTCCAACTTGGAGGTGTGGTACTCGCGCCTGGACATGGCCGGTGTCGTTCAGAGGTGGGGCTCCGAAGTCAGTAGCGACGTGCTCGCAGCACTTCAGAAAACCGCCACGAAGGCAGAATCGAAGGATCAGCTCAAGGCTCGAGTGAAGCTCACCGAAGTGGTCGACGGCGAGCTCCGCTTCCGCAATGATCCTCCGCTGCTCGTTCGGGTGACCGAACTCTCTGGTGAAGCGGACGCTGGGCAGCTCCAGGACATGATCCATGAAGGAATTCGTTCGTATCGAGAGACGCTGATCGGGGACAGTCGCCACCTGCTCGAATCGTACGAGTTCGTGGACGTGGCTCGGAAGGTCGTCGGAGTCGGGAGTGTCGGCACACGGGCCTGGGTCGCGCTCTTTAGAGGAGACGACACCGACGACACACTCATCCTGCAGATCAAGGAGGCCGAAGCCTCTGTGCTAGAGCGATTTGCCACCAAGAGCGTGTTCAAGAACCATGGCCAACGGGTCGTGGAAGGCCAGCGCTTCATGCAAGCGGCGAGCGACATCTTTCTCGGGTGGCATCGGGTCCCGACCGGCATCGACGGTAAGCCACACGACTACTATTTCCGCCAGCTATGGGATTGGAAATTGTCGGCCGACGTCGACAACATGCCTCAAGAGAGCCTCCTCGTCTACGCGAAAATATGTGGCTGGGCTTTGGCGCGCGCTCACGCCCGATCCGGTGACCGCGTGGCCATCGCTTCGTACCTGGGGTCCAGTGATGCCTTCGACCGGGCAATCGCAGACTTCGCCGTGCCTTACGCGGACCAAAACGCACTTGACCATCAAGATCTCGTTGATGCCATTGCCAAATGGCTCGATTCAAGCAACGCTTGGTATCTAGACCCAAACATTAAAAAAAGAGGTGACGCTTGTAGATTCGCCAGACACGTAGTGAGGACAAATTGAGAGCCGTTAGACCTACCGGATAATCGGACTCAGCCGACTAGTTAACCTGGAGGAAAAACATGTTGATTGCCTATAGTTTTCCGCTACTGAGTGTCTTTTGGAGCCTGCTGATGTTTGCGCTGCTGATCCTCTGGATCTTCATCGTCATCTGGTGCTTCATCGACAACTTCCGTCGCCGGGACCACCATGGTGTTGCCAAGGCGCTGTGGTTCCTCTTCATCGTCTTCGTCCCGGTGATCGGCGTCTTTGCGTACATCATCGCCAGGCCATCTACAGCAGACATTGACGTTGTGTGATGACTCCAGCCCTACCCGTTCTGTCCGCGGTCGGGACCCGAGGAAGAAGCCGAGCTGCCTCGGGGGCCCACTTCTGGCCAACATGAAAGGTTCAACCAGATGAAACGCATAGCAGTGCTTGCCGTCATGGTCGCAGCGGTGGTGATTACCGGATGCTCCACTTCGACCAGTAGTTCGGCCACCACTTCGAGCCGAGCATCGACGGCGACGTCGATCGCCAACAGCGTAAGCGGGACGGTGAAATGGGGCAGGGACAACAAGCCCGTCCTTACAAGCCTGAGTACCGATGTGAGCACGCTGGGTACCGCACTTCCGGCAGCCATATCCTCTCACAACCCCTCGGCGGTGACCGCGAGCTGCCAGAAGTTGGCGACGGACGTGACCACTGCGAAGGCATTGCCCCCGATTCCCAACTCAACTGCCCAGAAGGCGTGGACGTCCTTGTTGAACGTCCTGAGCACTGCATCCCAGAAGTGCAGCGAAGGAATCACCAAAAACGACACGGGCGAACTCAGCCAGGCCGCTTCCGGAATGTCGGGGAGTAGTAGCACGCTCAAAAGTCTCACCAGCACCCTCGGTCTATGAGCAGTCAGGGTCCGGCAGCGTGACGCCGGCTGGCACTGGGGGAACCTAGAGTTCGATGCCCAGTGTCAAATCGGCCAAGATGTCACCGGTTTTGCCTCACAGCTTGTATTTTCTAACCGGTCGTCAAGCGTGAATAGTGACGTGAACTGGACGTACAGCAATGGATCTAACGAGGTTGCCAACGGTGCCGGGATTCCGGCCGGGGACTTTGCCACTATCGGCTACACCAACAATCGTTTGGAGGGTCAGTTCATCTGGACTGATGGCTCAACCGAAGTCGTCACAATCAACGTACACGCACTCGACACGGGCGGGTGCCAAATCCAGGGCACCGCTGAGGTGTCACAAATCGGATAAGCAGCGCACGGTCTTTTCCAGTGGAGGTTTGTCAAGCGGTGGTGCCGGTCGGTGGCACCCTCAGGTATCCCTCTGAGCCGGTGATGTGGGATAAGGAAGGTGCGACGGCGAGACACCCCACCGATCATCCTAAGTCCGACTCTGAACGCCATCAGGCTCCCGCTATTGGTTCGTTTTGACGGGTGCCCGTAACTGGGTCGCCGAACTGATCGAGGTCCCCATTGTCACCAACGTCGAGGAAGTCACTCCGGTGGGCTCCACCTGTAGATAGACATGGCCGGAGACCGCTGGCACAACTGTCGAACTGACCGTGGTCGAGCTGTTGATGGCGAAGGTGCCTCCCACCTGGGTTCCGGTGCCACCACTGCAGGTTCCCCCCGACCACGCAACCGTGCACACGAAGAGTGTGAAGGTGGGTGAGCCACTGGTGGGAGTAGAGACAGTGACCTTGTAGCTGATAGCGACCAGGGCGATCGTCCCGCCATTGGTAACCGTCGAGGTCTGGCTGGTGGTGGAAGTGAACGTCATTGAAGTGGTGGAAAGGGTTGCTGCCCACTTTCCGCTGGTCACCGACGACGTCTTGGCGGCGCTGGCCTTGGAGACGCCGCCGGCCCCGGCTGCCTGCGGAAGGGAGAGCAGGATCACAGCCAGGACGACCGCTACTGCGGCCGTCCTGGCAACTGGGTGAGCGCTCCGGTGTCTAGCCACGGGTTGAGTTTCTAGGTGATCGCCACGACTCGGCCGCTACTGGTTGGTGGCGATGCCGGTTCGCTGCTGCTCGGTGAAGGTGTAGGTGAGCGTCGTCGTCAGCCCCTGGACGGTCGGAGTCGGTGCCACTCCGTTGGTGGAGACCTCGGTTGCCACCAGGCCCAGGCTCACCTGGACATGAGCGAGTTGTCCGACCGATGCCGCCAGCGAGGGGACGTTCGACAGGTTGACCGCCGTCCCGGCAGTGTTGAACGTGCTGATCTGGCCCGTGGCCAAAATGGGGGTCGTGGTCCCCAAGCACACCCCGGTGGCCAGCGTCCAGGCGACCGAGCACTGGGTGGCGGTGACCGTCAGACCTTCGCCTGGGGCTGTCCCGTTGGTCAGGGCGTTGACCGGACTCCCGGCCACCCACAGGGTCATGCCGGCTGCCGTGGCCAAGGTGCCGGTGTTATTCACGTTGACATAACGTTGTCGGTGTCTCCGGGGGCCATCTTGGGCAACGAAATTACTGAAGCCGGCACCGACATCGGCGCTCAGGGTCAGGTTCAAGGTGCCCGACGACACCGACTCGGATCCGGTGGCCACTCCCGTGAGGGCGGCGTAGACACCAGCCGTGGTCAGAAGTCCGACCGACGCCAGGAAGAGGCCAGCGAACACCCCTCTCCCGTGACGGCGGCCGCCTTTTCGGCGTGAATGAAGGTTCTGACTCATGTTCTCTGTTCTCCGTTATTTGGGATGGCATAGATCAGACGGCTATAAGGACGGGCGCTGGCGGCTTGCGAGGATCCACCTGGTTCCGGCCATGGCCGTCACCAGCCCTCCGAGAATGATGACCACGAGCTGAATCGGACCCCGGATGCCGACCATGAGACGACCCGCCCACGGCACCGTTCCGACCACAACGGGCACAATTGCCCTGTCTCGAGTTGGGCGTGCCAGGGGTCAGGAGTCCTGTTGGCGTCGCCCTTCGTGGTGATGATCGGATCGGTCGGAGACCCGCTCAGCTCGACAATTTCGGTGGGCAAATTCCGCATGCTCACCAGGCGGGACGAAGAGTGGAATCATTTCCTTGCGCAGATCGGCGATCGGCACAGGCTTGGTGATCAAGAGTGCTCCGGGACCAAATGTCGGCCGCATGCTCCCAGTCAGCATGGGACGGATGCCGAAGTGCAGGACGACCACCGCAGAGGCCACGGCCGCAGACCCAGCCAAAACCAGGACTGCACCCAGGAGCGCGACGCCATGGAGCACCCTGTGTCTTGGCCGTGCGTTTCCGACGATGGGGTGTGCCACCCGTAGTCTTTCGACTCAGAGCGGCTGCGGCTTTAGCGATTGGGAGTTGCTATCCTGAGTCAGTTGCATGACCGGACGACCGATCCACGGAGCCGCTTCTACGTCGCAACTTATCCACACGCCCGGATGTGCCGATCATGGGCGGTTAGCTCCCAGCAAGCGAACGCCGCCGATAGTGCACCCCCGAGCCGGGGTTAGGAGGCACTGGAATCTCTACAACTCCGGCCACATCGATGTAGTCAGCACTCAGCGGACTTGACGGGCGCTCAAGACCATCAATCGGGGGGATGGCGGCAGCGCTCCTTGAATCCACCCGTCTCGCTCAGAACCACCGGTGGGGGTGAAGGCTCAATCATGTCCTCGATGAGCATTCCGACTTCGCCTAAAGATAGAACGACCTGCTCAGCGGCTCGGTGGTTGAAAGGAAGATGGATCCCCGGTTCCACCTCATCCATGGCAAAGCTGGTCAGGCAGATAGGAGCCGACCCGCCAATACTGTTCGTCCGATCCCTGGTCGTCGACCCATCCGCTGCCTGGTGCTTGAAGGAGGGGATGAACCAACAGCAACAGGAGCTGCCCTCCAGGAACAAGGACTCGGGCGTATTCCGTGGATCGCGGGCTCGAACGGTTCGATGTGCTCAAGGGCGAGGCACAGGACCACGGCTTCGAAATTGAAGCTACGGAATGGGAGTTGCTCGGCGGCTGCTTGCACGAATCGCGGCGAACCACCGCGAATGTGCGCTTCACGAATCTGTGAAGGTGTGGGATCGAGGCCCACTATTTCGGCACCACCTCGGGCGATGCACCGAGCCACCTGGCCCTCCTCCACATCCCACGTCCAGCACACGGCGTGCCTTTCGAAGGTGCTTCTCGACGAGGGGAAGGATCTGTTCCTCGTATTCGCGATCGGCCCCCTCGGTAAACCGCTGTTGCCACCATCTCGCATGTTGCTCCCAGAGGGAATCGCCGATCACCGCTGCGAGGCTAGTTACATCTCAACCTGCTAGGATCTTGGCTTTTTGAGCTTCAAACTCTTCTTCCGTCAATGCCCCTGAATCCCGTAACGCCGCCAGCTGGGTGAGCTGTGCGATTGGGTCGGGGGCCGCAGCCACTGGCTCGGGAGCGGCCGGCGTGCTTGCCCTAGGTGCAGGTGCCTGCTGTTGGGCTGCTGCCGCTTGCTTGTTGGCCATATGACCGCCGACTACTGCGGCGGTTCCCACCACTGCGGTCGTTCGCACTGCCGCTCTGGCAATCGGTCGTCTTCTCATCATCATGGCTTTCCTGCCTCCTTAGCGCTTCAAGGTCACTCTGCCGGTGGCAGATTCTCGACAATCGGGGCAATCATCTCATGGGGGTCCGTGCCCCTTCGAGAAGGGCACCGCCGGAGTTCCGGATTGCCTCAGCGAACGGAGCCGCCCAGATGTCCTCCCAGATCAGCAAAGCTGCCGACGAATTCGGTTTGAAGGGCTGCGGCGGCGTACTCGATGTCCTCAGGGCTGATCAGGCCCCCGGTTTCGGCGTCCAACTCTTCGATCCGGAACCCCGGCCAACTCGTCGATCTCGAGACTGACGACCGAGCCGTCAACGTCCTTGCCGATGAAGATGAGGTCGAGGATCCGGTATGGTGCCTGACTCGACGAGGGCGGCGAGCTCGGGGGCGATCTCCCCGTTGAACTTGTTGCCGGGGAATCCGACGATGATGTACTCCACTGGTCCCATAGGCCTCACGTCCCTGTGTGTCGGGTTCCTGAATCTGTCACGGACGGCTACCCATCGAATCAGCCGAACTTTGCGTCACCTGGAGCATGGCACAGAAGACAGTGCTCCACCTACCTCTGACAATTCTCGGGTTACAGCGGTACAAAATCCCGGATCAAGTGCGACTACGACTGAAACGGCATGACCAAGGTGGCACCGTCTCCCTCTACATCGACGTGATAATCGGCGACGGCCGACTTTCCGCCGACCAGTGACAGAGGAGGTAAAACTCCTTGACTGGAGGAGATAGTGCCCGGGTTTCAGTCTCGATCCCTACGGACCAACGTCCATCGGAGGGCTGACGAAAACTCGAAACGCGCTGGTCCGAAGCAATCGCTGATCTCTCAACGCCTAGCGGCACGTTTAGTTGCAATCCGGCCCATTTGGGTGAAGAGACTAACGTATCCACACGCCTGCAAGTGCCGGTGCGGGTCAGTTGGCGACCAGCAAGCACCGGGACCTGTATAAGCGCCGCACCCCTCTGACTCGACCCGAAGGCTGAGGCTGATCTACCTAATCGAACACTGCCGGGCGACGGTGCGCCTATGGCTCAGCCCAACATCTTGCTCATCATGACCGACGAAGAGCGCTACCCACCGCCGTATGAAGTCGACAGCGTGCGCTCTTCCGCAACTCGCAGCTGACTGCTCGAGAGTCGATCAGGTCCCGCGGGATGGAGTTCCACCGCCACTACGCCGGATCGACAGCCTGCACGCCCAGCCGGGCGACGCTATTCACAGGGCAGTACCCTCGCTCCATGGAGTGAACTCCACGGACGGCACCGCCAAGCAGAACTCCGATCCCGGGATGCACTGGCTGGACCCCGACTCGGTGCCGACGCTGGGTGACTGGTTCCGGGCGGGCGGCTACCGGACCCACTACCGGGGGAAGTGGCACGTCTCCTTCGCCGATCTGATGATTCCGGGCACCCACGAGGGGCTGAAGGCCTCAGACGACGAGGGCAAGCCGAAGCCGAGGCGGTCGCCGCTTACCGAAGGCCGACCGGCTCGACCCCTTCGGGTTCTCGGGGTGGATCGGCCGTGAGCCGCACGGTGCGGCCAAGTCCGACTGCGGGACGGTGCGCGACGGGTCTTCGCCGATCAGGTGGTGGAGCTGTTCGACGAACTGGCCGCTGCCCGTGCCGAGGGTCCGTGGCTGACCGTGGCTTCGTTCGTGAACCCTCACGACATCGCCTTCTCGGGGTTCGGCTGGGAGCAGACTGCTCGAGTTCGGACCACCCGACGACACGTGCCCGAGATCCCCGAACCGCCATCCCAGTCCGACCCGTTCACCGGTCGGCCCGCCTGCCAGGAGGCGTTCAAGGCGATTTGGCCCCAGATGATTTTCGAGACGGCCACCGACCTCGGCTATCGACGGCTCTACTACTACCTCCTCAAGCTGGTCGATCAGGCGATCGGGAGGATCCTCGCAGCCTCGAAGGCAGCCGGCATGGCCGACGACACCATCGTCGTGTTCACCTCGGACCATGGGGACCTGCTCGGGGCGCACGGCGGCCTGATCCAGAAGTGGTGCAACGCTTTCGACGAGGCCACCCGGGTGCCCTTGCTGATGGCCGGTCCCGGGGTCGCTGCCGGCGGTGCGGCGTCAACATCCCCACCAGCCACGTCGACCTGATCCCCACCCTGCTCGGCCTGGCCGGGATCGACGTCGAGAAGGCTGCCGCCGGTGTCGCCGCTCACCATGACGAGGCCCACCCACTACCGGGGCGTGATCTGAGCGGGATGGTGCTCGGGGCAAGCCGCGCGCGTCACTGGAGTCGCCGATCTACTTCATGACGGAGGACGATGTCACCCGGGGCGTGACCCAGGTGAACATCCTCAACGGGAAGCCGTTCGAGCCGGTAGCCCCGCCGATCAACATCGAGTCGGTGATCACGACATTGCCGACAGGTGAAGGCGGCGCACAGGAGCTGTGGAAGCTGAACCACTACTACGAACGCCTCGACGAATGGTACACGGCCCAAGGCGTTGCACCCAACCCGTTTCTCCCGGCGGCCGCCGAACCCGAATGGGAATTGCACAACCTGACTGTTGACCCCGAGGAGCGCCACAACCGGATAACTGATAGCCCTGCGACCGTGTCGACAATGAAAACAGTCCTCGAAGCGGAACGTGACGCGAAGCGGCTGATTCCGGCGCTGCGCAATGCCACCCCGTAACCCCCTCACGCCAGAAATCCCAAAACCGCCCCTCGCTCACTTTCCACACGCCCGAATGTGACGGTTGGTGGCACCCTGAGGTATCCCCCAGACCCGGTGTTATACGTGTAATCCGTGTCGAGTTGTGTCCTCGCTGACTTTGGCAACGAGGCCGTCGAAGAGCTGAGCCCGGGCTTCCTGTCCGTTCTTGCGGGCATGATCGCGCTGACGAAGTAGAACTGGCACGAACTCCGGGCCGAAGTTCGGGAAGTACGCACAGGTCTCGCAGATCGACTCCATTCGGCAGTCCAGTTCGACCGGCCGAGTGCACATGCCATTCCCGAGCATTCGTGCGTGGGACTCCTGGCGGAGGCGGACCATGGCCTCGGTCTCGATCTCGGCCGGCAGGGCTGTCGTCGGTGACCCGGCAGTGGCATAGAGAGCATCGATCTGGTTGGCGACCGATGCGTTTTCATCGGCCACCACCCGGTCGGCAATCCGTGCATAGACGAGGGTCATGTCCATCGATTGGTGACCGAGCAGTGCGGCGATGGCTTCGAGACGCATACCCCGGTTGATGGCCTGAGTGGCCAGTGTGTGACGCAGCTGGTGGGGATGGACGTTGCCGATGCCGGCCTTCTTCGCCGTGGTGGCCACGATCCGATGAACGGTCCGCCGGTCGATCGGCGAGTGGTGGTCGGCCATGAGTCGCTTCTGGTCTCGGATGTACTCGCTGTTGTCCGCCGTCCAGGCGGCCAGCAGCACCACCAGCTCGGGGTGGAGGGGCATGAACCGGTCGTTGCGAAGCTTGCCGACCGGGATCCTGAGCCAATAGGCGTCCCCGATCAACGTGACGGCGTCGGCGGCCAGGTCGCAGAGTTCGCTTGCCCGCATGCCGGTGCGGGCCAACATCTCGATCACCAGTCGATAGCGAGGGAGCCGATGGGACCGGGCGGCTCGCATTAGCTTGGCGGCGTCCTGGTCGTTCAAGAACTTGGGCAGTGGGTTGCTGCGGGAGCGATGTCCCCATGGAAGAGCGGGTTCCGAGTCGGAGCGTCGCTCCAGTCCCACTCGATAAGTCGTTCGAAGAAGATCCGGATGGTGCGCAACCGGTGGCGCTGGGTGTTCTTGGCCAGGTGTCCGTCACTGGTCCCGGGCTGGACGGACAACCAAAGCTTGTAGTTCTCCATGTGAGTCCGGGTGATGCCGGCCACCGTGGTCACGTCGGTCTCGGCCGCCATCCAACGGACCAGCTGGCGGAGTGTGATGTCGGCCAGCTCAACACTGTGTGGGGCGAGGAAGGTGCTCAGCTGCTGGACGTAGCGGCCGATGGTGGCACTGGCCTGGGGGCACGGCGGCGAGCACCACCCATTCCCGGTCGGAGGCAGTCTCGGGAATCCAGGGCTCGATGGTGGCGACAAGGGACTCATGCGTTGATGGCCTCCAGGGCGAGCAGTTCGTCGGCGTGCCCGGCATCGATGAGATCGGCGGCGCACCGGGACTCGATGGCCAGCCAGTCGTTGGTGAGATGCAGGTAGACCGGGTCGACTCGATGGACACGTGACCGGCCTGGGCTTGGACGGCCTCCAGGGCCATGCCCGCTTCCCGCAGTCGGGTGAGGCAAGTGTGGCGGAGTTGGTGGCAGGTGGCCCGCTCGAGGCCGGCGCGTTGTCGGGCTCCCGGATGATGACGTCGACCCCTTCGGCGGTCAGACCATGTCCCCGGCTCGGTCCCTTCAGGGCCACGAAGACCCGGTCGGTCGGAGCACCACCGGGCCGCTCCAGTCGCAGGTAGTCCCCGACCGAAGTGAAGAAGGCATTCGATATCGGGACGATCCGTTGGTGGCCTCCCTTGCCCTCGGCGATGAACAGCGAGCGCTCGGCCACCTGGATGTCGGCCAACCGCAACCCGAGCACCTCGCACCGCCGGAGCCCGCCCAACACCATGGCGAAGACCATGGCCCGGTCGCGGTGGGTGCGCAGTGCACCGACCAACCCGTCGACCTCGCCAGGCGAGAGGATCTGGGGCAACGTGCGGGGCACCCGGACCAGCGGGGCGAGCGTGCTCCGCCCGCCCCTCCGTCGGGTTGACAGTCCCCGGGGCACCGGGTTGGCCCGGAGCGGCGTGTTGTCCCGGGCGATCACGTAGGAGTAGAAACCCGACACCGACGACAGCCGGCGGGCGATCGTCCGAGCGGCCAGGCCCGACTCTCCGTCGATCAGACGGACGACACGCCGGTCACCGCGCCGGTGGGCCAGAAAGTCGAAGATGTCCGCCGCCACAACATCAGTCGGATTCTTGTCGACGACCGTGAAAAACGTCTTCAGGTCGAAGGCGACGGCCCGCAACGTGTTCGTCCGCACCCTCCCGGCCACGAACTCCAGATATCGGTCGACAAGCGAATCGCCGAGGAAGTAGCGGTCCTCGCCGTTCGGGGACGTGCCACGGACAAGGTTCGGGAAGGGGCTCATCCGTGCACCCTCTCAGTCCGGCGTGGAAGACGCTGGGATGCACTGTGGATCACACGTGTATTAAGTGATGTGGGGCACCCCAAGGTAGGGTCAGCGCCCAACAAATCCCGTGGCTAGCGTGGTCCCATCATTCACGGAGGAGATCGCTATGCCACACGGGAAGCCAAACATCCTGGTCATCTGGGGTGATGACATCGGGATCTCAAATCTCAGCTGCTACAGCGACGGCACTCATGGGTTACCGCACCCCCAACATCGACCGGATTGCCGAAGGAGGCTATCCGGTTCACGGACTACTACGGGGAGCACAGTCCGTACCGCTGGGCGCGCCGTCATTCATCTGCGGGTCAGAATCCGGGTCCGCACCGGGCTGACAAGGTGGGGCCTGCCCGGGCGCCGAGGGATCGGTCTCCGAGCTGAAGACCCGACCATCGCCTACTGCTGCTCAAGGCGCACGGTTATGCCACAGGACAGTTCGGAAAGAACCACCTGGGCGACCGGGACGAGTATTACCGACGATGCACGGCTTCGACGAGTTCTTCGGCAACCTCTACCACCTGAACGCCGAGGAAGAGCCCGAACTCGAGGACTACCCCCAGCCGGAGGACTTCCCGAATTTCCGCCAGAACTTCGGCCCCCGGGTGCGTGCTGCACACCTGGGCCAACCCTGACGGCACCCAACGCATCGAGGACACGGGACCACTGACCAGGAAGCGCATGGAGACCGTCGACGACGAGTTCCTCGACCAGGCGGCTGTGTTCATCAAGGAGAAGGCCGAATCCGAGACGCCCTTCTTCGTCTGGTTCAACACCACCCATATGCACTTCCGCACACACGTCAAGCCCGAGAGCAAGGGCCAGGCGGGCCGGTGGCAGTCGGACTACCACGACGTGATGATCGACCACGATCGACACGTGGGCCGGATCCTCGCCCTGCTCGACGACCTCAGCCTGGCCGAAGACACGATCGTCGTCTACTCGACGGATAACGGACCGCACATGAACTCGTGGCCAGACGCCGGCATGACACCGTTCCGGGGCGAGAAGAACTCCAACTGGGAGGGCGGCTACCGAGTGCCCGCCCTCGTGCGGTGGCCGGCGCACATTCCCGCCCACACCGTCCTCAACGGCATCATGAGCCACAACGACTGGTTCACCGACACTGCTCGCCGCCGCCGGTGTCAACGACATCGCCAGACAGCTGAAGGCGGGGGCGGACCTGAACGGCACGTCCTACCGGGTGCATCTCGACGGCCACAACCAGCTGCCGTACCTGACGGGCAAGACGGCGAGAGCCCCCGCAACTTCTTCTTCTATGTCAACGACGACGGCGACCTGACCGCCGTGCGCTACGACAACTGGAAAATGGTATTCCTCGAGCAGCGCGTCCCTGGGACCTTGCAGGTGTGGGCGGAGCCATTCACGGAGTTGCGGTGCCCAAGATCTTCAACCTGCGGACCGACCCCTACGAGCGAGCGGACTTCACGTCGAACACCTACTGGGACTGGATGCTCGATCATGCGTTCCTGCTTGTCCCCGCCCAGGCATTCGTGGCCCAGATGGTGGCCTCGTTCCTCGAGTTCCCGCCTCGCCAGGAGTCGGCCACCTTCGGCATCAAGCAAGCACTCGACAAGCTACGTGCTGGCCTCCCCAGCACATAGTCCAGTTCAGAAGTGAGCTACCGGTCTCTCGAAGCAGCAACAGTTGACGGGGATGCCGCTCAGTGCTGGGTATCCTGATCGGTCTGATCGCTCCCGGAGATGCTGCGTTCCCGATCGTCACTAGGTAAGAAACGAATGGCGGGTCAGCAGAGCGACAGTGCAGCGAAACCAGGGCCGGAGGTGCAAGGACCCTCCACTCCGCCACTGCCAGGAAGCGAACTGAGCGGCGATCTGCGATTGGAAGCGGAACTGGTTCCGAGACTTCTCCAGACGCCCCGGGCCGCCGGTGTGGCCGGTGCCTGTGGGTGCCGAGAATGTCATCCGGATCCCCTGAGCAGGACTTTCGCGGATCGGCCCGAGACGACGAAACTGGGCCATGGCCCTGTCGTTTCTCTACCTGGCCTTCGTCCGAATCCTCCAGTTGGTCCGCCTCGGTCGACGGGACAGCGACGAGCTGGCGGTCGAAGTCGTCATGCTCCGACACGAGGTTGCCGTGCTCCGTCGTCAGGTGGCCCGACCGGCCCTGCGGCCTCCCGATCGAGCGCTGCTCGCCGGACTGAGTCGGCTGCTTGATCGTCGGCGCCGAGGCAGATTCTTCGTCCAGCCCGAGACCCTGCTCCGATGGCATCGGGACCTGGTCCGGCGGCAATGGACCTATCCCCACCGCTCTGGTCGACCGAGCATCCCCGCCGGCACCGTTGCGATCATCTTACGACTGGCCAGGGAGAACCCCACCTGGGGCTATCGCAGGATCCAGGGCGAGCTCGCCAGGATGGGCGTCGGCCTTCGCTCCTTCGAGCGTCTGGGCCATCCTGCGTCGACACGGCATCGACCCCTCACCGATGCGGACCGGACCCACCTGGACCGAGTTCCTCCGAAGCCAGGCGTCATCGATGTTGGCCTGCGACTTCTTCACCGTCGACACGGTGCTGCTGAAACGGCTCTACGTGCTCTTCTTCATCGAGCTCGACACCCGACGGGTGTACGTGACCGGGATCACAGCCCACCCGACTGGGGCGTGGGTGGTCCAACAGGCCCGCAACCTGCAGCATGGTGCTCGCCGACCGGGCTCACCCGTCCAGTTCCTGATCCGGGACCGAGACACCAAGTTCACCTCGAGTTTCGACGAGGTCTTCCGGTCTGAGGGGATCCGGATCATCCGCACGCCGGTCCGGGCACCACGGGCCAACGCCTTCGCCGAGCGATTCGTCGGCACGGTACGTCGTGAGTGTCTCGACCGGATGCTGATCTTCGGCCGCCGTCATCTGAGCGCGTGCTCGCCGAGTACGTCGACCACTACAACGACCACCGGCCGCACCGGTCGCTTGAGCAGCAGGCTCCACTCACGGTGGGGACAAGTCCGGCGTCGATCGGCGTCCAGACCTCGACACGACTACGGAGAACCGACAAGCTCGGTGGTCTCATCCACGAATACGAACTGGCAGCGTGAGGACCTTGGATGGCATTCTCGGCACCCACAGGGTCAAGATCGTCCGACAAAGCTGCTCGCACCCCTTGTCGAATGTAGAGGCAGGAGGTGTCCTGTGACCTTTACCAGGTAATCAGGGGCACCACTGGTGACACCTCGACAAATGCTCAGCCACTCAAACGCCGGGACAGCAGCAATCAGAGGGGCAGCGACGATCTGAGGCATAGGCCCCGACCTGTTCGATGAGTTTCACGTAGTCAAGGTATGTGTCCTTGCGGGTCACCAGACCATCGGCGACAGCAATCACGTCAGCCCCATCGCAAATGAAGTGAGAACTGCCGTAGGTCCCTGACATGTCATATTCCAGCGCGATGTGATCCGCACTGATGTACAACCTTTTCGGTTCGAACTTGAGGTTGGGACAAGGCGTAAGGAAGGCTGCAATAAGCCCACGGATGGAGCTTCTACCGATAGCTGGTTCCGCACCGCCATGCATGTGGAAGACCGAATCCTCCGAATGAGGGGCAACAATGGTGTCAGGATTAAGATCGACCCAAGCCTGGTGATACGCCATCGCCAGTTCTTCGACAGTCTGACCCATTGGTGTCCCTTCGTCGCGCCCGACCTGCTAGGGACGGTAACACGCCGACGCTCTCCAACTTGCATTGGCCTGACGTGCCGGGTGGGGCAGTCGATAGGCGCTCTCGCCCCGCCGTTCTGGGATGGGTCCTTAGATCGGCGACGTCACGCCAGCCGTGTGCCGCCCAAGCCGCGGCGGTCAGCGTAAACGGCGCTGTGGGGGGAGCAACTGGCGACATCGTTCACGCAGTTGTGATTGCCTGGCCGCATCAAGTCCTTGGACGTACTTCCCTGCGGGGCCTACGCCGAGGGTGTAGGGCTCCCACCAGTCATCGAAGCTCGGGTGCTCGACAGACACGGTGAGGAGGGAACTTCCACCTCTTTCAGTCCAGAATCACGAAACAGTTCGCCCAAGTGACCCTGGAGGAAGCACCCGCGAGCCTGTGATTCATCTTGAACGGCACCGTCCAATCCGTGGGCGGCCTCCCAAAAGAGGCTGAGTGGCCCTCCGCCGCTGTCGTGATCCCAGACACAAGCCACCACTGCTCCGTGGTCGACGGTGACACGAGCCATTCCTCTGAAGTCCGACGATCGGGTCTTCCATGAAGTGAACGACTAGCTGGGCCAAGGTCGAGTCGAAGGTGTCATCATCGAACGGGAAGGTCGCTCCGCAGTCGACTGTCGCACGTCAACTTCGGGCTGGCGCTCCTGCACTGCACTGATAATGTGCGAGTGGGGTCAACTGCCGCGACGGCAGTCTGACCCACTCGTCGACAAGCTCGTCGGTCAGCGCTCCCGGACCGCACCCAACATCGAGCACCCGCAGACCCTTCACGACTCCGGCAAACTCTGCGAACGAAGGCGCAAGCGGTAACGAAACACCTGCCCATGAATCGGTCGTACGCCGACGCCTGCAACCTCAAAGCTCATGATCGCCAAGTCTACGACCGAGGACCGGCAGGGAAGCAGTTATCCACACGCCCGGATGTGCCGGAGCGGGTCAGTTCGAGATCAGCAAGCACCGGGGCCTGGATAACGCCCCACAGCCGGTGTTCGGAGACACTGCCGAATTGCGTCTTGACCGCTGAGCAACTCTTAAACCGCTGTCCAAGTCCAGTGTCGCCACCTCCATCTCTCCCGGGAGCCCCTTGAGCTGGATTGTCCGTACCGCCCCGGTGGGAACACCATGTGTCGCAAGTGCCAAGGTCGAGGTGCTGGCGACGACATCTCCACCGGCGCCAAGCGCCGAGATCCTCGCCGCCTCGTGTACACCGCGGCCGCTGATCCCTCCAGAATCTCGGCTGGCCTCGGCAAAGTGAACCCCAATGCGAATCCTCGACCTCGTCCATCGCTGCTTGGATAGCAATCGCGCACATAAGCGCGCTGTCGACCGAATGGAAACCCGACGAAGAACCCGTCTCCGGTGCCGGTGTAGACCTCGCCGCGATGCGTGGCGAACAGCGACCGCAAGGTGGCGTCGTGCCGGCGCAGCACCGCCAGCCACGCTTCGTCCCCCATCGAGGCCAGCATCGCCGTCGAGCCCTCGATGTCCGTGAACATCATCGCCACAGCGATGCGTTCGGACGACTGCGCTCGACCGAGTTGACCAAGGAGCCTCTCGGTATCGATCGTCGCTCCGAGGCGCACAAACGTCTCAAGCGCCGTCTCGAGCTGGAGGACCCGCGTTGCCGGCGCCTCGACTGCGGCCAGGGCCACGCGGGACACCGCCTCGTCGTAGGGAGCGGGGACTTGGCGCCACCAGTCGACCGCAGAGCGGAGCAGATCGAGGGCCGCGCCACGTTCGCCCCGAGCCGCGGCGACCAGGCCCGCACTGGTGGCCGCCCTCGCCTGATGGATCGGCGTTTTCCACCGGTCGGCCAACGCCGCGAGTTCAGCGGCCGCCGCTCCGGCTTCGTCACGTCCCTGCCGCCAGCTGCGCCTCGACCGCCACGTGGAGCAGCCGAGAGCGATCGAACTGGTCGCTCGTTGCCGCTAGTCCCTCTTCGAGCAGCGCCACTGCCGTCTCGGGATTCCCCCTGCGTCAGCTCAAGCGAGGCAAGCCCCGGCAGAGCCCGGTGACCGAGTTCCCTGCACTTGGCGAAGGCGTGCGCCGCTGCCTCAAGGTCGCCCCGGTGCAGACTCACCTCGCCGAGCTCGTAAAAGGCCGCCAGCGGCGTGGCCGACGTCCCACGTGCCCAGTTCCTCGCAGACCGAGGCCAGCTCCAGCTCGGCCTTCGCCCACTCACCGCGGATCCGCAACATCTCCGCTCGGTGCATCCTGCAGTCTCCGGGGTACTCGGCAATTCCGCTGATGGCGCATCGACCGACCTCGTTGGTCCACTCCCAGGCCCGGTCGAGATCACCCGATGAGGCGCAGGTGCTGATCGTGCCGCAAAAGATGTAGGCGGAGGCGAGCTCACCGAGGCACCCGCTCACGGCGAGGGCCATTGCCGAGTCCACCAGGGGAGCGCCCTCTTCGACCCGGCCCTGCATGATCAGGATCTGACCCTTGAGGAGGGTGGCCAATGCTTTGGCATCGTCGGCGGCGCCGAGCCGCCGCGCCCGGATGATGATCTCCTCGGCCGCCTCGAGCGCCTGGTCCTCCTGTCCGGACCCGCTCGCCACCATGGCCTCGAGCAGCGAGAAGGTGATCGCCTCTTCGCATTCGCCCTGGTCGGCGAGGAGTTCCTTGGCTTGCTGCGCCCATCCCATCCCGACCGCCATCGAGTTGCGCGCGAGGTGCATCATTGAGCTCACGATTGCGAGCCAAGCCGCTCGGCGCGGCTGATCGGCGCGCACCAGCGAGAAAGCCCGCTGACGCGCCGCCGATGCTTCATCAGGTCTGCCACTGAACGTGGCCGCCGATGCCAGGAGCTCGAGCTCGTCGGGATCGAGCGGGATCTGCCCGTCCGCTCCACGCACGCGGTATACGCATCCGACCACCGACCCTCGCGGGCTGCCCGCGAGCATGGCCGATCATTGCCGCAGGGTCAGTCACGCCCTGAGCGCTAGCAGGAGAGATTCGATATCTAGACCGTAGTTGCGCACGGCGTCGGAGGGTGCCGGCAGTTGAACCCTGTCGCCCTGCCGCCAGATGGATAGGGATCGGCCCGCCCCAGAAATGCCTTGGCCGGCTGTTCGGCGGTGCCGGCGACAGGGTTGATCGAACAGGATCGCCTGACAATTGACGACTTAGGGGGCGGGGACTTCACTTGAGAAGCCGACCACCTCATCCTTTGGCCTACTTTCTGGCTAGGCGGTTGGCCAGGACCTCCGCTCCGGACCCCGCGAGGTCATCGACCGCAGTTCTCCGTCCGTTGATTGCCATGAGAATGCCTTCGCCCACTCCCGTCACCTCCACGCCCTGCCCGGATGACCAGTCAATGTCAGTTGCAACAAAACGTAAGCCATGGGAATTCTCTATGCGACGCTGGAACCAAGCTCCACGCTCCCTGAGCGGGTGACGGAGATATCCAAGATCCGTGTAAGCCGATCTTCAGGGATCCTCCGATTCAAGCCAAGCGGACGCCGAACGTCCTGTTGGTGGATGCGGATCAATTCGCCGAGGTTGACCTGATCGCACTGGCCTGGCGAGGCCATCCATTCGATCAAGCTTTCGTTGGACCGGACGCCATCCCGAGCAATCTGGTTTGCCACAGTCTTCCTAGATCCCGAAATAGCGCTCTTGAGTAGGAATCCCACGACCGCTTTGCGATCGCGGTGAATGTGCCACGTCGTATGAACTACCACGTCTCGGACGGACCATCCCTCACATAAGGAGGGCTCAGCCCATTGATCGGCGGTCAAGGACCGAGTGAGCGTGATGAAATCGATGTGCTCCCGTCGAACTCGGACTGCAAGGTCGATTCGACATCCATATATGGCCGCTCCTTGTTCTGCACCATACCAAATGGGTCAGCCGGGCTTCCCAGATCGGCGTTCGAATGTGGACGACTCGTGCCGATCGGGGTAGGCATAACCCGTTAACTGGGGCATGGATGCGATGCCCTCACCTCGCCTGCCAGACTTAGGCATGTTCGACAAGTCGGCCCACCTCTACGATCTGGCCTATTCCTTCAAGGACTATGCCGCCGAATCGGCTTGGGTTCGTAACGACTTCACTCTCGGGTCCCTCTGGCCAGAAGCCTCCTCGATGTTGCGTGCGGAACGGGCAAGCACCTGGAACACCTCAGGGGAGACTTCGACTGCCAGGGACTCGATCTCAACCCTGAGTTCGTGGAAATCGCACAGCAACGAACCGGAGTGAGGGTGCACGGTGCTTCGATGGATTCATTCGACATCGACGAGAAGTTCGATGCCGTCGTATGCCTCTTCCCCCCGATCGGCTACACAAGCGATCTGTCAGGCGCTATTGGTTGGATGGCTAGTCATCTGAATCCCGGCGGTGTCCTCTTTCGTCGAACCATGGTTGAGGCCTGACCAATGGGTCACAGGCCATGCGCAGGTGCTCAATCAAGAGGCCGACGGAATACACCTGGTTCGTATGACGACGAGCCGGGTCGACGGATCTAGTCCAGTCTCGAAATGCACTATCTCGCTGGCTCGCCGTCGGGAGTCGAACACTTTGTTGAAGTTCATAGGTTGACCCTGTTCTCGCTGTCCGAATACGAATCGGCTTTCGTAGCATCCGATCTGACGTTTGAGTTCGATCCAGATGGGCCAGCCGGCCGTGGGGCACTGATCGGTCTCGCTACCTAAGGTCGACCAGCCCTGACCACGATGTGCCGGTCGGTGGCACCCTGGGTATCCCTCTTACCCGGTGTGATGTGGAACGGCCTGTCAACCTCCCGCGCGAGGCTCCTTTTCACTGCCTTTTGCCCGCGACGCACCAGAGGTGCGGCGCCTGATTGTTCTTGAGCAGTCGGAGGGGCCCCGACGTCAACACGGAGCGCCCGGAGCCCGAAGGGTGAGGACGAACGGTATTGACGTCGGGGTGGAGGCTGCTACTCGTCTCCCCGTGCGGTTATCGGTGGCGGCCGGGCAAGCCATCGACGACGCGCCGGAGCGCAGTGGATCGGAGAACCGCCACGATGATGTTCGCGAGTCGAAATCGCAGTAAAGCCATTCGCAGGTAGTTGCCTCTGAATCGGGGCGCCCGTGCCATCCTCACGAGGAGCGATGGTGGGCATAACACCGGCGAGGATCGGATCTGCTGCGGCGGTGCTCCGGCGCGTCGTGGAGGGCTCGACCAGACGCGGCGCCGATCGCGCGCTGGCCGACGGGAAGATCACGGTGCTCAGACCTCGGCCACCATCTCGGCCCAGAGGAACCCGGCGAGCTCGCGGGCGATGGCGGCAGCCACCACCGAGCGAACGTTCTTGTGGGCGGCCAGTTGTCGGAACCGCTTGGACAGGCGGACCTGGGCGGCCCACGACCGGGCCACGGTCTCTGGCGGCACGCCCTGTTGACGCTCTCTGATGCCGACACCGACGTTGGGGCTGTGCTGGTAGGCCCAGGCCGCTTCACAGAGCTGGCCCCGCAGGTGGGCGTTGCCGGCCCGGGTGATCGAGCCCCGGCGCTGGGTGAGTCCCGTCGAGTTCTCCCCGGGCACGAGCCCGGTGAAGCTCATGAACGGCCTGGCCCTCGGGAAACGACGCCAGTCGAACACCTCGGCGGCCAGACACAGGGCACCGATTCTGGTCACGCCCCGGTAGGCGGCCAAGCGTGGCACCTGGTCGCCGAAGGGGTCCTTTCTGCACCACGGGCAGAAGGTCGGCCTCGACCGCCTCGAGGGCGGTGTCCCGCAGCTTCACCGTGGCCAGATAGTGGGAGTAGGTGGTGGCGATGGCAGGGTCGTCGAAGGACAAGGTGGCCAGCCACCGCCGGTGGCGTTCGGTCCAGGTCGACCCTCCCCGCCACACCACACTGTGGCGGAGCAAGAACCCACTCAGCCGGTTGCGGGCCCGGGTGAGGTCTTGGACCATGTCGCCACGGGTCCGACAGAGATCGCGCACGCCTTCTTGGGCCGGCGTGGGGATGGCGACAGAGGTGAGCTCGCCGGCCCGGTGCAGTCCCGCCAGTCGCCGGGCGTCCCGCCGGTCGGTCTTGACCCGATCGCCCGAGCCCTTCGGGATCAGGGACGGCGCCACCACATCACAGCGCACCCCCATCGAGGTGAGCAGACGTTGGAGGTCATAGCCGGTCGGGCCCGCCTCGTAGCAGGCCCAGATCCCCTTCGGGCGACCGATCCGCTTGATCAGGCGGCGGACCGAGTCGGTGTCGTGGAAGATCTTGTCGACCTCGGCGACGTCACGATCGGGCGGCAACACCGCCACGGCGATTGAGTCCTTCGAGACGTCCATCCCCAGGTGGACGAACCCTCGATGGGCAATACTGGACACGGCTGGCTCCTTCCTTCCGTATGTCGGCTCCGTTCACCGCATAAGTGAATGATCCACGTATATGCGGATGCCGGAGGAGCCGGCCGTTCCATACTGAATCAGGGGCAGGGATAGGGTCGATCGATACGCGGCCACGAGTGAAGCGGTAGTGCCCTTCAGGACTGGGCAGCGACGTGCAGCATCGTGCTCTCGGTCTCGCTCTTAGCGGTGCGTCCGTGCCAGATAGTCTAGGTGTGCTGAGGGGACCGACTCAGCTCGCGACGGGAGGTAGCTCGCTGACGTGGCGCTCCCAGAATGCGGTGATATCCTCTTGGTCGGAGAGTAGACCATCCAGATCCGGTCAGTTAGCCCGTGGGGCCGAAGCGGCTGATCCAGATCACCTGGTCGTGGAATCGATTCGCCGTCGGGCGCCTGGCCCGTCTCGTGGACCGGCGAGATGCTGCACCCGTCGTCGGCGTAGATGCATGTGCCGTCTTGGTGCCAGCTGTCACCGAAGAACGGAATCAATTTCAGCACGAACTCGAAAAAGGCGTTCTTGCCCTCGACCACACGCCATGGACCCGCGCCGGGGCCGTTCTCCACCGCCAACTTGTCGGCAAAGTCAGACCCGTCGCCCAGCTCGCCCCGGGCCACTGCATCCCACGCCTGCTGCGTTCGCACGACATTCGGATGTGATCGGTCGCTCATGGGATCCTCCGTCCACGGTTAGTCGCTGCAGCCTACGGGTGTCGCCGAAGCTACCTGACCCGGTGGCCGTCCGCTCCGAAAAGACCGTTAGTACGAACGACATGGGTCCAGCGTCATGGCACTTGGCGTACGCCTCACGACGCCGCCCCTCCACGAGGCCGGCAGCTAACGCACGGCAAGCGCCGGTCCTTGGAGATCGCCCCGCTCCCGGTGGTCGGGGATACCCGGCCTCTACCTGACCCACTCAGTATCGCAAGCCATTTCGACGTGAGTGTTGTGCGCCCCGCTGGGCAAAATTCATGCCTCTATCCCTCCAGAGGGGATTGGGCTTGGGCTCGTGATCCCGGTCTTCGTGGTCACGGACGTCACGTCGAAACCGATACACGCAAATACGTGGCGGGAATAGATGTGACATCGCTGCTGCCGCTTGCGTTTTGCGCGTTGAAGAGTGCTTCGAGCTCGGCCTGCAGCTCGGTCTCCCGGCCGTTTGCGGACGCAGCCTCGAAGGCATTCATGGTCGGCCCGTAATAGGTCCGGAACTGGGCTAGGAGTTCTGATGGCTTGTCCGGATAACTAAATGTGTAGGTAGCCCGTTCGAATGAGATCTGCTCTTTGGGCACCCCCGCGGCGACGAAGCGCTCGACGACGTTGTCCTCGACCCCCCAGGTCATCGGGCTGACGAACCCGTCTGGGGGAGGTGGCGAGTAGGCGGAGCAGGTCTTCAGGATTTGAGCCACCAATGTCGGATCGCCCGGGATCCAGTTCCCCATGACGATTCGACCGCCGACCCGGGTCACCCTGACCACCTCTGTGGCCACTGCAAACGGGTTCGGGGCGAACATCGCACCGAAGATGCTGACCACGAGGTCGAATCGGTCGTCGTCTATCTCGTGCAGGTCCGAAGCATCGCCCTCTTGGAACCGACAGTTGTTGAGGCCAAGTTGTAGGACCCGTTCGTTACCGGCCTCGACCAGATTGCTGGCGATATCCACACCCAGGACGTTGGCCCCGAGTGTCGCAGCCGGTAGGGCAGTCGTCCCGTCGCCACACCCGAGATCCAACACTTCGAGTCCTTTGGTGACGCCCAACTCGTTGATTAGGGCCTCACCACTGTCCCTCATGCTCTCGGCGATGCGGGTGAAGTCGCCCTTCTCCCAGAGTGCCTTGTTCGGATTCACAACCTGCCTCCTTTGATGACGGATCTGCAACCATAGTGATGTGACCAACGTTCTGCGCCGAACGGTCCAAATGAACTGTTGGAGACCACTCAGTTACGGTGCTCAATCTGCTGGCAGGCCACAGTCGGTAACCGCCGCCGAACCGGCAGCGAGGATTGGCAGTGCTCGCTGACGGTCCACCACTCCGGAGGGGGAACTGGTCAGCGTGTGGGTGAATGCCCGAGCCAGGTCTGACCCCATCAATACCGGCTGACGTCCTTTCGGACTGTCCTGGAAAACGATTCGTCGGCCTGGCTCGGACACTCACCCGACACCAACCGGTCGGACGGAGTGACCTCATAGGAGCCTGCCGCACAGGCCCATCGCTGTCCTGTCCATCGTCTTGCTGGTGCGGTGTCACCCACCCCAAGCGAAAGGAACAGATGACGATGACCACTATCGCGCGCCGAATCACCGGAGGGGTCGACACGCACCTCGACACCCACGTGGCGGCTGCCCTCGATGAACGAGGAGCCCAGCTCGGGGTTCAGAGCTTTCCGGCCACAGCCTCGGGTTACCGGGAACTGTTGGGCTGGTTCGAGAGTTTCGGGAACCTCGAGCTCCTCGGCGTCGAAGGCACGGGTAGCTATGGAGCGGGACTCACCCGACACCTCTTGGATCACCAGGTCGCTGTCGTCGAAGTCGACCGGCCCAACCGCCAGCGCCGCCGGCGCACGGGAAAGTCCGACCCCCACGACGCGGTGGCTGCAGCCCGAGCCCCCAGGGAGGCGACGCCACCGGGTCGGCCAAGACCAGGGACGGAAACGTCGAGGCCATGCGAGTGTTGCGGGTGGCCCGGCGCTCGGCCAGAGGTAGCAGGACCCAGGCCATCAACCAGATGCGCAGCCTCATCTCGACTGCGCCCGAGGAGCTACGGGCCGACCTGCGGGACCTCTCCATCTACAAGGTCCTCACCCTGGCCAGCGCCTATCGCCACACCGGACGGACCGACGTGACGACGGTGACCAAGCTCACTTTGAGCACTCTGGCCCGCCGGGCCCTTTCCCTCGAAGAGGAGGTGAAAGAGATCGACCACCTGTTGAAGAACCTCGTCGCAGCTACCGCACCAGAACTCAACGCGATCGACGGAGTGGGAACCGACGTGGCTTCGGCCATTCTGGTAGCTGCCGGTGACAATCCCGAACGCCTGAAGAGCGAATCGACCTTCGCCAAGCTCTGCGGGACCTCGCCCCTCGATGCCTCGAGCGGCAAGCAGGAGCGCCATCGGCTCAGCCGAAGCGGGGACCGCCAGGCCAACTCGGCCCTGTGGCACATCGTCTTTACCCGGATGGTAAACGACCCGAAGACCCAGCACTACATCGAGCGCCGGATGAAGGAAGGTCGGACCAAAAAGGAGGCGATCCGGTGCCTCAAGCGCTACGTCGCCCGGGAGGTGTTTGCCGCCCTCCCTCGCTCACAATTCGCTCTTGACAACCCATAGGAGCATCGATGTGGGGCAGGCCCGGCCCAACGTAGTCAAGGGTCTGACGGGCGTCCTTCACGTCGGAGATTGACCTACCGTTCCTGAGATGGACAGCTCGGGCGGTGAAGTAAGAGGTGAGAAGCGGTGGCCCATGGCCGTAACGCTGATCGTTGCCATGGGACTGCCATTCTTGCTTCCTGCGAAGTACGCCCTCGGACCTCAGTGGATTATTCCAGTGATCGAAGGGGGCCTTTTGATGGCCCTGGTTATCGCCGACCCGGGCCGAATCGACCGCCGGTCAACGGTCGTTCGGGTTCTCTCAATCGGGCTGATCGTCATCCTTGTTGCCGGGGCTGGTGCTGCGACTGTACGACTGGTGATTGACCTCCTGCGGGGTGGGCCAGAAACCAGCTCGCCTGCCCAGCTTCTCCGGGTCGGATCGGTGGTGTGGGTATATGTCGTGATCACCTTTTCATTTCTCTATTGGGAGCTTGATGGGGGTGGTCCCGAGGCCAGGGCACGTGCAGCTCCGGAGTTCCCGGACCTGGTCTTTCCCGAGCACCTAAATCCTCGGGTAGCTCGTCCGGGATGGCGACCCGAGTTCTTCGACTACCTCTATCTCGGCTTCACGGACTCAACAGCATTCAGCCCAACCGATGTGATGCCTCTCTCCCATTGGGCCAAACTGGCGATGGCCGTCCAAGCGACTTCCTCGCTCATAATCTTGGGACTCGTGATTGCCCGAGCCGTCAATATTCTCAAGTAGCAAGAGGAGGGTCGACTCGTGTTCTGCCTTTGTGCTCTCGCCGGGCACCGGTAGAGACCCGCCAGTAAGCATCCGAAGGTCGATAACCGCCACCGACCCGGGGTTCTGGGACAGGCTGTGCCTTCTCGAACGGGATGCTTCCCAACGCCCATGGCATGCCCCTAGCCTCAGGACGCGACCGGTCCTCTCGGCATAACATGCAGCGATGGACCCTGGAGATATTCATCGTCTGGTTGAGGACGCATTCAACGCTGGTGACACAGACGCTTTGGTAGCTCTGTACGAAGAAGATGCCGCCATGGCAACCCCCGACGGAGCCTTTGTGAACGGCCAAGATGCGATCCGTGAACAGTGGTCAGGCTTCGTAGCGTTAGCCGGAAACATCCAGATGACCACACGTTATGCAGTTGTCGTGGGCGACACAGCCTTGCTCAGCAACGACTGGTACTTTACTGGCGCTGGTTTGGAGTTGTCGTCCCGCACTGCAGAGGTGGCACGTCGTCAGCCTGATGGCACTTGGAAGTATGTGATCGATCATCCGTATGCGGCGGCTGACCTTCCCGGCTAGTAGTCCCTAAAGCGTCCCACCGTTGGTGTTATACGTGTAATCCGTGTCAAGTTGTGTCCTCGCTGACTTTGGCAACGAGGCCGTCGAAGAGCTGAGCCCGGTCTTCCTGTCCGTTCTTGCGGGCATGATCGCGCTGACGAAGTAGAACTGGCACGAACTCCGGGCCGGTTCGGAAGTACGCACAGGTCTCGCAGATCGACTCCATTCGGCAGTCCAGTTCGACCGGCCGAGTGCACATGCCATTCCCGAGCATTCGTGCGTGGGACTCCTGGCGGAGGCGGACCATGGCCTCGGTCTCGATCTCGGCCGGCAGGGCTGTCGTCGGTGACCCGGCAGTGGCATAGAGAGCATCGATCTGGTTGGCGACCGATGCGTATTCATCGGCCACCACCCGGTCGGCAATCCGTGCATAGACGAGGGTCATGTCCATCGATTGGTGACCGAGCAGTGCGGCGATGGCTTCGAGACGCATACCCCGGTTGATGGCCTGAGTGGCCAGTGTGTGACGCAGCTGGTGGGGATGGACGTTGCCGATGCCGGCCTTCTTCGCCGTGGTGGCCACGATCCGATGAACGGTCCGCCGGTCGATCGGCGAGTGGTGGTCGGCCATGAGTCGCTTCTGGTCTCGGATGTACTCGCTGTTGTCCGCCGTCCAGGCGGCCAGCAGCACCACCAGCTCGGGGTGGAGGGGGATGAACCGGTCGTTGCGAAGCTTGCCGACCGGGATCCTGAGCCAATAGGCGTCCCCGATCAACGTGACGGCGTCGGCGGCCAGGTCGCAGAGTTCGCTTGCCCGCATGCCGGTGCGGGCCAACATCTCGATCACCAGTCGATAGCGAGGGAGCCGATGGGACCGGGCCGCTCGCATTAGCTTGGCGGCGTCCTGGTCGTTCAAGAACTTGGGCAGTGGGTTGCTGCGGGGAGCGATGTCCCCATGGAAGAGCGGGTTCCGAGTCGGAGCGTCGCTCCAGTCCCACTCGATAAGTCGTTCGAAGAAGATCCGGATGGTGCGCAACCGGTGGCGCTGGGTGTTCTTGGCCAGGTGTCCGTCACTGGTCCCGGGCTGGACGGACAACCAAAGCTTGTAGTTCTCCATGTGAGTCCGGGTGATGCCGGCCACCGTGGTCACGTCGGTCTCGGCCGCCATCCACCGGACCAGCTGGCGGAGTGTGATGTCGGCCAGCTCAACACTGTGTGGGGCGAGGAAGGTGCTCAGCTGCTGGACGTAGCGGCCGATGGTGGCACTGGCCTGGGGGGCAGATGGCGGCGAGCACCACCCATTCCCGGTCGGAGGCAGTCTCGGGAATCCAGGGCTCGATGGTGGCGACAAGGGCACTCATGCGTTGATGGCCTCCAGGGCGAGCAGTTCGTCGGCGTGCCCGGCATCGATGAGATCGGCGGCGCACCGGTACTCGATGGCCAGCCAGTCGTTGGTGAGATGCAGGTAGACCCGGGTCGACTCGATGGACACGTGACCGGCCTGGGCTTGGACGGCCTCCAGGGCCATGCCCGCTTCCCGCAGTCGGGTGAGGCAAGTGTGGCGGAGTTGGTGGCAGGTGGCCCGCTCGAGGCCGGCGCGGTCGGGCTCCCCGCATGATGACGTCGACCCCTTCGGCGGTCAGACCATGTCCCCGGCTCGGTCCCTTCAGGGCCACGAAGACCCGGTCGGTCGGAGCACCACCGGGCCGCTCCAGTCGCAGGTAGTCCCCGACCGAAGTGAAGAAGGCATTCGATATCGGGACGATCCGTTGGTGGCCTCCCTTGCCCTCGGCGATGAACAGCGAGCGCTCGGCCACCTGGATGTCGGCCAACCGCAACCCGAGCACCTCGCACCGCCGGAGCCCGCCCAACACCATGGCGAAGACCATGGCCCGGTCGCGGTGGGTGCGCAGTGCACCGACCAACCCGTCGACCTCGCCAGGCGAGAGGATCTGGGGCAACGTGCGGGGCACCCGGACCAGCGGGGCGAGCGTGCTCCGCCCGCCCCTCCGTCGGGTTGACAGTCCCCGGGGCACCGGGTTGGCCCGGAGCGGCGTGTCGTCCCGGGCGATCACGTAGGAGTAGAAACCCGACACCGACGACAGCCGGCGGGCGATCGTCCGAGCGGCCAGGCCCGACTCTCCGTCGATCAGACGGACGACACGCCGGTCACCGCGCTGGTGGGCCAGAAAGTCGAAGATGTCCGCCGCCACAACATCAGTCGGATTCTTGTCGACGACCGTGAAAAACGTCTTCAGGTCGAAGGCGACGGCCCGCAACGTGTTCGTCCGCACCCTCCCGGCCACGAACTCCAGATATCGGTCGACAAGCGAATCGCCGAGGAAGTAGCGGTCCTCGCCGTTCGGGGACGCGCCACGGACAAGGTTCGGGAAGGGGCTCATCCGTGCACCCTCTCAGTCCGGCGTGGAAGACGCTGGGATGCACTGTGGATCACACGTGTATTAAGTGTTGTGGGGCCCCCTCAAGCGAGTCGTACGGGATCCGAACCCCTATGGGCGACGCGGAACCGACCCCCTGGGACGACGGTTTCCCAGGGGGTCGGCGTCGTTCCGTTACAAAGGAACAGGGGTAACTGCTACGCCCCGTTGTTCACGCATGTATCCCCGTCGTTGTCGCTATTGGTACCGTCCGGGCAAGTTGTGCTGCTCCAAGTGGCGGTCGTTGCGCCCACGACACCGCTCATGGTGGCACCAGTGAGGATCGTGTCGGTCAAGTTGGCATCGTTCAGGAAGGCGCCGGTCAGGTCGGTGCCGATCAAGTCGGCGCCGGTCAGGTTGGCGTATTCCAGGATGGTGTATTCCAGGGTGGCGTAGCCCAGGCCGACGTCGGTCAGGTTGGCGCCGTACAGGTCGACGTGGGTCAGGTTGGCGAAGTATAGGGAGGCGCCGGTCAGGTTGGCGTACGGTCCGACCAGGTAGTCGCTATAGGTGTCGGGAGCAATTGTTTCCTGAGCCACGGCCCAGTAGGTCGGAAGGCCAGAAGGCACGCCGATGATCATGCCGGATGACGCCTGTGGGTGCCGAGAATCCCATCCGGCCAGGTCAGGCGGCCAGTCGGTATTCATGGATCAGACCGAAGACAGCGTCGCGCCGTTGGAGCTGAGTAGGTTCGGGATCGGTGATCGACGGTGGCGGTGCCAGCGTGAGCGGAGCCAGCTGATCCAGCCCTCGGTGGGGCCGGTGCTCGTTGTAGTGGACCACGTACTCGGCCAGGACTCGTTCCAGATGTCGACGGCCGAAGATCAGCATCCGGTCGAGGCACTCGCGCCGAACGGTCCCCACGAAGCGCTCGGCGAAGGCATTGGCTCGGGGAGCCCTCACCGGGGTGCGGATGATCCGGATGCTGTCGGCTCGGAAGACCTCGTCGAAGCTCGAGGTGAACTTGGTGTCCCGGTCTCGGATGAGGAACTTGACAGGATGGGCCCGATCCTCCAGCGCCATGATCAGATTCCTCGCCTGCTGGACAACCCACGAGCCTGTTGGATGAGCAGTGATCCCGGTCACATATACCCGTCGGGTGCCGAGTTCGATGAAGAACAGCACGTAGAGACGCTTCAGTAGCACCGTGTCAACCGAGAAGAAGTCACAGGCCAGCATCGATGATGCCTGGGAGAAGAGGAACCCGGACCAGGTCGGACCGCTCCGCATCGGTGACGGGTCGATGCCGTTGCGGCGCAGGATGGTCCAGACACTCGAGGGAGCGAGGACGACGCCCATCGTTGCCAGCTCGCCTTGGATCCGGCGGTAGCCCCAGGTGGTGTTCTCCCGGGCTAGCCGACAGATGATCGACACCGTGCCGGCCGGGATGCTCGGTCGACCTGGGCGGCGGACATAGGTCCACTTGCGCCGGACCAGATCCCGGTGCCACCGAAGCAGGGTCTCGGGCTGCACGAAGAATCTGCCTCTACGCCGGCGGTCGAGCAGTCGCCCCAGCCCGGCGAGCAGGCCACGATCCGACGGTCGCAATGCTGGTCGCACGACTTGACGGCGAAGGACGGCAACTTCGTGACGGAGCATGACGACTTCGATTGCCAACTCGTCACCGTCTCGCCGGCTCAGGCGCACCAACTGGAGGATCCTGATGAAGGCGAGGTAGAGGAATGAGAGAGCCATGGCCCAGTTTCGTCTTCCCCGGCCATTCCGGGAGAGTCCTGGTCAGGGTATCCGGATGACATTCTCGGCACCCACAGGGCCTTCACAACTCTGTTGCAGTGAATCCGGCGGCCTCGTAGTACCTCACAAGCTGTTGGTGGCTTCTAGCCCAACAGCGGGACTCTCAACAGACTGAGACCCCTTGCGAGACAGTCGGCTCGAGCGTGGTCCAATCGCCACTTTCCTGGGTCTATCAGATATCCAAGTTAAACAGCAATATATTTTGTCCTCGCTCGGTGGAACCTGATGTACCCACCCAGGACTATGACAATCAGCCCGAGAACTAGAACCGTCTCCACAGTTGATGTGTAATCCCATTGCCTAGGAAGCGCAACGAAGCCCAGCCCACGTCGCTCACCCACCGGGAGCGACCGCCGGTCGGCGTGCCCCCCCTGAACCGGCGTTGAGGGGCACCTTGGAGTGAACTTCAGGAATGCTCGAGGATAGTTTCTTCTATTGCTGCACCCCTGGCGGCAGCATACGAGACCTCCGTGCCAATAGCCTTGAACCCGACCTTGTGCAGAACACGCAGCGATCCGATGTTGTCACTGGCGACCCGCGGACGGATCGGCCTCACGGGAACCTCGTGCAGCAACAAAACCAGCGCACGACTCGCGACTCCTCGCCCCCCAGAACGACCGGTCGATCCAGTAGGTCACCTCCATCACTCCCTCGAGCGGGAAGGCAGCGATTGTGCCGACCAAACGGTCGTCGCTCGTGACGGCTCGGTTCGTGATTTCGGGCGACCCCATCACTTTGGCCATGTGGGAATCGAAGGCCGTCCGGTCATCCGGATCTTCTGGTGGTAAATGTGGCCATGTGGACTGAGTCCGGATCGCGCACGAACTGAAAAAATGGCATCGAGGTCCGTGTCTGTGATCATCCGCAGCGCAATGGTCAGCATCACTTCCCATCGTTGCCGAGCCTCGCCCTGATCGCAAGGGGCGTCGCTCAGCAACGACGCTGACTGGGAAGAGATCCAGGAGCTCGTGATCGAGAGCTACCGGATCCTCGCGCCAAGAAGCTCACTGCACTGCTCGAATAGCAGGAGCTCGGTTCCCCGATGTGTCCCACCTTTCCGGTGATAGGGGACAGGC
>CAWIOU010000026.1:0-15531 GCA_963837805.1 uncultured Acidimicrobiaceae bacterium
AGGCAGACGCCGCTGCCGGCTCCTTGTCCTTCTTGGTCGAGTGACCGTTTCGGCTGTCCGTCTTGTAGAAGCCGCTTCCCTTGAAGACAATGCCCACGTTGCCGAAGACCTTTCGCACCGGCGAACCGCAGGTGGGGCAAGAGGTCAGCGGCTCGTCGTGGAAGGACTGGACGACGTCGAAGTTCTTGTCGCAATGGTCGCACGAGTATTCGTAGGTGGGCAAGCGAGCGTTCCTCTCGATCTGTGAGGTAGGTCCAGCTAGCAGTCTACTTGAGAGAGTGCCAGTTCCGTCCCGGGCACGCGGTGTCCCGTACACTGTCTTCCGTGACGCCTGGGACTGCCGATGTCTGACCGAAGCCTGAGCCATCTGGACCCGTTCAGCGGTACCCGCATGGTGGACGTATCGCCGAAGGAGGCGACCCACCGGAGGGCCCTCGCCCGCTGCAAGGTGGCGATGAAGCCCGAAACCACGGCAAAGGTGGCCAACAACGCCATTACCAAAGGGGACGTTCTGGCGGCAGCCCGGGTTGCCGGCATCCAGGCGGCGAAGCGGACGGCGGATCTGGTGCCCATGTGCCACCCCCTTCTGGTGGGTGCGGTCCACGTGGACTTCACGATCGGTGACGACTATGTGGAGGTTGAGGCGAAGGTCGAGGCGGTGGATCGCACCGGTGTGGAGATGGAGGCGATGACCGCCTGTGCGGTCGCCGCTCTGACCGTCTACGACATGTGCAAGACGACCGACCGGACCATGAGCATCGGCCAACTCATGTTGTGGGAGAAGACCGGAGGTAGCTCGGGTGTCTGGAAGCGGGACCCGCTCGACTAGGCGGAATACCACCGGTCTTCCGCCATATGGGCCCTATTTCCTGAGCCTGAATCGCTTCTTCGGCGGGGCTGATGTGAAGAAGTCGGCCGCCATGGGAGCTTCGGGCGGCGTCTGGGTTTCCGGCGTTCCGTCGGTCGTTCCGGCCGGGTCCTCGTCGCTGGTCTCCTCGAGACCTTCGCCCGGCCCAGCATCGAGGATGTCCTTGACCATCGCCGCCGATGCCGCGTAGTCGACGTTCGTTCGAGCCTGGTGCCGCGCCACCGCTTCAGGTGAGGGAGGTGGTGGCAGTTCGGGCTCAGCTGTGTCCTGATCACCACCCGGCCGGGCAGTGTTCTCACCAGGAACTTGGGGACTGTTCGACGGTGTGTTTGGATTCATCGGAGCGATGGGAGCCTCTCGAGAGTGCGGGAAGGATCACCGACGTCCGCACCTACTCGGTCCACCAACAGTACCGGATACATCCGATGATGAGGCGGCACGGCTCACCCGGAGTGCGACACGTACCCCCGCGAATGGCGAATCAGACCCGAATCCGGGCGATGAAGGCTGCGCTTTAGCCGCGAACGGCGGAGCGCAGGTCCCGTAGGGACAACTCCGAGGTCGCCTCGCCGCCGCACTGTGAGCAATGCTCGACGTGGCGCCAACTGCGCAGAAGGCGGGTGCCCTCGGGATTCAGCAGGACCACGAACGACTCCGACAGGGGGTCGATCTCTACTCCGTAGCACGCCTGCCATTCGGTCGAGGCAGGGCTGGAACGGTGGTCTGAGCCCTTGACCACACGACGGAACCTCGAGTTCTCCATATCGATGATCCATGTGCTGTGACACGACTCGATAACGATCTGTTCCACGAAGTCAGTATCCCATGAATTGATGAGATGCAAACATCTATTACATTTCGGTTGAGTGACAGTTGAGGGTCATGGTCAGGGGCTTCTGGGCGAGATCGCGGAGAGTATCCGTCGTCTTCATTGTCCCAGAACAGCAGAATCGCTGCGAACCTGTTATTTTTGACCGAGAATCGTCGCCCGCACCCATACGACCACAGTGGTCCCGACGCCCCTTTCCGAATGGATCTGAGCCCGGGATCCGATCAAATTGGCGTGCTCGATGATCCCCGGCAGCCCCTGTGAGCCGGTTTCCGCTCCGACGGAACCTTCCTGAACCTCGAAGCCGACTCCGTCGTCCTTTACCCGGAGCCGCAGCCCGTACTCCTCGAAGTCGAGCCCGACATCTATGTGACGGGCGACCGCATGCCGCTCGATGTTGGATATCGCCTCCTGGGCGATGCGAAAGAGTGCCAGCTCGACCGTGGGGGCCAGTCGGCGTTCAGCTCCGGTGACGGCGAATGACGTCTCGAAGTCGTTCCGCTGCCCGGCCTCGGACAGGACCTGGTCGATCGAGGCGACCAAGCCCAGGTCGTCGAGGGCCGATGGTCGTAGGCCCTTGGCGATCGAACGGAGCTCGGCCACTGTGTCCTCGACGATCGTCCGCAGATCCGCGATCTCGTGTGTCCCTTCAGGATCGGTGTCGGCTCGTGAGCTCACCAAGTCGATCTGTCTGCACAGATGGATCAGCGCCTGAACCGGGCCGTCATGGATCTCCTGGGCGATGTGCCGGCGCTCTTCCTCTTGGCCTGAGACCACATGAGCCGCGTAGGCCTCCATCAGATCGTGCCGACGGGTTTCCGAGGTGACGTCCTCCAAGACGATCTGCATTCGAGTCCCGTCGTCGGAACGGTTGAGCATGGTTGCCGTCGGACGGTAGACGACGGGTGTCCCGTCGAGTTCGAAGGTGAGGGGCTCCACTCGATCGTCCGCAGCGGAGGAGCCGTGCTCGCCGGGCAGCCGTGGGAGTTGCTCCGAGATGAGTCTGGTCAATATGTGGCCGGAGGCGACCGGCCCGATGATGTCCACCAGCCGAACCGGGGCTGCCGCCTCGGTATCTTTCATGGTGAGTGTTGGCCTCGAGATGGAGAATGCCCGCTGAGCCGAGGCGTTCGTCTCGACCACATAACCATGGCCGTCGACGATGAGGATCGGCGCCTGGTTTGAGAAGAAGAGATCCCGATAGCGGGCCTCGGCGTTCAGGTGGGCCTTCTGAGCGGCCTCAGCAATGCGACGGGCGTCGCGCTCGGCGGTAACCCGTTGCCCGACCAACAGTGCCAGCGCGTCGAGCAGGACGATCTGGGCCAGCTCGGCCCAGGCTGCTTGGTAGTTGTGACTGTGTACAGCCGTGAGGAATCTCGGCACGGCGAGGACGGTGACCCAGCCTGCGGTGAAGAGCGCTCCCTGCAGCCCAAAGTTGAGTGTGGCGTAGACGACGGGCACCAAGAACACTGCCAAGGTGGAGAATTCGAGGGCTTGCGAGGTCGAATCCAGATGGAACGCCACCGTGGCTGCCAGGCGGATCAGATAGAGCGACAGAATGACCAGTTGAAGGATCCAAAACGTCGAGTTGCTCCAGGGTGCATCTGAGGACACTGATCGGTCTGGGGCCGAACCGCTGTCGTCTTCCGTAGCCGCTTTCCGTCCTGACTCCTTCGAGCTTTCCGATCTGCCGCTCCGTTCGGTACTCCCGAGCGGGACCCCCACGCCGCGGACGGCTGCCCTGCTCATGGGGTGAGTTCCGGCCGGCCCGCGGCTCTCTCGGCGCCGAACAGGCTGCTGGCCAGGGCGTAGTGCACGAGCTCGGTGCGCGAGGTGGTATGGAGCTTGTCAAACACGTGATTGATATGGCCCTCGACCGTCCTCGGGCTGATTCCGAGTTGCCTGGCGATGGCCTTGTTGGTCATTCCGCGGGCGACCAGACGTACAACCTCCTGTTCCCGTCCTGTCAGGTGAGGGGAGCCGGCATCACCGCCACCGGATGTCTCGCCGCGGCCGGCCGGACCGCGTTGGATCAGGTTGAAGCCGTCACACGCCGCGCCGATCGATCGAATCAATTCGTCGCTGGCCATGGTCTTGAGCAGATAGCCGGCGACTCCGGCAGCGAGCGCCGCCCGCACGTAGTTCTCGTCGTCGTAGGCACTGAGTATCAGTACGACGACCTTGGGGAAGTCCGCTGCGATCCGACGGGCCAGCTCGATGCCGTTGATGGTGGGCAATTTGATGTCCACCAGCACCACATCCGGCTCCACATCGGCAATGACCTGGAGAGCGTCTTCGCCGTTGCCGGCGTCACCCACGACGTCATAGCCCTCGGCCTGGTCGAGGATGCGACGGGTTCCGGCGCGGAGCAACTCGTGGTCGTCCACCACCACGACGCGCCGTCGTGGTGGGCTCGACAGTTCGGGCACTTCCCGCTGTAGCCGAAGAGACCTCAGGACCGAGAGGATCGACGTGACTCATACCTCCATCGTAGATTCGTCAACCCGCTACGACGAGGGAGGCTGCCAAGGCCACGGCGATCGCCGAGACCAGAGGAGCGGCGAAGACTGCGGGGACGACTCGGTCGGCGGCCGGCGCCGCGCCCTGGACGAGTCTCTGCCTGGTCAGCGACCAAGCGCCCACCATGCACAAGAAGTAGGTCGCGATCCAAACGCCCACGCCGACGGCGGCGGCACCGACGCCCAGCCCGCCCACCCAGCAACCCGCAACCAGCAAGGCCGACCGCCCGTGACCACGTGGATCACGACAATCAGGGTCGGAAGCCCGCAGGCCGGCGACGATGCCGATGGCAATCAGGGTGCCGATCAGCGATCCGATGACGGTGCCCCAATGGTGATCCCAGCCGGCGCCGATCACAATGATGACTTGAGCCACGCCGGTGCCGATTGCGGCCACCGACAGGGGAGCACGCTGTCCGCCGTACTCGATGAGACCCACGGCAATCATGGACGCGGTCAGGCAGCAGTAGGCGGCCGATACCAACGTGCCGTGCCACGCCCACGTGACCAGGGCAAACGTGATGCCGGTCGAAAGTTCGACCAGCGGGTAGCGGCCAGAGATCGGTAGGTGACAGGTCCGGCATCGGCCCCTGAGTGCGATCCACGATGCCAACGGAATGTTCTCCCACCAACTCAGTTGGCGCCGACAGGACGGGCAGAACGATCGGGGGGCCGAAACGGAGAGCCCGAGCGGAGCCCTGTAAACGACGACGTTGAGGAACGAACCGACAAAGATCCCGATCACGCCGGCGAACGAAATTAGTAGCGGAACACGATCAGAACTCATATCATCTATTCAACAGCGTTGGAATAGCGACGGGTGGTGATGCGCCGGTCGTGGCTGAAAGGGGCAATCGAGCGTCGCCACGGGAGCGGCGGGTCCCGTCGGCGAGGATCTCGTGCTTTGAACCTCGGATGGCGGCGCCAATCGGACTATCGATACGACGATTCGACCGACCACGGCCGGACGGATCGATGCACCTCCCACGGGGCCAGAATGAAAGGGGGGCTGGTGCAAGCGCTTGTTGGGCAGGTCCTCCCTTGTCGGGCCAAACAATTGGATTCGAGTTCAATCTCGGCCGCCAGTCTGCCGATGGTGGGGATATGAGCGACGTCGACTCCATTCGCTGGTTGGCCAGCGAACACGACCTCGAGTTCGTCGACCTCGACACGTACGGGGTCGACCCCGCCGCGGAGAAATTCTCCCGGCGCCGCTGGCCCGACGTCACCATGTCGTGGCCATCAAGCGCAAATTCGGGACTCCGGTGGTGGCAACGGCCGACCCTGACGACCTCATAGCCCAGGAAACGGTGCGTGCCAGCATCGGGCGGGACTTCATATCCGTGGTTGCTTCTCGGGACCAGATCGGCGACTACCTCGACCAACTCTTCGGACCGGAGGGCTCGAACGGGCAGGTCGTAGCCGGCGACCAGGCTTCCGACGAGCTTGATCAGGGCCTGGACGGCGTTGATCAGATCATCCAGGCCGATCAGGTTCAACCGGTTGACGATCAGGTCGACGACCATGAGGTCGAGGACCTCGTTGACCAGCTCGAAGGCCTGGTGGCAGCCGACGTCCAGGCCGAGATCATTGGCGAAATTGTGGGGGATAGCGAGGCGGGAGTTGCTGAGCAGATCGAGGACGAAGTCGCTATCGACATCGATGACGCACCGGCAGATGTTCTCGACCAGCCTCTGCCCTCGGCGGCTGGTGAGCTGGACGAGCAGGCACCCGACGCCGCACCGGCGCCGGGAAGCGGAAAGCGGCGTCACAGGCAGGACGCCCCCAAAGCGAAGAGCAGGAAGTCGGCGCCCGACCCGGATGCTGATTCCCTTGATGCTCCCGATCCCCTTGGTGCTCCCGATAGCCAGCCCTCGACTGCCGATCAGGAGTTGGCCGACGTTGCCGGCGCCTCCGAGGATCTCAACGCGGTCGAGCCCCTCCACGCCGAAACGGCTGAGACAGGCCCGGACGACGGCTCCGTCCTCAGCGTCGGATCATCATTCGATCAGTCTTTCGAGTCGCTGCCGTTCGCTGATCCGGGAAGTGCCCAGTCCGGACCAGAAACCGAAACACTCGAGCCGGCCACAAATCTGCTTCCAGCTTTTGGAGCTCACCACGAGGGTCCGGATCCCGTGGTGAGGAGCAATCCCCTGGCTGGCGGCGCCGACGAGCTCGCCGAATTGGCGCTTTCGGTGAGAGACGAAGAGCAGGTACCGAGCGCCGATTCCGCTGTCCTGGCTGCCGACCTGGTCGCCGAGGCGGTGGCAACCTTCCAGGAACAGCATGGGGACGAGGAGCACCCCGAGCCTCCGGGCGGTGACCATCCCGGCACCTCCATGTTCCCTCCACTTGCGAAGGCCCTCGTCGATGGGGGAAGGGTGTCCCTCGAGGACATGGAACCGGTGCTCGAGGAGCACTATCGAACGGGTCAGAGCATCGCCCGGATCCTCACGGCCCAAAAGTTGGTCACCGAGGCGGATCTCATGTGGGGCATGGCCGAGGAGATGGGCCTCGAATTCGTTGACCTCGACCTCGCCGGGGTCGATTTCACCGAGGCAGGGTCCATCCCCGAGGCGACAGCCCGTCACCACAACGTCATCGTCATCGGGAACGAAGATGGCATGCCGGTGGTCGCGGCCTCCAATCCCACCGACGTGTTCGCTATGGACGATCTTCGCACCATCATGGGTCGGAGCTTCATCGTGGTCGTCGCCACGCGGACCCAGATCAGCGCCTATATCGGTCAGGCCTTCAACAGCGGTGGCGATGCTGCCGATATGGCCATGGAAGCCTCACTCGGATTCGACGGCTCCAGCCCGGAGAGCAGCGTCGACGACATCCAGGCGGTCACCGAGGAAGCCCCAATCGTTCGGTACGTCAATCTGCTCATCCTCCAAGCACTGAACGAACGAGCCTCGGACATCCACGTCGAGCCCACGGCAACCGATCTCCGCATCCGCTATCGGATCGATGGCGTCCTCCACGACGTGTCGACGGCTCCTCGGACCATCTCCGCCGCCGTGACCACTCGACTCAAGGTGATGGCCGACATGAATGTGGCCGAGCACCGGATTCCCCAAGACGGCCGCATCTCCCTCAACGTGGGGAGCAAGGGCATCGACCTTCGCATGGCCACGCTCCCGACCATCCACGGCGAGAAGGTGGTCATGCGGGTGCTGGACAAGTCCAGCGTTGTCCTCGGCTTCGCAGACCTGGGCTTCGACGAGGACCTTCTCGAGACCTATGAGAGCATCTACACCAAGCCCTACGGCACCATTCTGGTCACGGGACCCACCGGTTCGGGAAAGTCCACGACTCTGTACACGACCCTGACGGCTCTCAACTCCTCCGAGAAGAACATCATCACCGTCGAAGACCCGGTTGAGTTGCAGCTCAAGGGGGTGAACCAGGTCCAGCTCAACGTCAAAGCCGGTCTTACCTTTGCCTCAGCGCTGAAATCCATCCTCCGTGCCGATCCCGACATCGTCCTGGTCGGAGAGATCCGGGACAAGGAAACGGCGGTCATTGCCATCGAAGCAGCCCTCACCGGCCACATGGTCTTGTCCACGCTTCATACCAATAGCGCGGCGTCGACTCCCATGCGTCTGATCGAAATGGGAATCGAGCCCTTTCTGGTCACATCATCACTATCGGGGGTCCTGGCCCAGCGGCTGACCCGGCGCTTGTGCATGCACTGCAAGGAGGCGTACGAGCCGACTGAAGCGGACTTTGTGGCGGCTGGATGGACCCTCGATGAGGTTGAGGCTGTCGGGGGCGCACCCAAGGTATTCCGTTCCATCGGCTGCTCTGCCTGTGCCAACACCGGCTACCGGGGCCGGAAAGCCCTAGCGGAGCTCATGCCGATGAGTGAAGAGATCGAACGAATGATTATCGAAGGAGGATCGGTGGACGAAATCCATAGGCTCGCGGTGGCGCAGGGGATGTTCACGCTGCGCCAAAGCGGCATGCGCAAAGCCATCGAGGGTGAGACCACCCTCGAGGAAGTTCTCCGGGTGGTCGCATGAGCCCGGTCACGACAGAGACGCGTACCGAGTGGTCGAGTCGCCTCGCGCAAGCACTGGTACAAGGCGGATACGACACCGAATCGAATCTGGCCCCGCTGGTCGCAGAAGCCAAGGCCACTGGTCAGAGTCTGGCCACGCTCCTGATCAGCAGGAACTTGGCCCTTCCGGGGGTGGTGGTCGGCGCGTTGGCCCATCTGGCCAATATGCCAGCCATCGATCTCGCAGCGATGGCCCCCAGTCCTGAGGCCATTGCCGCCATGCCCGAAGACATCGCTCAGGAGTTCGGAGCAGTTCCGCTCCAGTTCGACGGAAGCGTGCTAGCGGTGGCATTCGCCGAACCGCCTTCCTCTGCGGACGTCGAGGCATTGTCCGCTCGTATCGGCCACCGGGTCAATCCCGTGTTGGCGGACCCAGTTGTCATCAGTGAGTCGCTGCATCCCAACGGCGCCGTCGTCCCCGGACCGGCCCCCGAGTCGCCGCTGGTCGACGCCTCGAGCCCAGAGTCTGACGAGTCGGCGATGGTGGTTCGCCAAGCGTCGAAAAGCTGCTCGAAGTGGGAATACCGGCTGCAGCGAACGACGGGTCCATGCCACTGCACATCGACGACCTCCTTCGCTACACGGTCGCGGTTGGTGCTTCTGACCTCCATTTGACGTCCCAGATGGCCGGTTGCATCCGACTGCACGGTGCGATCCGGCCCATCGAGGGGTGTCCCATTCTGGACAATGAGTCCATCCGGGACATGGTCTTCGGAATTTTGCCGGCGTCACAGCGGGAGCGCTTCGAAGCAGAGAGCGAGCTTGACACGTCGCACTCCATAGCCGGAGTGGGTCGATTTCGAGTCAACGTCTCCCTGCAGCGAGGGACGATCGCCGCTGCCCTTCGCCCGATCCCCCACGAAATGCCCGAGTTCTCGACTCTCGGCCTTCCGGATGCCATCCAGGCGTTTACTGACTTGCGACGAGGGTTGGTGCTCGTGACCGGTCCTACCGGTTCGGGAAAGTCGACAACCCTCGCGTCGCTGGTCGACATCATCAACCGGACCAAGCCTCTACACATCGTCACCGTCGAGGACCCGATCGAGTTCCTTCACGACCACAAGCGGTCCATCATCACCCAACGCGAAGTCGGCGAAGACACCAAGTCCTTCTCCGAGGCTCTCCGACGGGTGCTCCGCCAGGACCCGGACGTGATTCTGGTAGGCGAGCTCCGTGACCTCGAGACCATCTCGATGGCACTGACAGCCGCCGAAACGGGTCACCTGGTGTTCGGGACGCTCCACACGCAGGACTGCCCGCAGACGATCGACCGGATGATCGACGTATTCCCGACCAACCAACAGGAACAGATCAGGGTGATGCTTGCGGCGACCCTCGAAGGAGTGGTGACCCAGCAGTTGGTCGTCAATTCTGACGGAACGGGGCGCATTCCATGTTCTGAAGTGCTGGTGTGCACGTCGGCTATCCGAAACCTCATCCGCCAATCCAAGACCCATCAGATCTACTCCCTGATGCAGGTCGGCTCTTCGTTTGGGATGCAGACCATGGACCAGGGGCTGGCCAAGCTGGTGAAGGAAGGACTCATCTCCGAGAGCCTCGCCTACGACCGTTCCTCCAACGAGGAAGACCTCCGGAACCACCTGAACACATGAACGACCTCAACACGCCTATCGATCAACGAAACGGGGCATTGTGGCACTGACATTTGATTATAAGGTCCGCGACCGGTCTGGTGGCCTGGTCGAGGGACAGCTCGAAGGCGACAGCATGGCCCTGGTCGTGCGGCGCCTCCGCGAGATGGGTTACATGCCCATTTCGGTCACGCCCAAATCGGCCGTGCACCTGAAGACCGAGATCAAGATCCCCGGCATTTCCGACAGGGTCAAACTGCGGGAAGTCGCAGTCATCACCAGACAGCTCTCGACGATGGTCAACTCCGGGCTCTCTGTGGTGCGGTCGCTGGGTATTTTGGCTGCGCAGGTGGAGAATCCGGCGCTGGCCCGAGTGCTCGCTGAGGTCCGACTCGATCTCGAACATGGATCGTCCCTGTCGGTGGCCTGTGCCAAGCACCCGAAGGTCTTCTCACATCTCTTCTGCACCCTTGTCCAGGCAGGGGAGGTGGGCGGAAACCTCGATGAGGTCCTCGGGAACCTGGCCACCACCATCGAAAAGCAGGCTCAGCTAAACCGCACGATTCGGTCCACGATGACCTATCCGGCCGTGGTCCTCAGCGTGATGGTGGTCATCTTCACGGCCATGATCGTATTCATCGTCCCCGTCTTTCAGAATCTGTTCAAATCACTGGGCGGAAAGTTGCCCCCTCCCACTCAGATCCTCATCGACATCTCTGGAATCGTCACCAGCGCGTGGATCCTCCTAGTCATCGCGGTGATCGTCGGTTGCGTTCTCGCGGTGCGCAAGTGGATCTCCACCGATGAGGGACGGCGTAAGTGGGACAAGTTGATCCTGAGGCCTCCTGTCTTCGGTCCGCTGTTTCACAAAACGGCCCTGGCCAGGATGACGAACACACTGGCGTCGCTCATCAGCTCGGGCGTCCCCATCCTCGAGTCCCTGGACATCTGTGCCGAGACCTCGGGCAACCGCACCGTCGGCGACGTGTTGATCGAGGCGAAGAACGGCGTTCGCGAGGGCCGACCGCTGGCTGACCCACTTCGCGAACATGAGGACGTCATCCCGACGCTGGTCGTGCAGATGATCGAGGTTGGTGAACAGACCGGTGCTCTTGACGAAATGCTCAAGAAGGTCGCCGAGTTCTACGACCAGGAGGTGGAGGTCACCGTGAACAACCTCACGGCCCTCCTCGAGCCCCTCTTGACCGTCATGATGGGCGCCATGGTCGGAGCAATGGTGATCTGCCTTTACTTGCCCATGTTCGACTACATCAAGTTGGTTCCCAACTCCCCCCATTGACCCATTGAAAGCCAGCTCGAAACGGCCGGGGGCCATGCGCCACTGCGTGTTCTCATCGGCCTCCTGACGAACTGAAAAATGTTTCGTTTGGTGTATTGCCAAAAGTGCGAACGGGGCGATAGTCTGCATTTGGAGTTTCCATAGCTATTGCAAAGGCAATGGCACGAGATGACGAGGGGCCTCGTATATGTCTCGTAGTACCGGCGGTTGGCGCGCGGCTGAGCATGAGAACCGAACACTGACTCTGTCGCGGCCTGTCATTGTGCGTTCGCCGGTCACCGCTCCTGCGCCGGAGTCGGATTCGAGCAGTGGTCGTTGTGAGCACGGATCACGGACTTATTACCGAATGGGATGCGGCGCAGAAACATCGAAGAGGGCACGATGCCCCGAGGTTCGCTCCAAGGGTATGGCAATCAGGGAGGATCCTCATAAGAGGGCACTCAAGTTGCTTTGCAATTGGGACGATAGCAATACCGGACATCGATTCTGATGTCCGCCCATTGATGCATCAATAACAAACGAGGAGGCAGTAAATGTTTTCATCTACATTCGATCGCCTGAATGCCAGGCGTGACGGTGCGGGAGATGCCGGTGCAGATGCCGGTTTCACCCTCATCGAGCTCATGGTGGTCCTGTTGATTCTGGCCATTCTGCTCGCCATCGCCATTCCGACGTTTCTCGGCGTGACGAAGTCGGCGAACGACCGGGCGGCACAGTCCAACCTCAACACCGCTCTGGTCAACGCCAAGGCATCGTTCCAGCAGAACCAGCAGACCTACACGGGTATCAACCCGGCGACGCTGACTGCTGACGAGCCGAGCCTGAGCTACGTGACGACCAACAGCACCGGCCAAGGCGTCATCTCCATGTTCGTGTCGGGAGACGGTAACGGCATCGTCCTCACCGCCTACTCGAAGTCGGGCAACTGCTGGATCCTGGCCGATAACACCTCGGGTGTGACCGCCAGTCCGGTCAGCGCGACCACGTACACGAATGCCACCACGGCCGGGTCTGTGCCGATCGCTCAGGGTACGCAGTACGGGAAGATCCCGGCTACCACTGCAGCCCTTTGCACAGCCGCAGGGCCATTGGCACTCGGGGCGGGTTCTTACTCGACCACCGGCTTCCCGAGCTGACCTGAGCTCCTGACTCCTGCGGCTGTCTGAAGCAGCCGTTCGAGTTCATCAGGCGAGAATGCCCCCTCCCTCCGGGAGGGGGCATTCTCCTTTTCGGTCCCACCTGTGTGTCAAATGACCGGCTACGACGAAGGCCCCTCAAGCTCACCGTCGACTCGAACGATGGTAAGGGTGTGACCCAGATGTCCGGAGCGGTAACGACCGAGAGGATCGGTGGCCGGGAACTACCAAAGGCGGCGCAGTGCCCTACCGCGCCGCACTCACCTCTGGTCGCATTGATTTTCCGAAGGAAGTGGCCCTCGGTCATGGCCTTCGCCATGCTCCTCTTGAGCATGCTGTACATGTTCTACTGGAACTCCCTCATCCACCATGTGCCACTGTGGGCGACCGGCGGAGACCTCTGGGGGATGTACCGGGGGGCGCAGTACGTCAGCTGGGGCTCCCTGGGCCAGATCTATACACCTTCGGATGCGATCGTCACCCTTCCTGGGATGCCGATCTTGTTGGCTCCCTGCGCCATTCTTTCGGCCAAGCTGCACCTGACCGCGACATACGGAGTTGTCCTGGCCAGACCGACAGTCGCCCTGATACTGCAACCGTACGAGGTCTTGTTGTCCTCGACGGTTGTCTTTGCCGCTGACGCGCTGGCTGAGCGTCTGGGAGCGACCCAACGGCATCGGATCGCGTTGAGCGTGCTGGTCGCTGCCATTGCCTGGCCCACCGCAGCGGTGTGGGGCCACGCCGAGGATGTACTGGCCATGACGTTCGCCCTCTCTGCCGTCATCGCAGTTCTGGACGGGAAATGGTCAAGATGTGGGTGGCTTCTCGGATTCGGTGTGGCCGTGCAGCCGCTGGTGGCCCTCTTGATCCCCTTGCTCGTTGGCGTGGCGCCAGCCGGTCGGCGCCTGACCTTTGCGGTCCGATCGCTGGCCCTGTCGGCAGTACTTGTGGGAGTGGCCTTGGCCGGTGACCCGAGTAACACCTACCGTGCCCTGGTCAAGCAACCCACCTCCCCCGTGATCGACCACGCCACACCGTGGGTGGCGTGGGCCCCGCGTATTCCAGTACCTGTGCATCGGCCCTCCGCGCCTTCGTCAGTGACGATAGGTGGTCATGTGGTTCAAAACTCTCCCCATGTCGCCGGTGCTGACGTGCTGGTGGCCGCGGGACCGGGGAGGCTGATCTACCTGGTCCTCGCCGCCCTTGTTGGTGTCTACGTGTGGCGTCGTCCGCAAAGTGCCATCCGCCTGGTCTGGCTGGCCGCGGTGGTATTGGGCATGCGCTGCTTCTTCGAGGCGGTCATGACCCCCTACTACCTGGCGCCGCCGCTCATCTTGGCGCTGTTGGTCGTTGCCGTCCGGGGAGGGAAACGTTTCTGGGTGAGCCTGGTGATCGCACTGGGTATGACCGTCTGGTCGTATTTTCATCTGAGTGACTGGGTGTGGTGGTTCCCAATCATTTCCGGCATGACGGCAATCCTTGCCCTGAGTGTTCCCCGTGATGTTGTCCCAGAGCGTGGCGAAGAGGTCGGATATACGTCAGCCGGATCCGATGGCCACCTCTGAGGAGCCGGGACGGGTTGCAGATCTGGCGGTCGTTTGACTGGTCGACAGTCGTGAGTTGCGAAGCGGCGGACCGCACCTCGCCCGCGACGCCTGCAGCGCCCCACAGAGGGCGTGCGCCAGGAAGACCGGAGCGGTTGGGTGCTCAAGGTGAAGTCCTGTCGTCACGATGGTACGAGTATGAATGCTGATCCAGCAACGGGCGCTCTGGAGGTGGCCCTTGGCCTTCCGTCCAACGGTGGAATGCGGTGGAGTCAGGTCGGGGTGGGCGCTCGGCCATGGAGATGAAGTCGATCGGTCTGATCGACCGTTCGTCCAACACGGTTCAGGACCGCGTTGCGCCGAGGACGGAGAACGCGCCGATCGCAAAGGCCTAACCTTCTGGATGGTCGAACATCTCAAGCGACGACGCTGGCCGCTGGTGGTCATGTTGACGTTCGTGATCGTGTCGATGGCCTATTCACTTTGGTGGAATCAAGTCGTTCACCATGTTCAAGTTTGGGTGATCCCCGGCGACATCTGGTCCACATTCCGCGCCGCTCACTGGGTGGGCTGGGGCGACATCGGTGGCATCTATGGGAGCGACACTCAACTGCTTACGTTCCCGGGGATCGCGGTCCTCTTGGCCCCTGTGGCCATGGTGAGCGGCGCCCTGGCGTTGGGTGAGTCACACGCCCCTATCTTCAACAGTCAGCCCTCGTCGTGGTTGCTGCTCGGTCCGGTCATTCTGTTGCTGGGGTCAACGTGCCTGATCGTGTTTGACGCCATGGCCGAGGAACTGCGCGTGAGTGGGCCGCGCCGGATCGTGCTCAGCTTCATGGAGGCGGTAGTCATCTTTCAAGTCGTCACCTTGTGGGGTCACCCGGAGGACTTGTTGGCGTTGACCTTCGCTCTGTATGCACTCTTGGCCGCGTTCCACTGTCGATGGTCCCTGTCAGGCTGGTTGTGGGGAGCGGCCATCGTTTTCCAACCGCTGGTTATCCTGATGTTTCCTCTGGCTTTCGTCCGAACACCCAAGCCCCAACGCATTCGCCTGTGTCTCTACGGAGCCCTCCCCACCCTTGTGCTTCTGAGCGCTCCGCTCGTGACGAATGGCGCCAGACTTCAGCGGTCTTCTTCGATCAGGCCAATGCCAGGTCGCTCGATCATGCGACTCCCTGGATTGCACTGTCGCCTACCTTCTCGCGGACGACGGTCGGCGCCGGACCTGGGCGAGTGATCGCGGCGTCGGTGGCCATCATGAGGCTACCTGGCTTATCGACGGCCACCCACGGCCGTTGGCCTCCTCTGGCTGTGCGCCCTGGCCCTGAGCCTTCGGTGCTTCTTCGAGTCCGTGATGGTTGTCTTCTACCTCGGACCTCCCCTGGCGTTGATCGTGTTGACAGCCGCCATGAGCGCGAGTCGAATACGGTTGATCGGTGCGTGGGCGATTGCCATCATCGCCACCGTGTATTGCTCCCACCGGTCTTCGCAGTGGGGATACTGGCCCCGATGGTGAGCTTCCTGGCCATCGGATTGGCGTGTGCCTGGCCCGGCCGCACCGCAGTCAGCATTTTCGGCGACCGATCGACGATCGACCTGGCCACCATCCGAAACGTGACCGATTTGTCTCGACGGACTCTCTTGAACCCGCTCCTACAGCGGCCCTCACCGTGTGTT
>CAWIOU010000027.1:0-20643 GCA_963837805.1 uncultured Acidimicrobiaceae bacterium
GTGGCCGCCGGCCTGGACCTCGGCGACCTGCAGCGCGGGGATCTCGCACCCCTCGAGGATTTCCACACCATGGGCCGAATCGCAACCAGCCAACTTGCCGAGCTTGCTGAAATCGATCGCAGCGACGAGGTGCTCGATGCCGGTAGCGGCGTTGGCGGCACAGCCCGCTATCTCGCCGACCAGTTCGGCTGCCGTGTCACGACTGTCGATCTCACCGAGGAATATTGCGACACGTCCCGTTGGCTCAACCAGCTTGTCGGGTTGGACGGATACATCTCGGTGCATCACGGAGATGTGACCAACCTACCGTTTCCTTCAGCCAGTTTCACCGTTGTGATGAGCCAACACGTGCAGATGAACGTGGTCGACAAAGCCCGCCTCTACGACGAGACCCATCGTGTGCTGCGACCACGAGGGCGGCTGGCCATTTGGGACATCATCGCTGGCGTGTCGGGCGAGCTCGACTTCCCGCTTCCGTGGGCTGATAAGCCAGCGCTCAGCCACTTGGCCTCCGGTGACCACTTGCGGGGCACGATCGAATCTGCCGGCTTCGCAGTCGCCCACTGGAGTGACATAACTGAAGACGCAGTAACGATCATGGAGATGTTCCTTCAGGCTCCTCCCGGCCCACTCGGGTTGACGTATTCGTCGACAGCTTCGTCGAGAAGGCGAACAATCTTGTTCGTGGTCTGGTCGACGGTCGACTCCGCGCCTTGCAAGCCATCGCCGAGGCCCAATCTTGAAATCACCTAGAGCAAAGGCACCAACATGACTATGAGCGCCCACAAGCACATTGATCTGACTGTGGTTACGTTCAACAGCCGATCGGACTTCGAATCGACGAGAACTCGCTTCGACGAGCGGATCCCACTACTCGACCCGAATGACCGCCAATCTCGTGATCTCACAGGCAGCATGGTCAGAAGTGGAAGCGGCTATCACTCCGACGCTCGGTCCGTCAGGATTTCTGGCCGTATCCCGAGTGGACCAAGGGTCGCTCATGAGCCTCCGACGTACCCAATTGCAAGCGACACAATACCTAGTCGGGAACCCATTGATTGCAACCGAGGTGATCGGTATCGTGAGCGACGAAATTCGGTGAAGCACTAGTCCCGGCGGGCCTCTTCCGAACAACTCAGTTGATTTAGATAGCCGTTTCAAGACTCAAATGCGGTGACTGTCGGCGTTCCACCGGAGTAGACGGGGTCGCTCGATGAATACGGTTCCGGATTGGAGGTTAGAAATGCCGGAGTTGAAACGTTGTAGTTCTTAACGATGACCTTCGCATACGCCATCTGGTGGGCTTGCATGCATCCGCGTACTTCGTTCGCCGCCGTCACTGCATTTGTTGTCGAATTGGGGATGGAGGTAGGGCCGCGGCTGGGTAGACGGCCTTGTTTCTCCCGCTGATGATGACAGCGGTGTCACCCCGCCCGCGATAACGTAACCACTATCACGCCAATGAGAACCAGGAACCCTTTCCGGCGCCGGGTTTGGATGTCGCATCCGGCGCCGAAGGGCGCCCGCCTGAGCCGCTGCCGGGTGGGTACCATTTGCCGTCCGAAGCCAGCCACCAACCTGGGCCTTGAGACATATCACTCATGTTCGGGCTCCAACCGGACGATAGGACCTTGATGAGCGGACATAACAATTCCAAGATGCAGTTCCAGGACGATTAGGTCCGCAGCACCACCCTCAGTCTCATCGGCAAGTTTTCCGCAGAAGGTGAGCTAGATGTCTGATACCCCCCGCAGCCCCGGTTACCGGCAAGCACTACAGTAGTCGGTACCTCACTGACCACCCGCCGGCTCCGGGTCGGCGGCGAGCTTCAGACCGAAACCGGATCCGCCCAGCCTCCGCCGGCTCCGGGACCGGCCTCTCAGTTCCCGATGCCGCAGGGGCCACAGGCCTATTCGCCGGCCGCATACAGTCCGCCGGGCAATCAGCTTCAAATGGCTTCAAGCAATAGTGCGGCGAAAACAGGCGGCGTGGTAGGAATCGTCGAAGCAAGTTTGAGCCGTAATTCCGTTACTGGGAATCATCATCGGACTCGTCATGAGAATCATTGCAATCATTTTCAGCTCGGTCTTTCGCGTCATCACAATTCCCGAAGGCAAGGGCATGGCTACCGCAGGCTTGGTTCTTGGGATACTTACTGTTATCTTCAAACTGATTCCTGGCATCGACGTACTCTGAGCCTCCGGCGACGGATACAGATTGAGCCGGAGTCTCTCAATGCGTTTGGTTGGAATGGGAACTCCATCCCCAGCTGAAACTGGATGTCAGCTACAGCGGCCGGGAAGGTGAGGTCGGGCGCTCGGGTGCCGCACCTGAGGCGCTAGGAGGCGCTAGGGAGCCTTGCGGGTAGGTGATCTCGTCAGGGGGCCAGCACGGCCTGGGGAGTGTCGTAGTCGAAGTGGCCGTCCGGCCCGTCGATGGTGCCGTTCCCCACTTCGCCCCATGCGTTGTGGCCCCAGCATTCCACCCCGCCGGTCGAGAGAACCGCACAGTTTCCGAGGTCGGGGTTGTAGAAGTTTCCGTCGTTCGTCATGGAGACCGTGTTGTTGATGCCGGAGGCAGCCTGGGGAGTGTCGTAGCCATTTTCGCCGTCGGGTCCGCCGATGGTTCCGTTGCCCAACTCGCCGTAAGCATTGTCTCCCCAGCAGTCCACCCCGCCGGCGGAGAGTACGGCGCAGTAGCCACCGGCGCTGTAGTCGTTCGTCATGAAGACCGCGTTGTTGATGCCGGAGATAGCCCGGGGAATGTCGTAGCCATTTTCTCCGTCGGGTCCGCCGATGGTTCCGTTGCCCAACTCGCCGTAAGCATTGTCTCCCCAGCAGTCCACCCCGCCGCCGGAGAGTACGGCGCAGTAGCCACCAGCGCTGTACCCATCGCTTGCTATTGAGACCGCGTTAGTGATTTCGGAGACAGCCTGGGGAGAGTCATAGCCGCCTTCGCCGTCGGGTCCGCCGATGGTTCCGTTGCCCAACTCGCCGTAAGGATTGTCTCCCCAGCAGTCCACCCCGCCCATAGAGAGCACGGCGCAGTAGCCGTACCAGCTGTCGTTTGTTATGGAGACTGCGTCGGTGATGCCGGAGACCACCTGAGGGTGTCGTAACAAAGCGCCTGAATGGCGCCATCGCCGGACGGGCAATCGTCAGGACCGCCGATGGTCCCATTGCCGATTTCGCCACCGGTGTTGTCCCCCCAGCAGTCCACACTGCCGGTCGAGAGAACCGCACAGTATCCGCCGAAGTTCCAGCCGTCGTGCGTCATGAAGACCGCGTTGCTGATGCCGGAGACGGCCTGGGGAGTGTCGTAGCCATTTTCTCCGTCGGGTCCGCCGGTCGTCCCCGTGCCCAGCTCGCCGTAGCGGTTGTCACCCCAACAGTCCACCACGCCGGTCGAGAGCAGCGCGGCAGTACCCCTCGGCATCGCTCGTTAGAGACACCGCGTTGGTGATGCCGGAGACGGGCTGGGGAGTGTCGTAGCAGTACCCTGCGTCTCCGTAAACGCAATCGGGGCCGCCGGTGGTTCCGTTGCCCAACTCACCTTCGGAGTTGGCTCCCCAACAGTCCACCCGGCCGGTCGAGAGGACGCCACAATAGCTGTAGTCAGTGTCGCTCGCTATGGAGACCGCCTTGGCGATACCGGTGACCGCTTGGGGTGTGTCGTAGCCGTACTCCCCGTCGGGTCCGCCGGAGGTTCCATTACCCAACTCGCCATATGTGTTGTCCCCCCAGCAGGCCACCCCGCCGGCGGAGAGAACGGCGCAGTTACCCTGGCCGTCGCTAGCGACGGTCTTTGCACCAGAAATCTTTGCCGGAGACCACCTAAAGCTCACCACCGAGTCGGCAGGAAGAGCTCCCGCATACTTGAACTCGTGATCACCATCGACGACGGTGACGGAGGAGACGGCGCTGCTGGTCTCGACGTACAGACCCCGCGTGCCATCGGGGTTGGACGCCGCCGTGGAGGTCACAACGCCCGCATCGGACGACAAAGTGTGGATGTGCGTCGAACCCGCCTCGATGGAGGCAGCGAGGGCCTTGAGAATGTAGTACTCGATGTTGAAGGTCACCGAGGTCGGTGACGGAACGGTGATCACGCCACGGCAATACTCATTCTTGGCCGGCGTGCTCTTGCAGCTTCCACTCGGAGGGGTATAGGGGTATTTGGGCAATGCCAGGTTCCAGAACTGGATGCCGGAGCCGAAGTTGTTCAAGCTCCCAATGACGAGGTCCTTCGAATCCCAGTTCAGGTTTCCGGCAAGTGGATAGTTCGGACCGGTTCCTGAACACTCGTCCATAATCTGGAGTGGATTAGCGCCACGGAGTGAGCCCTGGAAAAGCGATTGGGACGAGGGGGCGCCGTGATCGGTGTTGTTGTCGGAATAGCAGTGCCAGGCGATTCCAACCACGTTGCTCGGGGCATTCTTGAGTACGTTCTTGATCGCCGAATCTGGCCAGCACGCCGATGCCTGTGCACATGCCCCGCTCTGGGCATCCCAGTTCCAGTCGTAGGCGAGAATCTTGGTTGGCAGCGGACTGAGGGCCGGGGATAGGAAGTTGTCGATGAAAGTGGTCTCGTTTGAGGCACTCATCTGCATTGAAGGGTCGTTCGTTGCGCCAGGCTCGTTCTGTGGCGTCACGTAATCAATCGTGATGCCGTCAGCCTCATAGGCCTTGATGAAACTCACGAAGTATGCGGCATATGCCGTGTCATCCGTGCTCTTTAGTGTGCCCCCCTTGTAGCTGCTGGGCGACTTCATCCAGATAGGGGCGGTCCAGGGCGTTGCAATGACCTGAATCTTGGGGTTGATCTGTTCCGCAAGCTTCAGCACGTGAATGACATCCTGGTCGTCGGCCGAGAGAGCAAAGTGCCCTGGAGTTGTCTCATCGGTGGAGGGCACCGTGGACGCAAAATCGCTGCCGCCAATCGAGATGCGGACGAGGGAGATGCCTGCACCCGAAGGTCGGATTGAAGAAGCTCTGAAGGATGCAGGTTCGCATGGAATCCGAACTCGGGCACCCCTGGGTGCCGCCGGAGCTCCCTGGAGTGGTTGAGAGGTGATTCCAGATAACGTTGGCCGCTTCACCGGTGAGTGACGCTCCGAATCCGGTGATCTTCTGGGCCGTGTCCCCTGGGTCAACGGTAACGACTGGGTTGACCGCAGTCCCGTTTGGTGGAGTTGTGACGGACTGGAGTTGCAGGGGGGAGTGTGAAAGAGGATTCGTCTGGTCTGATGGATTTATAACCGTTGCCGTCACGGATCCCAGCGACGCACGTGGCGCACCTATTGACCCTCGGGTCGAAGAGGCCGTAGAGGATTGCGTCAAGCCGCCAGCTGTCGCCGGCACAGTTGCCACTGTCATCGCCAGCAACCCGACCGCCAGCACCCCGCCACCTTGCCGAAGCGTCGTTTCACTCCCCGCCACCCTTTCCACCGTTCCCGCGAGGACGATCCCGCCGTACCTGCTTAGCACCTGTCATAGCCACCGCGAAGGAGCCCCCGAGGGAGAGATACACGAAGCGCCACGGAGCGTGAAAGGACTAGGCACCGCTGGGCGTGCAGACGCTGAAATTCTTATCCGTCGCTTACCCCGCCCCGTCTAAATATGTCCTCCTGGCGCCCCGTCTGTCCGGCCTCTGGGCACTCCTGGCGGTCCTGTCCTTCCTGCGCATCACCCGCTCTCTCGGGAGAGAGGGAGACACGCAGCCGGGCGACCCCAAAACCCCCACACGACGGCACGACGGCCCCCAGGCGCAACGGGGCAAGGCGGCACGGACGGGCAACAGGGCCGGCGGCGCCCACCGGAAACGGGGAGGGCAGGGCGGCGAGGGAGGGGGCTTGAGTGGGTGACCCACAACGGCACTTACACGGGTGATCCGCACCTTGGACTGACCACACGAGAAACCTTTCTCGAGTGGAAGTCCAACCAGGAGGTGCGAGATGCAGTGGAGTCCGGTATTCGAGTGTTCGATCGGTCCTGACGGCCAGAAGACCTATCGGGTAGGCCATGAGCTGATCGATGAGTTCTTGGAGTTCGCCTCGGCCCGGTGCCGACCGAGCACGGTGCGGGCTTACGCCCACGACCTGAAGGTCTTCTTCGGGGTCGTCAACAAAGAGCCCGCCGAGGTGACGCCGAAGGACGTGCTTTCCTTCATCACCAGCCAGCAACGGTCCCGGGCCGGAGTGAGCAACGTGGTGCGGATCAGCGACGGAGGTGCTGGTCTTTCGGTGGCGACGGTGAAACGTCGGCTGGCTGCGGTGTCGAGTCTGTTCAGCTATCTGATGATCCGAGGGGATGTCGGCGTGACGGCCAACCCGGTTCCTCGGGGCATGCCGACCCGGCGGAGCCGCCACCGTGACCAACGGGGTGTTCCTCTGGTCAAAGGAGTGCGACGCCTACCCCGGATCCTCGATGCCAACGAGGTCGAGTTGCTGATGTCAGCTTTCCGGACCGATCGGGACCGGGCCATGGCTCAGGCCATGCTGCTCGGGGGTCTCCGGCGGTGCGAGGTGCTCGGTCTCCGTCTCGAGGACCTCCGGGTGGGTGAGAAGCAGTTGTTCATCGCCGACGGCAAGGGCGGCCACCAACGACTGGTCCCCATCTCGCCGACGTTCTTCTCGACGGTGGCCGATTACCTGAACAAGGAGCGACCAGCCGACGCCGCCACTGACCATCTGTTTGTCGTCCTGAGGGAGCCGAGACGGGGCCAGCCCCTCACCGCCGAGGGACTGGACGAGGTGTTCAGCGCCGCACGAGCCCGGGCCGGGCTGGTGCACGGGACCTGTCACGAGCTCCGCCACACCTGCTTCACCCGGCTGAAGGAAGCGGGCATGGCCATCGAGGCCATCCAGGCCCTGGCCGGTCACCGCTCCATCGCCTCCACCCGGATCTACCTCCACCTCGGAGGCGACTGGCTGGCCAACGAGTATCGCCGGGCGGCCGAGGCCATCGATGCCCAGGCCCAGGTGGGAGTGGCCCAATGAGTGCGCTGTCGATTCCTTCACTCGGTGACCCGGATGAACCCATCGACCGGCGGCTCGGAGGGGCCCAGCCCGAGATCACCTGGGCGGAGATTGCCCAGCGTGCACCCCTGATGGCCTGCACTATGGCCGACTACCTGGACCAGCTCTCCGTCTCGGCCCGACCGGGGACGGTCGCCGCCTTCGACATCGCACTCCGCTTCTTTGCCGGTCGGGTGACCGAGGCCGATCGGTGGTGCCTCTGCGTCGCTGATGTCGAGCGCCGCCACATCGAGGACTTCAAGGTGTGGCAGGCCAAGCGCCCGGGCAAGCAGGCGGGGAAGAAACTCTCGACCACGACGATCCGTCACCGATTGGGACTGCTGCGCACCTTCTTCGAGCGGATCATCGAGTGGGGCTATGACGATGCCCCGGCCCGGGTCCCGATCTTTCCCGGGTGACTTCCCGAAGGCCGATGAGCCACTACCGAAGTTCCTCGACGATCGCACCATGGCCAAGTTCATGGCGGCGGTGGCCAAGGACACCGACACTCGCCGGCGCCTCATGATGGAGTTGTTGGCCCGGACTGGCATGCGGGTGGGCGAGCTGGCATCGCTGGAGGACGACGCCATGGTTCAGATCAGTGAGACGTTCTGGTTGCGGATCCCGGTGGGCAAGCTCCATAACGACCGATACGTCCCCCTCCATCCGATCCTGGTCGACCTCATCAACGACTACCGCAGGACCAGAGGACCGAATCGTTCAGGGCGTCTTGTCGTCCGGAACGACGGCCACCCCTTCGACCGCCGGACCGTGCATCGCTATGTGGAGTCGACGGCGAAGCGGGCAGGCATCGGCACACGTCCATCCCCACCAGCTTCGCCACACCTGGCCACCCAAGCCATCAACCGGGGTATGAGCCTCGAAGCCATCGCCGCACTCCTCGGCCACCGGTCGATGCGGATGACCATGACCTATGCCCGAATCTCGGACCGCACCGTCGCCGACGAGTACTTCCGGGTGACCGAGGCCGTCGAGGCCAACTACGGACGCACCGATGCGCTCCCGGACACTGCAGCGGGGGCCAACATGCGGAGGCTGGCTGCCGACCATCGGCGCATGCTCGGCAACGGGATGTGCACACGGCCGGTCGCCCTCGACTGCTCGTTCGAGTCGGCCTGCGAGCGTTGCAACTTCTTCGAGACCGGACCCCAGTTCATCCCGATACTCCGCCGCCAACGGGACCACGCCACGGAGCACGCTCAGGAAGACCGGTCCGTCCTCTTCGACCGCCTCCTCAAGGACATCGACGGGGACCCGCTGAGTGTGGTTCGATGGACCTCGGTCCAGGGCCGCCGGATCACCCGTGTAACAACACTTGCGGGCGTGTGGATAAGTTGCGACTAGCGGTCTCCGTGGCCAGTCGGTCGTCCGGTCATGTGTCGACCCACGATCCGAGCATCTGTCGGTTGATAGTGAAAGACTTGCCGATGATGCAGAAACGCTTGGCGGCATTGGTAGTTGCAGTGGGAATCTGTGCGGGCCTCGGGTCGTGTACGACAGCGAAATCAACTCCGATGACCACGCAACCCGTTGGACCGGCCATTCAACAGCAACCTGGACGAGCAGCACCGCCCCAGATAGTCGTGGAGGAACCAGCCGGTAGCCCGAAGGTGGCAGGTTCTCTGTCGGGGACGCAAGGTCTGGTTGCCCCTACCCAGAACTATCTACCGCCCCTGAAGATCAACAAAGATGTCCCCGATCGCCGGGTCAGATGCACCCGCTGTCATAGAGTGGGTTCATGAACCACAAAAGGACTTTTCAGTCGGAGTGGGTTGAGCGGCTCCCGACGAAAATCGCCTCCGGCAGGGTTCTCGTTCACAACCGGGGTCCGACCTGCGGAATCTCACACCATGCCAGGTCGAGACGGTTTCTATACGTGATAATTGCACCCTGACTAATCCCGATCACCCCTTGGACATTTCGGCAGATGTCTGCGAGTGCGACCGGAACGTCTGAGCTCTGGGACCCACTACATCATGCCGGGTGGTCCGATTGGGGGAACCTCTACCCGACCTCCGGGTCGAGGATTTGCTGGGTCCAAACGATGGCCCGTCTTATGGGGTGAAGGGAACCCAGGCGGCCCCTGCCTAGCAGCGGTGGAACTCAGTTAGGGGCTAACATCAGCACGGATTGATCCCCATAGCGGTCATCCACGATCACATGGGGTTGGAACCCTACGTCCCGATGCCCGATTCCTGTACCGGCTGAACCTGTCCCTGACCACCGGGCCGGGGGACACCAGGGCGCCACCCGACCGACCCATTCGGTGAGTGGACAAGTAGCCCGAATCCGGAGCCGAGGTCTGTGTCAAGCTAGGGTTAGTCGATGGCGGCGGAAGCCCTGAGTGAGTCCAAGCGACAGCGCCGGGTCATGTGGATCATGCTGCTCTCACCTCTGGTGCTTGTGTTGGGCATAGTTGTGGGAATCCGGGTGGCTTCTGCTGGGGTTCCTTCCTGTTCCTGGCCGTTGGTTGTTCGTGGAACCGCAACACCTGTGCAAGTCAATCTTGCCCGCTGTTACGTGGAGGACCGGCCAACCGAGATACCGGAGGGTTGACGGGATTGATGGAGCCTTGGCCTCACACGGTCATTGCCCGTGCTGATCTGCGGTACTCAAGAGACGCTAGTCAGTCTCCAGCGACTGCCTTGTTCACTCCCAACCCGGCGGATACCAGCGATCTCACTCTAATCATTTGTACCCTGATCACGTAACCGAAAAGACCGGGATGGACAACATAGATGTCGTATCCGGCGATGACTGGCGAATGGCCATCGGAACCGACCTTGACCCGAGTGGTCCGCCACCCGCAAACTGAGCGTCTTCGCCAACGACGCTTACGTTCCGCCGAACTCCGACTGCCCCCGATCAACGGGTCAGGGGGATACCCAGGGTGTCACCGACCGGCACATGCGGGCGTGTGGATAACCCGCCATGATCCGATTTCGGTAGCCTTAACCCGTGGGCAGACTGACGAAGCTGGTGTTGTTGCTGACGGCCCTGTTGACCTCGGCTGTAACGCTCCAGGCTTGCGGTGCTAACGACGATCACTTCACCGTCACGATCCTTAACAACACCAGCCGCACCGTGGTGGATCATGGATATTTTGTGACTCAGCCGGGCACATCAAAAGGGGGTGGCCCCGTCGTTCTCAAGCCGGGACGCTCTTTCGGGGAGGCTGAGTTCGCAAATGATGCGTTGACCCCGACAAGATCACGTCAACCACCGGGGCGACGCTCGGTTGTTCTCCCTTTCCAGTTCTCCGAGAACCCCCCCAAAACTTTTCTCCTCGTCGTGAATGTCTCGAAGATGGTTCCGTGCGTGGCTTGGCCATCATTTTCTAGAACTACTGGCCCAACCGAAACTACTGACGGCCCCATGACGCCCCTGACCCACATCACCGGGTTGGCGGCGGTTAATCGAGTGGGCCGAACGCCTTCCCCAAAGGGCTAGAGGCCTGCAAGCCAACCTATGAGGGCAACTAGAAGCGAGACGACCAAGACGGCAACCAGGGCGATTCGGAAGTACCGGATCCAGGTTCCGTGCAGGCGGCGTAGCGCCCGATTCGTTGCATCTGGCCGCTGTAACTCGCATCCTCGGACCGTGTGGGCACTGGGTCGCTGGATGTAGAGGCCTTGCTAACCGCATTCCGAATCTCGAAGATGACAAGGCCGAAGATCGCCGCTCCAGCCACAACAAGGGCGACTCTCCGGCAACAGATGCGCTGGTTGAAGCTGCCTCAGCGAGCATGATCCTTCATCGTCCAAAATTGCACTGACACTTGACGCTAGACGAGTGCCCCCGACCACCGGGTCAAGGGGCTACCTCAGTTGCTGCTGATCGGTACATCCAGACGTGTCGATAAATATCCCCGCCTCGGCAATCCTCCGCTAGCTGATGCCGATATCGGACAGAAACGAGTGCAGCTGCGCCTCAACCGGCATGGTCCAAGAGCGGGCGAGGACTAAACCGCCGGTCAGGTCTGCCATCTTTGTGGCAAGTTTTCTGAATCCCGAATCTTCGGCTCAACAGGAAAAAATCGCACCGGATGCCTGCCGTTTGGCAGTGTGTGGTTTCGTTAAGAGTCATCTGGGTCGTCTCTGCGGTAGTGGGAAAGTGAAAGTATGTTTCTCCGTCGGGTTGGCGGTAGGCAGTTGGCTCGAACTCTGCGGTGAAGAGAATCCGTCGGGTCCCGAGCTCGCCCCGTCGAGTTCATGGCGAGCCACCTCGACAGCATGTTGCACGTTGGTTCCGTATACCCACCCGACTTCAAGTTCGGCTAGGTCGGAAGCCTCGACCCATTTGGAGTCTCGTCGTAGACGAGGACAGGAGGCCGGATACCCTGGCGCTCTTCGATGGCATTAATGGCCGCCATTGCGGCCTGTTTGCACAGATCCCACTCGCCCCGCCCACGGGTGTCCAGGCCCAGCGTGCCGTCGACGGCAATAACCGTTGATCCGTCCATCCTCCAATAGTACAGCAGGGAGGCGGCGGCTGAGCTAGGGGTATCCCCGATTCAGATGCAACGGCCGGCTCCCCGGCATCCGCATTTACGTGGATCATTCACTTATGCGGTGAACGGAGCCGACATACGGAAGGAAGGAGCCAGCCGTGTCCAGTATTGCCCATCGAGGGTTCGTCCATCTGGGGATGGACGTGTCGAAAGGTCAATTGCCGTGGCGGTGTTGTCGCCCGACCGGGACGCCGCGGAGGTCGACAAGATCTTCCACGACACCGACTCGGTCCGCCGCCTGATCAAGCGGCTAGGGAAGCCGAAGGAGATCTGGGCCTGTTACGAGGCGGGCCCGACCGGCTACGACCTCCAACGCCTGCTCAGCTCCATGGGGGTGCGCTGTGACGTGGTGGCCCCCTCACTCATCCCGAAGGGTTCGGGCGACCGGGTGAAGACCGACCGCAGGGACGCCCGGCGCCTGGCGGGGCTGCACCGGGCCGGCGAGCTCACATCGATCGCCATCCCCACGCCGGCCCAGGAAGGCGTGCGCGATCTCTGTCGGACACGGGGCGACATGGTCCAAGACCTCACCCGGGCCCGCAACCGGCTGAGCGGGTTCCTGCTCCGCCACAGCGTGGTGTGGCGGGGAGGGTCGAAATGGACCGAGCGACATCGCCGGTGGCTGGCCACACTGTCCTTCGACGACCCCGCCATCGCTGCCACCTACTCCCACTATCTGGCCACGGTGAAATTGAGAGACACTCAACTCGAGTCGGTCGAGGCCGATCTCCTGCCCTGGTGCGCAACGGATCCCTTCGGTGACCAAGTGGCACGGTTGGCCGCCTACCGGGGTGTGACCAGAATCGGTGCCCTGTGTCTGGCCGCCGAGGTGTTCGACTGGCGTCGTTTCCCCAAGGCCAGACCGTTTATGAGCTTCACCGGACTCGTGCCCGGGAGAATTCGACGGGACTCACCCAGCGTCGGGGCTCGATCACCCGGGCCGGCAACGCCCATCTGCGGGGCCAGCTGTGTGAAGCGGCCTGGGCTTACCAGCACAGTCCGAACGTCGGTGTCGGTATCAGGGAGCGTCAACAGAGCGTGCCGCCCGAGACCGTGGCCCGCTCGTGGGCCGCACAGGTCCGCCTGTCCAAGCGGTTCCGGCAACTGGCTGCCCACAAGAATGTTCGCTCGGTGGTGGCCGCCGCCATCGCCCGTGAGCTGGCCGGGTTCCTTTGGGCCGAGATGGTGGCCGAGGTCTGAGCAATGATCTTCCCGTCGGTCAGCGCGCGTCGGCGCCGCGTCTGGTCGAGCCCTCCACGACGCGCCGGAGCACCGCCGCAGCAGATCCGATCCTCGCCGGTGTTATGCCCACCATCCCTCCTCGTGAGGATGGCACGGGCGCCCCGATTCAGAGGCAACTAACTGCGAATGGCTTTACTGCGATTTCGATACACGTACATCATCGTGGCGGTTCTCCGATCCACTGCGCTCCGGCGCGTCGTCGATGGCTTGCCCGGCCGCCACCGCCATCCGCATGGGGAGACGAGTAGCAGCCTCCACCCCGACGTCAACACCGTTCGTCCTCACCCTTCGGGCTCCGGGCGCTCCGTGTTGACGTCCGGGGCCCCTCCGACTGCTCACGAACAATCAGGCGCCGCACCTCTGGTGCGTCGCGGTCAAAAGGCAGTGAGAAGGAGCTTCGCGCGGGAGGTTGACAGGCCGTTCCACATCAACACCGGGTCAGCGGGATACCCGAGGTGCGCCATCCCCGTGGACCCGGTTGGACAACTGGAAGGAGGCTCGCCTAACCCTTTCGTATGACTACGGACCCGGCTGACTTGTCTTGCAGGGTTTGGTTCAACGGGTTGCCGAGTGGCCACAGATAGGTCATGCACGCCAACACGAAGCCCACAAAGAAGACCAGAGTACCGGGTGGGTGCTTGGGTTCATGGACAACCAAGACGTTCATGATAAACGCAATATTGGTCCAGAGACCCACAAGAACAAAGAGAGTGAGTTGCCTCCGCCAAGCCAATGACATTGACAGGGGTTGACCGCTCGTCTTGTCGACGGCGCGAACACCGACGGCGCTCATCCCCACGGTTTCGCCTCGATAGCCGATCAGCAACCCGCCGTAGAGGATGCCCGCAGCGGCCGCAAAAAGATTGAAGAGTATTCGTGCGGTCGAACTCGCTGTTGGAGTGCTGGCAAACACACCAAAGGCCAACGGTCGGGAATACAAGATGCTGCCGAGGATGATCTGCACGACGTAGACCGGGACAGCGAGGATGACTGTGTCGATCACCAACCCCCCGGCCCGTCGACCCCAGCTTGCCAGAAGGACTTGTCCTGAACCCGTCGTCAGCCACTTGTGAGGTAGCGAGGCGACTGCACCTGGAGCGGTGTGTGAAGTCCACACCTGCCCATCCCACCAGCGATAGATCGGTTGTCCCGCAGGGTCCGGGTACCAGCCCGATTGAGCAGGTGGTGCCTGAACGTACGGTTGATCCGCCACGCTCCCAGTCTACGGACGACCTTCGACATCGGAAAGGGCCAATATGTCTGTCTGCCGAAGTGCCGTCACGGCCGACAAATTGGGAGTGAGGGCGGAGTCGCGTCAGGGTTCGATCTCCAGTGGTCTCCTCGACTGTTCAGGAACCCATCTCGACAAGCTCGCCTAGAAGATCTTCCCAAGGCGACTTGTCCCAGCCATCCTCTTCGCCGAGGGCCTTCGCTACGGCAATGGAATCCTCAACCCATTGGATGTGCATGTCCTCGTCCGGGTGCCGCTTCACCCCTTGGTTTCCCGTCAGTCCGAACTCCAACCCGAACCAGGTGTCCTTCCACTCCTGATGAAGCTCTTTGATCTCATGCCACCTTGGATGCGACTGGTCCTTGTCATCCGCCATCTCAAATGCCCAGTGAAAACACCGCCTGGCGCGTTCTGAGTCGGCCTCAGAGTCGGACTTCACGATGGCAGCAGCGAACCGCTCTGCTTTGGCGGCTTCCTCCTTTGGAAACTCCTCTTGGACATTGCGAACGAACAGTTCGAGCATGGGCGACGGACTGATGGTTTTGCTCATTGGACAACCCTAATCCCAGATACATTGGGTACTCCTTGTTACCAGCACCAGGCCGCCCCCTATCGCCGGCAGTGGGCGCTTCTGCCACAATCGGGGTATGTCCGGCACTGCGACCGTCTACCTACTGTGGCACTCTGGAGCTGACCCCAACAGCGATGAAGCCCTGCTTTTAGGCGTCTACTCATCAGAGGCGGCAGCGAGGGATCGAATCGAACTTTCAAAGGGCAGCCCTGGCTTCTCAAACTACCCAGACGGGTTCCAGATCAGCCCGTATGTGGTTGACAGAGACGAGTGGACCGAAGGCTTCTCGGAGTGCACCTACCGAAGGAGGTAGTGCCCCCTACCACCGGCTCGGGGGGATACCTCAGGGTGCTACTGCCCAGGCACATGCGGGCACCTTCGTCCGCTACAGGCTTCGCCAGACTGCTGGAGGTCGGACCCATTGGAAGCACCAATCTGGTTCTGCAACGCTCAAAAGCACTTCCCAGTCGTCACCGAGTTGATCCTGAACCCGGATGGCCAGTTCATGGGCTGTTACCCGGAAGGCGGCTTTTGCCTCCTCGTCATCTTTCGCTTTCCCACCGAAAAGGGCGTCGGCGGAGTCGTTCCATGCTTTCAGATCCGATATCAGGGCTGCATCGAGCAACTCACTCGGCCCCACCGCGCAGTTACCTTTTGGCCCGATCGACCAGATACCCGACGATTCCAAGTCTGCGAAGATCAGCACTCGGTTCGGGACTGGCATCAACTCGACAGTACTCTCCCGCCAATCGGAGGCTGTCTCATAACGCCGGGTCAGGGGGATAGCTGAGGCTGCCACCGACCGGCACTTTGATGGCACCAGACACGGGGTCAGATTGAACCCCGAGGGATAGAGTCATGAGGATGCTTACCCGAGGTAGAGACATGCGAGCAATGCTCGCCTCAGCAGTGATCGCTGTGAGCGTTGGTTGCCTCGCGGCCTGCGGAACGCCGACCAGCCCAAGCCCCTTGACAGACCAATCCGTGTTCCCGTCCGTCAAAGCTTCGGCATATGGGTTGATCGCTGCCAACCCAGCGATCACTGATCAGATCGAACTGAGCACGAACCGACTCCCAACAGGAAGCCCCCTCCATGCCACGCTTGACGTGGTCAACCATTCTTCACGGCCGGTTACGCTTTCCAAGACTTGTAAATATGCCATGCTCGGCGTGCTTGGCAGCCAGACGATTCCGCCCCGATTTTCCTTCAGAAATCCCTGCGAATCCCAGCAAGTTGAATCGGCCCGGGAAACCTGGAGGCTCCTTCCCTTGAGAGGATGGAGCAATGCCAAGGAACACCCGATACTCCCCGGAGGTGCGTGAGCGAGCCGTTCGGATGCTCGTCGAGCACCGGCCCGAGTACCCCTCGGAATGGGCGGCGATGTCCGCCATCGCTGCCAAGTTGGGAATGACCCCCGAGACCCTCCGGATCTGGGTCCGACGAGCCGAGGTGGACGACGGCAAGAGACCGGGAATCACCACCGACGATCAGAAGAAGATCAAGGACCTCGAGCGGGAGGTCAAAGAGCTCAAACGAGCCAATGAGATATTGAAGGACGCCTCGATTTTCTTCGCGACCGAGCTCGACGGTCAAACGAAGAGGTAGTCCGCTACATCGATTCCCGGAAGGGTCGATGGGGAGTCGAGCCGATCTGCACCACCCTGCAGTTCGCTCCCGCCACCTACTACGCCGCCAAGTCCCGACCGGTCTGTGCCCGTCGTGTCCGAGACGAGGGGTTGAAGGTCGAGATCAAGCGGGTCCGGTCGGAGAACTTCGACGTCTACGGGGCCGACAAGGTCTGGACCCAGCTCAACCGGGAGGGCACGAAGGTGGCCCGCTGCACTATCGAGCGCCTGATGCGTGACCTGGGACTCCAGGGTGCCAGGCGGGGACGCCAGTGGAAGCGGACCACCATCGGGGACGACACCCTCGACCGCCCGGCGGACCTCGTGGACCGGCAGTTCACAGCCGTTGGGCCCAACCGGCTGTGGGTGGCCGATCTCACCTACGTGAAGACCCATACGGGCTGGGTCTACGTGGCCTTCGTGATCGACGTCTTCAGTCGATTCATCGTGGGCTGGCAGACCTCCACCTCGCTGCGGAGCGACCTGGCCATCGACGCCCTCGAGATGGCCGTCCACGGGCGGAAGGAGGCCGGGCTCGACGGACTCATTCATCACAGCGACCGGGGAGTGCAATATCTCAGCATTCGCTACACCGAGCGCCTGGCTGACGCTGGGGTCGTCAACTCGGTCGGCTCCAAAGGTGACAGCTACGACAATGCCCTGGCCGAGAGCTTCAATGGCCTCTACAAGACGGAGCTGATTCATCGGCAGGGTCCATGGCGGAACGTCGAGCACGTCGAGTGGGCCACCCTCACCTACGTCGACTGGTTCAACAACCGACGCATCCACAACGAGATCGGCAAGATCCCGCCGGCAGAGATGGAGGCGAACTACTACCGTCAGATCGACACAGTCGAACTGGTCACTTCACAGACAACCGAGTCTCTATGAAACCCGGGCCGATTCAAGTTGTTCTCAGACCCGGCACAAACCGATGGCCGTTGCACGTTTTCACCACGTACTTTGACTGCACCGGCCCTAATGGCTCCCGGCCCTGCCTGAAGGGCGGTGGTTTCCCACCACTCCCTAGAGGGTCGTACTACATGGTTCTCATGGGCAGCGGCCTGCCTTTGCCTGCCCCACCTGCCGTTCCCGTGAGCCTGACCTGACTATCCCCCAACACCGGGTCAGCGGCGGTTATCACTTACCACCGACCGGCACGTTGGGGATACCTCTTGGGACTATTCGAGTTCCTTCCAATGGGGTCGTTTGAAAAGCCGAGCGAACCTGGCACTCAAAGAAGAACCTTGGTCGTACTCGACGTCGAGGTGCAACACAGGGGGACCGGTGGTGCTGGTAATGCTGCCGCTTGTCATCCGAAGGGCACACCGGACCCATGAAGTGGTGATTTCCGCTATCTGGTCACGATCAACGAAGCGGTGACCATCCTTGGTCCCGACCACGATCCCATCGAACTCGTCCAGCTCGGGAACTTCGAGAACATGGACCACGTTCCCGAACTCGGAGCCGGAGGAGCTGAGAACGGGAGTGTCGTTCGCCAATGCAAGATACGAAATCGGTTCTCCGTCATCCACGACAATCTCCTCTACGCCCCACCAGTCCAGGGGGCCGTTGAGATTGTACCCGCCAGACCCGGGGGGGGAACCGACGTAGCCATAGACCATCCCTCAACGCCGGGAAGGCGTCACCCGCCGGGCAGGACCAGCACCACGTTTGCAGGGGTGCGTAAGTGGATTCCTTGTTTGCTGGCAGTGGCATCCTTGCTCATGCTCGGATGCAGCTCGGGAGTGACCAGACCGGTAATTCACGAGACCGCTGCGCTCCGGTTGGCTTGTGATCAAGTTGACGAACTCAATCCTCCAAACTCGGATTCATTTTCAGGCACACTTGTGGTCCAGCCCTTTACGACCAAGAGCAAGAGCATCAACGAGCTACAGCACTCGGGAAGCGCCACTTTGTCCAGGGTGGCGTCCGAACTGGTGGAAGCGTCCACTTCCGGCTACGCAAGCTTGGCGGCTCAGGCGATTAGGCGAGGACAGGCGTACTGCCACTCGCTGCTCAAGTAGCACAACCGCCCCCAGTGGACATGACCCCGGTCGGGACCTGTCCCCGAACACCGGGAGCGGGGTAGTTATCTTGTGCCGCCTACCCCATCCGCCGGGCCGACTGGAAAGGTCGAAACGGCCCTAATCGACGGTCACGTAAACGTATCCGTCGCGGACGGTCGCTGGCAGCGTGTCTAGGCCACGTGGCTTGCGGCCAAGACCGATTACCGACCGCGACCGCCGGCACCCGCCGTCCGGCGAAACCAGTGACCCAGTCGAGGTTCTCCCCGGTGCAGACATTGAACCGCGAGTTGTGCCATGGGCACTGAACTACGCCATCCTCATACCTCAACCCACCGGGACCGCGGGTGAGCGAGAAGCCCAGATGCGGGCATCGGTTGCGGGCAACATGGACCTCGCTGCCCTTGCGCACGACGATCATCCGGTGCCCGTCGGTCTCGACCCCGGTCAGTCCGCCATCGGGGAAGTCGGAGAGCGATCCGATCCGGACCTCGCGCTTCATCGCTGATCAGCCTAGACCCCACACCGTCGTACCACCGCAGGCGCTCCCTAATCTCGAACCTGGGCGCAGTCAATCCGTTGAAACCGCCTGACGCAGGTAGCGGAGCGACAGTTCTCGGACCAGGTGGGATGGGTCCCAGAACCCTGCACCGAATACCATTCGCTTCCCCGCCCCTGATCACCGGCTCGGAGGCGCTTAATCGACTGCCCCGACCAGCCCTCCCGCCAACGTCAATGCCTTGTCGATGGTTTCGTTCGGCAGAAGGCTCTTTGTTCCACCACAATGGGCGGATGGCCAAAGGCCCATGGTGGACTCCCACAGAAGACGATCTCACTTGGGATCGGCATCTCCCAAAGGTCGTGGTGTTCGAAACTGACTATGCCGCCGGAGCTTCCACTGTGGGGAGACGGGTACGACAACATCCCCTGGCAGGCTACGAAGCTGCCCCCCGTCCTGTTGGATCGCTTAGCCGCCTGGCAGGATCGTTTCGACGCCAGCTATGACTACGAGCACGGCTGGAAGAGCGACGAGATAGAACGTGAGTGGCTGGCGGAAGGCTCCGTCCTCTTGGCTGATCTTCGAAACGAACTTGATGGACGAGGTGTGGAAGTGACCGCACCTGAACGGCTTGACCCCTCGGCTGCAACGTCGAGACCGGCCGACACTTGAATATTTGGCCCGGTTACTGTGGCGGTGCCGCCATCACCGGACATGTCCGCCCTTGACTGGCACTTTGATGGAACCCGGATTATCGCTCCCTCAGATCGATGGAGGCCCAGATGTAGGCCTAGCACCAGCGTCTACCAGCGCCCGCCATATGTCCTCCAGGTGGTCATCCGAAGATACGGCGAGTCGGACATTCCTCTCTTGCTCCCGACCCGTGATGACGATCCACTGGCGTCGTGTAGTCATCCTTGACGGTTTCCGACTGACTTCGATGGTCGTCTCTGGGGCACTAAATAGCCAGTCGGAGCCCAACGCCTCGCCCACCGAAGCGGCGGTCACCGACACACCGATCACACCGGATCTAGTGGTCAGCTCCATACCGGCAAGGGTCTTTGTGGACCAGCCTGCCGACAGTGCCATCTTTGCCCGTACTGGAACTCGGTACAGGATCGGCTGATCATCGGCGAACGACTTCAGCGGCTTCAGACCCTTCTGCTTTTGCAGAATCTGCCAGATGGCTCCCCGCTGACAACGACCGCAAAGAGGATCAAACCGATTAGGAACATGGACGCTTCCCGCTTCTGCCGCAACCAACGGTCGCAGTCAACACGTAGTTAGATCGGTTTGCCAGGGCTCCCACTTGAGCGAGTGCCCCAGAACACCGGGAAGGGGCCATAGTTAATCAATCGACAGTAAATCGTCGAGAACCGGACCAGATGGCGGTACACGATGCCACCACCACTGGTCGGGGGTCGCCTCATGGGTCCATTTGGGCATGAGACCACGATCGTCCGGGACCGTGAAATCTCGATACTCGGTGTCGATCCGGTCCAACCAGGTGTGTAGAGAACTGAGGAAACAATTGTCCTCGGGACTTCTTCTCTGATGTCCTCGATCATGCTGCGTATCGTGAGGGCGGCGACGTAATCGTCCGCACCCCAAATCACGCTCTCTCTGATGGGGATCGAGTGGACGCCGCCTACGAACCTCTGAACGTGCCGAGACCACCCCTTCAGCATCGTGGGTAGCGACAGGCTCCGCTGAGGGGTTACTGCCTTCTGGATGTGCTCCAGCTCCCGAAAAAGCCCCTCAGAATCCTCGTCCCACTCGCTCACCTCCGCAAGTGTCCCGCTCAGATCGGGGTGACCCCGACCACCGGGTCAGTGGGATACCTGAGAGTGCCACCGACCGGCACATGCGGGGCAGGCCAGATTGACCAGCCGGATGCGTTG
>CAWIOU010000028.1:0-7480 GCA_963837805.1 uncultured Acidimicrobiaceae bacterium
CACTGTGATGTCGCGCGACGTGAGCACTTGTTTCGCGGCGCAGTGGACGACCAGCTCATGGCATGCGCTGGTAGTTCTGCTCGGGATCGAGGACGAGTTGTTCCATCAACGTGAGGTACAAGCCTTCATCGACGATCGTTTCGGTGGCCGGGCCAGCGAGGTCACCCGTCTTTCTGGTGGTGATTGGTCTCAGGCCTACGCCTTGTCTGTCGACGGAACGCAGGTGGTAGCCCGCTTTGGTATTCACGGAGAGGACTACGAGAAGGACCGTATCGCCGCTGGCTGGGCGTCCGATGAGCTTCCCATTCCCAAGGTCTTGGAACTCGACGAGACCGAGGTCGGCTTCTTTGCGCTGTCCAGTCGGGCCCAGGGTGACTTCCTTGACGAGCTTCGCCGCGAACAGATCCAGGGGGTTCTTCCGAGTCTCTTCAGAACGATGGATGCGATCCACGCCATTGATGTCTCAGCTACCGAGGGCTACGGGAACTGGACGCCAGATGGTCATGGCCCACAGAGAACCTGGCGGGAAGCGCTACTGCACAAATTTGCGGACGATCGCCCTAGCAACCGAACCCATGGATGGCGGGCTGCACTGGAAGGTTCGCCCCGCGGTACCAGAGACTTTGATGCCGCACTGAAGGCACTCAAGCGGCTGACTGAACGTATGCCCACCGGACGACACGTCATCCACAATGATCTGCTCAACCACAATGTTCTTGTCCAAGGAGACAGGATCAGCGCGGTCTTGGACTGGGGCAACTCTATGTACGGTGACCACCTGTACGACGCGGCCTGGCTCTTGTACTGCCAGCCACGGTATACGTCATGGCCAGAATTGGATCTGGCCGGCGAATTGCGACGGCACTGGGAAGCCAATGGTCCACTGCCGGACGATCTTGAGGCGCGATTGCTCTGCTATCAGATCCATGTTGGGCTCGATGCGCAATCGTACGCCGCCTATAAGGGGAACTGGGATCAGCTGAGGCTGAACACCGAGCAGACGATGGAGCTGGTCGAGGCGGTAGGAGGAGTTCCCTAGACCCGACCAGGCAGACCCTGATGATCGAACCGATCCGTGAGACGTGGCGGAGGGTTCGACAGATGTCCTACCGGGTCGGCTGGGGGTTCTGTCGCGAGACATCGGAGAGGTGTGTCAAGACATCGGAGACCGGGACGATCCTGCACCCGAGGTGTCGGACCTCCGGCGATCCGGTCCGTGATCGGGAGCGGGCGGGCTGTAGCTCAAGGCAAGTGGGAAAACGGTCGATGGTCATGATCGACGCCAGTCGTGGTGTCTTCACCGCAACCCAATTGGGCGAACAGCAGCCAGGGGGAACGATCGAGATGCATCCCAGGGGGCCTTGGCGCACCGGAACGAACCAACCACCGGGAGCCTTTGCCCCCGCAGTCCGGCGGACAGGAGCTGGTCTCCTCGCCGTCCTCCTCCTGACCACGGGCTTCGTCGCCGCGCTGTCGACGCCTGCCGAGGCGGGTCCGACGCCGGACTGCGTGCCCTATGCCGGCACCGTGACCTGCACAGCCAACTCGACCGGATCCTCCACCTGGACGGTTCCGGCCGGCGTGACCAACGTGACCTTCGTGGTGGCCGGCGGCCAGGGTGGGGTCGGGGGGAGCGGCAACATCTACTCCTGGCCTCGGCAAGCCGGCGGCAAGGGCGGCCAGGTGCAGGCTTCGATGGCGGTGACGGCGGGCCAGTCCTTCGATCTGGTGGTGGGCAGCATGGCCGGGCAGGGCGGCGATGGTTACCAGGGCCCGAACGGCAAGGGGGGCGCGGCAGGCAGTCCCGGCGGCGGGACCGGCGGGAACGGGTCCAATCTGTACGGAGAGGGGGGTGGCGGAGGCGGTGGCGCGTCCCTCGTCACCAGTTCAGGATCCAGCCCGGTGACGTTTCTGGAGGCCGGTGGCGGTGGCGGCGCCGGCGCCGGTAGTGGCGGGGTGGGCGGCACCGGCGGTGCCGGTGGCCTGCCCGGTCAGTCCGGCAACACCGGCGCCATTCAGAGCAGTGGGCCGGGAGGAGGCGGCACGGCCACCGCGGGGGGCACGGGAGGAGCGCCATTTTCCTACTACATCCCCGCCTCGACGGCGGGCGGGAACGGAGCCAGTGGCACCGGCGGGAACGGGGGCTACGGCCAGTACAGCGGCGGCTGGGGTACCGGCGGTGGCGCCGGTGGCGGTGGCTACTTCGGCGGTGGCGGTGGGGGCGGCGGCTACGGCGGGATGGGTGGCGGGGGTGGCGGCAGCAGCTACGCCAGTCCCAGCGTCAGCGGAGCCGCCTTCACGACCGGCGCCAAGTCCGGCAACGGCCTCGTCACGATCTCGTATCGCGACCCCCGCACCGCGACGGTGACCAGTCTCGGCGCCAGCCGCAATCCCGTCGATCTGGGGTCCCCTCTCACGGTCACGGCGACGGTGGGGCCCAGCGCCGTCACCGGCACCGTTCAGTTCCTGATCGATGGAGCGGCGGCCGGCACCCCGGTACCCCTCACCGGCGATACCGCGACCTACACCACCTCCTCGCTCCCGGTGGGGCTCCACACCGTTTCCGCGGTCTACAGCGGCGACACGACCTATGCCGGAAGTCTCGGCACCCTGGCCGGAGGGGCGGTGGTCCAAGGCACCGTCCCGATCACCTGGGCGGCGCCCTCCTCGATCGCGGCCGGGACTCCCCTCGGAGCCAGCCAGCTGAACGCCACGGCCACCGTGCCCGGCACCTTCCAGTACTCACCTGCTGCGGGCACGGTCCTCGGGGCCGGCGACGGCCAGATCTTGCGCGTCACCTTCACGCCCACGAACCTGACCAACTACAAGGTGAGCACGGCGACGACCTCGATCAACGTCACGGCCGCCGGTGCGCCCTACAGCATCGTGGTGGGGACCGATGCCGCCTGGACCTACGACGGAACGAGCAAGGCGGCCCTCCTTCCGGCCTCGTGCACGAACCCGTCGGCACCCGCCCTGCCCCCCGGACAGTGGATCAGCGAGCCCGGCGACCCCTGCGGCAGCGGCCCCGCGGCCCACACCTACAGCCGTGACTTCGACGTCGCCGGCAAGCCCGGCACCGCCCGGCTCGAACTCGAGTCCGGCGCCGCCACCACCGTGACCGTCAATGGCCGCGACCTCGGGCGCTGTGGCTGCAGCCCGACCACGGTCACCACGCTGGACCTGACACCGTACGTCGTGGCCGGAACCAACCGCATCTCGATCTCGGCCGCCAACTCGAGCGGAGCGAAGGGCCTTCGGGGCCGGGTGACCGTGCAGGTTGCCGTGCCGACGAAGCTGGCGGTCAGCGCGGCCGACGGCACGCTGTTCAGTACCACCAGCCTCTCGGCGACCCTGACCGCAGGCCCCTCGCCGGTGGCCGGCAAGCCTGTCGAGTTCGAGCTGAACGGTCAACCGGTGTGCGGTGGCACAACCGGCGTCGTCTGCCCGGTGAGCGCCGCCAACGGTGTGGCCACGCTGGGCGGAGTCAGCCTCAGCGGATTGGCGCCCGGGACCTATCCCGACATGGTGTCAGCCAGCTTCGGAAGCGATACTTCGTATGTCGGCAGCTCCGGTAGCGCGGCACTGACGGTGGCGCCCCTGTCGGCGAAGCTGGCGCTGACCTCCGCGCCGGGACTCTCCATGGTCGGAGAGCAGGTCACCTTCACCGCCACCGTGAGCCCGGCGACGGCGACAGGCGATGTGCAGTTCGTCGTCGACGGCACCAACTCGGGTGCCCCGGTGGCTCTCCGCTCGGGCGTGGCCCGGTACAGCATCAGCTCACTGGCGGCCGGCACCCACAGCGTGGACGTCCGGTACGGCGGCAACGCCATCTACGGGTCCGCCTCCGCCTCGCTCCCCGGAGGCCAGGTGGTCGCGCCGCTGGTCCCACCCGCCAATTGCGTGACGGTGGCCGCGGTAGTCACCTGCACGGTCACCAGCACCGGCCCGTTCGGGTGGACGGTTCCCCCCGGCGTCACCCGGGTGACGGTCGACGTGGCCGGCGCCCAGGGCGGGGTCGGGGGGAGCGGCAACATCTACTCCTGGCCACGCCAACCGGGCGGCCAGGGCGGCCAGGTACAGGGATCGTTGGCGGTGACGCCGGGCCAGTCGTTGAAGCTGATCGTGGGCGGCATGGCCGGGCAGGGTGGCGACGGCTACCAGGGACCCATCGGTCGCGGGGGTGCCGGGGGCGGCCCGGGCGGCGGGACCGGCGGTAACGGGCCCTCACTCATCGGGGAGGGCGGCGGTGGTGGCGGCGGCGCGTCCCTGGTCACCAGCTCCGGACCCAACCCGGTGACCCTTGCCGAAGCCGGTGGCGGGGGCGGAGCCGGCGCCGGCAGTGGCGGGGTGGGCGGCACCGGCGGTGCCGGTGGCCTCCCCGGTCAGGCCGGCAACACGGGCGCCATTCAGAGCAGTGGGCCGGGAGGCGGTGGCACGGCCACGGCCGGGGGCACAGGAGGGGCGCCGTTCTCCTACTACATTCCCGGCTCGACGCCCGGCGGGAACGGAGCCAGTGGCACCGGTGGTAACGGGGGCACCGGCCAATACAGCGGCGCCTGGGGCACCGGTGGTGGTGGTGGCGGCGGTGGTTACTACGGCGGCGGCGGAGGTGGCGGTGGCTACGGCGGGATGGGTGGCGGCGGTGGCGGCAGCAGCTATGCCAGTCCCAGCGTCGGTGGACCCACGTTCACGACCGGCACCGAATCGGGTAACGGCAAGATCGTGCTCACCTATACCAAGCCGGCGACGGCCACCACGCTCCGCTCGAGCGATCGCACATCACCGGCCGGGGCAACCGTCATCTACACGGCAACGGTGAGCCCGGTACCGGGGGCGGCACGGTGACCTTCAGCGACAACGGAACGGTCATCGCTTCCTGCGCGGCGCGGCCGGTGGACACCTCGACGGGGGCGACGACGTGCGCGCTGGCCTATCGGACGATCGGGACCCGCCCGATCACCGCCGGCTACAGCGGTGATGCCACTTATGCGCCGAGCGTCTCCGCCATCCTCACCCAATCGATCGTCCGGGCCGGCTCGACGGCGACATCCCTCAAGTCGTCGGCCAACCCGTCCATCGTCACCCACCAGGTCACCTACACGGCGACCGTGAGCCCTGTCCCTGATGGCGGCACGGTCGCCTTCAGCGACGACGGAATCGGAATTGCGCCCTGCGCAGCGCGGCCGGTGGACACCTCGACCGGGGTGGCCAGGTGCTCGGTGACCTATCCCCTGATCGGTCCGCACCCGATCAAGGCCGCCTACAGCGGCGATCCCAGCTATCCGCCCAGCTCGAGCTCGCTGACCCAGATGGTCGACCGGGACACGCCCAGCACACCGACCATCTCCAACCTCCCGTCGAACGGCACCTTCGGGGCTCTGTTCACAGCCGTCGTGGACACCACCGGGGACGGGACCACCTCGGTGTCCTCGGACTCCCCCGACGTGTGTACGGCCAGTGGCCTGGTGGTGTCCTACGTCGGGGTCGGCCCCTGCTCGCTCACCGCCCACATCACCGAAGGACCGAACTACACCGGCGCCGGGGGGAGGCCGCAGACCTTCGCCGTCGACCGGGCCACCCCGAGCACCCCGGCCATCTCCGACCTCCCGTCGAGCGGCACCTATGGGGGTCGGTTCACGGCCACGGCGGCCACCACCGGGGACGGGACCATCTCGGTGACCTCGGACTCCCCTGACGTCTGCACGGTCAGCGGCCACGACGTGTCCTACGTCGGGGTCGGCACCTGCTCGCTCACCGCCCACGTGGCCGAAGGAGCGAATTACACCGGCGCCGGGGGAAGCCCCCAGACCTTCGCCGTCGACCGGGCCGCCCCCAGCACCCCGACCATCTCCGACCTCCCGTCGAGCGGCGCCTACGGCGGTCGGTTCACGGCCACCGTCGACACCACCGGGGACGGGACCACCTCGGTGACCTCCAACTCCACGCCTGTCTGCACGGTCAGCGGCCACGATGTCTCCTACGTCGGTGTCGGCACGTGCTCACTTACCGCCCATGTCGCCGAGGGCACCAACTACGCCGCGGCCGACGGGAACCCCCAGACCTTCGCCGTGGACCGGGCCGTCCCCAGCACCCCGACCATCTCCAACCTCCCGTCGAAGGCCACCATCGGGGGGTTCACCGCCACCGTGGACACCACCGGGGACGGGACCGTCTCGGTGACCTCCAGCTCCACTGCCGTCTGCACCGTCAGCGGCATGGTGGTGTCCTACGTCGGCGTGGGCCCCTGCTCGTTGACCGCCCACGTCACCCAAGGGACGGACTACACGGCCGCGGAAGGAAGCCCGCAGATCTTCGCCGTCGGCCAGGAGACGCCCACCACCCCGACCATCCCCAACCTCCCGTCGAGCGGCACCTATGGGGGTCGGTTCGCCGCCACCGTGGCCACCACCGGGGACGGGGCCGTCTCGGTGACCTCCAACTCCCCCTCCGTCTGCACCGCCAGCGGCCAACGGGTGTCCTACGTCGGGGTCGGTCGCTGCTCGCTCACCGCCCACGTCGCCGCCGGAACCTTCTATTCGGGCGCCGACGGAAGCCCACAGACCTTCGCCGTCAACCGCGCCGTCCCCAGCACCCCGACCATCGCCAACCTCCCCTCGGGCCGTGCCGTCGGTGGCGGGTTCACCGCCCGGGTGGCCACCACCGGGGACGGAGCTGTCTCGGTGACCTCCAACTCCCCGTCCGTCTGCACGGTCAGGGGACTGGTGGTGTCCTACGTCGGGGTCGGGACCTGCTCGCTCACCGCCCACGTCGCCGCCGGTGCCCACTATTCGGCCGCCGTCGGGCAGCCCCAGACCTTTGCCACTCCGACCAGCGGCTATTGGGAGGTGGGATCTGACGGTGGCATCTTCGCCTTCGGCGACGCCGCCTTCCACGGTTCCACCGGGGCGATGACCCTTCATTCTCCCATCGTGGGCATGGCCGCCACCCCTGACGGTAAGGGCTACTGGTTGGTGGCCTCCGACGGTGGGGTCTTCAGCTTCGGCGACGCCGCCTTCTACGGTTCCGCCGGGGCGATGGTCCTCAACTCGCCCATCGTGGGCATGGCCGCCACCCCTGACAGCAAGGGCTACTGGCTGGTGGCCTCCGACGGTGGCGTCTTCAGCTTCGGCGACGCCGCCTTCTACGGTTCGGCCGGGGCGATGGCCCTCAACTCGCCCATCGTCGGCATGGCCGCCACTCCTGACGGCCATGGCTACTGGCTGGTGGCCTCCGACGGTGGCATTTTCGCCTTCGGCGACGCCCTCTTCTCCGGTTCGGCCGGGGCGATGGCCCTCAACTCGCCCATCGTCGGCATGGCCGCCACTCCTGACGGCCATGGCTACTGGCTGGTGGCCTCCGACGGTGGCATTTTCGCCTTCGGCGACGCCCTCTTCTCCGGCTCGGCCGGGGCGATGGCCCTCAACTCGCCCATCGTGGGCATGGCCGCCACCCCTGACGGCAAGGGCTACTGGCTGGT
>CAWIOU010000029.1:0-259395 GCA_963837805.1 uncultured Acidimicrobiaceae bacterium
GATCCGGAGCGTCTCGAGGTCAAACTCGGCCAGATGGTCTCGCTGATGGACGGCGACGAGGCGGTGAAGATGGGCAAGCGGGCCGGCAACGCCATCTCGCTGGACACACTGGTGGCCGACATCGGACCGGACGCCACCCGCATCCTCAGCCTGATGACGTCGCTCGATCAGACCAGCACCTTCGACCTGGCCAAGGTGCGGGAGGAGTCCGCCGACAACCCGGTCTTCTACGTGCAGATGGTCAGCGCCCGGATCGGGGGGGTGGGCCGGAAGGCAGTCGAGCGCGGGGTGGAGCGGGCCCCGCTGTCCGAGGTGGACCTGTCCCTGCTGACCCACGAGCGGGAGCTCGAGCTCATCCGCTGCCTCGAGGAGCTTCCCGAAGTGGTGGCCGAGGCCGCCGTCGATCGAGCACCGACCAAAGTGACCGCCTGGGTCCGTCGCCTGGCCACCTGCTTCCACGGCTTCTACCACGACTGCCCGATCCTGGCCGACGACGTCGACCCGCAACTGACCCAGGCCCGTCTGTGGCTGGTCGAGGCCACCCGGATCGGCCTCACCATCGGCCTCGGACTCCTCGGCGTGTCCGCGCCGGAGACTCTGTGAACGATCCGTACGATCCGACGGTCACCACCTCGGGCGGCTCGGCCGACCCGATCGCGTCGAGCCTGCTGCCCATGACCGCGCAGGTCGGGGCCTCCGGTCGATTGCTGATCGGCGGAGTCGACGTCGTCGATCTGGCCGAGGAGATCGGGACGCCGTTGTTCGTCTACGACGAGGCCCATCTCCGGGCCACCTGCCGGCAGGCGGTCGAGGCCTGGGGCGACGGCGTGGCCTATGCCACCAAGGCCTTCTTGTGCCTGGCCATGGCCCGGCTGGCTCACGAGGAGGGCATGTGCCTCGACGTGTCCACCGGAGGCGAGCTGCACGTGGCCCTGTCGGCCGGCGTCCCCGCGTCCCGGCTGGTGCTGCACGGAAACAACAAGTCCGACATCGAGCTGGCCTCGGCGCTGGACGCCGGGGTGGGCCGCATCGTGATCGACTCCTTCGACGAGATCGATCGCATCGAGCGTCTGCTCGCCGACCGGCCCACCGGGCCGCCGACGGGGGCGGCCCAAGGTCCTGGCCCGGATCACCCCCGGGGTGGAGGTCCATACCCACGAGTTCGTCCGCACCGGACAGGACGACTCCAAGTTCGGGTTCGGGCTGGCCGCAGGTGCGGCCGCGGTCGCGGTCGACCGCCTGTCGAAGCTCGCCGCCGACGGGGATGGTCGAGTTCGTGGGGATCCACGCCCATCTCGGCAGCCAGGTCTTCGCCCTCGCCCCCTTCGCCCGGGCCATCGAGGTGCTGGCCGAGTTCTTCGCTCCCCTCGGCCTTCCCGAGCTGGTGGTCGGCGGGGGCCTCGGTGTCCCCTACGTCAACGGGGAGGAGGCGCCCGCCGATGGCCCAGTGGGCCGCGCTCGGTGCGCCGGGCATGCCGGGAAGCGGGTATCCCCGACTCGGTCCGGGTCACCGCCGAGCCCGGGCGGTCCATCGTGGCGGCGGCCGCCGATCACCCTCTACCGGGTGGGCACCATCAAGCACGTTCCCGGCCACCGGACCTACGTATCGGTGGACGGGGGGATGAGCGACAACCCGCGTCCGGTGCTGTACGGCAGCGGCTACGAGGCGTTCCTGCCCCGGGAACCGCTGCCGCCCGACCCGCGCCGGTCCGTGTCGTCGGCAAGCACTGCGAGACCGGCGACGTGGTCGTAGCCGATGGCTACGTCCCCGATGATCTGGAGGTCGGCGACATCCTGGCCACGCCGGTGACCGGTGCCTACGGGCACTCGATGGCCTCCAACTACAACAAGGTCCCCCGTCCACCGGTGGTCTTCGTGGCCGACGGCGAGAGCCGGGTGGTCGTCCGACGGGAGACGTTGGACGACCTGATCCGCCTGGACGTCTGACCGGCGTTCCCGGGTCCGGCCAGGCGGTAGCGTGAGCAGGTGACCTTGGCCTCCTCCGAACGTGCGGTCCGCGTCGCCGTACTCGGATGCGGGACCGTCGGGTCCGCGCTCATCGGCATGCTCGAGGATCGGGCCGCCGCCCTCGCCGTGCAGAGCGGCGCCCGCCTCGAGGTCGCCGGGATCGCGGTGACCGACCTGTCCCGAGACCCCGTGCGGCACACGTTCCGACCGGACTGCTCACCACCGATCCGGCGGCGTTGGTGGTCGATCCGTCGATCGACGTGGTGGTGGAGCTCATCGGCGGCCTGGAGCCGACGGGGGCACTGGTGCGGGCCGCCCTCGATGCCGGGAAACCGGTCGTCACCGCCAACAAGGCGCTCCTGGCGTCGTCGGAGGGCGTGGCGCTCCGGACACTGGCCAAGGAGAAGGGGGTGGACCTGCTCTACGAAGCCGCCGTGGCCGGCGCCATCCCCCTGGTGCGCGCGCTGCGCGAGTCACTGACCGGCGAGCGGATCCACCGGGTGATGGGCATCGTCAACGGGACCACCAACTACATCCTGACCAAGATGAGCGAGCAGGGATCCGACTATGGCGAGGTCCTGGCCGAGGCCCAGGCGCTGGGTCTGGCCGAGCGCGATCCGACCGCCGACGTGGAGGGCTTCGACGCCGCGGCCAAGGCGGCCATCCTGGCCGGTGTGGCCTTCGGGTACGACGTGGCCGGATCCGAGGTGATGCGGGAGGGGATCACCGGTATCCGGGCCGTCGATGTCGAGTTCGCCGATCGGTTCGGGTACGTGGTCAAGCTCTTGGCCATCGTGGAGCGCACCGGCGACGACGCGGTGTCGGTGCGGGTCCATCCGGCGATGGTGCCGAAGACCCATCCGCTCGCCGGCGTCCGCGATGCCTTCAACGCCGTGTTCATCGAGGGGGAGGCAGCCGGCGAGTTGATGCTCTACGGGCTGGGGGCCGGAGGACTGCCCACGGCGAGCGCGGTGGTCGGTGACCTCATCGATGCCACCCGGAACCTGCTGGCCGGGACGACCGCCCCGTCGCCCGATCGGATGCCGGCCCGCCTCCTTCCCGAATCCGAGCTGCGAGCCCAGTACTACGTGAGCCTCGAGGTGACCGACCGACCCGGTGTGCTGGCCGCGGTGACCAAGGTCTTCGGTGACAACCGCGTGTCGATCAGGTCGATGGAACAGGAGGGCCGTGCCGGTGAAGCCCGGCTCGTCTTCGTGACCCACTCGGCCACCGAGGGCGACGTCCGATCGACGCTCGACGGCCTGGCCCGGTTGGACACCGTCGGCCGGATCGGCGGCGTGATGAGAATCGTGGGCGAGGACTCGTGACGGTGGGTGTCGGCTCCACGTCCTGGCGGGGGGTGATCGAGGAGTACCGGCAGTTCCTCCCGGTGACCGAGGCCACGCCGGTCGTGACGCTGCTCGAAGGGGGGACCCCCCTCCTTCCTGCGCCCCGCCTGTCGGCCCGGGTCGGGGCCAGGGTCGTCTTGAAGGTGGAGGGGGCCAATCCCACCGGTTCGTTCAAGGACCGCGGCATGACGGTGGCCATCTCCAAGGCCGCCGAGGAGGGCGCCAAAGCGGTGGTGTGCGCGTCGACCGGCAACACGTCGGCATCGGCGGCCGCCTTCGCGGCGCGAGCCGGCCTGACCTGCGCCGTGCTCATCCCCGAGGGCCACATCGCGCTGGGCAAGCTGGCCCAGGCATTGATCCACGGGGCCCGGGTCCTCCAGGTGCGCGGGAATTTCGACCAGTCGCTGGCCATCGTGCGCGAGCTCGGCGAGCGCGCACCGGTCACGGTGGTCAATTCGGTCAATCCCTACCGGATCGAGGGACAGAAGTCCGGTGCCTTCGAGATCGTCGACACGCTGGGCGATGCCCCCGAGGTGCACTGCATCCCGGTGGGCAATGCCGGGAACATCACCGCGTACTGGAAGGGATACCTCGAGTTCCGGGAAGCGGGCCGATCCACCCGGCTCCCGCGTATGCTCGGCTTCCAAGCCGCCGGAGCGGCGCCCATCGTGGAAGGTCATCCGATCGAACATCCCGAGACAGTGGCCACGGCCATCCGGATCGGGAATCCGGCCAGTTGGTATGGAGCCTCGTCGGCGGCTTCCGAGTCCGGTGGCGGCATTGCCGCCGTGACCGACGAAGAGATCCTGGCCGCCTACCGGTTTCTCGCCGCCGAGGAGTCGGTGTTCTGCGAGCCGGCGTCGGCTGCATCAGTGGCCGGTCTGCTGAAGACGGGCCTTCCCGACGGCGTCGGCGCGGATGCCACCGTGGTGTGCGTGCTCACCGGCCATGGACTGAAGGATCCGGATATCGCCATCAGCCAGATTTCGGTACCCACGGTGGTGGACGCCGACCTCGGAGCGGTACTCGACGAACTGGCGCTGTAGGCCCGAGGTCAGACCGCGGTTCCGTGCTGCGCTGATGGCGCCGCCGGGCGCCGGAGGCCTCGGGCCATGGGCGTGTTGTTGCCGGAGCGGCCCGCTCCCTGTAGTATGAGTGCACCTTCGCTTTCCACAACGTGCCCTTCGGGCTTGTGGGCGGGACTTTCTGGTTTGCTTCGCACGACGCGGCCAGCCCGGAAACGGCGTCGGGGGGGTTCGCAGGCGAGAGTCGATCTCGACGCATGCAAATCCCCACCCCTGAATCCTGGCAGCTGGAGTCAATCCACCTGCCAACGAGGACATTCGAAACGAGGATGCCGATGACTGCCGAACAGCAGCTCGAGCGCTCGGTGTTGGAGGGCAAGGAGCGAGATGAGCTCCACGCCATCGCCCAGGCACTGTCTGTGAAAACCAACTCCAGAACGAAAAAAGCGGACATGATCGATGGCATTCTCAAAGCCACCGGGGTGTCCACGGACGGCGGCCCGTCCGGGTCGGCCAGCGGAGCCAACGGCGACGGCGGCGCCGCCTCGAGCAACGGAGACGGCACGGGTGGACCGTCGCCGAGTGGCCGGCGGCGGAGCACGACGAGTCGCGCCGCATCCTCGGCGTCGGCCAATGGCCGGACCGGGATCATCGGAAGGTGAGACGTCCGCTGATGCCGGGTCTGCAGACGGAGCCCGCGAGGAATCCTCGGGACGCTCGCCGGGCAGACAGCCGGTCGTGCACTCGTTCGGTCCGGCCGACGATGTCGAGCAGACGGCCCCGATCGATCTGGAAGACGACCTCGTCGACGTGGGTCAGCGACACCGCGACCCCGGAGCACACCAACGGCCGGCAGGGGAGCTCGGGCGGCTCCACCGGACTGGACGACGCACCGGGCGCTTCCGCTGGTCAACCGGGCGGCGACGGCGGCCGCCAGGGGAATCAACCGGGTGGCAACGGCCAAGGCAACGGCCCAGGGAACAACCGCAACCAGAACAACCAGAACCGCAACCAGAACAACCAGAACCGCAACCAGAACAACCAGAACCGCAACAACCGCAACAACCAGGGTGGCGGCAACGACGACATGGGGAATCGTCGCAGCAACCGCCGCCGCCGCGGACGTGACCGCCAGGGCGGGGGAGCCGAAGGCGATCTCCAGGGGGCCGGGGGCAATCAGGACCAGCAGTACCAGGGCGAGCTGATCCCGGTCCGTGGTCTCCTCGATCTGCGTGACGAGGGATACGGATTCCTCCGCTGCGAGGGCTATCTGCCGTCGACCAAGGACGTCTACGTTTCGATCAGCCAAGCCCGCCGGTTCGCACTCCGCAAGGGTGACAGCATCGAGGGTTTCTGCCGTCCGGCGGGTAGCACGGAGAAGTATCCGGCCCTCCTGCAGATCGACACCGTCTCGTCCCTCGACCCCGAGGTGGCCCGCAGCCGTCCCCGGTTCGAGGACCTGACCCCGCTGTTCCCCGACGAGCGGCTCCACCTCGAGACCCCCGGCGACAAGGAGAACCTGACCGCTCGCATCGTCGACCTCCTGTCACCGATCGGCAAGGGACAACGTGGGCTGATCGTCTCCCCGCCGAAGGCCGGCAAGACCACGGTGATGAAGCACATCGCCCATTCGATCGAGGCCAACAACCCGGATGTGCACCTGATGGTGCTGCTGGTGGACGAGCGTCCCGAGGAAGTGACCGACATGCGTCGTTCGGTGAAGGGCGAAGTCGTCGCCTCCACCTTCGACCGTCCGTCCGAGGAGCACACCGCGGTCGCCGAGCTGGCCATCGAGCGGGCCAAGCGCCTGGTCGAGTCGGGTCGGGACGTGGTCATCATCCTCGATGGGATCACCCGGTTGGCCCGTGCCTACAACCTGGCGCAGCCGGCGACCGGCCGCATCATGTCCGGTGGCGTCGACTCCGGCGCCCTCTATCCCCCCAAGCGGTTCTTCGGGGCGGCGAGGAACATCGAAGAAGGCGGTTCGCTGACCATCCTGGCCACCGCACTGGTGGAGACGGGCTCGAAGATGGACGAAGTCATCTTCGAGGAGTTCAAGGGGACCGGCAACATGGAGCTCCGTCTCGATCGTCGACTGGCCGAGCGGAGGCTGTACCCGTCGATCGACGTCAACGCCAGCTCCACCCGCCACGAAGAGCTCCTCTTCGACCGGTCGCAGCTCCAGCAGGTGTGGAAGCTCCGCCGGGTGCTCAACGCCCTGGCCAACGAAGGCAGCGCGGCAGCCGGTCTCGAGCTGCTCATGGACAAGATCCGCACCACCAAGAGCAACGACGAGTTCCTGGCCGAGATCGCCAAGGGGCCGGCTACCTGACCAGAGGGGGCCGCCCCGACGAACGAACGGGCGCCTGCCTCCGGTACACTCGGTGCGCCGCGGAGCGCTGCCGTACGACATGGTGCCGTCCGACCCACCTGTTTCCGCCACGACGGGAGATTCAAATGAAGACCGACATCCATCCCACCTACGTCGAATCCTCGGTGCGCTGCTCCTGCGGAAATACCTTCACCACCCGCTCGACCAAGCCCGAAATCCATCTCGAGCTGTGCAACGAGTGCCACCCCTTCTTCACCGGCAAGCAGAAGCTGGTGGACTCCGGTGGCCGGGTCGAGCGCTTCCAGCGTCGCTACGCCAAAACCGGCTCCCGCAAGAAGTCTGCGGCACCGCCCGCATCCTGACCCGACCTGGTTCCGGACCGGCCCGACGCCGCCGTGTCCTCGGGACGGGACGCACCCGGGAGGGATGACGATCATCGGGTTGGCGCTACCCTTGGCCCGTGTTCCACGATCGCTTCAATGACCGCCTGAAGGAGCTCGAGCGGGAGTACGAAACGGTCCTGGCCGAGCTCAACGACCCGACCCTGTCGTCGGATCCGACGCGCCTGCGGGACGTGTCCCGTCGGCATCGGGAGCTCGAGGAGGTGGTGGGAAGCTGGCACCGGCTCCTGGCCGCCGAGTCCGATCTCGAGGCGGCCCGCGAGATGCTCAACGACGCAGCCGGTGATCAGCGGGACCTGGCCCAGGCCGAAGTAGCCCAGGCCGAGGCGGACGTCTCCCGGCTGGGTGACGAGCTCCGCCTCCTGATGGTTCCGCGCGATCCGAATGCCGGCCGGAATGTCATCGTCGAGATCCGCGGCGCGGAGGGAGGCGAGGAGGCCAATATCTTCGCCAAGGACCTCTACGAGATGTACTCCCGCTACGCCGCCGCCCGGGGGTGGAACGTCGAGGTGCTGTCCTCCAGCCCGTCCGAGCGTGACGGGCTGAACGAGATCACCTTCGTGGTCAAGGGTGAGGACGCCTGGCCGCGGCTCGAGCACGAGGGTGGGCCTCACCGGGTCCAGCGGGTGCCGGTGACCGAGTCCAAGGGTCGGGTCCACACCTCGTCGGCCGCCGTCGCCGTCCTGCCCGAGGCCAAGGAGGTGGACGTCGCCGTCGATCCGAGCGATCTCAAGATCGACGTCTACCGGTCGACCGGCCCCGGTGGGCAGTCGGTGAACACCACCGACTCGGCGGTGCGCATCACTCACATCCCCACGGGACTGGTCGTCGCCATGCAGGACGAGAAGAGCCAGATCCAGAACCGGGCCAAAGCCATGATCGTCCTCCGCTCGCGACTGTTGAAGGCGGAGCAGGATCGCCAGTCGGCCGAGCTGTCCCAGCAGCGCCGGAACCAGATCGGCGGGGGCGGGCGGTCCGAGAAGATCCGGACCTACAACTACAAGGACAACCGGGTCACCGACCACAGGATCAATCTGACGCTGCACAAGCTGGACCGGATCCTGATGGGCGACCTCGACGAGTTGACCGATGCCCTGATGGCCGACAAGCGCTATCGGCAGCTGGACGAAGATTGACGGCGCCGGACCAGACCGTCGACCGCGCCCGCCTGGTGGCATCGATCGCCGGGCAGCTGGGCTCGCGGCAAGAGGCCGTGTGGATCGTCGACCACGCCGGAACCGGGCTCGCGCAAGGCCTGGCCGACCGGCGGAGGGCCGGCGAGCCCCTGCAGTACGTGATCGGTTCCTGGCCGTTCCGGACGCTGGAGCTCCGCGTCGATCCGAGGGTCCTCATCCCGCGGCCCGAGACCGAGCACGTGGTGGAGGTGGCCCTCGGCGAGCTGGACGGCATGGGTTATGCCCAGGATCGGGTGGGCGTGGATCTCGGGACGGGTTCGGGGGCGATCGCTCTCTCGCTGGCCACCGAAGGAGGAGCCATCTGCCCCGGCCTCGAGGTGTGGGCCACCGACTCCTCGGTCGATGCGCTCACGGTCGCCCGAGAGAACCTGGACGCCCTCGGCCGGAAGGATCCGACGGCCGCCGGTCGGGTGCGGTTGGTCGGTGGATCGTGGTTCGACGCCTTGCCTCCGCGAGCTGCTCGGGTCGGGTCGATCTCCTGGTCTCCAATCCTCCCTACGTGGCCGAGTCCGAGTTTCCCGATCTCGATCCGGTGGTCCGGGAGTGGGAACCCCGGGACGCGCTGGTGGCGGGGACCGGAGACGGGGGGAGTGGAGGGCATGGCCGCCATCGAGGCGATCGTCGCCGGCGCCCCCGGCTGGTTGCGGCCCTCCGGAGCCCTGGTGATCGAGATCGCCCCGTCCCTGGCGGCCCCCTCGGTGGCTGCGGCCCGGAAGGCCGGCTTCGGCCGGGTCGCCACCGTGCGAGATCTGACCGGGAGGGTCCGGACCCTGGTGGCCCGGGGGTGACGGCGGATGCCGTCGCCGGCGGCCGCGGCGGAGGACGAGGAATGGGCGGCCGCCGTCGAGGCCCTGCGTGGCGGTTCGGTGGTGGCCGTGCCCACCGACACGGTCTACGGGCTGGCCGTCGTGCCGTTCCTGGCCGACGCCGTGGCGCGGCTCTTCTCGGTCAAGGAACGGCCGAGGGACGTTCCCCTTCCGGTGCTGGTCGCCTCCTGGGCGCAGGTCGGCCACGGTGGCCGGGCAGCTGGACGGAGCGGCCGAAGTGCTGGCCGTCCGCTACTGGCCCGGTCCGCTGACTCTGGTGGTCCCCCGGGAGATCCGATTCGCCGCCGACCTCGGCGGACCCCCGTCGGCCCAGGCCACCGTCGGCCTGAGGTGGCCCGATCATCCGCTGGTCGGACGCCTGTGCCGCGCAGCTCGGCCCACTGGCCGTCACCAGTGCCAATCGGCACGGATCTCCGCCATCGACCACGGCCGGGGAGGTGGCGGCGGCGTTTGCCGGAGCCGACGGCTGGCCACGATCCTCGACGGCGGGACCTGTGACGGCACACCCTCGACCGTCGTCGAGTGCCGGGGGTCGGCGACCCGGTGCATCCGCGAGGGTGCGATCGCGTGGGAGGAGATCGTCGAGGCCCGCGCTGCCCGGGTCGGCTCCCGGCTGACCCGTTCCCGGCGGGGTGCCGGCTCCGGACGGCGGCCCTCGAAGGGAGCGGTGACCCCTTGTCCGCTACCATGCGGTTTCCGAGGGCATTGAGCACTGGGGGAAGAAATTGGTGTTTTCGAGCATCGTCGTGGGCACTGACGGCTCTGAGACGGCATCCGAGGCGGTCGCCCTGGCCGTCCGCCTCGCCCGCCAGAGCAGTGCCAAGTTGCACCTGGTCGTGGGCGTGCATTCTTCCTCGGCGGCGACCGTCCCCGTCCCCGCGGGAGGGGGAAGCGTCTCGGACGCTTCCGGGGGTCCACTTCTGAGAAAGGCGGCGCAGAGCCTCCTCGAGCGCCTGTCCGAGACGGTGGAGGGTCTCGACGTGGAGATCCACACCGACGTCGGCAATCCGGCCGAGGTGATCGTCCGGTTGGCCGATGAGGTCGGGGCCGACCTCATCGTCGTGGGCAGCAAGGGTATGCGCGGGAAGCGACGGATCCTGGGTTCGGTTCCGAACAGCGTGGCCCACAAGGCCGGGTGCCACGTCCTGATCGCCAAGACCACCTGATCGCTTGCCGGATCCCCCGGACGGCCCCCGGGGACGGGGTGGGGTTGACGTCCTCCCTCCGGACGGGGGACACTGGATACCTTATGGAAACTCGGTTGGACGCCCACGCCCAGGTAATCATTATCGAGTAGGCACATGCCCGCCGGTATGTGCCTCTCGACCGTCCACATGGTGGGCGGTTTTTCAATTGCGGGAGGGCTGGGACGCACCGATTCCGGGGGCCGAGGCCACGGAGGCCGGACGGCTCCGGCGATGACCACGGCGACGGTCCGTCGAACCCGGTTCCGGCTGGAGTAAACCTCGGGCCAGGGATGGACCGGCCGGGGTGACGATCAGAAGAGCACGAGAACGAGACAGCAGAGGAAACTGAGAACGGTGACGACGCACAGGCTGGGCATCATCGGTGGGGACGGGATCGGCCCCGAGGTGGTGGCCGAGGCGCTCAAGGTGCTCGAGGCGGCCGGCATCTCGATGGAGACGACCGAGTACGACCTCGGGGCCGACCGGTATGTCCGCACCGGAGAGATCCTCCCCGACCCGGTCCTCGCCGAGTTACGGCAGCAGGACGCGATCCTCCTCGGAGCGGTCGGCCCGCCGGTGGGCTCCACCGCCGTCCCGCCCGGCGCCCTCGAGCGGGGCCTGCTGCTCCGGCTGCGGTTCGACCTCGACCTGTACATCAACATGCGGCCGTTCAACGGGGTTCCCGGGGCCCTGGCCCCTGAGTGCGATTTCGTGGTGATCCGGGAGAACACCGAGGGGACCTACGCCGGCGAAGGCGGCTTCCTGCGGCGCGGGACTCCGTTCGAGGTGGCCACCCAGGGATCGGTCAATACCCGGCACGGCGTGGAACGGTGCGCCCGGTTCGCCTTCGAGCTGGCCTCGAAGCGGCCGCGCCGGCACCTCACCCTCGTGCACAAGACCAATGTCCTCACCTTTGCCGGCGATCTCTGGCAGCGCACTGTCGACGACGTGGCCAACGACTTCGGAACCGTCACCCGCGACTACAACCATGTCGATGCCACGTGTATCTACCTGGTCGAGGACGCCCTCCGCTACGACGTGATCGTGACCGACAATCTCTTCGGCGACATCATCACCGACCTGGCCGGGGCCGTTGCCGGTGGTATCGGCTATGCGGCGTCGGCGAACCTGAACCCCGACCGCACGGGGCCCTCGCTCTTCGAACCGGTTCACGGGGCGGCCCACGACATCGCCGGAACCGGCAAGGCCAATCCGGCGGCGGCCATCCGGTCGGCCGCCCTCATGCTCGACCACCTCGGCGAATCTTCGGCGGCGCACAAGGTGTCGTCGGCGGTCGCCGAATTCATCGCCTCCGGACCGGATCCGACCCTCTCGACCGCCGCCATCGGCGACGCCATCGCAGAAAGGCTGTAACCATGCCCCTGACCCCGACGGACAAGATCTGGATGGACGGTGAGCTGGTCGACTGGGCCGACGCCACGGTGCACGTGCTCACCCACACCATGCACTACGGCTCGGGCGTCTTCGAGGGAATTCGGGCCTACCCGACATCGGAGGGGGTGGCCGTCTTCCGCCTGCGTGAGCACATCGAGCGCCTCCTCGTGTCAGCCAAGATCTTCATGATCGAGGTCCCGTACTCGTTGGAGGAGATCATGGAGGCCACCCGGACGGTGGTCCGGGTCAACAGGCTCGACGGGGGCTGCTACATCCGGCCCCTCGTCTATCTGGGCTACGGCGAAATGGGACTGAATCCGATCCCGTGTCCGGTCAACGTGTCCATCGCCGCCTGGCCGTGGGGTACCTACCTCGGAGACGAGGGCGTGGCCAACGGGGTGTCGGTCAAGATCAGTTCCTGGCGTCGCCACGATCCCAACGCCGTCCCGACGGCGGCCAAGGGCACCGGGATGTACGTGAACTCCTCGCTGGCCAAGGTGGAGGCCCTCAAAGCTGGCTACGACGAGGCCATCCTCCTGGCCCCGGACGGCAACGTCAGCGAGTGCACCGGGGAGAACATCTTCATCGTGCGCAAGGGTCGCCTGATCACCCCACCGACCTCCGACTCGGGAGCGCTCGAGGGCATCACCCAGCAGTCGGTCGAGACGATCGCCCGGGACCTCGGTTACGCCGTGTCCTACGAGCCGATCATCCGCACCGACCTCTACACCGCGGACGAGGCCTTCCTGACCGGTACGGCGGCCGAACTGGTTCCGATCCGGTCGGTTGACGATCGGGAGGTGGGCGAAGGAAAGCCGGGACCGATCACACAGAAGCTCCAACAGACGTTCTTCGCCGCGCTCCACGGGGAAGTCGACCAGTACAAGGACTGGCTGGACCATGTCGAATGAAGGACCGACGCTGAACGACGACTCGTTCCCAGGGGGCCGGGCCTTGACCGGTCATGCCCACTCCCACGGCAACGGGTTGGTGCACAGCCATCCGCTGACGCCGGGACAGCACGCCCACGCCGAGGGCAGGGAGGCCCGCGGGGCCGCGGCCGGGGGGAGCGGCCACGACTTCGATCTGCCCTCCTTCCCGTCCGCGGTCGATGTCTTCGACACCACCCTCCGCGACGGCTCCCAGCAAGAGGGGCTCTCGCTGACCGTGGATGACAAGCTGCGCGTCGCCGAGCAGCTCGACCACCTGGGTGTCACCTTCATCGAGGGCGGGTGGCCCGGTGCCAATCCGAAGGACGAAGAGTTCTTCGCCCGGGCGCCGACCGAGCTCTCGCTGTCGAGGTCGACACTGGTGGCGTTCGGCTCCACCCGGCGGGCGGCGGTGAGGGCGGAAGACGACGAGACGCTCCGCCATCTGGTCAACGCCCAGACCGAGGCGGTGTGCATCGTCGCCAAGTCGTCGGAGATGCACGTGGTCGACGCCCTCCGGACCACCCTCGACGAGGCTGTGGCCATGGTGGCCGACTCGGTCGAGTTCCTCCGCTCCAACGACCTCAGGGTCTTCCTCGATGCCGAGCACTTCTTCGACGGGTACAAGGCCAACCCCGAATTCACGAAGCGCATCCTCCGCGCCGCCGAGGAGGCCGGGGCGGAGACCCTCGTGCTCTGTGACACCAACGGGGGCAGCCTGCCCTATGAGATCGAGCGGATCGTGGCCGATGTGGTGGCTGGGTTCGAATCCCAGGTCGGGGTGCACTTCCACAACGACAGTGGTTGCGCGGTGGCCAACTCGCTGGTGGCGGTGGGTGAGGGAGCCACCCATGTGCAGGGGTGTGTCAACGGCTACGGGGAACGTGCGGGCAATACCGATCTCTCGGCCGCCATCCCCGACCTGAGCCTGAAGCTGGGAGTAGGCACCATCCCGTCCGAGCGGTTGGAACTGCTCACTCCCGTCTCCCATCACATCTCGGAGCTGGTGAACATCGCACCGAATCCGCAGCAACCCTTTGTCGGAGCCTCGGTCTTTGCCCACAAGGCGGGGCTGCACACCTCGGCTATCGCCCGGCGGTCCGACGCCTACGAGCACATCTCGCCCGAGCTGGTCGGCAACGGCACCCGGTTCGTCGTGTCCGAGCTGGCCGGCCGCTCGACGCTGGCCATGAAGGCGACCGAGTTGGGACTGGAGCTCGATTCCCAGGCCATGGCCTCGGTGCTGGACTCCCTCAAGCGCCTCGAGTACGAGGGCTACCACTTCGAGGTGGCGGACGGATCGCTGGAGCTACTGCTGCGCAACTCGACGGGCTGGGAGCAGTCCTTCTTCGAGCTGGAGTCCTATCGGGTCATCGCCGACCACGGTGACGGACAGTCGACCGAGGCCACGGTGAAGATCATGGTGGGCGACCAACGGATCGTCGCCACCGCCGAGGGCAACGGTCCGGTCAACGCGCTGGACGGTGCCGTCCGGAAGGCCATCGGATCTCACTATCCCGCTCTCTCCGGAGTCCATCTGGTCGACTACCGGGTCAGGGTCCTGGACTCCGCCAAGGGCACCGGTTCGGTGACCAGGGTCCTCATCGACTCCACGGATGGTGACCGGACCTGGACGACCATCGGGGTCTCCGAGAACATCATCGCCGCGTCCTGGCAGGCCCTCTCCGACTCCATCGTCTACGGTCTGCTGCATGCAGGGGCAGCTGCGGGCACCCCTGCGGTGGATTGAGCCAACCGCGCCGTCGATCAGGAGCCTCACTGTGACCCAACCGAGTTTCGTGCCCATCGTCGAAGCCGACCAGGTACGTCCCGCCTACCGGCTCCAGGTACCCAGTATCTGGACCCAGTCGCGGCCCTCGGAGCTCCGGGGCGCCTCCCAGCCGACCGGGCTGCAGCTCGGCAGCCCCGGTCCGGACCAAGGCTTCGCCCTCAAGTTGGCCAGGAGGTTCGAGGACCGCCTGCAACTCACCGAGGCCGAGTCCGTCGAGGACGCCATCTCCGGTTGCACGGCGGTGGCCATGCGCCGGTGCGCTCGGTTCGGACGGGCGCCCGCCGTCTATGACGTGTCCTTCGGGTTCACGCTGTGGGGCTTCCTGGGTGGCGCTCCCGACGATCTGATCGGGGCCCGGATCCCGCTGTTCCGGTCAGTTGCCCATCACTACAAGGCCCAGCGGGCCATCGCCGACAGTGTGGGCGAGGAGGCGCTCAGGCTCACCCCCGAGGCCGTGGCCGAGCGGCTCGACCAGTGGCGGACGTTGGTGAACCTCCCGGAGGCTGACTGATCCGCAGCCGCTCAGTGGCCTTTCCGCCACTTTCGCTTGGCGGGTGCGGCAAACGTGACTCCGGCCGTTCCGGCCACCACGGGGTCCCCGCCGCCCGGCGTCATCTTCCGCATCGAACCACTGCGTGACGGACTGGGGGGTTGGGCCTCGTTCCGCTCGTCGTCGCCGTCGTACTTCACCGTGACGTTGTCGGCCAGATGCGACCCCTGGAGGGCCTTCTGGAAGAGATCCGGGAATTGCCGGCCGTTGGTGGCCGCCTTCACCGAGTGACCGGGGCCCTGCCGCCGCTCCGGTTGCCCGCTCGGGGGGAACTGTGGACCTGACTGCCGCCGCTCGGGTTGCGGGCCGGCGGTCGGCCCCGCTCCAGAGCCGTCCTTGAACGACGGATGCAGCTCGGGCGGATACCACTTGCCATCGCTGGCGATCCACCAGCCTTGTCCCTCGGGTTTATCACTCACAGAACTGCCTCCGCTACTATGCGTGTTAATTGATACGCCGAATATTACCCCGCTCGACCTGTAATTGTCAGGGGATCTTTTCCCGACACCGGCAAGGGGGAGCTGGTTCCAATTTCGAATTCGACCGAATTATCGGCTGTAGGCGATAATTCGGCCAGATTCGGCCAAGAACGCGCCCGGTGACGGACCGGACCCGCCGGGTGGGCACGGTACCTCTGAGTAGCTTGTGAGGATGGATTCACCCAATTTCGGCCTCGACGAGGCTCACCGGCAGTTTCGAGACACCCTGCGCAAGTTCGCCGCCGATCGGATCGCGCCCAATGCAGCCGAGGCTGATCGGGAGGCGACCTTTCCACGGAAGTCGTTCGACGCCTGTGTCGAGCTCGAGCTCCCGGCCCTGGGCATCCCGATCGAGTACGGGGGCGCGGGCGCCGACATGGTGACCCAGGCGATCATGGCCGAAGAGCTGGCCGGGGTCTGTGCCTCCACCTCGTTGACCATCCTGATCTCGAAGTTGAGCATGCTGCCCGTGGTCAACTGGGGCACCGAGACGCTGAAGCGCAGGTACGTCCCCCGGGTGGCGTCGGGCGAGGTGCAGGGAAGCTACTGCCTGTCGGAGGCCGATGCCGGGAGCGATGTCGCCTCCATGAAGGCCAAGGCGGTCCGCGACGGCGATCACTACCTGCTCACCGGCACCAAATACTGGATCACCAATGCTGGCATCTCCGACCTCTACACGGTCTTCGCGGTGACCGACCCGACGGCGGGGCGTCGGGGAATCAGCTGCTTCGTGGTGGAGGCGGACTGGGGTGTCGAGGTCGCTCCCCACGAGGACAAGATGGGACTGCGGGGAAGTCCCACCGCGGCTGTCTCCTTCGATCAGGTGCGAGTCCCGGCCGAGAACCTGGTCGGCGAGGAGGGCATGGGGTTCACCATCGCCATGCACACGCTCGATCGCAGCCGACCGACGATCGGCGCCCAGGCGGTGGGCATCGCCCAGGGTTCCATCGACTGTGCCGCGGGCTACATGCAGGAGCGCCGGGCGTTCGGGAAGCCGATCGCCGATCTGCAGGGGCTGCGTTTCATGCTGGCCGACATGGCCATGCGCACCGAGGCGGCCCGGACGATGGTCTATCGGGCCTGCTCACTCATCGACTCCGGAGACCCCGAGGGTGAGCTGACCAAGATCGGAGCCATGGCCAAGTGCCTGGCGTCCGACACCGCCATGGCCGTGGCCACCGACGCCGTGCAGCTCCTGGGCGGCTACGGGTACGTCAAGGACTTCCCGGTCGAACGGTTCATGCGGGACGCCAAGATCACCCAGATCTACGAGGGAACCAACCAGATCCAGCGGGTGGTCATCGCAAAAAAGCTGCTCGGATAGGGTTTCTGGCTCTACGGTTTCGGGCTACCTTCTTCCGGCCGACAAGGCTCAAGTGCTCGCCTTCGCCAAACAGGTCCCCTTCTAACGGCTGGGCATTGATGGCAGGCCATGACGGGGGTTTCCCTAGGCTTTCGTACGCTGCTGACACTGCCCCGAACAATGGCTCCGGGCGCATTATCGAGGACCCGGCGCTTGCTGAGCGCGAACTGCCACCCTCCGGCACATCGAGGTCACGGTCCACCAGGCATGCGTCGGACAAGATGGGACGTTATTGCAGGGTCGCTGCGGACTGGGATAGTCAGTGCAGGAACCAACTCCTCGGAAGGACGGCCCTGTGACCACTGATCGAACCCATGCTATGGACCACATCGTGGTGGTCATGTTCGAGAATCGTTCGCTGGACAACGTCCTCGGCCACCTCTACGGACCCGAGGACGGCAAGACATTCGAGGGTGTCATCGGCAAAGACCTCTCGAACCCCATCCCTGACTGGGCCGAGCACGGCGCTGATCGCAAGCTGGTGCCGTACACGGTGGCCACCGACACGGACAGCCCGAACCCGGACTCGGGGGAGGAGTATCCGCACACCAACACCCAGCTCTACAACATCCTGAGCGAGGAGAACCGCTTCAAGCTGGGTGAGGACATCACGGCACCTTGGAACGCACCCGAGCCGGGGCAGACACCCACGATGGACGGCTACGTCACCGACTACATCAGCACGTTCACCGCAGAGATGGGTCGACAGCCCACCTACGAGGAGTACTCATAGATCATGACCGGGTTCACCCCCGAGCAGGTGCCCGTACTCAACGGCCTGGCCCGTGGTTTCGGTGTCTTCGACCACTGGTTCTGCGAGGTGCCGTCCCAGACATTCATGAACCGGTCCTTTTGGACGGCAGCCACCTCATCGGGGATGACGGTGAACAGCCCGGCCACCAAGTGGCTGATGAGGAACGACGCCGAAACGATCTTCAACCGGTTGGAGGACCACGGGAAGACCTGGAAGGTGTACGTCGCCGAGCCAATGCAGTTCTCGGCTACGGCCATCATCCACTACCCCCGGCTGAAGAACCGCCTGGCCACCAACTTCGTCCCGTTCGCACAGTTCGAAAAGGATGCCGCCAACGGCGAACTGGCCGACTTCTCCTTCATCGAGCCCTGTCTGATTGTGGGTCACGGCGACTATCACCCCGCCGCCGGACGGGCCATGGGGCACGGCTTGGACATCAAGGGGATCGACCCGCCGTCGTCGATTCTCGGGGGCGAGGCATTCCTTTCACGGATCTACGACGCCTACCGGGGAATGCAGTCTTCGACCGGGGCCAACGTCTGGAACACCACCCTGCTCATCGGCTGGGACGAACCCGGCGGCACCTACGACCACGTACCTCCAGGGTCAGTCCCTCCCCCCGACCCATCTGCTCCTGCGGGAGAGTGTGACTTCACGTTCGACCGCTCCGGCTACCGGGTTCCGGCCATCATCATCTCGCCATGGGTGGCCGAGGGTGACGTGTTCAATGACGAGCACCGGCACACCTCGCTGATCGCTACTTTGCGGGAACAGTGGAGCCTGGGCGACGCCTTCACAGGCCGTGATGCCGCCGCTCGGTCGTTCTCCCACGCCTTCACACTCGACTCGCCGAGAGACCCGCAGACTTGGCCCGTGCCCGAAGCCCGCCCCGTACCAAAGTTCACCGAAGATGCGCTGGCTCTCGGACAGGCTGTCTCCGTGCTGGGCAAGTCTCTGTTGGATGGCCTGCGTGGCTATGCAGCGCAGAACAACATCAAGCTTGAAGGGTTGCCCGAGGACCCGAAGGCTGACATACCGCCGGAGCAGATCATGACAGTGCTGCGGAGTGCCCTCGCCATCTTCTTTCCTCTTCTGGCTCCCGCCGCTGCAGGGGACCGATAGGGGTGCCCCAATAAGCCGAAGGGACTCGCCACGGCCCTGCCCCCGATCGCCGGGCGGGTGACACCTGACTGGTCGCCCGAGGATTATCGCCGGGCGAGTCGCCGTCCGCTTTCCGTGTCGATTGGCGTGTAGTTCATCTCGAAGTGGTGATAGAGCGTGGACTCGTCCGCTTGGGACAGCTCTGAACCGTGCATCTCGATGTCAGGTGCCGTTCGGACGCGCTCCTTGGTCACCTGTACCTTCAGGGCATCGGGACCGATTTGAACGCCACCCAAAGGCACAAACGTCAAGTGACGACCGATAAATCCCTCCTTGACCGTGCCGAACTGGGGCTGATCAGTTTCGACATCGACATAGACATCCTGCAGCTTGCCGATCTTCTCACCGTCGCAGTCGATGAGCGCCTTACCCTGCCATTCTGAGACGTTCCATTTGGACTGTTCGGGTTCCTCATCTTGACCCTGATCGAAAATCTCGGTCATCTCGCAACCTCCCAGTTTGAGTCTCCAGATCGTCAGTGCTTCATCCCAGCGAGCTGAACCAAGACGTCGACAGACGTGCTACCAACAGAATAGGGGGGGCGATGTCTCACTCAGTCATGGTCTCGGGTGTCACCTATCACCGGCTCGAGGACGATATCTGCGGACTCGAGCCCGCCGATCTAGCCTTGCGGATATGGCGCCGAGGAAGCAGCCAACGCCCGAGGACCGAAGTCATGCCATCCAGATCGTCCTCGCCACCCTGGCCTCTGGCCAAGACACAGATCCGGTCCTAGAGGAGCTCGCGGCGCTGCACGTTCGCCACAACACTTTTCCGGCCGAAGAGCTGCTCGAACTGGCCTCCGACGCCATTAGTGAGTCGGGGGCCACACCGGCTGAACCAATCGACTTCGAGAGGATCCGTGAGCGATTCCTCCCTGAGCACCGCTTCTCCGGCAAGAACCAGCACTACAAAAGCAAGTACGCCATAACGGCAGCCGCCATGATCCACGGTGGCGTCTACCCGGACCTGCTGGATGATGCGGCGTGGTGGCAGACCGATGATCTCTGGGTCTACTCATTCTTCGCCCTGCTCATCTTCGTGCGGGCAGCAGCTGAGCGGACAGGACGCTCGGTTGAGGAGGTCGCCATTTCGATTGCTGATCGTCGGATGGTCCGGCTCAGTCCGATCGATGACCGGCAAGGGGCAGGCTGACATGGCCTGACTGGCGGCGGGACCATGAGCAACAAGGCCCACCGGCAAGTAGGTGTAGCGCTCGCCTGGGTCGCGCTCGACTTGACCGACAGGTGACCGCCCGAGTGTTACACCCAAATCTGGATCGTCCAAGCTCGGAACATGAACTCCATTTCCGAGCGCCACTCTTACTTGGACCTTGCTCGACCGCATGCAGCGGCCTGTCAGGGCATGGAAAACTCGGCCTTGTGCGGCTCGAGATCGACCACGAGGACGAGGAGGGATTTATAGCGGCCAGGGATATGCTCCTCGGTCGATTCTCCCGCTGGCTGACAGGACGAGACCGGTACCCGGTCGAAGAGATCGATGAACTGGTCGGAGACGTGAGCATCGCCCTCGACTGGAAGTGGAGCTTCGGGGACGGAGAGCTGGCGACGTGGCGCACTGGTGACGTCGCCGAATTCCTCCTCGAGTGGTGCCCGCAGAAACTCAGCGTGAGTCAGGCCGACTGCATCACGGTCCCCCCGGCTGTGCTCTCGTTTCTGAGTTTCCTCGATGGCCAGGACCTCCTCGGTCCAGGGTCGGCCCCGGTGGACCGGCTTGTCGATATGGTGATGTCGCTGACCGATGAGTTCGTCGTGGCAATGGGTGACCGATCTAAGTTCGGCTTGGCCAAGTCGATGTTCACCGCAGCCAGCGACGAAGGGGTCGACACGACCGACCCCGCCGAGCTTGAAGCGTGGATGGCGCGCTTCAACGACCGGCCGGAGGCGGAACGCCACCGGCTACTGCCCGACTCGGCGTTCTCGGGGCCACCGGCCCGTCGTGGCCTTCCACCGGTCGCGGTGCCGTCTGAGGACGACGTGGCGACTTCGAAGGAGTCGGCACCGGTGCTCGCGATGTTTCGGGATCTCGCCGCCTATGTCGGCGCAGGCCGCAAGTTGACCCAGAAGGGCCACCTGACTTTGGCCGATGCCCGGGCCCTGGTTGAGCTGCTCGGAACAGGAGACCTGATGGACGAGCAAATCGGGGACCGGACATTCCGGACGACCAGCTCAGACGAGCTGTACCGGCTCCGGCAGGTGTTCGCCTGGGCCAAGAAGGCGGGTGTCGTGCGGGTGGTCCACGGCAAGGTTGTCGCCACAAAGCGCGGACGGGGGCTTGCTGGTGACCTCGGCGGGTCGTTCGACCGTGCGGTTGACGCCCTTCTGGCGATCGGGCCGCTTACCTCCCAGCGCTTCCCCGACGCATGGTTCGCCTGGCCTGAGGTCGACAAAGTCCTCGACTCGGTGAGTGCCCACCTCCTTATTGCGCCGTACGGGGCCCAGACTGCGTTCCCGCTGGAGGACATCGCTGCGACGGCCACCGGAGTGGTGCTTGACGCGTTCAGCTTCGAGCTTGAGGACGATGAAGTGCTGCGGAAAGTGACGACCGACGTCACCGACATCATGGATGCGTTCGAGCTGGCTGGCGTGGTCCAGCGGATCGGTGCCAGTGACCAGGGTGATGGTCGTCGTAGACCGGGGGGATTGGTGGCGCTCACCCCGGCCGGCGTGGTCTGCGCAAGGCGATTGCTCGCTGCCACCGGGTACGACACCCCCGCCGCCGGTCGACTCGCCGACGTCAGCGCGACGGAACTGCTGTTGGGCACGGACGGGGAGGAGATCTCCGTCGCCTATGGCGAGGCAATGGCGTGGCGTGCTGCTCGTGAGCCCGCCGAGGCAGCGGCTGAAATGTCCGAGGCGGTGCGGGAGCTCGACGACCCCGTCCTACGGAACCTCGGTCTGGCCATCCTGGCGGAGATCGGCCCCGACATCGCTACGCCATACGTCCGTGGGCTGGCTTCGGAAGCCGGCACCCGTGGCTTCGCTCTGTGCTGGCTGGTTGATCACGGCCAAGCCGGTGAAGAAGAACTCTTCGACCCATCGGACGTGCCCGGGTTCGTCGACGTTCTCGGATATCGCATGGTGACGAGAGGGCCGGACGGCCTGATCTCGGCGCTGGCCCTGACCGGGGACCACGGACGACAGGTCGACGTCATCGCCGGCATGTGGAAGGCGCCGTCGCCGATGACTGAGTTGGTGCTGACGGCCATCTCCGAGATGCACCCAACGAAGGTGGTGGCCAAGTCGGCCCGCAAGGCGCTCTTCAAGCGACGCAGCTCATGGGGCGACGCCTGAGCCTGCGCATCGGACGGAGGACTCCGGCCGGTGGCGGGTAATGTAGCAAAAAAGCGCACATATGTGCGAAAAAGTGCGATAATAGATCCCATGGAGTACGGGAACCCGGTGGAGGCGGTGATTCCAGGCGTGCAGGGTCGTGTCCTGACCGTTCTTGCCCGGACCGAGGCGGAATTGACGATGCGGTCAGTCGCCGAGCTGGCTGGCGTGAGTGCCAACCAGGCCACCGTGGTACTCAACCGGTTGGTGCGTCTGGGCCTAGTCGAGCGGCGGGACGTGGGGGCTGCCGCGCTCGTGCGTCTGGTCCGTGAGAACGAGGCAGCACGGTCGGTGCTCGCGCTGGTGGACCTCCGTGATGGGGTCTTGGCTCGCCTGGCGGGCGAGGCGAGGACGATCCGACCGGTTCCGATCTGCCTTGCTGTATTCGGCTCGTTCGCTCGTGGTGAGGCGCATGAGAACAGCGACGTCGACGTCCTGGTCGTACCGCCCCCCGCTGCTCTGGCCGATACCGGCCAGTGGACGGAGGCGCTCGGCCAGTGGGCGGACCGGGCGGCTCGGATCGCCGGCAATCCGGTCAATCTTCTCGAAGCCACCGTGGAGGAGTTGCCGAGACTGGTCCGTCGTGAGCGAGCACCATGGCGAACAATTCTTGCCGAGGCCGTCGTACTGATTGGCGCCTTTCCGTTGGAACTAAACGTGGCGTCATGACGGCTGCACGCCGGCAGACGACTACGAGACCCGCTTCAGCTGCTGATGCCCGGGCCTATCTGGACAAAGCCCTGGAGTTCTTGCGGGCAGCCGAGGACTCGCTCGAGCTCGGGAACCGCGTGGCTGCGGCTGGCAACGCCGTCCATGCCGGCATCGCTGCCGCCGACGCCATCACGGCCGCCCGGGCCACGGTGGTCTGGAAGGGGGAGCATTCGCAGGCCCCGGCCCATCTGGAGAGGGTCGGTGGCGACGACGGGCGGAAGGCCGCCCCTCACCTCCGCCGGCTCCTGCCGCTGAAGAACCGGGCGGAGTACGACCCTGATCCGATCTCGGCAGCGGAAGCGAAGGCGGCGGTCACCGCTGCGGCACGCATGGTGCGAATCGCCGAGCAGACCGTAAAGCAGGTCGAGCGCTGAGCGTGGCCGTTGCTCGTTCTGACCCCGTTTTCGTCCCTACTTTATCCCTACTACTCAGCGAAACTCAGCGAATTCAGTATGAGTCGATCCGGAATAGGCCCAGTTCAGCGCACTGGAGACGACCCGCTGGACCCCCGGGAGTGTCCACCCAGATCTACGAGGGCACCAACCAGATCCAGCGGGTGGTCATCGCCAAGCAGCTGCTGGGGTAGGCCGACTTCACCTCGGGTGAGCCCCGGGCGGAGGAACCCCCGGGAGGACGGAAGTTGATCGCCCCCCGGCGATGGGAGAGGCTAGGTCGTGGAGATCGACCGGGCGTATGGATTGTCCGTCCGGAAGCCGCGGATCGCAGCTTGACCGGTACTGGCCCCGGGCCGGAAGACCCCGCCCGGACGATCCCCTTCGGGCCTGTGCTCGGCCTCGTGGTCGTGGTCGCGGTCGGCGCCCGCGTCGCCTACACACTGACGATCGGGCAACACCTGAAACTGGGCCTCGACGCCACCGGGTACATTTTGCTCGCCGCCGGACTGGCCAGTGGTCACGGCTACGCCAATCCCGCCTTCGTCTTCTCCGGCTTCAACAAGGCCACCGCCAACTTCGTGCCCGGCTATCCGCTCTTCCTCGCCGGGTTGCTCAAACTGGGCATCACCACCCGAACCGGTTTCCAACTGGTCGGCGCCCTGTGCGGTGGGTTGACCGCACTGCTGACCGGATTCTTCGCCCGCCGGATCAGCGGACGGGCCAGCGTCGGCCTCATCGCGGCTGGCCTGGTGGCCGTCTCTCCGGTATTGATCGCCAGCGACGGCTCCGTGATGTCGGAGACCATCGCCGTTCCGCTGACCGTCGGCCTGTTGCTGGCCGCGGCCTGGGCCGGCGCCAGTACGTCCCTCCTGCGGTGGGGAGCGGTCGGTCTCATCGCCGGATTGTTGGTACTGGTCCGCTCCGAGGATCTCCTCACCGCCCTGCTGCTGGTGCCGGCCGCGGCCCTGGTGGCGCCATCGGCGAGCCTCGAGCGCCGTGCGCTGCAGACGGTGGTGGCCGTGACGGTGGTGGGCGCCGTCCTCGCTCCCTGGGTGGTCCGCAACTACGAAACATTCACCCCCCACGTGTTCCTGTCGTCGAACGACGGGAAGACCTTGGCCGGAGCCAACTGCCCGACCACCTATCACGGGGCCCTGATCGGATACTGGGACTACTCCTGTATCGGCCACGACGCCCTGGCCAACTCCGACGAAGGTGAGTACGACAAGGTCACCCGGGCCGAGGGGACCGCCTATCTGCGAGCCCACGCCGGGCGGGTTCCACTGGTGGTCGGGGCGAGGGTCCTGCGGGCGTGGGGACTGTTCGACCCGTGGCAACAGGCGAGGCTGGATGTTCTGCAGACCCGGAGCATCGGTTGGCAGCAGCTGGCCTGGCCACCGTCGGTTCTGGTGCTGGTGGCGGCGATCCCGGGAATCGTGCGCTTGCGCAGGAACCGATTGGCGCTGGTGCTGGTGGCCGGCCCGGTTGTCATCGCCACGGTCGTGGTGGCCACGACATTCGGCAATCCCCGCTACGTGGTGGCCGCCACCCCGTCGTTGTGCGTCGGGGTGGCGGTGACGGCAATGGCGGTCGCCGACCGGGTCGGCCGGCGGCGCCATCGGGTCGAGCCGCAGAGCGGGTCGGGCCCGCCCCGGTCATCCCAGGTCGGGACGACCGACCAACCCCAGGCTCCGTCGCCAGAGCTCGAGCCGGGCTGACCCGTCGTAGGCCTGGGCGTTGGCCTTGGCCTCCCGGGTCCGGTCGAAGAACTTGCCGGTCGTGCCGTCGAGGCCCGGGTCGCTGACCAGGCGCAGCGTCGCCGCCACACCCGCCTCGAGACTGTCGATGCTGTCCCCCACCTCGCGCAGGACCATCTTGGTGGGCATGTAGGTCGCCGGGTGGAGGCTGTTGACGGTGACCTCGGACGCAGGAACCCGATCGGCCAGCTCGAAGCCGAACATGATCTCGGCCAGCTTGCTCTGCTCGTAGGCCCGGACTCCGCTGTAGTTGCGCTCGAGCATGAAGTCGTCGAAGTCGAGCGGTTCCTGGCGGATGGATGCGACGTTGACGACTCGCGCCGGGGCGGAGCGCACCAGCAGCGGCAACAGCTCGAGGGTGAGGAGGAACGGGGCCAGGTAGTTCACCGCGAACCGCAATTCGTAGCCGTCGGCGCTGACCCGGCGGGTGCGACCCTCGGGTTCGCCGACGCCGATTCCGGCGTTGTTGACCAGCACGTCGAGTCGTTCTGTCGTCGTCCGCACGTCGTCGGCCAGCCGGCGTACCTGGTCCAGGTCGGCCAGATCGGCAATGAGCGCCAACGGCCGGGCCACTCCGGTCTTCTCGGTGATGCTCTCGGCGGTCAGGTCCAGCTTGTAGGGGTCTCGGCCATGGAGGATGACGGTGGCACCGTCCACGGCCAGCTGGTGGGCGAGGGCGTGCCCCAGACCGTCGGTGGCGCCCGTGATGAGAACGGTACGTGGCTCTGTCATCTGGGTACCCCTTGCTTGGAGGCGGATGGAGGCATGTCGAGCTTCGGACAGAGCCGGGCGACCGGCCGGTCGGCGACCCGCGAACCGAAGCAATCGCTCCGCGTGCGCCTACTCACCGGACACGGCGGTCGGGCACCGGAATGGCCGCAGAACCCGAACGTGCTCAACCCGCCCCATGGTAGCGGGCCGGTCACGGTTCTCCGGGCACACTCGGTGCTGCCGGCGCGGGTCCGTCGCCGGCCGGGGCGGTCCCTACGAGGGCTCGAGCGTCGTCCACCCCCGGCGTCGAAGCTCGACGGCCAACTGCTCAGCGGGAATGCGAGCCAGCAGCCGTTCGTCAGCGGATACCCGGGTCGCCGGGACGCCGTCCTCCGTGGTCCCGTCGAAGGCGTCGTTTTGAAGCCGGTCGATGAACCCGGCCGCCTCGGGGCCGGTGAACCTGCCTCCCGCCTGCCGTTGGGTGAAACCCATCGGGCCCCGGGCGTCACGGAAGTCGACGTGCCCTGCCTCCTGCAGAAGACCCAACAGCTCCCGAACCTGCCGGGCCGAAGCCGGTGGACCCGATGGTTGACCGAACGCCATGAGGGCAGTCTTGCCCACGAGGCGGGGTCGGCGCCGGTTTACTCGTAGATCATGACCCCGCGGATGTTCTTGCCGTCGAGCATGTCGGCATATCCCTGGTTGACCTCTTCGAGCTTGTAGGTACGGGTGACCATCGTGTCCAGGTCGAGCTGGCCGTGGTCGTAGAGCCGCAGGAGGTGGGGGATGTCGTACCGCATGTTGGCCGACCCGAAGATGGTCCCGACGATCTGCTTCTCCAACAGGGTCAGCCAGGTGAGCCCCAGGGTGACGTCGGTCTCGGCCATCGGATGGATGTTGGTGACGACGACCCGCCCCCGCTTGGCGGCCAGCTGCATGATGGTCTCCATCAGGCGGCCCTGACCGACGCCCATGGTGCAGATGACCTTTTCCGCGTTCTTCCCCCAGGTGACCTCGTTGACCAGTGGCAGGGCCTCGTCGATGCTCGAAGCGGTGTGGGTGGCTCCGAATTTCGTGGCCATCTCCAGCTTGAACGGCACCGGGTCGATGGCGAAGATGCGCTCGGCGCCGGCCAGGCGCGCGCCCTGGATCGCCGAGGCCCCGAGGCCGCCGATGCCGATGACGACCACGTCGTCGCCGGGCCGGACATCAGCGGCATAGACCGCCGATCCCCAGCCGGTGGTGACTCCGCAACCGACCAGGCACGCCTTGTCCAGCGGATAGTGATCGAGGATCTTGACGCAGGACGCCTGGTTGACCACGGTGTGCTTGGCGAAGGTGCCCAGGCACACCATCGTGGCCAGGTCCTCGCCGCTCGACGAGTGGTGGCGGTGGGTCCCGTCGGCCTGAGCTCCCATCATGAGCTGGGCGCCGACGTCGCACAGATTCGAGTGACCGCGGGCGCACGAGGGGCATTTGCCGCAGGCCGGGACGAATCCGAAGACCACGTGGTCGCCCGGGCTCAGGCCCTCGACCCCGGGGCCGACCTCCTCCACCACGCCGGCGCCCTCGTGACCTCCGATGACCGGGTACATGCCCCCGAGGTCGCCGGTCCTCATGTGCTCGTCGCTGTGGCACATCCCCGATGCGGCGATTCTGACCAGGACCTCGTCCGTCTTCGGCGGGTCGAGCCGAATCGTCTCGACCTTCCAGTCCTCACCGATGCCCCAGAGGATCGCTGCTTCCGTTTCCATGTTCACCTCATCTGGATCGAGCCCCACGACTGCCGCCGGCGCCCTCGCCCCTCAGGGCCGGCGCCACATCTCCGGTGGTCGTGGGACGGTTGACCGTCCGTTTGTCGTTCTCCGATGCTTACACAGATTAGGGGGACCGTTCAGGGCGAGCGATCAGTCGGCGACCTGGTGGGCGGCGATGTATTTGGCCGTCCCCGAGAGGAAGCCGGCCACGTTTCCCGCCTTTCCGGAGGCCAGATCTCCGAAATAGCCGGGCACATAGACCTGCACGGCTCCGCTGTCGAGGGCATCGAACACGCCGCCGACCAACTCACTCACCGGTACCGCCTCCACATCGGCGGCCAGCACCGGGTCGTTGTCGGGCAGGGAGAACAGCTCGGTGTCGACCAGCCCCGGGTAGACGACGAGCACCTTGATGCCCGTCTCCCACAGATCGACGGCCATGGACTCGCTGAAGGCGGTGACCGCAGCCTTCGACGCGTCATAGGAGGACTCCCCGGGCGAGCTCAGCGTGGCCGCCACCGACGAGATGTTGACGATCCGTCCGCGGCCCCGTTCGAGCATGTGGGGCAGCAGGGCCAGGGTGAGCCGCACCGGGCTGAAGAAATTGATGTTCATCACCGATTCGACCGTGGCGGGATCCAGCCGGGTCACGTGGCGCCGCTTGGGGATGCCGGCGTTGTTGACCAGTACGTCGACGCCCCCGAGCTCATCGAGCGCCGCCGCCGCCAGGCCGTCGACGGCGGCCGGATCGGCCAGGTCGCACACCCATCGACGCGAATCGGGGGAGTGGACGCGACAGCGGCTCAGCACTTCGTCGAGCCGTTCCTCCCGCCGGGCGCAGATACCCACGACGGCACCGCGGCGGGCGAATTCCTCGGCCAGCCCGGCCCCGATGCCCGACGACGCCCCGGTGATCAGGACCCGCTGTCCGCTGAAGTCGATTGCCATGTTCCCCCAAGGTCCGCTGGAAATCCCCGCCCCGCATGTTAGGCAGAGAACCGGACCCGGCGTCCGAGGGTGGCCGGTTCAGCCCGACTGGTGGATGGTGACGGTGAAGCCTGGGAACTGGCCGGGTGTGGGAGCTGGAATGGCCGCTCCGCCCTGGCCGCCGAATTGGTTGGTCAATTGGAGAACCGTGTAGTACTGCACGATCGGCCAGAAGCGCTGGGGGGCGAGGTCCGAGCTCTGGCAGCCGTTGATTCCGAGCTTGGCCAGCGACGGGGTGACCAGGTGATGGGAGATGGCGTAGGTGATCAGGCCGCCCCCCGATCTGATCCCGACACAGATGTCGGTGTAGGTGTTGTGCCCCTCGCCGGAGATCTCGACCAGTGCCTTGGGGCCGGGAAACGAGTCGTAGGTTCGCTTGACCGACGCCGGGGGGACCACTTGGTCGCCTTCGGCGCCGATGAGCATCACCGGCTTGTTCGACGGCTTTCCCACCGGAGCCACCGGGGCCCAGCCGATGGCGGTGGCCACGCGGGGGCCGTCGAGGGCGTCGAAGGCGGTCCCGCCCCCGGCCGAATGGCCGACGGCGGCCACGTGACGGGGATCGGCGACCCCGTAGAGGACCGAGGTGGGCTGGGCCGACGCGTGCTCGGTGGCGGTGAGCGAGGACCGCATGATCGACGAGTCCAGGGCGGCGGTGGGTTTGGACTTGGACCCCAGGACCTGCGCGGCGAGCCCTCGCTCGAGATAGTCGGCGCTGACCACCACGAAACCCCAGGCGGCGATGCCGGTGAGCAGTGTCGAGTAGTAGAGGCGCTCACCCCCGTAGCCGTGGCTGAACAACACGATCGGGTAGGGACCCTTCTTGGACGCCGGTGCGTCGGTGTAGGCGTCCACGCTGGTCGAGGTGTTGTACTGGGCCGGCAGGATGCCCTGCAGGGATTTCGGGAGGGTCGAGGCCTCGTTGTAGCTGAATCTCGGGTGGCCGGCCAGGGTGCTCGGGTCGGCGGGGTAGTAGACGGTGGCCAGGCGCTCACCGAACACCGGACCGGCAGAACCGAGATCGAGGGTCGTCACTCCGACCGGGTGGGGCCCGCGGTGCTGGTAGGGGGGTGGAGCGGCGGCCGGGCTGCTCGACGAGCATCCGGCGGACACCACCAACGCGGCCACCAGGGCCAGTGCGAGCCTTCGAACCGACACATCGTCCTCCCCCGCTTGGCGACCGACCGGACACTACTCCAGGGTGAATGGGCTGGTCAGTGACGGGCCCGGCGGCTCTCATTAGAACCGGTTCTATACTTGCCACCGCGGATTCGAGGCTGCGCTTGGTCGGCCCCGGACCCAGACCATTTCGTTCCAAGACCAGAGCTCGAATCGGCGAGCCCGAAACCTCCAAGGGGGACCCAGCATGGCCCAGCCCGTGATCGTCGAAGCAGTGCGCACCCCGATCGGGAAGCGGAACGGTTGGATGGCCGGGTTCCACGCCGCCGAGCTGCTCGGGAATGCCCAGGTGGAGCTGGTCAAGCGGGCCGGCGTCGATCCCGGCGACATCGAGCAGATCGTCGGCGGCTGCGTGACCCAGGCCGGCGAGCAGGCCTCGAACGTGACCCGCACCGCATGGTTGAGCCAGGGACTCCCCTATGAGGTGGCGGCCACCACGGTCGATTGCCAGTGCGGCTCGGCCCAGCAGGCCAACAACTTCGTGGCCAACCTGATCAGCGCCGATGCCATCGATGCCGGGATCGCCTGCGGGGTCGAGGCGATGAGCCGGGTCGGCCTCGGGGCCAACGCCTTCAACGGTCCCGGCAAGTCGAGGCCGGAGAACTTTCCCTGGGACATGCCGGACCAGTTCGGGGCGGCCGAGCGCATCGCCCAGAAGTACGGCATCACCCGCGACGACGTCGACTGGCTCGGCTTCGAGTCGCAGCGCAAGGCGGCCGTGGCCGTCGCCGAGGGCCGGTTCGACCGGGAGATCGTCCCCCTCGAGGCCCCGGTGGTGGGCGCCGACGGCCCCACCGGCGAGAAGACGCTGGTCACCAAGGACCAAGGCCCACGCGAGACCACGCGTGAGGGACTGGCCGGGCTCAAGCCCGTCCTGCCCGACGGCATGCACACGGCGGGCAACAGCTCGCAGATCTCCGATGGAGCCGCAGCGGTGCTGTGGATGTCGCAGAAGCGGGCCGGCGAGGCCGGTCTGCGACCCCGGGCTCGCATCGTGGCCCAGACGTTGGTCGGCTCCGATCCCTACTACCACCTCGACGGCCCGATCGCCGCCACCACCGACGTGCTGCGCAAGGCCGGGATGACCATGGCCGACATCGACATCTTCGAAGTCAACGAGGCCTTCGCCTCGGTGGTCTTCTCGTGGGGCAAGGTGCACGAGGTCGATTGGGACCGGGTCAACGTCAACGGCGGCGCCATCGCCCTGGGGCACCCGGTCGGTTCGACTGGCGCCCGGCTGATCACCACCGCGCTCCACGAGCTCGAGCGATCGGACTCCAACCTCGCCCTCATCGCCATGTGCTGTGGGGGAGCGCTGGCCACTGGCACCATCATCGAGCGGATTTGATCCCGTCGGGCCGCGCTCGCCGAGTTTCCGGAGTCGGCCGCCGAAAGTAGAATGTGTTCTAATTGACTGCTGGCCGTCCCGGCGTCGGCAGCCCGATGATCGATCCGCGGCGCCGCTGCGCCCGGCCGCCGAACGGCCTCCGTCCGGCGTCGACGGAAGGAGCGAAGGAGCACTGTGACCGGCACCGAACACCTGACCTATGAGCGATTCGGGTCCACCGCGGTGGTGACCATGAACCGGCCGGAGGCCAAGAACGCCCTCTCGGGCCCCATGCTGGTGGGCATGGCCGACGCGTGGGTGGAGATCGACTCGAACGACGACATCCGATGCGCCATCCTCACCGGGGCGGGCGGAACCTTCTGTGCCGGGATGGACCTCAAGTCGATGTCCGGACCGGGGAACGAGTCGGTCCAGCAGCGGATGGCCGAGGACCCGGATCTCCACTGGAAGGCACTGCTCCGGCACTACTCGCTGAAGAAGCCGCTGATCGCCGCCGTCGAGGGTTGGGCGGTGGCCGGCGGTACGGAGATCCTCCAGGCCACCGACATCCGGGTGGCCGGCGAGGGCGCCAAATTCGGTGTCTTCGAGGCCAAGCGCGGTCTCTTCCCCCTGGGGGGGTCCACCGTTCGGCTCCGGCGCCAGATCCCCTTCACGGTGGCCATGGATCTGTTGTTCACCGCCCGCGAGGTCTCGGCCCCGGAGGCCAAGGAGATCGGATTGATCGGACGGGTCGTTCCCGACGGGAAGGCGCTCGACACGGCGCTGGAGATCGCCGAGGTGATCGGGGCCAACGGCCCCCTGGCCGTCGAGGCCATCAAGGCCTCGGTGAAGGCGACCGAGGGCATCCCCGAAGAGGACGCCCTCAAGATCGAGCTCGAGCTGGGATGGCCGATCTTCGCCACCGAAGACGCCAAGGAGGGCCAGAAGGCGTTCGCCGAGAAGCGCCCGCCGAACTACAAACGCCGGTGATCGGGCCCAACGGTTCGGACCCGGTCACCGAGGGCCCCCGTCACCGGCTGGCCGCCGCACTGCGGCCCTTGATCACCATGACCGTCTCAGCCGCGGCCGATGACGACGCTCTCGCCGCGGCAGCCGACGCCATCGAAGCCGTCTCGGCCGGGCTGGCGGCCAGGGCTCAGCCCGGGAAGCAACCTCGACGGCCTCCCGACATGTCGAATCCTCCTCAGGAGTTCTTTCCCAACAGTCCGATCACCGGCATGCTCAACCCGATCGCCCCCCCGGCCCGGGTCTGGGTGGTCGAAGGGGCCGAAGGAGGGTACCGGGAGATCCGGGGCGAGGCCTTCTTCGACTACCCCTACGAAGGACCACCGGGCTGCGTCCATGGAGGGGTGATCGCCGAGACGTTCGATGAGGTGTTGGGCGCGGCCAACATGGTGGCCGACAACGCGGCCATGACCGGGACGTTGACCATCCGCTATCGCAAGCCGACCCCGCTGCGGACCGATCTGCGCATCGAGGCCCGTTGCCTCGGTCGCTCCGGTCGCAAAGTCCAGACCTGGGGCGGGATCTTCAACGGCGACCTCCTGACCGCCGAGGCGGAGGGGGTCTTCATCGTGGTCGGTCCGGCCCGGATGGTGGCCATCGCCGAGTCCAACCCGCACAGTACCGACCCGGTGATGCTCTCCGCCCTTCGAGCCGAGGCGGCCGCGGTGGCCAAGAGCATGGCCGGGAAGGCAGGCAAGACAGCCTCCGACGGGCAGGCCCCCGGCGATTCCTGACTGTCAGATCTTCTCCCGGCCCTCCCAGTAGGGATCCCGCAGCTTCCGCTTGTAGAGCTTGCCGTTCGGGTCCCGCGGCATGGCGTCGGTGAAGTCGATCGATTTGGGCGTCTTGAACTTGGCCAACCGGGTGGCGGCGTACTCGAGGATCTCGTCAGCGAGCTCCGGCGAGGCCTCGACACCTTCGGCCGGCTCGATGACCGCCTTGATCTCCTCACCCCAGTCGTCGTTGGGGATGCCGAAGACGGCCACGTCGCCCACCTTGGGGAAGCCGAGGAGCACGTTCTCGATCTCGGCCGGGTAGATGTTCGCCCCACCCGAGATGATCATGTCGATCTTCCGGTCGCGGAGAAAGAGATACCCGTCCTCGTCGATGAGGCCCACGTCACCAACCGTGAAGAACTTGCCGATGCGGTTGCTGTCGGTCTTCTTCTTGTCCTTGAGGTAGGAGAAGTCGCCGGTCTGCATGGACATGTACACCGTTCCGATGACGTTGGGCTCGTCGATGCGCTTGCCGTCGTCGTCGAAGATGGCGATCTCCGAAATCGGCCACGCCTTCCCGACGGTGCCCGGCTTGAGCAGCCACTCCTCCGCGGTCACCAGCGTCCCTCCTCCTTCCGAGGCGGCGTAGTACTCATCGATGGCGTTCCCCCACCATTCGATCATCTTGTACTTGACGTCGACCGGACACGGGGCGGCGGCGTGGATCATGTGCTCGAGGGAGGACAGGTCGTATCGGTTGCGGGTCTCCTCGGGCAGGGCCAGCAACCGGTGGAACTGGGTGGGGACCATGTGGGAACTGGTCACCTTGTACTTCTCGATGAGCTGGAGCATCTCCTCGGGGACCCACTTGTCCATCAGCACGACGGTGTGCAGCAGGTGGATGGAGGCTCCCGAGTAGCGGAGCACGGCGGTGTGGTAGAGGGGGGAGCCGACGATGTGGACGTTGGCGTCGTCCGGCTGGATCCCGAAGAGGAAGAGGATCCCCGACAGGCCGATGGCCACCTCTTCGGGGACGGCTCCACTGAGGGGTCGGAAGACTCCCTTGGGATTGCCGGTGGTGCCCGAGGTGTAGTTCATCACGTCCCCGATGGTGCGGTCGGCAGGATCGGAGGTTGGTTGCCCGTCGCGCATCCTGGCGTAGGAGTCGAATCCGGCGATCTCCCCGACTGCGAAACACCTCGACGACGGGAGCCCGGCCTCGTCGGCGGCGTCCACGGCCACATCGGCGAACCGCTCATGGGCCACGAACGCCTTGGCCTCCGAATCCTTCAGGATGTAGGCCACTTCTGGACCGATCAGGTGGTGGTTGATCGGGACCAGGTACCAGCCGGCCTGCAGCGCGGCCAGGTAGAGCTCGAACATCTCCACCCCGTTGGGGAGGAGGGTGGCGACGACATCCCCGGGCTGGAGGCTGAGGCCGCGCAGCCCGTGGACCACCTGGTTGGTCCGTCCGAGGAGCTCGCCGGCGCGGTACTCGGTCCCGTCGGGATCGACCAGGGCCAGCTTGTCCGGGTTCTCGTGGGCCAGTGCCCAGAATCCAAAATCGCCCATGGCGCTCTCCTACCCCCTCCGCCGCAGCGGCGGTTGCTTGCTGGATGTGGCCGGCTCGTGAGGCGCGCCCGTGCGACCCCTGGGTGGCGCCGACCCGGTGGGGACGCTAGAACAGGTTCTCGTATATGGTCAACCTCCGCCGGGGCGTCAGGTCGACACGCAGGGAGTCTCCCTCAGCGGTGCGTTTCGTCCGAGGAGCACCACCGGCCATCCGGTGACGCGGGTGGGAGCCAAAAGTAGAGAGGCAGTGGGCATTGACGGATTTCCTGAAGGACAAGGTCGTGGCCATCACCGGTGCCGGTGGTGGGATCGGTCGGGCGGTGGCACTGGCGGCCGCCGGCGAAGGGGCCAGGGTGGTGGTGGCCGACATCGGCGTCTCCTTGGACGGAGGGGACCCCACCAGCGCGGTCGCTGAGGCGTTGGTCGCCGACATCGAGGGCGCCGGGGGCGAGGCGGTGGCCGTGGCCGAGAGCGTGACCACCCTCGACGGCGGCGAGAAGATCATCGGCGCCGGCGTCGAGCGATGGGGTCGGATCGACGGGGTGGTGGCGGTGGCCGGCATCCTGCGGGAGCGCATGCTCTTCAACATGTCCGAGGACGAATGGGACGCCGTCATCGAGACCCACCTGAAAGGACACTTCACCGTGTTCCGTGCCGCCGCCGCCATCATGCGCAAGCAGGAGGGCGGCGGTTCGCTGGTGGCTTTCACGTCGGGAGCCTTCGCCGGAAGCGTGGCCCAGGCCAACTATGCGGCGGCCAAGGGCGGGATCGTCTCGTTGGTCCATTCGGCGGCCGCCGGGCTCAGCCGGTACGGCATCACCGCCAATGCCGTTGCGCCGGTGGCCCGCACCCGGATGACGGCCCAGGTCCCCATGGACCTGGCCGAGAACGGCGATCCCGAGGACGTCGCGCCGCTGGTCGTCTACCTGCTTTCCGACCAGGCCAAGCACGTCACCGGTCAGGTCTATACGTCGGTGGGCCCGAAGATAGCGGTGTGGAACCAGCCCCGGGAGGTGCGGGCCATGTACGCCGACGGGAGGTGGACCCCCGAAGGGATCGCCGCCCGATTGGACTCGACCGTGGGCCAGGAACGGATGCCGCTCCTCGACCAGCTCGAGAAGTACCGGAAGGCCGCTGAAGCCAAGGCGGCCGAGGAGGCGAACTAGGGACCGGTGCCCGATCAGCTGTCGTCCAGCACACAGAACTCGTTGCCCTCGGGGTCGGCCAGGACGATCCAGTCCTCGAGGCCGCTCTGACCGACCGAGACCTGGACGGCCCCGAGGGCCTCGAGCCGCTCCACCTCGAGCTCCTGGTCGTCGGGACGCAGATCGAGGTGGATCCGGTTCTTGACCGCCTTCGCTTCGGGGACGGCGAGGAAGAGGATCGGTCGGCTGGAGTCGTAGTCCGGGTGCAGGCTCCCCGGTTCGACCCACACGTCACCGTCCTCGTCCACCCGCTCCTCCCAACCCAGGGCCGCGGCCCAGAATCGGGCCAGCTCCACCGGGTCCCGGGCATCGATGGTGACGGTCTCAATTCGCAGTGCCATGGTTGCCTCCTGGTCCCGGTTCCTTCCACCCGATGCCGGCCTGACGGCATCGGGTCCCCGCCAGTCTTCACCCAGGCCGGGCGCCGGGCCACGCCGACTCGATCGCCGTCCCGGTCACCGGGTGGCCAGCGGGCTGGAAGGCCGCGAGGAGATACACCGTTTCGCACGCCACACTCCGTAGCATGAGCACCGGCAGGAGGCACCGGCATCGGTGCCCGCACTCTGCGGAACGCACGGAGGTCCCGCTGTGGTTGCTTTGGCGATTGTCCTGACCGTCGTCGTGCTGCTGCTGGCCGTGCTCGTCGCCGGATTGCTGCGCAGCCATGCCGACATCCTCAAGGCCCTGCACGACCTCGGCGTCGGCGTCGGCGAGCCTTCCGGTGATCACGCCCACGCCCACGGCCAGGACGCCCACGGCCAGGCCGGTGTTCCGAGGCCCGGCGGGGCCGGAGAGGTCGGGGCTGCCCATCACGATGGGCCCACCCCTGCCCGGCGAACGGAACTCGACATCGGCTCCCACGGTTGCCGGGGTCACGCCCGGTGGCGATGCACTGGCGGTGGCCGTCACCGGCGGTGACGAGTTCACGCTCCTCGCCTTCCTGTCGTCGGGGTGCTCGACCTGTGCCGGCTTCTGGAAGGACTTTCGTCAACCGCACCAGCTCGGCCTTCCCGACGACGTCCGGCTGGTGGTGGTCACCAAGGGCCCGGAGATGGAGATCCCCGGCGAAGTCGCCGCCCAGGCCGCTCCGGGACTGTCCGTGGTCATGTCCACGGAGGCCTGGGGCGACTACGAAGTCCCGGGCTCCCCGTTCTTCGTCCTCGTCGACGGTCCATCCGGCCGGCGAATCGGTGAAGGTGTGGCCAACCAGTTCCGTCAGGTCACCGATCTCGTGCGGCGCGCCCAGATCGACGCCCGGTCCTTCACGACGGGTAGCCGGAGCCGGGCCTACGCCGAAGGTCTCGACGGGCCGGCGAGGGAGTTGGACAACGACCGGGAGCTGATGGCGGCCGGGATCATGCCCGGCGACCCGAGCCTGTACCCGTCGTCGTTGGCCGACCTGTACGGACCGATGGGTGCGGAAGCACCGCAGGGGTCGACGGCCCACGGGCCGACCACACGGGCCGGTTGAGCAGTGGCCACACTCCGGGCCCACGGCATCGAGGCGCTGCTTCCCGGGGGGTTCGAGGGCCGGATCTTCGTCCGGCGGGCAGTGGGCGAAGGGGTGACCTACCCGGTCGCCCACTTTGCCAACTTCGCCCTTCCCGAACAGGTGGCTGATTTCGGGGGTGGTGCGGTGAACGTCATGGGTGTCAACCACATCTTCGCCGTGCTGTTCGAGTACGGCCCCGAGAGTGTCGGCCGGCGTCTCTTCTCCAGACAGGGCATGCCCCGTGCCCTCACCCCTGCCGACTTCCGTCCCTACCTCCTGCGCCGGGGGTTGGGCGGCCAGTCGGGGACCCAGTGGTTCTTCACCGAGGCCGGCCGGCCCTTCACCTTCTACGCCGTGCTGGGCAGCCACGCCCGGCGGACGGCGCTGGTCCCGAAGGTCAACGCCCTCATCGGTGACCTCTCGATCACCCCGACCGGTTCCGCCGCCGCGCCGGTTCCGCTCTCCGCTCCTACGGGTGCGCGATGGAACTGATCGGCCTCTACCTGGTCGCCTGCACCCTCCTGGTCGCAGCCGGGGCGGCCAAGGCCGTGCACCCGACCGACACCGCCCGCGCCCTCGCCACGCTGGTACGCCGGCCCCTGGCCGGAACCCGCCAGGTCGTCAGGGGCGGCTCGGTGGCCGAGGCGGTGCTCGGCTGCCTGGCCATCCTCTTCCCCCGGTCGGCGTCGGCATGGTTGGTGGCCCTGTCGTTCGCCGGGTTTGCCGCCTTCGTCGCCTTTGCCTTGCGGCGGGGCGGTGCCATCTCCAGCTGCGGTTGCTTCGGGACCCCGGACACCCCGGCCACCGTGCTCCATGTCGTCGTCAACGTGGGTCTGGCCGTTGCCGCCGCCGCGGTGGCGGTGGCGGCTCCGACCGGCACCATCGTCTCCCTCCTCGCCCGGCAGCCGGCCCACGGACTGCCGTTGCTTGCGGTCAGCGCGCTCTGCACCTGGCTCACCTATCTGGTCATCTCCGTGCTGGCCGAGCTCCAGGCCGCCCGCCGGCTGACCGCGATCGATTTCCGGTCCGAACCGTGATGTCCCCTCGGGGGCTCCCATCGACCATGGCCCCGACCCGATGACCGCCCTCGTCGAACGGGCATCCACATTTCTCGAGTCGAAGCTCTCGCGCCGGAGCTTCATCAACCGGTCCGCCTACGCCGGGTCCGCCGTCGCCATCGGGGCCGGGCTGGACCTGGTGCTCAAGCCGGGGACCGCGTACGGACTGGTCTGCACCTGCGGCAACGGGAGTTGTGGATGCGGCTCGACCTGCTGTGCCGGGTTCAGCGAGTTCTGCTGCTCGGTCAACGGCGGCTACAACTACTGCCCGGCCGATACGGTGATGGCCGGTTGGTGGAAAGCCGACAACTCGTCGTACTGCGGCGGCCCCCGCTACTACATGGACTGCAATTCGGTGTGCCAGTGCGACACCGGCTGCGGTGGTGGGTGGACCTTCTGCGAGCCGGGATGCGACGGAACCAATTGCGGATGCGGCCCGGACGGCTGCGATTCGTATCTCACCGGCTGCTTCCAGTTCCGGTACGGCCAGTGCAACCAGGATCTCGACTGCATCGGCCGCATCGTCTGCCGGGTGGTGGCCTGCGTCCCTCCCTGGGAAGTCGATCCCACCTGCACCACCGCCGTCGCCGTCGACGACGGGACCGCCGAGCAGAATGCCGCATGCTGGACAACGGCTCCTCCGTCACCGCCTCCACCTCCTTGTGCCTCCCCGCTCACCAGGTGCCAGGTCACCGGGATGGCGTCGAGCGACGACGGTGCCGGGTACGCGGTGATGACGGCGTTCGGGAAGCTGTTCGTCTACGGGGACTTTCCCAACGACGGCGACGTGTCTGCGGCTGTGCTCGACAAGCCGATCGTCGGCATGGCCGGCCACCCCGACGGCGGCTACTACTTCGTCGCCGCGGACGGCGGGATCTTCTCCTTCAGCGCTCCCTTCTACGGCTCGATGGGGGGACAACCGCTCAACCAGCCGATGGTGGGGATGGCCTGTACGACATCGGGTCGGGGGTACTGGACGGTGGCCGCCGACGGCGGTGTGTTCTCCTTCGGGGACGCCCAGTTCCACGGCTCGATGGGCGGGCAGCCCCTCGACAAGCCCATCGTGGGCATGGCCGCCACCCCCACCGGCCACGGCTACTGGTTCGTGGCCGCCGACGGCGGGGTGTTCTCCTTCGGGGACGCCCAGTTCTACGGCTCGATGGGCGGGCAGCCGCTCGACAAGCCCATCGTGGGCATGGCCGCCACCCCCACCGGCCGTGGCTACTGGTTCGTGGCATCCGACGGCGGTGTGTTCTCGTTCGGGGACGCCCAGTTCCACGGCTCGATGGGCGGCCAGACGCTCAACCAGCCCATCGTGGGCATGGCCGCCCCGACGCCCAAGCCGGCGCCCTCGAATCCGGCTCCCCCCACCGCGCCCCCGGCGCCCCCGGCGCCCCCGGCGGCGGCATCGGGGTACTGGTTGGTGGCCGCCGACGGCGGGATCTTCTCCTTCGGCGTCCCGTTCCTCGGATCGCCGACACGACCCTGATGAAAGGATGCTCGTGACCGTCTGCATCACACTCACCGCATCGATCGTGGCGCTGGCCGCCGCCGTGCGCTCGACCTGGTCGCCGTGCGGACTCTCGATGCTGTCCACCATCACGCCCATCGGCGAACGGGCCAAGGGCCATTCCTACCGGTCGACGGCCGCATGGTTCGTCTTCGGCGCCGTCGTCGGAGGCGCCACGTTGGGAGCAGTGGTCGCCGTGATGGCTCTCGGGGTGCGCTCCCTCCACCTCCCGCCCACCGTGCTCGGATCGATCGCCTTCGGCGCCGCCCTGCTGGCATCGGCATCAGACGCCGGCGTCGGTGGGGTGCGACTTCCCATTCACCGCCGGCAGGTCAACGAGCGGTGGCTCGACCAGTACCGGGGCTGGGTCTACGGGTCCGGCTTCGGCTGGCAGATCGGAAACGGACTGTCCACCTATATCACCACCGCCGCCGTCTACCTGATGATCGTCCTCGGTGCGCTCACCGCCGCTCCGACGGCCGCCCTCGCCATCGGCATCGGTTTCGGTCTGGTGCGAGGCCTCGCCGTGGTGATGACCCGCAACCTGGCCGGCCCCTCCGATCTGCGCGACTTCCACCGTCGGTTCGCCGATGTGGGACCGGTCGTGGGTCGGGCCGTCCTCGCCATCGAGCTGGGCACCACGGTGGTTGTCGCCGTTGCGGTGGGTGCTCCGGCGGACCTGGCCGTGGCCGGCGCCGCGGTGGGTGTCGCCGCCGTCACCCTGGTGGTCACGGCCAGGCAGACCGCAGCCCGACCACTTCCCCCGGCTGCATCAGCGCTCAGCCGCCATCCGTAGCCGCCAGCCCGTCTTCGCCCCGCTCCGCCCCGGGCACGAGCTCGGCGTCGGGGACGGACGCAGGCACCAGTTCGGAGACATCGGGCTCGGGCTCGGGCTCCGGTGCAGGATCGCCGCCCTCGCCGCGGCGCCACCGTCGCAGTGGTCCGATCCGCGAGATCAGCAGGGCCGTGCCGGCTACCGCCAACGCGATGCCCGCCCCTTGGACCAGCAAGGACCCGAGGTGCCCGTCCTCGCCGAGCCACAGGTGCTCGTCGAGGAACCGCTCGATGCCCCAGAGGACCATGCCCACGCCGATGACGATGCCCGACGGGGGGAGGGTGCGGGGTCCCGGTCCGACCCCACCTTCGGGCACGACGGGCGCAGGAGCGGTCGTCCGCAGCCAACGCTCCACGAGCAGCAGGATCCCGAAGATGGTGAGGTCCTCGATGGCCTGGAAGATGGGCACCGGCAGGCGCCGGCCGACCTGACCCGCGTAGTACATGCCGAACCACTGCTCGGTCCGATGTCCGCCTCCGGCCACCATCAGCTGGGGGCCGAGTAGCCGACCGATGCCCCAGCACGCCATGAGCACCGGTGCCATCAGGTCGGCGAAGCGCATGAGTGGGAGCTGTGGGCAGCGCCGGCGGGTCGAGACCAGGGCCACGGGGACGGCGAACAACAGGCCACCGAACGACGACAGCCCCCCCTGCCAGATGGCGAAGACCTGGGGTGGGTGGTGGGAGTAGTACGAGAGATTGGACAGGACGTGCAGGGTGCGGGCGCCGACGATGGCAGCCACGATCACCCACACGAACATGCCGGTCACCCACTGCCAGGGATAGCCGGCGTTCCTGAGCCTGCGTTCGGTGTACCGCAGACCGAACCAGAAGGTCAGGGCCAGACCGATGCCGTAGGTGTGGATCTCGAGGAACCAGATGTGGAACGCGACGGGAATCGGTCTCATGTGGAGGCGAGTCTCATGGGGCGGCAGGTCTCTTGGGGTGGTCGAGGAGCTGGTCCGCGGCGGCAATCAGCTCCACCCAGTATGCCTCAGGCGCCCGATAGGGTGGCACGCGGGCAGAGGAATGAAGAGCGTCGCGCCGGGCGGCGGCGCACGACGGAGTCTGGGGGACCTATGGGAACGCTTGCGGGCAAGGTGGCGATCGTGACCGGCGGGGGGTCGGGGATCGGACTGGCCAGCGCCGCCCGCCTGGCCGGAGCCGGGGTCTCGGTGGCCGTGGTCGATCTCGACGGCGGGTCGGCCGAGAAGGTGGCCGGCGAGCTCGGTGGCCTCGGGCTCCAGGCCGACGTCGGTCGGCCGGAGGTGTGGCCGGGCATCGTGGACGCGGTGACCGCCCGTTTCGGTGGCATCGACCTCGCCCACCTCAATGCGGGGGTGACCACCGGTGAGGCCGACATCACCAAGGTCACCGACGACATCTACCGCCGAGCCGTCGGGGTCAACGTCGACGGCGTGGTCTTCGGTGTCCGGGCCCTGGTTCCTGCGCTCTCGGCCCGGGGCGGTGGCGCCATCGTGGCCACGGCATCCCTGGCCGGGCTCATCGGCTTCTCACCCGACCCCATCTACTGTCTGACCAAGCACGCCGTCGTCGGTCTCGTGCGATCGCTCGTGCCCCAGCTGGCCGAACGGCAGATCACCATCAACGCGGTCTGTCCGAGCATCGTGGACACCCCGCTCATCGACGACATGCGCGACCTGCTGGAGGGGAGCGGGTTCCCGCTGATCGACGCGTCGTCGGTGTCAGACGCGGTGTTCGCCTGCCTGTCGGGGGAGGAGACCGGTCAGGCGATGGTCATCCAGGCCGGCCGGGAGGCCATCCCCTTCCGCTTCCCCCGCCCGCCCGGGCCCCGGGCCGGAGGAGCGGTGGGTCAGATGCCCCCCTCGGGGTTTGCCGCCCACGACCAGGCGTGACCCATCGGCCGGAGGGGCAAGGAGGGGTGAGGGTCGGGATCCGGTCAAACGGGAGGATCAGGTGACCCGGCCGACACCGGCGAAGTCGGAGCCGGTGCGAACCCCGGTGATCCAGACCGACGCACCGGTGTAGGGCGCTTCGATCATCGAACCGCCGCCGACGTACATGGCCACGTGCTCGTCGCCTCCGGGACCGTAGAACAGGAGGTCACCGGGTTCGATGTCGGCCAGCGGTATATGGGTGGTGTCGTCGAACTGGGCCCCGGAGAAGTGGGGGAGGCTGATCCCCACCTGGGCATACGACCACTGGACGAGACCCGAGCAGTCGAAGCCGGCCGGAGTGTTCCCGCCCCACACGTAGGGGACGCCGATCTGGCTCTCCGCCGCCTGGACCGCCCCGGCGGCACCCGCGGCTAGTGGCGGTGCCGGGGCCGTGGGCACGGAGCCGACGGACCCGCCGACCGACCCGCCGGTGGAGCCGGACGGACTGGCCACCTGGGCGACCTGGGCAGCGGCCTGCGCAGCCTGTGCCGCGGCCACCCGGGCGTTGAAGGCGGCAGTGGCCGCCGCCTTGGCCGCCGCCGCCTGCTCGGCCTGCTGCTGCTGGACCAGCTGCTGGATGTGGCCGTTGACGCTGTCCAGTGTGGACTGGTCCTGAGCTTCGAGGTTCGAGGCCTGGTTCTCCGACCCCTGCAGGCTGTTGCGGGTGTCGGTGGCCTGGGTCTGCTGCTGCCGCAGGGCGTTCTCGGTCGCCTGCAGGTGGGATTGGGCGGTGTGCAGGTTGTCGACCGTGGTGGTCACGTTGCCGGTGGCGATGGACGAGTACTCCGAGCGGATGCCGCTCGTGTTCACGTTCGACGAGAACATCTGGGTGACCTGGTTGGTCGTTCCGCTGTCCGTGTAGTCGGCGATGGCCTGGGTGCGGAGATGGCCCTCGTCCTTGTTCACCCGGGACTGGTCCTTGGTGATCTGCTTCTGGCTGGCCACGATCTGGCTGTTCAGCTGGTTGAGCCGGAAGTCGGCCGCCGTCACCTGGCCGGTCAATGATGCGATCTGGGCCTGGGTCGCCTGGATCTTGGCCGTGATCGCCGCGGCCTGGGCCTTGGCGTCGGCGATCTGATCGGCCGAAGCGGGGCGCGACGACGCAATCACCGTGGAGGCGAGGCCCAATCCGGTGGCAAGTGCAACCGTCGAAATAATCCGTCTTCGGGTCTTTCGTCGGGCAGGGGGAGGCGCACTTGGCTCTGACGTCGAGTACTGCTCGGCGTGAGTCATATCGCCCTCCTGTCTAGTCCAATCGACCCCTAGCCACAAGGACCCCCCGGCCATTTTCCCTTGTGAACAGGGACTTTCCTATTCGACGGCCCTCGGTCGGGGCCCGAAACCCGTCACCGGCCCGGACCGGTGTGCGGGGGTATTGCCCGGGGTATCGTCGTCCTCCATGGGTGAGATCGTCGAATTCCCGAGCAACGGCAGTACCGGCAGCGGCTATCTCGCCGTTCCCTCCGACGGGGCGGAAGGTACGGCCGGAATAGTGGTGCTGCAGGAGTGGTGGGGCCTGGTCGACCAGATCAAGCACACCTGTGACCGGTTCGCCGGCGCCGGGTTCACCGCGCTCGCTCCCGACCTGTACCACGGCACCACCGTCCCGTTGACCGAGCCCGATGAAGCGGGCAAGCAGATGATGGCGCTCAAGATGGAGACGGCGGCAAAGGACCTCAGCGGAGCGGTGGACGAGCTCATCCACCGGACCGGCCGGCCGCAGGTGGGTGTGGTCGGCTTCTGCATGGGCGGGGGACTGGCACTGGTCCTGGCCACCCAGCGCGCCGACGCGGTCAAGGCCGTCGTGCCCGCTTACGGCCTCATCCCGTGGCCCGGCGCGCGCCCCGACTTCTCGAAGTTGGATGCGGCCGTCCTCGGCCATGCCGCCGAAGAGGACGATTTCTTCACCCCCGACGCGGCCCGTGCACTGCAGGCCGAGCTGGCCGGCCTGGGCAAGAGTGTCGAGTTCCACTTCTACCCGGGAGCCGACCACGCCTTCTTCAACGAGGACCGGCCCGAGGTGTACCACCAGGCGTCCGCCGAATTGCTGTGGGACCGAACGGTCGCCTTCTTCCGGCAGACGTTGGGTTGACTCCGACGAGCCCGGGTCCGTGGGGGTGACCGAGCCGGCGCTGGTCGAACGGTACCTGACCCTCGGCCTCCGGCTGGGGCGCCATATCGACGGCCTGGTCGACGCCTACTACGGCCCGCCCGATCTGGCCGCCGCCGCCGATGCCGAACCTCGCCGTCCGCCGGCCGGTCTGGTGGGCGAGGCGCGGGACCTGCTGGCCGCCATCGACGCCGGCGAGACCCTCGAACCGAGTGCGGTGGGTGCCGTCAGAGGGGACGGCTCGGGTGCCGCCCGCCGGCACTGGCTCAGGGCCCAGGTCCGGGGGCTTCTCACCACGGCGCGGCGCCTGGCCGGGGAACCGATCGGCTACGCCGACGAGGTCGAGGCCTGTTACGGGGTCCGGCCCTCGAGAATCGACGAGGCCGTCCTCGAGGCCGCGCACCGCCGCCTCGACGAGGTGCTCCCCGGTTCCGGCCCGCTGGCCGAGCGACTGGTCACCTGGCGGGAGTCGCACGCGGTTCCCGTCGACCGGCTGCCGGCCGCCATCGGGACCCTGGCCGAGGATCTCCGTGAGCGGACCCGGGTGCTGTTCGGGCTGCCCGACGGGGAACGTGTCGACTTCGACCTGGTCTCCGGCCAACCGTGGTCCGGATTCAACTACTACCTCGGCGACCTGCGCAGCCGGGTGGCCGTCAACACCGATCTGCCCGTGCTCTCGACCGGGCTCGCCCACCTGGTGGCGCACGAGTCGTACCCGGGTCACCACACCGAGCACACCCGCAAGGAGGTGGGCCTGGTCCGGCGCCGTCAGTGGTGGGAGGAGTCCATCTTCCTGGTCGGGACCCCGCAGTGCCTCCTGGCCGAAGGACTGGCCGATCTCGGTCTCGAGGTGGTGATGGGCCGGCGACCCGAGGAAGAGATCGCCGCTCACCTCCGGCCGCTCGGGATCCGCTACGACGCCGAGGTGGTGGCGGCGGTCTCCGAAGCAGGAGAGGCACTCGGTGCCGTCCGCCAGAACGCGGCCTTCCGCCTCCACGAGGACGGGGCCGATGCCGACGTGGTGACCGACGAGGTGGCCCGCTGGGGACTGCTGTCGCCGGAGCGGGCCGGAAAGGCGGTCGAGTTCCTGACCCACCCCACGTGGCGGGCCTACCTCACCTGCTACGTCGAGGGACTCCCGCTGTGCCGGGCCTTCGTGGACGGCGATCCTGCCCGCTTCGACCGCCTCCTCTCCGAGCAGCTGACCCCGGACGGGTTGGCCGACCAGATCCGGGCCGACGCCACCGCCCGCCGCGGTCCCTGACGGCGCCGGCGGGGAGGGGCGGCGGAGGAGGCCGTGCCGGCGGACCGCCGCACTAGGGTGATGCCGTCCCACGACCGGGGGTGCCCGAGAACGGGGACCGACTGCCTCGGAGGGGAGTGAAGGTGACCGACATGAAGGCCCTGCAGGTGACTGCGCACGGCCGCCCGGGGGAGGTCCTGGCCGTCCGCCGCGTGGCCCGCCCCGAGCCCGAGGCCGGAGAGGTGCGGGTGCGGGTCGGGGCGGCATCGCTCAACTTCAATGACATCGACCGGTGCCGCGGGAACCTGGTCTCGGTGCCCACCCCCCCGCCGTTCACCCTGGGGATGGATGTCTGCGGGGTCGTCGACGCCGTGGGTGAGGGAGCGGAAGCCTGGATGGGACGACGGGTGGTGGCCATCACCAAGACGGCGCTGGGCGGGATCGCCGAGTACGCAATCGCGCCCGCCGTCTCCGTCTTCGAAGCCCCCGATCGGCTCGACGATGTCCAGGCGGCGGCCTTCCTGCTGACCTTCCAGACCTCGCACCTGGCCCTGTTCCGCCGGGGGCGGCTGACCGCCGGAGAGACCCTGGTGGTGCACGCGGCGGCCAGCGGTCTGGGCACGGCCGGGATCCAGCTGGGCAAGGCGGTCGGGGCCCGGGTCATCGCCGTGGCCGGCGGCCCTGAGAAGGGAGCCCTGTGTGCGTCACTGGGTGCCGACGTCGTCATCGACCACACCGCCGACGATTTCGTCGAGGCGGTGCTGGCCGACACGGGTGACCGGGGCGCCGACGTGGTCTACGACCTGGCCGGCGGAGAGTTCGTCGAACGCTCGTGGCGGTGCACGGCGCGCGGCGGTCGGTATCTGGCCGTGGGCTTCGCCGATGACGACGAAAACGGGATGAGCGGGCGGCCGTTGCGGATGGCGTGCATCGGCAACATCGACATCGTCGGGGTGATGCTGGCCTGGGTCGACGATGTCGACCCGGGCATGCGCAGGTTCGGGTTCAACCCGTTCGGGCGGAAGGAGGCCGACGAGATCCACGCCGACCTCCTGCGGCTGGTGGCGGAGGGCAAGCTCGAGCCCTACGTCGGTCGGCAGGTCACCATGGAGGAGGCGGGCGCCGCGCTCGACGACCACGAGGACCGCCGGTCGCGGGGACGCACGGTCGTGCACGTCGCCGGATGACCGGGCCGGCGGCCGACGTCGACTACACCTGGCGCGACAGCGAATTGCGCAGCCCACCCCTGCGCGCCCTCAACCGGGTGGGGGACGGTCTGACCCGCATGGGGTTCAACCTTCCCTCGCTCACTCCCGCGTCGGTGGTGTCGTCGGCCGTCAGGTCGGCGGGTTCCGACGACTTCGGCTCCGAAAGCTTCCGCGAACCACTGGAAGTCTTCCTCGACGCGTGTGCCACCGAGGCCGACCTGACCACCTTCGGGCGCATCCTGGTCTCGAAGATGCTCAGCCAGGCCCTGGCCAACCGGATCGCCCTGCACCGGTGGTCCCTCGATCATCCCGAGGTGCTGGACGAGCACATCGACAGTCCCTGGATCATCGTCGGCCTGCCCCGCACCGGCACCAGCGTGCTGTCGATGCTGCTCGGGCTCGACCCGATGGCCCGGCCCCTCCTCCAGTGGGAGGCCGCCCATCCCATCCCGCCACCGACACTGGGTGAGGGGCTCGAGGATCCGCGGATCGCCCAGACGACCAAGGAGCTCGACGGGTTGATGAAGCTCAACCCGCCGCTCAAGGCGATGCATCCCTTCGGGGCCACCCTGGCCCAGGAGTGCGTGAGCCTGTTCATGTTCGACGTCCGTACCCTGGCCCTCGAGACCCAGGCCCACGTGCCGTCGTACGCCCGCTGGCTGGAGAAGGCGGAGATGGCCCCGGCCTACGCCCAGCACCGGCTGGCCCTGCAGACCCTCCAGTCCCGGCAACCCACCGAACGCTGGATCCTCAAGACCCCGAACCACCTCTGGCACCTCGACGCCCTACTGGCCGCCTATCCCGACGCCCGGATCATCTGGACCCATCGGGACCCCGGGCCGGTGGTCACCTCGCTGGCCAGCCTGGCCAATGCCGGGCAACGGCCCCTGACCCGCCGGCGCGACCCTCGCCCGACGGCCGAGGAGTGGAAGCGGAAGTGCCGGTTCGCCCTCGACTCGGCGGTGGCCTTCGACGAGCGCTCGGCCGACGGGTGGTGCCGGCACCTGCACTACGACGCCCTGATCGCCGATCCGGTGGGGACGGTCCGCCAGCTGTACCAGGGCTTCGGCGACGAGGTCAGCGACCTGCAGGCGCGGCGGATGGAGGCTTTCCTCGAGGACCGGCCCAAGGACGCCTTCGGTCGCCATCGCTACGACCCCGCCGACTTCGGCTGGACGTACGCCGGCCTGGGCGAGGAGTTCGGCGCCTACACCGAGCGCTATCACATCCGGCCCGAGACCCATCCGCCGGTCGGCACCTTCGACGGCTGAACCCGGTCGGCCCCCGGTGCCGCGCACCGGTTGTCATTTGGGACTCGTCCGGATATCGCCGTACCATCGGGACATGTCCGAACGTTCACGAAACCTTCCCCGCCGCTCGTGCATGTCCTCGCCCGGTTCGAACGAGCGATTTCTGGCCAAGGCCCCGACCGTGCCGGCCGACATGAGCTTCCTCGACCTGGAGGACTCGGTGGCCCCGTCGGAGAAGGAGGCGGCCCGGGCCAAGGTGGCCGACGCCATCAAGAACCTCGCCTGGGACGACCGGGTGCTCTGTGTGCGCATCAACGCCTGGGACACCGAGTGGACCTACGGCGACGTCATCGACGTGGTCTCCAACGCCGGCGAACGGCTCGATGAGCTCATGTTGCCCAAGGTGCAGTCGGCCGCCGAGGTGGTGGCGCTCGACCTGCTCCTCACCCAGGTGGAGAAGAAATGCGGCCTGCCGGTGGGCCACGTCGGCATCGAGGCCCAGATCGAGACCACCCGGGGTCTGATCAACGTCGAGGAGATCTGCGCCGCCTCACCCCGACTCGAGACCATCATCTTCGGTCCGGCCGACTTCGCGGCGTCGATGGAGATGCCGGTTCTCACCGGTGGGGTGGCCATCCCCGAGTATCCCGGCGACCACTTCAACTACGTGTTCTCGAAGATTCTCATGGCCGGCCGCGCCAACGGCCTCCAGGTCATCGACGGCCCGTTCCTCAAAGTGCGCGAGCTCGACGCCCTCCGGGAGTTCTCGCAGCGCACCCGGGTGCTCGGCTACGACGGCAAGTGGGCCCTGACCCCCGATCAGGTCGGTGTGCTCAACGAGGTCTACTCACCGACCCAGGAACAGTTCGACAAGGCGTGGGACATCCTGGACGCCTACCGCAAGGCCACCGAGGAGGACCGATCGGGTGCGGTCATGTTCGGCGACGAGATGATCGACGAGGCGTCACGCAAGATGGCCATCAAGTTCGTCACCCGTGGCGAGCGCGCCGGTCTGAGCCGCTCGCCGGGCTGAGGGTCCGGCCGCGCATCGGCGTTGCCGGCCCGGCTCAGAAGGTGAACTCGCGGTACCACTCCTCGAGCACGGTGTAGTCACCGTGTACGTCCACCGGGCTCAGGGTGGGACGGTGACACAGGGTGAGCTCGAGGTCCGACGCCGTGCCGCTGACCGCCACGTCGGGTGCACCGGTCGCCGAGGGGTCGGGTCGGCCGCGCCGCACGTCGATCCGGTCCGACTCGATGCTCACCTCCCAGCCCGGCCCGATGTCGGTGCTCAGCAGGGCCAGGACCCGGCCCGTGCCCCGACCCGACCGGGGACGGGCGGTGACCAGGACGTCGAGGATCTCATTGATGCCGTCCTCGGCCAGGTCGGCATCGATGGGGCCACAGGACCGGGTCGACGACTGGGCGTCGTAGCGATGGACGGCCAACTCGTGGGCACAGCGACGGGCGACGAACCCGGCGGTCCGGTCGGGCTCGAACCAGGTCCATACCGCCGTGCGAGGCGGTGTGGCCCGGAGCTCGTCGACCAGATGGCCGGTCAGTTCGGCGAGCCACAGGACGAGCTCCTCACCCTCGGGAGGATCGGGATACGGGGTCTTCGGCCGACCGGTGGCCTCGCACAGCACATGGGCCCAGAACCCGCAGAATCCGCCCACGTGCTCGGCCAGATCGGCCACCTTCCATCCCTCGCAGGTCGGCACCAGATCGTCGACCTCGGCATCCTCGAGGGCGGAGATCAGGGCCCCGCCCTCCGCGGCTGACGGCATCGATGAGGGCGGCGTCGTCCACCCGGCCAACGTACTCCGGCGGCCTCAGCCCTTGGCGTTGGCCAGAAGCCGGCGGGCGATGACCTTGAGAGCCAGCGTCTCGTCGGCCCCCTCGAAGATGGAGAGCACCCGGGCGTCCACGAAGTAGCGGGAGACCGGGAACTCCTCCGCGTAGCCCATCCCGCCGTGGATCTGGAGAGCCTCGCGTGTCACCCATTCGGCCGCCCGGCACACGTAGGCCTTGACCATCGACGCCTCGAGACTGCCCTCGCCCTTGGACATGAGACGGGCCACCTCATAGGAGAACTGGCGGGTGGCCTGGATGAGCACGGCCATCCTGGCCAGCTTGGCCCGGGTCAGCTGGTACTCGATGATCGGCTCGCCGAACACCACCCGGTTGCCGGCATAGGCGAGGGCGGCCTCGTAGCTGGCCTGCATGACCCCGATGGCCCGGGCCGCCGTCTGCAGCCTGCCGTTCTCGAATCCCTGCATCTGGAGGTAGAAGCCCTGGCCCAGACCATCCTCGCCGCCCACCAGGTTGGCGTCGGGCACGAACCAGCTCTCGAAGGCGACCTCGTAGGAGTGCATCCCCCGGTACCCGAGGGTGTCGATGGCCCGGCCCTCCATCCGCCCGGCGGTGCCGGCCGGGCGGCCGTCCTGGCCCGGCGGTTGGTCGACCAGGAAGCCGTGCCCTTCGCCCCGGGGCTTGTCCACGAGGAACAGCGAAAGACCCCGATGGGCCCGGCTCCGGTCCGGATCGGTGCGAGCCAGCAGCAGCAAGACGTCGGCCCGGGCGGCGAACGTGCACCACGTCTTGACCCCGTTGATCAGCCAGCCGCCTTCGGTGGGCACGGCGCTGGTCACGATGTTGGCGACATCGGAGCCGAAATCGGGCTCGGTGACCGCCACCGCCCCCATCACTTCGGCACTGGCCAGCCTGGGCAGCCAGGAGAGCTTCTGCTCCTCGGTGCCCCCCTTCACCAGGGCACGGGTGAGGATCTCGGGCCTGGTGATCAGTGAACCGCCGGCACCCAGCGAGCCCCACGAGAGCTCTTCGGTGGCCACCACCATGCCCATGTAGTCGGCCTCGCCCCCGGTGGCGAAGCCCCCGTATTCCTCGGGCACCGACATCCCGAAGCCGCCCATCTCCGCGATTCCCGAGATGATCTCCTCGGGGATGTCGGTGTTGGCCCGGTGGATGTGTTCGGCCCGAGGACGGATCTGGTCCTCGGCGAAGCGGTGGAAGGTCTCCCGCACGAGTTCGAAATCGGCATCGAGATGGCGGGACCCCTCCTGGTCGGCGAGGGCGGCCAGGAAGACCGGGTTCCGGTAGGCGGCCACGAAGTCCTCGACCGGTGCCATCCAACCGGGGTCGACACCCCACTCGTGGGCGCGGCCGATCGTCCTGGCGGCCAGGTCGGCCACCGCGTCGGCGGCGAAGGCGCAGGCGATCCGGGCTTCGGTCTCGCCGTGGGCCCCGTAGGTCAGGACCGCCTCGGCCGTACGCACCGCGGCTGCGGCGTGGGCCACGTCATAGGCCAGCACCTGGGCCAGGTCGGGCCCGCCGGCGCCGGCCAAGGCGTCCACCCCGGCCGAGACGATCGACTGGGCCACGCCGACCGCGTCGGCGGCGGCAGCCAGGTCGGGTGATTCGGAGGCGGTGGTCACGGGCCAAGGTTACCGAAGCGTCAGGACCGGGCGGCCGGCCGCAGCCGGTCTGTCCGGCCCTCAGGCCCCGGGTGCCTGAGCCACCACGGTGACCAGTGGCGGCAGGACCACCGGGTCGTCGCCCGGATCGACGTCGGTCACCAATTTGAGATAGTCGGCCACCGGCCCCGGCCCGGCACCGGCCGGGGCCTCGGCCCAGGCGTCGACCGTGACCAACCCCGCTTCGCGGGCCAGGGAGGGCAGCAGGGCGCCGATGTCGGGATGCCGCGCCGAGGGCATGGTGAACGGACCCCCGTCGATGCGGCCGGCCGAGGTGATCGGCTCCTGGGCCACCACCCAACCCCCGGGCCGGACCGCCCCCGCCATCCGGGTCAGGACCACGGCGGGATCGACCACGTGCAGGAGGAGGAAGCGGCAGAAGGCCAGGTCGACCGGCTCGGGCAGCCGCAGGTCCTCCCCGGCCTGGGTGATGGCCAGCACCTGGCTGTGGGCGGCGGCGGCCTCGGCGACCTCGTCCCGGGCCATCGGGTCGCTGTCCACCGCGTAGACCCGTCCGTCGCGGCCGACGATCTCGGCCAGCGCCACGGTGACGTCGCCGCCGCCGGCACCGACGTCCACACAGGTCCACCCCGGCCCGATGCCGAGCCGGTCGAGCGCGGTGGCCAGCGGTCGCCGGTACACGTCGTCCCGCAGGCCCCGCAGCTCCATGAGGCCACGTTATCGGCCCGTCTGCACGGGGTGGCTCGGGAAGCCGTTCGGGAACAAGGGACCTCCGGGAGCCGGTAACCTCACGTTTTGTGAGAGTGACCATGATGTTGTGCGATGCCGCCCAGGTGTCAGACGGCAAGCTCTACGTGCTGGGCGGTGGGTGGAGCATGACCGGACCGGACCCGGTCCCCTCGGCCATCGCCCTAAAGATCGACGTCGGATGGCACGAGGCGGAATCGGCCCATCACTGGGAGCTCTTCCTCGAGGACGCCGATGGGCGACCGGTGCTGGTGGACACGCCCGAAGGTGAGCACCCGGTGGAGGTTCGCGGGGAATTCACCGTGGGGCGGCCACCGGGGATCCCCGAGGGCTCGCCGATCGATGTCGCGCTGGCCGTCAACCTCGGGCCCCTGCCTCTCACCCCGGGGACCCGGTACACCTGGCGGATGGCCATCGACGGCGATTCGCAGACGGACTGGGTTCTCGGATTCACCACCCGTCCGACACTGGTCCGGGACTGACCACCCGGGGAGCAGCCCCCGGGCCAGAGCCGCGTTGGACACCGCGTGCGCCTCGTACTACACCAGCCCCATGACCACCTACGACCGTCCCTTCGGGCGCTACTTCGAAGACTTCGAGCCCGGTGACGTCTACCGGCACTGGCCGGGCAAGACCATCACCGAGGCCGACGATCATCTCTTCTGCATGATCACCATGAACCACCACCCGCTGCACACCGATGCCTGGTATGCCGAGCACGAGACGGTGCAGGGCAAGAACGTCGTGGTGGGAAATCTGGTGTACTCGCTCGTGCTCGGGCTCAGCGTGCCCGACGTGAGCGGCATGGCCATCGCCAATCTCGAAGTCGAGTCGCTCATCCACCGGGCCCCGACCTTCCACGGGGACACCATCTATGCGGAGAGCAAGGTGATCGGGAAGGTGGCGTCGAAGTCCCGCGACGACCGGGGCGTGGTCACCGTCGAGTCCAAGGGGTTCAACCAGCGCGGCGAAGAGGTGTGCTTCTACCGGCGCAAGGTCATGGTGTGGAAGAAGGCCGCCGCCCCGCCCCGCCTGCGCCCCTACCCGGACGACGTCTGGGATTGACCCCGTCCGTCGCCGACCCCAGCCCGGCCCAGGTCCGTGCCTTGGGACGGGCCATCGTGGAGTGGGGGACGGGGACCGGTTCCGGGTCGAGGCGACCCGACCTGCCCTGGCGGTCCACCCGCGATCCGTGGGCCGTGCTGGTCAGCGAGATCATGGCCCAGCAGACCCAGGTGACCAGGGTGGCGCCGGTCTACACGCGCTTCCTGACATCGTTCCCCACTCCTGCGGCCTGCGCCTCGGCGCCGCTCGGCGCGGTGATCCGGGCCTGGCAGGGCCTCGGCTACAACCGGCGGGCGGTCAATCTGCACCGGGCGGCGACGGTGATGGTGGCCGACCACGGTGGCCGGGTCCCCGGCGAGCTCGATGATCTCCTGGGTCTGCCCGGGGTGGGTTCCTATACGGCCCGCGCCGTCCTCGCCTTCGCATTCGAAGCCGATGTCGGGGTGGTGGACACCAACGCCGGGAGGGTCCTGTCGCGGGCGGTCGCCGGTCGGCCGCTGCGCACCAGGGAGGCCCAGGACCTGGTCGACGGCATGGTTCCGGTCGGGAGCGGATGGGCGTTCGGGCAGGCCCTCCTCGATCTGGGGGCGGTGGTGTGCGTGGCCGGCGACCCGCGGTGCCGGGAGTGCCCGGTCCTCCGCCGGTGCCGATGGTCGTCGACGGGGAGGCGCCTCCCCGATCCGGCCGGTGGATCAGCCGGCGTGTCGGCCCCGCAGAGCACCTTCGCCGGTTCCGACCGGCAGGGCCGGGGCCGGTTGATCGACGCGCTCCGCCGTGGCGAGCTCCGGTCCGACCGAGTGGCCGCGGCCGCCGGGTGGCCCGACGATCCCGACCGGGCCGGCCGGGTGGCCGCCGGACTGGTCGAGGACGGGCTCGTGCGGCGTGACCATGCCGGGACCCTGCGGCTGCCCTGAGGGGGCGCCCCCGACCCCGCCGCCGGCCGGTTCGAGCTACCGGGTGATGAACCGGACGATGTGGTCGTTGACCTCGTCGGGCCGTTCCACGTGCAGGAAGTGGCCGGTCCCCTCGACGATCACCATCTCCGAACCGGGGGCGAGGAATTCGGTCACCGGCCCGATGGTCTCGACGCCCATGCAGCCGTCGTCGGCGCCGTGGAGGTACAGCGTGGCCTGGGGGGAGATCGTCCCGGCGGCCGCCCGCGCCGCGGCGGTCGGCGGGTCGTCGGGCGGGTCGGAGAACATGGCCCGGTAGTACCCGATGGCCGCGCTCAGGCTCTCGGGGGAGGCCAGGGCCTCCTTGACCTTGGCGGTGTCCCACGAGCCGTCGAAGCCGGGTGACCAGTCGGACCACAACCGGTCGATGAAGGCGAAATTCTCCATCGACACCGCGTATTCGGCCAGGGGGGTCTGGAAGAAGAACACGTACCAGCTCCGGTGCAGCTGATCGAATCGGAAGAACCCATCGGCCATCGAGCCCTGTGGGGCCACCGCCGCGGTGACCACCCTCCTCCACCGCTCGGGCTCGAGGGCGGCCGCTCCGTAGGTGGCGAAGGCGCCCCAGTCGTGCCCGATGATCACCGCGTCACCGGATCCTCCCAGCGCCTCGTGCAGTCCGCAGGCATCGAGGGCCAGGGTGCCGGTGTCGTAGCGACCGTCCAGCGGCACCTGGGTCGGGGCATAGCCCCGCATGAAGGGGGCCACGGCGTGGTAGCCGGCCTCGGCCAGCCGGGGGAGGAGGTACCGCCAGGTGTGGGCGGTGTCGGGGAACCCGTGCAGGCAGAGGGCGAGGGGCCCGTCGGCCGGCCCGTCGTGCAGGTAGGCGAACTCGACGCCGTTGGCGTTCACCCGTGCCGTATCCACCTTCCGGAGGGTAGTCCCGACGCCTCGTTGTCGTCCGACTAGCCTGCATCTTCGGTGAGAGTCACCTTCTTCGGCGTCCGGGGCTCGTGCCCGTGTTCGTCCGACCAGTACCGCCGTTACGGAGGCAACACGTCCTGCGTCCTGGTGGAGGTGGAAGGCGAGCGTCCCTTGATCCTCGATCTTGGGACCGGCCTCCGCGCCCTGGGCGGGTACCTCCACCCCCCGCTCCGGGCCGCCGGTACTCCGATACAGGCATCGGTGCTGCTCACCCATCTGCACTACGACCACGTGCTCGGCCTGCCGTTCTTCTCACCCCTGCGGGACCCGGGTGCCGTCCTCGACGTCTACGGACCCTCGCAGGAGGGGTCGCTCCACGACGTGCTGTCCGGGATGGTCGCCCCCCCTTTCTTCCCCATCGCCATGGAGGACTTCCAGGGCGAATTGCGCTGTCACGATCTCGAGGGGTCGGCCGACTTCGCCGTCGGGAGCTTTCAGGTCAAGGCCCGCCCGATCAGGCACATCGGCCACACCCTCGGCTTCCGGATCGAGGCCGACGGTCGGTCGGTGGCCTACATCTCCGACCACCAGGCGCCCCTCGACCTGCGCACGGTGGACAAGCACGTCCTCGAACTCTGTGAGGACGCCGACCTGGTGATGCACGATTCGCAGTACACCGACGAGGAATTCTCGGCCATGTCCGACTGGGGGCATTCCACGGAGACCTACGCCGTCCGTGTGGCCGTCGAGGCGGGGGCCCGACAGCTGTGCCTGTTCCACCATGACCCGGCCCATTCGGACGACCAGGTCGACAGGATGCTCCACAACGCGAGGGGGATCGCCTCCAAACACGGACTCGACGAGGTGAGCGCAGCCGCCGAGGGACACTCGGTGGATCTCGGGACCGGCTGACGATGAGCTTCGACACCGCTCAGTTCAAGGAGGTCATGGGCCGGTTCGCCAGTGGGGTCACCATCGTGTCGGGCATGGAAGAGGGCGAACCGGTCGGGTTCACCTGCCAGAGCTTCATCTCCCTCTCCGCCGAGCCCCCCTTCGTGGCCGTCGCTCCGGCCCGCACCTCCACCAGCTGGCCGCGGATCGCCCGGGCGGGGAGCTTCTGCGTCAATGTGCTGGCCGACCACCAAATGGACCTGGGCCGCTCCTTCGCCGTCTCCGGGGGTCCCAAATTCGAAGGAGTCGACTGGCGCCCGGCACCGGCCACCGGTTCGCCGCTGATCGAGGGCAGCCTGGCCTGGGTGGACTGCCGGGTCGAGCTGGTGCACGACGCCGGCGACCACGAGTTGATCATCGGCAAGGTGCTCGACCTCGGACGGGGTGAGGGATCGCCCCTCCTGTACTTCCAGAGCCGGTTCGCTACTGTTGCCCGGCACGCCGACGAGGGGAGCTGATCCGTGCCCGACGTGAACATGTCCGACGTGATCGCCGATGTTGCCGTGGTGGTGCCCACCGCCCACGGGGACGAACGTGGGCGGTTCGTGGAGACCTACCGGCGGAGCTGGTTCCCGCTGGGCCGCGAGATGGTGCAGGCCAACCGTTCGGAGAAGCAGGCCGGAGCCATCGTCGGCCTCCACTATCACCTCCATCAGGCCGACTACTGGTATGTGCTGCGGGGGACGGCCCGGGTGGTCCTCCACGATCTCCGGAAAGGGTCGCCGACCGACGGTGCCACGCTCTCGATCGACCTGGACGGAGACCATGACCGCGGTCTGTACATCCCGCCGGGTGTGGCCCACGGCTTCGCCTCGCTCACCGACCTCACGCTGTGGTACCTGGTCGACAACTACTACAACCCCGACGACGAACTGGGTGTGGCCTGGAACGACCCGGACATCGATGCCGACTGGGGCGTGGTCGACCCGGTGCTGTCCGAACGGGACCAGGCCAACCCGCGGCGTTCGCAGATCGATCCCGGAGTCCAGCCCAGGGTCGGGCTGAGGACGTGACCGGCGCCGCCGGCCCGGCCGGGACCGTCTGGGCTCGCCAGGCACCGGCGTGCTGGTCACCGGGGGCGGCTCGGGGATCGGCAGGCAGACCGCGCTGGCCTTGGCCGAAGTCGGGCGTCCGGTCGCGGTGTGGGACATCGACGCCGACGGCGCCGAGGAGACGGCGGCATTGTGTGGTGACCTCCACGGATCGGCCGCCCACTGGTCGGCGGTCGACGTGGCCGACACCTCCGGGCTGGAGGCGGCAGTGGCACGGGCGGCCACCGAGCTCGGGACCCTGGGTGGTTTCGTCCACGCCGCCGGGAATCCCCGGGGTGGCGGTCGTGGACGACCTCGTCGACGAGGTGTGGGACGCAACCCTCAACGTGAACCTCCGGGCCGCGGTGATGCTCTCCCGCTTTCTGCTCGACCCGTTCCACCACGCCGGACCCGGTTCGGCCGCCGTGCTGATCTCTTCGATCGAGGGTCTGTTCGGAAATGCCATCCTTCCCGCCTACTGCGCGTCGAAGGGCGGGGTCATCGCCGTCATGCGGTCGATCGCCCAGCGGTACGCGTCCGAGGGCTTCCGGGTCAACGCGGTGTGTCCCGGGGCGGTGGACACACCCATGCTCGCCCCCGCCCTCGAGCTGCCCGGACTGCGCCTACAGCTCGAGGAGCGGACCCCCCTCCAACGGGTGTCCGCCCCGGAGGAGATCGCCAGGCCCATCCGCTTCCTGCTCTCCGACGAGGCGTCGTTCATCACCGGCACGACCCTGACCATCGACGGCGGCATGACGTCGGTGACGGCCATCTGAGGCTGTCCGGGGGGCGGTCCCGACCTCGATACACGGTGACCGGACACTTCGGGTTGAATAGTCGTGATGTGGGTGCTCCTGATCGCGGCCGTCCTGGTCGTCGCAGTAGCGGCGGTGGTCGTGGTGCTCCGACGCCCCAAGGGCAGCGATCTGAGCTCGGTGAGGAGGTACCACTCGGCACTGGGGACGATCGAGCACCTCGCCGACCGGACCGGTCCGGCCACCGGCAGGGTGGTGAACCCGGCGGGCAGAGGCGCCGGACGTTCGGTCCCGCCCGTGCCGGTGCTGGGCAGCGGCGAGTTCCCCGACCCGGAGAACCCGATCGTCTTCGACGACGCCCGTCCCCACGACCGTCCGGCCGCAGGGCCTCCACCGGCCGGCGTCCCGCTCCACCGACCCGATCGGGCCCAGCGGCATGCCCTCGAGTCGATGAACCGCCGGCCGCGGCGGGCCACCGCGGTGATGGTCGTCGTCATCGTCGTGGCCCTCGTCGGGGCCCTGGCCCTGTTGGGGAGCCGTCACCCGAAGTCGGCGGACCGCGGCCACGCCAGCGCATCGACCTCGGTGTCGGCCACGTCGTCGACGACGTCGGGAGCAGCGGGCTCCGGGGGCCACCGGAAGGGACACGGCCACAAGACCAAGACGACCCCCACCACCCTGCCGAGCCAGATCGTGGCCCTGTCGTCGACTCCGTTCTCGGCCGTCTATCCGGTCGCCTCCGACTCCTACCGGGTGACGGTCAAGGCCTCGGGGCCGTGCTGGGTCCAGGCCACCTCCACCTCGACGGGTTCGACGTTGTGGACCGGGACCATGCAGGCCGGCGCCTCCCAGGCGATACCGGCGACGGGAACGATCACCGTCGAGCTCGGATCGGCGACCGGCGCCCTGTCCCTCGATGGGGTGCCCGTGGTGCTGCCGAGCCCGTCGAACACGCCGTTCGTGGCCACCTTCCAACCTTCGGGTCCGTCGACCAGCCCGTCGACCACCGCTCCGGGTTCGGTCACCACCTCCACCGTCGGTTAGTCGGAGGGCTGCCCGGGGGGGACATCGACCAGGCCGAGGGCATCGAGGACGAAGGCGTAGACGAAGGCCTCGTCCTTCCAGGCGTCGTAGCGGCCCGAGGGCCCACCGTGACCGGCCCCGAGCTCGGTCTTCAGCAGCACCCTGTTCTCCGGATTGGCCGCCCGTAGCTTGGCCACCCACTTGGCCGGTTCCCAGAACCCCACCCGCGGGTCGGACAGGCCGGCCGTGGCCAGGATGTCCGGGTACCGGACGGGTTCACCCCGGGCGTCGGCGGCGCGGACGTTGTCGTAGGGCGAGTACGACTTCATGACCCGGTAGATCTCGGGGTCGGTGACCGGGTTGCCCCACTCCTCCCACTCCACCACGGTCAGCGGCAGGGTGTCGTCCAGGATGGTGGTCAGGCAGTCGACGAACGGGACTTCGGCCACGATGGCCCGGAACAGACCGGGGGCCAGATTGGCCACCGCCCCCATCAGCAGGCCCCCGGCGCTACCGCCTCTGGCCACCAACCGGTCGGGGGCCGTCCACCCCTCTGCGATCAGGGTCCGGGCGCAGGCCACGAAGTCGGTGAACGTGTTGGGTTTGGCCGCCAGCTTCCCCTGCTCATACCAGGTCCGGCCCATCTCGCCCCCGCCCCGGACGTGGGCGATGGCGAAGACGAAGCCCCGGTCGAGGAGACTGAGCCGGAGCGACGAGAACATCGGGTCCATCGACGCCTCGTAGGACCCGTATCCGTACAGGAGGCAGGGCGCCCCGGCGGCCCCGGGCCCCGGGTCGGCGACCAGGTCCGGACGGTAGACCACCGAGATGGGCACCCGGGTTCCGTCGTCGGCCGTGGACCACAGGCGGGCCGTCCGGTAGCGATCGGGGTCGAAGTCCCCGAGCACGGGCTGACGCTTGAGGAGGTCGGCCTGGCCGGTCTCGAGATCGAGGTCGTAGACCGAACGCGGGGTGGCCAGGGAGGTGTATTCGTAGCGGAGCGTCGTCGACTCGTACTCGGGGTTGGCGCCGCCCCACACTGTGGACGGGGTTTCCGGCTGGTCGACGGGCATCGATGCGCCGTCGGCGGCGTCGATCACCCGGATCCTGGTCTCGCCCCCCTCCCGCTCGTACACCACCAGGTGCCCGACGAAGGGGTCGACGTTGTCGAGCCTGACGCCCGGGCGGCCTCCGATGACCTCCTTCCAGTGGGAGCGGCCCGGAAGGTCGTCGGGGGCTTCCATCAGGCGGAAGTCCGCGGCCCCGTCATTGGTCACGATGAGGAACCGGCCCGGCCTTCCCCCCTCATGGTCGCCGCGGTCGTGGTCCACGCTGTACTCGATCCCCTGGCGCCGGGGCTCGATGACCGAGAAGCCGGCGACCGGTTGGTCGGCCGGCAGGGCCCGGACCTCCGAGGTCACCTTCGAGTCGAGGCTCATCAGGATGAAGCGGTCGTCCTTGGTCCGGCCCACGCCGAGGTAGAAGTGGTCGTCGCCCTCCTCGTAGACCAGGTCATCGCCTCCCGGATCGGTTCCCACCCGGTGTCGCCAGAGCTGGTAGGGCCGCATGGCCTCGTCCACCCGGATGTAGAAGACGGTGGCGTTGTCGTTGGCCCACGCCACCCCGTAGGAGGTGTCGTCGAGCGACTCCGGCGACAGGGTCCCCGCCTGCAGGTCGACGAAGCGCATGGTGAAGCGCTCCCCGCCGGTGGTATCGGTCGAGTACGCCAGCCAACCGTGGTCGGGACTGACCGACAGGCTCCCCACGGCGAAGTACTCGTGCCCCTCGGCCAGCCGGTTCTCGTCGAGCACGATCTGCTCGTCGGCCGGAGCGCCCTCCGCGGTGCCGACGGGCCGGGGGGCCCGGCCGGGCGGAGCCGGCCTGCGGCAGTGGATGGCGTAGTTGCTGCCCTCCACCGTGCGGCTGTAGTACAGCCAGGGCCCCTTACGCACCGGCACCGAGAGGTCGGTCTCCTCGATGCGGGCGACGATCTCGTCGAACAGATCGGCCTGGACGCCGCGGGTCCCCGCCATCACCGCTCCGGTGTAGGCGTTCTCGGCCTCCAGATGGGCGATCACGGCAGGATCGTCCTTGTCACGCAGCCAGAACCAGTCGTCGATCCGGACGTCGCCGTGGGCTTCGAGCCTGACCGGTCGCCTTTCGGGGGTCGGTGGCCTTGCGGCCGGCGGGGTGGCACCGGGGATCGGACGGGGAGGCATCCGACCAGGATGGCACGTCCTTCTGGCCTTTCGGCGCCCCTCCCGCTCTGTTTGCGGCCAGGGGTTGTTACTATCTGTATAGGAGAAATCGGCTGTCCGCCCGGACGGCCTCTCAGGAGCCCATATGACGACCACCGACCTCGACCTCGGAAAGTACAAGCTGGGGTGGTCCGACGAAGAGGACTACGTCTTCAAGCCCAAGAAGGGGCTGAACGAGTCCATCGTCCGCGAGATGTCGGCGATGAAGAAGGAACCCGAGTGGATGAGGGACTTCCGCCTGCGGGCTCTCCAGCGCTTCGAGAAGCGCCCCATGGCCGAGTGGTTCGCCGTCAACATGCCCGACCTCGACTTCGACGACATCTACTACTACATCAAGCCGACCTCCGGTCAGGTGGAGGACTGGAACGACCTGCCCGACGCCATCAAGAACACCTACGAGAAGCTGGGCATCCCCGAGGCGGAACGGAAGTATCTGGCCGGCGTCACCGCCCAGTACGAGTCGGAGGTCGTCTTCCACCGCAATCGCGAGGACCTCGAGGCGCTCGGCATCATCTTCTGCGACATGGACACCGCGGTGCGGGACTACCCCGACCTGGTCCGCAAGTACTTCGGGACGATCATCCCCCCCAACGACAACAAGTTCGCCGCCCTCAACTCGGCGGTCTGGTCCGGCGGTTCGTTCATCTACGTCCCGCCCAACGTGGTCGTCGACCAACCCCTCCAGGCCTACTTCCGCATCAACGCGGAGAACATGGGCCAGTTCGAGCGGACCCTGATCATCGCTGACGTCGGCTCCCAGGTGCATTACATCGAGGGGTGCTCGGCTCCGGTCTACACCTCGGACTCCCTGCACTCCGCGGTGGTCGAGCTGGTGGCTCTGGAGGGAGCGCGGATCACCTACACCACCATCCAGAACTGGTCGAACAACGTCTACAACCTGGTGACCAAGCGGGCCCGGGCCGAGGCCGAGGCCCACGTCGAGTGGATCGACGGCAACATCGGCTCGCGCCTGACGATGAAGTACCCGTCGGTGTACCTGATGGGGCCGAAGGCTTCGGGGGAGGTGCTCTCGGTGGCCTACGCGGGCGCAGGCCAGCACCAGGATGCCGGGGCCAAGATGATCCACGCCGCGCCCGAGACCACCTCGACCATCGTGTCCAAGTCGATCTCCAAGGACGCCGGGATCACCACCTACCGGGGCCTGGTCCACGTGGACGAGGGAGCCAAGCACGCGAAGAGCTTCGTCCGCTGCGACGCCCTCCTCCTCGACGACACCGCGGTGTCGGAGACGAAACCGTACATGGAAGTGGCCGAGCGGGACGCCCGGATCGGCCATGAGGCCACCGTGTCCAAGGTCGGGGACGACCAGCTCTTCTACCTGATGAGTCGCGGCCTCACCGAGACCCAGGCCATGGGCATGATCGTGAACGGCTTCATCGAGCCGATCACCCGCACCCTGCCCATGGAGTACGCGGTCGAGTGGAGCCGGTTGATCGAATTGCAGATGGAGGGATCGGTCGGCTGATTCGGTCGGTCCCGCCCGCGGGATCGGTGCCGAGCGATCACGTCCCCGGGGAGGCAAGATGTACTCATGCCGATGAGGGAAGAGTGCAAGCACTTTCAAAGCCGAACCTACGCCTCGGGGGAAGTGGCCAGGTTCTGCATTCTGGATCTTGCCCCCGAGGCGCCCTGGAAGTGTCCGGACGACTGCCCTTCCTACGCCCGCCGACTGGCCGACGTGGGTTGGTCCCATGGCACGCTGATCGAACCGGCACTCGAGCCGATGCCCGACGTTCCCGGTGACGAGGCGGCCAAGTTGCTCGACCAGGCCGAGGACATCATCAACTCGGTCGGACCCGAGGTGTTGGCCGAGGTGCGCAAGGAAGACGAGGAAGAAGAGCGCAGGCAGGGGCGCTGGTGGAGGCGCAAGCGCTGAGCGCCGAACGGCCCGGCCCTACCGGCCGGTGAACACCGCCGCCCGCTTCTCCATGAAGGCAGTCATCGCCTCGGCCAGGTCGTCCGAGGCCAGGAACCCGGCGTTCCAGGTGGCCGTGTAGTCGAGACCCTCGGCCACCGGCCGCCCCTCACCGGCGGTGAGCACCGCCTTGGTGCCCTGCACGGCCAACGGGGAGTTGGCGGCGATCTCTGCCGCCATGGCCCGGGCGTCGCCGAGCGCCTCGTCGGCGTCGCCGCTCGAGGTCATTGACCAGTCCGATCGACAGCGCCCGCTCCGCAGTGATGTCCTTGCCGGTGTAGGCAAGTTCGGCCACGTGGCCCTTCCCGATGATGTGGGGGAGGCGTTGCAGGCTGCCCAGGTCGGCGACGATGGCCACCTTGGTCTCCCGCACCGAGAAGACGGCGTCGCGGCTGGCCAGCCGGATGTCGCAGGCGGCGGCCAGATCGACCCCACCGCCGATGCAGTACCCGTGGATGGCGGCGATGACGGGCACCGGACACTCGGCCACCGACGTCACCGAGGCCTGCAGACGCAGGATCTCGGCCCGCGCCGACCGGGCCCGGGCGGCCATCGACGGCGCCGTGCCGTTACCGGAACCGGGTGGTCCGGTCAGCCCGGACATGGCCACCAGGTCCAGTCCGACGCTGAAGTGGGGACCCCGCGCCGCCACCACCACGGCCCGGACGTCCGGGTCGGCACCGATGGCGGCCATGGCCAGGGGGAGGTCGGTCCAGAACGGCGGACCGAGCGCGTTGCGCTTCTCCTCCCGGTCCAGCCACAGGGTGACCACGTGCCCGTCGGTCTCCAGGGAAAGGACCTCGGAGGTGAACGAATCGATGGTCGGAGCAGGTGACGGGGTCATACCCAAAGCGTAGGCGGCACGCCGCCGGACGTCTCGCCCGGCCCTCCCGACCGGGGTCGGGAGCCCGAAAGCGGGCAGGTAGTATGGAGGTCGAGGCTCGGAACCCGGGCCTCCTTGCGCGAGAGGCCGTCACCCTGTCCATCTTCAACCCCGAAACCGCTGCCACCCTCCCCGGGCTGCCCTGGCTGCAGCGGCGCCGCACCGCCGCCGCCGAGGCGTTCGCCTCCTCGGTCATGCCCACCGAGAAGGACGAGGTGTGGAGGTACAGCCGGATCGACCAGCTCGACCTCGACCGCTTCCAGCCGTCGGGAACGGTACCGGTCGATGCGCACAACGACCCGGGCCCGTCACCGTCGGACCGGATCCATTCCCTGGTGGACAGCCTCGGAGCTCGTTCGGGTCTCATGGTGACCATCAACGGCGTTCTGGCCACGGTGGCCTCATCGGCCGATGACCGGCTGCTGACCCTCGGACGGGCCACCGAGCAGGACGACATGGAGTCCCTGCTCGGTTCGGTGATCTCCGAGCCCCGCGACTTCGTGCTGCTCAACGATGCCTTCGCCGTGGACCCGCTGGTGGTCGACATCGCGGCCCATGCCGTCATCGACGATCCGATCGTCATCGTCCACGTGGTCACCGGTGGCGGGGCCGAGGCGGTGTTCCCGCGCACGGTGGTGCGTAGCGGGGCGGCCTCGGAGGCGGGGGTGGTGGAGATCGTGGTCGATGTCGACACCGGGCTGTTGGCCGACCTCCCCTCGGGCACCGGCTCGTCGGGACCGGACCGCACGCCACGGAGCTCCGAGCACCTGGTGGTGCCGGTGACCGAAATCGACGTGGCCGACGGCGCCCGGCTGGCCTACGTGAGTGTGCAGTCGTTGGGTCCCGACACCTGGCAGCTCGCCCATCAGGCCAGCACCATCGGGACCGAGTCGACCCTCCGGAGTTTCGCGGTGGCGCTCGGTGGGAGCTACGCCAGGCTCCGGACCGACTCGGCCCTCCAGGGGGAGTCGGGCACCAGCCTGCTCCGGGCCGCTTTCATCGGTCGGGATGATCAGATGCTCGACTTCCGGACCCTGCAGGATCATCTGGCCCCGCGCACCACCAGCGATCTCCTGTTCATGGGAGCGGTGGCCGATCGATCCCACTCCGTCTACAGCGGTCTGATCCGGGTCCGTCGGGGCGCGGTGCGATCCGATGCCATGCAGACCAACCACAACCTGGTGCTGGACGAGGGTGCCCACGCCGATTCGGTGCCCAACCTGGACATCGAGGAGAACGACGTCAGGTGCAGCCACGGGTCGACGGTCGGGCCCGTCGACGAGGACCAGCGCTACTACCTCGAGTCCCGCGGCATCGAGCCCGACGTGGCCGAACGGTTGATCGTGGCCGGCTTCTTCGAGAACATCGCCGAACAGGTGCCCATCGCCGGCACCCGGTCGATGATCGGCCGTGCCCTGGCCGATCGTTCGGGGGCCCACGGTGTCTGAGGCCCCGCTGGCAGAGGCCGGCGCGCCCCGGACGGTGAGGCTGTGCGGCCGGGACGACCTGGCCGCCGGTGAGGCCAGGCGCTTCGACGTGGACGGGCTCCGGGTGGCCCTGGTGCGGATCGACGACGACTTCTACGTCATCGGTGACCGGTGCAGTCACGAGGATTTTTCCCTGGCCGATGGAGAGGTGCTCGTGGACGAATGTGAGATCGAATGCGCCAAGCACGGGTCGACCTTCGACCTGCGCACCGGTGAACCATGCTCCCTCCCCGCCACCCGTCCGGTTCCCGTCTACGACGTGGCCATCGACGGGGACGACGTCTCGGTGGTGCTGCCGTGAGCCCGGGCGAGTTGCGCATCGAGGAGCTCCGGGCCGGCATCCCCGGCCGGGAGATCCTCCGGGGCGTGACCCTCACCGTGCGCAGCGGAGAGGTCCATGCCGTGATGGGGCCCAACGGATCGGGGAAGAGCACCTTGGCCCACGTGCTGATGGGCCGGCCCGGGTACGAGGTCCTGGGTGGGTCGGTCACGCTCGACGGCATCGACCTCCTGGCCCTCCCCACCTGGCAGCGGGCACGGGCCGGACTGTTCCTGGGCATGCAGCATCCGATCGAAGTGCCCGGTGTCTCGCTGGTGAAGTCGCTGACCGCGGCCCGACGGGGCGTGGCGGCAGACGAGACCGAAGGGGAAGGCGTCGACATGGGGCGTCGGCTGCTCGAGGAAGCCCGACGGATCGGCTTCGACGACCGGTTCCTCGATCGACCCCTCAACGTCGACCTCTCGGGTGGGGAGCGCAAGCGGAACGAGACCCTCCAGCTCGGAGTGCTCCGTCCCCGCTTCGCCGTCCTCGACGAGATCGATTCCGGACTGGACATCGACGCCCTCGGTGCGGTCGGGCGACGGGTGCAGGAGGGGACCTCCGAATGGGGCCTCGGGGTGCTGGCCATCACCCACTTCCGCCGGCTGCTCGAGGTGCTCCACCCCGACGTGGTGCATGTGCTCTCCGAGGGCCGCGTGGTGGCCACCGGAGGGAGCGAGCTGGCCGACCTGGTCGACCGCACGGGGTACGCCGCCTACAGCTGAGCGCCGCTCGGGTCGGCGACCGGACGCCGACCACTGACGCGTGGGTCCGGCCGCCGGTTGGTAGCGTCTGCCCATGGCTCGTCGAGACCGCCGGCGGCGTGGCGCCCACAGCGCGTCCCGCACCGGGGATGGCTCGTCCGCCTCGGCCCACGATGACGGAGGCGAGACCGATGCCGCGGTGCCGGCCGCCGCGGCGACCGCGGCCGACCACGGCACCCCGCTGACCCGCAAGGATCGGCGGGCCGCAGCCAGGTCGGGGTCGTCGTCGGGCGCGACCGGGAACAAGACGGGGAAGAAGAAGCGCAAGCGGTCCTGGCTCGATCGGGTCCTGCTGGCCGGGGTGATCGTCGTGTCCCTGGCCCTGGTGGCGGTCGGAGCGAGCTACGCCTATGTCACCTACCGTTTCCACCAGGTGGCCAAGGTGACGGTGAAGCACCTGAGGACCGCCCCACCCGGTCAGCCGTTCAACGTGCTGATCATCGGCTCGGATTCGCGTGCCGGCCTGAGCCCGCAGGAGCAGACCCACCTCGGCAACGAGTCCACCGCCGGCGGCCAACGCAGTGATGTCGTGAAGCTCGTCCACGTCATTCCGGCCACCGGTCAGGTCAGCGTGCTGTCCATCCCGCGGGACACCATGGTGACGGTGGCCGGTGACACCCAACTGATCGGCCACTACAACAGGATCAACTCGACGTACAACGGCGGCGCCGATCAGCTGGTGCAGACCATCGAGGCCAATTTCGGCATCCCCATCGAGCACGTGGTGCAGATCAACTTTGCCGGCTTCCAGGGCGCGGTGGATGCCATCGGCGGGATCAATCTCGACTTCCCCTACCCGGCCCGGGACGCAGAGACGGGGCTCGACATCCAGCAGGCCGGGTGCCAGCACCTCAACGGGGGGTATTCCCTGGCCGTCGCCCGTAGCCGCGACTACCAGTTCTACAAGGACGGCTACTGGCAGTACGACGGGACCGGGGACTACGGACGGATCCAGCGGCAGAACGCCTTCTTGAAGGCGCTCATCAATCAGGCCGAGACCAAGTACAACCCGCTGACCCTCAACGCCTTCATCGGGTCGGTGGTCCAGGGCATCACCATCGACTCCACGTTCACGGTGAGCGAGCTGATCTCGCTGGCCCGCGAGTTCCATGCCTTCTCGTCGCAGTCACTGGCCACGGCGACCATGCCGACCTACTCGGGGTACTCCTCGGAGTTCAGCGGCCTCGGCGACGTGCTCTACGTGGAACAGCCCCAGGCCGAACAGGCCATCACCCAATTCCTGGGCGCACCACCGGAGGTGGCCCTGACCCCACCGCCCGGGCCCGACGGGGTCGTCCCCACCACCACGACCACTTCGACCCTCCCCACCGGTGGTTCCACGCCCGGCACCTCGGCCTCCGCGGCCACGACCACGACCGTCGAGACGGACTTCGATCCGACGCCCTGTTGAGCGCCGGGTCGTTCAGACCCTCGACTCGCTCTCGTCAAGGCCCTGGGACAACGTGTTCCAACTCAACGTGGCGCATTTGATGCGTACCGGGAACTTGACCACGCCCTGCAGAGCGGCGAGCTCCCCCAGGGCGTCGACATCGATGATCTCGGGCTCGGGAGCCTCCACCGTACCGGTGCCGTTCCCATCGGCGTTGGCCGCCCCGTTGGCCGAGGGCAGCGTCGACTCGTGAATGGACATCATCCCCTTGAAGGTGCGGATGAGGTCTCGCACCTCGGTCACCGGCTTTCCCTTGACCGCAGCCGACATCAGTGAGGCCGACGACTGGCTGATCGAGCAACCGGTCCCGGCGATCTTGATGTCCGACACCACATCGCCCTCCACGATGAGGGTCACGATGATCTCGTCCCCGCACAGGGGATTGAACCCCTCGACCCGGCGGGCGGGGGGTGACTCGAGCTCACCACGGTTGCGGGGCGACCGGTAGTGGTCGAGGATGATCTCGCGGTAGAGATCCTCGAGACCCGGCATCAGCCGTCCCTCCCGACGGTGCCGGCGACCGTGGTCCGGAGACCGGCTGACGGCGACGGGCCCCGGTTGTGCCGACGGTGGTCGGATGGCGGCGCCGGGTCGGATTGCACCAGTTCAGGATACCGTCCGGTGCTCATGCGAAGAACGCTCCCGCCTCGGAGAGCGCCCGGGCCAGCGTGTCGACATCGGATTCGTCGTTGTAGAGGCCGAAGGAGGCGCGGGCGGTGGCGTTGACGCCCAGTCGCCGCATGAGGGGTTTGGCGCAGTGGTGACCGGCCCGGACGCAGACCCCGTACTCGTCGAGCACCTGGGAGATGTCGTGGGGGTGGATGTCACGGAAGGCGAACGAGAGCACCCCGCCCCGGTCCCTCGGGTCGGGAGGACCGAAGATGACGATGTCCCCGCCGAACCGCTCGTGCAGGGTGTCCATGGCGTAGGTGGTCAATGAGATCTCGTGGGCGCGGACGGCGTCCATGCCCACGGCACGGAGGTAGTCGACCGCGGCCCCGAGGCCGATCGCCTCGGTGATCGGCGGCGTGCCGGCCTCGAACCGCCACGGGAGGTCGTTCGGGGTGAACCCGTCCTTGCGCACGTCGAGGATCATCTCGCCTCCACCGAGGAACGGGGGAAGTTCCGAGAGGAGCTCCTCCCGTCCCCACAGCACGCCGATTCCGGTGGGCCCGAGCATCTTGTGCGAGCTGAAGGCGAGGAAGTCGACCCCGAGGGCGACGACGTCAGTGGGAAGGTGAGGGACCGACTGGGCGGCGTCGGCCACCACCACGGCGCCGGCGCCATGGGCCAGGTCGGCGATGTCGCGGACCGGGTTGAGCGTCCCGAGCACGTTGGACATGCAGCTCACCCCGACGAGTTTGGCTCCGTCGAGCAGGCGGCCGAGGTCGGTGAGGACGAGCTGGCCGTCGTCGTCGACGGGTATCCAGCGAATGGTCAGGCCGCGCTCCTCGGCCAGCATGTGCCAGGGGACGATGTTGGCGTGGTGTTCCATTTCGGTGAGCACGATGACATCACCGGCATGCAGGTTCGCCCGTCCCCACGTGTGGGCCACCAGGTTGAGGCCTTCGGTGGCGTTCTTGGCGAAGACGATCTCCCTGGACGGGACGGGGGCGCCGATGAACCGGCCGACGTTGGTCCGGGCGGCCTCGAAGCGGCGGGTGGCTTCCTCGGCGATGGAGTACACCCCCCGGTGCACGTTGGCGTGGGTGGTCTCGTCGTACTCCCGCATGGCGTCGAGCACCTGGACGGGCCGTTGGGCGGACGAAGCCGAGTCGAGATAGGTGATCGGGTGCCCGTTGACTTCGCGGGCGAGCAGGGGGAAGTCCTTGCGCAGCGTGGCCACGTCGAGTCGGGGAGCTGCTTCCTTTACTTGCGCCATGCGTCGTACCCTTCGGACTCGAGTGCTCGGGCCAGCTCCGGCCCACCGTCAGCCACGATGACCCCGTCGACCAGCAGGTGGACCCGGTCGGCGGCCAGCTCGTCGAGCATGCGCTGGTAGTGGGTGATGACGAGGACGCCGAGCTCGGGCCGTGCCTCCTTGACGGCGTGGACGCCGCCGGCGACGGTCCGCAGGGCATCGACATCGAGGCCCGAGTCGGTCTCGTCGAGCACCGCCAGCTCGGGCTCGAGGATGGCCATCTGCAGGATCTCGTTGCGCTTCTTCTCGCCACCCGAGAACCCGTCGTTGAGGTGGCGCTCCCCGAAGGCCGGATCCATCCCCAGCTTCTCCATCCACTCCATCATCATCAGGCGCACCTCGAGCACCGACATGTCCATGCCCCGGCGGGCGGACAGGGCCTGACGGAGGAACTGGATCACCGGCACGCCGCCGATGGCCTCGGGCTCCTGGAAGGCCAGGAACATTCCTGCCTTGCCGCGCACGTCGGGAGGCCACGAGGTGACGTCCTCCCCCTTGAAACGGATGGCGCCCGAGGTCACCAGATAGGACGGATTGCCGAGCAGCACGTTGGCCAGTGTCGACTTGCCGGAGCCGTTCGGGCCCATCAGCGCATGGACCTGGCCGGATTCGACCGTGAGGTCGACGCCCTTCAGGATGGGTTGACCCTCGACGGCCACATGGAGCTGCTCGATCTCGAGCAGGGGAACGCCCTGTCGGCCGCTGTTGCGGGCGCTGGAGTCGGTGGCGCGGGGCACGGGATGATCTTAGCGCCATTCGTGATTTTCTCCTACGGGTATAGGAGGAATCCGCACGGCCCGGGATGTCCCGCCGGAATTGCACGGGTGACCAGGTCAACCGGTACGGTAACCGCATGGCCGACCCGTGGAACTTTGCCGGTCCGGTCGCCCGGGTCGATTCCACCGCCAGTGTGGTGACCCTGGTCGACGAATCGACCTTCGCCATCAGTGGGAGCTCGGGCGACATGGCGGCCGGCGCCGCCCAGGGCCTCTTCTTCCGGGACACCCGCATCCTGTCGCGACTCGAACTGCTGGTGAACGGGGCCCCGACCGAACCGTTGGCGGCCATCACCGACGACCCCTTCTCGGCCACCTTCGTGTCCCGGTGCCTGCCCGCCCCGGGCCGGGCCGACTCCACCCTCATGGTGTTCCGCTCCCGCTACGTCGGCCAGGGCATGCGTGAGGACGTGACCATCCGCAACTTCGCCGACGAGCCCGCCCTGTGCACGGTCGAGGTCTTCGTCGGTTCGGACTTCGCCGACCTCTTCGCCGTGAAGGAGGGGCGGGTGGGCGCCGGCCCGGTGACCGGCGAACACTCCACGGTGGTGAACCCGGGCACCCGGGCCGAACTCGAGGCCCGGGCCAAATCGGGCGCACCGGTGGGCCGAAGGGAGTCGGACGAACCGGTCCCGGTCGAGCGGCCGCCGACGATCACCTACAGCTACCGGCGGGGCGGTGTGGTCCGCGGCGTGGACGTGCGCTTCGGCGAACCGGCGGCCGTCACCAACGACCTGGCCACCTTCCACGTGGTCGTGCCCCCTCGAGGGACGTGGACCACCTGTATCGAGGTCGGGCCGGCCATCGACGGGGCCCCGTTCGACCCCCGGTACCGGTGCGGCGAGCCCATCGACCGGGCCACGCCCTCCGAGCGGCTGGCCCAGTGGCGACGCCGGGTGCCCCAGGTGGAGACCGGCCATCCGGGCCTCAAGGAGGTCATCGCTCGCAGCAACGAGGACCTCGGCGCGCTGCGGATCTTCGATCCCGACTATCCCGAGCGGGTGGTGGTGGCCGCGGGCGCCCCTTGGTTCATGACCGTGTTCGGCCGCGACTCCCTGCTGACGGCGTGGATGGCCCTTCTGGTCGATCCGGACCTGGCCCGGGGCGTCCTCCAGACCCTGGCCCGCTTCCAGGGGAAGGACGTCGACCCCCGACACGACGAAGAGCCCGGCCGCATCCTCCACGAGATGCGGTTCGGCGATGCCGCCTCGCTCTCGCTCGGGGGCGGCAGCATCTACTACGGGTCGGCCGACGCCACCCCCCTGTTCGTGATGCTGCTCGGCGAGATGCGGCGCTGGGGCGAGGCCAGAGAGATGGTCGATGAGCTCCTCCCCAACGCGGCCCGGGCCATCGAATGGATCGAGGAGTTCGGCGACGCCGACGGCGACGGCTACGTGGAGTACAAACGGGCCACCGACCGGGGCCTGGCCAATCAGGGCTGGAAGGACAGCTGGGACGGCATCCGGTACGGGGACGGCAGGGTCGCCCAGGCCCCGATCGCCCTGTGCGAGGTGCAGGCCTACACCTACGGCGCCTACCTGGCCAGTGCGCACTTCGCCTTCGAGGTGGGCGACACCGCCACCTACGACCGCTTCCGGGCCAAGGCCGCGCAGCTCAAGGCGGCCTTCAACCGCGATTTCTGGCTGGAGGACCGGGGCTGGTTCGCGGTGGGGCTCGATGCCGACAAGCGCCCCATCGATTCCCTGACCTCGAACATCGGCCACTGCCTGTGGACGGGCATCGTCGACGAGGACAAGGCCAGGCGGGTGGCCGAAGCGCTGGTGTCGCCGGCCATGTTCAGCGGCTGGGGCGTGCGCACGCTCTCCAAGGACAGCGGTGGGTACAACCCGATCAGCTACCACTGCGGTTCGGTGTGGCCGCACGACACGGCCATCGTGGCCGCCGGATTGGCCCGCTACGGCTATGACGCCGCCGCCCAGAAGCTGATCTTCGCCCTCATGGACGCGGCCGGCGCCCAGGGCGGCCGGCTTCCCGAACTCTTCAGCGGACTCGACCGCGGCGAACTTTCGGTGCCGGTGGGCTACCCCACCTCGTGTTCGCCCCAGGCCTGGGCCGCAGCATCGCCCCTGCTGTGCCTGCGAACCCTGCTCCGGCTCGATCCCTGGATCCCCTACGGGAAGACCTGGCTGTGCCCGAACCTGCCCGAGTGGATCGGCTACCTGAAGGTCGAGGGGATCCCGCTCGCCGGGTCGCGGGTGACCATCGAGGTCGGGTCCGAGGTGCCCGGAGGTCTGGTCGTGAGCGGCCTGCCTCCCGAGATCGAACTGGTCCGCGAACCCCGACGGCCCTCAACCGCGGTCTGAGCCCGGCCCCGGGCCGGTCACCATCCCCGTTCGATCCACTCACCGAGGTGGGGTGATTCGGCACCGATGGTCGTACCGGCACCGTGCCCGGGCAGGACCACGGTGCTGCCATCGAACGAGGCGAACAGCCGGTCTTCGATGGAGTTGATGATGGTCGAGAAGTCGGAGTGCTCGAAGGAGGTGTTGCCCGGGCCACCGGGGAAGAGGGTGTCCCCGGTGAACAGCAGTGGGGTGCCCTCGACGGCGAAGCACATGGACCCCGGCGTGTGGCCCGGGGTGGCGATGGTGGCGATCCGCAGCCGTCCGACGTCCAGCACCGAGGCGTCCTCGAGGATCTGGTCGTACGAGGGGAGCATGCCCGAGTCGGCCGCCGTCACGGCGACGTCGATCCCCGCGTTGCGGACCGCTTCGACGGCCTGGATGTGGTCCCAGTGCCCGTGGGTCTCCACCACCTGACGGACGTTGAGGGCCGTGCAGAGTTCGAGCAGCTTGTCGTGCTCGTTGGCCGCGTCGATGAGGAGGGACTCGCCCGTGGACGTGCAGCGGACGATGTAGACGTTGTTGTCCACCGGCCCGACCACGAGACGGTGGACCTCGACCGACGGATCCTGGTAGTCGACGATGGTGGCAACCACGGGATTGGGGCTCCTCCCCGCTCGTTGGGACTTCTCACGCGAGGCGCAGGGCGTCTCCGGCCCCGGTGACGGGAACGACGCCCCGGCGCCACCCGGCCAGCGTAGTTGGCCCCCTCGACCGGTTGGCCACTTGACCTGTTGGTCAACAATGTCCCGGTTCTGGTAGACAAACGGGGCACGTCGCCCCGGGTTCGGGGCTGACCCAGGGGATGGAGAACACGATGAACTTCGCCTTCAGCGAGGAGCAGGACGAGCTTCGCAAGTCCGTCCGCCGCTTCCTCGAGGACAAATCGCCCGAGACCGAGGTCCGCAGGCTCATGGAGACCACCGAGGGCTATGACCAGGCCGTCTGGACCCAGATGGCCGAGCAGCTGGGGTTGCAGTCCCTGATCATCCCCGAGGCGTTCGGTGGATCGGGGTTCACCTACGTGGAGCTCATCGTCGTGCTCGAGGAGATGGGCGCGGCCCTGCTCTGTGCCCCGTTCTTCTCTACGGTGGCCTTGGCCACCAACGCCATCCTGACCTCGGGCGACCAGAGTGCGCAGGAGTATCTGCTGCCCGGGATCGCGGCCGGCGAGACCATCGGGACCCTGGCCTTCACCGAGGACTCGGGGCGTTGGGACGCTGACGGGATCACCCTGGCGGCCACCAAGGTCGGTGACGGCTGGGCGCTCAACGGCCACAAGTCATTCGTCATCGACGGGCACGTGGCCGGTCTCATCCTGGTGGTGGGGCGGACGGCGGCCGGCCTGTCGCTGTTCGGGGTCAAGGGCGATGCAGACGGCCTCACCCGGACCCCGCTGGCCACGATGGACCAGACCCGCAAGCAGGCCCGACTGGAGTTCGCCGACACACCGGCGTGGTTGATCGGGACCGATGGCGGGGCCGGGGCCGGATTGGCCAAGACCCTGGATCTGGCGGCCGTGGCCCTGGCCGCCGAGCAGGTGGGCGGAGCCCAGCGTTGTCTCGACAGCTCGGTGGAGTACGCCAAGACTCGCATCCAGTTCGGCCGGCCCATCGGAAGTTTCCAGGCCATCAAGCACAAGTGCGCCGACATGTTGCTCGAGGTCGAGTCGGCCAAGTCTGCCGCCTACTACGCAGGGTGGGCGGCGGCCGAGGATTCGGACGAGCTGCCCGTGGTGGCCAGTCTGGCCAAGTCGTACTGCTCGGAGGCGTACTTCCATGCCGCCGCCGAGACGATCCAGATCCACGGTGGTATCGGCTTCACCTGGGAGCACCCGGCCCACCTCTACTTCAAACGGGCCAAGTCCTCCGAGCTGATGCTGGGCGATCCCTCCTACCACCGCGAGCTCCTGGCCCAGCGGATCGGGATCTGAGCGCCACCCGTGCGCGGTAGAGGTGTCGTCGCGCCCGTTCTCGGGTCATCGTCCCCAGCCATGGGGAGTGATCGTCGCCGGTGTCCAACTGGCGTAGCGTTTCGGCGATGAGTGACCTCCGACAGTCGATCAGCTGGCTGCTTTTGGTGATGGTGGGCGTCGTCGGGGCCGGGGCCGCCGTGCTCGGGGTCTCGCAGGCGCCGAAGAACGCCACCCTGAAGAAGGCGGTCGTCAACACCCTGGCCGCGTCCAACTACAGCCAGGTGATCAACCAGACCACCGCACAGGGCAAGGAGGCCGAGTACCTGGTGTGGGAGGCACCCGACAAGCTGGGCGGCTACGTGCAGAGTGGTGATAAGCGCACCTACGTCTACGTCATCGGGAACACGGAGTACCAGAGCCTGACCGTCCCCAACAACACCCCCACCAAGAAGCTGGTGTTCTACCAGCAGCCGGCCCAGGGACCGGCGTCGGGCGTCGATCCCACTCGCCACTACCTGCAGTACGTGAAGACGGCGGAGACAACGTGCCTCCAGGCGAAGGGGAAGTCACCCTCCTGCATCGACCAGAACGGCAACACCTCCACCTTCACTCTGACCGCAGGTGGACAGACCGGCCATTTCCAATACACGGTGAACGGGCCGTACGTCTCGCAGGTCAATCTCACCGTGTCCGGCGCCTCGGTCCAGGTGGTCATCTCCCAGGTCGGGACCTCCCCTCCGGTGGCCCTTCCGAGCGGGGCCAAGGTGATCAAGGCTCCGACGGCGCCCACCAGTCCCGGCACGACCGGTCCGGCGTCCGGCAGCTCCTGAGCCGGCCGACGGGGTACGAGCGGGACTCGCTGCTACGGGCCACTGGGCGGAGTGTCCCCGGCCCCCTCGATCGCCTGGTCGATCACCCGGCGGAGACGCCGGGCCCGGTCCCTCGGGTCAGCCGCCTCGGTGAGCCACCTGACCACCACGAAGTGGCGGGCGCCGGCGTCGACCATGCCGACGACCGAGCTCGGATCGACTCCGCCGGTGACCCACACCGGCCGGGGTGTCGACCGCACCGCCTCGCCCACATAGCCGAGACCGGTGCCGGGCCGGCCGGGCTTGGTGGGTGTGGGCGTGACCGGGCCGGCCGAGAGGTAGTCGACCGGCTCGTGCTGCGCCCGCCCGAGGTCGTCCGGCCCGTGGGTCGACAGACCGATGAGGGTCTGTTCCCCCATCAACCTGCGAGCCTCGGTGGGAGCCATGTCCTCCTGGCCGATATGGACACCGTCCGCCCCCATGTCGGCGGCGAGGTCAGGGCGGTCGTTGAGGATGAACGGGACCCGATGGTCGGCACAGACCCGCTGGGCCACGGTGGCCCGTTCGACCAGCTCGGCATCGGGGAGCTGCTTGTCGCGGAGTTGCACGACGTCGACGCCGCCCCGGATGCACTGCTCGATGAAGACGTCGAGGTCGGGCCGGTCGGGGACACAGAGATAGAGCCTCCTGTACTCGAGGGCCCAATCACCCGCCGACCCCATGGGGGAGGTCAACCGGGCTTCGACGCCTTGGCCTTGGCCTTGGCTTTCATCCGCTGCTTGTACTGGCGCACCTTGGTCAGGGACTCGGGTGAGTCGATGTCGGCGACCGAGCGGAACGAGCCGGTCTCGCCGAACGGTGCCGCCGCCCGCTCCCACCCGGTGGGACGGACGCCGAGCTGCTTCCCGAGCAGGGCGACGAAGATACGCGCCTTCTGCTCGCCGAAGCCGGGGAGCGCCTTCACGTTGGCGAGCAGTTGCTTGCCGTCGCCGGCGGAGGTCCAAACCGCGGCCGCATCCCCGTCGTACTGGTCGACGATCAGGGAGCACATCTCCTGCACCCTCCCGGCCATCGATTTCGGAAACCGGTGCAGCGCCGGCCGGGCGCTGAACACCTCGGCCAGCCCCTCGGGATCCATGGAGGCCAGGGTGGCCGCGTCCAGCTTGCCGCCCAGCCGTTCCTTGAGATCGAAGGGTGAGTGGAACGCTTTCTCCAGGGGGACCTGTTGGTCGAGGACCATGCCCACCAGAAGCGCCAACGGATCCGTACTCAGAAGGTTGTCGGCGGCTTCATCGCCGGTCAGATAGAGGGACATAGGCGCCAGCGTATGCGAGTTCCATTCACCGTTCGACTTCGTCGGCGGCTCGGGCCACCACACTCGCAGCCCACCCAACAGCTGCTGCGAGCTTTCCGGGGAGACACCCCAATGACGCCGTCATGGGCTTCATCTTTCACATCAAGCAGGCGAGCAAATGACGCGGAGAGCTTGCTCCGTCGGGCACGGCCGTCTTGAGCAGGTCGACTGCCCCTTGATGATCATCGCCTCGGTGGCGGCAGCGAAGTCGCCCGCAACAGATGGCATCGGATGCGGCGATGCCAGCAAGAACGGCCAGCCCGGCGGCGACATTGAGGTACTCATCACGAGACTGTTCGGCCTCGTGTCCTCTACTACCTCTTGCGTAGCTACGTATCACGTAGTATCATGCCACCATGACCCAGAAACCGAACGACAACGGGAAGCGACGGCCCAACGATCCGCCAATCCTGATCCTGACCAGCCTGGCCGGCGGACCCAAGCATGGGCACGCCCTTTCGAAGGACATCGAGGGATTTAGCGGTGTCGTTTTGGGTCCGGGGGCCCTCTACGGCGCCATAACACGGCTGGAAGAGCGAGGCCTCATCGAGCCACTGGAATCCGATGACCGTCGGCGACCGTATCGGATCTCGGCCGCTGGCTCGGCCTACTTGTCCGATGCCGTGGCCGAGATGCAGCGACTGGCCGATGAAGGTGCCCGACGATTGGCCGTTGCGAATCAGGTGTCGGTCCCACGGCGCCGTCCGAGAATCGCCGGTAGCCCGGCATGAGCACCGGCGAGATGATGACAAGCCCTGGAGCGATGACCCGATCGATGCTGCGTTGGTACCCGGCCCGATGGCGAGCCCGCTATGGCGACGAGTTCAGCGCAATGATCGAAGACGATCTCGGAGGAAGGCGTCCGACCGTTCACTACCGGTGGGCGATTGCTCGGTCCGGGGTAAGCGAGCGGTTGCGCGACGCCGGGCTGCTCGGCAACTCGGTGCCGCCTGCGGAGCGGGTCCGGGGCGGCGCCCTGACGGTCCTGTGTGCTTTTGCGCTCTTTGTCATTCCCGGCGTCGCCTTTGCGAAGATCAGTGAGCACTGGGATGAGTCAATTCACCAAGGGCCGCCCCGGCATGTGCCTGCCGTCTTCTTCAATTTACTGGGGTCGTTAGCCGTGGCCTGTGGCGCGGCCGTCGCACTCGCGGCGCTTGCCATCCTCCCGACCTTCGTGCAGTTCATAAGGATCGGGGGTTGGCCGGCGATCAGACTTCGAGTACAACGGGCGGCGTCAGTCACGTTGGCGACCATGGTCGCTGGTGGAAGTTTGGTTGTCTGGGCTCACCACCTCACCGCTCATCAACGCAACGACGGATTCGGGTGGTACCAACTCATGTTTGTGGTCGTCGGGATTCTGTTCTCGGCCACCGTCGTGGCCTGGACTGCGGCAGCCGTGGTCGCCACCCGCCGCCTTGACATCGACTTGGCGAAGCTCAGGATCCTCGGGATTCTCGCTGTCGCGGTGGCGATGTGCATGCCCATCATGACTGCCGCGGCGGCAGCCTGGTGGGGATCGATGGCGACCACCGCTCCGTGGTTCCTTGCCGGCACTCCGGTGGGGACCTCCCCTTCACCGTTGGCCGCCAACCTGCTGGTCGCACTCATCGTGATGATGATCGCATCGATAGCCGGCATTTTCGGGGTGATCCGGGTCATCCGTTCTTGGCCTCTCTTACGGGGGGCCTGAACAGAGTTGGGCAATTCGACGCCAACCAACACCGCTTTCGACACCCATGGCCTGATCAATTTCAGGTCTGGAACGACCGTGCCCACCTGTAGCGCGCTCGCCCCGCACGGCGCTCGCTTGAGCATCACCGGGTCCTCACCGGTGTCAGGGCTAGGCGTACTCCACCGGGCGGGGGCGTCCGTCGCAGACGCGGGCGGGTACCGGCTACGGCTCGGGAGGGCCCCGGTACAGAGGGGAACGGGGATCGAGCGCCGGCCACCCCGACCACGCCAACTCCTCGGCCTGGCGCTCGAGACGCTTGCGCACGGTGACGGGGTGGAGATCGATGTAGAGCTTTCCGTTCAGGTGATCGAGCTCGTGCTCGAAGCACCGCGCCGCCAGCCCCTCCCCCTCGTACTCGACCGGGTTCCCGCTCCGGTCGACGCCGCCGACGACACAATGTGACGGGCGGGTGGTGGGCAAGCCGAGCCCGGGCAGCGAGAGACACGCCTCCTCGTCGCGTTGGAACTCGTTTCCGAGGACCCGGATTACCGGGTTGACCACATGCCCGGCCGATCCGTCGTGGAAGTCGAAGACGAACACCCGCTCGGACCGGCCGACCTGGTTGGCGGAGAGACCCACACCGAACTCGGTGGCGTACATGGATCCGAACATCTCGTCGACCAGCGCCGCCAGTTCCGGGCCGAACTCGGTGACCTCGGGACACCGTCGACGGAGGATCGGGTTGCCCAGCAGCGTGATGGGGAGGACGTCAGCATCCGGTGAGCGGCCGACGTCCACCGTCTCGATGCTAGCGCCGCATCCGGCAGCTTCTAGGCGCCCGGCGTCACGCGGGACCGGATCCAGTCCGTGTCGATGTGTTCCTCGACGGCATCGGCCAACTGCTCGAACGTGGCGTCGAGCACAGGGGGAGCCGCTCCGGCGAACGCCTTCAACACCGCCGGGTCTTCGAACACCCCGTGCAGATACAGGCCCATCACGTTGCCCGATCCGAAGGCCAACCCATCGGGCCCGACCTCCACGGGCTCGAGCGCCCGTGTGGCCCCGTGGCGTATCTCGTATCCGGTCACCACCCGTCCTCCGAGCCAGGCCCACGGGGGCGCCAGCGGCCCGAAGCAGGCCGACGACCGGGCGGTGCGCTTGGCGCTCAGATAACGGGTCTCCACCGGGAGCAGACCGAGGCCCTCCGCCGCCCCCTCGACTCCGCTCGGGTCCTCGATCCGTTGACCGAGCATCTGCAGCCCTCCGCAGATGCCGAGGACCGCCGTCCCGCCGTCCACCGCTCCGACCACGGCGCCGGACAGCCCGGTCCGTCGGAGCCAGGCCAGGTCGTGGGCCACGTGCTTCGATCCCGGGAGCACGATCAGGTCGGTGGCTCCGAGCTGATCGGGTGACCGCACCCAGCTGACGTCGGCAACCTGCTGCAGCGCGGCGAACTCGTCGAGGTTCGATGCGTAGGGAGCACAGACGATCGAGACCGACGGCCCGCGTCCGGCCCTGGCCCGCGGGGTCGGGCCCTCCTCGTCAGGGAGTCCGTGGTCGAGCCAGGGGAGCACCCCGACGGTGGGTACCCCGGTGGCCGCCCGGAGATCGTCCGGCGCAGGACGGAGGAGGTCGGGATCGCCCCGGAACTTGTTGAGGACGAAGCCCTCGATGCGGGCCTGCCACCGGGTCGGGAGGAGCGCCCACGTCCCGTAGAGGTGAGCGAACGCGCCACCCCGGTCGATGTCGGCCACCAGGGCCACCGGGGCATCGGCGGCGTCGGCCACCGCCATGTTGGCGATGTCATCGGGCCAGAGGTTCGTCTCGGCCGGGCTCCCGGCTCCTTCGATGATCACCACGTCGAATTCGTGGGCCAGGGATGCCAGCGCCGCGGTCACATGGGGCCAGAGGCCGGCCGACCTTCCCCGCCACGGCCGCGAAGTGAACTCGTGGCTGACCCGTCCGTTGAGGACGACCTGGCTGTGGGTCTCGCTCTCGGGCTTGAGGAGGACCGGGTTCATCCGGACGTCGGGCTCCACGCCTGCGGCCAGCGCCTGGAGCCATTGGGCGCTGCCGATCTCGCCGCCGTCGACGGTCCGGGCGTTGTTGGACATGTTCTGGGCCTTGAAGGGCGCGGCATGGATTCCCTGGCGACGGGCCCAGGCACACAGGGCGGTGACGAGGAGGCTCTTGCCGGCGTCGCTCGACACCCCCTGCACCATCAACGCGGTCACCGTCGGAGCCTACGGTTGCCGGTGGCAGTCCCTTCCCGATACGCCCGTCGTCGACCCAGGGTCAGTCCGACCAGGGGTCGCCGGCCGCCGGGTCGATGCCGTAGCGCTGGATGGCGTCGGAGACGGTGGTGGCCGGGAGAATGCCGTCGGCGGCCAGCCGGTGGAGGACGGCCACCACCACGTGGGCGGCGTCCACCTCGAAGAAGCGCCGCAGGACATCCCTGGTGTCCGAGCGGCCGAAGCCGTCGGTTCCGAGCGAGGTGAAGGGCCGAGGCATCCATCGGGACACCTGGTCGGGTACGGACCGCATGAAGTCGGTCACGGCCACGATGGGGCCGCGTGATTCGGCCAGCTGGGAGGTGACGAAGGGTACCCGCTCGTTCTCCTCCGGATGGAGCCGGTTCCAGCGCTCGACCGAGACGGCCTCCTCGCGGAGCGACTTGTACGAGGTCACCGACCACAGATCGGCGTCGACCCCCCAGTCGACGGCCAGCAATCGCCGGGACTCGGCCGCCGCCTGCCAGGCCGACCCGGAGAACAGCACGGTGGCCCGGGCCGTGCCGGTGGCTGCGCCCGGGTCGGGCGGCCCGTTTCCACCGACGCCGGGAGCGAACCGGTACATGCCCTTGACGGCCCCCACCCGCACCGCTTCGGCCTCGGACGGATCGCCGGGCATCGCCGGCATCGGGTAGTTCTCGTTGTAGAGCGTGAGATACCAGACCCGGTCCTCGGGTTCGGGGCCGGTCATCCGCCGGATGCCGTCCTCGACGATGGCGGCCACCTCGTAGGAGAAGGCCGGGTCGTAGGCGGCGACACTCGGCACCGTCGAGGCCAGCAGCAGGGAGTGCCCGTCCTGGTGCTGGAGTCCCTCGCCGTTGAGCGTGGTGCGGCCGGCGGTGCAGCCGAGGAGGAAGCCGCGGCCCCGGCAGTCCCCGAGGGCCCAGAGCAGGTCGCCCACCCGCTGGAAACCAAACATGGAGTAGAAGAGGTAGCAGGGGATCATCGGCTCGCCCCAGGTGGCGTACGACGTCGCCGCCGCGGTGAACGCGGCGACCGCGCCGGCTTCGCTGATTCCCTCCTGGAGGACCTGTCCCGAGGCGCTCTCCGCGTAGTGGAGGGCCAGCCCGGCGTCGACCGGCGTGTAACGCTGGCCTTCGGGGGCGTAGATCTGCACTTCGCTGATCAGCGACTCGAGCCCGAAGGTGCGGGCCTCGTCCGAGACGATGGGGACGATCCGCGGCCCGATCGACGGATCGCGCACCAGCGAGCGCAACAGGCGGGCGAAAGCCATGGTGGTGGACACCGATTGGCGGCCCGAGCCGGCCAGGAGATCGGCGAACGCGGTCTTGTCGGGGGGCGGCAGCGGTTTGGACCGCACCACCCGCCGCGGCAGGGGGCCGCCCAGGGACCGCCGTCGCTCGGCCAGATAGACGGCGGCCTTCTCGTCGGGCGCCGGCCGGTAGTAGGGGGGCAGATCGGCATCGAGGTCGTGCTCGGGGATCTCGTCGTTGAGGAACAGCCGGTTGCGCAGGGTGAGCAGCTGCGCTTTCGTCATCTTCTTGATCTGGTGGGTGGCGTTGCGGGCCTCGATCTCGGGTCCGAGGGTCCACCCCTTGATGGTCTTGGCCAGGATGGCGGTGGGAGCCCCCACGTGCTCGGTGGCCGCCTGGTAGGCGGCATAGAGCTTGCGGTAGTCGTGGCCGCCGCGGGGAAGCGACTGCAGCTCTTCGTCCGAGAGATGGCTGACCAGCTCCTGCAGCCGGGGGTCGGGGCCGAAGAAATGCTCCCGGATATAGGCCCCCGATTCGGTGGCGTACTTCTGGAACTCGCCGTCGACCGTCGAGTTCATCTTGTCGAGCAGCACCCCCTCGACGTCCTTGGCCAACAGGTCGTCCCAGGTCCGTCCCCAGATCACCTTGATCACGTTCCAGCCCGCCCCCCGGAAGAGGGCCTCGAACTCCTGGATCACCTTGCCGTTGCCCCGCACCGGGCCGTCGAGCCGCTGGAGATTGCAGTTGACCACGAACACCAGGTTGTCGAGGTGCTCGCGGCCGGCCATCCCCAGGGCGCCGGTCGTCTCGGGCTCGTCGAACTCCCCGTCACCCACGAAGCACCACACCCGGCTGCCGGCGGTGTCGGCCATGCCCCGGGCGTGGAGATAGCGGCTGACGTGAGCCTGGGCGATGGCGTTGAGAGGGCCGAGGCCCATCGACACCGTCGGGTACTCCCAGAATTCGGGCATGAGACGCGGGTGGGGATAGGAGGAGAGCCCGCTGGTCCCCACCTCGAACCGGAAGTTGTCGAGCTGCTCCGCCGAGAGGCGGCCCTCGACGAAGGCCCGGGCGTAGATGCCGGGGGAGGCGTGCCCCTGGAAGTAGACCTGGTCCCCGGGATGCCCGCCGTCCTTGCCCCGGAAGAAGTGGTTGAACCCCACCTCGTAGAGCGAGGCGGAACTGGCGTAGGTGGACAGGTGGCCGCCGATGGCCTCGGAGCGGACATTGGCCCTCACCACCATGACCGCGGCGTTCCAGCGGATGAAGGCCCTGATCCGGCGCTCGAGGTACTCGTCTCCGGGAAAGTCCGGCTCCTCGTCGGACGGGATGGTGTTGACGTATGGGGACGACACCGTGGCCGGGAAGTCCACCTGCTTCTGCCGGGCCCGCTCGAGGATCCTCATGAGCAGATAGCGCGCCCGGGTCCGGCCGTGGACGTCGACGACGTCGTCGAACGCGTCCAGCCACTCGGACGTCTCGACGGGATCGCCGTCGGGCAACTGATGGCTCACTCCGTCGAACAGCACCATCCCATGCTTGCACTGCGCGGGCCCGGGGGGAAGGACAGGGTCCGCCGGATCCCTCATATCCTCGCCGTGCACCCGTCGGCCGCATCCAGCAGGCATGCTGTCCGGATGAGCTCCGCCTCCTCGTCCTCCGATCCGGTGACCGTCGTCTACACCGACGGATCGTGCCTCGGGAACCCGGGCCGGGGTGGCTGGGCCTGGGTGGTGGACGGTGGTCCCTCGGACAGCGGCGGCGAGCCGCACACCACCAATCAGCGGATGGAGGTCACCGCGGTGCTCCGCGCCTTGCAGGCGTTGCCCGGGCCGCTCCTGGTCATGAGTGACTCGACCTACGTGGTCAACTGCTTCCGCCAGAAGTGGTGGGTCGGATGGGAGCGACGGGGCTGGCGCAACGCCCAGGGGAAGCCGGTGGCCAACCAGGACCTCTGGAAGGATCTCCTGGCCTTGGCGCTCGACCCGTCCCGCCCGGTGAGCTTCGAATGGGTCAAGGGGCACTCGGGGGACCGGATGAACGACGTGGTGGACCAGATGGCCACCCAGGCCGCGGCCCGCCAGTAGGTCCGGACGGCCCGGTTTGGGTGGCGGGCGGTTGCTCCCGTAACCTGCCGGCATGGAGATCAACGGAAGTTCAGCAATCATCACCGGCGGTGCATCGGGCCTGGGCGAGGCCACCGCCCGTACGCTTGCCGCCGGGGGCGTGCGGGTTACCGTGTTCGACCGCAACGAGGAGCGGGGCAAGGAAGTGGTGGCCGACATCGGCGCCAACGCCAGCTTCGTGGGTGGCGACGTCACCGATCCTGACGACTGCCAGAAGGCGGTCGATCAGGCGGCCGAGGGCGGCCGTCTCCGGATGGCGGTGAACTGTGCCGGAACCGGATGGGTGGGTCGGGTCATCAACCGGGACGGATCGCCCCACGACCTCGCCCCCTTCCAGTTCATCCAGAACCTGAACGTCATCGGGACCTTCAATGTGATGACCAAGGCGGCCTCGGTCATGGCCACGGTCGAGCCGCAGGAGAACGGCGAACGAGGCGTCATCGTCAACACGGCCTCGGTGGCGGCCTTCGACGGTCAGATCGGCCAGTTGGCCTACTCCGCGTCCAAGGGCGCCATCGTGGGCATGACACTGCCCGCGGCCCGGGACCTGGCCGTGGTCGGGATCAGGGTGGTGGCCATCGCCCCGGGCCTGTTCGACACGCCGCTGCTGGCCATGCTGCCCGACGAAGCCCGCAACGCGCTGGCCGAGTCGGTCAACTTCCCCAAGCGTCTGGGGAACCCGGCCGAGTTCGGCGAGCTGGTGGCGTTCATCGCCTCCAACAGCTACCTGAACGCCGAGGTGATCCGGCTCGACGGCGGAATCCGGATGCCCCCCAAGTAGCTCGTGCCGTTGCCGGGAGCCGGCGACGGGTCGGGGCGCCCGAACGGCTCGGGTAGTGTCCTGCAAAGACCATGACCTCCACCCTCCCGACCCCCACGGCAGAGGAGCCTGCCGCCGGCGACGCCGTCATCCGGACGGTCGGACTCACCAAGGTGTACGCCGGATCGGAGCTCCGCGCCGTCGACGGGTTGGAGCTGACGGTCCGACCCGGGGAGATCTTCGGACTGCTGGGCCCGAACGGAGCGGGCAAGACCACCACCGCGGGCATGCTCACCACGCGGGTGATCCCGACATCGGGCCAGGCCTTCGTCGGTGGTATCGACGTGGTCGCCCACCCGGCCCTGGCCAAGCAGATCCTCGGCATCGTGAGCCAACAGAACACGCTCGACCGGCAGCTGAACGTGTGGGAGAACCTCTACTTCCACGGCCGGCTGTTCGGGATCCCGGCCCGGGAGTCGCGCCGTACCGCCACCGAGCTGCTCGAGCAATTCCAGTTGGAGAAGTGGGCCGGGGCATCGGTCTACGCCCTCTCGGGGGGCATGGCCCAGCGTCTCATGGTGGCCCGGGCCATCTTCCACCGTCCGGCGGTGCTCTTCCTCGACGAGCCCACCGCGGGGCTCGATCCCCAGAGCCGGCTGGCCCTGTGGGGTACGTTGCGCGAGCTCAACGCGGCCGGCCAGACCATTCTCCTGACCACCCACTACATGGAAGAGGCCGACCAGCTCTGCGGCCGGGTGGCCATCATGGACCGGGGGAAGATCCTGGCCCTCGACACGCCTGCCGCGCTGAAGCAACAGGTCGATGCCGACACCATCGTCACGGTCACCGCGTCGGGCGACCCCGAGCAGCTGGCCCGCGTCCTGGCCGAGGGCATCGCCGGGGTGACCCGCACCCGACCCATCGAGGGCGGGGTCGAGCTCCACGTGAAGGGTAAGGACCGCCTCCTCCCCACGGTGGTGGGTGTCGCCGAGGACGCCGGGTATCCGGTGCTGGACCTCTCGGTGACCGAACCCACCCTCGAGACCGTCTTCATCAACCTCACCGGCAAGGAGCTGCGCGACGAATGAGCACGGTCGAGATGAGCGCTCCGGTCTCCGCCGTGCACTCCAAGCCGACCCGTTCGGCGTTCGAGGCGGGCCGGATCGCCCTGTGGGCGCTGATCCTGCGCGATCTGGTGGTGCTGCGCAAGCATCTCGTCGAGTTCGTCATCCGGGTCCTGGTGCAGCCATTTCTCCTTTGCTTCGTCTTCCTCTACGTCTTCCCGAAGATCGGCCAGGGCATCGGCGGCGGCGGCGGGCCGGCGGCGGAGTCGGCTTTCGCCACCCTGCTGGTCCCCGGTGTGGTGGGGATCTCGATCCTCTTCCAGGGCGTGCAGTCGGTGGCGCTCATCATGTCCCAGGAGTTCGGGTTCACCCGGGAGATCGAAGACCGGGTGCAGGCACCCTGCCCCATCTGGTTGGTGGCCATGGCCAAGGTCCTGTCGGGTGCGGTCCAGGGTCTGATCTCGGCGATCATCGTCCTGCCCATCGCCTCGGTCGTGCACGCCAAGGGTGTCGAGGCCCATCTCAACTTCCACTGGTGGATCATCGTGACCGTCGTCCCCCTCTCCTGCGTGACCATGGCCTCCCTCGGCCTCCTGCTCGGGACCAGCTTCGAACCCCGCAACATCGGGCTCATGTTCGGGTTCATCATCCTGCCGGTGACCTTTCTCGGCGGTACCTACTACGAGTGGACCCGGCTGGCCCCGATCAAGGTCGACGGTTGGCACTGGCTCCAGACGGTGGTGCTGATCAACCCGCTCATCTACGTGAACGAGGGGATGCGGGCCGCCTTCACCGACGCGCCCCATATGCACCTGTTCGTGATCTACCCGGTGATCACTGGCTTCCTGGTGCTCTTCCTCGGTCTCGGGCTCCGGAACTTCAGGAGGCGGGTGCTCTCCTGAACATCGGCTGCGGGCCGCCGGTCGGCGTTCACCGCCGGTGCCGGAGGCGGGACTCGGCCCCCCGGCCGCCGAAGTGGGGCGCCGGGGGCGGCCGATAGGCTGGTACCGGTTTCACACCCAGGTGATGAGTTCTCGACGGAGGTGGTTCCCACGGCAGACGAGGTGGTAGCGCAGGCATCGGAGTCGGAGGAAGCCGGGTCGGCGTTCGACGTGGTGGTCATCGGCGGCGGCCCGGGCGGCTACGCCACGGCTCTGTACGGGGCCGCCGCTGGGTTGTCGGTGGCCGTGGTGGAAATGGACAAGGTGGGCGGCACCTGTCTGCACCGCGGCTGCGTCCCGGCCAAGGAATTCCTCGAGACCGCGGCCGTCTACCGCACGGTGTCCGACTCGGCGCAGTTCGGGATCAATGCCGGGGGTGACGGCGACGTCGCACCCCGCCTCGATTTTTCGGTGAGCCAGGCCCGGAAGCAGCAGGTGGTCGACCAGCTGTTCCGGGGCCTGGCCGGGCTGATGAAGGGCCGGGGTATCCAGGTCTTCAACGGCAGCGGGACCCTGCTGGCGGACCACCGGGTCCGGATCGCCGGCAACGACGGTACGACCACCGAAATCACCGGCACGGACATCGTCCTCGCCGCCGGTTCGGTGCCGAGGACCATCCCCGGCTTCGACGTCGACGGGATACTGGTCATGACCTCCGATGAGGTGCTGGACCTCGACCGGCTGCCCGAGTCGGTGGCCGTCGTCGGTGGGGGGGCCATCGGGTGTGAGTTCGCCTCCCTGCTGAGCGACCTCGGTGCCTCCGTGACCGTCTTCGAGGCCCTGCCGACCATCCTGAGCGGCTGCGACGAGGACGTAGTCAAGACGGTGGCCCGGTCCTTCCGCAAGCGGGGGATCGAGGTGAAGGCGGGGGTGCAGCTCGACGGCCACACCCCGGATCCGACAGGGAACGGGACCACCGTCTCCTACGGCGACGGCGAGAAGCTGGCCGTCGACGCCGTCGTCGTGTCGGTGGGCCGGCGTCCCCGCACCGAGGGCCTCCTGGCCGCCGGGACCGGGGTGGTGGTGGACGATCACGGCTTCGTGGTGGCCGACGAGACCATGCGGACGGCGGCACCGGGGGTGTGGGCGGTGGGCGACGTGGTGGCCGGCACCCCCCAGCTCGCCCACGTCGGGTTCGCCGAGGGAATCGTCGTGATCAAGGGAATCCTGGGCGAGCCCGTCGTTCCCGTCGACTATCCGCGGGTGCCCTGGGCCATCTACTGCCATCCCGAGGTGGCCTTCGCCGGGCTGACCGAGGCGGCCGCCCGCCAGGCCGGTTTCGATGTGGCCGTGAAGAAGGACCCCTTCGGCGGGAACAGCCGGGCCCGGATCATCGGGGACACCGAAGGTCTGGTGAAAGTGGTGGCCGAACGGCATCCGGACGGGACCACGGGGAGGATCCTCGGCGTCCATATGGTGGGCCCGTGGGTGACCGAGCAGCTCGGTGCCGGGTACCTGGCCGTCAACTGGGAGGCCACGGCCGACGAGGTGGCCCAATTCATCCAACCGCACCCGTCCCTGTCGGAGACGTTCGGCGAGACGGTGCTGGCCCTGACCGGAAGGGGGCTCCACGTTGCCTGAGGTGACCATGCCGCAGCTGGGCGAGACGGTGACCGAGGGCACCATCACCAAGTGGTACAAGGCCGTCGGCGACCAGGTGGCCCGGGACGAGCCGTTGTTCGAGGTGTCGACGGACAAGGTCGATTCGGAGGTGCCGTCCCCGGCCGAGGGCGTGCTGACCGCCATCCTGGTACCGGAGGGCGACACGGTCGACGTCGGCGTGACCCTGGCCGTGATCGGCGACGAGGCCTCCACCAATGGCCGCGGATCGGCGCCTGCCGCCGTCAGTGCAGAGCCGGTGGCCCCTGCCGGCCCCGTCGAGCCGCCGCCGTCGACCGAGGCGGCCGCGGCCGCCGCCGCCCGGCTGCCGGCGTCCGAGCACACCGGCGACCCGTCCCCGGCACCGACTCCCGAGGCCCCGCCGGCGCCGTCACCGAACCGCTCGGGCGACGGGTTGGTGCTCTCGCCGGTGGTGCGCAAGCTGCTCAACGAGCACGACCTCGACCCCGCTGCGGTCCGCGGTACGGGACTCGGGGGCCGGATCACCCGGAGCGATGTCGAGTCGGCCATCGCCGGCTTACCGCAGACCGTCTCGTCCGACCCGGCGCCGGTGCCGAGCATCACCGACCGCCGCCAGCCGGTCACCGCCGAGCCGGCGGGAGCCCGGCGTCCGGATTCGCCGCGCGACGAGGTCGTCCCGTTCACCAACATCCGGCGGCGGACCGCCGAGCACATGGTCCGGTCCAAGGCCACGTCGGCCCACACCCTGATGGTCAAGGAGATCGACTACGAGCGGGTCGAGCAGGTTCGTCGCCTCCACGGCCAGCGCTTCCGGGCCGAAGAGGGATTCGGGTTGACCTATCTCCCGTTCGCCGCCCGGGCTGCCGTCGAGGCCCTGGCCGAGTTCCCGCACCTGAACGCCTCGGTGGGGGACGACGCCCTGATCATCCACCACGACATCAATCTCGGGATCGCCGTCGACCTCGACAACGAGGGCCTCATCGTCCCCGTCGTGCACAATGCCGAGGAGCTCAACCTGCGGGGGATGGCCCGCCGGATCCGCGACGTCGCCGACCGGGCCCGCAGCAAGAGGCTGAGCCTCGACGACATCAGCGGCGGCACCTTCTCCATCACCAACGCCGGACCGTTCGGGACCCTCATCACCGGGGCCATCATCAACCAGCCCCAGGTGGCCATCCTCTCCACCGATGGTGTGGCCAGGAAGCCCGTGGTGGTCGAGCTCCCCGACGGGACCGAGTCCATCACCATCCACTCGGTCGGCCTGGTGGCCATGTCCTTCGATCACCGGGCCGTGGACGGCGCCTACGTGGCGCGCTATCTGGCCCGGCTGTCGGAGATCCTCAACGACCGCGACTGGGCCGGTGAGCTGTAGGCCGGTGGCGTCCGGCTCCGACGGTCGCCCGGCCGACCGCCGATGAGGATCCGGTGGTTGGGCCGGGTGCCCTACCGCGAGGCCTGGGACCTGCAGCGCGCCGTGAGCCGGCGCTCGGACGAGGACTATCTCCTCCTTCTCGAGCACCCGTCCGTCTACACCCTGGGTTCCAACGGCGACGCCGGCCACGTGCTGGTCGACCCGGCGTCGGTGGGAGCGGACATGATCAGGGTCGACCGGGGCGGCGACGTCACCTACCACGGTCCCGGCCAGCTGGTGGGCTACCCGCTGCTCACCGTCGGCCCCGGACCGCACCGGGGTCCCCACCACGTCGGCCGGGTCGAGCAGGTGGTGATCGAGGCCCTCGTCGCCCTGGGCATCCCCCGGTCCACGGTGGGACGGCTACCCGGCTACCCGGGCGTCTGGGTGGGGTTGGACGACGACGACGGGGCCGGGCGAGGGGGAGCGGCGACCGGACCTCGCAAGATCTGTGCCATCGGGGTTCGGACGTCCAGGGGCCGCACCACCCACGGCTTCGCCCTCAACGTCCACCCCGACCTCTCCATGTTCGGGCACATCGTGCCGTGCGGGATCGCCGACAAACCGGTGACCTCACTCGAGGCCGAAGGGTGTGGGGCGTCGATGACCGAGGTGGTGGAGGCCGTCGTCACCTCGGCGCGGTCGGTGTGGGGCGCGGCCGGCGACATCCAACGGGTGACCGACGCTCCCGGGGCCCGACCGGTGGCGGTGTCCCTGTCCGCTCGGCGTCCCGGGGAGCGCGCTCTCGACCGGCGGCTCCGGCGGGCCGGCGTCGAACCCGGTGCCGGGGTCCCGATGCGGGAGAGGAAGCCGTCCTGGCTGCGGGTCGAGGCCCGAATGGGCGACGGCTACCTCGGGCTCAAGCACGGACTCCGCGACCTCGATCTGGTCACCGTGTGCGAGGAGGCCGGCTGCCCCAACATCTACGAGTGCTGGTCGGACGGGACCGCCACCTTCATGATCAACGGTTCGCGTTGCACGCGGGCCTGCGGGTTCTGCCAGGTCGACACCCGCCACCCACTGCCTCTCGACGCCGGTGAGCCGGAGCGGGTGGCGCGGGCCGTGCAACAGATGGGTCTGGCCCATGCGGTGATCACCTGTGTCGCCCGCGACGACCTGGCCGACGGTGGCGCGGGCGGGTTCGCGGCCACCATCGCGTCGATCAGGGACCGTACGCCCCGGACGACCATCGAGGTGCTCATCTCGGACTGCAAAGGGGACGTCTCATCGCTCGCCACCGTGTTCGACGCCCGGCCCGATGTCCTCAACCACAACATCGAGACGGTGGCCCGGCTGCAGCGGGCGGTCCGCCCGTCGGCCGGGTACGCCAGGAGCCTGACCGTCCTGGCCCGGGCCAAGGACGCCGGGCTCACCACCAAGTCCGGGATCATCCTCGGCATGGGCGAACGGATGGACGAGGTGCTGGCCACCCTGGCCGACCTCCGGGCGGTGGGGACAGACATCGTCACCGCCGGCCAGTACCTGCGTCCGACGGCCAACCATCTGCCGGTGGCCCGGTGGTGGACCCCCGAGGAGTTCGAAGCCGTTCGCCACGCGGGCCTGGCCATGGGGTTCTCCCATGTCCAGGCGTCGCCACTCACCCGTTCGAGCTATCACGCCCGGGAGGCGGTCGAGGCGTCGGCCTCCGCCGGGGGACCGACGCCGGCTGGTCCCGGACCGGATCGGGCGGTGGCCCTGGCCGAGGCCCCGAGGGCACGGTGACCACGCTGTCGGCCACGGCCCTGGCCTCGCGCCGGACGCGGATCAGCCGGGTCCGCCAGCGCCTGGTGGAGACCGGCGTGGACGCCCTCCTGCTCTCCCACGGGGCCGATCTCCCCTGGCTCACCGGCTACCGCGCCATGCCCCTCGAGCGGCTGACCATGCTGGTCCTGCCCGCGGCCGGCGACGCCGTCCTGGTCGTCCCCGCCCTGGAGGCGCCCAGGGTGGCGGCCGCCGACGACCTGTTCTCCCTGCAGCCGTGGACCGACACCGAGGACCCGCTCGATCTGGTCACCAAACTGGTAGCCGGCCCGGTTGCCGGTGCGGCCGGGGGCACCTCCACACTGGCCATCTCCGACCGGGCCTGGACGACCACCCTCCTCGGCCTCCAACGCCGGCTGCCCACCGCCCGCTGGATCGAGGCCTCGGCGGTCACCTCACCGATCCGGGCCGTCAAGGACGCACTGGAATTGGACGCCCTCAGGCTGGCCGGTGCCGCCGCCGACCGGGTCGCCGCCCTGTTGCAGGCCGGTGACATCCCACTCGTGGGCAGCACCGAGGCCGCGGTGTCCGCCCGTCTCGCCGCTCTGCTGGTCGAAGAGGGTCATCAGCAGGTCAACTTCGCCATCGTGGGCAGTGGCCCCAATGCCGCCAGCCCGCACCACGAGCCCGGCGGACGGGTCATCGGGCGCGGGGAGACCGTGGTGTGCGACTTCGGGGGGGCCTACTCGCTCGACGGGGACGTGGGCTACTGCTCGGACATCACCCGCACCGTGGTGACCGGTCAGCCGTCCCCCGAGATCGAAGAGTGCTACGACGTGCTGCGGGTGGCCCAACAGCGCGCCGTCTCGTCGGCCCGGGCCGGCGTGCCGGCCGAGCACGTGGACCGGGTGGCCCGGCAGGTCATCGAGGACGCCGGCTTCGGCGGTCTCTTCGTCCACCGGACCGGTCACGGGATCGGCATCGAGGAGCACGAGGACCCCTACCTGGTCGCCGGCAACGCCGAACACCTCCGACCGGGTCACGCGTTTTCGGTGGAGCCGGGCATCTACTGGCCGGAGCGCTTCGGGATGAGGCTCGAGGACATCGTGGTCATCGGCGAGGACGGCGAACCCGAACCGCTCAACGCCGCCGATCACAGCCTGGTCGTGGTGGGCGGGTAGGGACCCCGGTGGACCTGGGCATCGAGGGGCGGGTGGCGCTGGTGGTGGCCGGCTCCCGCGGACTGGGCCGGGCCACGGCCGAGGCGCTGGCCGCCGAGGGGGTGCAGGTGATGATCTCCTCGCGCCGCGCCGAATCCCTGGCCGAAGCGGAGGCGAGTCTGCGGGCCGCCGGGGCCCACGTGGCCACCCACGCCGCCGATATCGCCGATCCGGGCGTGCCCGCCGAACTGGTCGAGGCCACGGTGCGGGCCTTCGGGACCGTCGACATCGTGATCGCCAATGCCGGCGGTCCCCCCGCCGCCCATGCGCTGGAGGTCGACGACCCGATGATCGATCAGGCCCTCGAGGCCAACCTGAAGTCGGCCGTCCGTCTGGTCAGGGAGGCGGTCCCCGTCATGCGCGGGAACCGGTGGGGACGGATCTGCTGCATCACCTCGTATTCGGTGGTGCAACCGATCCCCGGGTTGGCCCTGTCCAACCTGGCCAGAGCGGGCCTGTGGGCGTGGGCGAAGACCGCGGCCCAGGATCTCGCCGGCGAGGGGAGCGGCATCACCCTGAACCTGCTGTGCCCGGGGCCCCATGCCACCGACCGCATGCGCGAGCTCGGTGGGTCGGGGGTGATGGGGGATCCCGCCGATTTCGGTCGCATCGCCGCGTTCCTGTGCTCCCGGCAGGCGAGGTTCGTCAACGGCGCCGCGCTGGTGGTCGACGGCGGGGCAACCCTGGCCCTCTAGGGATCGGCCGGGCCCAGGCGCGGTTACGCGGGGGGACCCGCCGACGGCGGTGGGGGTTGCACCAGCGGCGGGAGCGAGGATGCGGGCGGATCCGATTCCGGCGATTCGGCAGTGGCCGGAGGGATCACCGGCGTCGACGGGATGGAGAGTCCGACCGGTTCGGCGTCCGGCACCACGCCGGCAGTCGGCGGCCGTTCGGCGGGCGGCCGGTGCTGTTCGGCTGTCCTCTGCTCGTACGCCGGTACCGCGGTGACCAGCGACCGGTCGATGACACCGAACGACGACGGTATGGGCGACGCCGGCGCCGGGGTGGCGGCCCGGTGCTTCTCGCCTGCCCCCCGACCGGCCGAGGTGAAGGACGGGGCCAGTGGTCGGCTGCTGGCCTCGACGCTCTTCTCCATGAGCGAGCTTCCCGCGGTCGCCGTGCCGTAGCGGGCCACGTCGAAGTCATAGAAGCCGGAGCTGGCCGCCCGTCGGATCTTCTGGTCGTGGGCGCGCTTGGCCCGGATGATGAGCAGCATGACAACCACGAAGCCACCGAAGCAGATCACGCCGAGCTCGATCGGGGGCATGCCGTCTCCTGATGTGGTTGTCGCCGTACCCCCTCACCGGGTAACGACGCTGGTCCCATCCATGGTAGTGATCGGAACTCGCAAACGCACTGTTTTCGTGTGATCGACCGCGCTCGATGACCAACGTGCCGGCCGTCGCCGGTACCGTTCAATCGACGCCGGCCGGCGTCGGTACGTTCAATCGAAGCCGGGGAACGGCTCCTCGTCGACGGCGGTCGAGCCGTAGGACGGCGCCGACACCAGCGCGGGAACCATTCGGGCCGGGGGCCGGGCCTCGGGATCGAGCTCGGGAACGCCGAGGACGTGGACCGGCCACTCGGCGTCGGTCGGTGTCGTGGCCCCGAAGGTGTCGAAGATTCCTCCCGGAGCCCACGGATCGAGGGCCGACGGCACCGGCCGACGCCGACGGACCCGCCCGAACACCAACACCACTCCGGCGCCGACGATCAGGAGCGCGGCGATGAGCACGACCACGGTGGCCAGCGACGTTCCCCCGGCCGTGTCGGCGGGGACCACCGGTCGGGCCGGGCGGACCGCATCCACCGAACCGCTGGGGTCCCCGTGCCGGAGGGCTTCGTACTGTTGAAAGCTCACGGCGATGGCTTGGGACGGGCTGAGGGCAGCCGGATTGGAGGTCGAGGCCGACGAGGCCAGCTCGGTCATCGACACGTACCGACCGGCGCGGAAGATGACGATCTGCTCGACGGCGCGGACCGGCGCGGCGATGTGCACGGAGTACCCGTGGGCGCCCGGGATGCTGGGCACGTCGAACGGGTCGGTGCCGGAGGCGCCGGCGAAGGGCGCCCGCAGGCCGACGGCGAACGTTGCCGCCTCACCGTGCTTCGGGATGCGGAACAACAACGCAGCCATGTCGTTCGCCCCCTGCCCCGGTCCGGACCGGTCGGTCCACAGCCGGATGAAGGCTCCGAACGAGGGCTGGGCGGCCAGCGAATTGAATTGTTCCTCTGCCTGCTGGGGCGCCGTCGACTGGGATGCGAACTCGGTCGCCGTCATCGGACCGTTGGTCGGCCCGGGCGGGGCCACCGTATAGCCGGGCAGTGGCTGGGAGAGGACCAGTGATTCGAGCGGAGGGTCGGTCGACGAGACGGGGACGGACGCGGCGGCCGGAGTGGTCGACAACGCCAGGCCGGATGCCACGGCCATCACCGCCACCGCGCCGGAGCGGGCAAATTTTTTCACGGGCCCGATCAGCTGTGGGCGCCACCAGCGTGACGGCATCGGCGACGTCCCTACGCCACGAAGTACTTGGCTTGCGGATGATGGCAGATGATCGCCGTGGTCGATTGCTCGGGGTGGAGTTGGAACCCCTCGCTCACCTCGATCCCGATGCGGTCGGCCCCGAGGAGCTCGACCACCTTGGCGTTGTCCTCCAGGTCCGGGCAGGCCGGGTAGCCCCACGAGTAGCGCCCGCCCCGGTACTTCTGACGGAACAGCCCGGTGAGGGTGGGGCCGTCCTGGTCGGCGAAGCCCAGCTCCTCGCGGATCCGGTGGTGCCAGTACTCGGCCAGGGCTTCGGCCATCTCGACCCCCAGCCCGTGGAGGTAGAGGTAGTTCCTGTACTGGTCGTCTGCCTTCAGGCGCGCTGCCTCCTCGGACACCCGGTCCCCCATGGTCACCACCTGGAAGCTGGCCCAGTCGGGCTCGCCGGATTCGATCGGGCGGAAGAAGTCGCTGATACACAGCCACGGCGACTCGGCCTGGCGGGGGAAGGTGTACCGCATCAGCTCCTTGGTCCGGCTTTCGTCCTCGAACAGGACCAGATCGTCGCCGTCGGCGTTGGCCGCGAAGTGACCCCACGCCACCTGGGGCACCAGGAGTTGGCTGGCCTTGGCCGTGGCCAGCTGGTCGCGCAGGAGTCCCCTCACCCCTTCCTTGAAGGAGGCGTCGTCCTCGCCGTTCTGAGGGCGAAACCCCCATTGGTTGCGGAACAGGGCGGTCTCGTTGAGGAAGGCGGCGATGTCGTCGATGGGCATCCCCTTGGCCACCCTGCTCCCGAGGAAGGGTGGCTTGAAGGTGGGATTGTCGGTGGCCACCTCCGGTGACCGCTTCGGCAGGGTCTCGCCCCGTTCCCGCGCCTCGGCGGCGGCCTGCTTGCGCAGCTCGCTCTTGCGGGGCCCGAGGTCCCGACCGCCGATGGCCCGCCCGAACTCGGGGTCGTCCTCGCCCGACTTGGTCAGCTCGACCAGCCGGTCCATGGTCCGGAGCCCCTCGAAGGCATCCTTGCCGTAGAAGAGCCGGCCGTCGTAGACCTTGCGGAGGTCCCGCTCGACATAGGTGCGGGTCAGTGCGGCCCCGCCCAGGATGACCGGGATGTGCGACAGGTTGCGGCGGTTCAGCTCTTCGAGGTTCTCGCGCATGATCAGCGTCGACTTGACCAGGAGCCCGCTCATCCCGATGGCATCGGCGCCCGTCTCCTCGAGGGCGCTGACCATGTCGACGATGCCCACCTTGATCCCGAGGTTCTTCACCGTGTAGCCGTTGTTGGTGAGGATGATGTCGACCAGGTTCTTGCCGATGTCGTGGACATCGCCCTTGACCGTGGCCAGCACCATGACCCCCTTGCCGCCCTGGTCGGCCTTCTCCATGGAGGGTTCGAGATAGGCGACCGCCGTCTTCATCGTCTCGGCCGAGCCGAGCACGAAGGGCAGTTGCATCTCACCGGAGGCGAACAGCTCGCCCACCGTCTTCATCCCGGCCAGGAGATGGTCGTTGATGATGAGGAGCGGCGGGGTGCCGCCGGCCATGGCCTCGTCGAGGTCGGCCTCGATCCCGTTGCGGTCCCCGTCGATGATCCGGTGCTCGAGTCGCCTCTCGACCGGCCACCCCGACCGGTCCTCGGTGGCCGCGGCGGCCGAGGCCGACACCCCCTCGAAGATGGTCAGCAGTTCGGACAGGGGGTCGTAGCCGTCGCGCCGGCGGTCGTAGACCAGGTCGAGGCAGACCTCCTTGGCCCGGTCGTCGATCTTCGACAGGGGCAGGATCTTCGATGCGTGGACGATGGCGGCGTCGAGGCCGGCTTCCACGCACTCGTGGAGGAACACCGAATTGAGCACCTGGCGGGCGGCCGGATTGAGGCCGAACGAGACGTTGGACAGGCCGAGGATGGTGTAGACGCCGGGCAGCTCGGCCTTGATCCGCCGGATCCCCTCGATGGTCTCGATGCCGTCCTTGCGGCTCTCCTCCATCCCCGTGGACAACGGGAGGGCCAAGGCGTCGAACAGGAGGTCCTCCGGTCGCAGCCCGTACCGTTCGATGGCGATGTCGTGGATGGCGGTGGCGGCCCGAACCTTCCAGTCGGCGGTGCGGGCCTGTCCCTCGGTGTCGATGCACGTGCACACCACGGCGGCCCCGAACTCCTTGGCCAGGGTGAGGAACGAGTCGAGCCGGGTCCCGGGCTCGTCGCCCTCTTCGAGGTTGACCGAGTTGATCACCGCCCGCCCGCCGATCCACGACAGAGCGGTCTCCACGACGGGGGCTTCGGTCGAGTCGACCATCAGGGGGGCGGTCGACTGGGTGGCGAACCGGGACGCCACCTGTTCCATGTCGGCCACCCCGTCGGCCCCGGTGTAGTCGACACACACGTCGATGAGGTGGGAACCCTCCTTGACCTGGTCACGGGCCATGGCCACGCAGCTGTCCCAATCGGCCTCCAGCATGGCCTGGCGGAACTTCTTCGATCCGTTGGCGTTGGTCCGCTCCCCGACGACCAGGAACGACGTGTCCTGATCGAAGGGGACCTGCGTGTAGATCGATGCCGCGCCGTGCTCAGGTTCGGGGTGGCGGGCCGCCGGGGAGAGGTCGGCGCACGCAGCCACCACTGCGGCCAGGTGGGCCGGCGTGGTTCCGCAGCACCCGCCGATGACCGACACCCCGAGCTCACTCACGAACTGGCGGTGGAACTCGGCCAGCTGTTCGGGGGTGAGGTCGTAGTGCATGGCCCCGTCGACCACCGAGGGCAGCCCGGCATTGGGCAGACAGGTGACGGGAATGGTGGCGTGGCCGGTGAGGTGGCGCAGGGGCTCGAACATCTCGGCCGGGCCGGTGGCGCAGTTGAGCCCGATCAGGTCGACGTCCATGGCCTGGAGGGCGCACAGGGCGGCGCCGATCTCCGTCCCCGGCAGCATGGTCCCGGTCAGCTCGATGGTCACCTGGGTCTGGATGGGAACCATGCGGCCCGCCGATCGCATCGCCCGTCTGGCCCCGTTGATGGCCGCCTTGGCCTGCAGTAGGTCGAACACCGTCTCGATGAGGATGAGGTCCACCCCGCCCTCGATGAGCGCCGAGGCCTGCTCCTCGTAGGCGTCGCGGAGGTCGGCGTAGCGGATCTGGCCGAGCGTGGGGAACTTGGTGCCCGGGCCGATGCTCCCGGCCACCCAGCGGGGCCGGTCGGGGGTGGAGAAGTCGGCGGCCGCACCGCGGGCCAGGGCGGCGGCGGCGAGGTTCAGCTCCCGGACCCGGTGGGCCTGCCCGTACTCGGCCAACACCGGGGCGAAGGCGCCGAACGTGTCGGTCTCGACCACATCGCACCCGACCTCGTAGAAGGACCGGTGGACCCGGTCGACCACCTCGGGCCGGCTCACCACCAGCAGCTCGTTGCACCCCTCGAGCTCGGGACCGCCGAAATCGTCGGCGGTCAGCTCGGCCAGTTGGAGGTTGGTGCCCATGGCGCCGTCGAAGACGACCACCCGCTCGCAGGCGGCGCGGAGGTAACCGGATGGAGAGTCGACGTTGGCGCCCATGACCCATCAAGGCTACCGGGGGAACGCGTCTCCACGGGCAATCACCGGCCGGATCGCTGGTGACGCTCGGGTGCCGGGGTGCCCGGACCGGACCGGGGAGCCCGATCATTGTCGTTTAGCATCGTCCCGGTGACTGCGGCGTGGTGAAGATCTATACGAAGACGGGCGACGAGGGGACCACCGGTCTCCTCTTCGGCGGCCGGGTCCCGAAGGACTCCCCGGCCATGGAGATCAACGGGACGGTCGACGAGGCCCAGGCGGCCATGGGCGTGGCCCGGTCCGAGGCGGTGCCGGACTCCGAACTGGACCGGTTGCTCACGGCATTGGAGCGGGAGCTGTACGTGCTGATGGCCGAAGTGGCCACCGACCCCGCCAAACGGTCGAAGCTCAAGCCGGGGGCCACCCTGGTCACCACCGGGATGGTCGAGGCGCTCGAGGAGCAGATCGACGGCCTGACCGGTCGGTTCGAGATGCCCGCCGACTTCGTGGTTCCCGGGGCCACCCGGGCGTCGGCCGCCCTGGACCTGGCCCGGACCATCGTGCGCCGGGCCGAGCGGCTGTTCGTCTCCTCCCCGATCGAGGGTTCGGAGGTGGGCCGGTACCTCAACCGGTTGTCCGACCTGTTGTGGGCCATGGCCCGCTGGGCCGAGGGCGAGCACCATCTCCTGGCCCGGGGCACTCCCCGGCGAGGTCGAGGCTCGACGGCCGACGGGGCAGAGCCCGCCGATGCGGTGGTCGACGAGGCGGTCCACCCGGACCGAGGAGGACGAACGACGTGAACATCGAGACGCTGACCGCGGACTCACTCCCTGCCGGCCTGACCGCCGTGGGCGTGCCGGTGGTATCCGTCGACAGTGGCCCCCGTCCGGTGGCCGGCACCGGTCAGGTCGCCGGGGCCCCGATTCCCACCGCGGTGGATCCGGAGTGGTGCAAACGGCACGGGTTCGGCGCCAAGGTCGGCCAGACCCTGACGTTCCGGGCCTCGGGTCCGACCGAAGGACCCGAAGTCGTCCTGGTCGGGCTGGGCACACCGGCGATGATGGCCGGTGACCACGGGCTGGAGTCGCTGCGCCGGGCCGCCGCCGCCTTCGTCCGTGCCGTGGGCCAGGGGGAGACGGCCGCCCTCCTGCTGCCCTCCGGCACCGATCTCGACCCCGGCCGAGCCGGCGCCGCCGTGGCCGAGGGCGCGGTCCTCGCCTCCTACCGGTACGACGCCTTCCGGACCGGGGACGTCCCCGGAACACTGACCACACTGGCCATCGTCCCCGGCGTCACCGACGAACGACCCGCCGTCGGCGCCGGGGCGGCGCGGGGGCGCGGTTGGCCGCCTCGGTGGGGCTGGCCCGCGACCTGGTCAACGAGCCACCGAGCTCCCTCACCCCCGAGAAGTTCGCCGGCATCTTCGTCGAGCGGTTCTCCACGGTGGACGGGGTGACCGTCGAGGTGTGGGACGGGGAGCGCATCGCCGCCGAGCGCCTCGGGGGCCTGCTCGGGGTGGCCCGCGGTTCCACCCAGCCGCCCCGGCTGGTGCGCGTCGAGTACCGTCCGGCCGACCCACTCGAGATCGACGGCCGGGTGCCCCATCTGGCGCTGGTGGGGAAGGGGATCACCTTCGATTCCGGCGGCCTGTCGCTCAAGACGGCGACGGGCATGGAGACCATGAAGACCGACATGGGCGGGGCCGCCGCCGTGCTGAGCGCGGTGGATGCCGCGGCCGCGCTCGGGGCCCGCATCCGGATCACCGCCATCACCCCGTTGACGGAGAACATGCCGGGCGGGTCGGCCACCAAGCCCGGTGACGTGCTCACCACCAGGAGCGGCAAGACCATCGAGGTGCTCAACACCGACGCCGAAGGCCGGCTGGTGCTGGCCGACGGGCTGACCCTGGCCACCGAGGCCGGACCCGACGCCATCGTGGACCTGGCCACGCTCACCGGTGCCGCGGTGGTGGCGTTGGGCAAGGAGATCGCCGGCGTGCTGGGCAACGACGACGACCTCATCGCCCAGGTCCGCGCCGCCGGCGACCGGGCTGGGGAGGCGCTGTGGCCGCTGCCGTTGCCGGACGACTACCGCAACCACATCGAGTCCGAGATCGCCGACATGCGCAACGTCGGCCGGCCCGGCCAGGCCGGCAGCATCGCCGCGGCCATGCTCCTCCGCGAGTTCGTGGGCGACCTTCCATGGGCCCATCTCGACATCGCCGGGCCGGCCCGGTCGGACGAGAACAGCCGGTATCTGAGCAAGGGCGGCACCGGGTTCGGGGTCCGGACCCTGGTCGAGCTGATCACCTCCGAGGAGTTCGGCGCCCAGCTGGTGAGCCGGGTCCCGTGAGGATCGCCGTGCTCGGCGCGGGATCGTGGGGGACCACGGTGGCCTCCCTGGTCGCCCCGCGCCATGACACCGTCCTGTGGGCGCGCAACCCCGAGGTGGCCGAGTCGGTCAACACCGCCCATGCCAACGCCGACTATCTCCCCGGGTTCGACCTGCCCGCCGAACTGGTGGCCACCGCTGATTTCGAGGAGGCGGTGTGCGCCGCCGACCTCCTGGTGGTGGGCGTGCCCACCTCCGGGTTCCGTGCCGTCCTCGAGGAGGCCGCGCCGTGCATGCGGCCGTGGATCCCGGTGGTCAGCCTGTCCAAGGGGCTCGAGAAGGGCACCATGCTCCGGATGACCGAGGTGATCAAGGAGGTGGTCCCCGGGCACCCGGTGGCCGCCCTGACCGGGCCCAACCTGGCCAACGAGATCATGTCGGGCATGGCCGCCGCCTCGGTCATCGCCACCGAAGACCTCGAGGTGGCCATGGCCATCCAGGCGGTGTTCACCCGGGGCGTGTTCCGCGTCTACCGGAACGACGACGTCGTCGGCTGCGAGATGGGTGGTGCGTTGAAGAACGTCATCGCCATCGCCGCCGGGATCGGCGAGGGGCTCGGGGTGGGCGACAACACCCGGGCCGCGGTGATGTCACGCGGCCTGGCCGAACTGGCCCGCCTCGGGGTCGCCCTCGGCGCCCGGCCGATCACCTTCGGGGGCCTGGCCGGGATGGGCGACCTGATCGCCACCTGCATGAGCCCCCACAGCCGCAACCGGGCGGTGGGCGAGCAGCTCGGGAAGGGGAGACGGCTGGAGGACATCCTGTCCGAGATGCACATGGTGGCCGAAGGGGTCAAGACGGCGACCGTGGCCCTCGAGCTGGCCGGGCGCCACGGTCTCGACCTCCCCATCTGCACCATGATCGACAAGGTGGTCAAAGGCGAGATCGAGCCGACGGACGCCTACTGGGGTCTCACCCCGGCCGGTCACGAGGAAGAACCGGGCTGAGCCGGATCACTGCCGGTGCCGCCTCACGGCGGCGTCGGCGGCCTGGAACGAGACCGCCGGATGGAACTGCCACGTGGCCAGCTGGGCCTCGATTTCGGCCCGGTCCCGCCCGGAGGCGGCCAGTCCCGACGCCAGTCGCTCGGCGCGCCGGCGCATCTGCTCCGGCTCGGGCAGGCGCTGCTCGGCCAGCCACCGGCGATGACTGGTCTGGAGCGATTGGGGGAGCCTGCTCAGATGGCGCAGGGGGAGCGGCGGGATGCGGGTGCGTACGGCCAGACCCGACGGTCCGTGGGACCGGGCCAGTTCGAAGGTGCCGAGCCGTTGCAGTGCCCGGCGGAACGGCGAGTTCTTCCCCATGCGCTCGCCCAGTCCCAATGACCGCGCCGTCTCGGAGAGGTCGAGGTCGAATCCGTCCGGGTGGACCTCGAGCCCATAGGAAAGACGGCGCAGCAGCCAGGCCGTGCTGGGACCGATGATCCCCAGCCAGTACAGCTCCACGTAACGCGAGCAGGGATGGACGCCGTGGGGATCGGCCACCGGGTCCAGCCACGGGACGACGCGCAGGGCGGCACCCTCCACCGGGGAGGGCAGGGTGAGCTGGGGCCGGTGCCGGGGCTCGGCCCGGATCGGGAAGGCGGTGACAGGGGGCATGGTGTTCTCCTGGGTTGCTGGGCGCGCGGTGCGACCGCCGTCATCGTCGCCGAGCCACCTGGCCGGTCTCCTGCCCGACGACCTTGCCCGACCGGGATGGCTACCAGAAGCCCCGGTGCACGCTCTCGTCGAGCGAGCGGCGGGGCCGGTCGGCCGAGGACGACGGCGGGTCGGGCTCGGCCGCCTCACCCAGCAGGACGGCACCGAGCCAACGCATCCGGTCGGGCACGCCCAACGCCTCGAGCAGCCGGGACTCCCCCCTGAAGTTGCCCAGGAAGGCGGCTCCGATCCCCGCCTCGGTGGCCCCGAGCAGCAGGGTCATGGTGGCGAAGGCGGCGTCGACGTACCAGTAGGGCACGACCCACTCGACTTCCTGCCCGTCGCCCCGCACCTTGTCGGGTTCCCGGTAGCGGGCCGCGTAGGCCTCCGGATCGGCGAACGGGAGCACCACCACCGGCGCCCGGGACAGGCCGGCGAAGCGCCGTGAGTCGGACCGCCAGGCCTCGTCGGTGGTGGCATCCCAGAATGGCCCCGTCTGATCCGGCCCCTCCAGAACCACGAACTCACGGCCCTGGGCGTTCCCGGCCGACGGGGCCCTTAGGGCAGCCTGCAGCAACCGGTCGACGACCCCGGGGTCGAGGGGCCGACCGGTGAAGTTCCTGGTCATCCTCCGCCGCGTCGCCGCCTCGCTCAGTTCCACCCGGTCTCCACCTGGCGAACGCTACCGGCCCGGTCCGTTCCCTTCGGCCCGACGGTCGGCACCCGACAGGGGTCCCGGGCCCACCGTCCCGGGCCAGGTGGGAATGTTGACCCAACTGGTAGTGTTTGAACAGTTGTCGAACAGTGGGCCGGACCGGTCACGACCGGTGACGGCACCAGCGAAGTAAGGATCGTGATCGTTGTGCCTACCTTCAGGGAAATGCTGGCCGCGGCCAAGGCGGCCGTTCGGGAGATCGAGCCGGCCGAGGCCGAGCAGGAGATCGCCGGGGGCAATGCGGTGGTCCTCGACGTCCGGGAGCCGGACGAGTACGAGCAGGGCGCGCTCCCCGACGCCGTGCACATCCCCCGGGGCACCCTCGAGACCTCGGTCGAGGGTCGGATTCCCGACAAGTCGAGTCACGTGGTCGTCTACTGCGCAGGAGGCACCCGGTCCGCGTTCGCGGCACAGACCATGCAGGAGCTGGGGTACACCGACGTGGCCTCGGTGATCGGCGGGTTCAACCGGTGGAAGGACGAAGGCCGCGAGTGGTCGGCTCCCGCCTCGCTCACGCCCGAACAGCGCAACCGGTACCAGCGTCACCTGCTGCTCCCCGAAGTGGGCGAGGTCGGGCAGCTCAAGCTCCTCGACTCGAAGGTGCTGCTCCTCGGGGCCGGCGGGCTGGGGTCCCCGGCCGCTCTCTACCTGGCCGCCGCCGGGGTGGGGACCCTCGGGATCATCGACATGGACGTGGTCGACGCCTCCAACCTCCAGCGGCAGATCCTCCACAACACCGACCGGATCGGCGAGCGGAAGGTCGACTCGGCCAAGAAGACGCTGACCCTGCTCAACCCCGACGTCAACGTGGTCACCTACGACGTGCGGCTGGGCGCCGACAACATCCTCGACATCATCGACGGCTACGACGTGATCGTGGACGGTACCGACAACTTCCCGACCCGCTACCTGGTCAACGATGCCTCGCTGCTCAAGCGGATCCCGGTCGTGCACGGTTCGATCTTCCGTTTCGAGGGCCAGGCCACACTGTTCAACCCGTACGAGGGACCCTGCTACCGGTGCATGATCCCCGAGCCTCCCCCGGCCGAGCTGGCCCCGAGTTGTGCCGAGGCCGGCGTCCTCGGTGTGCTGCCCGGTATCGTGGGTTCCATCCAGGCCGTCGAGGCCATCAAGTTCATCCTCGGGATCGGCGAGACGCTGCAGGGCCGGCTGCTGGCCTATGACGCCCTCGAGCAGAGCTTCCGCACCTTCAAGGTGCACCGCGATCCCGAGTGCCCGGCCTGCGGTCCCAACGCCGCTCCCATCGTCATCGCCGAGTACGACGACCTGTGCATGCCCCACGCAGTGGAGGCCCCGGCCGCCGGCTGACACCCTCCCGCCGGGCATGTGCCGGGAGCTCACGCCCCCGGGGCGGTGTCGCCGAGGATCACCTCGACCGCCCCGGCCACCGTGTCCACGCTGACGTCGGGGCGCGGGTCACCGAGGTCCCAGGTCCGGCCCCGGGCCATCCACACGGTCCGGAGGCCCACCCCCTGCCCACCCCGGATGTCAGCGGCACCCGAGTCGCCGACCATCCAGCCATGGAGCCCGGCTCCACACCGCCGGGCCGCTTCCTCGAAGATGGCCGGGTCGGGCTTCCAGGCGTCGACCAGGTCGGAGATGCAGACCCCGTCGACCTCGTCGACGAGTCCGACCGCATCGAGCTTCCGTTGCTGGAAACTGAACCCGTTGGTCACGATTCCCACCCTCCACCCCGCGGCCCGCAGCGCCCGGAGGCCGGACCGCGACCCCTCGGGGAAGGTGAAGTGGGTCGGATAGTCGCGGTGGTACTCCTCGATCAGTCCTTCGACGCTGTCGCCCAGGGAGTAGCTGGCCCGGACCTGGGTGAACAGGTCCGTGCGGGACGTGAAGCCGTCGCCGTCGAGGTCCACCAACCGGTCGACGGCGCCGGGCGGCAGCCCCCGAGCGGACGCGAACTCCGTCGCCCAACGCCGGTAGGCGGTTTCGCGGTCGAGGAGGGTGTTGTCGAGGTCGAAGAGGACCAGCGGTGCCATGCCCCGTGTCTAGCTCCTGGCGCCGGCCCGGCTTCGACCGACGCGGGGGGACCCCGTAACCTGGTCCCATGGCATCCGACAGCGCGTCCAGCAAGCCCGAAGACAAGCGGCTCACCGATTCGGGCATCGAGATCCGCCCGGTCTACGAACCGGCTGACCTCGAGGGCTGGGATCCCGAGGAGCAGCTGGGCCGGCCCGGTCGGTACCCGTACACCCGGGGGATCCGGGGCGACATGTACCGGGGACGCCTGTGGACCATGCGTCAGTACGCCGGGTTCGGCACGGCCGAGTCGACCAATGAGCGGTTCAAGTTCCTGCTCGGAGCGGGCCAGACCGGGCTGTCGTGCGCCTTCGACCTGCCCACCCAGATGGGATACGACTCTGACCATCCGCGCTCGGAGGGTGAGGTGGGCAAGGTCGGGGTGGCCATCGACTCGATGGCCGACATGCGTCTCCTGCTGGCCGGCCTCCCGCTGGACAAGGTGACCACGTCGATGACCATCAACGCCACCGCCGCCATCCTCCTGCTGTTCTACCAACTGGTGGCCGAGGAGAACGGGGTCGATCCCGCCCTGCTGGGCGGCACCATCCAGAACGACATCCTGAAGGAGTACGTCGCCCGGGGCACCTACATCTATCCGCCCCGGCCGTCGATGCGACTGGTCACCGACACCTTCTCCTACTGCGCCGAGCACCTGCCGGCCTGGAACACCATCTCGATCTCCGGCTACCACATCCGGGAGGCGGGATCGACGGCCGTGCAGGAGATCGCCTTCACCATCGCCAACGGGATCGCCTATGTGGAGGCGGCGCTGGCCGCCGGTCTCGACGTCGATGCCTTCGCGCCGCGGCTCAGCTTCTTCTGGAACGCCCACAACAACCTGTTCGAGGAGGTGGCCAAGTACCGGGCCTCCCGGCGGATGTGGGCCAAGATCATGACCGAGCGGTTCGGCGCCAAGGACGAGAAGTCGAAGCTGCTCCGCTTCCACACCCAGACCGGCGGCTCGACCCTGACCGCCCAACAGCCCGAGAACAACATCGTCCGGGTCACCCTCCAGGCCCTGGCCGCAGCCCTCGGGGGTACCCAGAGCCTCCACACCAACGGCTTCGACGAGGCCCTCGGCCTCCCCACCCAGCGGGCCGCCAAGATCGCCCTCCGGACCCAGCAGATCGTCGGGTACGAGTCGGGCATCGCCGACACGGTCGACCCGCTGGCCGGATCGTGGTTCGTCGAGTCGCTGACCGACGACGTCGAGCGGGAGGCCTGGGAGTACCTCGAGCGGATCGACGGCATGGGCGGGGCGGTGGACGCCATCGAGGCCCAGTACATGCAACAGGAGATCGAGCAGGCGGCCTACGCCTTCGCCAAGGCGGTCGATGCCGATGAGAAGATCGTGGTGGGCGTCAACAAGTTCGTGGACGAGGAGCTCGAGCCCACCGAGGTCTTCCCCATCGACGCCGAGCTGCAGCGATCGCAGGTGGAGCGGGTCAAGCGGGTGAGGGCCGAACGCGACCAGGCCGCGGTCGACGCCGCGTTGGCCGACGTCGAGGCTGCCGCCCGGGGCACCCAGAACCTGCTCGTGCCCATGAAGGTGGCCCTGTCCCGCATGGCCACCCTGGGCGAGGTCTCGGACGTGCTCCGGGGAGTGTTCGGGGAGTTCCACCCGACCGGCTGACCGGCCGGACGGCGACGTCGCTCAGCGGGCCAGGAGCCGGTCCCGCAGGGTGCCGGGCTGGGCGGCATCGATCGCCGTCCAGGCCATGGACAGGGCGCCGTCGCGGAGGGCGGTGTCGGCCGAGGCGGTCACGCAGGCGGCGGCGAACTCCGGCTGGTGGTTGACCGACCCGGCGGCATCGATGCCCACCAGTGGGTGGATGGTCGGTACGGCCAGGGACACGTTGGCCATGTCGGTGGAGAAGGTCGGCCGGGGCGCCCGCTCGTCGTCGAGGGCGAAGTTGCGCCCGAGGGTCTCGGCGTTGGCGCGGTAGAGGGCCACCAGGTCGGGGTCGGACACCATGTGCGAGTACGCCGGAGCCAGAGACTCGTAGGCCACCGACGAACCGGTGGCCCGCGCCCCGGCGTCGAAGCACGCGGTGATCCGGGGCTCGAGCAGGGCCAGCCCCTCGAGGGTCATCGAGCGGCACATGAAGCGTCCGGTGACCGTCTCGGGGATGATGTTGGCCGCCTGGCCGCCGCCGGTCACGACGCCGTGCACCTGGTCGCCGGGACGAAGCTGCTGGCGCAGCAGGCCGATGGCCACCTGGGCGATGGTCATGGCGTCGCCGGCGTTGACCCCTTCCCAGGGCGCGGCCGAGGCATGGGCCGACTTGCCGGTGAAGGTCACGTCGAAGTGGGACACGGCCAGGCAGGTGCCCTCGAGCCGGTCATCGGGCCAGGGGTGGATCATCATGGCCGCGTGCACATCGTCGAACACCCCGTGCTCCAGCATGGTCACCTTGCCGCCGCCACCTTCCTCGGCAGGGGTGCCGAGCACCCGCACGGTGATGCCGAGCTCGTCGGCCACCCGGGCCAACCCGATCCCGGCGCCCACCGCCGACGCGGCGATGATGTTGTGCCCGCAGGCATGGCCGACCCCGGGCAGGGCGTCGTACTCGGCGCAGATGGCGACCACCATCGGTCCCGACCCGTGGTCGGCACTGAAGGCGGTGGGCAGGCCGGCCACCCCGGGGGTGACCGCGAACCCGCCGGCGGTCAGTGCTTCCGACGTCCAGGCGCAGGCCCGGTCCTCCTCGAAGGCGGTCTCCGGATGGTCGTGGATGGTGTGGCTGAGCCGGACCAGTTCGGAGAGCTCGGCGTCGATGGCCTCACGGGCCGCGCCCTTGAGGGCCGGGATGTCGGCCACGCTCACCGCCTTCCCATCAGTCGATGACCGCGATCACGTCGCCGGGGCCGACCGACTCGCCCGCCGCCACCCTGACCTCCTTCACCACGCCGGCCTTCTCGGCGTTGACGTTGTTCTCCATCTTCATGGCCTCGAGGACGCACACGGTCTGGCCCACCTCGACGGTGTCGCCCACGGCCACCAACACCTTGACGATGGTTCCCTGCATGGGCACCGCGACCGTTCCCGACCCGGCCCCCGACGCCGTGGCCTTGGGCCGCTTCGGCCCCGATCCCCGGGCCGCCTCGGCCGCGGCGACCACGGCGTCGCCGAGATCGGGAACCCACAACTTGACCTGGTAGCGCCGGCCGTCGACCTCGGCGGTCACGTCGCGCAGCACCCGCGGAGTGGCCTCTTCGCCTTCGGTCGCGGCCGGGGCCGGCGGAGGCTCGCTGGTGGCGGAGGAGATCCCGCTGAGATCGAGGGTCTGCTCGACCCAGTTGGTCGAGTGGGTGGCCGAGACGAAGTCGGGGTGGGAGAGGATGGCCACGTCGGCCGGCAGGGTGGTGGCCACGCCCTCGATCACGGTCTCCCCGATGGCCCGGAGCATCCGCCGGCGGGCCGCTTCGCGGTCGTGCCCCCACACCACGAGCTTGGCCACCAGGTTGTCGTAGAACTGGCTGACCGTGTCGCCGGATCCGTAGCCGGCGTCGAGCCTGACCCCGGGCCCGCCCGGGGCGATGAGGCGGGTGATGGTCCCCGGAGAGGGCAGGAAGGCGCCGCCGGCGGTGTCCTCGGCGTTGATCCGCACCTCGATGGCGTGACCGTCTCGCCGGACGTCGTCCTGCGAGAAGCCGAGCGGCTCACCCGACGCCACCCGCAACTGCCATTCGACCAGATCGAGCCCGGTGACCAATTCGGTGACCGGGTGCTCGACCTGCAGTCGGGTGTTCATCTCGAGGAAGAAGAACTCGCCGTCCTGATAGAGGAATTCGACCGTCCCGGCGTTGATGTACCCGCAGGCTTCGGCCACTTTGACCGAGGCTTCGCCCATGGCCCGTCGGACCTCGTCGGGGAAGTCCGGAGCCGGGCTCTCCTCGACCAGCTTCTGGTGGCGTCGCTGGGCCGAGCAGTCCCGCTCGCCCAGCCACAGGGTGGTGCCGTGGGTGTCGGCGATGACCTGCATCTCGACGTGGCGCGGCCAGGCCAGGTACCGCTCCACGTAGCACTCGTTCCTCCCGAAGTAGGCCGCCGACTCCCGCATGGCCGACTCGAGGGCCTCGGCGGCCTCGTCGGGACCGTTCACCACCTTCATGCCCCGCCCGCCACCACCGAAGGCGGCCTTGATGGCCACCGGCCACCCGAACTCGTTGCCGAAGGCGATCACCTCGTCCGGGGAGGCGAGGACCTCGGACCGCCCGGGGACGCCCGAGACCCCCACCCGCTCGGCGGCGTGCCGTGAGCTGATCTTGTCGCCCATCACGTCGATGGCCTCCGGCGGCGGTCCGATGAAGGTCACGCCCCGCTCGGTGATGGCCCGGGCGAAGTCGGTGTTCTCGGAGAAGAAGCCGTAGCCGGGATGGACGGCGTCGGCTCCGCTCTGCTCGATGGCATGGAGGATGGCCTCGGTGTTCAGGTAGCTCTCGGCCGCGGTCTGGCCCCCGAGCGCGTAGGCCTCGTCGGCCAGGCGCACGTGGAGGGCGTCACGATCGAGTTCGGAGTACACGGCCACCGTTGCCACCCCCAGCTCGCGGCAGGTCCGGATGACCCTGACCGCGATCTCCCCCCGGTTGGCGATGAGAACCTTCTTCAGCACGCTGCGCCTTTCGAATCGATTTGGTAGGTGGCGACGGTGTTGCCGCCTCGAGGCGGTACAACACTGTCACGGCCCGTAGGGTATGTGCCATGCCGGGCTCTCGGTTCACCGACATCCGGCGCTTCGATTCGATCGACTCGACCAACCGGTATCTGCTCGACGAGGCCCGTCGTGGCGCACCGGACGGCGTGGTGGCGGTGGCCGACCACCAGTCGGCGGGGCGTGGGCGGCTCGGTCGGAGCTGGGAGGCCCCACCCGGCTCCAACCTGCTCCTGTCGGTGCTGCTCCGCCCCGATCTGCCCGTCGGTGACCGCCACCTGGCCAGTGCGGCGGTGGCGCTGGCCGCGGCCGAGGCCGTCGACGCGGTGACCGGGGTGCGGGTGGGGATCAAATGGCCGAACGACCTGCTCGGACCGGACGGACGCAAGCTCGCCGGCGTGCTGGCCGAGGCCGACCTCGGCCTGGCCGCCGCCGACGGCGCGGCGGGCGCGGTGGGCGTCGCCGGGACCCACGCCCAGGGTGCCCCGATCGTGGTGGGGATCGGGATCAACGTGAACTGGCCCCGGACCGACGGGGACCTCCCGCCCGAGCTGGTCGGATCGGCGGGGTCACTGTGTCAACTCACCGGGCGATCCGTCGACCGTGCCCGGCTGCTCGAGGCCCTGCTCGGTGCCCTCGAGCCGCGGGTCGACGATCTCGACACGGCACCCGGGCGGAGCCGGCAGGCCGGCGACTTCCGGTCCCGCTGCGCCACGCTCGGGACCCCGGTCCGGGTGGAGCTGGCCGGTGACGGCTTCGAGGGCCTGGCCACCGATCTGACACCCGAGGGCCACCTGGTGGTGGCGGTGGGGGACACGACGCGCACGGTGGTCTCGGGGGACGTGGTCCATGTGAGGCCCCTGGACTGACCGGCCACCTCGGGCTCTGCGAACCGGCCCGAGTATCATTCCCCGATCATGCGACTACTCGTGACCGGTGGCGCCGGCTTCATCGGCTCGAACTTCGTCCGGTACTGGGTGCGGCACCATCCCGACGACACCGTGGTGGCCTTCGACGTGCTCACCTACGCCGGCAACCGGCCCAACCTGGCCGACGTCGAGGACCGGATCGAGTTCGTGCGGGGCGACATCGGCGACCTCGAGGTCGTGGCCAAGACGCTGGCCGAGCACCAGATCGATGTCATCGTCAACTTCGCCGCCGAGTCGCACAACAGCCTGGCCATCCTCGATCCCGGCCTCTTCTTCCGCACCAACGTGCTGGGCACCCAGACCCTGGCCGAGGCGGCCCGCCGTCACGGGGTGTCGCGCTTCCACCACATCTCCACCTGCGAGGTCTACGGGGACCTCCCCCTCGATTCCGACGAGATGTTCACCGAGGAGACCCCGTACCGGCCGCAGACCCCGTACAACGCCTCGAAGGCCGGGGGCGATCACGCGGTGCGGGCCTATCAGAAGACGTTCGGGCTCCAGGCCACCATCACCAACTGCTGCAACAACTACGGCCCGTACCAGTTCCCCGAAAAGGTCATCCCCCTGTTCACCTCGCAGGCCCTCGACGATCAACCGCTGACCCTGTACGCATCGACCCAGAACCGACGCGAGTGGCTGCACGTCGACGACCACTGCCGGGCCATCGAGCTCGTGCTCCAGCACGGCCAGGTGGGGGAGACCTACAACGTGGGGAGCGGGGTGGAGGCCAGTGTCGACGAGATTGCCGACGCCGTCCTCGACGCCACCGGCCGGCCCCAGTCGCTGAAGCTGATCGTCCCCGATCGGCCCAGCCACGACCGGCGCTATCTCCTCGACTCGTCGAAGATCCGTCGGGAATTGGGATGGGAGCCGACGGTGCCCTTCGCCGAGGGCCTGGCCGCCACCGTGGCCTGGTACGCGGCCAACCGGAGCTGGTGGGAGCCGCTGCGTGACCGCGCGCCGGTGGTCGAGGGATCGTGGTCGGGGTCGGCGCCGGGCTCCCCGCCGGGTTCGTGAGCCCGACCCTGCGAGTACTTCTCACCGGCGGACGCGGCCAACTGGGGCGGGACATCCGAGACGTCCTGGCCGGGTCCACGCCCGACGGCGGCACCGAGAGCGGGACGGCGGGAATCCTGCCGGCGCTGGCCAAGGGCGCGTACGAGGTGGTGTCCCCCGGATCGGACGTGTTGAACGTGACCGACCGGTCCGCGGTCCGCGAGCTGGCCGACGCCTTCCGGCCCCACATCGTGGTGCACGCGGCTGCCTACACGGCGGTCGATGCCTGCGAGTCCGACCCGGATACCGCGTTCGCGGTCAATGCCGTGGGCACCCGTCATGTGGCCGAGGCGGCGGCTTCGGTCGGGGCCCATCTGGTCTACATCTCGACCGACTACGTCTTCGACGGGACCCTCGACCGCCCGTACGTCGAATGGGACCAACCCGGTCCTCGCTCGGTCTACGGACGGAGCAAGCTCGGAGGTGAGCACGAGGTCCGCGGGGTGGCCGGGCCGTCGGCGTCGGTGGTCCGCACGGCATGGGTGAGCGGGGCGCACGGCGCCAACATGGTCAAGACCGTCCTCCGCCTGGCCGAGGCCAACCCCGCCGGACCGCTCCGCTTCGTCGACGACCAGCACGGTTGCCCGACCTTCACCGCCGATCTGGCCCGGGCCGTGGTCCGGCTGGCGCTCGACCGCCGCCCCGGGCTCTTCCACGTAACCAACCAGGGCGAGACCACGTGGTTCGCCTTCGCCCGGGCCACCCTGGCCGCGGCCGGCCTCGATCCGGACCTGGTCGAGCCCATCGCCACCTCGGAGCTCGATCCGCCCCGGCCGGCACCCCGACCGGCCAACTCGAGGCTGGACAACGCCGCCCTGCGGCTGTCGGGCCTCCCCCTGCTGCCCGACTGGCGGGACGCCCTCGACCGACTGGTGGGTGTCCTGGTCCCGGCCCGTTGAGACGGGCAGCCGGACGTGAAGCGGCCGGAGCAGTGGTGCTTCAGGACGGGCGAGAATGAGCCGAGATGGGAAGAGCCTGCGTGGGCAAGGAATGAGACGACAGAGGATGACAGGGACTGAAGCGTGATGTCGTGGAACTCGTGGGCATTGGGAGGGTCGTCCGGGAAGGGCTCGTCCGGCGCCGACTCCGGTCCGCCCGGCGGCCAGTTCGGCCACGGCGGAGCCGCGGTCCGGGTGCTCCCCCACGGCCGGGGGCGCACGGTGGCGGTCATCGGGGTCGGTTACGTGGGGCTCCCCACCGCGGCCACTCTGGCCCATTTCGGCCACCGGGTGACGTGCGGCGACAGCAATCCGGCCAAGGTCGACGTGCTGAACCAGGGGCGGGTGCCCATCGTCGAGGACCATCTCGAGGAGCTGGTGCGCGAGGGTCAGGCGGCCGGGCGGCTCCGGTTCGTGGTCGGAGCCTCCGAGGCGGTGGAGGGAGCCGAGTTCGTCTTCCTGTGCGTGCCCACACCACAGGGTGAGGACGGGTCGGCCGACCTCTCCTTCGTCGAAGCCGTGGCCGAGGAGATCGCACCCAAGCTGCGGCCGGGCACGATCATCGTCAACAAGTCGACCGTGCCGGTGGGATCCACGTTGGTGGTCGAACGGGTCCTCGGCCGCCACGACCTCACCGTGGTGTCCAATCCCGAGTTCCTCCGGGAAGGGACGGCGGTGGCCGACAGCCTGCGACCGGAGCGCATCGTGGTCGGTGCCGACGACCAGGCGGCGGCGGCGAAGGTGGGTGACCTCTTCGCCAGTACCCACGCACCCCTGCTCATCACCGATGCGGCCACGGCCGAGACGATCAAGTACGCCTCCAATGCCTTCCTGGCCACCAAGCTGAGTTTCGTCAACGCGGTGGCCGGCCTGTGCGAAGCAGTGGGGGCGGACGTCCGGGACGTCATCCTCGGCCTCGGGTACGACAAGCGGATCGGGTTCGAGTACCTGCGTCCCGGGCCGGGCTGGGGTGGCAGCTGCCTGCCCAAGGACACCAAGGCGCTGGTGTGCATCGCCGAGGAGGCGGGGTACGACTTCTCCTTCCTGCGCGGTGCCATCGCCACCAACGACGAACAGTTCGTCCGGGTCGTGGACAAGGTCAGGACCGCGGTCGGCGGCGACCTCGAGGGCGCGGTCATCGCCGTGTGGGGGCTGACCTTCAAGGCGGGCACCGACGACCTGCGCAATTCGCCGGCCGTGGAGGTGGTGCGGCGTCTGGTCGAGGGCGGGGCCATCGTCCAGGCCTTCGACCCGACGGTGTCGGTTCCGGCCGGCCAGAAATCGGGCCCGATCAAGGGACTCTCCGAGATCGCCTCGGCTGACGAATCGGTCGACCTCGACACGCTGGTGCGGGCCCATCCCGATGCCTACGCCGCCTGCGAGGGAGCTGCCGCCACCGTGGTGCTCACCGAATGGGACGAGTTCCGGTGGCTGGACTTCGCCAAGGTGCGTTCCACCATGGCCACCCCGGTGGTGGTCGATGCCCGCAATCTGCTCGATCCGGCCCAGTTGCGACGGATCGGTTTCGCCTATACCGGCATCGGTCGCCGATGAGCGGTCGGCTGGTGGTGCTCGGGGGCGGAGGGTTCCTCGGATCACACCTCTGCGACCACCTCATCGGGCGCGGCGACGAGGTCGTGTGCGTGGACGACTTCTCGACCGGTCGCCGGTCGAACCTGGCCCATCTCGACGGGCATCCGCGGTTCACCTTGGTCGAGGCCGACATCTCGGTGTCCGTGCCCGTGGACGGTGCCGTGTCCGGGGTGCTCAACCTGGCCAGCCCGGCCTCACCGCCGGACTACCTGGCCCAACCGCTCCGGACTCTGGCCACGGGGAGCGAGGGGACGAGGCGGGGACTCGAGCTGGCCCACGGTCACGGCGTCCGCTTCCTGATGGCGTCCACCAGCGAGGTCTACGGCGACCCCGAGGTGCACCCGCAGACCGAGGAGTACTGGGGCAACGTCAACCCGGTCGGTCCCCGCAGCGTCTACGACGAGGCCAAGCGGTTCGCCGAGGCCCTGTGCATGGCCCACCACCGCTCCCTGGGTACCGACATCGGGATCGCCCGGATCTTCAACACCTACGGGCCACGGCTCCGTCCCGGGGACGGGCGGGTGGTCTCCAACTTCCTCCTCCAGGCCATGCAGGGTGATCCGCTCACCGTCTACGGCGACGGCAGCCAGACCAGGAGCCTCTGCTACGTGGAGGACGAGGTGCGGGGACTGGTCGCCCTCTTCGACTCGGACCTGACCGGTCCCGTCAACATCGGCAATCCCGATGAGCACAGCGTCCTCGAGCTGGCCCACACGGTGGTCGAGCTGATGAATTCCTCGTCGCCCATCGTGCACCGCCCGCTTCCGGTCGACGACCCCGGCCGTCGGAGGCCGGACATCACCAGAGCCAGGGCCGACCTGGGCTGGGAACCGACCACCGCCCTCCGGGACGGGCTCCTGCGCACAGCGGAGTATCTTGCCGGGGACGCGGGTGTCACCAATCCGGTCAGGTCGTCGGTCGACACGTCGGCGGACAGCACCAGTGGGTAACGGACAGCAACAGTGGTAGAGAGTGAGCGCACGCCGCACGGGCGGGCGGGGCGAGGAGACCGATTCGATGACTGATGCGGCAGGGCACGGGCAGGGCGAGGACGACGCCACCGACCCGGTCGAGTACTCGCTGCTCTCCGTCATCGTGCCCGTGTTCAACGAACGCTCCACGGTGGCCGAGGTGATCCGGCGGATCAGGGCGGTCGAGCTCCCGGTGGACGTCGAGGTGATCGTGGTCGACGACGGATCGTCCGACGGCACGGACAAGGTGCTGGCGGCCATGGGGGATTCGACGGTCCGGGTGATCAACCATCCGCACAACCAGGGCAAGGGGGCGGCCATCCGTACCGGGCTGCAGTCGGTCCGGGGCGATCTGGTCCTCATCCAGGATGCCGACCTCGAGTACGACCCGGCCGACTGGTCGAAGTTGCTCGAACCCATCCTGCGGGGAAAGTCCAAGGTCGTCTACGGCAGCCGGTTCACCGGTGAGCGCAAGAACATGATGCCGCTCCACTGGATCGGGAACCGGTTCCTCTCGCTGGTCACCAACCTGCTGTACTCGTCGACGCTGTCCGACATGGAGACCTGCTACAAACTGTTCGACCGCCGTGCCCTCGAGGGCATCACCATCGAGTCGGACAAATTCGATTTCGAACCGGAGATCACCGCCAAGGTCCTCCGCCGCGGGTACCGGATCTACGAGGTCCCGATCTCCTATGCCGGCCGGGAGGTCGACGAAGGCAAGAAGATCACCTGGCGGGACGGGTTCGGTGCCCTGAAGGCGCTGGTGAAGTACCGGTTCACTCGGCTCGACCCGTGACGGGGCGCCCCGGCGGGGGCGACGTCGCCGTGGTGATCGTCAACTACGAATCGGGTTCCGCCCTGGCCCGGTGCGTGGCCGGACTGCGGTCCGAAGGTCCGGCCGAACTGGTGGTGGTCGACAACGGGTCGACCGACGGTTCGCTGCGGGAGCTGCGCGATCGGTTCCCCGACGTCGAGGTGGTGGTCCCGGGGCGCAACCTGGGCTACGGAGCAGCCGCCAACCGCGGCGTGGCCGCCACCACCGCTCCATCGGTGCTGGTGTGCAATTCGGATCTCGAGGTGGCTCCGGGAGCGCTGGCCGCGCTGGCCGGGGCACTGGCGGACGACCCCGGGTGCGCCATCGTCGGACCTCTGATCCGCAATCGGGCCGGGGAGCGGTACCCGTCGGCCCGCCGGTTCCCCGGCCTGATCGATGCCGCCGGGCACGCCCTGCTCGGGATCTTCGCGCCGGACAACCGCTTCACCCGCTCGTACCAGCAGGCCCATCTCGAGGCGGACGGTGGCCGGGAGGTCGTCGACTGGGTCTCGGGGGCGTGCTTTCTGGTCAGGAGGTCGGCATTCGAGCAGGTGGGAGGGTTCGATGAGGCGTATTTCATGTACCTCGAAGACGTGGACCTGTGTTGGCGACTGGGCCGGGCCGGATGGCAGGTGGTCTACCTGCCGGCGGGCGAGGTGATCCATCTGCAGGGGCTGTCGACCGATCGCCAGCCCTTCCGGATGATCCTCGAGCACCACCGATCGCTCCTGCGCTTCGCCGCCCGCTCGTCGGAGGGCTGGCGACGGGCGCTCCTCCCTCTGGTGGCGCTCGGGATCGCCACCCGGGCCGCCCTGGCCTCCCTGGCCCGGGTCACCAACCGTGACCCACCCCCTGCGGCCAGGGCGCCCGATCCCAGGTTGTAGGGTGTCGTCCGATCATGGCCAGCAACGCGACGGGCAAGAACTCGACCGGAAAATGGGTCGAGCGCGCCGCCACCACGGGCGGCGGCCGGACCTATCGCGGCCAGATGCCGGTCAACTGGTACGCCAGCCTGGTGGTGATCTGCGTCGTCGGGCTGCTGCTGGTCGGGTTCAGCCGGTACCAGCGCACCCACGCGACGTCCTCGTCGGCCGGACCCCCCACCACCAGCCAGGTGTGGCACGCGGCGCTGGGCATCGACATCTGCGGGAGCATGCAGCCGGCCCTCCCGGCCAGCACCAATACGAAGAAGACCGGGCTCACCGCCGACGGCAACGGCGTCCTGACCATCGCCCCGCTCAACAGTTCGGAATCCGGGGGCAATGCCACGCTGGGCAAGTTCGTGTCCGGGTACAAGGGACTCGAGCTGTCCTCGTCCTCACTGCAGTACCCGGGTAAGTCGCTCTACAACAACGGCGATGTGTGCCCCAAGGGCACGCCCGATTCCGGCAAGCCCGGGGTGGTCATCGTCGACAGCTGGACCAACTTCGAGTCCAAGGGCAAGGGGACCGAGACCGCCGGGCCGCCGCAGGATCTGCTGTTCGCCAACGGCCAGCTCATCACGATGGCCTTCGTGCCGGCCACCGCCTCGATCCCCAAGCCGCCGGCGTCGGCCATCACCAACCTGTTGACCTCGCTGTCCCAGGGCACCACCACGACTACCGCCCCTGCGGTCACCCCCACCTCGGCACCCCCCGGGACCACGACGCCGACCACGGCGCCGACCACTTCGACGACAGCGCAGAATTCCGGCGGAAGCAACAAGTGAGGGCGGTCGTCCTGGTGGGCGGCGAGGGCACGCGCCTGCGGCCGTTGACGCTCACCGTCCCCAAGCAGATGCTGCCCATCGTGGAGCAGCCCATGATCGAGCGGGTCATCGGTCATCTGGCCGATCACGGCATCGAGGAAGCCGTGCTGTCCCTCGGTTACCGCCCCGATGCCTTCATGAACGCCTACCCGGGGGACTCCATCGCCGGGGTCCGCCTGGTCTACGCGGTGGAGCCGACCCCCCTCGACACCGCCGGGGCCATCCGTTTCGCCGCCCGCCACTCCTCGGTGGACGAAACCTTCGTGGTGGTCAACGGGGATGTCCTGACCGACATGGACCTCTCGGCCCTGATCGAGTTCCACCGTCTCCGTGGGGCCGAGACCACCATCAGCCTGACCCCGGTGGAGGACCCGAGTGCCTTCGGCGTCGTCCCCACCGACCAGGACGGGCGGGTGCAGGCCTTCATCGAGAAACCGCCCCGGGACGAGGCGCCGACCAATCTGATCAACGCCGGTACCTACGTCGTCGAACCCTCGGTGCTGGACCGGATCCCCGCCGACGTCCGGGTATCGGTCGAGCGCGAGACGTTTCCGGCCATGGTCGAGGCCGGCACCCTCTTCGCCCAGGGTTCGGACGCCTACTGGCTGGACACCGGCACTCCCGACGCCTACCTCCGGGCCCACCGTGATCTCATCCTCGGACACCGGGCCGGCCCGCCCGCCCCCGGTGCCCAGCTGGACCCGTCGATCGGCCGCGGGGTGTGGCGGATCGGCGATGTGGACGTGTCCGGCGCCGGGGTGGTCCGCTCGCTGCTCGGCGCCGGCGCGTCGGTGGCCGACGGCGCTGTGGTCGATGAATCGGTGCTCGGCGCCGGCGCCGTGATCGAGGAAGGAGCGTCGGTCACCGGCTCGGTTCTCCTGCCCGGGGCTCGGGTGGCGTCGAGGGCGACGGTGGAGGGGTCGGTGATCGGCCCGCGGGCGATCGTGGGCCAACGGTGCGAGATCCGCGCCCTCTCGGTGATCGGCGCCGACGCCATCATTGCTTCGGGCACCGTCATCGACGGCGAACGGATCGCTGCGGGGGTCTGATCGTGCGCATGTTGGTCACCGGCGGGGCCGGCTTCATCGGTTCGACCCTGGTCGACCGGCTCCTGGCCGAGGGGCACACCGTGGACGTGGTCGACGACCTGTCGACCGGCTCGCTGGCCAACCTGTCCGACGCCCGGGCCGCGGCCGGCCATCAGCTGACTGTGCACCAGATGGACGTGCGCTCGCCCGAGGTGGTCGAGCTCATGGGCCGCCGGCGTTCCGAAGTGGTCTTTCACCTGGCCGCCCAGGCCGACGTCCGGGTGTCGGTGGCCGACCCGGTGTTCGATGCCGACGTGAACATCATCGGGACCCTCCGGGTACTGGAGGGGGCGCGGCTGGCCGGGACCGGCCGGGTGGTCTTCGCGGCCAGCGGGGGGACGCTGTACGGCGAGCCCGACGCATCGGAGCTCCCGCTCAAGGAATCGTTGCCCCACCGGCCCCTGTCCCCCTACGGGGTGTCGAAGAAGGCATCCATCGACTACCTGGTCGCTTACCGGGAGATGCACGCGCTCGAGTTCTCGGCTCTGGCCCTGGCCAATGTCTACGGACCGCGTCAGGACCCCCACGGGGAGGCCGGCGTGGTGGCCATCTTCGCCGAACGGCTCCTGCGGGGCGAACAGGTGACCATCTTCGGTGACGGCGAGCAGACCCGTGACTTCGTCTATGTGGACGACGTGGTCGACGCCTTCGTGCGGGCCGCCACCAAGGGGGGCGGCTTGCTGTGCAACATCGGCACCGGCAGGGAGACCTCGGTCAACGAGCTCTACCGGGAGATGGCCACCCAGGCCGGCGTCGAGCCCGACGCCGAGCATCAGCCCCTCCGCCAGGGCGAGGTCCTGCGCAACACCGTCGACCCGACCCGGGCGGCCATCCAGCTCGGTTGGGTTCCCTGGACCGAGCTGGGTCCCGGGACCGCGGCCGTGTTGGCCTTCGTCCGGAAACGCAACGCCAGAGGGGCTGAGGACTGACGGCCGCAGCCCCCGGCGACGACTCGGGTCCGCCGAGGCACTAACCTGGTCTTGTCCTGGTGCGCCGACTTGGCGGCAGGCCATCCCCCCGAGGCACATTCCGGTGCCTTGCCCTGTCGCACGAAAGCACCTCATGCCCCCCTTGCAGCCCTCCTTCGCCTCCCTCGGCGTGCCCTCTGACATCGTCGCCGCCCTCGGGCGCAAGTCGATCACCGAGCCGTTCCCGATCCAGTCCGCCACCATCCCCGACGCCCTGGCCGGCCGCGACGTGTGCGGCAAGGCACCCACCGGCTCCGGCAAGACCCTGGCCTTCGGGATCGGCGCCGTCGGCCGCCTCACCGGGAAGCCGTCCCGGCCGAAGCATCCGAGGGTGCTGGTACTCACGCCCACACGCGAGCTGGCCGCGCAGGTGGCCACCGAGCTGCGGGCCCTGGCCACACCGAGGAACCTGCGGGTGGACTCGTTCTACGGGGGGGTCGGCTACGGCCCACAGCTGAAGGCGCTGACCCGCGGGGTGGACGTGGCCGTCGCCTGCCCGGGGAGGCTCGGCGACCTCATCGAGCGGGGAAGCATCCGCCTCGACGCCGTCGAGATCGTGGTCATCGACGAGGCCGACCGGATGGCCGACATGGGGTTCCTCCCCGACGTCCGCCGCATCCTCGACCTGACCCCGTCCGACCGCCAGACCCTGCTGTTCTCGGCCACCCTCGATGGCGACATCGACGTCCTGGTCCGCCGCTACCAGCAGGATCCCTCCCGCCACGAGCTCGAAGCCGACGAGGACGACACCGCGGCCGCGGTCCATCTCTTCTGGAAGGTGCAGTCCGGTGACCGGGTGGCCAGGACGGCCGATGTGGCCTCGGCGTCGGGCCCGACGATCGTCTTCTGCCGGACCAAGCACGGCACCGATCGGATCGCCCGGCAGCTCGAGCAGCACGGTGTCCGTGCCGCGGCCATCCACGGCGACCGGAGCCAGAAGCAGCGGGAGAAGGCGCTGGATGCGTTCATCCGGGGCGCGGTGGACGCGCTGGTGGCGACCGATGTCGCCGCTCGGGGGATCCACGTCGACGGTGTGAATGCGGTGGTCCACTTCGATCCGCCGGCCGACTCGAAGGATTACGTGCACCGGTCGGGACGGACGGCCAGGGCGGGTGCCACCGGGGTGGTGGTGAGTCTGGTGACGCCGGACAAGCTGGGCGCGGTCAAGCGCATCCAGCGTGACCTCGGCTTGCCTGGGGGCACGACGACCCCCGACATCGGCGCCGTCTCGGACGTCATCGGCGAACCTCCGCCGCGTCGGCCGAGCGATCCACGGAGCACCACCCAGGCGAGGTCGGGCGGCTCGGGACGACCGGGCCAGGGCAGGCCCGGGCGGGCACGCCGTCCCACCGGACCGTGGAAGGCCCGTCCGCCGGCCAACGGCAACGGCAACGGCTCGAACGGAAACGGCTCGAACGGCAACGGCTCGAACAGAGCGGGCGCCGAGCCGCGGGGTGCCGGCGACCAGGCCGGCCAACGCCCCGCCCACAAGAAGAAGCGCCCGGCGCAGGGCGGATGGGACAAGCGGGCCACCCCGGCGGCGCCGGGCCGGCCCGCCCGTGCGGCCAAACCGGCAAAGCCCGGCCGTCCCGGCAAGCCGGCTGCGGCCTCGTCCGGGCGTCGCGGACACTCGGCCAACGGCCATGTGGCCGGTGGGGCTCCGACCGGCGGGTCGCACGGCAAACGTCGCCGCGGACCGGTCGCGGCCAAGCGGAGCCAGGGCGGCTCCGGCCGCGGCCGCTGATCGGCGCCCACCGGCGATCTACAGTCGTCGTCATGGCACCCGAGACCAAACCGCTCGTCACGATCCCCGACGGCCCACCCCCGGACGAGCTCCTCATCGAGGACATCGAGGTCGGCAGTGGGGCCGAAGCGGTGACCGGCCGCCCCGTCGACGTCCACTACGTGGGTGTCTCGTGGTCGACCGGCCAGGAGTTCGACTCGTCGTGGAACCGGAGCGAGCTGTTCTCGTTCCCGCTCGGTGCCGGCCACGTGATCTCGGGATGGGACCAGGGAGTGGCCGGGATGAAGGTGGGCGGCCGCCGTCGGCTGACCATCCCGCCCCACCTCGGGTACGGCCAGCAGGGAGCGGGCGGGGTCATCGCCCCCAACGAGACGCTGGTGTTCGTGGTCGACCTGGTCGGCGCCGGCTGAGACCCGACCGGACCGGTGACCGGTCCGGTCGGTCTCAGCGGAACAGGTCTTCTCCGGGCGGCCGCACGATCTCGGTGGCCACCGAGCCCGGTCGGAGCCAGCGCCGATCCACCCCCCGCAGCACGGCGGCCGGTATCCCGCGGTCCTTCCCCATGACCAGATCGGCGGCACCGGCCAGCTCGTCGGCCACGCACACCTCGGTGGCGTCGAGGAGCCGGCCGTTGGCGTCGGCGGTGCCCCGGAGGTCCACGATGCCGGCGATGCCGGCGACACCGATGGCCACATCGGTGACACCCCGGCGCCAGGTCCGGCCGAAGGTGTCCGACACCAGCACCCCCACCGACACCCGGTGGCGATGTTCGAAGCCCTCCCGGATGCGACGGGCCGATCGATCGGGGTCGACGGGCAGCAGAGCCGCGGTCCCGGCGTCGACATTGGACAGGTCCACGCCGGCGTTGGCGCAGATGAAGCCGTGGCCGGTCTCGGTGATCAACAGGTCGCCCCGCCGCCGCAGGATGCGCACCGACTCCTGCTCGACGAGCTTCTGCTTGGCGTCGGGGTCATCGGTGTCGAGGGTGACCAGCCGTCCCTCGGCCTTGGACACCACCTTCTGGGTGACGACCAGGACGTCGCCGTCGGCCAGCCCGCCCGGCACCGAGGGTTGGTGGGACGGGGTCGGGATCAGGGCCTCGGCCAGCAGTGCGGTGATGTCGTCGCCCGGCCGCACCTCGCCCAACCCGAGCACGGGGAAGACGGACAGCCCGACCGGGGCCGGCGGCTTCCGGGTGCCGGCCCCCGGGTCAACCGACGGCATCGAGCACCGTCCGGCACAGGCGGGCGGCCACGTCCACGGTGGACATCACGGTGGGGGTGACCACGCAGCGCACGCCCTCGGCCTCCACGCCCTCGGCCAGGGTGGCATCAGCGTCGTCGATCACCAGGGTTCCCATCCACGGTGCGTACCACTTGGCCACCCCGACCACCGAGGACGTGGACCCCATCTCCTCGAGGAGGCGGCCGGCCGGGCCCTTGAGCGCCGAACCGGCGACGATCGGCGACACGCCCACGATGTGCTGGCGCCGACGGTGCAGGAGGTCGAGTACCCCGGGGACGGCCAGCAGGGGATCGATGGACACGACGGGATTGGACGGGCAGACCACGATGGTGTCGGCGCGGTCCAGGGCTTCGAGCACACCGGGACCCGGGCGCGCCTGCTCCGCTCCATCGAACCGGACGCCGGCCACGGCGACGTCGTGGCGGAGGCGGACGAAGTACTCCTGGAACCCGACCTCGGGTCCGTCCACCAGTTGCAGCCGGGTGCGGACCGGGTCGTCGGTGACGGGCAGGACATTGACGTCCACGCCCCAGGCCCGGGCCAGCTCGCCGGTCACCTGGCCGAGCGGGGCGCCCTCGCCGAGCCGTTGGGTGCGGTAGCAGTGGGTGGCCAGGTCGCGGTCGCCGAGGTTGAACCAGGTGAGCCCGCCCAGCCGGCCGAGTGACTCCATCACCCGCCAGGTCTCGTCGGCCAGTCCCCAGCCGGTGTCGGGGTTGATGGCGTCGGCCAACGTGTAGACCACGGTGTCGAGGTCGGGCGAGATGTACAGCCCGTGGAGCACGGTGTCGTCGCCGGTGTTGACCACGGCGGTGATGTCCGGGGCCGGGACGACCTCGATCATCCCCCGGAGCAGGCGGGCCGCCCCCACCCCGCCGGCCAGCGCGGCGATCAACGGGATCCGACGGCCGCAGGCGGGGTGGTCATCGGGGCAGGTTAGCGGGCCCGCCCGCCGGTACCGGCGGGCGCCGGTGATGTGCAAGGCTCCCTGCGTGCCGCCGGAGCGATCTGCTACCTCCGACCCGGGCCGGCTGTCCGTCGGAGTCGACGCCACTCCGCTGCTCGGCGCCCCGACCGGTGTGGGTGTGTTCTGCGCCGGCGCGCTGGGGGGACTGAGCGCCCGTCCCGACGTCGACGTGTCGGCGTTCGCCGTGAGCTGGCGGCGTCGACACCGGATCGGCGCCCTGGTTCCCCCCGGGGTCCCCACCGCCCAGCGGGCCATGCCCGCCCGGCCGCTCCACGCCTCGTGGGGGCGCTCGTCCCTGCCCCCGGTCGAATGGTTCATCGGCCGCCATGACGTGGTCCACGGGACCAACTTCGTGGTGCCGCCGACCCGCCGGGCCGGTCGGGTCATGACCGTCCACGACCTCACCGTCGTCCTGTACCCGGAGCTGTGCGACCCGCCCACCCTGGCCTACCCGGACCTCATCAGGCGGGCGGCCCGGGAAGGGGCATGGGTGCACACCCCGTCGCGGTTCGTGGCCGATCAGGTGGTGGCCGAGCTCGGGATCGATCCCGAGCGGGTCCGCGCCGTCCACCACGGGATCCCGCCCGCTCCCCTCGGGGCGAGCCGGCAACCCGAGGTGCCGTTCACCCTGCCCGACGGTTGTCACCGCTACGTGCTGGCCGTCGGGACCATCGAACCGCGCAAGGACTATCCGCTGTTGGTCTCGGCCTTCGGGTCGGTGGCCGCCTGCCATCCCGACGTGGCCCTGGTCATCGTGGGAGGCGACGGCTGGGGGGTCGGGCCGTACCTCGCCGCCGCCGCCGCGTCGCCGGTGCGGACCCGCATCGTCCGCCCCGGCTACCTCCACGACCGGGCCCTGGACGCCGCCTTCAAGAACGCGTCGGTGCTGGCCTACCCGTCGCGCTACGAGGGCTTCGGGTTCCCCCCGCTGCAGGCCATGGCCGTCGGGATCCCGGTGGTGGCCACGGCCGCCGGCGCCGTCCCCGAGGTGGTGGGTGACGGCGCCGTGCTGACCGCTCCGGGCGACGCCGACGGGCTGGCCGCCTCTCTGGTCACCGTGCTCGACGGCGGCGCCGACGTCGACGAGCTGGTGGAGCGCGGCCGGCGTCGCAGCGGACGGTTCAGCTGGGAGGCGTGCGCCGAGGGTCTGATCCGGCTCTACGGCGACGCCCACCGCGCCGCCGGCTCCCTCGGGTCAGGGGTGGGGCCGGCCGGAGGGGGACGGTGAACAAGGTCCGCTCCCTCCTGATGGTCGAGCAGCTCCGGCGCACGGCCTCGGGGGGTATCGGGACCTATATCCACGGCCTGCTCCAGGGCCTGGATGCGCTGGCGCCCGACGAGCGACCCGAGCTCGCCCTGCTGGCCAGTCGCTTCACCGGCGGCCGCTCGGCCGCCGACCCGCTGGCCGGCCTCGGCCACCCGCTGCACAGCTCGCGCTTGCCCGGGCCGGTCCTGACCCGGGCCTGGGACGCCGGGATCGTGCGGGCGCCGACCGGCTTCGACGTGGTCCACGCCACCTCGTTGGCCACGCTCGAGCCGGGGAGATCGGCCATGGTGGCCACCGTGCACGACCTGCTCTGGCGGCGCATTCCCGACGCCTATCCGACCCGCGGCCGGACCTGGCACGAGGCGGCCCTGCGCCGCGCCCTGCGCCGCGCCGACCGGTTCGTGGTCCCCGCCGAGGTGGTGGCCGACGACCTGCACGGCGCCGGGGCCCCGAGCGAGGCCATCACTGTGATCCCCATGGGATCCGACCACCTGCCGCCGCCCGACCTGGCGGCGGCGTCGGCCCACCTCTCCCGCCTGGGCATCAACGGACCCTTCCTCTTGAGCGTGGGTACCCTCGAGCCCCGGAAGAACCAGGCCCGCCTCATCGAGGCCTACGGCCGGATGAGGGCGTCGCTGCCCGAACCGTGGCCCCTCGTGCTGGTGGGTCCGAGCGGATGGGGCCGACAGGTGGTGCCGGCGCCCGGCGTCACCCTGGCCGGCCTGGTTCCGCCCGCCGAGCTGTCGGCCCTCTACTCGATGTCCCGGCTGGTGGTCTACGTCCCGATCATCGAGGGCTTCGGCCTCCCGCCCGTCGAGGCCATGGCCTTCGGCACCCCGGTAGTGGCCAGCCCGCTCCCGAGCACGGCGAAGGCGGCCTACGAGGTCGACCCGCGCGACACGGACTCGATCGCCGGGGGGATCCTGCGGGTGGCCACCGACGACCGGGAGCGCACCCGGCTGCGATCGCTCGGGCTCGAGCGCTCGGCCGAGCTCTCCTGGACGGTGATCGCCCGACGACACGTCGCCCTGTGGGACGAGACTCGCCGCACCGACACCCGGTCGGTCCGTGGCTGATCCCCGGCTGCGACTCTCGATCGACGTGACCGCCGTACCCCCGCGGCCGGTTGGAGCCGGTCACTACACCCTGCAGCTGGCCGCGGCCCTGGCCGACCGGTCCGACCTCGAGGCGGTGCTGTTCAGCCGCCGGTCCGACGTCGCCCGCTGGCGTTCGGCGGCCCGGGGCGGCGACCTGGTACCGGCCGCACCCGAGCCTCGGCTCCTGCGGCTGGCCTGGGAACAGGTCAGGCTCCCCGGGCTGTTGGCCGACCACACCGTGTCGGTCCACCACGGTCCCCATTACACGATGCCCGAGCGATCGTCGGTGCCGGTGGTGGTCACCGTGCACGATCTGAGCTTCTTCGAGCAGGCGGACTGGCACGAATGGTCGAAGGTCCTCCTGTTCCGGAGGGCGATCAAGGTGGCCGCCCGCCGGGCCGCGGCGGTGGTGTGCCCGAGCCGGGTCACCGCCGAGCAGCTGGTCCGGTGGTGCTCGGTGGAGGCCGAGCTGTTCGTGGCTCCCCACGGGGTCGACACCGGCCGCTTCCGTCCCGAGGAGCCGGAGACGGGATCCGATGAAGCCCGCCTGGCCGCCCTGGACCACCGGTTGGCCGGGGGCCGGCCGTACCTGGTCTTCGTGGGAACCCTCGAGCCCCGCAAGGACCTCCCGACCCTGGTGGCGGCGTTCGCCCGCATCGCCGACCGGCATCCCGACGCCCTCCTGGTCCTGGCCGGGGGGGCGGGTTGGGGCGTCGCCGCCGTCGACCGGGCCGTCGACGGGTCGGGGATCCCCTCCACCCGCATCGTCAGGACCGGGTATGTCGCCGACGACGACGTCCCCGCCCTGCTGCGCTCGGCCGTCGGGGCGGTCTATCCGGCGCTCTACGAGGGGTTCGGGCTCCCGGCACTCGAGGCGTTGGCCTGCGGGGTGCCCTTGATCACCACGGCGGGCACCGCCATGGAAGAGGTGGCCGGGGACGCGGCCGTGCTGATCGAGCCCGGGGACACCGCGGGCCTGGCCGACGCCCTCGACCACCGGCTCGGTGCCGGGCGGGACGGATCCCCGGGCGACGCCGACCGCCGCCGGCGGGGATCGGCCATCGTCTCGCGCCACACCTGGGCGGCCAGTGCCGAACGGCACCTCCAGGCCTACCGGTTCGCCGCCGGACGGGGGACCCGTCGCGGCCGTGCTGGCCCGGCCACCGAGCCAGTAGGGTGACCCGTCGTGCGCTCCCTCATCACCGGCGGTCGCGGCTTCGTCGGTACCTGGCTGGCCGACCATCTCCGCCTCTGCGGCGATGACGTCACCGCCATCGACAACGAGGTCGACGTCACCGATCCGGCCGCCCTGCTGGCCGCGGTCTCGGCCGCCCGTCCCGATGCCATCTACCACCTGGCCGCCCTGACCCACGTCGGGAACTCATGGGACGAGCCCCTCCGGGTCCTCGAGGTCAACGTGATCGGGACCGCCGCCCTGCTGGCTGCGGCCCGCGAGTGCGGGACCGAACCGCGGATCCTGGTGACCAGCTCGGCCGAGGTGTACGGGGCCATCACCGACCCGGCCCTCCTGCCCCTCACCGAGGAGTCGGCCACCGCGCCGCTGACGCCCTACGCGGCCAGCAAACTGGCGGCCGAGGCGCTGGTGACCCAGGCATTCCTGGGCCACGGCCAGCAGGTCATCACGGTCCGGCCCTTCAACCACATCGGTCCGGCCCAGACCCCCCAGTTCGCCGTGCCGGCGCTGGCCAAGCGAATCGTGGAGGCCGACCGGGCCGGTGCTTCGACCATCCCGGTCGGCAATCTCTCGGCCCGGCGGGACTTCACCGACGTCCGCGACGTGGTCCGGGCCTACCGGCTCCTCATCGAGTCGGGCCGGGCCGGCCAGGTGTACAACGTCTGCTCGGGGCGGGACGTGTCGATCGGGGAGATCGCCGAAGACCTGCTCGAACTGGCCGGCGCCCGCCTGGCGCTCGAAGTCGATCCGGCGTTGGTCCGGCCGGTCGAGGTACCCGTGCTGCGGGGCGACCCGGCCCGGTTGGCCGCCGCCACCGGGTGGAAGCCGGAGATCCCGTTGGACCGGACGCTGGCCGACGTGCTCGCCTACTGGCGTGAGCACGCGGGGTGAGGGCGACCGGCGCGACCGCGGGCCCGATCGGTGCGGACGCGAAGAACGGCCCGCACCGGGCGGGCCGTTCTCGTCTGGCGGTGGGGAGGCTCAGGCGGCGACGGTGGGGATGCGCGACCGGAGCTGGGTCCGGGCCTCCTTGGCCTGCTCGTGGGCCTGCTTGGCCATATCGCGGGCCTGCGGGGGCAGCCGGTCCTCGAACGGGGCGACGGCGGTCTCCAGGCGCTCGATGATCTCCTCGAGCCGCTCGACCAGGTTGCCGACGGTGGTGTCGACGTTCCGGAGGGCGCCGCTCAGGTCGGTGCGCACGTTGGCCACGCGGTCCCCGATGTCGGCCTTGGGCTCGGCCAGGAGCTTGCGCAGCTCCTGTCGCTGCACCTGGGCCTGCTGGTAGCCGAGCACGCCGGCCCCGATGACCACGTAGGTGGCGTCCTTGGCGATGGCGGCGATGTCCTTGGCCGCCTTGGTGAAGTCGGTGTTGATGTCTGGCATGGTGTTCTCCTTGGGTAGCGGAGGGTGATGCATCGGCGGTGGTCGCCCGACGGCAGGACTCTCTCGACGGGACTGCCTGGTCCCTCTGTGAATGCAAGTGTATACGTCGTGATATACATTTGCAAGCACTCCGGTCGGCGATGGGCGCGAGCTGGGAAGACACCAGCAGCCCGTCGGGGCCCGATAGCCTCTGACCTCTGATGGAAACACTGGCCCCGCCGGTTGTCGCCGTCGTCGTCGCCCACGATCCAGGTCCGTGGTTCGAGGAGACGCTGGCTTCGCTCGAGTCGCAGGACTATGCGGAGCTCTCCGTCCTGGTCCTGGATTCGGCCAGTGGCGACGACCTCACGGCCCGGGTGGCGGCAATCCTGCCCGCGGCCTACGTGCGCCGCTTCGAGGAGAACCGTGGGTTCGGGGCCACGGTGAACGAGGTCCAGGCCATGGTCGACGGAGCGGACTACTTCCTGCTGTGCCACGACGACGTGGCCCTCCTCCCCGACACCGTCCACCTGCTGGTGGAGGAGGCCTTCCGTTCCAACGCCGGCATCGTCTCGCCCAAGGTGGTCAGCTGGGACGACCCCGAGCGGCTGGTCCACGTCGGGATGGCCGTGGACAAGGGGGGATCGGTCGTCGACCGGGTCCAGCCCGGCGAGATCGACCATGGCCAGCACGATGCCGTGCGCGACGTGTTCGTCGCCCCCGGCGGTACCACCCTGGTGCGGGCCGACCTCTTCGAGGAGCTGGGCGGCTTCGACACCGCCATCGTGGCCATGGGGGAGGACCTCGACCTGTGCTGGCGGGCCCAGGTCGTCGGGGCCCGCATCATCGTGGCCCCCGATGCCCGGGTGCGGCATCTCGAGGAGCTGGCCGGCGGCGCCCGGACCATCGACCAGGTCCTGGCCCGGGAAGGGGACGGCCGCACGAAGCACCCGGTGACCCTGCAGGAGCTGCAGCGACGGCACGAGCTGCTGGCCGTGTTCAAGTGCTACGGCCCGTTCCACCTGGTCCGGGTGGTGCCCCAGATCCTCGTGCTGGCGGTGGGCGAGGTCATCGTGGCCGAGCTGGCCGGCAACCGGGCCCGGGCCCGGGCCGTCATCCGGGCGTGGCGTTGGAACTTCGGCCGCATGGGGACCATCCGCCGCCAACGCAAGGTGCTGAAGGGCAATCGTCGTCTCGGCGACAAGGAGATCCGCGTCCTGCAGGTCGGCGGCAGCGCGCGGCTCTCCGCCTACGGCCGTCGTGTCTTCCAGCTCGGCTTCCACGGTGCCCACGCCGACGAGCTGGCGGCCGCCGACGAGCTCGAGGACGCCGACCGCGGGGTGGCGTTGGGGGCACCCTTGGCGGCGGCGCCCGATCATTCCGGGCGCGGCCAGGTCAGCGCCAGGACCAGGCTGACCACCTGGCTGGTCGCCGCGGTCGTCGTCCTCATCGGCAGCCGAGGGGTCCTCGGCGGGAGGCTGCCGGTGGTGGGCCAGTTCGTCCCCTTTCCGAGCTGGTCCTCGACGTTCTCCCAGTTCTTCGCCGGTTGGCACCCGTCGGGTGTGGGCACGACGGCACCGGCCACGCCGGCCCTGGCCCTGGCCGGTGTGGTCGGTACGCTCCTGTTCGGGGCCATGGGGCTCACCCAGAAGGTGCTCATCTTCGGTTGCGTGCCCATCGGGGTGTGGGGTGTGGTCCGGCTGCTGCGGCCGTTCGGTTCGCAGCGGGCATCGCTCATCGCCGGACTGTCGTATCTGGCCATGGCCCTGCCGTACGACGCGCTGGCCCTCGGGCGATGGGGGGCCCTGGTCCTCTACGCCGGCGCCCCCTGGGTGCTGGCCTGTCTGTTCCGGGGCACCCGCTCGTCACCCTACGGCGCCGGAGGGGATCCGGTGCCCGACCCGGCCAGCCGCGGCCGCGGCACCGTCGTCCGGGAGGTGGTCGCCCTGGGCCTGCTCGAAGCCGTCCTGGTCTCGTTCGTGCCCGCCGCCGCCTTCGTCGTGCTGGTGGCCGCCGCGGCCCTCCTTCTCTCGTCGTGCGTGTTCGGCGAGTGGCGGTCGGCCTGGCGGGCCGCCGGGCTGGCCCTCGGGTCGACCCTGGTGGCCGCCATCATCTGCCTCCCGTGGCTCATCGGTGTCCTGGCCGCCGGCCGGGGGGCCGTCGTCGTGTTCGGCGTGCCCACCCCGGCCTCGGGGGCGGCGTCGTGGGGGTCGCTGCTGCGCTTCGCCGTCGGTCCCATCGGTGCCTCGCCGCTGGCCTGGGGATTCGTCGTCGCCGCTCTGGTCCCGCTGCTGCTGGCCCGTGGACAGCGGTTCCGGTGGGCCGGGCGGTGCTGGTCGATCGCCCTCGTCTTCTGGGCGGTGGCCTGGATCATCGGGCGGGGGTGGACCGGGTCCCTGGCCATCGATCCACTGGTCCTGCTGGCCCCGGCCGCGGTGGCTGTCGCCGCCTCCATCGGACTGGGGATCGCCGCCTTCGAGGAGGATCTCCGGGCGGCGGACTTCGGTTGGCGCCAGTTGATCACCGTGGTGGCCACCGGGGCGGTGGTGCTCGGATCGGTCCCGACCCTGCTCTCGGCCATCCCCGGGCGCTGGGACCTCCCGGTCAACGATTTCAGCCAGTCGGTGCAGTGGATGGGGGCCAAGACGGCGACCGGGGCCTTCCGGGTCCTCTGGCTCGGTGACCCCCGATCCCTCAACCAGGGGTCGTGGAGCGCGGGCGGGGGCTTGGCCTACGCCACCTCCGAGGACGGCAGCCCCGACGCCCGCTGGCTGTGGAACGCCACCGACCAGGGCCCGGCCTCGACCCTGGCCTCGGCCGTCAATCTGGCCCAGTCGGATCGCACCGACCAGCTCGGCAGTCTCCTGGCCCCGGCCGGGGTCCGCTACGTGGTGTTGTTGACCTCGCTGGCCCCCGAGATCACCGGCGAACAGAGCCCCCAGCAGTATCCGGTGCCCGCCGACCTGGCCCCGGCCCTGGGCCGGCAGCTCGACCTCACGCCGGTCGTGTCCGGTACCGGCATCACCGTCTACGCCAACGCCGCCTGGATCCCCGAGCGGGCCCAGATGGCCGGCCGTCCGACCGTCGCGGCCCCCCAGGCCCGACCGGCGGCGCCGGTGGTGCGGGTCCGCACGCCGGGCGCGCCCATCGTCAGGGACGCCCGGCCGGTGCTTCCGGGGCCCGCCGCCGCCACCTCCTACCGGGGCCCGTTGGCGGTGGGCACCGTGTTCAGCGCCCTGGCCCCGGTCGACCGCTGGAACCTGGCCGAACGGAGCGGGACGTCCGCGGCGCGCTCGGTCTCGTTCGGCTGGGCCGGGCGCTACCAGGTGACCGAGGCCGGGACGAGCACCCTGGCCTTCGACGGCGGCCCGAGCACCCCGTTGTCGCTGCTGTATTCGATCATCGCCTGGCTGGCGGCGATCGCCGTCGTGGCCGCGCCCGGCCTCGGGGGATCCTGGCGGCGGGTCCGGACCGGCCGCCGCCGGCCGCGGGCGGATGGCGCCGACGGCACCGATGGCGACGAGTCGACGGCGGCCGCCGCCACCGGTGAACCGGTCTCGCCCGAGGTCGAGGCGGAGACGTGACCGTCCCCGAGGGGGTGGCCGCCCCGACCGAGCGGCGCCGGCGCCCGAGCCGCCGGCCGGTCCGCGGTCGGTGGACCGCGGTGATCGTGGTGGTGGCGTTGGTCGCCGGCATCGGCCTGGTGTCGGCGGCGTTCCCGGCGCCGGCCGCCGCTCCGGGTCCCGGCTCCGCCGACGGGGTCCCGGTCCCCCCGGCCGAGGCCACCTCCTCGTCGGCCTTCTGTCCGGCGGCCACCGGGACGGCGGCGGTGACCACCGTCTACCTGACCAATTCCACCACCCGGGCGGTCGCCGGCATCATGACCAGTGTCGGGCCGGTGGGACGACACGGGGCGTCGACGATGGTCCATCGCACCGTGGTGGTCCCCCCGTTGGGCACGGCCGCCGTCGACCCGTCGACCGGGTTGGCCAAGGGCAGCAACGCCTCGTCGTTCACCTTCGCCGGGGGAGGCGTGGTGGCCAACCAGGTGGTGTCCGGACCGTTGGGCTGGAGCACGGCGCCGTGCGCGTCGCGGACGGCCACCCAGTGGGCCTTCGCCGGCGGGTCCACCTCGGCGGGAAACAATCTGGCGCTGGCCTTGTTCGATCCCGCCGCCCCCGCCTCGGTCGTGAACATCACCTTCCTGACCAAGTCGGGGCTGGTCACGCCCCAGGCCTACCAGGGCCTGGTCATCCCTCCGGGCCGCCTGGTGGTGGAGAACATCGGCGCCTACGTGCAGCGCGCGTCCGACATCGCCACCTTCGTCAGCGCCCAGGCCGGAGCCCTGGTGAGCTCGGAGTTCCAGCAGACGTCGGTGGGCGGTGGTGGCGGGCTGTCCCTGCGCCTGGGCTCGCCCGGCCTGTCGACCGTCTGGCGGTTCGCCCAGACCACCGCCGGGGTGGGCTCGGCGGTGAGCTTCCATCTGGCCAATCCGAGCACCCGGACGGTGTCGGCCACCATCGCTCCCGGCCTCTCTTCCGGGACGGTGATCCCCCGGCGGGTGTCGGTCCCACCGCTCTCGATCGTGGACTTCTCCGCCTCCGGGACCGCCGGGCTCCCGCACCAGATCCCGTACTCGCTGATCATCGATTCGTCCGGTCCCATCGTGGTCGGACGTTCGGTGTTCGCCGGCGGGCGAGCGCCGCCCCCGGCGTGGGGGTCGTCCGCGGGCACGGTGACCGTGGCCACCCGGTGGCTGATCCCCGGTCCCGGGGTGTACCGCGCCCCGGGACCCCGCACGCGGCCATCAACAGCGTGGCGGTGGCCAACCCGGGCCAGTCCCCGGCCCGGGTCAAGGTGACCACCCTCCGTCTGGGGCATCCGGTGGCCATGTTCACCGTGGCCCCGGGCCGGCTGGTCGTGCTCGGGTCAAAGCTGGTCGGAGGGCTCTCCGACTTCTCGGTCCAGTCCTCGGTGCCGGTCAACGTCGAGGAGGACAGCCGCCCGGCGGGAGCACCGGGCGTGGTGTCGTCGACCGGCTTCCCCTTCGGCGGCTAGCCGGCCCGGTCGGCAGAGACGCTAAAGGGTTGCCGGCGCCCTGACGATGTTCTCCTCATGGAACGGGAGCTTCGGTTCGACACGGATGACCCCGAGTTCGCCCGCGGATTCGAGATCGGCGTCCTGTGGGAGCGCCTCAATTCCCTGGGGTCGTGCCACATGTCGATCCACGCCTCCAACGCCGAGATGGTGATGCGGGTGGCCAAGGCCACCGGATGCGAGTTCTACGGACAGGACCTCGGGGACGACCGGATCTCCGTCGAGCTGTTCGAGCCGAGCCGCTGATCGTCTCCACCCCAAACGGCCCGTGACCTGGGGCAGGTTCCTCTCCGCACCGACCGGGTCCTGGATCCGGACGGGGGTGGCCACGGACCCCTCGGCCGTTGCCCCTATGGTCTGACCATGAGCCGAACCACATCGTCGAGGTCCAGGATCGTGTTGGGCCTCAGTGGAGCGGTGGTGTTCGTGCTGGCCGGGTGCAGCAGCTCGTCGGGTACCGCCGCCTCGACCACCGCGCCCGCCAAGCTGTCCCCCTCGGCCGTCGTGCTCGACGCCGCCTACGCCCGCAGCATCGGGTTCCCGAAGACGCTCCAGGCGGCCAAGCAGTCGACGGTCACCGGCCAGAAGGGATGTTCGGAATCGGTGGAGGCCGTCTACGAGAACACCGGCTCGAAGACCGGTCTGATCTCCGACGTCCTCAACTGCGGTTCCAAGGCGTCGGCGACGACCGCCCTGGCCACGGCGCGCAAGGCGGTGAAGGTGGATACGTCGCTGACCGTTCCGAAGGAGTTGGGACCCACCGGCTTCGCCACCAGCAGCCACGCCCCCGAGTACCTGATGGTCTGGCAGGCCGGGAACCGGGTGGCCATCACCGCCATCGACGTGGACATCACCGCCTCGTCGAGCAGCAGCACCAGCCAGTCGCCGGCGCTGACCCCGTCACAGGGCACGACGCTGGGGAACGCCGCCGTGCGGCAGAACTCGCTCTACCAGTAGCGCGTCGGCGAGTGCGGTCGGGCGTCGTCGGAGCCGGGCCATCGGGTCGGCCCCTCTGGTAGCGTTCGGACGAATTCAGCGTCGCCGGGGGGCGGGATCCGCCTTCCCGGAGCGGATGGAGGTCGCGGGTGTTCAAGGTGATCGTCGTGGGCACGGACGGCTCCGAGCGGGCCGCGGTGGCCGTGCGCAGGGCACTCGACCTGGCCAAGCTGACCGGGGCCAGGGTCAGCGGTGTGCACGTGATGCGGCCCGTCCTGATGACCGGTACCGAGGTCGACGTATCGGCGGTGGAGGCCTCCAATGCCACCCGCCACGACGAAGCGGAACGGGTGGGGAAGGAGTTCCTGGCCGAAGCCGAGCGGAGCGGTGTGCCGGCCGAGGTGGCCACGTTCGACGGCGATCCCGCCGGCGCCATCATCACGGCGGCCGAGGCCGCCCACGCCGATCTGATCGTGGTCGGCAATCGGGGCATGACCGGTGCCCGGCGCTTCGTGCTGGGCAGTGTCCCCAACAAGATCGCCCACCACTGCTCCTGCAGCCTGCTGATCGTCGACACCGGCCCGGCCTGAGCTCCGCCAACGGCCGAGAAGGCCGGAGGGGGCTTCGCTCAGTGCGCCGCCGCGGCCCGGCGCCTCATGGGGGGCAGGGTGGGCGGAGGCTGACGACGGGGCGGGAGCTCGGCCAGCAGCGACGTGGTGGCGTCGGCCACCTGACGCACGGCCAGCTCGAATGCCGGACCGGTGCTGGCCGAGGTGGTCTGGACGCCGCTGACCTTGCGAACGTACTGCCGGGCGGCCGCCTCGATCTCCTCGGCGGTCGCCTCCGGTTCGAGGCCGCGCAGGGTGGTGATGTTCCGGCACATGGATGCAGGTTACGCCGCCACCGGGCCCGACGGGACGGCTACCGGGATGTCGGAGGCGGGGGAGGGGGCGGCCACGGTGACTGCTTGGGCCAGTGGTTGGGAGCGGGCTGCGCCGGGATCGGCGAGGGGGCCTGCGGCCAGTGACCGGCCGGCGGCGCCGGTGGCGGTGGCCAGGGCGCCGGACCGGGCCGGCCCTCACCGGCCTGCGGCGACGGTTCGCTCGGCTGGGTGGCCCCGGTCTCGTCGGTGGCGTGGGCGGCCCCGGCCACCTCGCTCCCGTTGTCGGACGGCGACGGTGCGGGTGACCCGGTGGCGTCGGCCTCGGCGCCGCCGGTCGGGGTGCCCGACCCATCGCCGGCGACCAGCGCCTCGGGCGGACCGTCGACGTTCTCCGATCCGGTCGGGCCGTGCTGGGAAGCGACGAAGATGGGGGGAACGGACTTGACGCCGTGTTCGTGGACGGGCCGGCCGTAGGCGGTGTCGACCAACCGGCCGACCGTCTCCCCGTCGATGGTCTCCTCGTCGAGGAGGGCCCGGGCCACCGCGTCCAGACCGCCCCGGTGCCGGGCCAGCACCTCGAGGGCCCGCTGCTCCTGGGCCCGGAGGATGATCTCCACCTCGTCGTCGATGATCTGGCTGGTGTGCTCGGAGTAGTCCCGGGTGTGCATGAGGTCCTCGCCCAAAAAGACCTGGCCCTGGGATCCCCAGGCCATCGGGCCGATCTTGTCGCTCATCCCCCATTCGCGGACCATCTTGCGGGCCAGTTCGGTATTGCCGACCAGGTCGTTGCTGGCGCCGGTGGACAGGTCCCCGTAGACCAGCAGCTCGGCGGCCCGACCGCCCATCCTGACGGCCAGGGAGTCCTCGATGTGCTGGCGGGGGTGGATGTGCCGTTCCTCCATGGGCAGCTGCATGGTCACGCCCAGGGCCATGCCGGTGGGGAGGATGGTCACCTTGTGCACCGGGTCGGCATCGGGGAGCACGTAGGCCAGCACGGCGTGGCCGCCCTCGTGGAAGGCGACCCGCTCCTTCTCCTGGCCCGACAGCACCAGGCTCTCACGGCGTTGGCCCATCAGCACCCGGTCGCGGGAGGCTTCGAAGTCGACGTTCTGGATGACCTTGGAGCCGCGCCGCACGGCGTGGAGGGCGGCTTCGTTGACCAGGTTGGCCAGATCGGCGCCGCTCATGCCCGGGGTGCCGCGGGCCACCGTGCCGAGGTCGACCGTCGGATCCACCCGCTTGTCCTTGCAGTGCACCTGCAGGATGGGGAGGCGCTCGTCGAGGTCGGGCAGGGGCACCACGATCTGGCGGTCGAAGCGCCCGGGACGGAGGATGGCGGCGTCCAGGATGTCGGGCCGGTTGGTGGCGGCCATGACCACGATCCCCTCGGTCGGATCGAATCCGTCCATCTCCGAGAGCATCTGGTTGAGGGTCTGCTCGCGTTCGTCGTGGCCGCCCCCGAGCCCGGCACCCCGCTTGCGGCCGATGGAGTCGATCTCGTCGATGAAGACGATGGCCGGCGCCTGCTTGCGGGCGGTGGCGAACAGATCGCGCACCCGGCTGGCCCCCACACCCACGAACATCTCCATGAAGTCCGAGCCGCTCACCGACATGAAGGGCACGCCGGCTTCACCGGCCACCGCCCGGGCCAGCAGCGTCTTGCCGGTACCGGGGGGACCGACCAACAGGATGCCCTTGGGGATCCGGGCGCCGATCTCCTTGAAGCGGGCCGGGGTCTTCAAGAAGTCGACCACCTCGCTGATCTCGAGCTTGACCCCGTCGTAGCCGGCCACGTCGTCGAAGGTGGTCGAGGGGCGCTCGGTCGAGTAGAGCTTGGCCTTGGACCGGCCGATTGACATGATGCTTCCCATTTGACCCTGCGCCTTTCGGCTGATGTAGAAGAAGATCCCGCCCAGGATGGCGAAGGGCAGGATCCAGGTCAGGAGGATGCTGATCAGCGGGTTGCTGGTCCCGCTTACCAGTTTGTAGTTCGGACCGAGCGGCTTGAGGGCGTTCAGCAGCGAGTCGGTGACCGGGCTCGGGCCGTTGGCCGTGTAGGTGGTCCCGTCCGACAGTGTGCCGGTGATCACCCCGGTGCTCTGGTCGACGGTGGCGTTGCTGACCTTCTTGTTCTGGACATCGGTCAGGAAGTTGTTGTAGGAGAGTGTGTGGGTGGTGGGCTTGTGGACCAGGCCGGGGATGACCAGGACCGCCAGGACCGCGACCACGATGAGCGTGTAGATGACCATCCGGTTCTTGTTCTGGCCGGGACCGTCCTGACCGGGGCCACCGGTGCCGGGAGGGCCGTTGGGGGGCACATCGGGGTTGGGCGGAGTCACCTCTTCATGCTATGCGCCCGGGGGGACGACCGAGGCATCGCGGCGACTCCGCCCGGGGCCGCCGCCTCCGGGCGTGGTCCGGTCGGTATCGTGGAAGGGTGATCGAGCGGTCCGAACAGGGGACGGACCCGGCCGCGGCGGTCGGCGGCACCCCGCCCCGGACCAGCGCAGACCCGACGCCGGTGGAGCCGGCGACGCCGTTCGGATGGGCCCCTCCCCCCCCCGGATGGCGACCGGCTCCTGCACCTCCCGTCCCCCCGGCGCCGCCCACGGACGATGCCCGAGCCCACCAGGTCGACGGTTCGCTCGGCCACCAGCTCGGAGCCGGTGCCGCCCCGACGACACGGTCTTCGGCGTGGACGTGGCTGCTCTTCGCCGCGCTCGGGTTCCTCGGCGGCCAGGTGCTGGCCGTGCTCTCGGTTTCGCTGTCGGCCGCCGTCTCCGGGAACCTGCACGCACTGACGGCCATCACCAAGATGTCCGAACCGCCCACCTGGTACATCGTGTCGACCCTGATCGGCCTGTGGGCCGGCTTCTTCGGTGCCGCCTGGCTGTCGTCGTCGGTTCGGGGGACCCACAGCCTGGTCCGGGACATGGGCCTGCGGTTCCGTTGGATCGACCTGGTCGGGGTGCCCATCGGGGTGGGCGGGCAGATCCTGGTGGCCCTGATGTACATCCCCATCGCCCAGCACGTGAGCAACTTCAACCAGCGGTTCGACGCCCCGAGCCAGAAACTGACCGGCGGCTCGCACGGCGCCGGGTACACCCTGATCGCCCTGTGCACCGTGGTGGGGGCCCCGTTCTTCGAAGAGCTGTTCTTCCGGGGCGTGCTCCTCCGGGCCCTGGCCCGGCTGTTCGGCACCTTCGGCGGATGGGTGGGACCGGCGCTCGCCATCGCGGTGACCGGCGTGCTGTTCGGTCTGGCCCACGCCGAGTCCCTCCAACTGCTCGGCTTGGCCGTCTTCGGGATCATCCTGTCGTTCGTCGCCTACCGCACCGGACGCCTCGGCATGAACATGGTCGCCCACGCCACCTTCAACCTGACCGCGCTGGCCGCCGCCGTGGTGGTGCCGCTGGCCTTCGGCCCCCGGGTGCTGTTCTGAGATGACGGCACCCGTCGAGGTGGCCCCGGTGGCACCGGGGCTGCCGGAGGTCCGGCCGGCGGCGCCGGAGCCGCGGGGCGCCGTCCTGGGCCGGATGGCCTGGCGCCGGGGCTGGCCGGCGTGGGCCAACCTGGTGGTGGTGGCCGGCGTCACCCTGATCGCCCTCAGCCAGCTGCACCCGTCACTGCTCCTGTCCAACACCACCACCGCGGGCGGCGACACCGGCGCCCACGTGATCATGCCGGCGTTCATGAAGTCGCATCTCCTGACCCACGGTCAGCTGACCGGCTGGGACCCGGGCTGGTACGACGGCTTCCCTCTCTACACCTTCTACTTCCCGCTGCCCGGCCTGATCACCGTGGTGTTCAACGCCGTCGTCAACTACAACGTGGCCTTCAAGCTGGTCACCGTGCTGGGCACGCTCACCCTGCCGGTCTGCGCCTGGGCGTTCGGGCGGTTGGCCGGCCTCCGCGATCCGGGCCCGGGCTGCCTGGCCGCAGCCACCCTGCCCTTCCTCTTCGAGCCCAGCTTCACCATCTACGGCGGGAACATCCTGTCCACCCTGGCCGGCGAGTTCTCCTACTCGCTCAGCCTCTCGGTCGCCCTCCTGTTCCTCGGCGTCGTGGCCACCGGCCTGCGGACCGGGCGGTACCGGGCCCTGGCCGCCGTGCTGTTCGCCGTCACCCTCCTCTGCCATCTGATCCCGGCCATCTTCGCCGGCGTGGGGGCCGGGGTGTGGCTGCTCCTCGACGCCGACCTGGCCCGCGGGCTGCACCGGGGCGGCCGCGGCCGCCTGGCCCGGCACCGGTGGGCGAACCGTCTGGGTTGGGGTGTGGTGGCCGGCGCCATCGGGGTGGGACTGACCGCGTTCTGGCTGATCCCTTTCGCCACCGGTCAGGCCTACACCACCAACATGGGGTGGACCAACGTCGACGGCTTCCCCCACCTCCTGTTCCCGGCATCGGCCCGGTGGGTGGTGGCCGCCGCCGCCGTCGGCGTGGTGGCCATGATCGTCCGCCGCAACCGGGTGGCCCTGTTCATCGCCGTGATGGGCGGTTTCTCCGCCGCGGTGATCTGCCTCGACCCGCAGGGGAAGCTCTACAACGTCCGGTTCCTGCCCTTCTGGTTCCTCTGCCTGTACCTCATGGCCGGGTACACGCTGGCCGAGGTCGTGGCCGCGGTGGCCCGGTGGAACCGCCGCCGCCGCCTCGACCAGTGGGTGACCGTCATCCGCCACCGGCTGACCGCGGCGGAGGGGGTGCCGTGGCGACCCGGCATGCGGATCAGCCGTTTCCGCCGCCCCACCCCCGGTGACAACCCGCCGGGGTCGGTGGTGGGTCCGTTGATCGCCCTGGCCGCCGCCTGCCTGGCCGTGGTGCCGCCCCTGATCCTGCCGGCGTCGACCTTGAGTGCGGTCGGGGTCACCGTGGGCCCCAACCAACCCGGGGCCTGGGCCGAGTGGAACTACTCGGGCTACGAGGGCAAGCCCGACTATCCCGAGTACCACGCGGTGATCCAGATGATGGCCAGGGTGGGCGCCGATCAGGGCTGTGGACGGGCCATGTGGGAGTACGACCCGTCGGAGAACCGGTTCGGGACCACCATGGCGCTCATGCTGCTTCCCTACTGGACCAACGGCTGCGTCGACTCGATGGAGGGACTGCTGTTCGAATCGTCGGCCACCACCCCGTACCACTTCATCAACCAGAACGAATTGTCGGTCTCGCCCTCCGATGCGGTGAACAGCAACGACTTCCAGTACCTGGGCCTCAACGTCCCCCTCGGGATCCGGCACCTGCAACTGTTGGGGGTCCGCTACTTCCTGGCCGCCTCGACCACCGTCGAGGCCGCCGCCGCCGCCGACCCGAACCTGACCCAGGTGGCCTCGAGCGGTCCGTGGAGTACCAGCTACAACGGGCAGTCGCTCGACACCACCTGGAAGGTGTACGAGATCAAGGACTCCTCGCTGGTCGCACCGCTGGCCAACCGCCCCGTGGTCTGGACCGGGGTCAAACCGGCCCAGACCAGCTGGTTGAAGCCGTCGGCCGACTGGTACGACGATCCGTCGGCGTGGAACGTGGTGCCGGCCGCCGGCGGGCCGGCCGGTTGGGCCCGGGTGCCGGCCACCGACACGAGGCCCCCGGCGGTGCCCGAACCGACCACGGTGGTGTCGCACATCGCCCAGACCGACAGTTCGCTCTCCTTCCACGTCGACCGGGTGGGCACACCGGTCGAGGTCAAGGTGTCCTACTTCCCGAACTGGCAGGCCCACGGGGCCGACGGCCCGTGGCGGGTGGCCCCCAACCTGATGGTGGTCGTCCCCACCAGCCACGACGTGACCCTCGACTACGGGAGCACCGGGGCCGACAAGGCCGGGGAGCTGATCACCCTGGCCGCCGTGGCCGGGTTGGCCGTCCTGGGCGTCCTGGCCTGGCGGTCGAGGAGGTCGCGATCTTCAGCCGCTCGGGCCTCCTCCTGAACAGGGTCCGGCCATGACCCGAACCCTGCCCATGTTCCCGCTGTCCACCGTGCTGTTCCCCCACGCCCCGCTGCCCCTGCACGTCTTCGAGTCGCGCTACCGGAGGCTGATGGCCGACTGCCTGGACGACGACGGATCGTTCGGAGTGGTGCTCATCGCCCGCGGCCCGGAGGTCGGCGGCGGCGACGAACGGGTGGAGGTGGGGACCGCGGCCCGGATCGACCACGTCAACCGGCTCGACGACGGCCGGATGCTGGTGATGGCCCGAGGGATCTCCCGGATCTCGGTGGACCGGTGGCTCGGGGAGAGCCCGTACCCGCGTGCGTCGGTGCAGGACCTCCCGCTCGGGTCCGGCGCCGGCGACGGGCCGGCGGTGGCCGCCGCCGAGGGCGCCGTCCGCAGACTGCGGTCGCTCCTCTCCGAGCTGGGGGACGTTCCCGCCCTCCCTCATGACCTCTCGGTCGGCGGTGGTGACGAGGAGGCCGCCTGGCACCTCTGTGAGTTGGCCCCCCTCGCCCTCATCGATCGCCAACGTCTGTTGGCCAGCGCGGCGGTGACCGAACAGATGGAACTCCTGTGCGAGTTGAGCACGGCCATGGCCGAGGACGTGGTCTCGTTGTTGGCGGGCGGTCTCGGGCACTGAACCCCGGACCGGTGTCCACGGGGCGCCGGATCACCGGCCGTCCATCGCCGGGGCCGGGGGCCGGCTGGCTAGGATGGCCCGGCCATGACCAGCCTTGCCGACGTCTTTAAGGCCTACGACATCCGCGGGGTCGTCCCCGACGAGCTCGACCCCGACAAGTTCCGGGCCATCGGGGTGGCCGTGGCCGAGTTCACGGGCGGCCCGTCCCTGCTGGTGGCCCGCGACATGCGTGAGTCGGGGGTCGAGCTGGCCCGGTCGTTCTCCGAGGGGGCCCGATCGGTTGGGGTGACGGTCATCGACCTCGGGCTCGCCTCCACCGACATGCTGTACTTCGCCGCCGGCAGCCTCGACGCCCCCGGGGCCATGTTCACCGCGTCGCACAACCCGGCCCGGTACAACGGCCTCAAGCTCTGTCTCTCGGGGGCCCGCCCGATCGGGCGGGACACCGGGCTGGACGAGATCCGGGCCACGGCCGAGTCCCTGCTCGACCAGTGGGGCACCGACGGACCCCCCCGGGTCGATCCGGGGAAACTGGCCCCCCTCGAGGAGCGCTCGGTGCTCGAGGCCTACGCCTCCCACGTCCGGTCCTTCGTCGACGTCGATGCCCTCCGCCCCCTGCGGGTGGTGGCCGACACGGCCAACGGCATGGGCGGCCTGGTCGCTCCCAACGTCTTCGAGGGCCTGCCTTTCGAGGTGTCGATCCTCTTCCCCGAGCTCGACGGCAACTTCCCGAACCATCCGGCCGACCCGATCCAGCCGGAGAACCTGGTCGACCTCAAGCAGGCCGTGCTCGATGCGGGCGCCGACGTGGGTCTGGCCTTCGACGGCGACGCCGACCGGGTGTTCCTGGTGGACGAGAAGGCCGAGACGGTGTCGGGCTCGTTGACCACCGCGCTGGTGGCCTCCTCGATGCTCGACAAGTACCCCGGCTCCACTGTCCTCTACAACTGCATCTGCTCACGGGTGGTGCCCGAAGTCATCGCCGAAAAGGGCGGGGTGGGCGTCCGTACCAAGGTGGGGCACAGCTACATCAAGCAGATCATGGCCGAGACGGGCGCCGTCTTCGGAGGTGAGCACTCCGGCCATTACTACTTCCGGGACAACTACCGCGCCGACTCCGGCATCATCGCCGCCATGGTCGTCCTCGAGTTGCTGAGCGTCACCGGCAAACCCCTCTCGGAGCTGCTCCAGCCCTTCCGCCGCTACGCCGACTCCGGGGAGATCAACACGGTGGTGGACGATCCGGCCAAGGCGGTCGAGCTGTTGGCCGCCGAGGTCGAAGCGGCCGGGGGAGCGCGGGGCCGGGCCGACCGGCTCGACGGCCTGACCGTGGACCGGGGTGAGTGGTGGTACAACCTGCGGCCGTCCAACACCGAACCGCTGCTCCGGCTCAACGTCGAGGCGCCCGACGAAGCGGCCTGCGCCGCACACGTGGCCGAGGTGCAGGCCGACATCGACCGGCTCCTGGGAGCCTGACGGTGGGAGTCCCCAGGCGGCGGCGTCCCCACCACCCGACATTCGACACCGTTCGACGAGAGAGGAACGCACGATGACGCTCGACCCACTGCTGATCGAGGTGCTCGCCTGTCCGGAGGACAAGGGCACCCTGCTCTACTTCGCCGACGAGGACCGGCTCTACAACCCGAGGCTCCACCGCAGCTACGCGGTACGGGACGGGATCCCGGTCATGCTGATCGACGAGGCCACCGCGGTCGACGAGCAGGAGCACGCCCGCCTCATGGCCAAGGCCGAGTCCGGCGGCGCCCGCACCACCGGAGAGACCGCGGAATCGTGAACGCACCCCGAGGCGGTGGGTCCGCCACGACCACGTCCCCCCTCGCCGTCGACTCCCTCGACATGTGGGGTGCGGTGGCCGGCCTCCCCGAGCAGGTCGAGGCGGCGGTGTCCGCGGCCCGGGGCGTGCAGGACCTGCCCCAGCACGAGCGGGTCGAGAACGTCGTGGTACTGGGCATGGGTGGCAGCGGGTTCGCCGGCAACGTGCTGGCCGCGGCGGCGGCACCGTTCATGCCCGTCCCGGTGACCGTGGTCAAGGGGTATCAGCCCCCCGACTATGTCGGCACCGGCTCGCTGGTGTTCGCGGTTTCGTTCTCCGGCGACACCGAAGAGACGCTGGAGGCGGCGGCGGCCGCCTTCGAGGCGGGGGCCTCGCTCATCGTGGTCGCCGGGGGTGGCGCATTGGTCAGTCTGGCCGGGGAATGGAACGTCCCGGTGGTGCCGGTTCCGCCCGGGATCCCCCAGCCCCGGGCGGCGCTCGGGGCGCTGGCCATCCCCCCACTGGTGCTGCTGGAAGAGATCGGCCTCTTCCCCGGCGCCCTCCAGTGGGTCGACCAGGCCGTCCAGCAGCTCCGGATCCGGCGTGACGAACTGATCCGGCCGGGCAACCGTGCCGAGGATCTGGCCCGCCGCATCGGCCGGACCATCCCGCTCGTCCACAGTTCCGGGGACCTGGGTGCGGCGGCGGCCCTGCGCTGGAAGGCCCAGATCAACGAGAATGCCAAGACCCCGGCGTTCTTCAACGTCTATCCCGAGCTGTGCCACAACGAGTTGGCCGGCTGGGGACAGAACGGGGACGCCACCCGTCAGTTGATCACCCTGGTCAACCTCCGCCACGACGCCGAGCACCCCCAGGTGGGCCGCCGGTTCGACCTGGTGGCCGACGTCCTGCGTGAGGTGGTGGCCGACATCCTCGAGGTCCGGGCGGCGGGGGAGGGCGATCTGGCCCAACTCCTCGACCTGGCCCTGATCGGCGACTTCGTCTCCCTCCACCTGGCCGGGCAGGAGGGGATCGATCCCGGGCCCATCCCGGTGCTCGACGAGCTCAAACGACGCCTCACCCCCGGCGGCCCCTGAAGCGCCCTCCCGGGCGGCCGGGCGCGACTTCGCCCTTGTGAACTGGGACGTTGCCCTTCGCTGGTTGGCCCCCGGCGTGTTGCCGTTGAATGACGGCCCGATAACAACCGCGTGAACTCGGGGTCCCGGCCCCTGGCAATCGGGAGGCCGAGGCGTACACTTCACTGGTGAGCTGCGTGCGGGTCTGTGGTTGCAAGTCGAAGCCAGTCGCAGGCGAAACGACCCACGTAAGGCAACTCGTGGTTGCTGAGCATGGTGCGGCTTAGGAGTAAGACCTGCCCGCGGAGTCCCCGGTTGTCGGGGGCTGGCGGAGATGAGGTGACGCGTGCCAACACGGATCCGTTGGGCCGGCGACCGGTGACGGTCGCTGCCGCCGGAGCCCGGCCGCCACTCTCACTGCAGGCGAGTGTGGGGTCAAAGACCAGGTCAGCCGCCCGCAGCTCACACAAGACATCCCGACGACCGATCAGGAGGACCGGCCAACACCAGACGTAGCACCCGAGCAGATCAACCGATCAACCAGGAGGCGAGCAGGTGGAAGTGGTCATCGCACATGGCAGAAGAATCGTGTCCGACCAGGTGAGGGCTCTGACCAAGGAGAAGGTCGGCAGGCTCGGCCACTTGTGTCCGGGCCTCGATCGGGCCGAGGTCCACTTCTCCGAGGAGCACAATCCGAGGATTGCCGACCGTGAGTGGTGCGAGGTGATCATCATCGGGCACGGGCGCTCCGTCCGGGCCCGGGCCGCCGGACCCGTCCCCCTGGTAGCCGTCGACCTGGTGGTGGAGAAGGTCGAGCACCAGCTCGAGAAGACCAAGGGCCGACTGGTCGGCCGCTCCCACCCCCGCCGCCGGCCGGCCAACTCGGTCTCGATCCTGCGCGAGAAGGTCCGTACCGCCTGACCCGCCGCGCCCACGGCATCGCCGACCGGGGACACGGCCGGCCACGGACACCTCCGAAGGTAGAGTGAGTACCCCATGAGCGTGCTCACCAAGGTCCTCCGCGCCGGTGAAGGCAAGAAGGTTCGTCGCCTGGCCGAACTGGTGCCACTGGTCAACGCCCTCGAGCCGGAGATGGAAGCCCGCTCGGATGAGGAGTTGCAGGCCCTGACCGGCATCTTCCGCGAGCGGCTGGACAACGGGGAGAGCCTCGAGGACCTGTTGATCGAGGCCTTCGCCCTGGTCCGGGAGGCGGCCTGGCGGGTGCTCGGCCAACGCCACTTCGACGCCCAGCTGATGGGGGGGATGGCCCTTCACTTCGGGTGGATCGCCGAGATGAAGACCGGCGAGGGCAAGACCCTCGTCTCCACGCTGCCCGTCTACGTCAACGCTCTGGCCGGGAGGGGCGTCCACGTGGTCACCGTCAACGACTATCTGGCCACCCGCGACTCGGAGTGGATGGGCCAGCTCCACCGGTTCCTCGGCCTGACGGTGGGTCGGGTCGGGCCCGACATCGAGGATGCCGAGGCCAAGCGCGAGGCCTACTTCTCGGACGTCACCTACGGCACCAACACCGAGTTCGGCTTCGACTACCTGCGCGACAACATGGCCCGGTCCAAGGACGCCATGGTTCAGCGCGGCCATCCCTTCGCCATCGTCGACGAGGTGGACTCGATCCTGATCGACGAGGCCCGCACGCCGCTGATCATCTCCGGTCCGGCCGCCGAGTCGGCCCAGCTCTATTACCAGTTCGCCGGCATCGTGCGGACCCTGCGGGCCGAGGACGACTACGAGGTGGACGAGGAGAAGCGGATCGTCGTCCCCACCGAGGTGGGCATCGAGAAGGTGGAGAAGCAACTGGGCGTCGGGAACCTGTACGACGCGGTGTCGGTCAACTACGTGCACCACCTGACCCAGGCCCTGCTGGCCAAGGAGCTCTACCGCCGGGACAAGGACTATCTGGTGGCCCAGGGCGAGGTCAAGATCGTCGACGAGTTCACCGGCCGGACCCTGGACGGGCGGCGATGGTCCGACGGCCTGCATCAGGCCGTCGAGGCCAAGGAGCGGGTGCGGATCAAAGAGGAGAACCACACCTGGGCCACGGTCACCCTCCAGAACTACTTCCGGCTCTACGAGAAGCTGTCGGGGATGACCGGGACGGCGGAGACCGAGGCGTCGGAGTTCGCCAACACCTACGAGCTCCCCGTCGTGCCCATCCCACCCAACAAGCCGCTCATCCGCGAGGACAACCCCGACCTGATCTACAAGTCCGAGGACGCCAAGTTCGCTGCCGTGGTGGATGACCTCGCCGAGCGCCACACGGCCGGCCAACCGGTGCTGGTGGGCACGGCCTCGGTGTCCAAGTCCGAGCATCTCTCCCGGCTCCTCGAAAAGCGCGGTATCCCCCATGAGGTCCTCAACGCCAAGCAGCACTTCCGTGAGGCGGAGATCGTGGCCCAGGCCGGCCGGGTGGGGAGCGTGACGGTGGCCACCAACATGGCCGGTCGCGGTGTGGACATCATCCTCGGCGGCAATCCCGAGGGGCTGGCGGTGAGGGAGGCGGCGGCACGCGGCATCGACGTGGCCACCGAGGAGGGAGCTGCCCAACTGGCGGCCATCGAGTCCGAGTTCGCGGCCGTCTGCGAACGTGAGGGCGACGAGGTCCGCGCCCTCGGCGGGCTCTACGTCCTCGGGAGCGAGCGACACGAGAGCAGGCGCATCGACAACCAGCTGCGGGGCCGGTCGGGTCGACAGGGCGATCCCGGAGAGAGCCGTTTCTTCCTGTCCCTCGAGGACGACCTGATGCGGCTGTTCGCCACCGGCGCCATGAACTGGGTGATGGGCCGGGCCCTTCCCGACGACGTGCCCATCGAGGCGAAGATGGTGACCAAGGCCATCGAGCGGGCTCAGAACACCGTCGAGGGGCGCAACGCCGAATCCCGCAAGGACGTCCTCAAGTACGACGACGTCATGAACGAACAGCGCAAGGTGATCTACCGCCGCCGCTTCCAGATCATCGAGGGCGACGACCTGCGTGAGGACACCGTCGAGTTGCTCGAGAGGACGATGACCGAGGTGGTCGCCTCGTCGTGCCCGTCGGAGTACGCCGAAGAGTGGGACCTCCCCCGGCTCATCACCGAGGTCACCCAGTACTTCCCGACCAAGTTCGTGGCCGAGGACCTGGCTGATGCCAACACGATCGGGCAGATCACCGAGAGCATCCTCACCGAGGCCCTGGACCTCTACGCCGAGCGGGACGAGACCATCCCCGGCGGCGACGAGACGGCCCGTCAGCTCGAGCGCGACATCATGTTGCAGATCATCGACCAGCGGTGGCAGGACCATCTGGCCGAGATGGACTACCTCCGCGAAGGCATCAATCTGCGGGCCATGGGGAACCAGGATCCGCTGGTGGCCTATCAGCGCGAGGGATTCGCCATGTTCGGCAAGCTCATGGACGGGATCAACGACGACTACCTGCGTTATGTCTTCCATGTCCAGGTCCTGACCGAGCCGGCTGCGGAACCGGATCTGGACCGGGCCAACTACATCGCCGCCGACGACCCCGTCCAGGGGGACGGCGCCATCTCGGCCGCATTCGCGTCGGCCACGCCGGCCGAGCTCGACGAGGTCGCCGGAGTGGGCCTCCCCGGTGGCAATGGGACCCAGGTCGGGGTGACCAACCGGCTGGCCGACGACGGTGAGACCCAGCTGCCCATCGTGAAATCGGAGCGCGAGAAGCTCGGGCGCAACGATCCGTGTTGGTGTGGGAGCAACAAGAAGTTCAAGCTCTGCCACGGCGCCAACTGAGATGACCCCGCCGGATGGTCCCCAGCGGGGGGCCGGTGAGCCCGAGCGCGTCGACATCCCCTCGACTCTGGCCTCTCTGAGAGAGCGCCTGGCCGAGGCCGGGCAGTTCCTCGGCACCGATCGCCTCCACCAGCGCCGGGCCGAACTGGAGAAGGCGGCCTCGGAACCCGGGCTGTGGGACGACCCCGACCACGCCCGGGAGGTGACCACCGAGCTGGGCCGGGTCAACGAGGACCTCGAACTGCTGGCCGGGCTGGCTCAAACCCTCTCCGACGCCGAGACCCTCAACGAGATGATGGAGGAGGAGGGGGACGACTCGCTGCGGTCGGAGATCGAACCGCTGCTCGCCGATCTCGATCGCCGGTTGCGCGCCCTCGAGCTGCGGTCGCTGTTCGCCGGTGACTACGACGACGGCGACGCGGTGGCCGAGATCCACGCCGGCGCCGGCGGGACCGACGCCCAGGACTGGGCCGAGATGATGCTGCGCATGTACTCGCGGTGGGCCGAGCGGCGTGGTTTCGAGATCGAAGTGGAGGAGGCGACCCCTGGGCAGGAGGCCGGTCTGCTCTCGGCCACCTTCATCGTCAAGGGACGGTACGCCTTCGGCCTGCTGGCCGCCGAGCGTGGCGTGCACCGGCTGGTGCGCATCTCCCCGTTCGACGCCCAGCACCGGCGCCAGACCAGCTTCGCCTCGCTCGACGTGGTCCCCTTCCTCGAGGACGTGTCCGACGAGGTGGACATCGACGAGAAGGACCTGCGCATCGATACCTACCGGTCATCGGGCGCCGGTGGCCAGCACGTCAACAAGACCGACTCGGCGGTCCGGCTCACCCACCTTCCCACCGGCATCGTGGTGTCGTGCCAGAACCAGCGGAGCCAGCACCAGAACAAGGCCAAGGCCATGCAGGTGCTCGGAGCCAAGTTGGCCGAGCGCCAACGCGCCGAGCATCAGGCCACGCTCGATCAGCTGTCCGGCGACCGCACCGACAATGCGTGGGGGAATCAGATCCGCTCGTACGTGCTGGCCCCGTATCAACTGGTCAAGGACCTGCGGACCAATCACGAGACCGGCAACGTCGAAGCGGTGCTCGACGGCGATCTCGACGATTTCATCGAGGCCGAGCTCCGGCGACGCCGCACCGGCAACTGACCGGCGTCAGCGGAGGTCAGAGGGGTTGAACCGAACCGGCGATGGCGGCGGGGTAGCATTGCCCGGAATGGCAACGCCGGTCCGTCCCTTCCGCACGCTCCGCACATTGCGATCCACGCCTTGACACCTGCCTCATGATCAAATTCGAGAACGTCACCAAGACGTACAAAGGATCAACGGTCGCCCTCGGGGATTTCTCCGTCGAGATCGACAAGGGAGAGTTCGTCTTCCTGGTCGGCCCTTCCGGCTCGGGGAAGACCACCTTCATCCGCCTCCTCCTGCGCGAGGAGATGCCCGACTCCGGTCGCATCTGGGAGGCGGGCAAGGAGATCGGGCACCTGGCCAAATGGCGGATCCCCTACCTCCGGCGCAACATCGGCTGCGTGTTCCAGGACTTCCGGCTCCTGCCCAACAAGACGGTGTTCGAGAACGTGGCCTTCGCGTTGGAGGTCATCGGCCGTCCCAAGCACGTCATCGCCGCCCAGGTCCCCCAGGTCCTCGACCTGGTGGGGCTGTCCAAGAAGCGCGACAACCTGCCCCACGAGCTGTCGGGCGGCGAGCAGCAGCGGGTGGCTGTGGCCCGCGCCTTCGTCAACCGCCCCCTGATCCTCCTGGCCGACGAGCCCACCGGCAACCTCGACCCCACCACCAGTCTCGGCATCATGAGGTTGCTCGACCGGATCAACCGCACCGGGACCACGGTGATCATCGCCACCCATGACTCGGGGATGGTCGACCAGATGCGTCGCCGGGTGATCGAGCTGGACCGCGGCATGTTGGTCCGGGACCAGGCCCACGGTGTCTACGGCATCGACAGCGCCACAGCCGCCGCCGGCGCCGGCTCACCGAGCGGGGCGATGGCGGAGCAGGCCCCGGCCGGCGAGCTGCCAGGCAGCTTCGCCGCTCGTACCTGATGCCGGTCTCTGCGGGCTACGTCTCGCGCGAAGCGGTCACCAACCTGTGGCGCAACCGCCTGATGACGGTGGCCGCCATCCTCACCGTCGCCGTCTCCCTGGCCCTGGTCGGATCCTCGCTGCTCCTGAAGCAGGGGGCGTCCAAGGCCACCGTGCAGTGGCAGAACGGCGTCAACACCATCGTCTGGGTCAACCCCGGGGCCGGACCCGGGGTCATCGGCTCGGTCCATACCGGGCTGGGCCAGTCCCCCTACATCAAGTCCTGCCTCTTCCGGAGCCAGGCCTACGACTACAACGAGGCCAAGCTGATCCTGCCGGCGGACGAGGTGCAGGCCACGACCGAGAGCGACTACCCGGCGTCGTACCGCTGCGTCCTCAACGACCCGTCCCAGGCCCCGGCGGTCTACCAGGAGTTCGTCGGCAAGCCGGGCATCTTCAACGTGAAGTACCCCCAGCAGCAGATCAAGACGATGCAGAGCGTGATCCACGTGCTCCAGTGGGTCTTCCTGTCCGTGGCCGTCGTCCTTCTCCTGTCGGCGTCGGTGCTCATCCTCAACACCATCCGCATGGCCATCTTCGCCCGCCGGCGTGAGGTGTCGGTGATGAAGCTGGTCGGCGCCACCAACTGGTTCATCCGATTGCCGTTCATGGCCGAAGGACTCATCCAGGGCCTACTCGGCGCCGGCGTGGCCGTGCTCGTCGTCCTCGCCCTCTACTGGGGACTCGGACTGGATGCGACCAAGACGGCGGCGAACTCGAGCAGCATCATCGCCCAGATGTCCCTGGGCGGATGGGAAGTGGCCGGCACCTGCATCCTGGTGGGTGTGGTCGGCGTGGTGGTCGGTGTGGTCGGCTCGGCCTTCGCCGTCCGTCGCTTCCTCGACGTCTGACGCTCCTCGAGGTCCGACACCGCGCCACCCGTCGGGCCGGTCTTCCTAACCGTGGCAGGTATCGACCTCGGCCCCGCCGTCCACCCGCGACGAGATCCACAACAGGATGGCCAGTGCCCCTTCTTGCAGGGCGCCGCTGTGGCTGGCACCGGAGATCGGCACGTAGCGGACGGTGTCGTGCTCGGCGCGGCAGAGTGACCGGTCGACCAGGCCGGTCGTGGTCCGGTAGGGGACCAGCGAGTCGGCCGTCCCCTGGACGACCATGACCGGGGCGAAGATGGGGGTCTTCCCGGGCTCGTTGACATCGTTGTCGGCCTGCACCCCGGGGTTGGCGCTCCACCCCGAGCGGAACAGCAGTCTGGTGGGCGTGGAATCGAACGCCGCACCCACCGTCCCCGCGCACGACGAGCCGATCACCGACGAGTCGCCGAGTCCGCGATTGGTGAACACCGAGGCCAGCGGCAGATTGCCGTAGATCGCCGACCACGCGTAGAGCGCGGTGGCAGCGAAGCCGGCATCGGCGTCGGCCCCATCGTCGGGTGCGGTGGGGGCGAGCTCGGTGACCGACGTCACCGGGCCGATAGCGACGACCCCGGCCAGGTACAGCTCGGGGGCGTAGGACTGGGCGATCTGTCCGGCGAACAGCGCGGCCTGGCCGCCCTGGGAGTATCCGATGACCACCACCGTGTTGGACGCCGGCCTGCCCTCGAGATTGCGTGCGGCCCGGGCCGCGTCGAGCACACCCTGGGCCTCGCTCTGCCCGACGAGGTAGGGATGGAGACCGGGCGTCCCGAGGCCCTGGTAGTCGGTGGCCACCACGATCATCCGCGCCTTGAGCAGGGGCCCGAGGTAGGCGATCGAACCGAGGGAACCGAGTGACGGCGCGCATTGATCGGCGACACCGGTCGTCCCGTGGGCCCAGCTCACGATCGGGAATCCGCCGGCCGGGGGAGGCCCCCCGGGTACGACGATCACTCCGGAGACGGCGATGTCGGTTCCCGCCATCGACTGCGAGTGGTAGAGCACCCGGTAGGCGGTGGCCCGGGTGGGGAGCCGTCCGGCCGTGCGGATCACGCTGGAGCGGATGATGGCACCGGGCGGCGCCGGCCCCAGCGGCACCGGAACCTTGTAGAACGTGTCGAGGAGGCGGGCCCCTGGCCCGCCCGGGGCCGGGTCGGTGCCGTCGGCCGACGGGTCGACGGTCGTCCTCGATGGGGACGGCGACGGGTCGGTCCTGCGCACCGAAGCGGAGGCGGCCAGCGACGTTCCGCACCCGGTCAGCATCAGACCCGCCGCCACCGCCGCCACGAGGGCCATCCGACGCCCGCCGTCCGCCCTGGTGCGCCGGTCTCCGTGCACCCTGCCCCCGGCGCGTCTCCCCACCATTCCAGTGCACGCTAGCCACCCCCTTCCGCACTGCGCTAGCCGCGCCGCTGTCCGCGCCCGCTCCTCTACGCTGAGCGTTGAATGGACGCCCTGGACCTGGTGGCCGGCTGGCCGGTGGAGACTGCGGCCGTGGGCGTCGTTCCCATCGACGCCACCCTGGCCACCGGGAGGTGGCGGGACCGGGTGGATTCGGTGGGACCGGTCGATCGCGCCTTTCCCTGGGCGTCGGTGACCAAACCGGCCACTGCCCTGGGCGTGCTCGTCGCCGTCGAGGAAGGATCGTTGGCGCTGGACGAGCCGGCCGGTCCCGAGGGCTCGACCGTCCGCCATCTGCTGGCCCATGCCTCCGGGCTGGGCCCCGACCCGGGCCCGCCGCTGGCCCCTCCCGGCACGACCCGGATCTACTCGAACGCCGGCTACCTGGTGCTGGCCCGGCTCCTCGCCGAACGGGCGGGGATGCCGTTCGCCCGCTACCTGCAGGATGGGGTGCTCGACCCGTTGGGCATGACCGCCACCGTTCTCGACGTCGACGAGTCGTCGGGCGGAGCGGCGGCGGGCCTGTCCGGTCCGCTGGACGATCTGCTGGCCCTGGCCCGAGAGCTGGCCGAGCCCACCCTGATCAGTGCGGAGACCCACAGCCAGGCCGTCTCGGTGCAGTTCCCCGGTCTGGGGGGTGTGCTTCCCGGGTTCCAGCGGTTCGATCCGTGCGACTGGGGCCTCGGCGTGGAGATCCGCGGCCGCAAACAACCCCATTGGACCGGTGCCGCCAACTCGCCGTCCACGTTCGGCCACTTCGGGCGGTCCGGTTCGTTCGTGTGGGTGGATCCCGATGCCGGGGTCCTCTGCGCCGGGCTGAGCGACCGGCCGTTCGGCCTGTGGGCGGTGCGTTCGTGGCCGGTGCTGGCCGACGCCGTGCTGGCCGACGCCGCCGCCCGGCCCGGTAGGTGACCGGCCCGGATGGCGGGGCGTCATCGTCACGGGCTCGCCTAGGCTGCCGCCCATGAAAGGCGTCATCCTGGCCGGGGGCACCGGTTCGCGACTCCACCCCCTGACCCGTATCACCAACAAGCACCTGCTGCCCATCTATGACCGGCCGATGATCAATTGGGGCATCGAGGCGTTGGTCAACGCCGGGATCACCGAGATCATGTTGGTCACCGGCGGCACCCATGCCGGCGAGTTCCTCCGTCTCCTGGGCAACGGTCACGAGTTCGGTATCGACCGGCTGAGCTACGGCTATCAGGAACGGCCCGGCGGTATCGCCGAAGCGCTCGGCCTGGCCGCCCGGTTCGTCGACGGCGACCCGGTCCTGGTGATGCTGGCCGACAACATCGTCGAGCGGCCGATCAAGCCGATGGTCGACGCCTTCACCGCCCACCCCACCGGGGCCCGCATCCTGCTCACACCGGTGGAGGAGGACGACCACCTCCGCCACCTGGGGGTGCCGTCATTCGACGCCGACAAGCGGGTCATCGGGATCACCGAGAAGCCCGAGCATCCGCAATCCAAATTCGGGGTGACCGGCATCTACTGCTACGACGCCGATGTCTTCGAGGTGATCACCACCCTGGTGCCGTCCGGGCGGGGCGAGCTCGAGATCACCGACGTGAACAACCACTACATCTCCCAGGGCACGATGGCCTACGACGTACTCGAAGGCTTCTGGGGTGATGCCGGGGAGTCGATCGACGCCTATTACAAGGTCAACGACTTCGTCCGCACCTACGGCGCCAACAAGGGCTGACCCGCTCCCCGCGGCGGCCTCGGCACGGGCAACCGCCGGTCAGCCCGAGGTCACCCCGGCCCACTCGGCGGCCTCGGCCCGGTGCCTGGCGTAGTCGACCTTTCCTGAAGGCGATCGTCCGATGGTGGTCACGAAGCGGACACGGCGCGGTGCCTTGAACCCGGCCAGCTTGCTCTTCACGTGCTCGATCACCGACGACTCGGTGACCTGGTCGGGCGGGATGCCGGGGGCCAGTTCGACGACGGCCACGATCTCCTCGCCGAACCGCTCGTCGGGGATCCCCACCACCACCGCGTCGACGACGGCGTCGATGGTCTTGACCACCTCTTCGACCTCTTCGGGGTAGACCTTCTCCCCTCCGGTGTTGATGCTCACCGATCCGCGCCCCAGCAGGTGGATGGATCCGTCCTCGCTCACCTGGGCATAGTCGCCGGGCACCGAGTAGCGGGTGCCGTCGATGGTGCGGAAGGTGGCCGCCGTCTTCACCTCGTCCTTGTAGTACCCGAGAGGGATGCGTCCACCGAGGGCCAGCACCCCGCTCTGCCCGGTCCCGGGTTCGACGTCGCGACCGTCTTCGCCCAGTACCCGCACCTCGGGCCCGAGGATGAACTGCGCGGTGTGGGCGGCCGAGCTTCCCGTCGAGACCGAGGAGCCCATCCCGATGGCCTCCGACGAGGAGAACGCGTCGACCAACAACATCCCGGGATGGTGGCGGATGAGGCCCTGCTTGGTCTCCTCGCTCCACATCACCCCCGACGAGATGATGCCGACCAGGCTGGTCAGGTCCCAGCGGCCGGGATTGGCGTCCAGGGTGGCCAGGATGGGCTTGGCGAAGGCATCGCCCACGATCACCAGTCCGTTGACCTTCTCGCGTTCGACGGTGTCGAGCAACTCGATCGGGTCGAACCGGCGGGAGGTGAGGGTGACCACCCGGCCGCCCTCACTGAGGCACTCGAGCGCGGTGAAGCCTCCGGTGCCGTGCATCAATGGGCAGGCCGGCAGCAGGGTCATGCCCGGACCGCTTCGGCCCAGCTCGGCGCGGACGTCGTCGGGACCCCCGTCCTCGGGGTAGCGGCGGAAGCCGGCGCTGTTGAGCCGGGCGAAGAGGTCGTCCTGGCGCCACATGACCCCCTTGGGCATCCCGGTGGTACCCCCGGTGTACAGGAGGTAGAGATCGTCGGGACCCCGGCCCCACGGGGCCCGGACCCGCTGCGGACCTTGTGTCCCAGGGACCCCGGCCGCCTCCTCGTACGGGGTGGCCCACGGCGGACAGGCCGTCGTCCGGTCGTCGACCCACAACCAGCTCCTGACCCCGGGGACCCGGTCCCGGATCCCTTCGATCCGCTCGGCGAAGGTGGCGTGGAACACGACGGCCACGGTGTCGGCGTTCTCCCACAGATAGATCAGTTCGTCGTCGGCGTACCGGTAGTTGGTGTTGATGGGCACGAGGGCGACCTTGAAGCAGGCGAAGCTGGTCTCGAGATACTCGGGGCAGTTGTAGAGGTAGATGGCCACCTTGTCCTGATGGTCGACCCCGGCGTCGAGGAACCACCGGGCCAGGTTGTCGGCCCGATGATCCAGCTGGCGCCAGGTCAGGGTGCGGGTGCCGTGGATGAGGGCGGGCGCGTCGGGCAGCTCGTCGGCCACCGCCTCCCAGACGTCTCCGAAGTTCCACGTGCTCAACTGGTCGCTCCTCATCCCCGGTTCCCTCGCCGGGCATGCGGCGTGGCCCCCGACTGCCCACGGGTGCGGGCAGCCTTCGGCCACACCCGACCGACGTCCGTCCCGGCTTCGTCCCCCGAGCCGGGTGATCCGATGAAGGTCATCCGATCGCAGCTCAGCCTACGCTGGCCTCCGTGGACTTCGCACTGCCGGCCGAGGACGACCCGCGGCGCGTGACCCTCCGCCGGTGGTTGACGGCGCACCCGGAGCCGTCCGGACGGGAGTTGGCCGAACGGGGTCTGGTCGCCCCCCACTGGCCCGAGCCGTGGGGGATCGGTGCCGATGCCACCCACCAGCTGATCGTGGACGACGAGCTGCGCCGGGCCGGTGTGCGCCGACCCACCAACACCATCGGCATCGGGTGGGCCGGTCCCACCATCCTCCATGCCGGTACCTCCGGCCAGAAGGACCGGTACCTGATGCCGCTGCTGGCCGGCGAGGAGATCTGGTGCCAGCTGTTCAGCGAGCCGGGCGCCGGGTCCGACCTGGCGTCGCTGACCACCCGGGCCGACCGGGACGGGGATGAGTGGGTGGTCCGGGGCCAGAAGGTGTGGACGTCCTACGCCCACGGTGCCCAGTACGGGATCCTGCTGGCCCGCACCGAGCCGGAGGCCCCGGTCCACGACGGGATCTCCTACTTCATCTGCCCGATGGACTCGCCGGGGGTGACGGTGAGGCCTCTGGTCGACATGACCGGGACCCACACCTTCAACGAGGTCTTCCTCGACGAGGTCCGTCTGGCCGGCGACTGCCTGATCGGTGCCCGGGGTCAGGGGTGGGCTCTGGCCAAGGTGACCCTGGCCAACGAACGGGTCTCCCTGTCGGCGGCCGGGTCCCTGTGGGGGATGGGACCCACGGCGGCCGACCTGGTCGACGCGGTGCGACGGTCCGGAGGGGCGGCCGACCCGCTCGACCGGCAGCGCCTGGCCCGGGTGTGGGCCGAGGGCGAGATCCTCCGGCTGCTGCGCCTCCGGACGGTGTCGGCCGCCCTGGCCGGTAGCGAACCTGGTCCCGAGGCGTCGGTGCGCAAGGCACTGGCCGATGAGCACGGCCAGCACGTGATGGCCCTCGCCCGCGACCTGGTCGGGGCCCGGGGCATGCTGGGGGACACGGCTCCGGCTGACCGCGGTCCCGGCGACGGCCAGGAGGGAGCGTGGCCGGGGGGTATCTGGGACTACGGGTACCTGTTCGCCCCGGCCCTGACCATCGGGGGAGGCACCTCGCAGGTACAGCGCAACATCGTGGCCGAGCGCACCCTGGGCCTGCCCCACGACCCGCCGGCCTGACCCGACGGCGGCCGTTCAGCCCAGGATGGGTCCGGCGTCGTCGTACCCCTGCCGTACCCCCTGCCCGGCCTGCCGGGTGAGCTGCTCGGGTTCGTAGAGCATCCAATAGGCGTTGCGGGCATGCTTGCGGGCCCGGTCGACACACACCGCGGCCAGCCGGGCCGGGTCCTCCTCCTCGTTCTCGTGGACGAAGACCTCGAGGATGTGCGTCGAGGTGAGCAGCTGCGCCTGCATGATTCCCTGGGATGCCTCGTGGGCGCAGACCTGGTCGATATCCGCCTTGCCGGGCATTCCGAGGGCCACCACGATGCGGCACCCCTCGCCTTCGATGATCCGCTTGCACTCGACGGCCAGGTCCTTGAACCCGGGCACCGTGCGGCGCACGACCTCGAACGTCGAGCCGAACCCCGGGCACTGCTTCAGTTCGTCGAGCGCCTCGGCACCCATGTCGTAGCGGGCGAACATGGTGTCGACAACACCGATCCGATCCATGGCCACGATCCTACCGGCGATCCCTCTCCGCCTTCCCGCCCGTCCTCGGTTCGACCCCCTCGACCGGGGTGGGCAAGACTCGTGCCGGTGAACGCCGTCCCGCCCCCCGCTCCGGCCTGCCCGGGAGCACCGATACCGGAGGGCTCTGACGGTGGCGGCCCGGCTGTCCACCACGGAGCCCGTGGTGCGCCCTGAGCGGGTCGTCCTGGTGTGCGGCACCGGCACCGAGGTGGGCAAGACCTGGGTGGGCAGCCGCCTGATCGGCGAGTTGCGGGCCCGGGGCACGTCGGTGGCCGCCCGCAAGCCGGCCCAGTCCTTCGACGTCGAAGCGGACGGGACCCGGGTCGGCGGGGCCACCGACGCCGAGGTGTTGGCTTCGGCATCGGGCGAGGACCCGGGTGCGGTGTGCCCGTCGTCGCGCTCCTACCACCGGGCCATGGCTCCGCCGATGGCGGCGGAGGCCCTGGGACTTCCCGGATTTCGCATCGCCGACCTGGTCGGCGAGCTGGCCTGGCCGCCGGAGCAGGTGCAGATGGGTGTGGTGGAGACGGCCGGAGGGGTGCGGTCCCCGCAGGCATCGGACGGTGATGCCACCGACCTGCTGGCGGCCATCCGGCCGGATGCGGTGGTGCTGGTGGCCGACGCCGGCCTCGGAACCATCAACGGGGTCCGGCTGTCGATGGACGCGCTGGCCACGGTGACCGGTTCGATGCCGGCGGTGACGACGGTGGTGGTCCTCGACCGGTTCGACGGCCATCAGGAGATCCACCGCCGCAATCGGGCCTGGCTGGCCGATCGGCTCGGCTACCGGGTGGTCACCCTCCCGGGCCAGGAACCGGAGTTGGCCGACGCCGTCACCCGACCGGGGCCGACGGGCCCCGGAGGGCAGGCGGGAGTCAGCGCCCCAGGCCCGCCGCCTCCACCACGGCCACACTGAACGGGCGGGTCAGAGAGCGGAGCTCGGCGCACTCCTCCTCGCCGAGGGCCTCGTAGGGGAAGACGGCCAGCCGGTCGGTGACGTCTTCGATCTCCTGCCGCAGGGAGAGGCCGGGTCCGCTCAGGGTGAGGGGTCCGTCCCCCGCCTCGACCAGGTCGCGCTCGATCAGGCGGGACACACCGGCGTCCCAGGCCGGGGAGGGCCATCCGCGTGAGTCCCGGAGGAAGGTCCCGGGTACCTCCCCCGAAGCCAGGTGCATGACCAGGGCCTCCACCGGGTCGAGGTCGGCGTGGACCAGGGCGGTGAGGTGCCCGTCGCCCCGGAATTCGCGCAGCAGGGTCTGGGCGTGCCACAGCACCAGGTGGGGGGCGTCGGGCCAGGCCAGCCCGGCATGGGCGGCGAACAGCGGCCGCCCTTCGTAGCGGAGGGCGGCGCGCTCGGCGGCGCGGCGGGCCAGTCGTGCCGCCCGCTCCATCTCGGTGGAGGTCACGGCGTCGCCCAGCATCCGGGCCAGGGCGGCATCGGCCGCTCCGACCCGGGCCTCGAGCACGGCGGCGGGTGAGGTGACCTCCCACGCTGCGGGGATGGCGTCCCGCACCAGTTCGGGGTTGAAGTTGAAGAAGGTGGAGATCACCGTGTCGGCCCCCACCGCCCCCATGGCGGCCGAGCGCGAGGCGAAGTATCCGGCGCCCGGGTCGAGACCGAGGCGGGTGTAGGACGCGGCCGCCTCGGGGGCGAAGTAGATCATCCCGTGCAGGGGTTCGACGGTGCGCCAGGTCTTCCGGGCCGTCAGCGGGGTCACGGTCTTCGGGATCGGATCTGCGGGCATGGCCCACGGTAACCCGGGGCCGGCCTCCCGGGCCGTCCCCGGCCCCGCCGCCGGTCGCCGCCGGTCGTGAGGCTGGCCTTCGGGAAGAGGCCGTATAGTGCCGGGTAGAGAGCGAGAAGTCGGAAGCATGGGCAATCGGAGTCGAGGTCGGAAACGGAGTCGGCGATGTTGAACGGTGTCTCGGGCATGATCGGCGAGACGGCGGTGGTGACCAAGGCGGTGTCCGACAGGCATCAACCGGGGTCGGTGCTCACCCGGGGCGAGGAGTGGTACGCGGTGTCGCTCTTCCCGGGGACCACCATCGACAAGGGAACCACGGTGGTCGTGGCTGACGTCGAGCGTGGCCTGCTGGTGGTCTACCCCACGGACGGTGCCTGAGCCCGACCGGGCTGATGACGGTGGACCTGGGGTGGCGGTGCACCCTTGCGCCCCGGGAGTGCCTACAGTGGAGTGCAGGAGGTGGTCCTCATGATCATCGGTTCCGTAGGTACGTCGATCGCCCTGGCGGTGGTGGCGGTTGCCATCTTCGCCCTCATCGTCGTGTTTCTGAAGTCATGCCTGAAGGTGGTCCAGCAGGGCTGCGTGGGGGTGGTCAAGCGGTTCGGCGAGTTCAAGAAGATCCAGCAGCCGGGTCTCCATGTCCTGATGCCGTTGGCCGACCGCATGGACAAGGTGGACGTCCGCGAGTTCCCCCGGACCGGCGACCAGCAGGCGGTGATCACCAAGGACAACGTGTCCCTGTGGGTCAGCGCCACCATCTTCTGTCAGGTCACCGACGTCAAGCTGGCGCTGTTCGAGGTCAACGACTTCGGCCTGGCCATCGACCAGATGGCCCGCACCGCGTTGCGGGCCGTGTTCGGTGAGCTCACGCTCGACGAGTCGTTGTCGGAGCGGGAGACCATCAATTCGAAGATGCAGGACCACATGGCCGAGGCCACTCTCAAGTGGGGGGTGCGGCTCAACCGCATCGAGATCCTCGACATCACCCCGCCGACCAATGTCCTCCAGGCGATGTCCGAACAGAAGGAGGCCGAGCAGCACAAGCGGGCGGCCATCTTGAAGTCCGAAGGCGAGCAGCAGGCCGCCATCAACAGTGCCCAGGGCCGCAAGCAGGCCAATGTGCTCGAGGCCGAGGGTCAGAAGCAGGCCGCCATCCTGGCCGCCGAGGCCCAGAAGCAGGCGCTCGAATTGCGTGCCGACGGCGAGAAGCGGGCCACCCAGCTCCGGGGCGAGGGGGAGTCGGCCGCGCTCGATGCCATCGACACCTCGGTGATCCATCCCAACACGTTGGCCATCATGCAGCTCCGGGCCCTCCAGGCTCTGGCCACCGCGCCCAACACCAAGATCGTCGTTCCCTACGAGGCGGCCGGTCTGGTAGGAGCGGCCCAGGTGCTGGTCGACGCCATGAAGAGCGCCGGCGAATCCGAGGATGCCGGGGTGGCCGGCAACGGGCGGGCACCGACCACCACGCCGTAGGCACGCGGCCCCGCCCGGCTGCGGGCGGGACGTTCAGGCCGGGCGGCGCAGCTGCCACCGCTCGGCCATTCGGGGCGAGACGGCGAGCAGCAGCCAGACGAAGGGCGCGTAGGCCGGCGCGACCAGCGCCACCGGGATGGACACCAGGATGATCGCAGCCGCGGTCACGCCCCGGGCGATCATGGACCGGACCAGGGCCGGGGTGGCTTCATCGACGATCAGCCCTTGGTGTCGGGCCACCACGATGGTCAGCGAGGTGGCCGCACTGGCCAGTAGGAGGTTGAGGGCGAACTCGCACACGGCGAGCTGGTTGTCCGGAAAGGCGCCCATCAGGGCGGCGGAGAAGGGGAACAGGGTGATGGTGAAGAGGAAGGCGAAGTTCCACCAGGCGATGACCTCGCGGTGCCCCCGCACCAGGCGGTACACGCGGTGGTGGACCAGCCAGAACACGGCGATCACGTAGAAGGCCACGATGTAGCTGGTCCACTCGGACGTGTTGGCGGCCAGGGCGTGGAACAGGGCACCCGGTCGGTTGGCCACCCGGTGGGGTTCGGGCACCGTCAATTGCAGGACCAGCAGGGTGAGGGCGATGGCCACCACGCCGTCGCTCAGGGCCAGGAGGCGGCCCGTGCCCGGCTCCTCGAGGGTCTCCTCGTCGGACGGTGACCGAGGCGTCATGCACAGCGAGTGTTGCAGACACCGGGTCGCCAGACGCGGAGCGTCGGTGTCACGTCGAAGTGGTGGGAGCAGGGAGGGTGGAAAACGGGATGCTGTCGGGTGGCGACGCCACGGTTACCGGCTCTCCCCATCGGCTGTACGTGACCTTTACGACCTCATTGCTGGACTGGTGATTGGCGGTGAGCGAGAGTTGCTCGGTGAGATTGACCGGAAGGTGGGGATGGGCAGCGGAGAAGAGGATCGCCTCGGATCCAGAGTAAGACACGTGTGCGGCTCCGTTGGTCCCGTGAAGTGCGTACTGGACGGACTGAACGGACTGCCCATTGGATGTCGACAGGTTCGAGACAGACTCCGGCGTGTGAGGTAGCTCATCCGTCGGCGACACGGACGGGTTGCCCCAGGTGCTTCCGGTGGTGACGTCAGCAGCGACCGAGGTGAAGGGGGCATCGGTGGGAGAAAACGCTATCCACCGGCCGACATACGGTGCGGCCTCAGAGGCTGAGTAGCCGAACGAGTTCTCCAACATGTCGAGGTTGCCCCTCATGTAGGCCTTCGAGTTGGCCACGATGACCTCGGACTGTTCCGGACCGTCCGTGTTGTACTGGACGCCTCCGTTCTGGCTGTCATCGCCACTCTGGGTTGATGCCGCCGTGTGCCCTGCGTCTTTTCCAGAAGAGATAACGACGTAGTGGAATGAACCTGAGGCCATGGCTGCCGCATAGAGGTCTGAGTTGGCCTGTGTTGGGGATGGGATGGCTGCCGGGGTGAGATTGCCCTGGGTGGCAAAGATCACGCCTCCGGCAACGGCACCGACCAAGACGACCAGCCCGATCAGCAGGCCTACTTTGGCTCGCCCCTTCCGAGCCGTGCTGGTGGGAGCGACCGAGAAGTGGCCGGAACTGGTAACGACCGGGGGAGCCGGGGGTCCGGGCGGCGGAGGAAGACTAGGAACTGCCTGCGGTAACGGGGGCAGGAGAGGCAAGCCAGGAGGCGCGGGCTGCGCCGATGAATCACCTTCCGTTGGGGGCCATCCCCCCGGCGCTTGTTCCATTCGCCATGCACCTCGTTCCGATTGGTCAGTATTCGCGGTCGGCGGGTCAGTCCAGGGACCAGAACCGCCTCGTCAGGCATCGACATCGAGGAGCATGACCTTGAACCGATCATGACGGGCGACGGGCGGCCAAGTGGGTGCCCTACCGTACCGACGGCCTTCAAGGCGGTTGGATGACGGACGGGCACCCGAAACGCACGCCCCGTGGGGATTCTTGAGGCTTCAGTATGGCGTTCAGTCAGTACCGGCCTAAGCCCTGTGCGGCTGACTGTCGTGACGGTACCGATTTCGGCACTGGTCGTGAGAGTGCCGTACTTTTCGGGCGATGACCATGGACAAGGCGTCTTCTGAAATCAGCGATTCCGATGCCGAGTTGCTCTCGTTGGCTCGGAACCTGGCAGCTGTCCTGGCCAGGGTTCGTTTCCTTTTGCCTGACGAGCGCACGAACGCAATCGCCGATCTGCTCCACGGCCACCTTGGCGCCGACCCGAAGGAACTGCCGGTCCTGAGCCAGGAGCTTCCTCCGTACCAACTGGTGGACGTTCAGGTTGCTCTCGACGTGTGGATCGGCGAGGCACGGGATCGCTCGATGGAGGTGGTCGGCCTCTCGGGCGATCAGCGACGGCACCACACGTTGAGCGAACTGGTGTCCGGGTCCGGGATGTATGGGGTCGGAATCGGTCCTGTGGACTACATCGATCTGGCCGACTCTCCCGATTCGACCCGCAGCTGCATGAACTTCGGGATGCTCCTGGTCTCTGACGGTGATCACCGGTGTGCGGCGCTGATCCGTGGCGCTGATCCTCACGGCCACATGAGCGCGGCCATGATCGAGGTCCTGGCAGAAGACCGTGACTTTGCCAGTGAGTTTCTGGCCGACCTCCGTCGACTGGCCGTCGAACACAGCGTCTTGAGGGGCCAGGTGCTCACGATGGGAGAGGGTGAAGGCAACCAATACGGAGGCCTCCGGTTTATGCGTCGCCCCGACCTGGAGCGTGGCCAACTGGTGTTACCTGACGCCACGCTTGCTCAGATCGAGCGCCATGTCATCGGGATCGCAATGCACAGCGAGCGCCTGCTGGAAGCAGGACAACACCTCAAACGTGGTGTCCTGCTCTACGGTCCCCCTGGCACCGGCAAGACGCACACGGTTCGCTACCTGCTGGCCCAACTCAGGTCGACCACTGCCTTCGTGCTCTCCGGTCAGGCGCTGTCCCTGATCGGTCAAGCGTGCGGCCTGGCGCGAGTCCTGCAACCGTCGATCGTGATCCTTGAAGATGTCGATCTGATCGCCGGTGACCGGTCATTCGGTCCCATGGGCGACAACCCTCTCCTGTTCGAAGTCCTGAATCAGATCGACGGACTGGGCGATGACGTGGACGTGACATTCCTGCTCACCACCAACCGGGTCGACATCTTGGAGCGGGCGCTCGCCGAGCGACCTGGCCGGGTCGATGCCGCCGTTGAGATTGCACCGCCGGACGCAGACGGCCGGGCACGACTGCTCCGACTCTACGGAGCCGGATTGGGCGTCTCGGAACTGGGCGACGACGATCTGGAGGAGGCGATATCAGCCACTGAGGGACGGACCGCCACGTATCTTCGAGAAGTTGTCCGACGCGCAGCGCTCCGAGCAGCAGCTGCACAGCCCGAGGGAGTTCTTCGGGTCGACGGCATGACACTGGCCGCTGCTGCCTCAGACCTACTGGGTGATCGGGCAGCACTGACCAGGGCGCTGTTGGGAGGTCCTGACGATCCAGATGCCGAGCCGCCGATCGGTGGTGTCTCTGGCTTCTCATCATCTGGGGTTCACCCGTTGTTGCGGGGGAGGTTTGGTTGGGGTCATCCAGGATCGGATGGCCCACCTGCTCCGTTCGCTCCAGAAGAGTAGGCAATCCCGACCCGGTCTTCTCCGATCTCGAGAGACTGAGATGGTGGGCCTCAGCGCCACGCGAACGTGTCGGGGCTTCCGGAGCGGTCTGCGGACAAGAATGAGGTCCGTTGGCACGGCTACAGGGACGGAGACGAGGGGTGCCCCACAACCAGGCACTTGTGGGCGACTGGACAACTGTCCACAGAGTGTGTCGGAAGCCAACCCGCGAGCGACCGCCGCTGCTGCTACGGCGCGATGATAGGTCCGTGCAGGTAGGGCCAAGCCAGTACGCCACCGAGGACAACCTCGCAGCCCGGCAACGGCTGTGGAAGATCAGTCCTCGTCGGCCGCCGTTCTCGCTTTTCTCCTGGCTGCTGGACCTTGCTCGATTACGTGGAGGAGAGCGCGTCCTCGAAGTGGGCTGTGGAAACGGGGCCTACCTCGAATATCTGGACGCCGTCGGGCTCGATTTGTCGATGGGCATGCTCGCTCCAGCCCGGGAGCGCTCCAGGGGCCCCTTGGTGGCCGGAGATGCCGTCGCCCTCCCATTTGCAAACGGCTCGTTCGACTTTGTGTTGGCCGCGCACATGCTCTACCACGTCGCCGAACGCAACAAGGCGGTCTCGGAACTGCGAAGGGTTCTACGGGGCTCGGGACGTTGCGTCGCTGTGACCAATGGCGAGCGGAATATGGAGGAACTCGTCCGGTTGGTGGAGGGCGTCGTCGGCCACGGCTGGAGGTGGCGCCGGTCCTCCGAGGTGGCTTTCAGCCTGGAGAATGGTGCCGATCAGCTAAGTGTGGCGTTCGGCGAAGTCGACAGGGTTGACTGCCCGGACAGCATCGTCCAGGTCACCGACGCTCACGCCCTGGGCGACTATCTCAGGAGTGTGGGCGACACCTACGAGGGCCAAGTCATTTCATGGACCACATGGGGTCGGGTGGTCGAAGAATGCCAGCGTCAGGTGGCAGCCGTGGTGGAGTCAGAAGGGGCCTTTCAACTATCGAGTTCCATGGGTGCCTTTGTCTGTCGGTGACCCACAACCGGCAGTGGGACACTTGACCATGGTGACTGAGGGTCGACTGAACGAGTATGTCGAGGTGAAACGATCCGTCGAGGACTGGGCACGACGGCAGGCGGACATTGTTGGAGTCGCCGTCGTCGGATCGTGGGCACGTTCTCAGGCACGAATGGACTCCGACATCGACGTTGTAGTGCTGACCCTTAGCAAAGATCGCTTCGTCATCGGAAACAAATGGGTCGTGGAGGCAGTCTCACAGGAAGCAAAGATCGTCAGGACTCAGGAGTGGGGACCGCTCACTGAGCGTCGGGTTCGACTCCCATCGGGTATGGATGTCGAGTTTGGCTTCGCACCACCGTCATGGGCATCAACGGATCCCGTAGATCCAGGAACGGCTCAGGTCGTCCTCGACGGCTGCATTCCCTTCGTTGACCCAGGGGGCCTCTTCGCAAGTCTGATCGAGGCGGTCATCGGGTGACCCTGATCACTTAATACACGTGTGATCCACAGTGCATCCCAGCGTCTTCCACGCCGGACTGAGAGGGTGCACGGATGAGCCCCTTCCCGAACCTTGTCCGTGGCGCGTCCCCGAACGGCGAGGACCGCTACTTCCTCGGCGATTCGCTTGTCGACCGATATCTGGAGTTCGTGGCCGGGAGGGTGCGGACGAACACGTTGCGGGCCGTCGCCTTCGACCTGAAGACGTTTTTCACGGTCGTCGACAAGAATCCGACTGATGTTGTGGCGGCGGACATCTTCGACTTTCTGGCCCACCAGCGCGGTGACCGGCGTGTCGTCCGTCTGATCGACGGAGAGTCGGGCCTGGCCGCTCGGACGATCGCCCGCCGGCTGTCGTCGGTGTCGGGTTTCTACTCCTACGTGATCGCCCGGGACGACACGCCGCTCCGGGCCAACCCGGTGCCCCGGGGACTGTCAACCCGACGGAGGGGCGGGCGGAGCACGCTCGCCCCGCTGGTCCGGGTGCCCCGCACGTTGCCCCAGATCCTCTCGCCTGGCGAGGTCGACGGGTTGGTCGGTGCACTGCGCACCCACCGCGACCGGGCCATGGTCTTCGCCATGGTGTTGGGCGGGCTCCGGCGGTGCGAGGTGCTCGGGTTGCGGTTGGCCGACATCCAGGTGGCCGAGCGCTCGCTGTTCATCGCCGAGGGCAAGGGAGGCCACCAACGGATCGTCCCGATATCGAATGCCTTCTTCACTTCGGTCGGGGACTACCTGCGACTGGAGCGGCCCGGTGGTGCTCCGACCGACCGGGTCTTCGTGGCCCTGAAGGGACCGAGCCGGGGACATGGTCTGACCGCCGAAGGGGTCGACGTCATCATGCGGGGAGCCCGACAACGCGCCGGCCTCGAGCGGGCCACCTGCCACCAACTCCGCCACACTTGCCTCACCCGACTGCGGGAAGCGGGCATGGCCCTGGAGGCCGTCCAAGCCCAGGCCGGTCACGTGTCCATCGAGTCGACCCGGGTCTACCTGCATCTCACCAACGACTGGCTGGCCATCGAGTACCGGTGCGCCGCCGATCTCATCGATGCCGGGCACGCCGACGAACTGCTCGCCCTGGAGGCCATCAACGCATGAGTGCCCTTGTCGCCACCATCGAGCCCTGGATTCCCGAGACTGCCTCCGACCGGGAATGGGTGGTGCTCGCCGCCATCTGCCCCCAGGCCAGTGCCACCATCGGCCGCTACGTCCAGCAGCTGAGCACCTTCCTCGCCCCACACAGTGTTGAGCTGGCCGACATCACACTCCGCCAGCTGGTCCGGTGGATGGCGGCCGAGACCGACGTGACCACGGTGGCCGGCATCACCCGGACTCACATGGAGAACTACAAGCTTTGGTTGTCCGTCCAGCCCGGGACCAGTGACGGACACCTGGCCAAGAACACCCAGCGCCACCGGTTGCGCACCATCCGGATCTTCTTCGAACGACTTATCGAGTGGGACTGGAGCGACGCTCCGACTCGGAACCCGCTCTTCCATGGGGACATCGCTCCCCGCAGCAACCCACTGCCCAAGTTCTTGAACGACCAGGACGCCGCCAAGCTAATGCGAGCGGCCCGGTCCCATCGGCTCCCTCGCTATCGACTGGTGATCGAGATGTTGGCCCGCACCGGCATGCGGGCAAGCGAACTCTGCGACCTGGCCGCCGACGCCGTCACGTTGATCGGGGACGCCTATTGGCTCAGGATCCCGGTCGGCAAGCTTCGCAACGACCGGTTCATCCCCCTCCACCCCGAGCTGGTGGTGCTGCTGGCCGCCTGGACGGCGGACAACAGCGAGTACATCCGAGACCAGAAGCGACTCATGGCCGACCACCACTCGCCGATCGACCGGCGGACCGTTCATCGGATCGTGGCCACCACGGCGAAGAAGGCCGGCATCGGCAACGTCCATCCCCACCAGCTGCGTCACACACTGGCCACTCAGGCCATCAACCGGGGTATGCGTCTCGAAGCCATCGCCGCACTGCTCGGTCACCAATCGATGGACATGACCCTCGTCTATGCACGGATTGCCGACCGGGTGGTGGCCGATGAATACGCATCGGTCGCCAACCAGATCGATGCTCTCTATGCCACTGCCGGGTCACCGACGACAGCCCTGCCGGCCGAGATCGAGACCGAGGCCATGGTCCGCCTCCGCCAGGAGTCCCACGCACGAATGCTCGGGAATGGCATGTGCACTCGGCCGGTCGAACTGGACTGCCGAATGGAGTCGATCTGCGAGACCTGTGCGTACTTCCGAACCGGCCCGGAGTTCGTGCCAGTTCTACTTCGTCAGCGCGATCATGCCCGCAAGAACGGACAGGAAGACCGGGCTCAGCTCTTCGACGGCCTCGTTGCCAAAGTCAGCGAGGACACAACTTGACACGGATTACACGTATAACACCGGAAGCGGGGCGGCTATCAACCGAAGCTAACCGGCACCTCCGGAATGCATGGAGAAGTACCTGTATGGGCTGACCGGCTACGGGCTTGCCGATCCTCCTGAAGAATCGCCAGCATCAGGGGAATAGCGCCACCTCGGGCTAGCAGACAACAGATGTTGCGCGTTGCGGTCCGCTTGTCCCCGGGCCGGCCCTGCTCCCAGCCATCGAACTGTCGGCTTCCGCTGCCGACCGGCCGACCTAGCCGTTGGGGGGACTCAGGATCCAAGCCGCCACCACTAGTGGCGACAACCCTTCCTCGCTGCGGACAGGGTGGTAGCCGGCTGCACGGAGGCGTTCTTCAAAGTGTTCGATCACCCCCGCTTGATCCGCCACTAGCCAATCAAAGCTGGGTTCGCCAACGTCGCGGCTGGAAGAGAACTCATGGACGACTTGGGCAGAATCGACCATGACGAATGTCACGTACCACCTACCCTCTGACGCCGACAGTTCCGCTCGGGTCGCCGAAAAGTGGAATCTCAGTTCCATTGTCGAACCCCCTTTTCGGACGCAACAGTGTCCGCTTTGAGGGTACTCCCGTGTTTGCCGACGGGCCTCAGGGCCGTCGCTATTCAGAATGGCCGAGGGCTCGTTGCGGGTTCGCCGAATGACGGGCCCGTGACCGAGCTTGCCCCCGTACGGTCTCGGCTTCCGCCCAGAACTCGTGGAGTGGGGAAGCCAACTAACGAATGGGTAACCACTTGTGCCAGCATTGGGAACAGGTGGCGGACCACGTCGAGTCGGTCGCGCCTTCCGTGCCTATGGAGAGGCGGACCTCCAGGCTGCCGCAACGGGGGCAGACGTCACCCATTGCCGATGAGATCACTTCTCGATCACGCATAGTTCGTCCGTTCAGTTGTCGGGAATCCGACAACTGAAGGTCTACGCGGACCGTCAGAACGGCGGCCCTGTGGAGGGCGTGTCGGTGGATTGACACCAGCTCGAAGCTCGGCACGCTGGCTCTGCAGATGGCACAGACGTAGGTCAGCTCTTCAAGGACCAGGTTGTTGACGATGTCGGGGAAGGTCCCTGATCCGGGGCAAATGGGTGAATTCGGTGGTTTGGTGGTCACGACCGGACGCTCTTTTCCCCGCCCGACGTCGGGCCAGTGAGGGGATCCCCCATATCCTGCCGCTGACCCGACGACAAACTCAGGTCTACACCCGTTTTGATACCCCACTCGACCGAACACCACAATTCCCGCACCTCACCCACAACACCAATTCGGTGGGCAGTCAGATGACGCTCGCCGCGGCTGCAAATGTGAGGACCACTACCGCCGCCACACCGATCGGGATACTCCTCTTCTCAACGTGGAGGACACGATTGACAAAGCCGCACCGCCGCCTTCGGGGACCCGAATCGCCTGGTAGCACCTCACGTTGCTGACTTTCGTCGATGACGAAGGACGATCTGCTCTGGACATACAGACGACAGGAACCCGCCGACACACAAGGCGAGACGTTCTTCAATCAGGGAGTAGTAGATACGGTTGGCCTGCCTACGCTCCGTAACGAGTCCGGCCGATTTCAGGACACTGAGGTGGCGGGAGATCGAGGGGGCGCTGATCTTGAATCGAGAGGTGATTTCGCCAGCAGTCAGTTCACCAGGGCGCAAGTCTTCGAGGATCTGTCGTCTGGTCGGGTCCGCCAGTGCCTTAAACACGCCTGCGTCATCGTCCATGAACCTATGTTAGCTCATTAGCTAATAACGTACCCACACGCTGCCACCTAGCGCCGGGTTTGGGCGCATAATCAACCGCTTGCTGCTCGCTACCTGACCACTCCGGTACGAGCGGGGTGCGCTAGCTGACTCGCTCCATCGGCTAAGACCCCTGGACCCGCCGTTCCCATCCTCGTAGACTCTGCGTTGTCTCATCAGCACAGGGGGTATCGACGTGCCGAAGGTCGTTGGGTCCCGATTGTCCCGGCTAGCGGTGAGAGCGGGTGGTGCGATCGGCATGGCTGGGCTCGTCGCCATTGCATTGACGCCCGTGGGAGCGCCGCAAGCGGCTGCCTCGACAACCCCCTACGCCTACGTCACCGGGTTCAACACCGTGAGCGTCATCAACACCTCCACCACCAAGGTGGTGAAGACGGTGCCGGACCGCATCAACCCAGTCGGGGTCGCCATCACCCCCAACGGGAGCGACGCCTACGTGACGAACGAAGGCTCCGGCGCCGTAAGCGTCATCAATACCTCCACCAACACGGTGGCGAAGACGGTGAGGGTCGGCGCCGGGCCAGTCGGGGTCGCCGTCACCCCCAACGGGAGCGACGCCTACGTGACCAACTACAACTCCGACAAGAGTTCGGGCACCGTGAGCGTCATTGACACCTCCACCAACACGGCAGTGAAGACGGTGGGGGTCGGCGCCGGACCAATCGGGGTCGCCGTCACCCCCAACGGGGCCGACGCCTACGTGACCAACTTCGGATCCGGCACCGTGAGCGTCATCAAAACCTCCACCAACACGGTGGTGAAGACGGTGGGGGTCGACGGCAGGCCATATGGGGTCGCCGTCACCCCCGTCGGGGGCGACGCCTACGTGACCAGTTACGGCTCCGACAAGTTGCCCGGCACCGTGAGCGTCATCGACACCTTCACCAACACGGTGGTGAAGACGATGAGTGTGGGGAGAGGTCCAGAAGGGATCACCGTCACCCCCAACGGGGGCAACGTATACGTGACCAACTCCATTTCCGGCACCGTGAGCGTCATCAGGACCTCCACCAACACGGTAGTGAAGACGGTGGGGGTCGGCGCCGGGCCAATCGGGGTCGCCATCACTCGCAACGGGAGCGACGCCTACGTGACCAACTCCAACTCCGGCACTGTGAGCGTCATCGACGCCTCAACCAACATGGTGGTCAAGACCGTGAGCGTCGGGAGAGCTCCAGAAGGGATCGCCATCACCTGAGGTTTCAGGACGACACCAGAACCCGGAGCATGAAGTGCAGGTCATTCGTGGGTAGGGCAGCGGTCCCTAAGGGGTGCCCCAGAACACCCGGGATCGGGATTGGGCCGCCGCGGCAACTCACCCTTCGGATGTAGCGAGGACCTTTCTGAAGAATGTCGCTGAATCCTCATATCCATTCCGGACATAGAAGTCATGTCCCCTTCGACTGGCCAGAGCGATGTAGGAAGAAGGAACCTTGCGCGCCCACCCTTCTGCCGAGGACACAAGCTTGGATGCTACGCCCTGGCGTCGGACGGACTCGCTTACCATCAGCTCCTCAATCCAAGCGACGGAACCGTTGGCGAAAAACGTTTCGTGGTAGCTCGCGAGCAGGTAGCCGACGATCGTGCTCAGCTCCGCCACTGCGACAAGGACCAGCGTGTCAATACGATCCAGCACCTCGGTGAAGGTCCGGTCGAACGCGGGACGCTCTGGTCGAAATGACGTAGCGAAGGCCTGTACGAGTGGCCATAGCTGCTCAACGTCTTCAGCATTCGCTCGGCGGATTTCAATGGCTCCATTGGGCATGCCTGATTCTCCCACCGGTCGCTGTCCTACCGACGGGTCACCTCAGGGTCCCACCAACCAGGCACATGCGGGGCACGCCGAGGGAGTCCTCACTAGTATTGGCAGGAGCTGAATCGGGGGAGGCGGTATGCAGCGAGCATCTCGATCGACGGGCGGTCGACGGGTGATCGCGAGAGGGACAGTGGTGGCATGTGGGGTCATGCTCGCGGTGGCGTTCCTCGTGGCCGGTGCCAGTGCGGGTGCCATAGACCCGCCCGCCGGCACCTGGACTCCGGTATCGAGTCCACCGGTGAGCGCCAGCATCCTGGCATCAGTGTCTTGCGTCACCGGGAGTGATTGTTGGGCCGTCGGATTCTCCGAATCGAATCAGCTGAAGGACAACAGTCTGACCGAGCGCTGGAACGGTGCTAACTGGACCATCGTATCGACTCCCGATCGCGCCAACGACCAATTGTCGTCGATCGACTGTGTGTCCAGTACCGACTGTTGGTCGGTTGGCTCCACAGCCAGCGCCGTGCTTATCGAGCACTGGAACGGCACCGACTGGTCGATTGTCCCTACCCCGCCGGTCACCGGAATGTCCCAACTGAGTTCGGTCACTTGCACCTCCAGCAATGATTGCTGGGCGGTGGGATACCGGGCGGTGGGAGAAAGCCCGGACAATCTGTCCGAATATGCCATGGCCGAACACTGGGATGGCTCTACGTGGTCGGTTGTCTCCGTCCCCAACGGTACGGTCGGCAAAATGCACCCACCCACGTACCTCACTGGAGTGAGCTGCGTGAGCGCAGAGGACTGTTGGGCCTCGGGCAACTACGCCATCTTCTTCGGATTCAGCGACCTGATCACGCCGGTCTTCGCTCATTGGAATGGAACGAGGTGGGCGACCACCACAACGGCCGAGGGCTCCGAAGGGGGCGCCGGCGTGACCGGCATCTCCTGCGCGTCGTCTTCCGACTGTTGGGCGGTGGGAAGCCTGAACACCGGCAGCCCCAGCAGCACCGACCAGACGCTGACGGAACGGTGGAACGGCACCCGGTGGTCGGTAGTGAGGAGTGCCAATGTCAGCACGTCGCCCACCGATCAACTGGTAGGGGTGACCTGTACCAGCAGCTCGAACTGCTGGGCCGTCGGCAACGCGTTGGGGTATTCCAGTCCTCCACTTGCAGCACTGACAGAGCACTGGAACGGGTTGACGTGGTCGATCACCCCGAGTGATCAAGTCGCCACGAAGGTCAGCTACTCGCTGCACTCGGTGACCTGTACCGACCCGAGCAACTGCTGGTCGGTAGGGGACAGTGCTGGCTCGACGACGAGTCAAGGGCTCGTTGAGTGGCTTGTGCACCGCACCTCCATCGCGATTTCCTCCGGCAGCGGTCCGCCGGGAACGCGGATAACCGTCTGGGGAGCCGGCTTCGCGTTCGACAAGCCGGTGACGGTCGCCTACGAATCAGATCTCTCCGGCAAGAGCGTCGAGACCAATCTGCCCTGCGATACCTCCACCACTGTCAACGGCGTATTCAGTTGCAAGGTATCCATCCCGGTTCGCAATGCCGGCTTGTCCGGTCCACACACGGTGACCGCGACCAGTGGGAGCGCAACAGCGTCCACTTCCTTCGACCTGACCTGAGGGAACGTACCGACCTTGGGTGGTCTCCAAGGGCAATGGCCGCAAGGCGTGGATCGAGGTGACCCGAACCGGACATCGCTCGGACATCGAAGGGCTCCCAAGAATGATAAGGGCCTTCTTTGGGCCTCGACGAGTCAAAGAGTACGAAACCAAAGAGCGTCCCGGACCGCCGGATACGCCCTGCCCCCGACCGAGTGGATAGTCAGCGTGGCGGCGTTGCTCGACCCTGCTCCTGTAGGGCAGGGCTTGGGCCGGCCGTCCCTTTGTATCGCCTCAAATTCAACGAATCCGTCGAAGCGGGTCAACTCCACCCTGATGGACGTGGGGATGGTCCCGAGTATTGAGGACTGGCGTCAATGCCTGGTGGTGGCCGGAGGGATAACAAAAAAATGCTGCCTTGTCGGCATTTTTGTCCGCTGGGTGAATCGCCTACTTCATCTCCACCTGGTCGAGGTAGTCGTCGTCCCAGTGGGTGAAGATCTCGTCGGGGAGTTTGAGAGCGTGGGTCGGCTGGAGGGCCTCCACGAAGGAGCGGTCGTGGCTCACCACCACGATGGTGCCCGGCCACCGGCTGAGCATGGTGCCCACGGCCTCGATGGAGGACGGGTCGAGGTTGTTGGTGGGTTCGTCGAGCAGAAGCACGTTGGCCCGTCCGGCGGCCAGCATGGCCAGCCCCAGCTTGGCCCGCTCGCCTCCCGACAGTGTCCTGGGCATCTGGTGGGCCGCCTTGCCGGCGATCCCGAACGAGCCCAGCAGGGCCCGGCGCTCGGTCTCGTTGACCAGGATGGTGTCGTCGATGTTCTCGAGGACGGAGACACTGAGGTCGACCTGCTCGTGCTCCTGGGCGAAGTAGCCCAGGGTGACATTGGCACCCAGTTCGACCTCGCCCGTGGTCGGGGTCTGCTCACCGGCCAAGCACCGCAGGAGGCTGGACTTCCCGGCCCCGTTGCGCCCGATGACCACCATCCGGTCACCACGGCGGCAGTGGAAGTTGACCTTGTCGAGGACCGTCACCGTGCCGTAGCGCACCGACAGGTCGATGGCCCGCAGCGGTACCTCGCCGGATCGTTTCGGAGTCGGCAGCCGAAAGGCGCTCTTCTTCTCGCGCTTGTGCACCTCGGTCTTCGACGACTCGAGCCGCTCGACACGCTTGTCGAGGGACTTGGCGATCCGGGCCCGTCGGTTGGTGCTGCCCCGCATCGAGTCGGCCAGTGTGGACAGCCGCTTGATCTCCCGGCCTTCGAGCACTGCCGACCGCTCGCGCTGGCTCTGATCGGCCTCGAGCTGGACCATGTAGGACGAGTAGGTCCCCTTGAATTCGTGCAGCCGGCCGTCGGACAGGTGGAGCACCTTGTTGATCGAGCGGTCGAGCAGCTTGACGTCGTGGGAGACGACCAGGATGGCCCCGGGGAAGCGCTCGAGCTCCTCCATCAGCCACCGCTTGGCCGGGAGGTCGAGGTGGTTGGTGGGCTCGTCGAGGATCATGGTGTCCGGCCCCTGGAACAGGATCCGGATCAGGTCGACCCGGCGGCGCTGGCCGCCCGAGAGGCTCTCGATGTCGTCGAGCAGGAGCTCCTGCCGGAGACCGAGGCCGTCGGCCAGTCGGGCCATGGTGGACTCTGCTTCGTAGCCCCCATTCTCCCGGAACTGCTCCTCGAGATCGGAGAAGAGCTCGATGTTCTCGGTGGTCGGGTCCTTGCCCATCTGGGTGCGGGCCTTGTCGAGGGCATCGTCGAGGACGTCGAGACCGCGCCCGGACAACACGTGGGAGAAGCCGTTGGGCTCGAGCCCCAAGCCGTGCTGGACCGGTACCTGGGGAAGGTACCCGAATGTCCCCCGGATCCGTGAGTTCCCAGTGGACCGCACGTTCCGCCCGGGCTCGTCGATGATGACCGAGATGAAGGTGGATTTGCCGGTGCCGTTCCGGCCGACCAGGGCGACCTTCTCACCGGCGCCGACCACGAAGGAGGCGTCGCGGAGCAGAGTGCGGTCACCGATTTCGATGGTGAGGGAGGAGCCGACGATCATGGGGAGGAGGGATGATCACGTCACCACCGGAGCGCATCCCCGGATCGGAGCCGGAAACAGGGTGTGATCAACCGTGATCAGTCTCCCACACCGCGGTCGGGGACCGGACCGGGGTCAGCCTCCCGAGGCCAGGACATCACCCCCGGCCGGGGGAGTGGGATCGTCCACCTCGTCGAGCCACCCGGCGGGAAGCCGGACCGGCTTCGGCCCGTTGGTGTGTCCCCGGGCCATCCGTCGCGCCTCGGGAGGGAAGGGAAGGTTTCGATCGAGCCCGCCGAGAAGGCTGGTCACCTCGTCGAGGGAGCCGGCCTGGCCCAGTGCCCGCCGGACTGCCGGGCCCACCGCGAACCCGGTCAGGTACCAGCCCGCGTGCTTGCGGAATTGGCGGATCCCCAGGTCCTCGCCGAATGAGCGGCACAGCAGGTCGGCATGGGTCCGCATCATGTCGACGATCTCGCCGAGGTCCGGCGGTCGATGGTAGGGGCGGCCGGTGAAGGCGTCGGCCAGGTCGCGGAAGAGCCACGGCCGGCCGAGGCACCCGCGTCCGACCACGACGCCGTCGCACCCGGTGGCGGCCACCATGTCCACCGCGTCGGCCGCTTCCCAGAGGTCCCCGTTGCCGAGCACGGGAATGGAGGCGATGTGCGACTTGAGCTCGGCGATCGCCCCCCAGTCGGCACGCCCCGAATAGAGCTGCTCGGCGGTACGGGCGTGCAGGGTGATCGCCGCCGCCCCTTCGTCCTCGGCGATGCGCCCGGCCTCGGTGAAGGTGACGTGGGTGTCGTCGATCCCGATGCGGAGTTTGACGGTCACCGGAACCGACCCTGCGGCATCGATGGCCGAGGCGACGATGGCCCGGAAGAGGGCCCGGTGGGCGGGCAACGCGGCGCCGGCGCCCTGGCGGGTCACCTTGCCGGCTGGGCACCCGAAATTGAGGTCGATGTGGTCGACGCCGATCTCATCGACCAGCCGGCCGACGGCGGCCCGCATGACCTGTGGATCGACCCCCGACAGCTGGATACTGCGCACCGGCTCGTCCGGGCCGAACGCGGCCATGGTCAGGGTCTTGGCATTGCCTTCGACCAGGGCCCGGGCCGAGATCATCTCGCTCACGGTGAGCCCGGCGCCCTGAGCCCGGCACAAGCGCCGGTAGGCAACGTTGGTCACCCCGGCCATCGGGGCCAGGACCACCGGCGGATGGACCTCGACGGGCCCGAGTTTGAGGGCGGGCAGCCGGGCGGTCACGTCCGGGCCCTGGCCCACAGATCGGTGATGGCGATGCCGAGTTCGGCCAGGAGCGAACGGAACAGCGGCAGGGACAGCCCGATCACGTTGCCGGGGTCGCCGTCGACGCCGTCGATGAACGGCGCCGACCGCCCGTCGAGGGTGAACGCGCCGGCCACGCCCATGGCCTCGCCGGTCGACAGGTAGGCGTCGAGCTCGGCGTCGGTGGTCACCCCGAACCTCACCGTGGTGCCGGCCACCCCGGTGGCCCGGGGACCGCCCGACCCGTCGATGACGCAGTGACCGGTGAACAAGGTGGCACTGCGGCCCCGCATCGATCGCAGCCACTCGCCGGCCTGGTGGGTCGACGCGGGTTTCCCCAGGGGTCGGCCCTCGAATTCGAGCAGCGAGTCGCACCCCACCACCACGGCATCGCCGGCCCGGCCGGCCACGGCGTCGGCTTTGCGCTCGGCCAGCAGGGTGACCAGTGTGGTCGTGTCCCGGGCGTGGACGGCGTCCTCGTCGACCCCGCTGACCACGACCTCGGGGTCGAAGCCGGCGTCCCTCAGGAGCCGGAGCCGGGCCGGGGAGCCCGAAGCGAGGACCAACGTGCGCGGGCACATGGCCAAGAGCGTAGGGGGTGGCCGGACCGGGCGGAACCCGGCCCGGGTCCGGGGACGTGTGGGCCGGCCGTCGATGCGCGATCCTGGTGCCATGACCGACACCGGTATCACCGTGGCGCCGACACAGGTCGACCCGGAGCTCGACGGCGACCACGAGCGGATGTCCCACATCGTCCTCGAAGGGTTCAAACCCGAAAAGGGTGACTACGTGGCGGCCGGCCCGACGGTGGTGGAGGGCATGGTCAACGGCACTGCGGTCAAGGCCCTGTGCGGCAAGATCTGGGTGCCCGGGCGCAACCCGAAACGGTATCCCTTGTGCCCGACGTGCAAGGAGATCGCCGAGGCCCGGGGGTGGAAGGTCCCCGCCGGATAGTCCGTGCCGGCTGCGCCGTCGGGGCGGCCGGACCCTAGTGTGTATCCGTGGCCAACCCGCCCGAAGTCGCATGGTTCAGCGCGCTGTGTGACGACGACTACGAGTTCCTCGGCGTCCCCGACGAAGGCCTGGCCAGCAGCTGGGACCACTGTCGGGCCATCACCGTCGCCGCCGAGTCGGCCGGGTACGACAGCATCCTGTTGCCGTCGGGATACGGGCTGGGCATCGACAGCGTGGCCTTTGCCGCCGCCGTGGCCACCCAGACCCGGCGCATCAATCTCCTGTTGGCCGTGCGCATGGGTGAGCTCGTCGTTCCCCAGCTTGCCCGGCAGCTGGCCACCATCGACCAGATCTCGGGCGGCCGGCTCGTCCTCAATGTGATCTCCAGCGACGTGCCCGGGGAGGTCCTGCCCGGTCCCGACCGGTACCGTCGCACCCTCGAGTTCATGGCCGCCCTGCGCTCGTTGATGTCCGGCCGGCCGGTGGAGATGTCGGGACGGTTCGTCGACCTGGTCATCGACCCGCCCGGTGCGGCGACGAGGTCGGGCCGCTGTCCGCCCTTCTACTTCGGCGGGCTGTCCGAGGAAGCCAAGGCGTGTGCCGCCGCCGCCGCCGACGTGTACCTCATGTGGCCCGACACTCCGAGGGCGGTGGCCGGGGTCATCGGCGACATGCGGGACCGAGCCGATGCGCTGGGTCGGCGCCTCCGTTTCGGATGGCGCTCCCATGTCATCGTCCGCGACACGGAGTCCGAAGCCCGGGAGGCCGCCCGGCGATTGCTGTCGCGGCTCGATCCCGACCGCGGGCGGTCGGATCCGGGGCCGGTCGCTCGACGCGGCGTCGTCCGGTGTGGCCCGTCAGGCCGAGCTGCGGACCGAGGCCGACGACGAAGGGCTATGTCGGGCGCCACCTGTGGACCGGCATCGGACAGGCCCGCAGCGGTGCCGGGGCCGCCATCGTCGGCGACCCCGACCAGGTCCTGGCCACGCTGCAGGACCTGTGCGACGCCGGGGTGGAATCGTTCATCCTGTCCGGCTATCCGCACATGACCGAGTGCGACCTGTTCGCCCGCCACGTGCTCGCCCGGATGGAGCACGGTCCGCTGGACGTCGCCATCCAACCGATGGCCGGTCCCTGAAGCGCGACCCTCAGCCTCTCGAACCTGACGGAATGTGCTCCCTGACCGCCTGCTCGAAGGCGTCGGGGTCGTCGGGCGTGAGGAACGGGATGATCCGCCGTCCGACGTCCAGCGAAGAAGCCCACCGACTTCTTGGGCCGTCCGGGGTCGAGGTTGGCCCAGTGCTTGAAGTCCCCGGAGCCCCAGATGCGCCAGTTGCCCCGCACCGTCGTCAGGGTGAAGCGGTCGAGCGAGCGGATCGTTGCGTAGGGAATCGTCTTGGTCCCCCAGGGGAAGTAGTAGCCGCGGATCCTCACCCCGGTGTCGGTGCACTCGATCCGGCCGTCCCGGTAGGTGCTCATCCGGATATTCGAGCACAGGTCCGGTCACGGCTGAGGCGCTGACCCCGCCCGTTGCGCCCGGTCGTGGGACCGGCCACAATTCCGGAATGAAGCCACTGGCCGTCCACCATGTGTCCGTCAACGTGCCCGACATCGAATCGGGGGTGGCCTTCTACACCGACACCCTCGGGGGGACGTTGCGGGGTGACCGGCCCGACCTCGGGATCGCCGGCGCGTGGATCGACCTCGGCGACCAGCAGCTCCATCTGGTCGAGGCCCCGGTCCCGCGCAACCTGGGCCAGCACTTCGCCATCCGGGTCGGCGATCTCGACTCGGTCGTCGACGAGCTCCGGTCCAAGGGGATCGATGTCGCCGATCCGGTCTCGGTCGGCAACAACCGCCAGACGTTCATCGACGACCCGGCGGGGAACGCCGTGGAACTCCACGAAGTGGGCCAGGTCCGAGCCTGAACGAAACGGTTCAACCCTGGCGGATGTCGCCGTGGTCACGGCAGCGGGCCCGGTAGCCTCCGGGGCTCACCGCCACGGTCAGCCGGCGGCCGCACTGGGGGCAGAACCGGGGTGGGTCGAGAGCCCGAGCACATCCCGGGCAGGCGGCCGAGGTGGAACCGCAACCGGTGCAGAAGCCGGTCGACGGCCGGACTGCCGGTCACAGCACCCCGGTGAGCGCTCCGACCGGCATGCGCAGATCGGACAGCATCTGCAGGTCCTCGTCGGCGGAGCGGCCGAGGGTGGTCAGGTAGTTGCCCACGATCAGTGCGTTGATCCCCGAGGTCATGCCCATGGACTGCAGTTCGCGGAGGGTGACCTCGCGGCCGCCGGCGTAGCGGAGGATCACCCCCGGCAGACCCAGACGGAAGAGGGCGATCCAGCGGATGGCCTCCCAGGCGGCCACCGGCTGCTCGTCACCGAGGGGCGTGCCCGGTCGCGGGTTCAAGAAATTGAGCGGGACTTCGGTGGGATCGAGGTCCTGCAACTGGACGAGGAGCTCGACCCGCTGCTCGTCGCTCTCTCCCATCCCGATCAGCGCGCCGCAGCACAGCTCCATGCCGTGGTCGCGTACCAGGCGGCAGGTGGCCTGGCGCTCGTCCCAGCCATGGGTGGAGACCACTTGCGGGAAGAACGACCTCGACGTCTCGAGGTTGTGGTTGTAGCGGTGGACACCACCCTCGGCGAAGCGTCGGGCCTGATCGTCGGTCAGCAGCCCGGCGCTGACGGCGACGTTGAGCCCGGTCCGGTTCCTGATCACGGGTACCAGCTCGAGGATCCGGGCCATGGTGCGCTCGTCCGGTCCCCGCACGGCGAGGACCAGGCAGAACTCCGTGGCTCCGGCGGCCTTGGTCTCCTCCGCCGCCCGCAGCACCTCGTCGGTGTCGAGGAAGGGGGTGGCCTTGACCGGGCTGTCGAACTGGGAGGACTGGGAGCAGAAGTGGCAGTCCTCGGGACAGCCCCCGGTCTTGGCCGACAGGATGCCCTCGACCTCCACTTCGGGCCCGCACCACTCCAGCCGCACCTGGTGGGCGAGCGCGGCCAGGGAGGTGACCCACGAGTCGGGCAGCTCGGCCAGGGAACTGAGCTCCTCCCCGGTCAGGAGGCGGCGCTCGTCGAGGAGGGCGGTCTCGGCCGCCTTCAGCCGGGCACGGGCGGTCGACGAGTCGATCTCCGGGCGTACGGGCTCGGCCGACCGACCGCCCCGGTTGGGCGCAGAGAAGGTGACGGTGGTACGGATGGGGGCGGAAGCGCGGTCACCGGACATGCCGTTACGGTAGTAGCCCCGGGATCGGACGGGAAAGACGACAGGGGGACCACCGTGGCATGGGATTTTTCCACCGAGCCGGAATTCGAGGAGCAGTTGGCCTGGATGCGCCAGTTCGTGCGCGACGAGATCTTTCCCCTCGAGACCCTGGCCCTCGACTACGACACCGTGATCGAGGTGATCAAGCCGCTGCAGGACCAGGTCAGGGAGCGGGGCCTGTGGGCGTCCCATCTCCCCCCCGATCTCGGGGGCGGGGGGTTCGGCCAGGTCAAGCTCGGCCTCATGCACGAGATCCTCGGCCAGACCCCGTACGGGCCGGTGGTGTTCGGCAACAACGCACCCGACTCGGGCAACGCCGAGCTGCTGGCCATCGGCATCGAATCGTCGGGCCGGGAGGAGCAGCGCGAGCGGTGGCTGCAGCCTCTGCTGGACGGGCGTATGCGCAGCGGGTTCTCGATGACCGAGCCGGGGGCCGGAGCCGACCCGACCATGATCACCACCACCGCGGTCAGGGACGGGGACGAGTGGGTGATCGACGGTCACAAGTGGTTCACCAGCAACGGCTCGGTGGCCGATTTCCTCATCGTGATGGCCGTGACCAACCCCGACGTCCACCCGTACCAGGGGTGCTCGATGATCGTCGTCCCGGTCGAAACCCCGGGGGTCGACATCGTGCGCGACGTGGCCACCATGGAGGATCCGGTCGACCACTACGGGAAGTTCGGCGGTCACGCCGAGATCCTCTACCGCGAGGTCCGGGTGCCGTTCGAGAACCTGGTCGGGCTCGAGGGCGAAGGATTCCTCCTGGCCCAGAAGCGACTGGGGCCGGGTCGCATCCATCACTGCATGCGCTGGCTGGGCCAATCCAGGCGGGCATTCGACATGCTGTGCGAGCGGGCGGTGTCCCGCACCACCCACCACTCGCTCCTGGCCGAGAAGCAGACCATCCAGAACTGGGTGGCCGACTCCCTGGCGGAGATGACGGCGGCACGACTCATGACCCTGTACGCGGCGTGGAAGATGGACGAGGAGGGAGCCTCGGCCGCCCGGGTGGAGATCGCCATGATCAAGTACTACGGGGCCGCCGTCCTCTACAACGTGATCGACCGGGCCATCCAGGTCCACGGTGCTCTCGGGTTCTCCACCGACCTCCCGCTCGAATCCATGTACCGGCACGCCCGGGCCGCCCGCATCTACGACGGGCCCGACGAGGTCCACCGGGTGACCGTGGCCCGACAGACCCTCAAGGGCTACAAGCCGGTCGAGGTTCCCACCGAGCACGTCCCCACCAGGCGGGCGGAGGCCAGGGAACGATTCGCCTACCTGCTCGAGGTGGGGACGGCCGACCGCTGAGCGAGCTTTCTCCCGGTGGGTGGCCCACCGGGTGGCGGCGGGGTCAGTACCGGTAGGTGTCCGGCTTGTAGGGGCCGTCGACCGGAACCCCGATGTACTCGGCCTGCTCCTTGGTCAGGGTGGTCAGGCGGACGCCGAGGGCGTCGAGGTGCAGGCGGGCGACCTTCTCGTCGAGGTGCTTGGGCAGCACGTAGACCCGGTTGTCGTACTCGGCGGCGTTGTTGAACAACTCCATCTGGGCCATGGTCTGGTTGGTGAAGGAGTTGGACATCACGAAGCTCGGATGGCCGGTGGCGTTGCCCAGGTTGAGCAGGCGACCTTCCGAGAGGATGATCACCGCGTGGCCGTCGGGGAAGACCCACTTGTCGACCTGAGGCTTGATGTTGACCCGCTCGACACCGTCGATCTTCCCCAGCCCCGCCATGTCGATCTCGTTGTCGAAGTGACCGATGTTGCCCACGATGGCCTGGTGCTTCATCCGGGTCATGTGGTCGGCGGTGATCACGTCCTTGTTGCCGGTGGTGGTTACAAAGATGTCGGCGGTCCCGACCACGTCGTCAAGGGTGGCCACCTGGTAGCCCTCCATGGCCGCCTGGAGGGCACAGATCGGGTCGATCTCGGTGATCACCACCCGGGCGCCCTGGCCCTGGAGGGACTCGGCACAGCCCTTGCCCACGTCGCCGAAGCCGCACACCACCGCCACTTTCCCGCCGATGAGGACGTCGGTGGCCCGGTTGATCCCGTCGATCAGCGAGTGGCGGCATCCGTACTTGTTGTCGAACTTCGACTTGGTCACCGCGTCGTTGACGTTGATGGCGGTGAACAGGAGCTCGCCGGTCTGCTCCATCTCGTTGAGCCGGTGCACGCCGGTGGTGGTCTCCTCGGAGACCCCCTTGATCCCGGCGGCCACCGTCGCCCAACGGCTCGGGTCCTCGGCCAGGCCCCGGGCCAGCACGCCGAGGACCACGGCGAACTCCTCGGAGTCGGCGGTCGAGGGGTCGGGCACGGCGCCGGCCTTCTCGAACTCGACACCCTTGTGGACGAGCAGGGTGGCGTCACCGCCGTCGTCGAGGATCATGGTCGGGCCCTCTCCCGGCCACAGCAACGCCTGCTCGGTGCACCACCAGTACTCGTCGAGCGTCTCGCCCTTCCAGGCGAAGACGGGGACACCCTTGGGCGAGTCGACGGTCCCGTCCGGGCCGAGGGCCACCGCCGCGGCTGCGTGGTCCTGGGTCGAGAAGATGTTGCAGCTGGCCCAGCGGACCTCGGCACCCAGGGCGACCAGGGTCTCGATGAGGACTGCGGTCTGGATGGTCATGTGCAGGGAGCCGGTGATGCGGGCGCCCCGGAGGGGCTGCTCGGCGGCGTGTTCACGGCGCATGGCCATCAGGCCGGGCATCTCGTGCTCGGCCAGCTCGATCTCCTTGCGCCCGAATTCGGCGAGGGAGAGATCGGCCACCTTGAAGTCGGGTCGGGACTGCTCGCTGGTCATGGTGGCTCCTTGGATGTGGCCGGCCACGACGAGGAAGCCGGAGTTGGCAGGCACAGGATTTCGCATGCCCGGGTGTGTTCGAGGTCCGGGCCGGCCGCCACCGGTGGTGGTCCTGCGCCCCAGATTACGACGGACAAATGGTAGCCCAATCACCCGCCCGGGCCCCGACCGGCACGATGTCCTGATGTGGGGGACGGTTGCGCTGGTGGGCGGCCACGCTCGATCCCTGCGCGGGCGTTCCCGCCAACGCCTGGTGCAGCGCGGGCAAGCCCGTCTGACCGGGACACGCCGGTCGTTCTCCATCCGCACGTTTGACCGCCATGCCGACCCGGCGATCAAACGGATCGCTAGTTGATCAAAACAGTCACATTTGCCAGGATTGGGCGGCGAGCGTTGCGGCGATCGACGCCCGGAGACCGCTCCAAGGAGGCCACTGCCATGTCCGACTGGGGATTCGAGACCCGCCAGATCCATGCCGGAGCCGTGCCCGACCCGGCCACCGGGGCCCGGGCAGTCCCCATCTACCAGACCACCAGCTACACCTTCCGCGACACCGCCCATGCCGCCGCCCTCTTCGGGCTGGAGGAGTTGGGCAACATCTACACCCGCATCATGAACCCCACCCAAGCGGTCTTCGAGGAGCGGGTCGCCGCTCTGGAGGGCGGGGTGGCGGCACTGGCGGTGGCCAGCGGTCAGGCGGCCGAGACGGTCACCCTCCTCAACCTGGCCGAGAACGGTGGCCACGTGGTGTCCTCGGCGTCGCTCTACGGCGGCACCTACAACCTGCTGCACTACACCCTGCCCAAGCTGGGGGTGGAGGTCACCTTCGTCGACGACCCCGACGACTTCGACGCATGGCGGGCGGCGGTGCGGCCCAACACCAAGGCCTTCTACGGCGAGACCCTGGGCAACCCGAAGGGTGACGTGCTCGAGTTCGAGCAGGTGGCCGCCATCGCCCACGAGCACCGGATCCCCCTCGTGGTCGACAACACGGTGGCCACCCCCTACCTGTGCCAGCCCTTGCTCCACGGCGCCGACATCGTCGTGCATTCGGCCACCAAGTTCATCGGCGGCCACGGGACGTCGATCGGCGGGATCATCGTCGACGGAGGGTCGTTCGACTACGAGGGCAGCGGCCGGTTCCCGAATTTCACCGAACCCGACCCCAGCTATCACGGGCTGGTGTTCGGTCAGCTCCCCGAGCCCCTCTTCCCGGCCCGGTTCGTGTTGAAGGCCCGCCTGCAGTACCTGCGGGACACCGGCCCGTCGATCGCACCCCTCAATTCGTTCCTGTTCCTCCAGGGCCTCGAGACCCTGAGTCTCAGGATGGAGCGCCACGTCCAGAACGCGACGGCGGTGGCCGAATGGCTGGAGGCCCGGGACGAGGTGCGATGGGTGGCCTACCCGGGGCTGGCCTCGAGCCCGTGGCACGGGCGCCAGCAGCGCTACCTGCCCAACGGGGGAGGGGCCATCCTGGCCTTCGGGATCGAAGGGGGTGCCGAGGCCGGCCGCACCTTCATCGAGGGACTCGAGCTGTTCAGCCACCTGGCCAACGTCGGCGATGTGCGCAGCCTGGCCATCCACCCGGCCTCGACGACCCATTCCCAATTGACCGAGGACGAGCAGACCACCGCCGGGGTGTCCCCCGATCTGGTGCGGCTGTGCGTCGGACTCGAGTCCATCGAGGACATCCTGGCGGACCTCGAGGCCGGGTTCCGGGCCGTCAAGGGAACGTGACGCCGGTTCCACCCGCGGCCGTGCCCGCCGACGGCGGTGTGGCGGACCGCCGGTACGCGGTGGTGGTCGACGTCGACGGGCCGGGCCTCGCCCTCGAGGGCGGGAGCTCGCTGCCCCGGGTCACCGTGGCCTACGAAACGTGGGGCCGGCTCGACCGGTCGGGGGACAATGCGGTGCTGGTGCTCCATGCCATCACTGGTGATTCGCACGCCACGGGCCCGGCCGGCGGTGACCACGTCTCCGCCGGGTGGTGGGACGGACTGATCGGACCCGGTGCCCCCATCGACACCGATCGGTACTACGTGGTGTGTCCCAACGTCCTCGGCGGGTGCCGGGGGACGACGGGTCCAGCGTCGCCGGCGCCCGACGGCGTCCCCTACGGCTCGCGGTTCCCGTTGCTGACCATCCGCGACCAGGTGGCGGCCGAGGCGGCCCTGGCCGACCACTTGGGGATCGGGCGATGGGCGGGGGTGGTCGGGGGTTCGATGGGCGGGATGCGGGTCCTCGAATGGTGCGTCGGCCACCCCGATCGGGTGGCGCGTGCCGTGGTCCTGGCCGTCGGCGCCGCCGCCACCGCCGAACAAATCGGCCTGTGCTCCCTGCAGATCAGGGCCATCCGGTCCGACCCGGCGTTTGCCGGCGGCGACTACTACGGCGCCACGGTCGGACCGATGGAGGGACTGGCCCTGGCCCGTGGGATCGGCCAGGTCGGCTACCGGACCGAGCTCGAGCTCGAGCACCGATTCGGTCGGAGGGCGCAGGCCCCCGAGGACCCGATGAAGGGAGGTCGCTTCGCGGTCGAGTCCTATCTGCAGCACCACGGGGACAAGCTGGTCCGGCGCTTCGACGCCAACTCGTACATCGTGCTCAGCGAGGCGATGAACCACCACGACGTGGCCCGGGGGCGAGGGGGGCTGGAGCAGGCCTTGGCCCGGGTCCGGGCCGAGGTCACCGTGGCCGGCATCGACTCGGACCGGCTCTACCCCCTGAGGCTGCAGGAGGAGATCGCCCGTTTGCTCCCCGGCCACCGCCCACTGACGATCATCGAATCAGAGTCGGGCCACGACGGGTTCCTCCTCGAGCGGGAACAGATCGGGGCCCTGCTGGCATCGGCCCTCGCTCCCTGAGGGCATCGGCGGTCAACGGGCCGACCCATCCGCCGACCGGAGTCCACCGTCGAGTTGCTCGAGGATCGCCTCGACCCGCACGACGCCCGGTCCCTGCCCGGTGGCGACCAGCTCCCGGGCCAGGACCTGGATGAGCTCGTTGGCCGGCGTGGCCACCGCGTGCAGACGGCCGAGGAGGACGATCTCACCGTTGAGGTAGTCCGTTTCGATGTCCCCGGTGCTCCGCCGGACGCTCTGCCAGGACGATCCGCCCTGCCGGGTCCGGCCCTCGATCCGGCCGAGCCGGAGATGGTCGCCCCGCCGGAGCCGGTCCTCCTCGGCGGTGGCCGTGTCCAGCCCGGCGGCGCCGAACACGGCTTCGCCCTCGGCCACCAGCATGCCCATCAGCGGGCTGCTCCGACCTTCGGGGCCGCAGATCGCCTCCACCGCATTGCCCAGGTTGAGGAGGAGTTTGCGGCGCTTCCACCGGCTGATGTCCTCGACCACGAAGGAGCTGAAGGTCGCGGACCGGAAGTCCGAGGAGACCGCCCGGGTGGTCGGGTCGCTGCCGTCGGGATAGCGGCCGATGTCCAGCATCCCGGTGGTCGGCGACGACCATGCCTGCACGACGCCCGGCTCCAGATGCCCGGCCGGGCACATCACGCACACGGCGTGCACGTTGGGGAAGATGCGTAGCACGGCCGGCTCGTTGGCCATCCCGTTCTGCAGGCAGACGATCGGGGTCCGGATCGGAGCGGTGCCGGCCAGCTCGGCCAGGACGGCCTCGGTGTGCTGGCTCTTCACGGCCAGGAGGACGACCGGGTCGGTGTCCCAGTCGAGGTCGCGTGGATGTCCGACCACCGGGATGGACAGAGTGGCGGTCCCCGTCGGCGACTCGACGGTCAGCCCCTGGCTCGAGAGCACCTCGAGATGGCGCCCACGGGCGATGAGGGTCACGTCCGATCCGGCTTCGAAGAGGCGGGCCCCGACCACCCCGCCGATGGCGCCGGCGCCGTAGACCACGTATCCCACCGGTTCATCGTGCCACGGACGGCGTGACGTCCCCGGACCCGCGGATCGGGGGCCCGCCACTTGCCAGATCTCCTAGATAGTAATAATGTAACGATGTAATCAAAAAATGGAGATGGATCATGGGACCTCGAGAGCACGGAGACGCACAGGATGGACGCACCCGCCACGGTGGCCGGGGGCGGTCGGGCCGGCAGCGGGGGGGCGCCTTCGAAGAGAAGCCGAGCACCGAGGGCCTGGGCGGTTGGCTGGCCGGACGGCTGCCGGACGACTGGTTCGAGACGGTCCCCTCGGTGAGCGTCGACCGGGACGAGATCCTCATCGTCGGGACGGTGTCCGCGCCGGACGTCCCCGGTGGAAGCGATGAGGTCACCAGATCGGCCGCCGAAACGGGGCGGATCACCCGCTTCCGTGAGGAGACCCGCGAGGAGCGCATGGCCATCGACCGGGAGGCCCAGCATCTCTTCGGCAGGAGCATCGCCTGGGGTGCCGAGACCGGGGACACCACCCAGATCTTCACCAATCTCTCGGTACCGGTGATGACCCGCCTCCGCCAGCCGGAGCGGCTGGTCCTCGACACCCTGGTGGACAGCGGTGTGGCCCGCAGCCGCTCGGATGCCCTGGCCTGGTGCGTGAAACTGGTGGCCGCCAACGCCGACGAATGGTTGCGCGACCTGAGGGAGGCGATGGAGGCCGTCGAGTCGGTCCGCCAGCAGGGCCCCGCCGTCTCGTAGGCAGGCGCCGCCGGGCCGGTCCCGGCGATTGGCCCCCGAAGGCTCGAGGAGGCCGGGCGTCGGTAGCCTGACCCGGATGCGCGAGAGCGACCCAACACCGGCGGCGCCCTGGCGGGCCCGGCCACCGGTGTGGGCTCTCTGGGTCATCGCCCAGGTGATCGGGGCCGCCGTGGCCGGCGTGGCCGGTGCGGCTACTCCTGCGGCCCCCGCTCGCCCCGCCGGCAGTTGGACCGTGTACCACGGCGACCCGGAGGGGAGCGGCGTGGCCGGGTCGGTGGCCGTCGTCGACACCTCGGCCCGGGCCTGGACCTCCCCCCCGCTCGACGGTGAGCTCTACGGTGAGCCCCTGGTGGCGCTCGGGCGGGTCTACGTGGCCACGGAGAACGACACGGTCTACTCGCTGTCCTCGGCCACCGGCGCCGTCGTGTGGTCGACCCACCTGGCCAGCCCGGTACCGGCCTCGCTGCTCCCGTGCGGAGACATCAGACCGACCGGGGGCATCACCGGCACGCCGGTGATCGATATGGCGCGCCGGGAGATCTTCGTGGTGGCCGACGAGCTGGTGGACGGGAAGGCGTCCCACGTGGTGGTCGGGCTGAGCACGGACACCGGCAAGCTGGAGATGTCCCAGACCGTCGATCCCGCCGGCGCCGACCCCCTGGCCCTGTTGCAACGGACCGGTCTGGCTCTCGACCAGGGCCGGGTGGTGTTCGGGTTCGGCGGCAACGACGGGGACTGCGCCCCCTACCGGGGCCGGGTGGTGTCGGAGGCCGAGACCGGCGGGGCGCCGGCCGTCTTCACCGTCGACGGTACTGCGGGGCAATCGCAGGGGGCGATCTGGATGGGCGGGGCGGCGCCGGCCGTCGACGCTCACGGGAACGTCTGGGTCGAGGCGGGGAACGGGTCGGTCACCTCGGACACCCGGCCCTACGACGACAGCGACTCGGTGCTCGAGCTCTCCCCGTCGCTCCGGCTCGAGCAGTACTTCGCCCCGGCCTCGTGGCCGGCCGACAACGCCGACGACCTCGACATGTCGACGGAGCCGGCACTGATGGGCGACGGCGGCGTGGTCGCCGCCGGCAAGTCCCGCATCGCCTACCTGCTCGACGGATCCCGTCTCGGCGGGATCGGCGGGCAACAGGCCAGCCTCTCGTCGATCTGCAGCGCGGACGTCGACGGCGGCGTCGCCTGGGTGGGCACGTCGGTCTTCCTCCCCTGTCTGAGCGGCATCATCGCCGTCCGGGCGGACGAATCACCGGCCTCGCTCCATCTGCTGTGGAGTTCGGGAACGGGCGGCGGCCCGCCGATCGTGGCCGGCGGACTGGTCTGGACCATCAGCCCGGCCGGCACCCTGTACGGCCTCGATCCGGCCACCGGTGCAACCCGTCAGCAGGCGTCGATCGGCGTGCCGGCCAACCACTTCCCGACCCCCGGCGTGGGGGACGGCCTCCTGCTGGCCCCCACGACCAATCAAGTGGTCGCCTTTGCCGCCTCGTCGACCGGGGTTCCGACGACCACCCGGCCGTCGACCACCGGCACCACCCCTCCCTCCCGACCGAGCCACACCCCCCCGACCGTCCCGTCCGCGGACGCGGGCATCTCGGCCGCCGGTACCGCCGCCATCGTGGTCGGCGGTCTGGCGGTCATCGGTGTCACCGCCTGGCTGGGCTGGTGGCTCCGGCGGCGCCGGACCGGTCGAGCCGACAGTCCGGCCGATCGATAGTGTCGAGCCGGGCCCGACGGAGCGGGCCATGATCGAGGGGAGGTCGATGCACAGCGGATTCGACCATGTCACCATCGCCGTGGCCGACCTCGACGAGGCCAGGCGATTCTTCGGGTTGCTCGGGTTCGAGGAAGCCGCGGCCACCGTCGTGTCCGGTGAGGTCATGTCCCGCTATATGGGCATACCCCATTGGGAGGCCGACCACGTCACCATGGTCCTCACCGGGGCGGCCACCCATCAGGAGGTCCAGCTGCTCCGGTTCCACCACCCCCGGTTGGCCGCCGTCCCCGACCAGGCCGATCTGGCCCGGTTGGGGTTCAACCACGTGTGCTTCTCCGTCGAGGACCTCGACGGAACGCTGGCCGCGCTGGCGGCGGCCGGGGTGCGGACCCGCAACGAGATCATGGAGTTCCACGATCGGCGGCTCGTCTTCCTGGTCGGGCCCGGCGAGGTCACCATCGAGCTCGCCCAGTGGACCACCCCCGACGGACCTTGAGACCTGCTCAGCCCCCGCCCAGGGACGAGGCGTCGAAGGCCACCACGGGGTCGTCGAGGGGGAGGATCACCAGTGGCTGCAGCTTCCTGTGCTCGCCGGCCGAACGCACGACCGTCCCGTAGGTGGTGAAGCTCACCGCATGACCGGCGAAGCCCATCGGGCCCTCTTCGACCTTGACCTCGACGACCCCGGTCCCGCCCATGCCCAGGGCGCTGTGCTGCATCCGCTCCATGGCCGACTCCCGGGCCGAGTACATGGCCTCGGTGAAATTGGTCAGCTCGACGTTCTGGCCCTTCTGCTTGATGGCGACCCCCGCAGTTCGCCGGGGGGCATAGACGAAGCTGGCCCCCACCGCCAGACCCAGCGGTGCCCATCCCGCGGTGTGCAGGAGGGCGAAGTCGCGACCGGAGAGGTCGGAGACGAAGACGGGATCGGCGGACAGCCCGCTGGAGCCGACCGGACGGACCGCCGTACCCACCAGGTTGACGTCCACATGATGCCGCTGGACCACCGCCTCGACATGTACGCCGACCACGCCCCGGCCTCCCATCTTCGTGCACTCCTCATGGATGCGGTCGCCGGCCGCGGCGAAGGCCTGCGCATAGGCATTCGAGGCGTAGGTGATCTCCCCCTGTCCCCAGTTCCACACCCCGGTGGGGATCGAGTAGAGCGAGGCTCCGCAGACCAGGTGGACCGGCTCCCACCCGATCGAGTGGAGGGCGAGCTCCTCGTCGATGGAGAGGTCCGACGTCCTCGAGGCCCGGTGGACCGACGTCGGTGCGGCCGGGGCGGGTCCCGAACGGCTCAGGAACTCGGCGGCGTCGCGCATCTCCTGCCGGAGATCGACGGGTTCGGCCGGCCCGAGCGTCGGATCCTCACTCACAGCATGCGCACCGTGGGTCGTGGGGCTGGCAACGGGTCGAATTTCTTGAACCGGCGTACCCGGTTCCCCCGCAGGATGCACTGGAGCTCGGCGTCGCCCTGACCCAGCTCCCGCTCGGTGGTGATCATCGAGGCACCGTGGAGCGAGTCATCGCCGAGCTGCACGCGCACCTGCTGGCGGGCCAGGCGGCGCACGGCCATGTGGGCCTTGGACATCTGTTCGATCTCTGCTGCGCCCGCCTGGTATCCCCACGTGGCCGTGGTCCCCTCGCTCAGGTACTCGGTCACGCAGTAGGCCCAGACCCGGACCGAAGCCACGGTGGCGGCGATGGAGACGGGTGCGTACCCGGCCTCGATCGACTTGGCCAGCCGCTGGCCGGCCAGATAGGTCGTCCATGGCTGCCCGCCGGCCGGAGGGGAGGCGTCCTGCACCCGCACCGCGGTGCCCTGCACACGGAACTCGAGCACCCCCATGTCGCTGAGGCGTTCCGACGCGTCCACCAGTCCCACCACGCCGTGGGCGCCCACCGAGGACGCCTCCTCGATCATCCGGTCGTAGGCCGACCTGAACCCCTGCTGCCAGGCGTCCTCGATCCACGACTGCTCGTAGTTCTGGCCCCAGCCCCGGTGCTCGGCCGAGACGAACCCATGGGGGCACTGCCAGGTCTCCGAGTAGCCGCTCGTCCCTCCTTGGAAGGGATTCCCGAAGGTCCCGTAGGGGGATCCGAGCCCGTACCACTGCCACTGCATGACGCAGAACCCCTGGACGAAGCCGACGGGCTCCAGCCCCATCTGCAGGCAGGCGGCGAAATCGGGCACGGTCAGGCCCGAGGTGAACGCACCCTCGGCGAAGCGTCGGGTGGCGGCTTCGGGGAGGTCACCCGGGGCGCCGGCCATCAGTTGTCGAGCGAGATGATGGTGGTGGGCTTGGGCAGGGTCACCGAGTCGGAGGTCTTGGTGACCGCCGTCCCCAAGGAGAGGAACTCGATGGTGTGACTGCCCCACTGGTGTGATTTCTCCTCGAGCCGGACCCCGACGATGCCGGACGCGTCCAACCGGGTGGCCTCGTCCTGCATCCGGGTCATGGCCAGCTCCCGCGCCTCGTAGAGCGCCTGGGTGAAGTTGGGGAGCTCCACGTTCTGGCCGGCCGACCCGAGGGTCTGCCCGAGCCCGCGATGGGCGATGTGATAGACGCAGGTGCCCATGACCAGACCCTGGGGCAGGTAACCGGTCTGCATGAGCGTCCAGAAGTCCTGGCCCGAGAGGTCGGAGGTGAACGGCTTCCCGAGTTTGTTCTGGTGGGACACTCCGCTCTCGGCCTTGACCGCGGTGCCCACGGCGATGAACTCGGCCGCGTCCTTGCCCCACTCGTAGTAGTTGACGTCGAGCCGCACGCCGACCACACCGTCGGCCCCGAGCTCGGCCGCCTCCTCCTCCATGCGGTTCATGGCCAGCTCCCGGGCTTCGTACATGGCGCCGGTCAGCTTGGTGAGCTCCTGGCTCTGTCCCCACTTCCTGGTCTGAATGCCGGTGTGGTAGATCGATGAGCCCATCACGAATCCGAGAGGGTGGAAGCCGACCTCCTTGATCAACAGGAACTCGTTCACCGACAGGTCGGAGGTGAACAGGCCGTGCTCGAGTTCCTCGAGCCGGTGGCCGGCCTCCTTGGGAAGGTCCTGCGGTGGGTCAGTCATGTGGTGCCTCCGATGACCATGCTCTCGAGCGCCTGGCGGACTGCCTGGCTGTGAGCCGCTTCGGCTTTCAGGGCGCCGAGCAGCCGGCTCAACCAGTCGTCCACACCCACCTTCTCGCTTCGGATGCGGATGCCGCCCGACGAATGCCCGATCGTGCAGCGGAGCGTGTTCCCGTCGACCTCGGCATCGAATTGGTCGTCCTCGACGGTGATCCGGATCGACCGGATCTCGTCTGACTTCTTGAACCTCCCGCCGGAGCGCTTCACCTCGAGGTTCGACCCGAGGGCTTCGGCCAGCTGGTCGGCGAGGACCTTCACCAGGATGCGGACATCGGTGCCGTCGGCCCGCAGCGACGCTGCGGCCAGTTCGAGGTCCATCGAATCGTCCGTGCCGCTCACGCTTCGAACCCTACCGCCCGCACCTCGCATCCGGTCGGCGGCGTGCCCTCCGCCGGGCGGGCGCGCCCGCCCGGGGACCGATCAGCGGACGGTGGCCGCGTCCCTCTGCTCGGCTCCCTCCCGGACCAACGGGATGAGGCGTTCCCCGAAGTCGACGGCGTCCAGCAGTGGATCGAAGCCCTTGAGCAACAAGGTGGAGATCCCGAGGTCGTAGTAGCGGAGCATGGCTTCGGCCACCTGTTCGGGCGTACCCACCAGGGCGGTGGAGTTTCCGGCGGCGCCGGTGAGGTTGGCCACCTTCATCCACAGGCGCTCGTCGTAGACGTCGCGGTCGGTGGACATCTCGATCAGCCGCTTGCGGCCCACCGATGAGGTTCCCCCGGTGTCGCGGTCGACCGAGAAGGTGGCGTTCTTGGCGCCGCCCAGACCTCGGTAGTCCTCCTTGTGACCGGCCATCCGCTCCTTGGCCAGCGCGATTCGCTCGGCCGTGGTGGTGGCGATCCATTCGGCCTTCTCCCACGCCTCCTCCTCCGTGTCTCCGAGGATCGGCCGCAGGGAGAGGCTGTAGCGGAGAGTCCGCCCCCGCTCGGCCGCCGCCTGCCCGATGGCCTCCATGCGGGCCGCCACCGCTGCCCGCGGCTCACCCCAGAAGGCATAGACGTCGGCTTGCGCCGCCCCGACTTCGATGGCCGGGCCCGAGGCGCCGGCAAAGTAGAGCGGGATACCGCCCGGCGTCACCGGCTTCACCGAACTGAACGCCCCCTCGTAGCGGAAGCACTCGCCGTCGAAGTCGAAGGGGGCGTCCTCGGTGAAGATACGGCGGACGATCGACATGGTCTCGCCGGTCCGGGCGTACCGGGCGTCATGGGGGACGAAGTCCCCTTCACGGCGCTGATCGGCCTCGTCGCCGCCGGTGATGAAATGGATGGCGATCCTCCCGCCTCCGGTGAGGTGGTCCAACGTGGCCGCCATGCGGGCCAGGAAGTGCGGCTGCACGATGCCCGGGCGATGGGCCACCAGTACCCCGAGGCGTTCGGTGCTCTGGAGCACGGTGGCGGCCACCGCCCATCCCTCCGGGGCCACCGCGCCGTAGCCGACGAGCACCCGGTCGAACCCGCCCACGTCGTGGGCCCGGGAGATTTCGACGAGGTAGCCGGGGTCGATGACCGGGCCGTCCATCCAGTCGACGACGGGTCCGTCGACCAACGGCCCCTTGATCTCCGAGGCGTCCCTCGTCCCCACCATCCCGATGATCTCGACTGGCATGCCCGGCTGCTCCTCTACGGTCGATCGGGCCCCATCCGGCTGCGCGGCGGGTGCGGCCGACAGCCGATTCCCACGCCATACATCAGGTGAAGGCCCAGTTAGACGCTAACATCTAGCAGGTGGCCAGGGGCATGGATCCTTCCCAATCCAACCGGAGGCGGCCACTCGTCGCCGTCGGGTACGGGCCCCGCTGCGTGCCTGTCATGCAGCTGGCCGAATCGGCCGCGGGCGTGTGCGACCTCCTGTGGATGATCGACGGATCGATCCCGGAGATGGGCGAGATGGCCGATCTGCTGAACCGGTTCGGTCCGGTGGTCGACGTGAGCGGGCTCGACGTCGAACGGATGACCAAGGCCCTGTCCGCCTACGAACCCGACGGGTTGGCCACCTATCTCGATGCCGGCATGGCCGGGTACGCGGGGGTGGCCGCCGCCCTCGACCTCCCCTTCCACACGGCGTCGACGGCGGCCGCGCTCACCGACAAGTCCCGGCAGCGCCAGGTGCTGGCCGACGCCGGGCTCCCCATGCCCGCCTGCCAGGTGATCGCTCCCGACCAGGCCGAGTCGTCGTTGGCCGACATCGAGTCCGCCGTGGGCTGGCCGGCGATCCTCAAGCCGAGGTCGGCCCAGGGGAGCCGCTACACCTTCCTCGCCCGTGACCGCGTGGACCTGGCCCGTCTCCTCGATGCGCTGGGACCCAGCCGTCCGGAGATGGTTCTCGAGGGGTACCTGGCCGACGACCCGGCCCGGGTGGACAGCCACTATGCCGCCTACGTCTCGGTGGAGAGTGTCGTGGCCGCCGGCCGGACCAGCCATCTGGCCCTCACCGGCCGGTTCCCGCTGGCCGAGAACTTCCGGGAGACCGGCTTCTTCATCCCGGCGGCTCTCGACGACGCCGAACAGCAGGAGGTACTGGCTCTGGCCACGGCGGCCATCGAAGCACTCGATATCCGAATCGGCTGCCTCCACACCGAGGTCAAGTTCACCCCGGACGGCCCCCGGATCATCGAGGTGAACGGTCGGGTGGGTGGCGGGGTGCCCGAGATGCTCGAGCGGGCGGCGGGCATCCCGCTGCTCGAGCTGACCCTCCGGGTGGCGCTCGGTGAGGACATCCGGATCGACGGACCGGTGACCACCGAGCGCATCGGTTACCGATTCTTCCTGCAGCCGCCTGCCGTCTCGGCCACAGTGGCCACCATCGAGGGCGTGGAGAGGGTGAGCGACCACCCGAGGGTGGACACCATCAGTGTCCATCAAGGACCCGGCGCCGATCTCGACTGGCGGGACGGTTCGCGGACCCACATCATGGCCGTCGTCGGTTCGACCGCTGACTACGACGAGCTGCAGGCGGTCTACCGACTCCTTCACAACGAGGTCACGGTTACCTACGCCGACGTGAGGCACTAGTGGCCGTGCGGCTGCCCGGGGCCCGGGATACGGACCCGGGTGGCCCATCCGACGAGTCCGGGCCGGCCCGCTGGTCGTGCGCCTTCGTCAACAACATGCCCGACGGCGCCTTCGACGCCACCGAGCGGCAGTACCTGGATCTGCTCAATGCCGGATCGGCTTGCGAGACGGTCGAGGTGAGGCGCTACACCATGGAGGGTATCCCGAGGGCCGAACGGACGGCGGCACGGATCGCCGCCGACTACCTGCCCTTCGGGACGATCCGGGACCAGGCGCCGGATCTGCTCATCGTGACCGGATCGAATCCCCTGGCCGCGCACATCGAGGACGAGCCCTACTGGGACGACCTGGCCGGCCTGTTGTCGTGGAGCCGGGGGCGGGTCCCCTCCATGCTGTTGTCCTGTCTGTCGGCCCATGCCGCCCTGGCCGTGTTCGACGGTATCGAGCGGACGACGCTGGAGGCCAAGTGCACCGGCGTCTTCCCCCAGCAGGCCCGACCCCACCCGCTTGCCGAAGGCCTCGGCTCCGACATCGTCCTCCCGCACTCGAGGCTCAACACCGTCGCCGTCGACCAGGTGCTGGCGGCCGGCTACGAGGTGGCACTCGAATCGGACGTCGTCGGTTGGAGCGTGATCGCCAAGGCCACTGCGGGCTCCGAGGTCGTACTCGTCCAGGGTCACCCCGAGTACGATCCTTCCAGCCTGCTCCGTGAGTACCACCGCGACGCAAGGAGATATGTGCTCGGCGAGCGTGACGATGTGCCCCGCCTCCCCCTTCACTGCGTGGCCCCCGGCGACTGGGAAGAACTCCGCACCCTGCACGAGCGGATCGTCGGGGGCGAGCGTGCCCCATCGCTCGTCGAGTCGTTCCCCTTCGAGGAGATGGGGGCCAGGGCCGACTGGCCGTGGCGGGCCACGGCCACCGGGCTGTACGGCAACTGGATGGCCGGAGTGACGAAGAGGAGCAGCTGAGGCGCATGCACGACGAGACCATTGCCATCCACGGCGGCTACAGCGCGGATGGCACCCGGGCGGTTGCCGTGCCCATCTACCAGACGGTGGCCCATGATTTCATCGATGCCGAGCATGCAGGCGCGGTGCTGGACCTGGAGACGCCGGGATTCCACTACAACCGGATCAACAACCCGACCAACGACGTCCTCGAGAAGCGGATCGCCGCCCTCGAGGGAGGGACGGCCGGGCTGGTGCTGGCCTCGGGAATGGCGGCTGTGAGTTACTCGATCCTGACGGTGGCCCGGGCCGGGACCAACTTCGTGGTGGCCCCCCAGCTGTACGGGGCCACGTTCACCTACTTCGCCCACGTACTGCCCACACTCGGGATCGAGGCACGTTTCGCCGTCGACGACCGGGCCGAGTCGATCGGAGCCCTGATCGACGACGACACCTTCGCCGTGTTCTGCGAGACGATCGGGAACCCGGCCGGCAATGTCGTGGACCTCGAGGCGGTGGCCGACGTCGCCCACGCGTCCGGGGTGCCCCTCATCGTGGACAACACCGTCGCCACCCCGATGATGCTGAAACCGTTCGAGCACGGAGCCGACGTCGTCGTGCACTCGCTGACCAAGTTCGTCGGTGGCCACGGCACGACCACCGGGGGAGCCATCGTCGACGGCGGCCGGTTCCCGTGGACCGAGCATGCCGACCGCTTCCCGATGTTCAACGAGCCGGACCCTGCGTTCCACGGGGTGGTGTTCGCCCGTGACTTCCCCGAGCGGCCCTTCACCGTGCGGGCCCGTTCCATCCAGCTCCGGAACACCGGTGCCACCCTGTCCCCGTTCAACGCCTTCCTGCTCCTGCAGGGACTGGAGACGATGGCGGTCCGCCTCGACCGGCACGAAGCCAACGCCAGAGCGATCGCCGCCTACCTGGAGGCCGATCCTCGGGTCGAGTGGGTCAGCTTCGCCGGCTTCCCCGACCACCCCCACTTCGACCTGATGCAGCGCTACCTCCATGGCCGGGTGCCGTCGATCATCACCTTCGGGGCGGTCGGGGGCTACGAGGCAGGACTGGCCTTCTTTGATTCCCTGCAGCTTTTCAAACGGCTGCTCAACCTCGGTGACGCCAAGTCGCTGGCCATCCATCCGGCCTCGACGACCCATCGCCAACTCTCCGACCGCGAGCTCATCGCCGCCGGCATCCGACCCGAGACGATCCGTCTGTCGGTCGGCCTGGAGCACGTGGACGACCTCATCGCCGACATCGATCAGGCGCTGTCGCTGGCCACCGCCTGACCGGGCCGGCCCGGGAGCTCAGCCGATGATCCCCTCCACGCACTCCTGGGCGTCGAGGACGGCCCGCAGACGGCTGCGGGGTGAGGGAAGGTAGTGGGTGAAGTAGCGGACCCCCTCGGTCAGCACCCCGAGCAGTGACAGGTTCGGCTGGAGGCGTCCCTCGGCGTCATAGGGATGGAAGTCCTCACTGATGGCCACACTGCCCACTGCGGTGTCCCCGTAGCTGAGCTGGGTCAGCCGTCCCATGGCGTAGAGGCGGCTGAGCAGGGGCGAGTTCGACCGGGCCAGTGACGGCAGGTCGAGGTGCCCGCGCACGACGCCGTTGACCGTGACCTCGTTGGCCTGGTCGAGCTGGGTCGAGCGGAGAATCACCGAACCGTCGTCCAGCGCGGTGAGCTCGGGGTCCGGCCCCAGTTCGATCCGGACCACACCGGCGTCGAGGAGGGCGAGGAGCTGCTGGGACCGCAGCGGCGGGGGACCGGCTTCGAGCCGGTTGATCCGTCCCCGCACATTCGACTGGAAGTCGACGTAGGACTCGAGGGACAGCCCGCCGAACTCGATGACCGAGCGCAACTGGTCGCGGAGGATCCTGAGCACCTCCTGGGCCGCCTTGACCGGGCTGCCCCCTTCGGCCAGCGCCTCGTCCAGGTCGATCTCGATCATTTCGTAGACCTGGGCCTGATAGTCGCGGCCCGAGGTGTAGTGGCGACCGACACCGGCGAAGATCTGGGTGGTCGGATCGAAGGGCCCGTACAGCAGCCCCAGCTTCTGTACGGCGTTCTCGAAATCGCCGTCGAGCCAGGCCGAGCGCAGGAGGTCCCGTGCGGTGGAGGATTCCTCGACGCCTCCCTTCAGGTATGCGGCATGAGTGTAGTAGCGGGCCTGCATCTCGGCGAACAGGAGCGGGAGCAATTCGTTCCGGAAGTCCACCTGCCGGCGGATGGGCGAACCGCCGGGGTGGGTCAACTCGGCGAACTCCTCCGGCGTGCACACCACCGGCCGGTAGGCACCGTAGGGGTCGACGCCGTGGGCGGATTTGGCGCAGTAGGGCACGCCCGAGCGTGAGTACAGGTGGATGACCGGCTCCCGACCGCTCGGGACGTAGCGCTTCCTCGAACCCATGGGCTCGTAGGTGCCGCCCCTCCCGACGGTGAGCGCGGTCAGTACGTCGAACCCGACCAGGCCCATGCCGGCGACGGCCACCGGTGCGCCCGGCGGGATGGGCTCGTCGAAGTATTCGACCGGATATGGCCGCAGGTAGCGCACGGCCCCCGACCGTCCGGGCCGTTCGGCGTTGAAGGTGTGGCCGGACGTCAGCACGACGTGGTCGACGGAGAGGCTCGTGCCGCTGTCGAGCACCACCACCTCGCGTCCACCGATCTCGGGTGAGATGTCGACGGCGGCGGCGTAGTGCCGGACGATCTCGAGGTTGTCGGGGGCGTCGGCCAGCAGGGTGTCGTAGAACCAGGCCAGGTACTCGCCCATCAGACGGCGGGGAAGGTAGTCGGTGGGCCGGATGGGCTCGCCCTCGGTGCCGATCCGGCACTCGTGCCCCACCCAGCGGAAGCCCCGCACGACCGCCCATTCGTAGAGGCCGACGGCGTAGGGAGGGTGCTCCTCGCTGTTCGGGGACGCGTAGAGGGACAGCTGCCCGCACGCGTTGTTGAGGACCAGGTAGTCGGGTTGGCTGGCGGAGTAGACGCCGCCGCCCAGTTGACCGGGCTCGACCAGGTGCACCCGGATGGGGGCGCTCGAGTGCCGGGCCCGGACCACGGTCCGCTCGAGCACGCACAACCCCCAGGCGCCGAGCCCGACGATGGCGAACTCGATCATGGGCCCGTGGGAGGGCGAACGAAGGGAGCTCGGCGTCGAATGGCCGAACTCATCACGAGGAGTGGACACCGTAATTTCATGCTCACGCCGGCCCCTTACTCGGCATCGCCGCTCCACCACGGTACGCCGCCGTTGTGGGCCAGGACAAGCATTTACGTCCGTTTGACCAGGCCGGCGGGTAAGCTTGTGGGACGCCCAGGTCTGAACCTTCGTAATTGCAACGAGTCACCGCAGCAGCAGAGAGAAGGAAATGAGGACGATGGTCGACGACGCTGGGACGCTCCCGTTGGGCACACTCACCGTGCACCGCCTTGGGTTCGGGGCGATGCAGCTCACCGGCCCCGGGGTATGGGGGCCACCCGCGGATCATGACGGCGCCATCCGGGTGCTCCGTCGGGCCGTCGAATTGGGCGTCGACCTGATCGATACGGCCGACTCCTACGGTCCCAACGTGGCCGAGGACCTGATCCGGGAGGCACTCCACCCCTATCCCGAGCAGGTCAGGATCGCCACCAAGGCCGGGCTCACCCGACCGGGCCCGGGGGAGTGGGTCGCCTGCGGTCAACCCGACTACCTGCGCCAGCAGTGCGAGGGGAGCCTCCGCCGCCTGGGCGTGGATCGGATCGATCTCTTCCAGCTCCACCGGGTCGACCCCGACGTCCCCGCCGACGATCAGTTCGGTGTCCTGAAGGAGCTCCGCGACGCCGGGAAGGTGGCTGAGGTGGGGCTGTCCGAGGTCAGCGTGGACCAGCTCGACGCGGCCCGCAGGATCGTGCCGGTGGTCAGTGTGCAGAACCAGTACAACATCGCCCTCCGGGGGGCCGACGATGTCATAGAGCACTGCGAACAGCTGGGTATCGGCTTCATCCCGTGGTTCCCCCTGGCCAGCGGGAAGCTGTCCCGGCCGGGCGGCCCGATCGACCAGGTGGCCCAGGCGTCGGGGGCCACCATCTCCCAGGTGTGTCTGGCCTGGCTGCTCCGCCGCTCTCCGGTGATGCTGCCCATTCCGGGCACGTCGTCGGTCGAGCACCTCGAGGAGAACTGCGGTGCCGCGCAGCTGGTCCTGACCGACGAGCAATTCGACGAGCTGTCCGGGGCCCGCAAGTCACTGCGGCGCTGGACCCTGGCCGGCTGACCGGGCGGAGGGACGCGATGGCCGCCGATGTGGTGATTCGAAACGGGACCGTGGTCGACGGCACCGGGGCCCCTCGCCGTCGGGCTGACGTCGCCATCGTGGGGGACCGCATCACCGAAGTGGGTGACGACGTCGGACGGGGTCGCCGGGAGATCGACGCCGACGGTTTGCTGGTCACACCCGGATTCGTCGATCCCCATACCCACTACGACGGCCAGGCGACATGGGATCCCTTCCTCGCACCTTCCTCGCACCACGGGGTCACCACCGTGGCCATGGGGAATTGCGGGGTGGGCTTCGCCCCGGTCGCCCCCGACCGCCACCAGTGGCTGATCGAGATGATGGAGGGCGTCGAGGACATCCCCGGGACGGCGCTGCACGAAGGGCTGCGTTGGGACTGGGGATCCTTCCCCGAGTACCTCGACGCCCTGGACCGCCAGCCCCGGACGATCGATGTCGGTACCCATGTCCCTCACGCCGCGCTGCGCGCCTTCGTCATGGGCGACCGGGGCGCCGACCCCACCGAGCATCCCGATGACGGCGAGCTCGAGCAGATGGCCAAGTTACTCGAGCAGGGGCTCGATGCCGGTGCGGTCGGCGTCTCGACCTCGCGCACAGAGCGCCACCGCACCAGCCGGGGGGAGAACCTGGGCACGCTGCGGGCCCGGGAGCCCGAGCTGCTGGCCCTGGCCTCGGTCCTGCGCGGGCGCACCAGCGGCGTCTTCCAGTTCCTGTCGGACAGCTACCGCTCCACCGACGACGAATTCGCCCGGTCCGAGTTCGAGCTGGTCACCGCGTTCGCCCGGGCCAGCCGGCGCCCGGTCAGCTACACCGTGCAACAGGACATGGCCGCGCCCGAACGCTGGCGCGACCTGATGGCACTGGCCGTGAACCTCCAGGCCGAGGGTCTCGACGTCAAGGCCCAGGTGGCACCCCGGCCGATCGGGGTGCTGCTCGGGCTCCAGGCCTCGGCCAATGTCTTCACCCCGGCGCGGGCGTACCTCAAGGTCGCGGGACTCCCGCTCGACGAGCGGGTGGCCGCCCTGCGCGATCCGGAGCGGCGGCGGCGGATCCTCGACGGTCACGCCCAGCTGACCTCAGGGCCGGACGCCTTCGCCGGCTACGCCTTCTTCGGCCGCTTCGACGAGATGTACGTCCTCGACGACCCGGTCGACTACAACCTGGACAGCAGCCGCTCGCTGTGTGCGATGGCCAGGCGGGCCGGCATCGATCCGGCCGAGTACGCCTATGACGTCCAGCTGCAGCACGAGGGCCGCCAGCTCATCTACACCCCGATGTTCAACTTCGTCCACGGGAATCTCGATGCTGTCCACGAGATGATCACGTCACCGGTGGCCATGTTCGGCCTGTCCGACGCGGGTGCCCACTGCGGACAGATCTGTGACGGGAGCATGACCACCACCTACCTGTCCCTGTGGGCCCGCGACCGCCGGGAGGACGACGGGATACCCGTCGAGTCGGTGGTCCACCAGATCAGCCGACGACCGGCCGCGCACTTCGGGTGGCTCGACCGGGGAGTGGTCGGTCCCGGCTATGTGGCCGATCTGAACGTCATCGACCTGGACCGGCTCGAGTGCGCACCACCGGAGATCACCGCCGACCTGCCCGCCGGCGGACGCAGGCTCCTCCAGGAGGCCACGGGCTACCGCTGGACGCTGAAGGGGGGAGCGGTGACCTTCGAGGACGGGGTCCATACCGGCGAGCTGCCCGGGGAACTGGTCCGCGGCGTCCGATCCGACCCGACCAGGGACCGGGGTTGACGGCGCCGGACGTCCTGTGGGCCGTCCTGGACCACGCCGACACCGGGCCCGAGCGACCGGCGGTCAAGGATCTCGAGACGGACCTGACCTACGGTGGGCTCCGCTCCGACGCCGCCCGGGTGGCGGCCGGTCTCGAGGCCCGCGGTGTCGTGGAAGGCGACCGGGTCGCCCTCCATCTCCCCAACTCGGTGGACTTCGTGGTGACCGCATTGGCCTGCCTGTGGATCGGGGCCATCTTCGTCCCGCTGGCCGTCACCGACCCTGCGGCCAGGCTGGACGCCATCCTCGCCGACTGCGCCCCGGCTGCCGTCGTCACCTCCGACGAGGAGGCCGACGCCGACGCAACACCGTCCTTCGAGTCGGGACGGTGGGTGCGGATCTCGGCGCTGCGTGCAGTCGCAGGGGAGCCCCCGGCGCCGGACCGGATCACCGATCGGGTGGCCTACGCCATCTATACGTCGGGCACCACCGGCACCCCCAAGGGAGTACTCATCGGCAACCGTGCATTCGCCGCCGCGGTCGCCGCCACCGCCGACGCCCTCGGTCTGAGCGCCGCCACCCGAACGCTGTGCGTGTCCCCGTTCCACTTCGACGGGTCCTTCGGCACACTGTTCCCCACCCTGTTCTCCGGCGGGGCCGTGGTCATCCGGCCGCGGGAGGCCCTCCTGTTCCCGCGGACCTTCTTCAATGCGATCACCCGCGAATCGATCACCTACACGGGCTTCTCGCCCAGCTACCTGCGTCTGTTGCTGTCCAGCCCCCAGATCGACCGACTGGCCGGGACCCCCCTTCTGGTGGCGCTCGGTGGCGAGGCATGTGCAGCCACCGACGTCCGCGCCCTGTGGGACGCGGCGCCCGACGTCGAGGTCTTCAACCGTTACGGCCCCACCGAGACGACCATCGCGGTGACCCACGTCAGAGTCACAACCGAGACGATTGCCGACGGGACAGTGTCCATCGGGCAACCCCACTCGGGGGTGACGTTCCATGTTGTCGACGAGGAAGGCCGCCTCGTCGACTCGGCGAACCGTGTCGGGGAGCTGTACATCGGCGGCAGCCAGCTGATGGACGGGTACTGGGGCGCCCCCGAGTTGACCGCTGACGTACTGCGGACCGACGTGGTCGGAGGGGAGAGGGTGTACCGCACCGGCGACCTCGTCTACCGCGGAGAGGACGGCGACTACGTGTACGTGGACCGTGCCGACCGGGTGATCAAGCGCCTGGGGATACGAATCTCGCTCGTCGAAGTGGGCGACGCCATGAGTGGTCTACCCGGTGTGTCGGCGGCGGCGTGTGTGGCCTTCGACGACGACGGCCAGACCGGCGTCGTCGCCTTCGTGGTCGCTGATGGGATGGTCTCGGCGCTTGATCTACGGCGTGCGGCCGGCGAGCGGCTCCCCGAGTCGATGCTGCCCGATCGGGTCGAGCTGGTCGAGAGCCTTCCGCTCACCCCGTCGAGCAAGCTGGACGAGCGTCGGCTCCTGGCCGATGCCGGCCTGGACGGGCTCCGCTCCGCCAGCCCGGCCCAATCGCCGGGGTGACCCCTGACGCCGAGCCGGTGCTCAGGCGTTGGCCATGACCCACCGGGGCCGCGACCAGAGCTGCCAATGTTCGACCACCTCGTAACCCAGTCCCAGGTAGAGCCTCTGCCCGACCACCGACGACTGCAGCAGCGAACCGTCGACGCCCCGCTCGAGTTGATGGCCCAGCACGGAATGGAGGAGCCGGTGCCCGTAGCCACGGCCCTGGCCGTCGCCGCCGAGTGGCCATCGACCACACGACGAAGAGCCCGTTTTCGACGATGCCGGTGAAACACGATGCCAGCTGCTGCCCGTCGAACACACCCCAGGCCCCCAGGCCGTCGTCGGCGACCAGGGCGTCGGGTACGGCAGCCATCGCCGAGCCGTCATCGAGCCCGTAGGTGTCGGACAGGAGCTCTCTGGCGGCCGGGAGATCGTCAGCGCCCAGGCGGCGGATGTCGGACTCGTCGCCGCCGGAACCGTTCCGAGTCGTCAACGTCATCAGGGGCAAGGCACCCACGGTGACCCATCCGGCCTCGGACAGGGTCTGGGCGGTGGCCAGACCTGCTCCGGCCAGCATGATGATGGCCGGCAGGCCGAGGTCGAGCAGCGGTTGGAGACAGTGCTCGACGAGCACGGACGGGCTCGACGACTGCGAGAAGGCCACGTTGTAATTCACGTTCCGCTGCCCGCTGCAGGCCAACCACCACTCGTCGCAGACCTCGTGGTGTGCCGGTGAAGCCCACAGACGGCCGGCCGCGCCCAGCGTGCGCCGAAGGTCAGTTGAGCTCCGCCCGATCATCCCGAATGATAGCCATCACCGACCCGCGAAACGTCGACCCACGGGACCGCCTCGCCCTGTCCGGTACTGCGGAGTGTCCCGATCGACCCATCGACGCCACACCGGCGAGGTCCGGGTGGACGGCGCACGATCGCCAAGTAAACATGAGAACGTGAGGCATCATGACGACGGCTGACGCATCCCCGAGGAGCGCCCCGCTGACTGGCCTCTCGCACATTCAGCTGCTGGTCACCGACGTGCCCGCCAGCGCCAGGTGGTATGTGGCCGCGCTCGGCCTCGAGCCCTACGCCGAGGATGCCGACATCGGCTACGTCGCCCTTCGCCACCGGATGTCGAAGGTGGTGGTCGTCCTCACCCCCGGACCGACGGCGGCGCGAGCCGATGGACACGATCAGGTCGGCACCGACTCGGCCGGAGTCGGCGGAGCACGCCTCGACCACCTGGCCTTCGCGGTGCCCGACGGCGACGCCCTGGATGAGTGGGCCGATCACCTGATCGACATCGGCATCGATCATCAGGGCGTGGTGCTGGAGAATGGGAATCCTTCGTTGCAGTTGCGCGATCCCGACGGGATCGCCATCGAGCTGGTGGCTCCGGGCCCGCGCCGACCCTGACGTCCGCGGCAGCTCCCACCGGGTCGGTATAATCGCCAGGCGACATGGGCAATTGGGATCGGATCCGGCGCCGAGGAGTTGACGTTGCCCACTGACAGCCTGTTCCTCAATGCGCCGGTCCATCGCACGGTGGCCGCCGGGGAGTCGATCTACGTCGAGGGCGACGTGGGGTCGCACATGTACGGGATCGTCTCCGGTGAGGTGACCCTCCACAAAGGGTCAGTACCCGTCGCCACCCTCGGGCCCAACGACGTGTTCGGTGAACGGGCCCTGATCGACCAACTCCCCCGGAACCTCACCGCCATCGCCACGGCCGAGACGACGTTGGCCGAGATCGACCGCGGCCTCTTCCTCTTCCTGGTGCACGAGTCGTCGACCTTCGCCCTCGGCATCATGGGCGCGCTGGCCGGAAGGTTGCGTGACTACGACGAGCTCGTGGGAGCCGCCGCTCGCGGACCGGTGCCGTGACCGATCATCGTCCGGCCTAGCCCCGGCCGCAAGACCCGTCCGGACCCGGCTGTGGCCACGCTCGGGACACGGCCGGTGCGTCGGCTCCCCGGTACTCTTGGCGGGTGAGCGGTGTGATCACGTCCGAGCAGCGGCGTTCCTGGGAGGAGGACGGATGGTGCGTCCTCGAGCGGGTGGTGCCCCCGGACCAACTGGAGTCGGCGCAGGCTGCGGTGGCCAAGCTCTTCCCGAGCGCTGAGGAGATGGCCTCGGCCCGCCCCGGTGACGCGACCGAGCGGTGGCGGACCTGGGACGCGTCCTGGCCGGAGTTCCCCTTCCGGAGCCGCTCACTCAACCGCCTGGTGGTGAGCGAGGCGATGATCGGGCTGGCCGAGGACCTGCTGGGTACAGACGCTGTGCGGATGTACCTGGCTATCGTCACCGCCAAGTACGCCGGCCAGCCATCGGACTACAACCAGCTCCTCCATACCGATTTTCCGAATCACACCCTGACGGTGCCCAGGGCGGACGCCGGCTACCACCAGATGGAGACCTTCGTGTACCTGAACGACGTGGGGCCCGACAACGGCGCCACCCGCTTCGTGTCGCGGACCCGGACCCGGTCGATCCCGGTGGAGCAACACACCCTGAGTTTCGACGAGTTCGCCGATCTCTACGACGATCCCAGCGATGCCTCGGCACCTGCGGGCTCGATCGTCGTCTACCGGCCCGACGTCTACCACCGGTCGAGCGATTTCACCGATCCCGCCCAGGCCCGCTTCATGCTCCACGTGGCCTTCAAACCCGCCACCGTGGAGTGGGGCGGATACCAGGCGTGGCCGTTCAAGGGGTTCTCGATGGAGTGGCATCGCTTCGTCGAGCAGGCCGGGCCGCGCCAGCTCGCCGTCCTCGGGTTCCCGCCACCGGGCCACGACTTCTGGACCGATGAGACCCTGGCCGGCGTGGCCGGACGGTACCCGGGGCTCGACCTTTCGCCGTGGAGGACGGCCGTGTCGTCGGGCTCGGCTAGGGGCCGGGTCGCGGCTGAGATGCCGCGATCTGGTCCTCCAGGTCCTTGAGGTCGAAGTAGTCCCGCCACCGGGTGACCAGGCCGTCACCGTCCACATCGACGGCCGTGCACCCATGGATCTCGATGGGAATGGTGCCGCCCAGCGAACCCCGGCCGATCCATTCGAAGGCGCCGCCGTTCTCGTCACCGTGCACGGAGATGATCTCCTGGCGCCAGTCGGGGAACGACGCCTTGGTCATCTCCTCGATGGCGGCGAGGTCCGACGTGGGTGCGTTGACCGGATCGCTGAACAGCGCGCCCGGGCGCGAAGAAGGAGGGGAAATCACCCTCGGGTCCGAGGGCCTTCTCCAGCCCTTCCGCCCATCTCGACCATTCCATGGGATCCACCGTACCTGCATCGGCACACGGGATGGGTGGAGGAAAGGGGCCCTCCCACCCCTGGGGACCGAAATGGCCGGGGAGTCGTCCTGAGCCCGTTGTCCCAGTACAAGGGGCAAGAGCGGCGGGCAAGGGCGCCCGTCTCCTGGAGTTCACGCAACTGACGCTTGACGCCCCTGGGTGCATCCAACAGAATGCCCTTGCGTCCTCCATCGGGGACGTAAGGCGGAACGAGGAGGGTTCAAGTTGAACATGCGTCGGCCAAGCCATGCCCCTGGCGGGACTCAGAGATCGCAACTCGGAACGCAAACGGAGGCGCCACGCAGTCGGCCGTTCCGATTGGTGGTCGTGGTCGCCGCCGCATCCCTGATCGGAAGCGTGCTGGGAGTCCTCGGACTGGCGTCGACGGCCTACGCGGCCGACGCGTCGTCGACGGCGGTGTCGGCCACCAGCCCGACCATCGTGCTCGGCGACAGCAACACGGCCTCGGCCACGGCGAGCGGGGACGCAACCTTCGGTAGCCCGACCGGCACCATCACCTTCTACGAGTGCGGGCCGACCCCGTCGCCGACCGACTGCACCTCGACGGCCAACCCGGTGGGCAGCGCGGTCGACGTCACCGCAGGAGCGAACAACACCTCCACAGCCGGATCGGTGTCGTTCACTCCCACCTCCACCGGCTACTGGTGCTTCGCCGCCGACTACTCGGGCGACACCAACTACAGCGCCAGCGCCGACACGACCTCCGACGGCTGCTTCGACGTGACCGTAGCGTCCACATCGACCTCCAGCGCCCCGACCAGCCCGACCGTGGTGCTGGGGAACGGCAACACAGACGTGGCGACCGTCAGCGGCAACGCCGCCGGCGGCAGCCCGACCGGATCCGTCACCTTCTACCAGTGCGGGCCGACCCAGACGCCGACCGACTGCACCTCGACGGCCAACCCGGTGGGCAGCGCGGTGGACGTCACTGCAGCAGCGAACAACACCTCCACCGCCAGCTCGGCCTCCTTCACCCCCACCTCGACCGGCTACTGGTGCTTCGCCGCCAACTACTCGGGCGACACCAACTACAGCGCCAGCGTCGACGCCTCCACCGACGAGTGCTTCGACGTGACCACCATCACCCCGACGACCGTCACCACCCCGACCTCCTCGACCATCGTGCTGGGCGAGAGCAACAGCGACAATGCGGTCGTCACCGGCAACGCCGTCGGGGGCAACCCCACCGGACACGTCACCTTCTACGCCTGCGGGCCGACGTCGGGCGCGCCTCCGTGCACCTCGATCGCCGACCCCGTGGGAGCTCCGGTAGGCGTCAGCCCAGGGGCCGGTGACACGGCCACCGCGTCATCGACTTCGTTCACGCCCACGTCCGCCGGTACCTGGTGCTTCGCCGGCGTCTACTCGGGAGACTCGAACTACGCCAGCACCTCGGATACCAGCTCGGACGAGTGCTTCGCCGTGACCATGGCCCCGAGCACCACCACGAGCGTGCCGAGCACCTCGACCCTGGTACTGGGGGCCAGCGCCCATGACGGAGCGACTGTCACCGGCAACTCAGGTGGTGGCAGCCCCACCGGACACGTCACCTTCTACGAGTGCGGGCCGACACCGACGGCCACCGACTGTACGTCCACCGCCCATCCTGTGGGGAGCGCGGTGAACCTCACCGCCGCGGCCAGCGACACATCCAAGGCGACATCGGCATCGTTCAGGCCGAACGCGTTGGGCTTCTGGTGCTTCGCCGCGGTCTACTCGGGCGACAGCAACTACACGACCAGTTCCGACACCACGACCACCGAGTGCTTCAACGTGACTCAGGCGTCCTCTGCCACCACCACCGCCCCGTCCAACAAGACCATCACCCTTGGACAGGCCAGCACCGATGTGGCCACTGTCGCCGGCAATGCCGCCGGCGGGAGCCCAACCGGAACGGTGACCTTCTACGAGTGCGGTCCGACCTCCTCGGCGGCTCCGTGCACCTCGACGGCCAATTCGCTGGGAACGGTCAACCTCACCCCGGCCGCCAACGCGAAGGCCACCGCCACGTCGGCGTCCTTCACCCCCAAGTCCGTGGGCGAATGGTGCTTCGCCGCGTACTATTCGGGAGACGTCAACTACAAGGTGAGTTCGGACACCGCCACCGCCGAATGTGTCAATGTCACCGGAGCCCTGACGATCACGACCAAGACGCTGCCCCACGGGACCAGAGGTGTCGCCTACTCGACCACCATCAGCGCACTGGGCGGTACGAAGCCCTACACGTGGGTCCACTCCGGAACGCTTCCGAAGGGCATCACCCTGAACGCGTCGACCGGCGTGCTTTCGGGGACCACGACGACGAGCGGCAACTTCCCCTTCGTGGTCAAGGTGTCCGACTCCAGCAAGCCCCGCCAGACCGTGTCTGAGAATCTGACCTTGGTCATCGACCAGAGGTCGATCGCTTCGTCCACCGTGACCACCCCGACGACCTCGACGGTCGTGTTGGGCGGTACCGATAGCGACAAGGCCAAGGTCACCGGCAACTCGGTCGGTGGCAAACCCACTGGAAAAGTGACCTTCTACGAGTGCGGCCCGACTCCGACCCCCACCGCCTGTACCGCCACCACCAAGAAGGTCGGAGCGGCCGTGAGTCTCGTCGGCAGCACCGGTGATACGGCCATTGCCACGTCGGCGGCGTTCGCGCCCACGTCCACCGGGTACTGGTGCTTCGGCGCCGCCTACTCGGGCGACACCAACTACAAGCCCAGCTCGGACACCCTTGTGGCCGAGTGCTTCAACGTCACCGCGGCCGCCTCGACAGCCGTCTCTGCGCCGACCAACGCCAATGTCGTGCTCGGCCATGGCACTACCGACACCACAACCGTCACCGGAGTCACGGCCGGCGGGAGCCCGACCGGAACGGTGACCTTCTACGAGTGCGGACCGACCCCGACCGCGACGCCGTGCACCTCGACGGCCAACCCGGTGGGCACGGCAGTGACCCTGACCACAGGGGCCCACCACGCATCCTCGGCCACCTCGGTGTCGTTCACGCCCACCTCGACGGGCTTCTGGTGCTTCGCCAGTGTCTACTCGGGTGACACCAACTACACAGGCAGCAACGACACCACCACCGACGAGTGCTTCGACGTGACCACCGCCCGGACGGCCACCACCACGGCGACGACCAACTCGACCATCACGCTCGGGCAGACGGCCAGCGACGCCGCCGTCGTGACCGGCAACTCCTCCGGCGGCAGCCCCACCGGGAAGGTGACCTTCTACCGATGTGGGCCGCTGTCGGCGCCGGCCCCGTGCACCTCGACCAGCACTCGGGTGGGTACGCCGATCGTTCTCACCCCGGGAGCGAATGACAAGTCGACGGCCACGTCGGCGACCTTCAAGCCGACGTCTGTCGGGTACTGGTGCTTCGCTGCGTCCTACTCCGGCGACGCCAACTACAACCCCAGCTCCGACACCTCGGCCGCTCAGTGCGTGAACGTCAAGGGACCCCCGACGATCGTCACCTCATCGCTGCCGCACGGGACCAAGGGACAGGCGTACAGCGTCACCCTGGTCGCCCGTGGGGGGACGACGCCGTACACCTGGGCGCACATCGGGGCCCTCCCACACGGGCTCACCCTGGGCACCTCGACCGGAGTGCTCTCAGGAACTCCGACGGTCAGTGGCACGTTCTCGATCCAGCTGAAGCTGACGGACTCGGCCATGCCCCGCGCCACGGCCACCCGGACACTGTCGTTGGTCATCGCCTCATAGGGCTGATTCAGTCGTCATCCTGTCCGGGGTGACCGACGTGCACCGACATGCCGCCGTCGATGGCAATCATCTGTCCGGTGATGTACCGGGACTCGTCCGAGGCCAGGAAGACGACCAGGTTGGCGATATCCTCGGGCTGGCCCAGATAGGGCGTCAGGGTGGCCTTGCCGAGACTGTTCACGATGTCATCGGTCAGATGGGCCCGCACGGCATCGGTGATGATCAGTCCGGGTACGATCGTGTTGACGCGGACGCCCTTCTTCCCGTGTCCGGTGGCAACGTACATGGTCAGTGTGTTGACGCCCGCCTTGGAGACACCGTAGGCAGTGCGGGTCCGGTCACCTTTGAGAGACGCTCCTGAGGACATGTTGATGATGGAGCCGCCTCCGGTCCGAACCATCTCGGGTATGGCGTGCTTGCAGGTGAGCATCTGGCTGGTCAGATTGACGGCGATCGTGCGCTCCCAGACCTCGAGCGACAGATCGGTCACCTGGGTGTCGCGGGACAGAAAATCGGACTCGGTCAGCGCAGCATTGTTGTGAAGCACGTCGAGGTGACCGAAGTGGTTGACCGTGGACCTGACCACATCGGCCACGTCCGGCTCCTCGGAGAGGTCGGCCCGCTCCCAGATCACCTCCGCTCCTGAGCGCCGAATGCCTTCCGCCGTCTGCTCGGCACGATCACCGTCGATATCGACGACGGCGACCGAGGCGCCCTCACGGGCCAGGGTTCGTGCCGTGGCCGCTCCGATGCCGCCCCCACCGCCGGTCACAATGGCCACTTTCCCCTCGAGTCGCCCGGTCATCGGCCCGCCGGGTGTCGGGCGGTGAGGCACCCCGCGCCCATGGAGGTCCCGGTCGGGTCCGGGAGTGGATCGCTGCCGGTGGGTCGGGAAATGAAGGTGGGATCTCTGTGCACCCGGCCAAGTTAGTGCGGCTCAGGTGGGCGGAAGTCCGACCGCGGCAGTCAGTTGAGGTGACTCAACGGCCGCCCGAAGTAGAACCCCTGGCAAAGGTCGCTGCCCAGCCCGGCGATCACCTCGTGCTGTTCCAGGGTCTCAATTCCCTCGCTGACCACGGTGAGATCGAGGAGATGGGCCAACTCGATCGTCTTGGACACGATGGCCTGACTCGATTGATCCCGGGCGACGTCCTTGATGAAGCTCTGGTCGATCTTGACGATGTCCACCGGAAACTGCTTGAGATAGCTGAGTGACGAGTACCCGGTCCCGAAGTCGTCGAGGGCAAGGAGAAGGCCCAACTCCTTCAACTCGTTGAGGACGATGTGGGCACGCTGGGTGTCGCGGACAAGCGCCCCTTCGGTGATCTCCAGCGTCAGGAGAGAGGGGTCGGTTTCGGTGTCCGACAGGATGGTGGCCACCATGGCGACGAAGTCGGGTGCCATCAATTGATGGGCGGACACATTGACGAAGACCATGAATTCGTCGTCGGAGTGACTGCTGCACTGTCGGTCGATACAGGCCTGCTCCAGCACCCATCGCCCGATCTCGGTGATCAGACCTGCATGCTCGGCGAGCGGGATCATCGTGGCCGGCGGGATCGACCCACGGACGGGATGATCCCACCGCAGCAGTGCCTCCATCCCCTTCAGGTGTTCGCTGTCGGTGTGGACGATCGGCTGATAGGCGATTCGCAGCTCTCCCCGCTCCTCGGCCTTGCCGAGGGCGATGCGCAGGTCCATGGAGTCCTCAGCCAGGCGGTTGGCGCGTAGATCGATGATTTGATGATTGGCGCCGCCCCTGTATTTGACCTGTTGCATGGCGATCTCCGCCGCATGGAGAAGCTGTTCGGGGTCGTGGTTGGTCTGACCGGCAAAGGCGATGCCGACGCTGGCCGATGTGCCCAAGCCGATGCCGGCGACGTCGAACGGCGACCCCAGCGCGTCGACGATGCGGGAGGCGACGATTTCGACCTGCTCGCTGTGATCCAGTTCCTCACACAAGATGACGAACTCGTCGCCGGACAGACGAGCGACGGTATCGGCGGGCCGGAGGACGCTCACGATCCGTTCGGCCGCGGCGACCAGGAGCTCGTCGCCCACCCGGTGGCCGTGGGCGTTGTTCACATCCTTGAATCGGTCGAGATCGATGAACAGGGCGGCGACGAGCTTTTTGGAGCGACCGCTGCGCACGATGGCATGTTCGATCCGTTCGAGGAGCAGGATGCGGTTGGGCAATCCGGTCAGGGAGTCGTGAACCGATCGCTGGTGGGAGCGGTTGGAAAACTCCTCAAGATCGGCTCTCACCTCGGCGTTCACCAGATACGCGGCGGTCACATTGGCTAGCGTCTGGGCGGCGTCGGTATCGCCGATGCTCAGCGGACCCGGCGAATCCCGATACAGGTCGAGGGCTCCGAGACAACCGGGACCCTGCCGCAACGGGAAGGTGAACACCGCCGCCAGCCCGCCCTCGACGGCCTTGGACCCAAAGGCGCCGAACCGCTCCTCGTTGAGGAGATCGGGTACGAAGATCGGCTCTCCGCTGCGGAACGAGGCGAGGCAGGGCCCATCGCCGAGCTCGGTCTGCCACTCCTCGAATTGCAGGGCCGAGGAATTCGACGCGGCGACATACCGGGGCACCAACGCCGGTCCGATCAGGGTCACCCCCGCCCCGGTCATCGGGAGGACATCCACGACCCGCTGGACCAGATGCTCGATGATCGCCTGAATCGGAAAGTCGGTCAGCATGGTGCGCGGCGAACTCACTCACCACGCTCGAGAACAAGCGCTCGTTCGCCGTCATGGTCGGGGACCTCTCGTGCAGTTCAGACTGGTCCAGCGCGGATCGGTAGCCACAGGCCGCGCCCCCGTTCCTCACCGACCCTGCATGTCGAAGGTCAATTCGGACCCTACCCCCATTCGCCCCGAAAGTCATCCGGCAATTCGTGGGGCACCGGACCCCTGCCGGAGTCAAGGCCCGACCGGTCGTCGGGAACCCTTGACCCGCCTTGGGTCGCCAGCTCGGTTATCCCTATCGGAGAACCCTCAAATAGTGCCCGATCCCGCGTTCCTCCTTCGGTGCGTTTCCGCAGCCACAGGGTCTTTCGGAGAAAACCCGGGGCGACTGAACAGCGGGGGTCCCAGGTTCGTATTCACCCGTGATGAGGTCCGCCCCCCGCTCCAGGGAGATCCAGAGCCCCGGCTCGCGGTAGTTCAGGTGACGCGTCGATCCACAAAGTTGCCCCATGTGAAGGCCAAGGAGTGGGATCGCCGGAACGACGCCACGGCCAAGAGGCGGCGGCTCCTGGCCGCGGAGGCGCAGCCTGATGAAGACGAGAGGGAAGAAGAGGATCCTCGTCGGAGACGTCGGCGAGGGTAGGGGACCCGGCGCCGAGGAGCGGGACCGACGGGCCCCGCATGGGGACCCGAATTGACAGAATTCCCTGCACTGGCCACAATTTTCTGTGTCGACGCAGAAAAGGGTCAGGGCGTCCCGAATACGAAACTCCAAGGTGATGAGATGAACCACGAGGGTGTTCTTGACCCCTGGGTCGCCGAGTGGCTGGCAGCCAACCCCGAACGGTCTACGCCATTCGAGGATCTGGATCCGATCATCCTCGAACTGGCCCGCGGACCTGTCGGATTTCCACCGACCCGGGAGATCGCCCACATCACCGACGAGCAGGTGGGAGACGTCCCGGTCCGTATCTACCAGGGCGATGACGAGCCGACGGGGTTGGTCGTCTACTTCCACGGAGGCGGTTTCGTCATCGGGAGCATCGGGCTCATGGACAACGTCGCCCGAGAGTTGGCCCACAGCTCGGGCGCGGTTGTGGTGTCGGTGGGCTACCGGCTGGCTCCCGAGGATCCCTATCCTGCCGGACTGGACGACTGTGAATCCGTCACGGGCTGGGCGCTGGCCAACAGTGGACGGTTCGGGCTGACACCCTCGTCCGTCGCGGTGGCCGGAGAGAGCGCCGGGGGCAACCTGGCCGCGGCGGTATCCCTCCGGTTGCGCGACGCCGGAGAACCGCTGCCGGCAGGACAGGTGCTGATGTATCCGGGCGTCGCCGGGAGGTTGACCCATCCGTCGGCGGTGGAGTTCGACGGGCTCATCATCAGCCGCACCGCCGGAGACAACTACTGGGCGGCGTACTCCGGCGGTCGAGACCTGGACGACGACCCCTACGCTGCCCCGCTCACGGCTGCGTCACTGAAGGGACTGCCTCCTGCTCTGGTCATTCTGGGCGGCTGTGACATGCTCCGGGACGAGGGGCGGGCCTATGCCGATCGACTTCGTGAGGACGGCATCGACGTCGACCAGGTCTGCTATCCGGGACAACCTCATGGCTTCATCAACTTCGACTTCCCGGCCGCCGCTCTCGCCCACGAGCACATCGGCGGCTGGCTCAGGAAGAGGTTCGCCTCGCCGACGACGCCAGGTTGAGCCCGGCAGGGATGGTCGAGCGGCGGGCAGGGTGGTCTACGGCATCGTCTATTATCGTGAGGCGGATGGACGATTCCCTCGGCTCGCCGGCCCTGCGGTTGGAGCGAGAGGGGGCGATCGCCTGGTGCATCATCGACCGACCCTCGGCGCGGAATGCGCTGACGCCGGCCATGTACTACGGCATCAAGCAGGCTGTCCGACTCGTCAATACCGACAACGACCTGGCCGCTCTGATCATCACCGGGGTCGGTGACGTGTTCGCCCCCGGCGGCGACCTGGGAGGCAGGGCCGAGGACGGTGAGTCCGTGCCCGAAGCGGTGGGGATGGACGTCCTCCCGTTCCTGGCCATCCGGGACAGTCGGGCTCCGGTGATTGCCGCCGTCAACGGGATCTGTCAGGCCGGAGGCCTTCTCATCGCCATGATGGCTGACATCGCCGTGGCCAGTGAACGGGCGACCTTCCGGGTGCCCGAGCTCTTGCGGGGCATCCCCGACGCGCTGTTCGCCGCGGCACTGCCTGCCCACTGCGGTGTGGCCGTGGCCAGGGACCTACTGCTCTCGGCGCGGGTCTTCGATGCCGCAGAGGCCAAGCGCCTCGGGGTGATCTCCCGGGTCGTCGCCCACGAACAGTTGCGCACGGCGGCCACGGACGCCGTCCGAGAGGTCCTCCTGACCGGACCGTCTGCCCGCGCTCACGTCAAGCGCATGCTCAACGAGCGATACGGCCTGATCGATCAGCAGACCATGTCCTGGTCCCTCGAGGAATCCGACGAACCCCGTGAGGGAATGCGTGCCTTCATGGAGAAGCGACCGCCCAGGTGGGCGTTGCCCGAGACCTGATCGTTGGATCAGGGCCTGGATCCCTGGGAGAGAATCGATGGAGCGTCGGCCTGGATCCCGTCGCGCCAGTGAGTGTTGGGGTTTAGATACGTCACCTCTCATTCGGGGCGCCTTCTGCCTCGATGGAGAGCAATGGAAAGGCCCCGGCGAGATTCTCCCCGGGGCCTTTCCATTCTCAACTGAATTGTGAGGGACGTCAGAGGGTGAAGCTTCCCTTGTTGTACAGGTAGATTTTCAGCGTTGCGCCCGAACCCGTCTCATAGACTGCAGTCGGCTCCCTTGGCCGCTCCGCCGACCATGCCCAATGCCGTCGTCGTGTAGGTCTTCTTGTTGATTACTTCACTTTTCACGACGGTACCCGTGTAGGTCACATAGGCGCAAGTTTTTGTGTTGGCGTTCCGGCATGGGTCGCCGCGGAGTCAGATGTGGGGATTGACTTGGTCACGGCTGTTTCCTTGATGGCCAAAACGGCATGCTTGCCGCTCGCCTTCCAGTGACTTGAACTGCGACCGTCCCCGATGACTTCGGGACCGACCCTATGGAGGTCTCCACGCCGGTAGCCGGCGGCTTGCCCGCATCAGCTGTGACCGCGGCGGTGCCGGTGCACCCGGACTCGGTCTGGCTTGCCTCGGTCCCCACCAACTTCGTGCACGTCAGCTTGAGTGGTGTGGCTGCGCCTGCGCACGCCTCCAAAACCCGCCACCGTGGCCAAGCGAGGCCGAACCGACAAGCGCGGCACAGACCATCAGTCGCACAGGTAGATGACGTTTCATTAAAGTCCCCCTTTTGGGAAATTGGATCGGCGGAGCCGTTCGACTCCGCCTCTTCGTCTCTTGTTGAAAAGGAGAGCCCGCCTGTACAGGAGACCCCCCCTCTCACAGGTGACTCCAGTACGTGCCCCACGTGGCAACCCCGTCTAGAGGCATGTTACCGATTTTGACTTCAATGTCAATAGTAAGGCTCTCTTCTCCGGAGAGGGTCGCTACCACAGCGATGGACGTTGCCGGGCCGTACCAAAAGCCGACCGACCCCCGAGGGGGCGGCTCAGGGCAGGAAGTCCCCGATGCCCTGCCTGAGGGTGGCGATGATCCGTTTGAGGTCCTCGGCGTCCGGCCCGCTCAGTCCGCCGAGTCCGAAGGCGACGCCGTTCACCGCCGCCGTGGCCTCGGTGGCCAGGCGCCGGCCTTCCTCGGTGATCTCGGCCAGGGTCGTCCGGCCATCGGTGGGGTGGGGACGTCGGCGGACCAGCCCCTGGTTCTCGAGCCGGTCGATGATGTTGGTGACGCTTGCCGGGTGGATCATGAGACGTTGTCCCATGATCCCGAGCGGCAGGGTGCCCCGGCGACTGAACAGGAGGAGGACCAGACCCTCGTAGCGGGCGAAGGTGAGACCGAACGGGCGGAGCGCTCCATCGACGGCTGCCAGCACGATCTGCTGGGCCCTCATGATCGAGGTCGCCGCGGCCATGGCGTCGGCCACGTCGGCATCCCAACGCTCGGTCCACTGCCTTCGTGCTTCTTCGATCGGATCGAACGGCAGGGACTTGCGGGGCACTACACGTTCCGGCGGTAGGACCCGCCCACCTCGAACAGACAGCCGGTGATCTCCCCGAGCGTGGCGTGGCGGACCGTGGTCATCAACTCGGCAAAGATGTTTCCGCCGCTCAGGGCCACCCGCCGCAGTTCGGTAAGGGCGATGTCGCGGTCGAGCGCATGTCGCTGCTTGAAGTCCCGGACCCGGGCCAGCTGCGCCTGCTTCTCCTCCTCGGTCGACCGAGCGAGTTCGATCGGCTCTGCCGGCCCTTCCTCTCCCGCCGCGGTGAAGGTGTTCACGCCGACGATGGGCAGCGATCCGTCGTGCTTCTTGTGCTCATACAACATCGAGTCGTCCTGAATGCGACCGCGCTGGTAGCCGGTCTCCATGGCCCCGAGTACGCCACCTCGCTCGCTGATCCGGTCGAGCTCGGCCAGCACCGCCTCCTCGAGCAGGTCCGTGAGCTCCTCCACGATGAAGCTTCCCTGGAGTGGATTCTCATTGAAGGCCAACCCCCACTCCTTGGTGATGATCATCTGGATGGCCAGTGCCCGCCGGACCGACTCGTCGGTCGGCGTGGTCACCGCTTCGTTGTAGGCGTTGGTGTGGAGACTGTTGGCGTTGTCGTAGATGGCACACAGGGCTTGGAGCGTCGTGCGGATGTCGTTGAACGCCATCTCCTGGGCGTGGAGGGAACGCCCGGACGTCTGGACGTGGTACTTGAGCTTCTGCGACTGCTCATTGGCGCCGTAGCGCTCTTTCATGGCGATGGCCCAGATCCGGCGAGCGACGCGTCCGATCACCGTGTACTCGGGATCCATCCCGTTGGAGAAGAAGAAGGAGAACCTGGGCGCGAAGTCGTCGACGTCCATGCCCCGAGCCAGGTAGGACTCCACGTAGGTGAAGCCGTTGGCCAGGGTGAAGGCCAGCTGGGTGATCGGGTTCGCCCCGGCTTCGGCGATGTGGTAGCCGGAGATCGACACCGAGTAGAAGTGTCGGACCCGGTGTTCGATGAACCACTCCTGCATGTCGGCCATGACGCCGAGGGAGAAATCGGTGGAGAAGATACACGTGTTCTGGCCCTGGTCCTCCTTCAGGATGTCGGCCTGGACCGTGCCTCTGACGGTCTGGAGTACGTCGGCGGAGGCCGTCGCCGCCTCGTCGGCAGTGGGTGGCCGTCCCTGTTCGTTCTCGAACCGCTCGACGCGCTGGTCGATCGCCGCGTTCAGAAACATGGCCAGGATGGTGGGTGCCGGGCCGTTGATCGTCATCGACACCGAGGTGGTCGGATCGCAGAGGTCGAATCCGTCGAAGAGCACCTTCATGTCGTCGATGGAGGCGATCGACACCCCTGAGGTCCCGATCTTGCCGCGGATGTCGGGGCGCTCGTCCGGATCGAAGCCGTACAGGGTCACCGAATCGAAGGCAGTGGAGAGGCGGGTCGCTGATTGACCGTCGGCGAGGAGGTGGAAGCGCCGATTGGTCCGGAAGGCATCACCCTCCCCGGCGAACATCCGTGCCGGATCTTCCCCCATCCGTTTGAACGGGAAGACGCCGGCGACGAAGGGGAAGTGACCGGGCAGGTGCTCCGAACGTAGCCATCGCAGCAGCTCACCATGTTCGGTGATCCGGGGGAGGGCCACCCGCGGGATGCGACTGCCCGACAGCGATGTGCGCCACAAGGTGGACGAACTGCCATCCCCATCGGACCCGGACTCGTCATCGATCACCAGGGAGGGTCGCAGGTCATCCCACTCCTCCAGAAGCCGTGTGCCTTCCGGATCGCGGCCGGCATCGAGCTCGGCGGAGAGATCCTCGAGGGAGGAGAGGTCGAGCTGCCGATCAGCACCCAGAGCGACCACCGCCCCGATCTGCTGGGCCTGGCGCGCCTCGGCAGCCAGACGCGCCGTGGTCTCGTGGTACCCGCGGACCGAAGCCGCGATATCGGCCAGATACCGATGCCGATCCGGTGGGACGATGGCCGAGGTGCGGGTGGACACGCGGACCTCGGTGGTGGCGAGCAGCCCCTCCGAGGCGGCAAGACCCTTGCGGACTAGCTCCGTCTTGAGTCGCTGGAAGAGCGCCGTGGTCCCGTCATCGTTGAACCGCGAGGCGATCGTGCCGAATACCGGCGCCGCCTGGTCACTGTCCCGGCCGTCCCGGTGGTCGCGGGACCACTGCCGACTGACCTGCCGAAAGGCATCGTCGGCGCCGCGGCGGTCGAATTTGTTGATGGCCACGACGTCGGCCAGCTCGAGCATGTCGATCTTCTCGAGCTGCGAGGGGGCACCGTACTCGGGTGTCATCACGTAGAGCGACGTGTCGGCGACGTCGATGATGGCAGCGTTGCCCTGGCCGATGCCCGGGGTCTCGGCGATGATCAGGTCGAAGCCGGCGGCGGCACAGCCGGCCAGGACGAGCGGGAAATCGGCTCGGCAGCTCGGAGCCCGAGTCCCGTGTGGCCAGCGACCGGAAGAAGACGTTGCCAGCCGCGATCGAATTCATCCGGATGCGATCTCCGAGCAGTGCACCTCCTCCACGGCGGCGGGTGGGGTCAACGGCCAGCACGGCGATCGAGAGCTTGTCTTCCTGGTCGAGTCGAAATCGACGGATCAGCTCATCGGTCAGCGAGGACTTTCCGGATCCACCTGTCCCGGTGACCCCCAGCACCGGTACGGAAGATCCCTGGGCCGAGGTCAGTAGTTCTCGGTGGTGGCGTCGTCAAGGGATCCTGACTCGATACAGGTGATCCACCGGGCCAGCGCCCGATGGTCGCCGCCACGAAGCCTGTCCAGTGACGGTGGTCCGTCCGCCGTCAGATCGTGGTCGCACTCCTCGATGAGCAGGTTGATCATGCGCTCGAGTCCGAGTCGCTGTCCGTCCGCGGGCGAGAAGATCCGCTGGACACCGTAGGCCTCGAGCTCCTCGATCTCGGCCTCCACGATGACTCCGCCTCCGCCGCCGTAGACCCGGATGTCCGGACGTCCCTCGTCCCGGAGGCGGTCGACCAGGTACCGGAAGTACTCGATGTGGCCGCCCTGATAGGAGCTGACCGCGACTCCCTGGACATCCTCCTCGACGGCGGCCCGGACCACTTCGTCGACCGAGCGGTTGTGCCCGAGGTGGATGACCTCGGCCCCCTGCGCCTGCAGCAGCCGCCTCATGATGTTGATGGCGGCGTCGTGCCCGTCGAAGAGACTGGCCGCGGTCACGAACCGGACCGGATGGTCCGGTCGGTGGAGGTCGCTCACCGTCGTAGTCGCCAGAACGTACGGGGGGTCATCTGGTCACATTACTACGACGTCGTACTAAAATCACTATGACGTCGTAGTAAGGCGAGTTCTGAACCGGCACCACGGCCCCGGACCAGCATCCGAGGGTTCAATTTCCCAAATTGGGCAATTTATCGGTCGTAGGCGATAACTTCGTTCATTCGAAGGGCGGTCTCAGGATTCGGGACGACTTCGACCGGTCCGGACGCGGTGGAATATCGGCTCTAGCCGATAAAAGGGTCAAATCGAGAAAAGAGACGTGCCCTCAGGTCCGGGCCGACGGCTGCCACCCGGAAGCACCGACGTCATCCCAGGCGCCCCAGGAGAAAGTTGGCGACGGGGGTCGCGGCCGGGAATGCCTCGGTGACGCCAGCGGCGAAGTAGCCCGAATCGGTGATGAGGGTGATCCCGCTGATGGACACTGCCGCTGCGCTGCACAGGAACACCAGGGGATAGGCCTGCTCCATCGGGGTCGAGGCCTCGATATCCAGCTCGCCTCGGTAGTCGGCGCCGAACCCGAGCCACAGCTCCTTGTTGGCCTGGGCCAGCGGAGTGTCGGTGGGACCGGGGCAGATGGCATTGATCCGTATCCCGCGCTTCATCATCGGGAAGGCCTGGCTGGCGACGTAGGCGCAGACCGCCTGCTTGGTGGACAGGTAGTCGGCACCCCCGTTGATGGCTACCCACTTCCACCGCGCTGTCGAAGTCGGGCGTGGCCAGGTACTCCGATATCCGGGTGAGGTTGGACTCCCAGCCGAGACCGGCGGCGGACGAGATGAAGCCGATGGCCGATCCGCGGGGCAGGTGATCCTGGGCCAGGAGCCGGTCGATCAGGTGCCGGTGGCCGATGAAGTTGATCTTCTCGATACCCGGCGTTCCGTCGGCCACGCCGGCGCAGGCCAAAAGCGCATCGACCGGTCCACCGCACTCGTCGACGGCAGCATCGATCGAGTCGCGCTCGGCCAGGTTCACGTGGATGGCCTTGGCTCCCGGCAGCGACACCTCGGCGAAGTCCATCACCACCACGTCGGCCCCGGCGGATTGCAGCAGCTCGGCTGCGGCAGCCCCCATGCCGGTCGCCCCCCCGACCACCAGTGCTCTCTTGCCATCGAAACGGAATGCGTCAAACAGGGTCATGCTCATCTCCTTCCGGGAGGTCGGTGTTCACAGGGTTCAGGCCACGACGCCGCGGACCTTGAGGTCCACGATGGCGTCCCAATCGAAGCCGAGCTCTTCGAGGATGCTGTCGCCGTGCTCGTTGAGCTCGGGGGCCCGGTGGGGAGCCGCTGGCTTCCCGTCGAACTGTACCGGGGCGGCCGCCATCCGGAACGAGACGTCAGCGGCTGTCCGGCAGTCCTGGACGTAGCCGTTGGCGACGGTCTGGGGGTCCGACGGCCGCCTCGATGGTGTTCTGCATGACGGCCCATTGGCCGTCGAAGCCGGCCAGGCGCTCGCGCCACTCGTCGAGTGTGGCCCCGGCGAAGACCTTGTCCAGTTCCTCGATGGCCTCCCGGCTGTTGGCCATCAGCGATGCGTGATCGGCGAACCTGGGGTCGGTGGCCAACTCGGGGCGACCGACGGCGAGACAGAGTGTCGGCCAGTACTTGGCGGCCTGGAGGCAGGTGAACCACAGCGTGCGGCCGTCGGCGGTCCGGTAGGTACGAGACAGCGGGTTCGAGCCCATGGACCCGTCCGGCGGAGGGGCCCACGGCTTGTCGAGGAGGAGCGAGAGGGCCAGGGCCTGGCCCATCGCCCATAGGCCGACACCGAGCAGGGAGACGTCCACGGTGGTCGCCTCGCCCGTCCGCTCACGGTGGAACAGTGCGCCCATGATGCCGCCGGCGATGGTCATCGCGCCGATCGAGTCACCGAACCCGGGGGCGGGCGGCACCGGAACCAGCTCATACTCGGGCCGCATGGCGCCGGCGGCCACTCCGGCACGGGCCCAGAAGGCCAGGGAGTCGTAGGAGCCCTTGTCGGCGTCGGGCCCCCGCTCCCCCTGGCCGGTGCCGCGCACATAGATGATGTCGGGATTGTGGGCCCGGACGTCCTCGACGTCGATGTGGAGCTTCCGACGAACGCTCGGGAGCTTGTTGGTCAGGAAGACGTCCGAGGTGGCGATGAGCTTGTGGAGGATCTCGAGCCCGTCCGCCGTCTTGAGGTCGAGGGCGAGGCTCTTCTTGCCGCGGTTGGAGTGCTCGAGGAGGACGTGGACGTCGTTGGGCACGACGGCGAGGCCGGTCGACGCCAGTCCACGCATGGCGTCGCCGCGCTCGACGTGCTCGATCTTGATGACCTCGGCGCCCCAGTCGGACAACAACGCCGATGCCGCAGGGACGAAGGTGTGCTCGGCCACTTCGAGGACGCGTACACCCTCCATCACTGCACTCATCGGCGGACCTCCTTGTCTTCGGTGCTGTCTTCGCGGCCGTGTCGGGCACGACCCGGACGGCCCGACGCCGCTCGTCGGCTCGCGACGGCGACGTCGCGAACGGGTCGAATGGTAGTCGGCCCGAAGCCGGCGAAGCCGGCGATGCCGGTCGACCGGTCAGCCTCACGACGGAGCACCGCGGGGTACGTCCCGGAAGGGGACGTCCCGGTCGAGCGTGCGCTCTCGCGGCATGCCGAGGACCCGTTCACTGATCACGTTGCGCGCCATCTCGGTCGTCCCGCCCCCGATGGTGGAAACCTGGCGCATCAGGAAGTCGGCGCCGCAGTCGGCGACGGGGCCGTCGTCGTCCGTCCACGCTCCCGCCGTCAGCGCCGGCGATCTCGAATGCGATGGTGTTGGTCCGGGTCGCCGACCACACCGGAGAACAGCCGGCCGATGGCGGCGGACTGGTCCGACATGGCGCCGGAACGCATCCCCTCGGCGAGGCGGTTCTGCAACGCCTCAGCCGTCAGCTGGAGCATGCTGGCCTCGCCGATCAGGTCGCGGATCCGCGGGTCCTCGGAGTGCCCGGCTATGCGGGCGACTCGGAGCACCGACGATGCACCCACGCCGCTGTGGGCGTCCCCGGCGGGGAGGGTGACGTAGGGGGAGTTGCTGAGCATGCGCTCGTGGAACATCCAGCGGACTCCGACGGTCCAGCCGTCGTCCACCTCGCCGATCCGGTCGCCGTCCGGTACCCGCACGTCGGTCAGGAACTCCTGGCAGAACTCCCTGGTCCCATTCAGCATCTCGATCCGGTGGACCTCGATGCCGGGCTGGCGGATCGGGAGCATGAAGACGGAGAGCCCGCGGTGCTTCGGCACGTCCCAGTTGGTCCGGGCCAGGCAGAGCCCCCAGTCCGACCACCAGGCGCCGGTTGTCCACACTTTCGAGCCGTTGAGCATCCATTCGTCGCCATCGCGCACGGCCGAGGTCTGGGCACCGGCCACGTCAGAACCACCGCCGGGCTCCGACAGGAACTGCATCCACAGCTCGTCGCCCTTCAGGATGGCCGGGAGGTGCCGCAGCTTCTGGTCCTCGGTCCCGAAATCGAGGATGACGGCGGCGCAGGGTGAGATGGTGGGCGACTGGAACCGCATCGGCGACTCGAACCCGACCAGCTCCTCGTTCAACGCCAGCTGGTGGGCCGGGGTCAGGCCCTGGCCGCCATAGGCGGTGGGAAAGCAGATGCCGGCCAGACCGGCGTCGAACAGCCGGCGCTGCAGATCCCGGTCGTAGGCCACCTCGGCCAGTTCCTCCTCGTCGGTCCGATTGTTCCGGAGCACCCCTTCCCTCGAGTCGGAGTCGGCTGGTTTGAGATTGGCCTGGATCCAGGTCCGGGCCCGCCTCCTGAAGTCGGCGACGCTTTCCACGCCGACCGTGGTCATGCCGCACCCCGCACGTTTTCCATCATCGATGCGATCCGCTGTCGGTGTTGGCTCGGTGTTCCGTACAGGGCCCGGTTGAGGGTGACCCGACGGAGGAAGAGGTGGATGTCGTGTTCGAAGGTGAGGCCGATACCGCCGTGGATCTGCACGCAGTCCTGAACGAGCTCCGATCCGTAGGCGCCGATGAATGCTTTGGCCGCACTCACCAGTTCGCCGGCCTCGGGCGATCGGGAGGAGACCGCCTCGGCCGCCGTATCACTGATGGCGTGGGCGGCCTCGAGCCAGGTCTTCATGTCGGCGAAGCGGTGCTTCAGCTCCTGATAGGAGGCGAGGGGCCTTCCGAAGGAATAGCGGTCGAACGCCCACTCCACGGTCATGTCCAATGCGAACTGCATGGCACCGACCGACTCCGAGTTGGCCATGACCATCGCCAGCTGGAGCTGGTGGTCGACCTGACCGGCAGCCTCTCCGATCTCGCCCACCGCGGTGTCGGCTTCCAGCCGGACGTCTTCGAAGGCGACTTCGTAGAACCGGCGGGTGAGATCCACCGTGAGCATCGGCCGGATCGAGATGCCGGGGGCGTCGGTAGGCACGAGGATCTGGGTCAGCCCGGCCCCGGTCCGGCCCGTCACCAGTAGATGACTCGCCTGCTCCGCAGCCTCGACCGGCCGCTTGACGCCGTTCAGGAGGACGTCGGACCTATCGACCCGGACCTCCAATGCGATGTCGTCGAGGCCGTCGTTGGGCCGGGGCTCCAGATAGCACCACGAGGCAATCGAGGTTCCGTCCAGGAGTCCCGACAGGAGATCGGCGTGGCGGTCGGCCGCCAGATCGCTGACGGCGCAGGCGACCAGGTTGGTGGGAACCAGCGGACCGGGTGCCGCGTGCCGTCCGAATTCGTGAGCCACCAGCGTCAGGTCCATGAGGCCGTCACCGCTGATCGAGCCGCCTCCGTGTCCCTCGCCGACGAGGAGGGAGGTCCACCCGAGATCGGCACCGAGTCGCCAGTAGCGGTCACCGAATCCGGCGGGGTCGTCTCGGAGGCGCCGGATCTCGGTCGGCGGGGCGTGCTCGGTCAGAAACCTCGCCGTGGTGTCACGAAAGAACTCCTGGTCGGAGCTCAGACTCAGCAGCACGGATTCTCCCCGGGCTCAGGCACTCGGCCACGCCAGCGACTTGATCTCGAGGTACTGGTCGAACCCGGCGACACCGTTCTGCCGGCCGATGCCGCTGTCCTTGAAGCCTCCGAAGGGCACGTCGGCGCCGTACCACGTGCCGCCGTTGACGCCCATGGTGCCGGCACGCACCCGTCTCGCCACCGCCATCGACCGTTCGAAGGAAGCCGAATAGACCCCGCCACTCAGCCCGTAGGCACTCTCGTTGGCGATGCGCACCGCGTCGTCGTCGTCCTCGAAGGGGATCACGACCAGGACGGGACCGAAGATCTCCTCCTGGGCGATGGTCATCGTGTTGTCGACATCGGTGAACATCGTAGGTTCGACGAAGTATCCGCGGGGCTGGCCGTCCGGGCGCCCGCCGCCGACGGCCAGCGTCGCCCCCTCCTCGACGCCACGAGCGATGTACCCGATCACCCGATCGCGTTGCTTGGCACTGATCAACGGCCCCATGATCACGTCCTCTCGCTGGGGATCGCCGTAGGGCGCCATGGCCAGGTAGCTCTTCAGGCGTTCGACGCCCTCGTCGTAACGGGACCGGGGAAGCAGCATCCGGGTCGGGATGGCACACCCCTGCCCTGCATGCGAGCACACCGCGATGCCGATGAGCAGCGCCGAGTCGAAATCGGCGTCGTCCAGCACGATGGTAGCGGACTTGCCGCCGAGCTCGAGGAACAACCGCTTCATGGTGGCCGCTCCCTTCTCCATGATCCGCTTGCCCACGGCGGTCGACCCGGTGAAGGAGATGAGGTCGACCTGGCGCGAGAGCGTGAGCTCCTCGCCGACCAGATGGTCCGACGAGGTGACGACGTTCACCACGCCTGCCGGGATATCGGTGTGCTCGGCCACCAGCCGGCCGAGCAGGGTGGCGTTCCAGGGCGTATCCGGGGCCGGCTTCAGCACGACGGTGTTGCCGGTGGCCAGCGCCTGGCCGAGTTTGGCCAGCGCCACCTCGAACGGGAAGTTCCAGGGGGTGATGGCCCCGACCACGCCGACCGGCTCCTTGACGATCAGCCGGGAGTTGGTCCCGCCCCGGAAGTCTGTGGCATCGGGCAGCCGGTTCTCCCACTCGAAATCGTCGATGAGCCCGATCGGGTAGCGGAGGGCGTCGGCCAGAGGAACCTCGAGCTGTGGTCCGGCGGTGAGCATGCGGGGGCAGCCCACCTCGAGGATGAGTTGCTCGCGCATCTGCTCCTTCTCGGCCTCGAGGGCCTCCTGGAGCTGCCCCAGGCAGTGCTTGCGGAGGCCGCGGTCCGTGGACCATTCAGATTCGTCGAAGGCCCGCCGGGCCCCGGCGATGGCCTGCTGCATGTCGGCCGCGGAAGCATCGGCGACCTGGCCGATCACTTCCTCGGTCGCCGGATTGACGTTGTCGAACACGGCGCCGGACGAGGCCCCGACCAGCTTTCCGTCGATCAGCATGTTGGGTTCCGGATCGACTGTCGTGGTGGTGGCCATGGTGCTCCCCCCGGCGGCGCGGCGCTCGGGCCACCCGCTGATATTGACGTTGGTGGTTCAAAAGAATACCGTTCCGGCGATGAGCCGCAACCGAGGAGCGCCGCTGGTCTCATTAGCGAACAAAATCCTTTTCCAAAGAGAAGAACGTTTCCTGCTGGAGGTGGGACGGTGATACCCGACGGCCGTTCCGCCATCGTCACCGGTGGTGCGGGAGGACTCGGTTCGGCCACCGTGCGTCGGTTGCATGGCCTCGGGATGGGCGTCGTCGTGTTCGACCTCGACGCCGACCGGGCCGACGGGCTGGCCCGGGAGCTCGGCGGCGGTGTGGTCGGGGTGGGCGGTGACACGGCCAGCGAGGCCGCCATTGCCGCCGGCATCGACGCCGCCCGCGACCACGGCCCGCTGTCCGTCCTGGTCAATGTGGCCGGGGGAGGGGTCGGTGGCAGGCGGATTGTCGGACGGGACGGCACCCCTCATCCCATCGATTCGTTCGTCACCACCATGGCCATGAATGCGACGGGTACCTTCAACATGAGCCGACTGGTGGCCGCGGCCATGGCCGGGAACGAGCCCGATCCGGACGGTCGAGCGCGGCGTGGTCGTCAACACCGCGTCCATCGCCGGCATGGAGGGCCAGAGCGGCCAGGTCGCCTACGGAGCGGCCAAGGCGGCGATCCTCGGGATGACACTGCCAATGGCCCGGGACCTGGCGCCATTGGGGATCCGTGTCTGCGCCATCGCTCCCGGGACCATGGGCACCCCGCCGATGCTCAATGCCCTGCCCCATCTCAAGAAGGATCCGGTCGAGGGGATCGTCTTCCCCAAACGGATGGGGTATCCGGAGGAATTCGCCCTCCTGGTCGAGGCGATCGTCGTGAACCCGTACCTCAACGGCGAGAACATACGACTCGACGGCGCCCTGCGCTTCAACATCAACTAGGAGAGACCATGACCGATGCCACGACCGTGACCAGCTCGAATGCCCCCCACGATGCGGTGATCGTCTCGTCGGCGAGGACGGGGATCGGTACCGCCTTCAAGGGCTCGCTGCTGGATGTCGATGCCTTGGAGCTGGGCACCCTGGCGGTGGCCGAAGCGGTCCGCCGGTCGGGGGTCGACCCCGAACTGGTCGACGACGTCATCCTCGGGGAGGCGCTCTACGGAGGAGGTGACATCGCCCGGTACGCGGCGATCGAGGCCGGACTCGTCCGCGCCCCGGGCGTGGGCCAGAACCGGCACTGCGCCTCCGGGCTCAGCGCCGTCCAGACCGCGGCCGCGTCGATTCGGGCCGGAATGGACCGGGTGGTGGTGGCCGGCGGGACCCAGTCGACCTCGACGTTCCCGCGCGACCAGCCGCCGGGTCCTGGGTTCCGACGAGTGGGAGGAGTGGAACTCGCCCAGTCACCGCGACACGCCCGAGGCCCCCAACCGTGACATGTCCATCACGGTCGGCTGGAACGCCGCGGTTCAGGCCGGGGTGACCCGTGAGGAGATGGACGCCTGGGCACTGCGTTCCCACCAACGGGCTGTGGCCGCCATCGACGGCGGCAAATTCGCTGACGAGATCTTTCCCGTCGACGTGGTCAACCGGGCGGGTGTCCGGAGCGTCTTTGCCGTCGACGAGCACCCGCGGCGCGAGACGAGCATGGACAAGCTGGCCTCACTCAAGCCCCTCCATCCCGAAATCGAGGGTTTCAGCATCACCGCGGGCAATTCAGCCGGAGTCAACGACGGCGCCGCGGCGATGGTGCTGGTCCGACGAGAACTGAGTGACCGACTCGGGCTCGAGTCGCTCGCTTCGGTCCGCTCGTGGGCCTCGGCCGGCGTGCCGCCGGCGGAGACGGGGCTGGCGCCGACCATCGCCATCCCGAAGGCGCTGGACCGGGCCGGCCTCGGCATCGACGATGTGGTCCTCTGGGAGATCAACGAGGCATTCGCCTCGATGTGCGTGGCCACCACCCGCATCCTGGGCATCGACGATTCGCTGGTGAACGTGCTCGGGAGCGGTTGCAGCCTCGGTCATCCCATTGCCATGACCGGTGCCCGTATGGTGATCTCCCTCGTCAACGAGATCCGGCGCCGGGGTGGAGGTGTCGGAGTCGCGGCCATGTGCGCCGGAGGCGGGATGTCCACCGCCCTGGTGCTCGACGTGCCCGCCCGGTAGTCGGCCGGTAGCCGGCCGGCAGCCGCTACTGCATCTGCCCGATCACGGCGCAGACACCGCCGTCGACCAGGACGTCGGTGCCGGTCACGAAGCTAGCCCGGTCGGAGAGGAGGAAATCGATGACGGCGGCGATCTCGTCGGCACGGCCGGATCGACCGAGCGGGGCCAGCCCCGCGAGCTGACGCATCCCCGGCTGGCGCTCGAACTCGCGGCGGCCCATCGGGGTGTCGATCGTCCCCGGTGAGACCGAGCAGATCCGGGCGCCGGCAGAACCGAACGGCCCCGCCTGGCGGGCAACCAGGCGACGGACGCCGCGTTTGGCCCAACCGTAGGCGATGCCGGGATCCTCGCCGGCGGCGCCCAGGGCCGACCGGTAGTCGTCGAGGAAGCTCCCCGCCAGCGGCTCGTCGATGATCCGGTCGATGGTCGGATCGGCCTGGCCCGCCATGAGCTCGGCCGCCATCGAGGCCACGCAGACCATCGACGTCCCGGTCGTGGCGAGGGGACCGAGGGCCTCGACCAGGAGGGCGGTACCCACCAGGTCGACGGTGAGGATCCGGTCCCACGCGGCCATGGTGGGGGAGATGCCGGCTGCGTGCACGACACGATGCAGCGTGCCGTGGGCCCGCGCCGCCCCGACCACGTGGGTGACGGTGGCGGCATCGGTGATGTCGCCGGCGACGGCTTCGCAGCGGGTGCCCGGAGCGCTCAACTCCGAGGCCACACGTCTGGTGAGGTCAGGATCGAGATCGACCAGAACCAGGACGTCCACGGTCCCGACCATCGAGGCGGCACAGGCGCCGCCGATGCCACTGGCCGCACCGGTGACGATCCCCACGCCGGTCATGGCAATGGCCGTGGGCTCATGCCGGGCGTCGGGGGACCACGGAGACGGTGGGCACGGTCGCCGTGGGCCCACAGCGAAGCAGGGTGTCGAGCACCCGGACGAGTTCGTCGACGTCCAGCAGTGCTCCGGCGATGTACTCGCGGGCCATCCACTTCGACGCCATCTCCATGGCCAGTTCCTGGTCCCATCCGGCGGCGAACTCGGTCATCGAGTCCCCGTCTCCTCCGGCGCAGTCGCCCACGGTGACCCGGGTGAACCCGATCCGCGGATGTTCCTCCCGCCACGCCTCCACCAGTTTGTCCAGCGCCGCCTTGCTCACGGCGTAGGCGCCGAGCCCCGGCCACGGCGGCGTGGTCGAGGCGCTGATCGACGACAGGTAGGCGGCGGTGCCACTCGACGCCGTGAGATGGGGGATGGCGGCCGACGTGATGAGTGCGGCGCCGATGACGTTGGTGTCGAACACGCTGCGCCAGGCCCCGGCATCGAGGTCGGCCAGGCGGCCCAAGGGCCCGATCCCGGTGGCATAGACCAGGGCGTCGATGCCCCCCATCTGGAGGGCAGCCTCGTCGATCGCCTCGCGGCACGATGCCTCGACGGTGACGTCGCATGGGATGGCCAGGGCGTCGGGCCCGGCCTCGCCGGAGGCATCGGCCAGCCGCTCCTTCCGCCGGGCCATGAGCGCCACCTGTGCCCCGCGTCCGCCGAGCCCGGCGGCAATGCAGCGGCCCAGTCCACTCGACGCGCCGACGACGACAACTTTCATGGAATCCGTCCCCTTCGAGAGATCAGAGTCGGTGGGCACGGTGGTCCCCCGGGCTCGGCCGTGGGACGGCCGGGCCAACGTCTCTGTGTCACGTGACTCCCTTTTTCGACCGCTTGCTGGCGACGACCGCGATGAACGTTGCTCGTGGTCAAGAAGAAGATTCTCACAAGCTCGACGGGGTTGCCACTCCGGTAGGGCCCGGCCGGCGGACCCGGTGGGGCGGCTGGCGCCTTTGGATGAGCAACGGTACTCTCGTCTCAGAGTAAGGTCGTTCTCATACAGGAAGGAGAGCACACCATGGCCACGCGAGCGCTCGACGTCCCGGTCTTCGATGCGGACAACCACCTCTACGAGACCAGCGAGTCATTGACCAAGTTCCTCCCCGATCGCTTCCGGGGGGTGATCGACTACGTGGACGTCCGTGGTCGCACGAAGATCGTGGTGCGCGGCCAGATCAGCCAGTACATCCCGAACCCGACGTTCGAGGTGGTGGCCCGACCCGGCGCCCAGGAGGACTACTTCCGCCACGGCAATCCCGACGGCAAGAGCCGGCGCGAGATCTTCGGGGAGCCGATGCGCTCGATCCCGGCCTTCCGGGATCCCGCCGCCCGCCTGGAGCTGATGGACGAGCAGGGTCTCGACCGGACCCTGATGTTCCCCACCCTGGCCAGTCTGGTGGAGGAGCGGTTACGGGACGACCCCGACCTGATCCACGTCGTGGTCCATGCCCTCAACGAGTGGATCTACGAGACGTGGAAGTTCGACTACGAAGGCCGCATCTTCACCACGCCGGTGATCAGTCTTCCCATCGTCGAACGGGCCATCGAAGAGCTCGAGTGGGTGCTCGAGCGCGGCGCCAAGGTCGTCCTCATCAGACCGGCCCCGGTGCCGGGTTTCCGCGGTTCCCGGTCGTTCGGGCTACCCGAGTTCGATCCGTTCTGGGAGAAGGTCGTTGAACACGACGTCCTGGTGGCCATGCACTCGTCGGACAGCGGGTACGAGCGGTACACCAACGACTGGCTGGGCAGCAACAGCGAGATGCTGCCGTTCGAACCGCAGGCCTTCCGGATGCTTTCGGCTTGGAGGCCGGTGGAGGACGCGGTATCGGCGCTCGTGTGCCACGGGGCGCTGTCGCGCTTCCCGGCGCTCAAGGTCGCGGTGGTGGAGAACGGCAGCAGCTGGGTGGAGCCGTTGCTCCGGAACATCGCTGACATCTACAAGAAGATGCCCCAGGACTTCCTCGAGAACCCGGTCGACGTCATCAAGCGCAACATCTACATCAGCCCCTTCTGGGAAGAGGACCTCGGCGAACTGGCCGAGCTCATCGGCGCCGAGCACGTTCTGTTCGGGTCCGACTTCCCGCATCCGGAGGGCCTGGCTGATCCGGTGAGCTACGTCGACGAGCTGAAGGGCCTCCCCGACGACACGGTGAAGAAGATCATGGGCGGCAATCTCGCCCGTCTGATGAACGTCGACGACACCGTCGGGCGGTGACGGGCGCCGCTCCCGAGGGGGAGTGGGCCACCGTCCCGGAGCTGATCGCCGACACCGCCGCGCGTTTCGGTGACCGCCTCGCGGTCATCGACAGCGGGAGCCGCCTGACCTACGCCGAACTGGTCGACCGGTCCCGCCGTTTCGGAGCCGCCCTCGTCTCCTCGGGGATCGAGTCGGCCGACCGGGTGGCCATCTGGGCGTTCAACAGTGCCGAGTGGATCGTTGCCGCGCTCGGACTGTGGCAGGCCGGCGCCGTCCTCATCCCGGTCAACACCAGGTTCAAGGGCGCCGAGGCCGCCGACATCCTCCTGCGGAGCCGGGCCAAGGTCTTGGTGACCGTCACCTCCTTCCTGGGCGTGGACTACGTGGCCCTGCTGAGGGAAGCCGCCGTCGACCTTCCCGATCTGGGCGCCGTCGTGGTGGCCCGGGGCCCGGCGGCGGACGGGACCGTGTCGTGGGATGGCTTCGTGGCCCGCGCCACCGACACGGCCGGGGCCGAGGTCGAACGCCGATCTGCCGCCGTCACCTTCGACGACCCGTGCGACATCCTGTTCACCTCAGGTACCACCGGGGTCCCCAAAGGTGTGGTCCAGAACCACGGGAGCACCGTGCGGGTGGCCACCGACTGGGTGGCCATGACCGGGCTCAACGCCGACGACCGCTACCTCATGGTCAATCCGTACTTCCACATGTTCGGGCTGAAGGCGGGCATCCTGGCCGCGGTGGCCGCCGGCGCCGCCATGATGCCCGAGGCGGTGTTCGACACCGCCCGGGTGCTCGCCATCGTGGCCGACGAAGGGGTGACGGTGCTGCCGGGCCCGCCGACCCTCTACCAGGGCATGCTCGACCACCCCGACCGCGATCATCTCGATCTTTCGACTCTCCGGGTGGCCGTCACCGGCGCCGCCGACATCCCCGTCGAGCTGATCCGCCGCCTCGACGCCGAGTTCACCTTCTCCACCATCATCACCGGATACGGCCTGACCGAAGGTGGCACCGCGGTGGCCACTTCTCCCGAGGACGACGTGGAAACCATCGCCACGACGGTGGGCAGGCCCCGCCCCGGCTTCGAGCTGCGGATCGTCGACGGCGGGGGACGCGACGTGGACAACGGGGAGCCGGGCGAGATCCTCCTCCGGGGAGGCAGCATCATGTCCCGCTACCTCGACGACGAGGAGGCGACCGCCCAGGTGCTCTCGGCCGACGGCTGGCTCCGCACCGGCGACATCGGCGTGGTCGATCAACAGGGCTGCCTGCGCATCGTGGGACGCTCGAAGGACATGTTCATCGTCGGCGGGTTCAACGCCTACCCCGCCGAGATCGAGAACGGGCTCATGCGGCACCCCGACATCACCGAGGCGGCGGTGGTCGGCATCCCTGACGATCGACTCGGCGAAGTGGGCATGGCGTTCGTGGTCGCCCGTCGGGGTGCGACGGTCACCGGGGCCGACATCATCGGGTGGAGCCGCGACCAGATGGCCAATTACAAGGTTCCCCGAGTGGTCGAGATCGTCGACGAGCTGCCGCGCAACGCGACCGGCAAGGTCGTCAAGGACTCCCTCCGACGGCGGTCGGTCCCCGACCGGTCCGGGCCGTCCCGGTGAGCAGTCCCGGTTCCCACGGCCTCTCCTCACTGGCCGGACTCCGGGTGGTCGAGCTGGGGGTGTGGGTGGCGGCACCGTCGGCTGCCGCCCTGCTCGCCGACTGGGGTGCCGAGGTGATCAAAATCGAGTCCCCGAGCGGGGATCCGATGCGCAACGTCTTCGGGTCGCTGGGCATCGGCGGCGACCGCCCCAACCCGGCGTTCGCTCTCGACAACCGGGGCAAGCGCAGCGTCGTCCTCGACCTGCGTGATCCGGAGGGGCGCCAGCGACTCGAGGAGCTCCTGGACTCGGCGGACGTCTTCATCAGCAATCTCCGGCCCGACGCCCTCGACAAGCTCGATCTGGAGGCGGAGGCGACGGTGGGCCGGCACCCCCGTCTCGTCTACTGCAGCATCAGCGGCTACGGCCTCCGGGGCGAGGAGCGCAACCGCCCGACCTACGACATCGGCGCCTTCTGGGCCCGGTCCGGCCTGTCGCGACAGATGGCCGACGACGCCGGTAACCCCCTGAACGCACGGGGCGGCATCGGTGACCACATCACCGGACTGGCCGCCCTGTCCGGCATCCTGGCCGCCGTGCTCGAGCAGCGCCACACCGGCGCCGGCCGGGTGGTGGAGGTCTCGCTCCTGCGCACCGGGTCCTACGTGCTGGGATGGGACCTGGGTCTCCAGATGATGCTGGGCAAGGTGTCTCCGGCCGAGTCCCGTCACCACAATCAGTCGCCGTTGATGAATCCCTACCGGACGGCCGACGGGGAATGGTTCTTCTTCACCTGTCTCGAAGCCGACCGGCACATCGGAGCGGTGTCCCGGGCCCTCGGACGCCCCGACCTGCTTGAGGACGAGCGCTTCTGTAGCGCCTCGGCCATCCGCAAGAACCGCACCGAGTTCATCGCCCTCCTCGACAGGATCATCGCCGAGCGATCGATGGCCGACTGGGCCGAGCGGTTCGACCGCGAGGGAGTCTGGTGGGCTCGGGCGCAGACGCCGGCCGAGGTGATCGAGGATCCGCAGTTGTTGGCCAACGACGGATTCGTGGAGGTCGAAGGGGGCGCGTTGCGGTCGGTCAACGGTCCGGTCACCTTCTCGGGCGTGGCCCGCCGGAGCGCGGTCGCGGTCCCCGAGCTCGGGGAGGACGGCGACGCCGTGCTCGCCGAATTGGCCGAACGCCGCCGGCGGGACCGGGACTGACCGGCCGGACGGCCGGATGCCAGGGCGGGTCCGGAGTCGGGTCAGTCCGTGGCCCGGGCCCGGGCCAGCAGACCGCGGGCGATGACCAGGCGCTGGATCTCGTTGGTCCCCTCGCCGATCACCATCAGCGGGGCATCGCGGTAGTAGCGCTCGACCGGGAGGTCGGTCGTGTAGCCGACCCCGCCATGGATCCGCATGGACTCGGTGGCCAGCTCGAGCGCCGTCTCACTGGCGAAGAGCTTGGCCATCCCCGCCTCCACGTCGCAGCGGAGTCCGGCGGCCTTGCGTTCGGCGGCATTCCTGGTCAGGAGGCGTGCCGCTTCGAGCCGGGTGGCCATGTCGGCCAGCTTGAGCTGGATGGCCTGGTGCTCGCCGATGGGCTTGTCGAAGGTCACCCGTTGCTGGGCGTACGACAGGGCGGCCTCGAAGGCGGCCCGGGCGACACCGACGGCGCGGGCGGCGATGTTGATCCGGCCGACCTCGAGCACGCTGAGAATCTGGGGCAGGCCCCGCCCGGACTGGCCGATGAGGTTGCCGACTGGGATCCGGTGGTCCGAGTAGGCCATCTCGACGGTCTCGACACCCCGGTAGCCCAGCTTGCCGATGTTCCGGCTGACCGAAATGCCCTCGAACGCCGGACCCGGCTCCTTCTCCACGATGAAGGCGGAGATGCCCTCGTCGGTCCGGGCGGCCAGGGCCAGGATACCGGCGCGCTCCCCGTTGGTCACCCAGGCCTTGGTGCCGTTGACGACGTATTCGTCGCCGTCGCGGGACGCCCGGCATGAGATGTTGCGGGTGTCGCTGCCGGCGTCGGGCTCGGACAGGGACAGCGCCCCCCGCCGCTCGCCCGCGGCCATCGTGGGCAGCCAGCGCTGCTTCTGTTGGTCGGAGCCGTGGGCCATCAGCAAGGTGGCCACCATGGTGTGGGTGTTGACGATGCCGGTCAGGCTCATCCACCCGAACGCCAGCTCCTCGATGATCCCGATGTAGGTCAGCAGATCCAGACCCAACCCGCCGTAGGACTCGGGGATGGTCACCCCGAACAGGCCGAGAGCGCGCATCTGGTCGACGATCTCGTCGGGGTACCGGTCCTCGTGCTCGAGGGCGGACGCCACCGGGACGACCTCGTTGGCCACGAACCGCCGGACCGTCCCGATGATCTCGTCCCTGACCTCGGGGTCGGTGGGGTCGGTGGGGGCCGGTTGGTTCGCCTCCGGTGTCATGCGAGAACACTACATCCCTGTCATGTTGACGTCGATCTCATGAGGGAGAAGAATGTTTCCGATGGCAGCGGCCCTGATGCACCATTCGCTGGAACAGGCCGCAGCACGATTCGGTGACCGCGACGCCGTGTTGGCCGGCGACGGACGCTGGTCGTTCCGGACCCTCGACGACCTGAGCACCGCCTTCGGGCGGCACCTCGGGGCGCGGGGCGTCCACCCCGGCGACCGCGTGGTCGTGATGACGTCGAACCGGCCCGAGTTCATGGTGGCGATCAACGGCATCAGCAAGATCGGTGCCGCCGCCGTGCTCCTCAGCCCGGCCTGGAAGGCGGTGGAGACCCGTCACGCGCTGGAGCTCACCGCGCCGGTGCATGCGGTAGCCGACGGGCCGGCCACCGAACTGTTGGTTGACTGCATGGGCGAAGGCCGGGTCACCGACCTCGATGACCAGCCGGCGGCCGACGTCACCGGCGGGGACCGCCCGACCGGGGTGACGACGGGCGGCGCCGGCGAGGACGACGAAGCGGTGCTGGTCTTCAGTTCGGGGACCACCGGGCTCCCCAAGGCCGTCCGGCACACCCACCGGTCGATCGGCTGTGCCACCGACCACTGGTGCACGACGCTCGGCCTGGGTCCGGATGATCGGTTCCAGGTGGCGACGCCCCCGTCGCACATCCTCGGATTGCTGAACCTGCTGGCGGCGGCGTCGGCCGGCGCCACCGTGCGCCTGCACCGTCGGTTCGACCTCGACGAAGTGCTGCGCCGCATCGAGAGCGAACGGATGACCCTGGAGATGGCCGTGGCCCCGATCGCACTGGCCATGGCCAATCATCCGAACCTCGAGCGCTTCGACCTCTCTTCCCTGCGCTACATCATGTGGGGGGCGACGCCGGTCAGTGAGCACGTGGCCCGAACGGTCACCGAGCGATCTGGCGTGCGCTGGCTCCCGGCCTACGGAGCCAGCGAGGTACCGGTCATCGCCGTCAACCCGGTCGGCGACCCGGGGTCCTGGCGGCTCGACTCGGCCGGGCTGCCGCCCGAGGGCGTGGAGCTGCGGGTGGCCGACCTCGACACCGGTGCCGTCCTGGCCCCGGGAGAGACCGGGGAGATCCAGGTCCTGAGCCCATCGGTCATGGCCGGCTACCTCCCCGAGGAGGAGACCGCGGCCGCCTTCTCCGACGGGTGGTACCGGACAGGTGATGTGGGCTGGCTGGAGGAGGGCGGATGGGTCCACCTCACCGACCGTTCCAAGGAGATGATCAAGGTCAACGGGTTCCAGGTGGCGCCGGCCGAGATCGAGGGGGTCCTCCTCGGGCACCCGGCGGTGGTCGACTGCGCGGTCTTCGGACTGGTCGACGAGCGGTCCGGCGAGGTACCGGTCGCCGCCGTGCTGCTCGGCCCTGAGCTGACGGCCACCGCGGCAGAGCTCGAGGCGATGGTGGCCGCTTCGCTGGCCACCTACAAGCAGCTGCGCCACGTCGTCTTCGTCGACACCATTCCGCGGCTTCCCTCGGGGAAGGCGTTGCGTCGGACGCTCCGCGACCAGTGGACCCCGGTCCTGGCCGCATCCACCGGGAGCGCATGATGGACGTCCGCCTCACCCCCGAGCAGGCTGCGCTGCGCCACTCGGCTGCCCAGATCGTCGATCGGCTCGGACCCGGCACCGTCCGCCAGCTCGACGACGCCGAGCGGGCCGACCGGCTCGACGCCGCCGTTGCCGCCTCGGGCTGGCGCGAGTTTCGGGTACCGGTCGATGGACGCTCGCCGCTCGCCTCCGGGGTGGAGGTCGCGGTCGTCGCCGAGGAGCTCGGCCGGGGACTGGCCGATGCACCCTTCCTCGGCCCGACGCTGGCGGCCGAGCTCCGGCGGTTGGCCGGTGCACCGGCAGCGGTGACCGACGAAGCCGTCGCCTTCATCCGATCGCTCTCCGGTGCGGCCGTGGCCGCCGACGGCAGCGTTCCCGCCGGCGCCGTGGCCGTCGACGCCCGGGGCGCCGCGTCGGCCCTGGTTCTGCTGCCCGAAGACGGGGGCCACGTGCTGGCCGCCGTCCCGGTGCCGCCGGCGGACGGGGGCACCGATCTGACCCGACCGGGGTCCGCCCTCGATCCGGGCTCCACTGTCACCCGGGTCGAGGGACCCGGGCTCCGGCCGCTCACGGGCGACGACCTGTCGACGTGGACCGCGCTCGGGCTGGCTCTGACCTGTGCCGACCTGGTCGGGACCATGAGCGGGGCGGTCGACCTCGCCGTCGGGTACGCCTCGGAGCGGCGTCAGTTCGGCCGGCCGGTCGGCTCGTTCCAGGCCGTTCAGCATCTGTTGGCCGATGCCTTTGTGTTGACGGAGGGATCGCGCAGCGCCGCCCGCTACGCGGCGTGGGCAGTCGACGCGCTGGCGCCCGACGCCGCGCTGGCCGCCGCCGCCGGATCCAAGGCCTACTGCGCCAGGGCGGCCCGGACGGTGTGCGAGACGGCCATCCAGGTGCACGGCGGCATCGGCAATACCTGGGAGTGTCTGGCCCACGTCCATCTCCGACGGGCCCTCCTCTCGGCTGACCTGCTGGGGGGGGTCCGGCCCAACCTCGACCGGGTGCTCGTCCACCACGGAATCGGAGCCGACCATGGACTTCGGTGACTCGCCCGACGAGGCCGCCTTCCGTACCCTCCTCCGCTCCTGGCTGACGGGTCACAATCCCGGCCTGCCGGCCTCGTCGACCGACGACGAGTACTGGGCCGGTCAGGCGGCCTGGCACCAGTCGCTCTACGACGGTGGCTTCTTCGGTGCCACCTGGCCCCAGGAGATCGGCGGCCAGGGGCTGCCCAGTGTCTACGACGTCATCGTCGACGAGGAACTGGCCGCGGCCGGCGCCCCGGCCCGGCCGAGCCTCGGCTACCTGGTCGAGGGGATCCTGGCCCACGGGGGCGACGACGTGCGGGCCCGCTTCCTGCCCGGCATCGTCAACGGGCGCGACCGTTGGTGCCAGGGCTTCAGCGAGCCCGACGCCGGGTCCGACCTGGCGGCCTTGCGGACCCGGGCCGACCCCGACGGCGACGACTACGTCATCACCGGTCACAAGGTGTGGACGAGCTACTCCGACGATGCCGAGTGGTGCCTCGTCCTGGCCCGCACCGATCACGACGTCCCCAAGCACAAGGGCATCTCCGCCTTCGCGGTGCCCATGCGGCAGCCCGGCATCGAACAACGCCCCCTGCAGATGATCAACGGCATCACCAATGAGTTCGGCGAGGTGCTCTTCGATGGCGCCCGCGTCCCGGCCGCCAACCTGATCGGTCCCCCCGGGGAAGGTTGGCCGCTGGCCATGACCATCGTGAGTCACGAGCGCGAACCCCACGAGCTCGGTTTCGCCGGCCGGTATGCCAAGCAGGTGCGCGACCTGGTGGCCGAGGTGCAGGCGTCCCCCGAACAGTACGGTGCCGAGCAGGTCCGCGACCTGGCCTGGGCTATCGTCGAATCGGAGATGCTGCGACGGCACGTCTCACGGAGGCTCTCCGACCGTCTCGACGGAATATCCCACGGACCGGAGGGCTCGGTGGACAAGCTGCTCATGACCTGGACCGAACAGACGGTGGGCCACGCCGCGCTCTCGATCGGCGGCGTCAGTGCGTCCGGGCCTGACGGCACCCTGACGAAGGTGTACCTCTACAGCCGGGCCCAGAGCGTCATGGGCGGGACCTCCCAGATCCAGCGGAACCTCGTGGCCAGCCGGATCCTCGACCTCCCGGCGTCATGAGCTCCTACCACCTCACCGCGGAGCTCCAGGTCGATGACGACGGGCCGGTCCGGGTCATCAGGATGAACCGACCCGAGCAGCTCAACGCCACCAACCACGGACTCCACCGGGGGCTGGCCGAGCTGTTCCCCCAGATCGATGCGGACGGCGATGCCCGGGCCGTGGTGCTCACCGGCAACGGCCGGGCCTTCTCGGCCGGCGGCGATTTCACCTACCTCGACGAGCTGACCCGGGACCCCGGGCTCCGGGGGGAGACGCTCGTCCACGGCAAACAGATCGTGACCGGCATGGTGCGGTGCCGTGTCCCGATCGTCGCCGCCGTCAACGGACCGGCGGTGGGGCTGGGCTGCAGCCTGGTGGCGCTGTCGGACATCGTCTACATGGCCGAGAGCGCCCATCTGGCCGATCCCCATGTCATGATCGGGCTGGTGGCCGCCGACGGCGGTCCGGTCACCTGGCCTCTGCTGACCAGCCTCCAGCTGGCCAAGGAGTACGCCCTGACCGGCGACCGCATCCCGGCCCGGCGGGCGGCCGAGATCGGACTGGTCAATCACGTCTGCGAGGACGAGGCGGTCCTCGACCAGGCCCTGGCCTGTGCCCATCGGATCGCCGGACTGCCCCGCCAGGCGGTGGAGGACACCAAACGCATCCTCAATCTCCACCTCGAGCGGGCGGTGGTGGCCACGCTCGACTTCGCCCTGGCCGCCGAAGACCGGTCGTTCACGTCGCCCGAGCTCCGTACCAATCTCGATCGGCTCCTCGCTCCCCGGGAGGAAGGCCGGTAGCCGACGCCACCGGGACGCCAGAATCCGGTTCTCTTGGTGGGCAAGATGTCCCACCAATTAGTGGATGAGTCCTTCGCTGACGAAGGCACCGCCGTTTCCGCCCCCTCCAGTAGACTCCGGTCGATGACCGAAGCGGAAACGGCGACCGAGGCGGAGCCCGAGGCGCTCGAACCAGGGATGAGCCGCCGGGAGCTGGCCCTGGCCCGGTCGCTGTTCGCCGCCCGGGCCCGGGCCGAGGACCGCCTCCAGCGCTTCCTCGACGCCGCGCTCGAGCTGATGAACGAGGGGGTTCCCGGCAAGGACTTCACCGTGCACGAGGTCGTGGAACGATCCGGCCAGTCGTTGCGGCTCTTCTACCAGTACTTCGGGGGAAAGCACGAGCTGTTGCTGGCGTTGTTCGAGGAGTCGGTCCGATCGACGGCCGAGTTCCTGCGCGGCCGCATTGCCGGCGAGGACGATGCCCTCGAGCGCATCCACCGGTTCGTGGTCGAGTACTACCGGCTCTGCCGCCCCCCGCTGCCGGGGGAGACCGTCGAGCGCCTGGCCACGGCCCCGGTAATGATGGACTTCGCCCAACAGCTCCTCACCAGCTATCCCACCGAGGCGGCTCTGGCCTTCGTCCCGCTCGTCTCCTTGTTCGGCGAATTACTCGACGAAGCCGAATCCGTCGGATGCATCCGCTCCGGGCTCCGCCACAGCCCGGTCGCCGGGATGGCGCTCGAGGCGATCATGTTCAACGCCTTCTCCACCACCATCGCCGGGACGTCTCCCGGAGCCGGCGACGCCGATCCGGCCGAAGAGATCTGGGAGTTCATCCTCCACGGGGTGGGGACGGGCGGCCGGGCATAGACCCCCCGCCCGGGCCGCCGTCGGTGGTGCAGGCGGCCACACAGAACTCGACCAGGCGCTCCGTCTCCGCGTCCGTCGGCCGGTGGTGCCGCCACAGGAGGTCTTCGAGCCGACCGACGATGGCGTGGGCGACCAGCTCGGCATCGAGCTCGGGGTCGCCGCTGTCGAGCGCGGCGAGGGGTTCGTAGAGAAGGGTCGCCAGCCGGGCGCTGGTCGAGGTGTGGGGGACGGCCTCGGCCCGTCCCAGGTTCCCCGCGTTCCACAGGACGGCGAGGGTGGTGGCGGCGATGTCCTCGTCGGAGGCCTGGGACAGGACGCCCTCCACCCAGCGCCGAACCTTGCCCACCGCCGTCTCCTCCTTGGCCATCTGGTGGGCCAGATAGCTCTGCAGCCGTTCGGTGCCGTCGTCGAGGATGGCGGCGACGAGCGCGTCCTTCGAGGCGAAGTGCCGGTAGAAGCCGTCGTTCGAGAGTCCGGCGGCGGCCACGATGTCGGCCACCCGGGGACGCGAGTCGGTCCCGCACCGTCGCATGACCGCACGTCCGGCGTCGAGCAGCCGACGCACCTCGTCCGTGTAGTCCGCCCCGCGCTTGGCCAGCGTCTGTCGGGCGATCCGCACAGCAACGTCATTCTGATCGGCCGGAGGTAGATTCTGCATCTCTGGAATGTTATTCTGCCACCGACGAGGAGGGGAGATCCAGATGGCCTGGGATTTCGAGACCGACCCCGAGTTCCAACCCAAGTTGGACTGGGCGGATGCGTTCGTGCGATCGGAGGTGGAGCCGCTCGACATGCTGTGGCGCGGCCTCGAGTTCACGCCTCCGGACGAGACGCTGCGCACGATCATCGATCCACTCAAGGACCAGGTGCGGGCCCAGGACCTGTGGGCCACCCACCTGGGGCCCGAGCTCGGCGGCCAGGGCCACGGGCAGCTCAAGCTCTCGCTCCTCAACGAGATCCTGGGCGGGTCGTCGTGGGCGCCGGTCATCTTCGGCTGCCAGGCACCCGATACCGGCAACGCCGAGATCATCGCCCACTACGGCACCGAGGACCAGAAGGAGCGGTACCTGCGACCACTGCTGGAGGGGGGCATCTTCTCCTGCTACTCGATGACCGAGCCCCAGGGCGGCTCGGACCCCTCCCTGTTCGAGACCCGCGCCTACCGGGACGGCGACGAGTGGATCCTCAGCGGGTGGAAGTTCTTCTCCTCGAACGCCCGGACGGCTTCGTTCCTCATCGTCATGGCCGTCACCAACCCCGAGGTGTCGGCGTACGAGGGTATGTCCATGTTCCTCGTCCCCACCGACACTCCGGGCATCGAGATCGTCCGCGACATCGGTCTGGCCGGTGAGCCCGCCGGCGAGGGTTCCCACGCCCTCATCCACTACGACGAGGTGCGCCTGCCCGCCGAGGCGCTGCTCGGGGGCGAGGGTCAGGCCTTCGCCATCGCCCAGACCCGCCTCGGCGGCGGTCGGATCCACCACGCCATGCGGACCATCGGGATGGCCCGACGAGGGCTCGATGCCATGTGCGAGCGGGCCCTCAGCCGGCAGGTGCAGGGCGGCAGGCTGTCGGACAAGCAGTTCGTGCAGGGCTACATCGCCGACTCCTACGCCCAGCTCATGCAGTTCCGGTTGTACGTCCTCTATACGGCGTGGTTGATAGACAAGCACAACAACTACCAGAAGGTGCGCAAGGACATCGCCGCCATCAAGGTCCTGATGCCCGGGGTCCTCCACGACATCGCCTGGCGGACCATCCAGATCCACGGCGCACTGGGCATTAGCAACGAGATGCCGTTCCACTCGATGCTGATCGGAGCCAGCGTGATGGGTCTGGCCGACGGCCCGACCGAGGTACACAAGGTGACCGTTGCCCGACAGGTGCTGCGCGACTACCGGGCCAGCGACGACCTGTGGCCGACCCAGCACCTGCCGAAGCGTCGCGAAGCGGCACGCGAGAAATTCGCCGCACTCCTTGAGCACGAGGTGGGAAATCTCTGATGATCGATATCGAACGACTGGCCACCTGGATGGACGGGCAGGGTCTCGGGGTGGGTGCGCCCATCGAGCACGCCTTCGTCTCGGGTGGAACCCAGAACGAGATCTACGAGATCCGGCGGGGCGACGTCCACGGCGCCCTCCGGATCCCACCACCGTCGGCCCCGGAGAGCCGCGACGTCGGGATCCTGCGCGAGTGGCGGATCATCGAGGCGCTCGATGGCACCGATGTCCCCCACACCGCGGCCATCGCCGCCTGTGACGACCGGTCCGTCCTCGGCCGCACCTTCTACCTGATGGGCTACGTCGACGGCTGGTCGCCGATGAACACCGACGGTTGGCCGGAGCCCTTCGACACCGACCTCGAGGCCAGGAAGGGCCTCGCCTTCGAGCTGGTCGACGGCATCTCCCTGCTCTCGAGAGTCGACTGGCAGGCCAAGGGCCTCGACGATCTGGGCCACCCCGACGGCTTCCACGAGCGACAGGTCGACCGGTGGACGGCGTTCCTCGAGCGGATCAAGGGACGCGAGCTGCCCGGGTTCGACGAGGCCTCGGCCTGGCTGCGGGAGCACCGGCCGATCGACTTCGTCCCCGGTCTCATGCACGGCGACTACCAGTTCGCCAACGTCATGTACCGGCACGGGGCACCGGCCCGGATGGCAGCCATCGTGGACTGGGAGATGGGCACGGTGGGTGATCCCAAGCTCGACCTGGCCTGGGTGGTCAACGGGTGGCCCGAGGACACCAGCGAGCCGTCCGGCGTCTCCTACGTGGACATGACCGGCATGCCGTCGCGCTCGGCCATGCTGAGCCGGTACTCCGAGGTGTCCGGCCGACAGGTCGACGACATCGACTACTACTGCGTGCTGGCCAAGTGGAAGCTGGCCGTCGTCCTCGAACAGGGGTTCCAGCGGGCCGGCGACAACCCCACGCTCCAGACCTACGGGCCGGTGGTGCTCGAGCTGATGCAGGGGGCCGCCGACCTGGCGGAGACCTCGGACTACCGCTCGTGACCGGGCCGACGACCGAACTGGTGCGGGAGCGCCAGGGTGCGCTCTCGCTCCTCCGACTGAACCGGCCCGAGGCCCGCAACTCGCTGACCACCGGACTCGTCGCCGAACTGGGCGCGGGCCTGATCGAAGCCGAGTCCGACCCCGACATCCGTGCCGTGGTCCTCACCGGCACCGGTGACCGCGCCTTCTGCTCGGGCATGGACCTCCGGTCGTTCTCCGAAGGGGACGTGCCCGGAGCCACCCCGGGCGAGTCGACGGAGGCCTTCTACCGGCTCCTGCGGGGCGAGACGAGTGTCCCCGTCATCGGTGCGGCCAACGGTTCGGCGGTGGCGGGTGGGCTCGAGCTGCTGCTCGGTTGCGACGTGGTGATCGCCTCCAGCGAGGCGCGGTTCGGTCTCCCCGAGGTGAAGCGCGGTCTCTTCGCAGCCGGCGGAGGCGCCTTGATCGGCAACCGGATCCCGCTGGCGGTGGCCCTCGAGCTGACCCTCACCGGCGACCTGGTGGATGCGTCCCGGGCTTACCAGGTCGGGCTGGTCAATGCGGTGGTGGCGCCGGCGGACGTCTGGCCCACCGCCCTGGCCATGGCCGAGCGGATCGCCGCCAACGGCCCCCTCGGTCTCGCCGCCAGCAAGGAACTGGTCCGTCTGAGCGTTTCGGACCCGGTGGTGGCACGGGAGCGTCAGGCGGAGTGGTCGGCGGTGGTTTTCGCCAGCGAGGACGCCATGGAAGGCGCCCGCGCCTACGTCGAGAAGCGCGACCCGGTGTGGAGGGGCCGCTGAGGTGAGGGCCGCGGTGTGCCGGGCCTACGGGCCGCCGGAGATGGTCGCCGTGGGTGACGTCCCCTCACCGGTGCTCGGCAACGGGCAGGTCCGGGTCCGGATCAGCGCCGCCGCCGTCAACTTCCCCGACATCCTCCTCGTCGCCGACCAGTACCAGGTCACCCTTCCGGTCCCGTTCGTCCCGGGCAGCGAGTTCGTGGGCACGGTCGCCGAGGTGGCCGACCGGGTGCAGGGAGTGGCGGTCGGCGACCGCGTCCTCGGCACGGTGATCGCCGGCGCCTTCGCCGAGGAGGTGGCCGTCTCCGCCGGGGCGGTGCGCACCGTCCCGTCCGGGGTCGACGACCGTCACGCCGCCGCCTTCGGGGTGGCCTGGAGGACTGCGTACCACGTCCTCCGTTCCGTGGCCCGGCTGCAGCCCGGCGACGAACTCATCGTCCTCGGTGCCGGCGGCAGCGTCGGCCTGGCCGCGGTCCGGCTGGGCACCTGCCTCGGAGCATCGGTGACGGCGGTGGCTTCGTCGGCGGCCAAGCTGGAGGCCGCCGCCGGCAGTGGCGCGGTCAATCTCATCGACCACACGTCGGTCGACGTGCGGGCCTCGCTGCGCCAGCTCCTGCCCGAGGGCGCGGACGTCGTGGTCGACCCGGTTGGCGGCGACCTGGCTGAGCCGGCGTTGCGGTCGCTGGCATGGGGCGGCCGGTTCGTGACCGTCGGCTACGCCTCGGGTGTGATCCCCCGGATCCCGCTCAATCTCGTGCTCCTGAAGGGATGTCAGGTGCTCGGGTTCCAGTTCCGGGACTTCGCCGAGCACTGCCCCGACGAGCTCCGTCGCAACGACGACGAGCTGTTCGCGCTCCTGGCCGAGGGGAAGGTGTCGCCCCACCTCGGGGCCACCTTCGCCCTCGACGACGTGGTCGCCGCCCTGGAGCTGGTGGCCGGGGGCCGGGTGGTGGGCAAGGTCATCCTCGAGGTGGCGGCACCGAACCGGGGCGGATGAATCTCACCGGCCGCTCGGCGCTGGTCACCGGTGGCGCCGGAGGACTGGGCTCGGCGACCGCGCACCGCCTCGTCGGGTGCGGGATGCGGGTCGTCGTGCTCGACCGTGACGTGGACGACGAGCGGGCGCGGGCCCTCGATCTCGGCGGGGTGTCATCGGTGGTGCGCGGCGACGTCACCGACGATGGCGCCGTCGGCGCGGCCATCGATCGGGCCCGCTCGTTCGGGCCGCTGGCGGTGCTGGCCCAGGTGGCCGGTGGCGCGGTGACTGGCGGACCGACGGTGGGACCGGACGGCTCCGCCCACGATCTGGCGTCGTTCACCCGGACGATGACGATCAACGCGGTGGGGACCTTCAACGTGGTCCGCCTGGTGGCGTCGGCGATGGCGGCGAACCAACCCGACGCCGACGGCCAGCGGGGGGTGCTGATCACCACCGCCTCGGTGGCCGGCTACGAGGGCCAGCGCGGCCAGGTGGCCTATGCATCGGCGAAAGCGGCGATCCTCGGGATGACGCTCCCGGCGGCGCGGGACCTGGCCCCCCTGGGTATCCGGATCTGCGCCATCGCCCCCGGCCCGATGGCCACGCCGGTCATGCTCGGACTGATGGGCCGGCTCGAGGAGGATCCCACCGCGGGGATGGTCTTCCCCGCTCGGATGGGCCGGCCCGAGGAGTTCGCCGCCCTGGTCGAATCGATCGCCCGGAACCCCTATCTGAACGGTGAGAACATCAGGCTCGACGGCGCCCTGCGACTCGCCTACCGGCCGGGGACCCCTCCAGCCGGCCGCTGACCCGGCCGATCCGCAGGCTGGTCGCTCTGCTCAGAGGGGGAGGAGCGGCGGGAGCCGCCGGCTCCCGATCAGCTGCTGGCCGAGGTCGGTGGTGAGCGCCGCCGCGGTGCCGAGCAGCGCGTCCAGCACCAGGATCCGGCGGACGTAGTGGTGGAAGGGATGCTCGACGGTGAAGCCGATGCCGGCCAGGACCTGCTGGCCGTGGCGGGCCGCGGTCCGGGCCTGGCGCCCGGCCACCGCCTTGGCCATGGCCGCGGTGTCCGCCGATCCGTCGAGCCACGCCGCATCGAGCATCGCCGCGGCCAGATCGATGCCGACCCGCGTCTCGGCCAGCCGGTGGCGGACGGCTTGGAAGGAGGCGATGGGACGGTCGAACTGGATGCGCCCGCGGGCGTGTTCACAGGCCAGCTCGAGCATGGCCCGCGACGCGCCGACCAGCTCGTGGGCGACAGCCAGCCGGCCGAGCGCGGTGGCTATCGCCCAATCGGCGGCCGGGACCTCCACCCCGGCCCCGACGCCCTCGATCTCGCCGGTCACCTCGAGGAGGCAGAGGCGCGGGTCGACACCCTCGATCGGCCGCAACCGGAGCGAGCCCGTCGGGACCGTGATCATGTGCACCCGGTGGTCGACCGAGGTCGCGACGAGGGCCGACGGTTGGTCGAGGAGGCCATCACCGGCGAGGCCGTGGACCCGGAGGACACCTCGGGCGACGGTACCGGGCGGATCGGACCGGCCGGCCCCGGGCAGCACCATCCCGCGGCCGGGTCCACCGGCCACGCCCAGCGGGCCGGCCATGACCGAGGCCAGCGCAGACGACCGGGTGGTGGTGGCCCCCTGCACCTCGAACAGCAGTGCGATGGCCGGCCGGGGGTCGGAGGCCAAGGCGTCCCACCACCCCAGCCCGTCGAGGGCGGCGTCGAGCGGACCACCGTCGCGGTGGGCAGCCGCGTTCTGGAGGCCCCGCTCGAACAGGGCCAGCTCCTCGACGTCCATCATCGATCGTCCCCGAGCTCCAACAGGCGCCGGGCGATGATGTTCCGCTGGATCTCGGCCGTACCGCCGTAGATGGAGGCGGCCCGCGAATAGAGGTACTCGGTGCGCCACCGATCGCTGGCCGGGTCGTCGCCGATGGTCACGTCCGGGGCCAGGGCGTCGGCGACCAGGTCGAACACCGCCTGTTCCGCGGTGGCCAGCAGAACCTTGTCGATCGAGGTCTCGGCGCCGAGGTGCTCGCCGTCGGCCATCCGGTGCTGGGTCGCCCGCGACCGGGCCCGGAACCCGTAGAGCAGCTGGGTGACCTCGCCCAGCCGGGCCGGGTCGAGGGCGCCGCTCGGGGCAACGGCGAGGAGCTCCTGCAGCCGGCGGTGCAAGAACGCAGCGCGGTGCCAGAGCGAGGTGCTGCGCTCGAAGGGCAAGAGGTCCATGGCCACCGCCCATCCGGCCCCCACCTCGCCCAGCGTGCGGGAGAAGGGGACGACCACCTCGTCGAAGAAGACCTCGGAGAATTCCTCGCTGCCGTGCATGGTCCCGATCGGCCGCACGGAGATCCCCGGCGAGTCCATGTCCACGAACAGGGCGGTGATCCCTCGGTGGCCGGAATCGGGGGTTCCCGTCCGGGTGAGCAGCACGCAGCGTTGGGCGTACTGGGCCAGACTCGTCCACACCTTCTGGCCAGTGACACACCAGTCTCCGTCGACCTGCTCCGCCCGGCAGGCCAGGGAGGCGAGATTGCTCCCGGTTCCGGGCTCGGAGAACCCCTGGCACCAGGTCTCGTCTCCGCGCAGAAGCGCCGGGACCATGGCCGCGGCGAGCTCAGGAGCGGCATAGTCGACCATCGTCGGCGCCAGCACCTCGGTCATCGAGTAGAGCCCGGGCTCGACCAGATCCCGGGCGGTGAGTGCTTCGCCCAGATAGGCGCGGCTGAGGATCGAGCCCCCGAGGCCGCCGACCCGCTGCGGCCACCCGAAGCGCATCCATCCGGCATCGAAGGCCATCCGCTTGACCTTGGACAGCTGGGCCATCTGCTGGTCGAGCGTCCCGGTTCCCGAATACCCGGGGGCGAGGACGCCCGTGTTCCCGTCCAGCCAGCTGTCGACGGACCGGCGGAAGTCGGCGATGACCGCGGCCGTGTCGTCGCCCCCGGTCACGGGGCGTCGGGTCGGGGACGGGTGGGATCGTGGGATCTCCCGGAGTCACGGGACCCGCTCTTCCGCAGAAAGGTCATCGCCCGGGTCCGGAGGCGCCATCCGTCGACGGTCCGGCGGTAGGTGTCGGTGTAGTAGCCGATGCGCATGTCGTGGTTGGTCTGGTCGACGAAGCACAGCGGCTGCTCTCCCGAGCCGGCGTCCCCGTCGAGCTCGAACACCGGGGAACCGACGAGGAACAGGCCCTTGGGGGCGGCGGCGACCAGCGTCGGGAAGTCGACCAACCGATAGGTGTCGCCGAAGGCGCTGTAAGTCCCGTCCGGCGTGAATACCTCGACCACCGCGTCGACGTCGTCCTTGGTCATGCCGACGGCGTACCGGGCGAGCAGCTGTTCGAGCTCGATGACGTCGGCGATGGGCGGAGTACTCATGAGGGGCCCTCCTGGTCGGGGTGACGATAACGGAGTTCTCTCAAATCGGCAACCACAGTGGCATGCTAGCGAGTGGATATGCGACGATGACGGAAAGCTGGTCGGACGAGGAGGTTGACGTGGGGGAGCCGGGCAGCACGGTCGGGGCCCGTTGGCAGTTGCGGTCGGTCCCCGAGGACCGGGCCCGGCGGTACCGGGACGAGGGGTGGTGGAACGACGAGACACTCGGGGAGACCGTCGCCCGCGGCCTCGGTCGGTCGGCCCACGCCACCTTCCGGGTCCGGTCGTCGGTGCGCCCGTGGCAGGGCACGTTCGCCGATGTCGACCGGTCGGCGCGGGCACTGGCCGGTGCGCTGCGGGCCGACGGGGTCGGACCGGGCGACGTGCTCGTGTTCCAGCTCCCGAACTGGGTGGAGGCCGGCATCACCTTCTGGGCCGCGGCCTACCTGGGGGCGGTCGTCGTCCCCATCGTGCACTTCTACGGCGCCAAGGAGGTCGACTACATCCTGCGTACCGTCTCGCCGGCCGTGGTGGTCACCGCCGACCGCTTCGGGCACAACGACTACCTGGCCACGTACCGCGAACTGCTGCCCGCCCTTCCCGGGGCCCGGTGGCTGGTGGTCAGGGAGTCGAGCGGAGGCCACCTCCCAGCGGGTGCCGTGCCCTTCGGGTCGTACCTGGACGGCGAGCCGGTGACCGGCCCCGAGCCGGTCGACCCCGACGAACCGGCGATCGTCGGTTTCACCTCCGGCACCACCCGCAACCCGAAAGGCGTCGTCCACTCCCACCGCACCATCGGGTGTGAGACCCGCCAGCTCGACTTCATGTTCCCGACCGGCGGACCGCCCCAGATCACCGGGGCTCCGGTCGGCCATTTCATCGGGATGCTCAGTGCCTTCATGGTGCCGCTCCTCAGGGATGCGGCGGTCAACCTGATCGACGTCTGGGACCCGGGCGAAGTCCTGCGGATGATGCGCGAGGAGGGCCTCAGCGTGGGGGGCGGGGCCACCTACTTCCTGACCAGCCTGCTCGACCATCCTGACTTCACCCCGGAACATCTGGCCCTCATTCCGTTCGCCGGCCTCGGTGGCTCGGCGGTCCCGGCGGCGGTGACCCGTCGGGCCACCGACCTCGGGATCAAGGCGTTCCGGTCCTACGGGAGCACCGAGCACCCATCGATCACCGGCTCGCTGCTCGACGACCCGGAGGTGAAGCGGCTCACGACCGACGGCCGGGCCATGCCCGGCGTGGAACTCCGCCTCGACGACGACGGCCAGATCCTCAGCCGCGGGCCTGACTGCTTCGTCGGCTACATCGACCCCGAGCTGACCACGGCCGTGTTCGACGAGGACGGCTGGTACCGCACCGGTGACGTGGGCGTCCTCGACGACGACGGCTACCTCACCATCACCGACCGCATCTCCGACATCATCATCAGGGGCGGCGAGAACATCAGCGCCGCGGAGATCGAGGAGCTGATCATGGGTCTGACCGGCGTGGCCGAGGTCTGTGTGGTGGCGGCCCCCGACCAACGCCTGGGCGAGCAGGCCGCCGCGGTCATCCGGGTCCGGGAGGGGATGGCGACACCGACCATCCCGATGATCCGGGACCACCTGGCCGCGTCGGGGCTGAGCAGACAGAAGTGGCCCGAGTCCCTCTTCCGGGTGGACGAGTTCCCGAGGACGCCGTCGGGCAAGGTGCAGAAGTTCGTCCTCCGACAGCAGATCCGCGAGGGGCGGCTGACGCCCTCGCCCTAATTGAGGCCGGGGGATCGATGTTCTACTGTTCCGAGAACTGTTGTACTCCCAGGATGGGAACCCGCCCAACGGCACCCCGCCGACGGGCTCGGTACCGCCCCGTTCCCGGTGAGAGAATCGAGGAAGACCCGATGGCCGCCGAATCCGACCAACCACGCGTCGTGCCCCTGGCGCCGTCGGCGTGGCCGAAGGAGATGCGCGAGGCCCTGGCCGCCATGCGGCCGCCGAACCCCCGCCATCCCTTTCCTTCGACGGAAGGCCGGCCAAAGGGACTGAACGCACTCGGCACCCTGGCCTACCACCCCGAACTGGCCCGGGCCTTCCATACCTTCGTCGGCCACCTCCTGTTCGCGTCGACTCTGTCACCGCGCCAGCGGGAGCTGCTGGTCTTGCGGGTGGCGGCGGTCCGCCGTGCCGACTACGAGTGGAGACAGCACGTCGTCCTGGCCTCCGACGTCGGCATCACGGCTGAGGAGGTCGCCCGGATCGCCGAGGGCCCGGAGGCAGCCGGCTGGTCGCCGGTGGACCGGGCCATGGTCAGCGCCGTCGATGAGCTGCTGGCCGGCGCCATGGTGGCTCCGGGCACTTGGGAGACGCTGGCCGCCGAGCTCGAGGTGCAGCAGCTGCTGGACCTGGTGTTCACCGTGGGGGCCTACGACGCCCTGGCCATGGCGTTCCGGTCCTTCGGTGTGCCGCTCGACGACGACCTCCGCTGATAACGACCTTCTCTTTTACGGAGATCGATGGTATCGTGACGCAAACGGTCCGACAGGAGGAACAGCGACATGGCGCACTTCCCGAAGCCAGCTGAGGGAAGCTGGACGGAGCACTACCCGGAGCTGGGTACCGGCCCGGTCAACTACGAGGACTCGATCTCACCCGAGTTCTACGAGCTCGAGCGCAAGGCGGTCTTTGCCAAGACGTGGCTCAATGTCGGACGGGTGGAGCAGATCCCGCGGACCGGCCGGTACTTCACCAAGGAGCTCCAGTGCGCGGGGACCTCGGTGGTGATCGTCCGAGACCGCGACGGCGGGGTGCGGGGATTCCACAACATCTGCCGGCACCGTGGCAACAAGTTGGTGTGGAACGACTTCCCCAACGAGGAGACCAGCGGGACGTGCCGGCAGTTCACCTGCAAGTACCACGGCTGGCGCTACGACCTCGACGGCTCGTTGACCTTCGTCCAGCAGGAGTCGGAATTCTTCGACCTCGACAAGGCCGACTTCGGTCTGGTGCCCGTCCAGACCGAAGTGTGGGAGGGCTTCATCTTCGTGAACCTCGACCCGGACAACACCACATCGGTGAGGGAGTACCTCGGTAGCTTCGGCGCCGGTATCGAAGGGTACCCGTTCGGCGAGATGACCCAGGTCTACAAGTACCGCGCCACTGTCGGCAGCAACTGGAAGCTCTTCATCGACGCCTTCGCGGAGTTTTACCATGCACCGGTGTTGCACGCCAAGCAGGCCACCGACGAGGAGTCGCTCAAGCTGCAGGGCTTCGGCTTCGAAGGCCTCGCCTACGGGATCGACGGGCCCCATGGCATGGTGTCGTCCTGGGGGGGCATGTCCCCACCGAAGGACCTGATGATGGTCAAGCCCATCGAACGGGTGCTGCGCAGCGGGCTCTTCGGGCCATGGGATCCGCCCGCCATCGACGGGCTGGCCACGTTGCCCGAGGGGCTCAACCCGGCCCGCCACCCGGCCTGGGGCATCGATTCGTTCGTGTTCTTCCCCAATTTCATGCTGCTGGTGTGGGCCCCGGGCTGGTATCTGACCTACCACTACTGGCCGACCTCCTACCGCTCGCACATCTTCGAGGGCGCGCTGTACTTCGCGCCCCCGAGGAACGCCACCGATCGGCTCCGCCAGGAGTTGGCCGCGGTGACGTTCAAGGAGTACGCCCTGCAGGACGGGAACACCCTGGAGGCGACCCAGACGATGATCGAGTCGCGGGCCGTGACCGAGTTCCCGCTCAACGACCAGGAGGTCCTGCTCCGTCACCTGCACAAGACGAACCGGCGGGTACGTCGCCGAGTATCAGCGGTCCGACGGGGCGGTACCGGCCCACGCCGCTTCCTGAGCGAGGAGCTCCGATGACCGACGTCCTCCCTCCGCCGTTCGCCGATCTCGAGCCGTTCGCGGCCTGGTGCCTGCCCACCGAGGCCGAGCGCTATGCCAAACGGCTGGCCAGCCCGATGGACGAGCTCCAAGCCTTCTACGACGCCGCCTTCCCCCGACTCGAGGAGATCCTGGCCTATCTCGATTCGTTCGATCTCGACTCCCTGCCCGATGACGCGGGCCGCCTCCTGCTGCTGACCTACTCCCTGATCAACGTGTCCTTCCCGGTGGAGGTGTGGCGCCAGGCCCGGGTGCCGGACAGCGGCGCGGCCAGCATGGACGCCGTTGTCGAACCGTCGGTCTGAGGCGGCAGGTCAGCGGTGCGCATCGGCGTGATGGTCGGCCCCGAACGGGGCCGCTATTCCTCCAAGGTCGATCGCATGCTGGCCGACGCCAGGTGGGCCGAGGCGGCCGGGCTGGCGTCGCTGTGGATCCCGCAGATCCCGGATGACTTCGACGCGTTGACCGCCGCGGCGCTGATCGGAGCGCAGACGTCCACCATCGAGGTCGGGACCACGGTGGTCCCGGTCCAGCCCCGTCACCCGATCGCCCTCGCCCACCAGGCCCTGTCCACCCAGGCCGTCTGCCGCGGCCGCCTGACCCTGGGACTCGGAGTGTCGCACCACTGGGTCGTCGACGAGATGCTCGGCCTTCCTTACGAACGCCCGGCCCCCACCATGCGCGCGTATCTCGATGTGCTGGATCGGGCCCTGGCCGGGCCGGGGATGGTCGACGTCGAAAACGAGCTGTTCCGCATCCACAATCCGATCGACATCACCGACATCGTCCCGACGTCGGTGATGATCGCGGCCCTCGGTCCCGTGATGTTGCGCCTGGCGGGGGAGCGCGCTGACGGCACCATCCTGTGGCTGGCCGACGAGCGGGCCATCGGATCCCACGTGGCGCCGACCATCAACGCCGCGGCCTCGGCTGCCGGCCGTCCTCCACCGCGCATCGTGGCCGGGGTGCCGGTGTGCCTGTGCCGCGACGACGAAGTGGAGACGGCAGTGAGCCGGGCCAACCGGGTGCTCTCCGAGTCCGAGGTGTCGCCCAACTATCAGAAGCTGCTCGACCTGGGGGACGCCCGGACCGTGGGGGACATCCTCGCCGCCGGCCGCGAGTCCTCGATCCGCAGCCGTCTGCAGTCCTTCGCCGACGCCGGGGCCACCGACGTCTCACTCCGGGTCGTGCCCATCGGTGACTCGCGCCACGAGAAATTGGCGTCGTCCCGACGCACCCGTGAGTACGTGGCGTCGCTGGCCGGATCGATCTGACGCACCGGCCTACGGCGCGGCGTCCTCGTTGCGGTAGATCTGCCCGCCCTTCATCACGAAGCGGACCGACTCGGTCACGGTGATATCGCCGAGGGGATCGCCGGGGACGGCGATGATGTCGGCCAGCAGACCCGCCTCGAGCCGCCCCCGGTCGTCGACACCGATCAACTCGGCGGCGACCGTGGTGGCGGCAGCGATCGCCTGTGTCGGGGTCATGCCCCGTTTGACCAGGGCGACGAGCTCCTTGGCGTTGCGGCCGTGGGGGATGGCCGGGGCGTCGGTTCCACAGGCGATCCGCGCTCCGCGTTGGATGGCCCGGGAGATGGCCCGCCTGGCCTGGGGGAACACCTCGGCCGCTTTGGCCTGCAACTCGGGTGCGGCGTGGGACACGTCCATCCCGTCGGCCAGGTAGGTGGTGGCGACCAGGAAGGTGTCCCGTTCGATCATCAGGTCCAACGTCTCCTCGCTCATCAGCGATCCGTGTTCGATGCAGTCGATGCCGCACTCGACAGCGACCCGGATGGCCTCGTCGCCGTGACAGTGGGCCGCCACCTTGAGGCCGGCCCGGTGGGCCTCGTCGACGATCGCCTCGAGCTCCTCGGTGGAGTACTGGCGGGCGCCGGCCGGGCCGGTATGGGACATCACCCCTCCCGAGGCGCTGACTTTGATCAGCCGGGCGCCGTACTTGATCTGGTACCGGACCGCCTTGCGGACCTCGGCCACGCCATTGGCGATGCCCTCCTCCACCGTCAACGGCAGCACGTGCGGCGCCAGGGCCTGGAACATGGTGGGGTCGAGGTGCCCCCCGGTGGGGCTGATGGCGTGTCCGGCCGGGACGATGCGGGGACCCTCGATCCATCCCATGTCGATGGCCTTCATCAGGGCGACGTCGAGCAGCAGTCCACCCGTCTGCACGAACAATCCGAGGTTGCGCACCGTGGTGAATCCGGCCCGCAGCGTCCGACGGGCGTTGGCCGCACCCCGGAGCGTACGCAGGGACGGGTCCTCCTGAACGGGGATGAGCGGGCTGGCATGGTTCGGCCCCCCCATGACCAGGTTCACCTCCATGTCCATGAGTCCGGGGAGGAGGGTGACGTCGCCGAGATCGACGGTGCGGGCGTCAGCGGGGACCGACGACGGCGACACCGCGGCGATGCGATCGCCCTCGACCAGCACGCTGCCGGGTTCGACCAGCTTGCTGCCGGTGCCGTCGAGCATCCTGGCGCTGGCCAGGTGGACGGGGGGCTGGGGCGTGCGGGGACCGGCCATGTCGGCTCCTTCAGGGTAGAAGCTTCGTTGCCAACCAGGTGCTATGCAGTTTCCGATAGACGCTACCCCGGTTATCGTAGCAAAGCCCAGTGATCGGCAACGGGGCGAGGCCAGCTAGTTTCGGGGGCCCCGGGGCTGGTGTTCGTCCCAGGCCGGAGGCCCAAACAA
>CAWIOU010000030.1:0-5247 GCA_963837805.1 uncultured Acidimicrobiaceae bacterium
GTGGCCCGTGCGGGACTTGAACCCACGACCCCTTGCGTGTCATGCAGGTAAGACCCGTTCGCAGGGGTTCAGGTAAGTACCAAAAAGTCGCGATGAACTGCCTTTCTGTTCAGGTCAGTTCGGGCCAGACGTGGCTTGGTCCACCCCGGTTGGTGCACTATTTGCTGCACTTCAGTCGGAGCGCTGCTGCCGGGGCGTCGGTACCGCTTCTTCTCGCGCTGGCGAGTTTGTTGCTGGTTTCTAGCGTTCCCGGCTCTCAAGCACCGACGGCGTCGAGGATGTAGCTTCGGCGTTGGCGGGGGGTGACCTTCATTCGATAAAGGAGCGGGGAGAATGCGTAGAGGCACTCTGATCAGCGTGGCAGCGTTGCTGGTACTGATAGCAGTTCCGGCGAGTGTTGCCGGAGCCAAGGTCCTGCCCCACGGCGTTACTGGCACGGGCCACCCGACGTGCACGGGCGCCTGGACCGGGGAAATAGAGTTCGGTCCGGCCCTGACCACTACGGGTACGGCTCCAAAGGAGACTATCGAGCTGAAAGCTGAGGCCAAACCATGCGCCGGTGGAGTCCCCGTCCCGACCGATGGGCTGGTAAGTAGTTTCAAAACATTTACCGCAACGAACGCAAATCGCTGCTCGAATGTCCTCCCGGTCACGACGGCCACCACGAGGACAGATGCGATCCCCCATGTGGTGAAAGTGATGTGGGACCCAGCGGGGATAAACGGAACATCGATCTCGTTCCCGAATTGGAAAGTCACATCGACCACTGCCGGGTCGGCACTGACCTTCCACTCCATTGGACCTGCGGTTGGTTCGTACTCGAATCCGTTAGCATCGATCTCGATCAAGTCGGTCAAGTCCTTCGCGACGATCTGGAGCGCTGTCGCTGGCAACTGTGGTGGCGCCGGTGGATTGAGCAGTCTCACCATCAAAGCGGCCGGGACCACTGGTACGTTCTGATCGGTTGGCCGAGATGGCCAGTAAAGACTGGTAGCTACCCAGACGTAGGTTGTTCGGGATGGACCACTACGCCAACTGCTTCAGCCTGCAGTCGGAACGGTGCTTTCGGATGATTCAAGCCGAGCATGGCACCGGCCACGCTCAGCACTGCCCCTACGTCACGGTTTGGCGGGGACGGTTCCAGGACAATTCTGGCAAATGGCATACGGTCACAGCCTGCGACGGGCACAGGGCCGACCTGGCCGAGGTGCAGAGGATCGGGGGTTCGACTCCGCTTCGCTCCGGATTGCCGTGGAGCGCCTGAGCGCACCCCCTGTGCCCCTCGCCCCCCGAAGGGGGCCAGGGAGCTATGCCCGGAGCTCGGGCGGCGGAAACCTTTGCTCAACGGACTCAGCAAACTGAACATTAGTTGCCGAGAGCGACGCTCCGGTCATGCCTGCAGTGCGGGCAAATCCGGTGTGTTTCAGGACACCCAGCACACTGGCGGTATCGCCGAGAATGGGTGATCTTGTCTCCCTGCTCTTCAACTACGCATGAGCATGACGCAGACTGGAGCGGTTACGTCAATTTTGGGGATGTCCCCCGAATCCTCGGTCTGTGATTATGGGGCGGAAAGGCTGCAACGAGCAGCAGAGGGGATGCGCCATGCAGGGTGGGCGCGGGAGTAATTGCTTGGCAGTTCAGAGATCCAGACATGGACTCCGATCGGTGATGGCTGCCTTACTGGTAAGTGCTCTGTTTCTGGGCGCCCTATCTGTGAACCCAGCGAGCGCCAGTTCCGACCCTGCTGTGGCTCAGCCCAGCGCCGGACCGCCCAATAATTCCGCCTATAACTGGGTCGAACTCCACCGTGACAGCCACCTCAGCGGCTACGCGAGCAACAGCTCGCTCAATACAACGAATGTGGGATCGCTCGGCGTTCGTTGGGCGAAGAGCATGTACGGCTCCGCCCTAACGTCTCCGGTTGTCAGTGACACCACGCTCGGAATGATGACGTTCATCGGGACCGACAACGGTTATGTTCTTGCGTTCAAGGTCGGATCGGCTCAACTCGTTTGGAGCCGGCAATTGGGGGGACCCATCATCGCTTCACCGGTTGTGAGCGACGGAGCCTTGTGGATGGCCACTCAGAATCCCGCCAAGCTCTACAAGTTCGATCTCACCACCGGCGCCACCGAATGCTCCCTGGTCACCCCCAAGCAGTTCTTTTCGAGCTTCACGGCGGCCACCCCCCCGGGCGGAACGCCGTCGATCTACGTGTCGAACCTGGACAACGGCATTACCTCGGGTCCGCTGATGGGCATCGCTGCCAACAACTGCTCAGTCGAATGGAGCTTCACCAACTATCACACGATCATCGGCCCCTGGTCGCCGATCGCCTACGGCGTGGACGAGAGAGGCACCCCACTGGTCCTGGTGGGCACCTCAAACCCTGATGATTCGGAATACGCAGTGAACGCCCGGACCGGCAAATTGGTCTGGCGATTCCAGGGTGGTGGAATCGGTGACTACGACATCGCCGCCGGCGCCGACATCTCGCCGCCCGGGGTCAATGGGTTCGCCGATGGAGTGGCCTATGTTCCGAGCAAATTTGGAGTCATCTACGCCCTCAATCTGACGACCGGTGCGAAACTGTGGAGCTACACGTTCAATCCCCGGCCGCCCCTCACCACCAGCGCAACCGGCCGCTCGGCGCCGGCACTCGACGGGACAAATCTGGTCTTCGGATATCACGGCGGGGTGACCGATCTCAACGCCGTCACCGGAGCCGTCCGATGGAAGTACAGCGACCCGACGGGCACCGAGGTGCTCTCATCGGTGGCCATCGCCGGGAAAACCAAGGCGGTTGTGCTCTGCGCGGACGTGAGCGGCGCAGTCCACGCCTTGAACCTCGCCAACGGAGCCGACCTTTATAACTATCAAACCGGCGGGTACATCGTGGCCTCGCCGGCCGTGAGCGACGGAGACGTGCTGATTTCCTCATCCGACGGCCTCCTCTACGACTTCGCTGTTGGCGGCGGCAACGGCACCGCACTGCCGACGGCGGCGATCACGTCGCCCGCCTTCGGGTCCTCGGTGCCCAATCCAAATGGCAGTGAAGCGATCTCCGGCACGGCGTCCGATCCGGTCGGGGTCAGCTCCGTCGATGTTGCAGTGGAGGCGGGCGGCATCGGTGGAACCTGGTGGGACGCAGCGACTGGCAAGTGGGTGCTGGGTCCGATCGCGGGTTCCGCAACATTGGCGACTCCCGGTGAACCTACGACAGATTGGTCCTTCCACTTCCCCGTCCCGAAATCTGGTCGCAGCTACCTCGTCAGCGTCACCGCGCATTCGAGCGGGGGCCAAGCAAGCATCGGATCGGAGCAGTTGCAGTTCGTCGTCCAGAAGGCGACGACCGGACCGCTCTTGGCGGCAACTCAATACAATGTCGCGGCGGGCGGGACGCTCACCGTCGATGGTGGCGGCTTCAGCTTCTGGGGAGACGGTTGCCATCAGCCTCAAGGGGCAGACGCTGACATCGGTAAAGACCGGCGCGACCGGGAGCTTTGGACCCAGCGGTGTCTCATTGCCCGAGTACGCGGCCTTTGGTCTGTCCTCCCTTTTGGCGACCGGGCTCACCTCCAAGAGCCAAGCGACCGCCCCGATCGACATCACCAATTCGTGGGAGGACCCTGGCAACACCCAGGGTCACGACGGATTCGAGCCCGACGATCGCAGCTACGACAACATCTTCTTTGTCGCTCCGAGCACCGTAGGCCCAGCTTGGGACTCAATCGCCGAGTCGGCAATCAGCACTTCGGCCGCCGTAGCTGACGGTGTCGCCTACATCGGCGACTCCTCGGGTCAGCTGCTGGCTATCGATTCCCACAACGGGGCTGTGCTGTGGACCTGGCAGGACCCATCAGGAAAAGCCATCGACGGGGCACCGACGGTCGACCCGGCCGAAAGGCTCGTCATGGTCGGCACGACTGATGGAGCGGTCGACGCGCTGACGATGGAAGGGAGCCTGGCCTGGTCGACCAGCGTCGGGGGAGTCGTCAACGCCCCGACCTTCGGTGCCGGTGAGGTCTACGCCTCGTCAAATGACGGCTCGGACGGATCGGTGACCGCCTTGGTCGAATCCTCGGGAGCCACCTCATGGTCGCGGACGCTGACGAGCCCGGTGACCTCCGCATCGACTCTCGATACGAAGTCCGGACTAGTGATTGTGGGCGAGAGCAACGGTGCAGTTCAAGCCCTCTCGACCAGCTCTGGGTCTACCGCTTGGACCTTCACCACTGGCGGTGCCGAGAACGTGTCACCCATAACTATCGGTGGATCCGTCTATGTGGGATCCGCGAACGGCACGATCTATGCGTTGTCCGAAGCGACCGGGGGCCAACGTTGGACGCATTCCACCGGGAGCCCTATCACGGCCAGCCCGGCCTACTACGAGTCCCTTAGTAGCGAGATCTATGTCGGCTCCGAGAATGGCTCGGTGACCGCGCTTTCCTCATCCAGCGGCAGGGTCGACTCAACCCTGCACTACGGATCGCCGATCATGGGGATCGCCGCCGCGTTCGACGGCATCTTCGTCACTTGTGCAGATGGAAAGCTCGGTGTCCTCCGTCCCTTTGGGCAGAAAGGAGACGGCTTTAATACAGGCGGATCGATCACGACACCCCCGGTGATCGTGGACGGGGCCGTCTATGTCGGTAACTCCAACGGAAACTTCTATGCCGTCACTCCGTACGGGTACGCCCCGCTCTAGAGCGGCGACAGGCCGTCGTCTGGGGACCCGTAGATCCCCCCTGTGCGGCGCCGTGAAGTGGCGATCAGCACTCCCAGCCCCGCGGGTGCTCATTTCCCACCTGCTTCTTTCCCACCTGTGCGGGGATTCAGACTTGGTGAGGGGATTCAGGGTCGATCATCGGTTCACTCCGGCCTTTTGGGCTATCCGGCGCACCTGGTTAGGATTCCACTGACTGCCGCTTCTGGTGGGCGTGAGCGGAGTTTGAAGCTCGGCGGCGATCTGCGATCTGCCGGTACGACCGACCCTTCCGACGCAAATTGGTCACAGTCTCCACGATCCGCCGCTCATCCTCATTCGCCACTAGTTCTTTGCCCTCGGCCTTGAAGCCGTAGGCGGGCCTGCCGCCCCCATGCCCGCCGCCAGCGGCCTTGGCGGCCTTGCCAGCCATCATCCGGCCCCGGATCACCGCCCGTTCGTACTGAGCGATTCCACCCAGCAATTGGCGTACCAAGGTTCGGGTGATCATCACCTTCCGGTGACCTCGGGGTTTCTCG
>CAWIOU010000031.1:0-14971 GCA_963837805.1 uncultured Acidimicrobiaceae bacterium
AGCTCTATCACCACTCCCCCACCCACTCACCCACATCTACCTGGTATTCTTCTGTCCGTGGGTTCCGGCGTGATGCCAGTATGCGAGCTGAATCACCCCACAGATCACCCCACGGATCGAGAAGGCGCAGATGCCAAGGCCAAGGAAGCGGGCGTACAGCGAGGGGACGGTCTACTACGACAAGGGCCGAGACATCTGGATCGCCGAGTACTGGCACGAAGGGACCCGTCATCGCCGGTCGGCGGGTCGAGGCAGCAGCAAGACCGACGGCACGAGACTGCTGGACAAGCTCCGCGCAGAGGCTGCAACTGGGCTGCCAATCGGCGACGACACTCGGCTCGGAGAATGGCTGGACTGGTACTTCGAGACGGCCATCGAGGCCGATCCAGACCTGGACCCGAATACCGTTGCGAACTACAAGTGGGCCTTCGGCCACCTTGAGCCACTCAGGAGCAAGCTCCTCCGAGAACTAACCACTGAGCAGGTCGAGGCACGTCTCCGAGCACTGGCCAACCAGATGCCTATCACGCCTGCTCAGAGGCATCGTGGAGGCCGACGGCGACCGCTCGGGAAGTCCTCACTCTCACGGATTCGGACCTGTCTTGGCGCCGCGCTCAACGAAGCCGAACGACGCAACCGGGTGGGTCGCAACGTCGCCCGGTTGGCCTTGCTGCCCAAGACCGATCCGCCCAAGGAGAAACGGGCGCTGACCCAAGACGATGCCAAAAAGGTGCTGGTCAGTGCTACTATGGATCAAGATGAGGCCCTCTTCCTGGTGGCCCTCATGCTCGGCTTACGGCCCGGTGAAGTCCTTGGCCTCAAGTGGAAGGCAATCGACCTGGAAGAGAGGACTCTCGACGTTCGGGAGGCCCTGCACCGTAGGCCGGGTGGTGGCCTGATCATGGGGAACGTGAAGGCCGACAGCTACCGGACTCTCCGGCTGCCCTCCCCTGTTGTCGACGTTCTCCGTACCCACCGGAAGGACCAACGCAAAGCCCGCCTTCGGGCTCCGGTCTGGGAAGACAACGACCTCGTGTTCTGCTCGATCATCGGCACGCCGATTGACTTCTCGAACCTGCGACGGACGGTGAAGCGGGTATGTGAGAGGGCCGAGGTTGACGTCATCTCTCCCAACGAGATGCGACATACAGCCTTGACGCTCATGATGGAGGCCGGTGTCCCGATGCAAGATGCTGCCGATGTCGTGGGCCATGACGACACTCGGATGTTGGCCAAGGTCTACCGACACAAGCGCGGGCGTTGTAGACGCCACAGAGGGCCAGGAACGGATGCTGGGCGGGTAGGGTACCGCCGCTGAACCTCCGGGCAACCAGACGGCTCTCAGCGGGCTACGGTCGGGTCCTATGCACCCCACAGTGGCTTCTTGCCGCCGGTAGGGCTCCAGGCCAAGCCTGAGACTGTCGGACGGGGCAATCGCTGCGACGGAATCACGGGCTGATCCTGTGAATAGTCATGCGAGGATGGCGCTGATGACCACCTCGCCGAACTCAGCAGGAGAAGTGGCCCTGCGCTCCTATCTCGAATCCCGCTCATTCCCCTTCCGATTCGAGCCAGCCTCATCAGGGCCGAATCCCGACTTCGAGGTAGACCACCCGGTCTGTGGAACGGTGGTCATGGACATACATGAGCCGGTGTACCTCCTACCGAAGAATCCTGACGGTTCATACCGTTCCGGCGCGATTCGGGGGCCGGAGGGTGCCCTACGACGCGCGATCGACGACAGCAGAAAGAAGAAGCAGGCCAAGTCCGCTATCGACCGAGGACTTCCGTTCGTGATCGTCCAGGCAAGGACGCGCAGCGAGATGGCGTTCGAGTCGCACCAGGTGGCGGCTGCCATGTTCGGGAACCTCCAGATCAGGGTCCCAGTGGGTGACGATGCCCCGCCAGGTGCATCAACGGTGCTGATCTTCGGGCCAGGAGGCAGGCTTCAGCCGGAGATCAACCGGCGATTCTCGGCAGTGGCGGTACTGACGTCGTTCAATCCTCGTCTGGCTGATATCGAGAGACTCGCCGAGGAACGATTCAACACGAGCATGTCCATCGGTCAACGGATTGCCACCATTCTCCAGGTAATCGGCGATGAGACGGACGCTGGGCGCTACTGCGAGGCCGAGACGGCGCATCGCCTCACGATCTTCCACAACCCGTTCGCCAAGGTCCCGCTCAGCCCCGAGTTCGCGGGCGCCTACGACGATCAGTGGCTTCACGATGGTGAACGAGCCTTTCAGGAAGCGTCATGGGGAATCCGCGGCAACGACGTACCGGGTCGGGTCGCGCTGAACGTGACATCGAAGTAGCTAACTGTTCATTCTGCGAGCATCAGACCACCCCAGCGCCTACCCCCGCCGATTGTCTGGCCGTATGTGGGCGTCTGAGCGCAGGAGGAGCTGAGAGGCTCAGGGGGTCGAGTAACGCAGGGTCCCTGCCGCCAGCAAGGCCGGACAGCCTCCGAGGTGGCCTGGGCGCCACTTGGCGGATCGACAACGTGCCTGGGGTCGATCTTCGGTCCCCCGAACTGGTCGTGCTGCCCTTCATCCTCACTCCGAGCAATCCGGTCATCACGTCCGGTGGCAATCGCGACGGACCTGGGAACGACCAAGGCTTTCTCGCTGAGAGGGGGCTATCGTCCACTCAGTTCGGGATCGGCCCGGCGGAACTGGATGGGGGTGGTCGTCCGTGCAGAGACTCAGGCGTGGAAGAGTTCTCACGGTGGTTGCTCTTGTAGCAGCGTTCCTACTGGGTGGAGCGACCTACGGCGTGGTGGTAAACGCTGGAGCTACTGGAGCGAACACCACGTACTTTGCGTGCCTCTACGCGGGAAACTGACGAACGTCGGCACCTCGACTCCGAAGTGTGCATACCGGACGGCGAAGGTGATCTCTTGGAACTCAGTCGGCCCGCAGGGACTTCCGGGCGGGAAGCTGTTCTCGGTCAGTCCAGCCACAATCAACTTTGGAAACGTCGCAGTGGACACCGAATCTGCTAGCCGGACTGCGACGATCACCAACGCGTCAGCCGCTGCACAGTACGTGCCGTTCTTCGCAGCCAACGATACCGGCAGTGACAGCTTCATCAGTGACTTTGGTTCCAACGGAACAGGTTCGTGCCCGATGCCGACGATAGGTAAGACTGGGATTACCACAGGTGGTGGGCTGATCATGCCACCAGGTGGAAGCTGCACTCTGTCCTTCGTTTACAGCCCCTCAGGCGACACCACTGACACAGCTACCTACTACCTTGAAGTCAACGGACAGACGATCGTCATCAACCTGACTGGAACAGGTACGGGTCCGGGCGGTACTCCGAACTTTGTAGCTTCGCCCACGTCGCTCGCCTTTGGTGATGTGCCAGTGGGAAGCACAAGTGCTCCACGGACCATGTCCTTCACGAACATCGGATCAGGTGGAGGCCTGATCGGCCTATTCAGCGCCTTCACGGTGCCGTCCCCGTTTCAAGCAGAGAGCGACTTTTGCAGTGGCTTGACCTCACCGACTAGCGGTCTATATCTGAATCCTGGGCAATCGTGCACCATAGCGAATGTCACATTCTCGCCGACTGCTGACGGACCGGCATCAGAATCCGTTACCTTCAGCGAAGGACTTCTGACCACTGACTATTCGGTCTCGGTATCAGGCACTGGAACGGGCTGACCTGGCTCAGCCTCGGGGGAGATCGCTAGCGGACACGCTGAACAGAATCGAGGTCAGCTCGGTGGCCCTGGCACGCCTCGACGGTGTGCCACCGGCCAGCGTTGTCCTTGAACCGCCCTCGCCATTCAGTTAGATAGGGGCAGTGCTGGGCGTGCCCAGTGCCATCTTCGGCCTGGATGAGTCGGAAGCACCGCTCCGACAGAAGGCAGAACGCTTCGGCGTAGTGATCCACTGCTCTCAGACTTCCATCCGGGTGGATCAGGTTGCTCAGGAACAACTGTCTCCTAGCCCCAGCCGTGTGCGCGCACGTCGCTCTCTACGAGGAGCCAACCCACCCGGACTCGAAGCTACGCGATGGCCTGCTTGTCCCGTGTCAGCCCGCTTGACCTCCAACTTACCGTCGTCAGCACTTCGGTGAGTTGGTAGTCATGTGGAGTGGAGCGGCGTCGAACTGGGCGACCGTCGTGGAGCTCGAATCGCTCGGTGATGTCTCCCTGTCCTGGGCACACAGAGTTGTCAGCCGGGAACGTAAGCTTCAGTGTCCCGTCACCCGACGTTCCGTAGAGCGTGACCGTTTTCCCCTGGACCGTGGTAGTGAACACGACATGAGCGCCATCCACATGCCCGCTGAGCTGCTGTGACGCTGTGCTCACGGAGGGCTGACCGTTGAACGTCTCTACAGCTTGATCGGACGACTTGGTGGTGGTCTGAATGGAGCCGGTCAGCAAGCCACCAGCACTCTCCTGCCACTGTACGAAGTTGACTTCGTTCGCGCTGGTGTTGCTCAAGAACCCCTGTTCAGATGAGATGTTCGCATAATCGTGGTGATCCTTGACGTAGAAGTAGCCAGCGACCCCGGCGACCGCCAGGAGCACGACGACAGCCACCACAATCGCTGTGATGTGGCTCCCACCCTCGTCTCTCGCTCGCCGCACGGCCCACATCCTGGCACCTGGTCGACATCAGGGGCGACTCATCCCCGACAGCATCACCGCGTCGGAATCGCTTCAGTCCGCTACTTCCCATGTCTGGCCTGGAACGGCGGTCAGGCGGTGCGGAGTGACCGGACGATGGCCTCATCTGCCTCCCAGTAGCGCTGCCACAGACGGAGCCAGGTGACCTCGTGCATCCCCCTCGGCTTCACAGCGTGGCCGCACTCGTCCATCCCGAGCGCCGCTCTGGCCTTGTGGAGCCGATCCTGCAGCCGAGCCTGCTTGCCCAAGGTGCTGGTGAGGTATGTGGCATCAACGCACTCACGGCAAGTAAGCGCTCTCGACTTGACGTACAGGACGGCACATCGTCGGTCACACCCTGGGCAGACGAACCATCGACGCTCGCCGAATCCCACCTCAGTCCGGGTCAGTTTCACGTCCTCAGCGACTCGGTCCAGGTCGCCAGCGTCACCGAGGAATGTCACAAGGTTGTCGGTCGCTTCAACCGTGAGCCATCCGGTGAACTCGCCATCAACCCGCCACCCGATGCGGCGGGGTTCGCCGGGCCTCAGGTAGCCCATGCGGGCGAGCCGATGGACGTTGACGCCAAGGAAGTCTTCGACGATCGCCTTGGATGTCACCAGTGTCTCCTTCGTCCGGCAAAGGCTGGGTCCAGCCCGAATGTCCTGCCCAGATGGTATGGGAACCGGGGGTCTACCGTGCCTGATTCCGTACTACTCAAAGATCGGCTGAGCGGAGCCGAAAGGGTCCGTGGTTGCAGTCGTCCCGAACCGCTCCGCCTCCGACTCGACGGCCGCGGCTTCTGGCCTGCTGAGGGGCCGGTGACCCTTTGTCGGTCACCCCGCCGGAACACACGCCGTGTGCGGCCTTCTGGACGGCTCTGAGGGCAACGGAAGGGTCGGGGGGACACGGCGGTCGGAGGGGCTGTGGCCCGTAGAGTGCTGAGGAGATGACTCCCCCCGACAACCAACCACCAACGCCATTCACCACGGACATTCACTTCGAGGTCACTTCCACCGGGTGGGAGGTGTGGCTCTCAGATCGACTCGTGAATGAGCACGGGGGCCTGGTGGATGAGTCCGCCGATTACCTCGAAGACCAGATCGGAGTCGTGAACCTGGGCCTAGTTGATCATCGAATCCTGATGGCCGATGGTCCCCTCACCGATGAGATCAAGAACGGTGTGACCGCCTGGTGGGCGGAGAGGGTTCCCGATCTGAAGACGGGCTAGTCGGGTTATTCCATGCCCCCGAACGGCACATCCGGGCGTGGATAAGACTCAGGTCAGCTTGAAGGTCCCTGTCTTGATCGGCACGGGTGCAACTTCGGTGAACTTGCTATAGGTGCCTTTGGTAATTCCCAACATGCGGACCTGTGTTCCTGAGGCTGTGATGATGGTGTAGCCCTTCAAGGCGTAGACGTGACCGGGCCCGGATACCCCGCCCTGGGTGTAGGTGCCGTATCCCTTGCCGTTCAGACAGAACAGGCCGGTGAAGGTCCCCGTGGCGTAGGTAGCGGTGAGAACGTGGGGGTGGAGTCCGGTGGCACAGTGAACAGGCTCGACGGCACCGATGGTGCAGTTCCCGGTACTTTCCAGTCCCCGCTGGTCGGTGCGTGGGCAGAAGCTGCCTGCGGGCGATGAGGGGATGACCCCGATGGCCGAACTGCCCGTCCCCGGCAGCATGGTCATGGTCGGCCCTCCGTTGTAGGCGAGGGGACCGAGGTCGGGACTGCCATTCACCACGTCGGTGGACGCAGTGAAGTCGCAGGTGTTGTTGGTCGAGGGGTCGTCGGTCAGGTTGTAGCCGTCGCTCGCGAAGCTACCCGCGAAGGAGGAGCAGTTCCCTCCCGTGTTGGCGGCCACGATGGTGGCGCCGAGCGTGGTGGAGCCACCATCGATGATGATTCCGGCGCCCTCAACGCTGGTGTTACCCGACACAGTCGAGGAGTTGATCGTCAAGAAGCCGGAGAAGTTGCCGATGCCGCCGCCCGGAAAACCGTTGACGGTGTTGCCCGACACGGTCGAGGAGTTGATCGTCAGCGTGCCGGTGAAGTTGAAGATACCGCCGCCAGGGTAATCGTTGGCGGTGTTGCCCGACACGGTCGACGAGTTGATCGTCAGCGTGCCCTCGTTGAGGATACCGCCGCCGCCACCGGATTCGCCGTTGTCGGTGTTGCCCGACACGGTCGACGAGTTGATCGTCAGCGTGCCCTCGTTGAGGATACCGCCGCCGCCAGCGGGGCTGTCGCCGTTCTCGATGGTGAGTCCCGAGATGGTCACTGTGCCGCTGTTGACGGCGAACACCTCCACAGCGTTGTCACCGCTCACCACCATCGTGCTCGCACCCGGACCGGTGATGGTCAGGTTCTGGTTGATGGAGATGGTGCTTGTCAAGGTGATGGGGGATTTGGCCGGACAGGACAAGCCTGGCTTGAAGGTGATGGTGTCCCCGGACGCTGCGCTGGCTACGGCGGTGGGGAGGGAGCCAGCGTCAGAGGTTGAGCCACTGCAGTCGGTCACGGTCAACGTCGAGGCCGAGGCAGGAAGCACCCCCACCGCCAGCGAGGCGGTGACAGCACCGCCAAAGAGCAGTGTTCCGGCTAAAAGCGTCCTGAGGTACTTCTTCCATCCCGTTGCCATCAGCTCAGCACCTTCCGCTCCAGGGGTGCTGCCCCACACGCCCGCCTCTTTGGAGGTTTAGCACCGGAAGGCGGCACCAGCAATCAGTGTCACTCTGCCGTCACGGGGCCTCTCTCTGAGCGACCGAGTCACCACGGACGATGACCGGGCCTGCCCCACATCACCGGGTAGGTGGGGCAGCACCCGGCGATCCGCTGGGGTCGTCGGCATACCCGCCGGGACGCCAAGATGGGGCCATGGACATACCTCCGCTGCCGCCCGCGACGATTCTCCTTGTAGAGGTCGGCTCTACGGCTCACGGCACGGGGCTACCGGGGGGCGAGGACCAAGACGAGACGGCCGTCGTGGTCGAGAGTGCCGATCAGGTACTGGGACTGGACCCAGGCGGCCCTGTCACGATCATGCAGCGGACGCAGCCGGAGGGTGTGCGGTCAGGCCCAGGCGACACTGACCGAACCATCCATCCACTTCGCCGATTCCTGTACCTGGCGGTAACTGGGAATCCCTCCATTCTCATGTCCTTCTGGGCACCCGTGATCGAGGCCACAGCCGAAGGCCACGAACTACAGAGCATGGGGGAACTCTTCATCGGACGGCACTTCATTCCTCGCTATCGGGGCTACATGCAGTCCCAGGCGGAACGTCTCCTTGGCCTGGCTGGGGGTCGCCACGGCCGACGCGGAGGAGGCCAACGCGAGGAGTTGATCGAGTCCTTCGGCTACGACACGAAGTACGCCATGCACTGTGCGAGGCTCGGATTCCAAGGTCTGGAGCTGCTTCAATCGGGTCACCTCAACCTTCCGATGCAGGGTGAACCCAAAGAGTGGCTCCTGAGGGTCCGACGAGGTGATGTGCCCTTCGCTGAGTGGTGGAACCGTTCACTTGCCCTCGACGCTGAGTTAGAGGCTCTGGCGGACGATGACTCTCTGCCGGAAGGGCCGGATCGGACCGCTATCGAGACGTGGTCCGTCAGAACGCATCTCCAGATGTGGGGCCGATCCACTGAGTAGGCGCCTGCTCGGACATCTTGTATCCCGGTCAGGGCGATATGGCGGTGTCACCGACAGTGGTCGGGGTTGGCGGCGTGGCAAGGACGACGACCGCGGACATCGCGAGGCTTGCTCCGACAATCCTTGAGTACCGGCGTTGCCAGGTCACGGGTTCTCCGAGAGAACCGAGGAAGGTCGCGGCGGCCAGCGTCCTCACTGTGATTCGGTCGTCGTGTGCGATCGCCACGCTCCAGGCTGCCAACAAAACGAGTGGCGCTGACAGGCCCGTGCCAAAAAACGTGCACTGTTGTGCGGCGGTGCCGGGAAAAGCGATGCCTCCGAAGCGGGCGCGTACGTCGTCGCGCAACGCGACGCGTGTCGCATAGAGGCCGACTGCGACGTATCCGATCGCAGCGAATCGTGCCAGCGGTCGCACGACCTGACTTTAGTCAACCTCTGTTGGTTCGGCCACTGACCTTCCGGAGCTTGCCAAGCGAGCGGCGTTCGCCTGCTCGACCACTGAGCCAGCCATCGTTTACTGAGCCGACGTAGGCGTCGCGGTCACGACCGCGTCACCGATTGAGTTCCCTGAGCAGTCCACTGTGAGCGTGCTCCCTCCGTGCCCAACGGAAACAAGGTCAGAGCTGAGCGCTGACGTCAGTTCGGTTACGTTCGGCCCCTCTGCGTCATAGCAACTGCCGTAGTTCGGCATCGCTACGCCGATGTCCCAGGTGACGAGATAGTCGCCCTGAGCGAGGGAAAGCGTTACCGTCGCCATGTCGCCGCCCTGAGGTGCCGCAACTGCTGGAGCGTAGGCGGACTGTGCCCCTGGTCCCTGCGGGCCAACTGGACCTTGCGCCCCCTTTGCTCCCCGCAGTCCCTGAGGGCCTCTGGGGCCGACCGAGTTCCAGGAGATGACGGTTGCTCCGTTGGGGCACGCTGGGCGAGTCACGCCGACCCTCGTCAGCGTTCCCGACCTGAGGCAGGCGAAGTAGGTCGAGCTGGTCCCGCTGGCCCCGGCTGTGACCGCCGCGGTGACACCAGCAGCAAGAATGGCTCCAGCGACCAAGCTGACGAGTACCAGCACGGCGCTTCTCGGAATCTTCATGGCTCCACCTCCGTCGCGGGTCCGTCGCCCGTGAGCCAGAAGCATCCCATCCGGGCCGGAGCCGTGCTGAGGGGTGGACTCGGCTGCCAGAATCATGATGTGGAGCTTCACGAACAACCATTCCCTGAGCTGGACTTGGAGGGTCTGATCGGCTTGACCCCTCAAGAAGCCGTGGACAAAGCGGAGGCGGCTGGCGTCGACCGGATTCAACTCATCGACGTCGGGAAGCAGGGAGGGGTCGTCGACGCCGTGTTCGCGCCACTCCGTCTCGATCTCGTCCACAAGAACGGACGAATCGAGTTCGCGCAGTTCCCGACTTCTCGATCGGCAGGCGAACGGCCCAAGTGATCGTAGGAATCGCGGGCGTGACCGACGAGCTGATCCCTCGCTGAGTGGAAGTGTCCTATACCCCAGGGCTGGCGGGAAGCCCGAGATCGTGACGAAGTGCGTCGCTATCGGCCAGTTCGGTCCCCTCATCGTTCTCGATGTTCTGCTCCTCCGTGGTATTCGGAGAAGCGATCACCTGGCCAACGTCGGCGGACAGCTTCTCAAGGATGGCCACCAGAGTTTTCGCGTCCGCCTGAGAGGCCGACGGGTACGTGAGGCCCTGTAGCTGCTGAGCAGTGTTGTTGAAGGCCGCCTGGACGCCTGGGAATCCGGTGTCTCCTGGCTTTGCCTTGTCCGCTGCGATGGTGGCGTTCCCGGCGTTGAGGATCGCGAGAACGTGCTGATCAAGCACGGCGACCGATACCGTGCTTGCGGTTGTCGATGGCTGAACCGACGTCGTCGGCACCGGCGTTGCGTTCACCTCGGTAGAGCCAGGGTGATTCCCTCCGCAGCCCGCTTGCCCGGCACATAGCAGCGCCGCTGCGACCAGGACCGCCATTCGTTTCGCCACGGGCACCAGTCTCGCTTGTCACGCTCCGCGATGCGACAGGAGCCTCAAGTCCGAAGGGCGGGCGTGCCGATGGTCTTCGTATGCCCGCCGAGGTCCCGAGCCTGGACACGCTCCCGCTGCTGCCCGACTTCCAGCCGGTGGCACCTCAGGTCGGGCCGAAGCGTTCGCGCCGGGGATGGATCGTGGTGGCCGCGGCGCTCCTCTTGGTGGGTGGCGGTGCCGGAGTAGCCGTCGCGGCGACGGGTGGGACGACGGGTGCGACGCATAGTGCGGCCCAGTCCACCCCGACGACGCTGAGTCCTCGTGCGATCCTGACTGCCGAGGCGGCCCGGTACGAGGCTGCGGTCGACCGCGCTGTCGGCCCAGGCGCTGCCGTACGCGAAGGAGGTCAACGTCAACGACACGGACGCCTACAACGCTGAGACCTCAGCGATCGAGCAGAGCAACCAGATCGAGCAGGCGGAGATCGCCCAGACGACGCAGAGCATGAGCCCGACGAGTCCGCAGTCAGTGGCCGCCCAGCAGTGCCTCAGCAACGCGGAGTCGATCAACACGCTGACGCAGGGCACCGGCCCACTGATGGCGGCCATACAGCAGTGCGAACAGTCGGCAACGGCGTCGCAGACGAGTTCCGACGATCAGATCGCCCAGATCACTCAGACGATGATCGCCACCGTCAACAACGACGTGCAGAAGTCGGACCAGGCGCTGCGTTCGATCTCGGGGATCATGACGCAAGAGGCGACGCTCGCGTCCAACCTCGAAGTGCCACCAGCCACCGCCAGTGAGAAGGAAGCCCTGCTCGTCTCGCTCGAGAAGTCGGGAGCCGACGCGCTGATGGCGTCAGGCCAGAGCAGCGTCGCCGGAGTGAGCGCCGCGGCTCAGACCGTGAGCAGCGACGTCGGAGCTGCCAGCGATCAGGAGACCAGCCTCGTCGCCGCTATGAGGGACGGTTGATACCCGGAGTTCGGTCACTGACTGACGCATGGACAGAGTTCTAGGGTCGTTCAACGGAGCAGCAGCGGCTCAGCTCAGCGACGGTCCGTACTTGGGGCGCTCAGGCTGCCAGAATCCCCATGTGCAGCCTCCCGAGCAGCCATTCCCTGGTCTGGACTTGGAGGATCTGATCGGTCTGACGCCTCAGGAGGCCGTCGAAAGGGCTGAGGCGGCTGGCGTCGACCGGATTCGACTCATCGACCTCGGGAAACAAAGAGGGGCCGTCGACGCCGTGTTCGCGCCACTCCGTCTCGATCTCGTCCACAAGAACGGACAAATCGAGTTCGCGCAGTTCTTGACCTATAGATCGGCGGGCGAACGGTCGAAGTGATGATCGAGACTGGGCGCAGTCGACGAGTCGCAGCGCTCACCAGATCGGCCAGGCATCTCAAGCCCGCCCTAGGTCGTGACGATGTTCCCCACATGGCCGAGAAGCGGACCGTCAGAACCGCCAGCCTCGCCATCGCTGCTGCGGCGATATTCGCCGCCAGCTTGGCCGGATGTTCATCAACGACGACGTCCTCGGTCCCGATCGGCCAGACACCTCAGCAAGCTTGCGCCTATCTCAGGGAGGCGACAGCCGACCACGACCATGCGGAGCTGCTCGCCAACTGCCAGGAGTGTCCGGTCTGTCCAGCCAACGTCGTAACGAGTCCCTGATCGGCTACCTCAGGCGCGCCCTGTCCCTCAGAAGCCGGGTGGCGTCCCGCGAGGAGAACGAGAACGCGCATGTTGCGGGCGTGCCAGACACGCTGAGACTGAACTGGAAGTTCGAGGACTGACCTGGGTTGATGACATCCGTCGAACCGCTCCCACGGTGACGCGGCTCTCAGTTGCCCCGAGCGGTGGCTGTATGCCCTCCTGTGGCGGTGGATTCGGGTCGATAGTCATGAGCTACACATCCTCTGTCGAGCCGTCAAGCAAGAGGTCGCGAGAGGGGGACTGGACCAAGGGGTTCCCTTGCAGGAACCCCACCTCGGTTCCCGCTGTCCTGGGACACGGTTCCCAGGGGTTCCCGGAACCGCTCGATAGGCGCTGACTTCGACTTCTGGCCGGAGATCGCCACCAGGTTCCCCGTGCGGTTCCGGGTTGGTAGACAAGTCGGTTCCGGGAACCGCTTGCGTGTGAGGACACTTTCATGTCGCCTGGCTCCTTCGGAACTTCAGGGCAGCCAGAATGGTCACCTTTCGGCATCCCGGTCCTACCTCCTTCAGTGCCGCCGTCGCGGCCGTTGCTGTCGCGTCGAGAGGTACACCGAGTTCGTCCAGTAACTCGGCTACACGAGCGGTGCCTTCGGGCCAGACCGCCTCGGCGATGACATGGCTCAGATGAGGTTCCTCATACCGGACAAGGTGGACTTCGGGGGCCATCCAAGGCACTCGGCTGTGAGTCCGTTTCAAGAGGAGATGTGTCGAGTCGGCGGCTGTGAGCTTGTAGACGGTATCGACATCGTCGGCCTTGGCAGAGCTACCGCGCTGGTCCTTGGCTGCCTCCTTCCCCATGTGATCCAAGCGACCGAGGGCGATACCCAACTGCTTCAGACGTAGCCCGGTATGTCCGTAGAAGGCTCGGTACGTGTCAGCACTGTTCTCGTCTCCGACTACGACTCTGGCCATCGTGTCGATGATCACGAGATCGGCTCCGTGAGCAACGGCCAACTGGGCCATCACCTCGCCTCCAAGATCAGAGTCGAGTGGTGGCAAAGAAGGCAACTGGAAGTAGGCGAGCCTGCTGAAGTCGTCATCGGGGCCGTAACCGAGATCCACCAGGCGCTCACGGAGATCGGCCTCGGTCATCTCCATGTCGACGTAGATCACACGCTTCGGGGAGCTTGGAGCGGCACCGAGCACGCTCCGACCAGTCACGGCGGCAGCGACCATGTCGAGCGTGAGGAGTGACTTGCCGATCTTGGCCATCGAGAAGATCGCAGTCTGACGACCAGCAGCGAAGAATGGTTCGATCACGTACTCGGGGTCAGCGACCTCGGTGTTCCAGAACGTCGACCAGTCGATGGCCTCAACTGCCAGGGACCGATCTACCGATGTTGGTCTCACCTCGTGCAGCATCCGAAGGGCCATGGATTCGGCGGCGCAATCGCCCTCGTAACCAGCCTCTTCCAGTTCCTTGGCCGCCTTGATGAGTGCTCGTTGACGCGCTTTTTTGGCAACAATCTGAGCATGAGCCGCGGCGCCAGATCGACCTGGGGCGTTGGAGACCATCAGAATCAGATCTGATAGGTCGAGCTGGGTCAGGGCCGCCTGCCAGTTCATCCGCGACGATGACGGGCTGGGGTGGCTCATCGCGGTCGCCGATCCTGCAAGCCGCCTCGAAGATAGCCCTGTGTGCTAGTCGGTAGAAGTCTTCCGGGGCTACCACCCTGCGGACGGCAGCGAGGGTGTCGGCGTCCAACATCACGCATCCGAGAGTTGCAGCTTCCGCATCGAGGTCGTGCGGAAGTGCCCGGCCCCTCTCGAACTGGTCCAGGACAGTTTCAGCGGGCATCATGAGCGACACTCGAATCCTGCCGAAACGAACATGGTGCGAGCGTTACGAAGACCCGCTATGGCACCGTCGATTCCGACCAGCGGATCTGCCGCATCCCACAAGAGCCGGTCAAGGCCCTCACGAACCCACCAGACCCGAAGGAGGCCGTCGGCCTCATGGGACTCACGGATGGCGCACTCCCTCTGAGTCAAGCCCCACACTTCGGAAGGCCCTTTGATCTTGGGAAGGCGCTGATCTTCAGGCATCGGTACCTGCCTCGCCGTGGGGGACGACGGTCGAGACTAGAGCCACCGGCTCAGCGGCGGTTGACATGCCGGTCGACTGGTTCGTGCCACCGCGAGCCATGAACTCGTCCAGTTCGGCCACTGCGATCATGCGCTTTCGATTGAGCGTAAAGCCTTTCAGTTCACCACTCTTCAGCAGGCTCCAGATCGTGTTCGGGTGGCAGCCCACCGCCCATGCCGATTCCTTGACCGTGTATGCCAGTCGGCCTGGAGGAGGTTGCTCTGCAACCACAGGCTTGCGTTTCCGGTTGGGTCTTGGCCTGGCCTTACGAACCGCCTTGTCCACTTCTGGATCGGAATCGACGAACGCCGCAATTCTGGGGGCCAGGTCCTACGGGTGTTGCAGTCATGCCCACTCCTGGATGCCCTCCCCACGATTAGCCGGTGGAGGGGGTGGGGTGAGCAGTTACGCCGCTATCTCCTCCAACCGGGGGCCGGTGACGAGGCGAGCGGGAGGCGCGCAGGAAGTTGCTGAGCCAGTGAGAGGCACGGAAGCGAGCATGGGCCGAGCATCTGCGGCGGCTTGGAGGCGGAGTCTCGGGAGTTCAACGCGTCGAGCAGCGGGAGCTTCTTTTGCAACAGGGCAAGCTTCATGCGTAGCCGGTTGGCCCATCGACGGTTGGCTCGTCGAGTGGACTTGTTGATCCACCGTCCTCCCAGTCGCTCACAAAACCGGACGATGGCCTCAGCCTTGGCAAGTTCGAGTATCGCCAAGGTCACCTCGCGACTCGCAATCGTAGAAAGCGGAGCCAGATGTAGCCGCCGTGCCGGAGGTCGCTTCATTCCGTCACCTTACCCTTCGGAATCGGCCACCGAACTGCTCACATCTTGCGCACACACGAGGTTCGCGGGGTTATTCAGAGAATGAACCCCCAGATCACCCCATCCGGTAATCTTTGCAGGGAGCTTCAGCGACAAAAGACCTG
>CAWIOU010000032.1:0-22253 GCA_963837805.1 uncultured Acidimicrobiaceae bacterium
CCAACCGATGTGATGTCTCAAGACATGGACAGTTGAACCTATGGAGGGTAGGCCATCAGGGCCTGCTGGCGATGGGTTGATAGTCCTTGGACGGGTCCAAGGTGAGGTGGCGGAGTAGTTCGCCATCCTCACTCAGGACCCGGACATCGAGGTCGCAGACGAGCACGATGACCCGTCGGCCCTTGTGCCCTCGTCCTACTCCGATGTGGTGGAGCTTGGTCCCGTGGCGGAGGGTGAACACCCCGGTCTTGTCGATCTTGTCGTGGCGCACCCGGGTGTGCGGCGTCATCGGGTACCTCTCCGGGTCGGGCGCCGCCTTGGTCAGGGCCTCGTAGGCCCGACGGGGCGGGATCATGCCCCGGGCCGAGTGGGGTCGTTCCTCGTTGTAGTAGCGGACGAAGGTGTCGACCTGGGCCTGGAGGTCGGCGATGGACAGAGCCCGGTCCCGTTTGCGCAACCATCGCTTCAAGGTTCTGTGGAAGCGCTCGATCTTTCCCTGGGTCTCTGGATGGTAGGGCTTGCCGTGCTTGATCTGGATGCCCAATGTGGCCAGCTCGGTCTCGAAGCCACAGCGACCGTTGCGGAACTGAGCGGTGAAGATGCAGCCATTGTCCGTCAACATGGAGGCCGGAAACCCCCAGGTGGAGGCCCCTTTGTAGAAAGCGGCCACCACGTCGGCCGCCGTGGCCACCGGGACCACCACGGCCGCCACCACCATCCGGGAGTAGTCGTCGACGAAGTCGAGGATCTCGACCTTCATCCCCTCCTCGGTTCCGTCATCGATGGACCAGTGGGTCATGTCGGCCTGCCAGGTCTCGTTGGGGAGCGCGGCTTCGAAGCGCTGCCAGGCGGTCCGCGGCCGCTTCTGGGGCTGGGGGGTGACGAAGCCCCGCCGGACGAGGGCCCGGTGGATGGTGGAGCGCCCCGGGGCCGTCCCGTGCCGCTGTCTCAGGTGGTACTGGATCGTCAGTGGACCGGCGTCGAGGCCCTCCTCGTCCAGGTGCTTGCGCATGGTGACGATCTCATTCTCGAGCTCGACCGGGATCTGGGTGGGTCGCCCATGGGGTGCGGTCGAGCACAGGGCCAGGGCCTCGTAGCCACCGGAGTGGTAGCGGGAGACCTGTTTGCCTACCCAGGACTTCGACATGTCGAGCGACGAGGCCACCGATCGGAGGGACCGGCCCTCGACCACCACGGCATCAACGGCATAACGGGCACGATCCATGGACACCACCTGAGCAGGTGTCCACGATGTCCTGGGACATGGTGTCCACTAAGTAAGTCATGGAACCGGACACCCCCTCGCCCACCAACCAAGGGGCGTCGACATAATTCCCCTGTTCGCGCCGACAAAACTGGATGGCTCCGAGTTCGATGCATCGCAATTACCCAGGTTGGCGTCGTGTATCCAAGTATTCGAGGTGTGGGTGCCAAGAATGCCATCCGGGTTTCTTGATCAGGACTTTCGCAAGTCGGAAGGAAACACGAAAATGAGCCATGGCTCTGTCATTTCTTTATCTCGCCTTCGTCAGAATCCTACAGACGCTCCGTCTGAGTCGGCGTGAGAGCGGCGATCTGGCCATCGAGGTCGTCGTGCTCCGGCACGAGGTAGCTGTCCTCAGAAGACAAGTGGCCCGCCCCGCTCTGCGACCATCGGATCGAGCGCTCCTTGCTGGCCTCTGCCAGCTGATCCCCCGGACGAAGCTTCATCGGTTCTTCGTCCAGCCCGAAACCCTGCTTCGTTGGCATCGAGAGCTGATCCGGCGCAAGTGGACCTACCCGAAGTCCTCAGGCCGTCCGAGCATCCCCATGGGGACCGCCCAGGTGGTTGTTCGTTTGGCCACGGAGAATCCGACGTGGGGTTACCGCCGGATCCACGGGGAGCTGGCGAGGATGGGTGTCATCCTGGCGCCGGCCAGCGTCTGGAACATCCTCCAGCGTCACGGCCTCGACCCCTCCCCGAACAGAACCGGGCCCACATGGGGTGAGTTCCTCAAGGCCCAAGCCACAACGATGCTGGCCTGCGACTTCTTCACCGTGGATACCGTGCTTCTGCGGAGGCTCTACGTCCTCTTCTTTATCGAGCTGGACACCCGTCGGGTGTTTGTGACCGGGGCCACCGCCCACCCGACCGGAGCATGGGTGATCCAGCAGGCGAGGAACCTGTCCTATGAGATCACTGAGCGTGCCCAACCGGTCAAGTTCCTTATCCGGGATCGAGACTCCAAGTTCACCCCAAGCTTCGATGAGGTGTTCCGTTCCGAAGGCATTCGGATCATCCAAACTCCGATCCGAGCACCTCGTGCAAATGCCTTTGCTGAACGGTTTGTCGGGACCATCCGACGTGAATGTCTGGATCGGATGCTCATCTTCAGCCGTGGACATCTCGAATCCGTCGTCCGCGAATACGTCAAGCACTACAACGGCCATCGGCCTCATCGATCGCTCGGCCAGCAGTCGCCTCAGCCGAGCGTCGTGTCCCCGGCACCGCTCGAGTGTGTCGCTCCTTCGCAACTAGAGCGGATTGATCGGATCGGTGGACTCATCCATGACGCCTGGTGGCCTGACGTGGATGAGGTTCTTGGCACCTACAGGGGCGGGCCACTTGCCGACGGAGGACGGCAACCTCGTGCCGGAGCACGACGACCTCAATCGCCAGATCGCCATTGTCACGCCGGCTCAGGCGGAGCAACTGGAGGATCCTGACGAAGGCGAGATAGAGAAACGACAGAGCCATGGCTCAGTTTCGTGTGCCAGGCCGATTTGCGAAAGTCCTAATCAAGCTACCCAGATGACATTCTTGGCACCCACACTGATCTGTTGCCCAGAGATAGTTGCATGGATACACTATGTGTATTCCTACTATCATCAGTCCCGTCTCATCTTCGGACACGAACCGCCAGGCGAACGATGCCGTCATGACGGCTAGCCGTGTCCTCGTGTCGGTCGCGGCTCGGTCACTCGCAGACCACGAGGAAGAGGTTTCGCTGCAGCAGTACCGTGCCCTTGTCGTGCTCGCATCCCGCGGCCCCCAGAGACCGAGGGACCTTGCGGCCGCTCTCGGCGTTGACCCTTCGACGGCGACCCGCCTCTGCGACCGACTCGTTCGGAAGCGGCTGATCTCGCGACGACGAGCAGGAGCTGATCGGCGCGAGGTGCGACTCGACCTGACGCCGAAGAGCATTCGGCTCGTCGACAGCGTGACGCAGCGCAGGCGCGAAGAGATAGACCGGATCCTTGGAGCCATGCCGCCATCTGAACGAGCGAGCCTGGTAAGGGCGTTCCGTGCCTTTGGCAAGGCGGCAGGTGAGATTCCCGACGAGGAATGGGGGCGAAGTTGGGACCTTTAGACAATCCGCTCGGTCGTCCACTTGGAGTGATTGCTCACATGGTGCGCTCGACCCAGCTGGGTCTCCTGGCGCTCGCAATGGCGGTGGGGGCGCTCGCGGGCCTCGGCGCGGTGGTCTTTCGGGAGATGATCCTCGGCTTCACCTGGCTTGCGACGGGTTACGCACAGTTCGGACAGCAAGGCAGGATTCCGAGCCTCCACTTTCCGGGCATCGGCGTGTGGTTCCTCCTGATCATTCCTGTAGTCGGGGGCCTGCTCTACGGCCCCCTGATCCAGCGTTTTGCGCCCGAAGCCCGGGGCCACGGCGTCCCTGAGGTGATGCTGGCGGTGGCTGAGAATGAGGGACGGATCCGACCTCCGGTCACGGTGGTCAAAGCACTGGCATCGGCGATCTGCATCGCCACGGGTGGTTCGGTTGGCCGGGAGGGGCCGATCGTCCAGATCGGCTCTGCGGCGGCGTCGACGCTTGGACAACTCTTCAAGGTCCCTGGGATCAAACTGCGCGTGCTCGTTGCCTGCGGTGCCGCAGGAGGGATCGCTGCGACCTTCAACGCGCCATTGACTGGTGTGTTCTTCGGATTCGAGATCATCCTCTGTGTCTTCTCGATTGACGCCCTTTTTGCGATGATTCTCTCCGCGGTCGGCGCCGATCTTGTGAGTCGAGCTGTGTTCGGGTCGGCACCGTTCTTCGCCACCCTGCCGCACGGACTGGTCGTCCAACGACCTGTGGTTTTTCTTCTTCTGGCCGGCCTCGGTCTGGTCTCCGGCTTGTTGGGCTGGACGTTCAAGTCGGTGCTCTATCGGATGGAGGACACCGTCGACGCGCTCTGGCACGGGCGTCCCGAGTGGGCACGGCCCGCTGTCGGTGGCCTTGCTTTGGGTGTTGTCCTCCTCGCTGTTCCCGAGATGTACGGGGTCGGCTATCCCGTGATGGAACGAGCGATCGAAGGCCGCTACGCGTTGTGGTTCCTATTGGTCCTACTGGTCGCGAAGATTGTGGCGACGAGTTTGACGCTCTCGATTGGCGGATCGGGAGGCGTGTTCGCTCCGTCGCTCTTCATCGGCGCGACGGCCGGCATGGCCTACGGGTCGTTGGCCCAGCATGTCTTCGGGCAAACGGTCAGCTCACCGGCGGTCTTCGCGGTAGTAGCTATGGGAGGGGTCTTCGGGGCCGCGGCGCAAGCGCCCCTGACGGCCACGGCAAGCGCCTTAGAAATGACCGGGAACTTCTCTCTCGTCCTTCCGGCGTTGCTCGTGGTGGGCATCGCGTCAGCCCTTTCCAAGCACCTCAGCGACGGAAACATCTACACGACGAAGCTGTTGAGGCGTGGCGTCGACATCGAGAAACTCAGGGCAGGATGGGTCGCATAAGAAGGAGAGCGGTGGAGACGCGATCTTCCACCACCATCACCAGGGTCAGCGACTAATGCCCCAATGGAGACGGGCTCGGCTTGGGATCATCAATGACCGACTCCAGCCGGACGAGGAAATCCTGTTTGATGTCCTCGCGCTCTTGCTGGACCCTGGTGACGGACTCAAGCCGCGGGAGGCCGAAGGTGATTTAGTGCTCACGGATCGCCGATTGGTTTTTGGAACAGCCAAGCACGGCATCTTGGTGGATCTGATGGTGGACCAGATCAAGGCCCCGGTAATAGTCCGGCACCGGTTCATGATGCCGCACCTGACCATGTCAGATCTGGACGAAACCGTTCGGACATTCGTGGTGAACAAGCGTTCCGCTCAGGCACTAGCTGGTGCGATTAATCGCGCGGCATCCCCGGACCCGTGACGTTGCCTGGCTCATTTCGGGTGACCCCGATTCAGTATGGAACGGCCGGCTCCTCCGGCATCCGCATTTACGTGGATCATTCACTTATGCGGTGAACGGAGCCGACATACGGAAGGAAGGAGCCAGCCGTGTCCAGTATTGCCCATCGAGGGTTCGTCCATCTGGGGATGGACGTGTCGAAGGATTCAATTGCCGTGGCGGTGTTGTCGCCCGACCGGGACGCCGCGGAGGTCGACAAGATCTTCCACGACACCGACTCGGTCCGCCGCCTGATCAAGCGGCTAGGGTAAGCCCGAAGGAGATCTGGGCCTGTTACGAGGCGGGCCCGACCGGCTACGACCTCCAACGCCTGCTCAGCTCCATGGGGGTGCGCTGTGACGTGGTGGCCCCCTCACTCATCCCGAAGGGTTCGGGCGACCGGGTGAAGACCGACCGCAGGGACGCCCGGCGCCTGGCGGGGCTGCACCGGGCCGGCGAGCTCACATCGATCGCCATCCCCACGCCGGCCCAGGAAGGCGTGCGCGATCTCTGTCGGACACGGGGCGACATGGTCCAAGACCTCACCCGGGCCCGCAACCGGCTGAGCGGGTTCCTGCTCCGCCACAGCGTGGTGTGGCGGGGAGGGTCGAAATGGACCGAGCGACATCGCCGGTGGCTGGCCACACTGTCCTTCGACGACCCCGCCATCGCTGCCACCTACTCCCACTATCTGGCCACGGTGAAATTGAGAGACACTCAACTCGAGTCGGTCGAGGCCGATCTCCTGCCCTGGTGCGACAACGGATCCCTTCGGTGACCAAGTGGCACGGTTGGCCGCCTACCGGGGTGTGACCCGAATCGGTGCCCTGTGTCTGGCCGCCGAGGTGTTCGACTGGCGTCGTTTCCCCAAGGCCAGACCGTTTATGAGCTTCACCGGACTCGTGCCCGGGGAGAATTCGACGGGACTCACCCAGCGTCGGGGCTCGATCACCCGGGCCGGCAACGCCCATCTGCGGGGCCAGCTGTGTGAAGCGGCCTGGGCTTACCAGCACAGTCCGAACGTCGGTGTCGGTATCAGGGAGCGTCAACAGAGCGTGCCGCCGGAGACCGTGGCCCGCTCGTGGGCCGCACAGGTCCGCCTGTCCAAGCGGTTCCGGCAACTGGCTGCCCACAAGAATGTTCGCTCGGTGGTGGCCGCCGCCATCGCCCGTGAGCTCGCCGGGTTCCTTTGGGCCGAGATGGTGGCCGAGGTCTGAGCACATGATCTTCCCGTCGGTCAGCGCGCGATCGGCGCCGCGGTCTGGTCGAGCCCTCCACGACGCGCCGGAGCACCGCCGCAGCAGATCCGATCCTCGCCGGTGTTATGCCCACCATCCCTCCTCGTGAGGATGGCACGGGCGCCCCGATTCAGAGGCAACTAACTGCGAATGGCTTTACTGCGATTTCGATACGCGTACATCATCGTGGCGGTTCTCCGATCCACTGCGCTCCGGCACGTCGTCGATGGCTTGCCCGGCCGCCACCGCCATCCGCATGGGGAGACGAGTAGCAGCCTCCACCCCGACGTCAACACCGTTCGTCCTCACCCTTCGGGCTCCGGGCGCTCCGTGTTGACGTCGGGGCCCCTCCGACTGCTCACGAACAATCAGGCGCCGCACCTCTGGTGCGTCGCGGTCAAAAGGCAGTGAGAAGGAGCTTCGCGCGGGAGGTTGACAGGCCGTTCCACATCAACACCGGGTCAGAGGCGCTCGCGATCGAGCGCCCGGCCTTTCAAGGGCTTCCAGAGGAAGTGGCGACGGCTGCCGGGTGGAAAGTCGGGCAACTCGCCGAACGGCTGGTAGCCGATGGACTCGTAGAACCCAGGGGCCTGAAAGCTAAACGTGTCCAGCCACGCTCCACTGCACCCTCGGACCAGAGCCTGAGTCTCGATGGTGTTCATAAGGTGGCTTCCAACTCCTTCTCCTCGCACTGCATCGTGCACCCACAGATGACTCACATACAGCCATCGCCAGTGGGTGTGTCCGTCGACACCCCCGACTATCTCCCCGTCACGGAGGACAAAGACTCCCAAAGGCCTGAAATTCTCCAACCCGGCCCGACCGTCGTTGAAGGCCACCAGGCCAGAGATCAACTCGCCAACGTGTTGCGGATCAGGCTCGTCCTCGATCAAGTAATCGAAATCGCCGCTAGACACTCTACAGCCTCCGCTCGAACTGACCAAGACGATATCCGCCCACGGATGTTGGACAACCTGCCCCCGATCACCAATGATGTAGTCGAGCTTCCGTGAGGGTCCACCGCCGAGAGGTTGGTCTTTTGTACTTTCGGGAGCACTGGATCCCCGACCTGACTTCAGATCAAGTGGATGCACGACTGCACCTGCGCCCCGTCGGTCGGAGTTCCGGACAAAACACTCGAGGCGCGGCGCGCCCCGTTCCAGAGGGGGTGATGGGCCGGTCTGTTACGAGCAGATCGACCCGCACCGTCACTCCTTTGCGGGACGGCCGTGCCACCCCTCAACCGACTTAAGGAAAGGAAGGGATGGGCGGATTCAAGGGGTGAGCGCAACGAGCTCGGCGAACTTCTCCAATGGTGTCATGTAACCAAGTGTCTTGCGTGGTCGACCGTTGAGGCTCCGTTGGATTCTCGCCAGGTCCTTCGCCGTGTGAGTCGAGAGGTCGGTGTACTTCGGCATGTATTGGCGCAAGAGACCGTTGGTGTTCTCATTCGATCCCCGTTGCCAAGGCGAATGAGGATCGCAAAAGTAGACCGGGACGCCGGTGGCCACTGTGAAGCTCGCGTGGCTCGCCATCTCGGTTCCTTGGTCCCAGGTGACCGACCGGGCGAGTTCGCTCGGGAGGGTGGCGATGGCTTTGCACATGGCCGCTTCGACATTCTTGGCATCGTGGCCCTTCGGAAGGTGCAACAACAGCACAAGGCGGGTTGAGCGCTCGACCAATGTCCCGACCGCAGAGCGGCTGTTGGTCCCGACGATGAGGTCTCCCTCCCAGTGACCTGGCACCGCTCGGTCTTCGGCTTCCGCAGGCCGTTCGCTCAACATGACCATGTCGGTGATTCGTGCTCCGCGAACGGCCCGTCCCTGGTGCCGGCGGGCCGTCCGCCCTGAACGCAGGCAGCGGGTCAGCTCCCGGCGCAACTCACCACGCCCCTGAACGAAGAGAGATTGGTAGATAGTTTCGTGGCTCACATGCATCATCGGATCGTCCGGGAACAGGATGCGCAAGCGCTCGGCGATTTCCTGGGGCGACCAGAGCTCTTCGAGCCAGGCGGTCACCTGCTGGGCGAGTGCAGGATGGTCCAGTTTGGAGGTCTTCGGGCGCAACGAGGACGCCCGGGCCCGACAACGCCCCTTCCACGCTCCATAACGCCGAGGACCACCATTGGCAGCCACCTCCCGGGTGACCGTGGAAGGGGCTCGACCAAGTCCACGGGCAATGGCCGACATTGACTCGCCGCGCGACAGCCCGATCAGGATCTCTTCACGTTCATCGGCACTGAGACGACCGGGCGCAGGCGTCCACTCATCAGCCGGAGCGTTGCGGCGATAGTCCCCCAAAAGAGCGACTTCGATCGCATGCAATGAGTAGTTCAGGTCTCGCGCAATCTCCTTATGACTCAAGCCTTTGGTGTCCAGCCGGCAGGCCGTTTGCTTCTGCTCGCGGGTCATGTGTCTTGCCATCTGCAGCCTCCTTGGTCAGGGCAACGAAGCGTTGCCTACTCACCAAGCCGTTGCAGTGACCCCTTGAATCCGCCATGGCCATGACCATCGTAGAAGCTGCTCCCGGCATCACGGGCGGTGTCGACACCCACCTGGATAAACACGTTGCTGCAGCACTCGACCCCTTGGGTCGGCTGGTCGGCACCGAGTCGTTCAATGCCGACGCCGGCGGATACAAAGCGTTGCTTGTCTGGCTCGAGGGATTCGGCCAGGTCACCAAGGTCGGCGTCGAGGGCACCGGCTCCTATGGAGTCGGGCTCTCCCGGTTCCTGCGCCGGAAGGGCGTCGAGGTCGTCGAAGTCAACCGACCCAACCGGCAGTCCCGACGCAACCAGGGCAAGTCCGACCCCCTCGATGCAATCGAGGCCGCCCGGGCCGCCATCAGCGGTCGGGCCTCCGGCCTGGGCAAGACCAAGGACGGTCCCGTCGAGGCCATCCGGGTTCTGGTGGTGGCCAAGCGCTCGGCCCGACAGGCCCGGGTGAAGGCCATCGTCCAGATGCGCCATCTGGGAATCACCGCCCCTGACCAGCTCCATTCCCGGCTGAAGGGCCTGTCGGTCACGGCCCTGGTGGCCGAGGCAGCGAAGATGCGGTCGACCAGATCGTCTGATCCGGTGACCGCAGCCACCAAGGCATCGCTCGCTTCGTTGGCCCACCGCATCCAGAGTCTCGACCGAGAGATCGCCGAACTGGACGAGAAGATCGAATCGCTACTGCTGGCCACTGCTCCCGACTTGCTCGCCCTGTTCGGCGTCGGGCCCGACACGGCTGCTTCGCTGTTGGTGGCGGCCGGTGACAACCCTGAACGGCTCCACTCCGAGGCCGCCTGGGCTCACCTGTGCGGGGTGTCCCCGGTGCCGGCAGACTCGGGAAAGAACGCAGGGCATCTGCGCCGGCACGACGGTGGCGATCGTCAGGCCAACAGCGCCCTGTGGCGCATCGCCATGGTCCGCATCGCCCACGACCCAGAGACCACCGCCTATTTCGACCGCCGGGTGAAGGAAGGACGGACCAAGCGGGACGTCATCCGGATCCTGCAGCGCTACATCGCCCGCGAGACCTATCGCTACCTCCCTCGCGGCTAAGTCCCCGGGCCGTGGGTCTGGCTCTCCCCCTAACTGTCGTCCTTCGGGACTGACTTGCCGGTGACCCGCCGACCCACGACTCGGGACCATTTTCAGGAAGACGCGTGACTTCGTAAGAGCATGCCCTCCCCATCGAGTGGCTCATCATTGTTGTGTCCGCTGTCTTTACTCCGGAGCCCCAAAGAAGGGGTTAACATTGATAGGAGCGTCACCGGGTCAGTGGGACGCTCCAGCAGCTACTTCTAAGGCCGCACTGGTCGACAATGCTCCATCGGCCTATCCAGCGCTGCGCACATTCAGGACATTCATCCGAGTAGTCCCGCACCAGCTCGGTGCCGTCTGGTTGCGGCTTGAAGCGACTAATACGGGTTGGCTTTCCCCACATGAATTTCGCCTTCCAGGTGGTTCCGCAGGCTTTGCACTTCACCTTCCTGTGGTGACACCTGTGCCTGACTCTCACGGTAAGTCAGGATAGGCCTTTCCGAATCTCTTGTGGCCGCCGCTATGACGACGCAGAAAACCCCACGATTCGATGGGGTGCCCCATAACACTTAATACACGTGTGATCCACAGTGCATCCCAGCGTCTTCCACGCCGGACTGAGAGGGTGCACGAATGAGCCCCTTCCCGACCCTTGTCCGTGGCGCGTCCCCGAACGGTGAGGACCGGTACTTCCTCGGCGATTCGCTGGTTGATCGCTATCTGGAGTTCGTCGCCGGGCGGGTGCGGGCGAACACGCTGCGGGCAGTCGCCTTCGATCTCAAGATGTTTTTCACCGTCGTCGATAAGAATCCGACTGCGGTTGTGGCCGCCGACATCTTCGACTTTCTGGCCCACCAACGCGGTGACCGGCGTGTCGTGCGTCTGATCGACGGCGAGTCGGGGTTGGCGGCTCGGACGATCGCCCGCCGGTTGTCGTCTGTGTCCGGTTTCTACTCCTACGTGATCGCCCGGGACGACACACCGCTCCGGGTGAACCCGGTGCCCCGAGGGCTGTCGACCCGGCGGAGGGGCGGGCGGAGCACCCTCGCCCCACTGGTCCGGGTGCCCCGCACGTTGCCCCAGATCCTCTCGCCTGGCGAGGTCGATGCGTTGGTCGGTGCACTACGCACTCATCGCGACCGGGCCATGGTCTTCGCCATGGTGTTGGGCGGGCTCCGGCGGTGCGAGGTGCTCGGGCTGCGGCTCGCCGACATCCAGGTGGCTGAGCGATCGCTGTTCATCGCCGAGGGCAAGGGCGGCCACCAGCGGATCGTGCCGATCTCAAACACCTTCTTTACTTCGGTGGGTGAGTACCTGCGGCTGGAGCGGCCGGGTGGTGCTCCGACCGATCGGGTCTTCGTGGCCTTGAAGGGCCCGAGCCGGGGAAAAGGTCTGACCGCAGAAGGGGTGGACGTGATCATGCGGGGAGCCCGACAACGGGCCGGCCTCGAGCGGGCCACTTGCCACCAACTCCGCCACACCTGTCTCACCCGACTCCGGGAGGCGGGCATGGCGCTGGAGGCCGTCCAGGCCCAGGCCGGTCACGTGTCCATCGAGTCGACCCGGGTCTACCTGCATCTCACCAACGACTGGCTGGCCAACGAGTACCGGTGCGCCGCCGATCTCATCGATGCCGGGCACGCCGACGAGCTGCTCGCCCTGGAGGCCATCAACGCATGAGTGCCCTTGTCGCCCCCATCGAGCCCTGGATCCCCGAGACTGCTTCCGACCGGGAATGGGTGGTGCTCGCCGCCATCTGCCCCCAGGCCAGTGCCACCATCGGGCGCTACGTCCAGCAGTTGAGCACCTTCCTCGCCCCACGGAGCGTGGAGCTCGCCGACACCACGCTGCGCCAGTTGGTCCGCTGGATGGCGGCCGAGACCGAGGTGACCACGGTCGCCGGCATCACCAGGACACACATGGAGGACTACAAGGTGTGGCTGTCCGTCCAGCCCGGGACCAGTGACGGACATCTGGCCAAGAACACCCAACGTCATCGGTTGCGCATGATCCGGATCTTCTTCGAGCGACTCATCGAGTGGGACTGGACCGACGCTCCGACTCGGAACCCGCTCTTCCATGGCGACATCGCTCCCCGCACCAATCCGTTGCCCAAGTTCTTGAACGACCAGGACGCAGCCAAGCTGATGCGAGCGGCTCGGTCCCACCGACTCCCTCGCTATCGACTGGTGATCGAGATGTTGGCCCGCACCGGTATGCGGGCAAGCGAACTCTGCGACCTCGCCGCCGACGCCGTCACGTTGATCGGGGACGCCTATTGGCTCCGGATCCGGTCGGCAAGCTTCGCAACGACCGGTTCATCCCCCTCCACCCCGAGCTGGTGGTGCTGCTGGCCGCCTGGACGGCGGACAACAGCGAGTACATCCGGGCCCAGAAGCGACTGATGGCCGACCACCATTCGCCGATCGACCGACGCACCGTTCATCGGATCGTGGCCACCACGGCGAAGAAGGCCGGCATCGGCAACGTCCATCCCCACCAGCTGCGTCACACACTGGCCACTCAGGCCATCAACCGGGGTATGCGTCTCGAAGCCATCGCCGCACTGCTCGGTCACCAATCGATGGACATGACCCTCGTCTATGCACGCATCGCCGACCGGGTGGTGGCCGACGAATACGCATCGGTCGCCAACCAGATCGATGCTCTCTATGCCACCGCCGGGTCACCGACGACAGCCCTGCCCGCCGAGATCGAGACCGCGGCCATGGTCCGCCTCCGCCAGGAGTCCCACGCCCGAATGCTCGGCAACGGCATGTGCACCCGGCCGGTCGAGCTGGACTGCCGAATGGAGTCGATCTGCGAGACCTGTGCGTACTTCCGAACCGGCCCGGAGTTCGTGCCAGTTCTACTTCGTCAGCGCGATCATGCCCGCAAGAACGGACAGGAAGACCGGGCTCAGCTCTTCGACGGCCTCGTCGCCAAGGTCAGCGAGGATCCGAGTTGACACGGATTACACGTATAACACCGGCTGAGGGTCGCGTTATCTACGTTCGGAAGCGACCCGTGCTCGCGCTCAGCTAACCGCCCATGAACGGCACCTTCGGGCGAGTCCTAGCGCTCGGATGGGTGCACATTTGGGGATAGTCGCAGAGCTGAGTCCTGGCCACGCCGCAATTGGATTGAGGCGAGGGATCGACCCGTCCAGCACCACCTCCGACATGTGAGAATATCGCCTGTAGCACGATTGGGGACGGCGGATGGCCTACGACGGCTTCATTTCCTACAGCCACGCGGCAGACGGGCAGCTGGCACCCGCGCTCCAGCGAGGTCTCCAGCTCCTGGCCAAGCCTTGGAACAGTCGGCGGGCGCTGCGGATCTTCCACGATGAGACCGGGCTGTCCACAGACCCCAACCTCTGGTCGGCGATCGAACGAGCGCTCGATGAAAGCAAATGGTTCATCCTCCTCGCCTCCCCCGCCTCGGCACAGTCCCAGTGGGTGAACAAGGAGATCGTCCGCTGGATCGACACCAAATCGGTCAATCACATCTTGCCGGTGGTCACCGACGGTACGTGGGAGTGGGATGCCACGACAGGTAATTTCACCGTCGAGTCCTCCGCAGTACCCGACGCGCTGCGAGGAATCTTGCACGGTGAGCCGCGCCATCTGGATCTCCGCTGGGCGAAGACGGCCACGGACCTCGATCTGCGGAACAGTCGATTCCGGAGCGCAGTGGCAGAAGTTGCCGCACCCATGCACGCAGTCGCCAAGGACGAGCTCGAGGGAGAAGACATCCGCCAGCACCGGCGGACACGGCGACTGGCACGTAGCGCGGTCGGGGCGCTTGCGCTTCTGGTTGTCATCGCCACGATGGTCAGTGCCTTCGCCATCTCGCAACGCAACAGTGCCCAGGCCGCAACCGCCACCGCCCACCAGGGGTTGCTCGTGGCCGACTCGCAGACCCAGATCAGCTCAAACCCTCAGCTCGCCATCTTGCTGGCAGTCGAAGCCGACCGCAGGGTTTCCACCCCGGCCAGTCGCAATGCCCTCGTGAACGCCGTCCTCGCCGAGCCTTCCCTGCAGCGGAGGTTCGGAGGGGAGACCGGGGATGTCGCCGTCCTCGGAGACAACCGCATCGTCTCAATCGCCCAATTGGGCAATGCTCGTGGCAAGACTCCAAACCAAAACATCGTGCAACTTTGGAACTGGCAAACCGGTCGACGCCTGCCCTGGCCGGACGCCCCATTGGGCGACGCCACAGAGGGGCCGCTCGACATCGCCTCGACTGCCGACGGTTCGACCCTTGCCGTCCTCTTGAGCAACGGAACCGTGCAGTTCTACTCCGGTCACACCCTCACACCCGATGGAGACCCGGTTCGGACAGAGCTCGGGCGACTGCCGGTTACCGCCGCCGGATTTACTCCTGCCGGCATTTCGCTCAGTGCAAACGGTCAGACGCTGGCGGTTAACCGCGTTTCTCCGGCGCCGACGGGCCCCCAGGCCGGTGACGCCGCGGCTGTCTTCTCCCGCCTGAACGACAAATGGGTGCGAGACCCCGCACCAGGAAGAGGGGCCTTCCGATTCCGTCGTGCTGAGCTCTGACGGAAGCCTTATTGCCACAGCGTCACCGACTGCGAACGGAAGTGAGGTGGCCATCAGAAATGTTCGCACGGGGGCGACGATCTCGAGCTTTGCCGCGGGTCCGACAAATGGGATCGCCGTTGATTGGACCCGAGACCGCGTGGTCTTGTCCCAACTGCCAGGTTCCGTCGGGGATGTCGCGTGGTACACCTACAACGAGCCGAATCCCTCTCCGCACGAGATCACTGTCGGCTCTGGCAAAAACAGCGGACAGGCGTGGGCCAGCTACGACAACGCAGACACACGTCTCGGCATCAACAGTGCCGATGGGACCGAGCTGTTCGACGCGGCCACACTTCGCCCTCTCACCAACGAACCCGTGTTCCCGACCAACAACTTCGCCGGACCGTTCATCTTCCTGGATAGTGACCACGTCCTGACCGGTACGTTCATTAACGGACCGATGAGCGTTTGGAATCTCTCCAAAACCCCGGCCCTTGCCGCCCAGCCTTCAACGAAGTTCAACCTTGGCGTCTTCCCAGCCCCACCACCAGGAGTGCTTGACGGCTTCTCGTCAATCGGCGGGACCGTCTCGGAGACGGTCCTCGGTGCCCACGATCGTCCGCTCGGCCCGCCGCTTGTTGTGGGGAAAGACGAGCAAAACCCATCAGCTCAGGTACAGGTCGCCCAGAACCTCGCACCCGTGGTTTGCTCGAGCTCCGGCAGTGCTCAGTTCGTGACGGTGTCGGAGACGGGAAACATCAATGTGCGTGCCAGTTCGCCGCCGTTTGCGGTCCTCAGCAGTGATCCGGGAGGAGCCGCTGGTCTCGGCGATCCGATCCTTTGTGCCCTGTCGCCCAACGGGGACTGGGCCGCCGTGGGAAACTATTCGCCGGCGGGCCACACGTCAGTCATGGTGTACGAGGTGGCTCGGAGAAAGGTGATCGACAACCTCTCGCTGAGCGGCGAAATTTCCATCACCGGCCTCGTCTTCAGCGCCGACTCCAAGACGCTGTGGATCGGCGGACCGACGTTCGGTGTCAACGGTGTCTACCGAGTCACCGATCTGGATGGGACACCACGGGTAACCGTTGCCTTTCCCGGGGCATCCGGGATCGCTACCGGTGCACATGACCAACGCCTCGTCGTCGCCTACCCAAGCGCACTCCGGGTATTCGACACTCAGACCGGTGCGCCCCTCACCCAAACCATCTCTATACCGGGATCGAGCATTTATGCTGTCAGCAGCTCGCCTAATGGTCAGGACGCAGTGGTCAACACAACCCAGGGGTGGCGATTGATCGACCTGGCGGCCCAGCAACCCATCGGGCCATGGATCCCCGATCTCGAGCCTTCACTCCCTGTCGTGGGAGCTAATGACACCGTCTATACCCAAGGGGTCACCGGTGATGCGGAGGTGTGGGACCTCAACGGCGCGAATCTCCGGAACGTCGCCTGCAGCCTGGCCGGGCGCAACCTCACCTCCGAGGAGTGGCAGCAGTACCTGCCGTGGGCGGGCCCTCGTCGAGCCACCTGCCCCCAGTACCCACTCTCCTAGATTTCGCGGGTGTTGCCACACGGCCGAGCATGGATGTGCGGGACACCGCCCCCTAATGCCGAATGTGTCTCGGCGACACTATCCCCGATCACCGGTTCAGTGGGTCTCATTTTTGTTCCACCTGGCCTCAGTGCTAACTATCGCGATCGACACCCGATAGGGCTTTGCCCGGAGTGACCCGATGAGCTGCATCCAGATGCGGTACAACAAGTACGAGTTCACCGGGTCCGAACCCGAGAAGGATGCGCTGCTCTATCGACAGGTGAGCACAGTGCTCAAGAACACCTGGGGTCCCAAGCACCACATGAAGGACCTACCCCCGTTTGTCACTGCTCATGCCGGAAAGCGCGGTGCTCTCGACTGGATGCATCCAGACTTGGTCATCCTGGGTACGCCGAAGCGGAAGACACACCCAACCGACACTGACGTATGCCACTCCTTTGAGGTTGAGCGGCTCGGAGGGTTCAAACTCGACTCGATCTTCCAAGCCTACGTTCAAGGAAAGGGTTCGCACTTTTCCTGGGTCGTCATCCACCAACGAGACATCCGCACGGACCAATACGAAATCCGCGTTCGCTGGGCTGCGAAGCGGGTCCGCGTCGGGCTGATCACTTACGAAAAGCCCAGTGTCTACTCCACCTGGCGGCCTTGTCTGGATGCAGAGCCGCGGAAGCCCTCCAAGGCCGAATCTCGGGAGTTCCAAGACCTAGCGATAAGCGATCTCCTGCGCCCATGGTGATCAGAAGCTCCGGCATGCTCAAGGCTTTCTCCGAGCGACTGGACCTTGACGATCGAGTCGACGTCCACATCTCCACCCAACGTCTGGGTTCGAGCAAGATACCACTTTCGACGGTTAGGTCCACACCAGAGGTCTCAGCCACTCGAGCTGAGGGTGTTCAACGCCTCGCAATGTCAGCTGGTGTTGTGTCCCAGCCACTTCGTGCTCACGATGGTTACTGCGCCCAGAACGGCACGCACATCGGGGCTATCCACTTGGCCCGCTACTGACTGCACAAGCCCGGACAGCCCTGTCGGGTCGGTGCTCCAAGGTATCGGGCATTCCTGAAGGCGTAGACCGCTGAATCTGCACCCAGGAGGTAGTAACCCGCACCTACTGGCGACGGACTGAGTCCGACAACCGGCGCCGAAAGCGGCGTGCCCCGAGAGAGCCGAGGAACGGGGCGCCAAAGGCGAAGACTCCCGCCGTCGGCGGCCACGAGCCGGTGGCCCGAACCATCGGGGTCCGCAGCCGCCGCGACGATGGGTTTGTCCAGTGGAACCCCACCCAATGAACCTCGGAATGCTGCGTCACCGAAGGCGAAGACACCTCCGTCGGAGGCGGTTAGCCAATAGCCTCTTCCATCTGACGTGGCGGTGATGCCTACGATGGGTTGGTTGAGGTGTGTACCTCCCATCGATCCGTAGAAGGCAGCATCACCGAAGGCGAAGACACCTCCGTCGGAGGCGGTTAGCCAGTAGCCTCTTCCGTCTGACGTGGCGGTGATGCCAACAATGGGTTGGTTGAGGTGTGTACCCCCCATCGATCCGTAGAAGGCAGCATCACCGAAGGCGAAGATGCCACCGTCCGAGGCAGCGAGCCAATAGCCCTTCGAATCCGGGGTGCGGGCGATGCCAACCACTGTGCCGTTGATCGGCGGGGTGACGCCTCCGGCGGAGATTCCTTGCATTCCTTGGTCGAGGGAGTTGTAACCACCTAGCAGTGCTGCCCCACCGACACTGTTGACCACCCCGGCGGGTGATGCGATCCAGTAGCCGGGGCAGTCACCATTCATGGTGGCGGAGATTCCCGACACCCACGGCTGCGCCTGACCGATCAATACCGAAGCCACACCCTGGGCCACTGTCGAACATGTCGTCGGCGGGGGCGGCTCCGACGGACCTACAACAAGCCTGCCATAGGCCGGCCCAGCCGGTCGGTTCGCATGGTTGCCGTAGATCGTGGCGGCGACCAGCCAGATGCCCTCGGGCAATGGAAGAAACAGCGTCCCTGTTCCACGCCAGTTCACGTGCACGTTGAGCAACGACAGCGGATTACCGCCTACGGACTGTCCGAGGAGCACGTTCCCGTCCTGAAATACGTTGCCTTGGGCGTCGGTGCTGCTGCCAGAATAGGTGGCCGTCACCCCGGTGCTCCAACCCTGGATGCACACGTGTTCGCCTTCGTAGGAAACGCAGATGGGTGCCTGGGCGGTATGGCGAGATGAGGTTGCCCCGAGAGGTGGTCCTGCCAGAACGAGGGTGCCAGCAGTACAAGTCAACACGACCAGTGATCGTGCGAACCACTTCATGGCAAGAGTCGGTGGGGTGGACATCTCCCGACTGTACCGATATTGATGTCTAGCCACCGGGACGGATGGGGAACACGGGTGGACAGAGTATCCCGCATCGCCGGCCTGGAGGCGTTATCCAGGCCCCGGTGCTTGCTGATCGCGAACTGACACGCATCGGCACTTCTGCCACGCGTCCCACTTGAATATCCGCTGACGAATTGGGGCGTTATCAACAACAGGTGATCGAGCTGGAGGGGGACGTCCGAGATTCAGCTCTGGTCTTGGAGGGCCGCAACTGCTCGCCGTTCGACGTTCCCGTACCCATTGACAACTGCCGCTTCATGCGCCTTGACAAGAAGCTGCCGGGCCTTCTTGGCGTCGCCGGGAGCTTGGCGCTTGGCCAACATCCTTCCCCATAGAAGGTTGGTCCGAGCGGCGAAGAACTTCGCATTGGCGCGTTCGCTCGATGCCGCGGATGTTGCGAAGTAGGCGTCGGCTTCGGTCGTATCGGCCGAGGAGGCTGGCGAGTCCGCCGAGGGTGTGGCTGACCGGGCCTTCCACCGTCGGGCCCCCGGTAGTCGACCACTGATCAGCCCACGGAACGAGCCGGTCAAATAGCGGTAGGGCGAACCTACGATCCCGGCATTCAATGGCAGCATCGCTGTACGTAATCATTCCGGTGAGCCAGGACAGGATCCATGGGGAGATCGAAGTCCGGTGGCCGCGAACTCTTCCAGCAGTTGACGAGCGTCGTCAGTGCGGTCACCTTCGGCGTAGGCCATGGCCAGGGCCACGACGAAAGCAGGAGAGCCCGGGATTCTCAGCAGCGGCCTCTTTGATGAAGGGAACCAGCTCGCCCATGGTGCCCCGTTGGTAGCTGGCGACGCGCCAGCTGTGCGCTGAAGATCAGGGCGGCGTCGGGCTCGCCACTGTCGGTGCCGATCTGAAACGCCTCTGTGGCCAACTCTTCGGCCCGCTCGGGGTCCCCAGCGATCTGCGCCCTCGTGGCGCGCACGAATGCAGAGCCCCAAGTCAAGAGACGGCTGGCTAAGCTTCTCAGCCGTTGGCCCCATGATCTCGAGGCATCGGTCTGCCTCATCGATCTCCCCGGCGAGGCTGGCAGCACCGAAGCGACGATCGGCCGCCAGGAAGAGGAGGACCGGGTCGCCGATCCGTTCGGCGCGAAGGAGGGCGTCTGCGGACCAAGCCAGCGCCTGTCGATCAGTGTCGACCGGGATCGAAGGCACCATTGAAAACTCGCACGATCGTGGCATCGTCACCGGAGTTCCGAGCGATGGTCACTGCCTCGTGCGCCAACACTTCGCGACGGTCGAGCGTTCCGCCGAAATTGGAGCTCCTGGGCACAGGGTGACGAGCACCAGCGCCCGGTCTGGATCGTCGTCGGAGATCCGATCGAGCGCCAGCTCCAGAATCTCGACCTTCTCGGCATCAGTGGCTCCGGCGACGCTGATCCAGCCTCGGTTGTTGGCCAACGCCGCGGCCACGAGTCGCTCGGTGTCACCGAGATCGGCGGCCCGGCGGGAAGCACCGAGGAGGGTGTCGCGATAGGCAGGGTCCCCGATCTGGCGCTGAGCCGTACCCAGCCCGATGGACAAGTCGATGCCCACCACGGGATCGGTGTCGGTGACCTGCGCGTAGAGGTCGAGGGCCTGGGCGTAGTAGCGCAGGGCGTCGGCCGGAGCGAGGGCAGCCAGGGCGGCATCCCCCGCCTGACGCGAGTAGCTGATGGCTTTGGCCAGGTCGATGGGCTGGGTGGCAGCGATCCAGTGCCGGGCCAACTCACCAACCCGGGACCCCGGACGGTCTCCGCATAGGTCCTCCAGGGCCTCCGCCACTTGGCCGATGAGCCCGGGCCCGGCGGTTGTGTCCCAGGTCTTCGTACAGGGTGTGCTGGATGAGGGCATGGGCAAAGGTGTAGCGCCCCGAGTCGGCCACTTCGCGCACCAGGGCAACGGCGGCCGCGGCGTCGAGGATGTCCAGCAGATCGTCCTCGTTGGTCTTAGTGGCCCGGGCCAAGAGGTCGAGGTCGAAGTCGCGTCCGATGACTGCCGCCACCGACAGCACCCGCCCGGCCTCCTTGCCCAGGCGCAACGACCCGGGCCCCGATCACCTCTCGCACCGAGTCGGGCAGGGCCGCGGTGTCGAGCGTGTCCTCGGCCACCCACCGTCCTTCGGCGTCATGATCGATAGCGCCCGTCTCGACCAGGTTGCGGAGCACCTCGCTCACGAAGAAGGGGTTGCCGTCGGTCTCCCGGTAGATGGCGTGGGCCAGCCCCACTGCAGCATCGTCGAGTGGGTGCCCGGCCCCGGCCTCCATCAGAGCCATCACCCCGGTGTCGTCCAGGCCGGCGAGGTCGATCCGGGAGACACCTCCAGACGGCGCAGGGCCGCCAGGGCATCCACCAGGGCATCGGCGTTGGAGAGCTCGCTGTCCCGGTAGGTGCCGAGGATCAGCACCCGCATGGTCGGCTCGGCCGATGCCAGATGGCGGAGCAGCAGCAGGCTTCCCTTGTCGGCCCACTGGAGGTCGTCGAGGACCAGGACGACGGGCTGGTGTCTGCGACCAGGTGGTCAGCAGGCCCACCACCGCGGCGAAGAGCAGGAACCGCTCAGTGTCGGAATCGGTGGCCTTGCACGGCGGAAGGTCCGGGATCCGGCTGGCTCAGATGCCGGGACCGGTCGGGAAAGTTCGGATCCGTGGGCCTCGACGTGGGCGGCGAGCTGCTCCTCGGGAGCATGGGTGACGTAGTGGCCGAGGGCCTCGGCGAAGAGTTGGTAAGGGGTGGCGAGGTCCTCCTCGCAGTGGCCGAACAGCACGCAGGCTCCGGCGTCAAAGGCAGACCGGGCCGCCTCGGCCACCAGCGGTCGTCTTGCCCAAACCGGCCTCGCCCGGAGACGAGGAGGATCTGACGTCCCCCGCCTGCCGCGACCGCTTGCACGGCATCGATGATCGCCGCCACCTCGGCGTCTCGGCCCACCACTCCGACCGCAGGGTGCACCGCCAGACGACCGGGGAGCGGAATCGATCTCCGTCAGATCGGATCCACTCAGAGGCTCCCAGAGCACCTCGACGGTCTCGACCGGAGTCGGGCAGGCCCTTCAGCGTCAGCTCTCCGAGCGATCGGCATTCGTGACGACTCCGCCGACCGGCCATGGCTCGCACCAAGTCGGCGGCCAGGATCTGACCGGTGTCGCAGTGGGCACACAGCCGGGCAGCCTCGACAACCGGGTCCCCGAAGTAGTCACCGTCCTCGTTGCTGGCCTCGCCGCACGCTCAGCCCAACCCGCAGTCCGACTGGTTCAGCACCGCTCACGGTTGCCCTGTTCGATGCCCTGCTGCATGGCCTACTGCGCACCGCCAGAGCCGCGGATGCCGAACCGAACACCACCATCAGCCCGTCACCGAGGTTCTTGACCTCGGTGCCGCCCGATTCGGTAATGGCCTGTCGCAGGATCGAGAAGTGTTCGCGGCGGACCTCGTCGGCGACCTCCGCCGAGAGTCGCTGCGACAGCTCGGTCGACCCCACGATGTCCGTGAACAGGATGGCCACGTTCTCAGTGGTCATTGGGGTCCTTTCGCCGCCTACACCCCTACCGTAGGTCGACGAGGACTTTGGGCCGCCAAGGGCCGGTCGGAATCACCCGGAACAGGCCATGTGTCCCCTAACGATCAACCGATATCGCCCTCAGGGTGCCCCGTATCACCGGGAGCAGGTCAACTCCATCGGCCGTGGCTGACCGGCACATCGGGGATGGTTCCCGCCAAGAAATTCGCTGACGAAGTGGGGCGTTACAACGAGGCAATATGGCGGATCAGCACCGGGAGCGGGGGTGCGAGATTCAGTGCAGGTTTTGGATGGCCACGGCAGTCCGGCGTTCCACGTTCCTGTACCCATGGGCCCCTGCAGCGTTGTGG
>CAWIOU010000033.1:0-460667 GCA_963837805.1 uncultured Acidimicrobiaceae bacterium
CCAGGTCCTTTCCGAGGACTTTCCTGGTAGTGGCGTTTCGATCCCCTCAGGCTCCCTCACGATCCCTCTCCTTCCCTCTCGATAAGGTCACGTAAGGTCACGCCCGAACGGACTTGGGGCGTGACCACGGATCGGGGGTTAGGTCTGATCGGCAGGGCTCTCATGACGCGGCGAATGGCGCCTGGTTCCCTGCGGTCCAAGCGCTCGCACGGCTGAAAAACTTGTCCCGCTCACCGATCGTGGAGTGCACGGGGGAGGCCTCGGCGTGAGGTGATCTGAAGTTTGAGGTAGGCATTGGAGAGGTGCATCTCAACGCTTCGCAGGGTTACGAACAACGCTTGGGCGATCTCCTTGTTGGTCATTCCTTCGGCGGCCATCTCTGCCGCGCGGTGTTCGCTGGGCGTCAGGGCTTCTATCCCGGTCAACGCTACGCGTCGTGGCCGTGCGCCGGCGAGGATCGACTGCGCGTGGGCGGTCTCGAGAAGAGCTGTGGCTCCGCACTGCTGGGCGAGGTCCATGCCCTCTGCCAGCCGCTGGCGGGCCTCTCGGATTCGTCTCTGGCGTCGTAGGGCAGACCCGAGCTCGACGTGGGCCCGGCGAGCTCCAGTCGATCCTGGCTCTGCCTGAGGGGTTCTACAGCTGCTTCCAGATACTCGATGCCTTGATCCCCGGTGTCCAGGCTCCCGAGGATGCGCATGGCGACGCCGATCGGTCTGGGCGCTGCGAATCGTTGGGCCAGCACGAGTTCTTCTTCGGCGAGCCCGTGTGCGGTTTCTGTTTCGCCGAGCGCTTGGTGTGCGAGCGCCGCCGCGGAGCGCCACGGTACCGGACGACCGTGCCGGGGATTTTCATGGCTTGCTCCCAGCGAGCGACGGCGAGCAACTCGTCCAGCGCCGCCTGCGGGTCGCCCCTCGCCATGTGGAGCTTGGCGCGGCTCTCGCGAAGGACCTGGCTGGTGGTCAGCTCGGGATCGTAGGTTCCTTCCAGCCGGTCGAGCACCGCCTGGGCGCGCTCGAGGTCGCCGCGCTCGACCAGCACTGAGACCATGGTCGCGGCGGCGATGTGTACCGCGATGCCCCAACCGATCTCGGGAGCGAGCTCGAGGCAGGTGTCTGCGGCGGCCTCGGCGGGACCAAGCTCCCCCACCCGGTGTCGGGCGAGGGAGGTGAAGGCTGACGCCAGGGCGAGGCCGAACGGAGTGCCCCGGGCCTGGGTCTGAGCGACGGCTTGGCGGAGCGTCGGCTCCACGACGTTGAGGTGGCCGGCGTAGATCAGCACCCACAGCAGCGGGTAGAACACCGGCTGGTCCTTCTCGATCTGCTCCCGGAGCAGGACGCCGCCAGCCAGCGTGTGCTCCGCAATCCTGGCGGCTTGGGTTGCCGGGCCACCGGTTATCACGGTGTCGGTCGCAGCGGGCACGAGGAGGACGGGGGCGATCTCATCGGGCAGCGTCGCGGCCCGCAGGCGAACCTCGCGCAGCCGCTCAGCGACGCGGGCTCGGCCTGGTGGCGGTGGCCCCGGACTGCAGCAGCAGGGCCTCGATGTGAGCAGCCACGTCGGCCTCTGGGGCGCTCTCGAGGGCCCGCTCGCAGACGAGCATCGACTCGTCCATCCTGCGGGCGTCAAAGTGAAGCGCGGCGCCCAGAGCGAGGCCCGCGGCCGCCCGCACTTGAGGCTCACTGGTCAGCTCGAAGCCCTCTCTCATCAGCTCGAGCCCATGGGGGTCTCCGGCTCGGGAGGCGGCCGATCCCAGCTCGAACAGCAATCCCGGGCGCTCGTCGACAGATGGCGGCTCGGCCAGGGCGCGCCGCAGGTAGCGGGCCGCGGCCTCCGGCGCCCCGCGGGAGAGCGCCATGCCAGCTGCATCTCGGAGGGTGGCGACCCTGGCCGGGTCCCCCGCTGGATCGCAGGACAGAAGATGCAGCCCGATCGACTCGGGCTCGGCTCCTCGGTCGGCGAGCAGGCGGGCGGCCCGGGCGTGTAGCTCGGATCGGTCGCCGGTGGAGGTGTCCTCGTAGATCGCCGTTCGGACGATCGGGTGGACGAACCGCAGCGGCTCGCCCGGTTCCATGACCCCGGCTTGGCTCAGGGCGCCGGTTGTCGCCCGGGTCTGGGCGAGATCGAGCCCGGCGAGCTCTGCCGCCTCTGCGATCTCGGCCTGCACGCCCAGCACTGCCACCGCCCGCACCAGCGCCGGCTGCTTGTGGGCCGATGCGGCCGACGCGGAGTAGCACGGCACGCGCGTTCCGCTCCGGCCCCAGACGGCTGACCGCGGGCGGACTGATCTCACCAAAATGGCCCGAGGTGTGCCGAAGCTCCTCGAGCAGTTCGGTGAGTAGGAACGGGTTCCCGCCGGTCGCCTGGTGGCAGGCGGCGAAGAGCATCGGCCCGGCGCCGTGGCCGAACGCTTCGCGCACCACCTGGCCGACCCCGGCCTCGCTGAGCGGGCTGGGGCGGATGATCGGCGGCCGGGCCTCCAAGGCCAGCGAGTCGAGGACCTGGGGTTGTTTTGGCCTCGCCGGTCCGGTTGGCGATGGCGATCGCGACGCCAACCCCGTCGAGGCGTCGAGCCAGGTAGGTCAAGAACCGCAGGGATGGTTCGTCCGCCCACTGGACGTCATCGACCGCTAGCAGCAGCGGGGACGCCTCGGCGAGATTGGCCACCAGCCAGTAGAGCCCATGGAGCAGAGCCTGGGCGTGGTCGGCAGGCAGGTCCTGCTCAGTGGTGGGCTGCCAAAGACCGGCTCGGCCAGCCGGGCGGCGCCCGAGAGGAGTTCGGCCCGCTCGCCGGCTCCGGTCCTTGCCAGGGTGGACTCGAGCAGCTGGCGTACGATCCCGAACCCAAAGTTCCGCTCCAGTTCACCACCACGCGCTGCCAGCACGGTCATCTCCGACAGGCCGGCGCGCCGACGGACCTCCTCGAGCAGACACGTCTTTCCGATCCCCGCCGGCCCCTCGATCAGCGACAGCCTCCCTCGCCCCGTGCACGCGTCCCGCAGCAGCCCCTCAAGCTCGGCGAGCTCCTGTTCACGCTCGAGCAGGACCGGGGGCCTTCGGTCAGGCTGAGAAAACTCTTCGGTTAACACTTCGGTCGTCCCCCGTTGGCCAGGGCATCACAGAGGGCCATGCGTGACACTAATCCCTCTACCCGACGGAAAGGACTCCGAAATGACCACACCCGAGACCACCGCTAACAGTTCCCTACACAGCCGTGAACACGCAAACACCCCGCCTGAGCGCCGCGATCATCGAGCAACCCCGGTGAGCACCGCCGGGTCCGGCGTCGATACCCACGAGATGGTTCTGATGCACCGCGTCCTCCGGCGCGAGGTCGGTCAGTTATCCCGACTGTTCCGCTCCGCGGCCAATGACCCGGCGCGATCCAAGATCATCGGCGCGCACGCACGAGAGATGTTGGACTTCCTGCACACGCACCACACCGGCGAGGACTTGCTGCTCTTTCCCCTGCTCCGCGAGCGACGTGCGCTCGACCCGGAGCTGATGGACCGAATGGATGCCCAACACGTCAGGTCAACGACGCCGTCGTGGCCATCAACGCGGAGCTGCCGACGTGGACGACGAGCGCGGACGCCGCCGCGGGCGAGCGGATGGCGGCCTGCATCGACACGATGATGCCGTCGCTGATCGGTCACTGCGATGAGGAGGAGCAGAAACTGCTCCCGGTCGTCTCGGTCACACTCTCTCAGAGTGAATGGGACGCTCTCGGCAAGCATGGCATCAGCGCGATACCGGTCACGCGGCGCCTGGTGACCCTCGGATACATCACCGAGGAAACCGATGACGCGGAGCGGCAGAAGTTCATGCAGGTCCTGCCGGCCCCGGTTCGTCTGGCCTACAAGCTGATCGGCCGCCGCCAGTTCACCCACGAGACCACCGCTATCCGCGGCTGACCCATCTCGCGACTCGACACCACAGCCCGAGCGTTCGCTCGGACTGTGGTGTCGATCACCTTCAACGCTGCCGGTGCATCAGGGCCCCCGCAACCGCCTACGCACCCTCAACGTGCCAACCGACAAGGAGATTCAGATGACATTGTCGCATCCGGGCGAGACGTTCCCCAACCTCGCCGTCACCCCAATCGGCGGGGCCGCCCAGACGTCCCCCCTCTACACCCCCCGCGAAGAACCTCGCCCTGCTCCTGCTCGCGATGACGCAGTTCGTGATCGTGATCGACGCCTCGATTGTGAACGTCGCGCTGCCGTCAATCGGGCGGGCGCTGAACATCTCGCGCACGGACCTCTCGTGGGTCGTGAACGCTTACGTGCTGACCTTCGGCGGCTTCTTACTTCTGGGCGGCCGGATGGCCGACCTGCTCGGGCGCCGGCGCATGTTCATGGTTGGGCTCGTGCTGTTCACGCTCGCCTCGCTCGCCGGCGGACTGGCGCAATCGGAGGCATGGCTGATCGCCGCCCGCGCCGCGCAGGGCCTCGGAGCCGCGATCGTTTCGCCCGCCGCGCTGTCGATCATCACCACCACTTTCTCCGAGGGTGCTGAGCGCAACCGCGCGCTCGGCATCTGGGGCGCCGTGGCTGGCGCTGGGGGCGCGGCCGGGGTGTTGCTCGGCGGCATCCTCACCAGTGGACTGAGCTGGCGATGGGTCCTGTTCGTCAACGTCCCGATCGGCCTGGCGGCGGCAGCGCTCGCGCCCCGGACGCTGGTCGAGAGCCGCGCCGACGATGGCACCAACACCTTCGACATACCAGGTGCGGTCACCGTCACCGCGGGCCTATCGCTCCTTGTCTACGCGATCGTCAACGCCGTTAACGTGGGGTGGAGATCGTCGGAGACGCTGCTGCTGATCGCCAGTGCGATCGTCCTGCTGATCGCCTTCCTGCTGATCGAGTCCCGCCAGCGCCAGCCGCTCATGCCGTTCTCGATCTTCCGCCTGCGGACCCTACGGGGCGCGGACATCGTCGGCCTGCTGCTCGGCATGTCGCTGTTCTCGATGTTCTTCTTCATCTCCCTGTACCTCCAGGAAGTCCTGCACTACTCGCCGATCAAGACAGGAATCGCGTACCTGCCGCTTGCGGTCGGAATCATCATCTCGGCCGGGCTCGCGTCCCAGGTGGTCACGCGGATCGGGTTCAGGCCGACGCTGATCGCCGGGCTGCTGCTCGTCGCCGGCGGCCTGGTCTGGTTCTCGCGAGTGCCCGCACCGGGAGGCTCATACGTTGCTGACGTCCTCGGCCCGTCGCTGCTGGCGGCCGCGGGGTTCGGGTTCGCCTTCGTTTCCGTGACAATCGCCGCGGTCACGGGGACCAGGCCGCATGAGGCGGGGCTGGCATCGGGTCTGATCAACACCGCGCAGCAGATCGGCGGCGCGCTCGGACTGGCGATCCTCGCGTCGATCGCCAACAGCCGCACCCAGAGCCTCTTCCACTCTGGAGTCCACAACTCCTCCGTTGCCCTGACCAAGGGGTTCGACCAGGCGTTCTTGGTGGGCGCCGGCTTCGCCGTCGCCGGTGCGATCCTGGCCTTCGTGCTGATCTCCTCGCGGGACAGCCGCGGGCACTCGTTGGCCGCTCGCAGCGGCGACCCCACTCCTGCCGCTGCCGTCGGCGGCGACCCCATTCCTGCGGCTGCCGTTGGCTGACGCACCGCGCCTCATCCTCCGAGCGGGCTACCAACGCCACAGCCACGCTCGCCGCGGCGGACCCGCACGCTGAGCGATCCCACGGCGTACCCGCCGCGGGTCACCGACAACCTTCACTCACACCGCATTGCCCTATCGAAAGGAAACCCCATGTCCACTGTCATCACCGGCGCTTCAGGTCACCTTGGCGGGCTCGTCGTCGACCAACTCCTCGCTACCGGAACGCCGCCGGCGCAGATCGTGGCCACCGGCCGAGACATTGACAAACTCACCGACCTCGCACAGAACGGGGTCACGGTGCGGCGCGCGGACTTCGCCGACCCGAGCACGCTCGAGGACGCCTTCGCGGGCGCCGACGTGATGCTGCTGGTCTCGACGACGACAGTCGGGGATCGATTCGACAACGCCCGCAAGGCCATCGACGCGGCGGCCAGAGCGGGTGTGCCCCAGATCGTATACACCAGTATCGTCAACGCCTCGACCGCACAAATGACGCTCGCTCGCGAACATCGCCGCACCGAGAACTACCTCCGTGACAGCGGATCGGCGTTCGTCATCCTGCGCAACGGATGGTACTTGGAAAACTACACCGACCAGCTCCCGATGATCACCCAATACCACGCATTGTTGGGCAGCGCGCACGACGGTCTCGTCAGCGCGGCCAGCCGACGCGACTATGCGGCCGCCGCCGCCGCGGTGCTGACGCACGACGGGCACCTCGGAGCGACCTACGAGCTCGGCGGAACGCCATTCACCCTGACCGAACTCGCCGCCACGATCAGCGACGTCCTCGGCACCCACATCGCCTACCAGGACATGTCGGTCGCTGACTACACCAGCGCCTTGACCGCTGCGGGGCTGCCCCCAGAGATGGCCGCCGCCGTCGCCGACGCCGATGCCGGCCTGGCTCGCGGAGAGTTGTTTACCGCAAGCGAGGACCTGGTGAAGCTCATCGGCCGGCCGGCAACCACAGCGCACGAAGCCGTCCAGAACGCTGCCGCCACCATCGGTAGTTCGTGACACCGCCACGCCACCGAGGCGCCACCACCGAGCCGACCAGCGTTGGAAGGTGAGGACGCGCGGACGGTGTGACGTTCACTCGTTAACAGGTGCCCAACGCGACAGGGTTCCCGTGCCCGTCCGCCGCCGACCGGGAACGCAATCCTCACCCGCACGGCCGTGCGTGGTCGGTCGGCGCCGTTCGAACCGTCGTCATGAATCCGAAGTAGAGCGGCGCAGAGCATCTACGGGCGCTACCGCAAGGTGGAACGCCCCTTCGTGTCAGTTTGTGAAATCAAGGCCTCAGCCACGACCTTTACAAATCCATCGTAGCGCTCCTCGTTGGAAAACCACCCCTGACCAGGGATTTCGGACCGGTGGAGGTGAAGGGATTCGAACCCTCGGCCTCTGCGTTGCGAATGTCTGGTTCTCGGCGTTATGACCAGGTCCTTTCCGAGGACTTTCCTGGTAGCGGCGTTTCGATCCCCTCAGGTTCCCTCACGATCCCTCTCCTTCCCTCTCGGTAAAGACACGTAAAGACACGCCCGGGGCAGGCTCTTGGCCGGCCCGTTCGCGAATCGGTACTCATCGCCGATCGGCAGGTTCTCGCAACGCGAGTCCAATGGCGCGGCGTCCCTTTTGTCGACGATCACGTTCCTCGGCCAGCCAGCGGACATCATCGGCCCTGAAGCGGCGATGCTCGTCGCAGTCGCCTGACCAGAGGACGGAACGCCGATGTTCTGTCCGCCGAGGAGCGCTGGATCGGCCTGTTGCTTGCAACTGTGCCCTGCCGGGGAACGGCCCGATCTGGACACCCTCGCAATGGCGCGACCCTGCCCTGGCACGACGGGGGCACGCCCCCACTCGCTCGGTCCGCCTCAAAGTGGGGCACCTCGAACCGCTGCCCAGATGCATCACTCGTCCGGCGTTCACTCAGGCCCGGGGTCTCTACCCGACTTGAGCGGGGGCGCCAACCGATCTCTCGCTCCTGAGCGAGACGATGCTGCTGATCAGGACGAAGACGAGGAGCAGCACGAACCCGATCAGGTCGAGAACCAGACCAAACGATGCGATCACGCCGCCGAGGCCGAAGGCCTGCAGAAAGAGCAGTGGCGCGGCGAGGATCGAGACCCACCCAAGCCACCGTGGCAAGACTCCACTCCTGAACACGAGCACCCCAGCAGCGAACGCGAAGAGACTGCCGAAGACGTCCGCGACGCTGTCCACGGCGTAGGTCAACAGGTACAGCGTGTAGGAGACACTGTGGTCGTGTTGCGCACCGAACACTGCGAGCTTCCCGTCGAGCACGCCGTAGATCCCGATGTCGCTGAACGCGTGAAGGGCGACAAACAGCATGCCACCGACCAGCATCAAGGAGCCCAGGGCACGCGATCCCTCGGCATCGGTGTGCAGGAAACGGTCGTACAGCTTCCACAGGTAGATCGGAAACATGACGGCGTAGACGACGCAGAAGCCCTCGACCACCACCAGCCGGTTCTTGTGATCGGCGAGCGTGTTAGCGATCTTCGCGGCCGAGTCGTTCTGGTTGATGCCGACCCCGAGCCCGATCGCGGACTCCACCAGGACGACAAGAACGAAGAGGATCCCTGCCAGCCAGGCATACCGCTCCCAGCCAGGTGCGGCCCGCGTGGTCGCCTGTGAGGTCCCTGCATCAACGATGTTGGTAGCCATGACGTCGTCCTTCCTTGGCGGCGATAAGTGCAAAGGTACCGATCGGGCGATTAGTGCAGGGCCGGCTCCAGGTGCTCCGTCTCTAGGTGCTCCGTCTCCGACAGATCCACCATCGGAGCGGCCGTTCCCCGGGAGGCGGCCCGCTCGGTCCAGATGTCGAGCGCGAGCAGGCTCAGGTTCGACAGGACCGCCGCACCGATGATCGTCGTGATCAACGCGATGCCCCCGCTGGTCACGTTGAAACCGAATACGGCTCCGACCACCGCACCGACACCCGCGGCACCGATGCCCTTGGCTCGCATCGCCTTCGGCGTGTCGCTGCGGACCCAGCCGGCGTAGACCCCGAGCCAGATCGGCACCGCGATCGAGACCACTGCCAGCAGCTGGTCGTCGAGCGGCCCGCTCGGCCAGAGCCAGAACCGCAGTACCAACAGTGCGCCGAGGCACCATCCGCCGAGTCCGAACACGATCGGACCGGCCGAACGGATCCATGCGCCCGTCTTGCGGCCGGTACCGCCTCGGCGGCGGATCCGGATCGCCAACACCACGAGCCAGATCACTGCCAACAAGGCGAAGCCGATCATTGTCGCAAGGATGTTCTTGGCAATCGCTGCCTGCGTGTCCGGTGTGGCGAAGCTGACCTCGTTCGGGGTGTAGCGGGACGTGTCGACCTGGCCGGTGGCGTAGAACGTGGTCAGCAGCTGCGTGCTGGCGCTCGGCTCGTAGGCATCGAAGTCGTCCACGTGCCCGAGCCCGGACAAGATGACCTGATGCCCGTTGGAAAGGTGCGGCAGCAGCTCCTTCGTGGCGTTCTGGGCCGGCGTCTCGAAGTCGAGCGTCCCGCCGATGAGCAGCGTCGGGACGCTCGAGTTCTGCACGCTGGTGTACTGGTTCTCGCCCGGGTTGGCCGGCCAGGCGTGCACAAGGCCTCCTGCCCCCCACAAGAACTCCCCGAGGGGATTGCCGATGATCGAGCCCCGGTCCGCGCCGGAGCTGAAGTAGCGCTCGACGGGGTGCGCGTCGGCCATCCCGATGCTTGCAAACTCGCCCCAGACGAACGACTGGGGAAGGACGAGATTGGCCATCGCCGAGAGGAACCACAGGCCGCTCGGGTCGCCCTGCGCGGCGGAGATCCACGAGTTGAGGGTCATCGGCCCCGACAGTGGCGAACCCAGTCGCCTCGGTGAGCCCGAGGAACGTCCCGACCAGGACGTTGCCCGGCTTGATCGGCAGGGAGTACCAACGAGCTCGGCATGTGTGCCGCCGTGTGCTTCACGCTCGCGGCGAGGTTGTCGGTGCGGGCGCGGCAGGCAGGCTGCTTCGCGCACAGCGCCGAGTAACGCTCGATCCCCTGATCGATCTCGGCTCCGCTGTAAATGAAGTTCCCGGGCGGGTTGACCCCGACCATCACCGAGCGGTCGACACTGTTCGGGTACCGCCACTGGTAGATCATCGCCAGACGGGTCCCGGCGCTCTCGCTCGAGCAGGTCGATGCGCTGGTAGCCGAGCGCGACGCGAGCGGCCTCGATGTCGTCGGCCTGCTCCGCCAGCGTGTAGCCGGCGAGGTCAACGCCGGATCGCTCAAGCCGCTGCGCGCACGAGGCGAAGGCCTGGGAGTACGCGCTCAGCGACGCTTTGCCGAGGTAGTCCGCGGAGTTCTGGAGCGCCGCCGTCACCTCGGGACAGTTCAGCACCGAAGAGCCGTCGACGCCGCGGTAGCCGACCATGACGACATCGTGCTGGGCGGCCAGGCGGCTCGCTTGGGGAAACGTCATGTTGGTGATGCCCGGGCCGCCGTTGAGATGGAAGATTGGCGCCAACGGGTGCGATGAGCGAGCCAGGATCCGGGTCACCGGCAGCGCGATCAGGCGCGACCGGGGGTCTGCCCGGTTCTCGGGCACGACGAGCGTTCCGCAGTCGGCGCGGTAGGCGCCTTTCTCGGTGGAATAGGTGCACGGGTGCATGGTCAGCTGGCCGGCGTGCGCCCCCTGCGGGACCGAGACCGCGGCGTCGCCGGGTGCGAACCCGATGTACGTCAGGCCGAGCAACATGACCCCGATGACCACCAGGGCAACGATTCGTGTCCAGGTGAATGCCCTTGGTCTTTGGGCCGGCGGTACTGGTTGGTCGACTGCCACGGTCTTGCCGTAGCGCTTGGTCGGGTGGTTTTCCTCGATCATCGTTCTTCCTTTCGTCGACCCTCGTTGTGCCATGTGGCGAACCTAAGGTGCGATCGCGAGATCGGCATCGTCGGGAGGCTGTGTTGCGGCTCCTACCATCCGACGATTTCGACTCCTACTTAGGTAGGAGGCGGGAACGGAGGGGGCGGAGTACGTTCAGCGCGTGAGCCGAATCGGACATCTCGCCCGCACGTACTGGTTCGACCTGCTGATCGCGCTGCTGGCGATCGTGGCGATCCTCGACGTGGTGCTCGGACGCGGCTCGTCCGGAGCTCCGACAACGACGCTGTGGTTCTGCATTCCCGCGCTCGCGATCCTGGTGCTACCCGTGTTCGCGCGGCGATGGTTTCCGTTTGCCGGACCGGCGGCGTACTGGCTTTTGGCCGCGGGAATCTCGTTCGTCGACCCGCTGCTGATCCCGTACCCCGAGTCCCTCTTCCTGATCGGGCTGGCGACCGCATTCCTGCTCGGGAACCTTCGGGACCTCCGGCGGGCCGGCCTCGGACTGGCGATCGTGGTCGGCGCTACGGCGACCCTCGTCTACAACATCCCCGGACACTCGGTCGACCAGCTCGTCTTCATTCCCGTCGACTTCGCCGTCGCCTGGGTTGCAGGCCTTGCCGTCCGCGCGCGGGCCGAGCAGGCCGAGGTGGCGGAGTCGCATGCGACCCAGGCCGAGCAGGAGCGGGATGCAGCGACGCGCGTCGCCGTGGCCGAGGAGCGGGCGCGGATCGCGCGCGAGCTGCACGACATCGTCGCGCACGCCGTCAGCGTGATGGTGCTGCAAGTCGGCGCTGTCAGGCACCAGCTCCCCGACGCGATGGCCGAGGATCGCGATGCCCTCAGGAGTGTCGAGCAGGCCGGGCGCGGCGCGCTGGCGGAGATGCGCCGTCTGCTCAGTGTGATGCGCCGTGACGGCGATGGCGTCGAGCTCGCGCCTCAGCCCGGCCTTGACGGCCTCGACTCGTTGATCAAGGAGATCGGCCGCGCCGGGCTGCCCGTCGAGCTGCACCTCGAAGGGGAGCGTTTCCCGCTCCCGCCAGGGATCGACCTCTCTGCGTATCGGATTGTGCAGGAGGGTCTCACCAACGCGCTCAAGCACGCCCGCGCCAGCCACGCGGAGGTCACCGTCCGGTATGCGGCCGGACGAGGTAGGGATCGAAGTGCGCGACGACGGCACCGGCGCGACGCCGAGCGACGGCTACGGCCACGGACTGATCGGCATCCGCGAGCGCGTCAGACTCTACGGCGGCGAGATGACCGCAGGCACGACAAACGGCGGCGGGTTCACGCTCAGCACCCGCCTCCCACTCACCCCAGACCGGCCATGACGATCCGAGTCCTCATCGCCGACGACCAGTCCATGGTCCGCGCCGGCTTCCGAATGCTGCTCGCCGGCGAACAAGACATGGAAGTCGTCGCCGAAGCAAGCAACGGACTGGAAGCGGTGGCCATGGCGGCGCGGTTTGACCCGACCGTGATCCTGATGGACATCCGCATGCCAGAGCTCGACGGGCTCCAGGCCACCCGCCGGATCCTTGCCGCCGACAACACCGCGCGGATCCTGATCCTCACCACCTTCGGACTCGACGAATACGTCTACGAAGCGCTCAGCGCCGGCGCGAGCGGATTCGTGCTCAAAGACGACCCCCCCGAACAGCTGATCGAGGCGGTCCGCACCGTCGCCGCTGGAGACGCGCTCCTCTCACCCGCGATCACCAAACAAGTGATCAAGCAATTCACAAGCATCCCTCGCCACGAGCCGCCGAAAGAACTCGACGAGCTCACCGCACGCGAGCAAGACATCCTCCGGCTCATCGCCCGCGGCCTCTCCAACGCAGAGATCGGCGCGGAGCTCTACATCAGCGAGACGACCGTCAAGACCCACGTCACGCACGTCCTCCAGAAACTCGGCCTCCGCGACCGCGTCCAAGTCGTCGTGCTCGCATACCAGACCGGGTTCGTAACGTGAGCCACGCCCACCTAAGCCTCACAGGGGGCCCTATCCGCTCACGCATCGGAGGTACCACATGTCAACCGCCACCGACGTCTGGATCGATGTCCATGATCGAGCGAGGGTCCTTGTTGACACTGCTGAAGACACTCACTCCGGTTGAGTGGAATACGGCAGTCCCTATGCGCTGAATGGCGGGTGCGGGACGTGGTTGGTCACCTGGTCAGCGAGATCCACTATGTCAATCCCAAAAGCTGACGTGGGTACGGTCGGATCAGGGTTCCGGGTCAACAAGTTCATTGCCACCGATGCCCGTCGCAGGGGCAGCTTGGCAGAGCCAGAACTGATCGATGCCTTCAGGTGGCTGATCAGGTCGCCCACCGTCCATTCCGCACTTGGGTCGGCCGCGATAGTTGGTCAGGCGTGACTCGGTGAGCCGATGTCGAACCGGACTAGCTCGAAGGAGCAGAGCCATTCGTCCATGTCCTGCCTTCCCACATCAGACAGTTCCGAGCATCGGCTCGACATCACTGACGACCAACTGGTCGGCCGCTCCCCAGATGCGAACCGCGAGCAGGACATGCTGGGAATGGCGCCATCGAACGACCCTGTCGAACCGACGGACGCTGTCTTTTCGGCAATCAAAGCTCTTTGCATGAGACTTCGACAACGTGTACACGACCGCTGCACCGAGGGCGACTCCATGATGATTGGTCGCCACGAATGGCTGAAGGCGTAGAGTCGTGAACGCCTGCCCTGGCCCGATTTGAAGTTCGTGACCAGGAACCGGGCAGCCGCATCGTCGCACATGGGCGGAAGGGTCGCTGGCCTCGACGAGTTGCAAGGGGATGGAATGGCCTTGGTGCGCCAGCGAAGGCGCCGAGTCCCGTCTAACAGAACCGCAATGGATGGAGGCTGTCGATCCACGCTGTCGGATCACAAGGCGATCGACGACGTAGGCGGCGTGACAGTCAAAATTTCTCCGACCGAGGCAAATGGCGATGTCCGAATCTTTCCCTGACCTGGGAGAACGTTATGGGTCATTTGTCCCGCCAAGCGTGTCAGGCCCCAGGGGTGCTGAGGCGGTTCCAATTACTCGGTGTTGTCTACCGCGTCAGGGTCGGCCAGGAGGACCTGATCAGGCTTCGATGGCAGGGAGCAACTCCTCGGGGGGGTTCCCTTTCTGAGACTAATAATCCCTCACGCGCCAAGTCCCCGAAGGCGCATCGCACCTTCGGGGACCTGAGGCTCATTGAGGGTCAAGCGTCGCGGTGCGCCATCCGCATCGATGCTGCGGCCAAGACGATTGCGGCATAGACGCCGAGGACAACAATGGCAGCTCCTGGCCTCAGAAGGCCCGCCGAATGGTTGACCGTGACGGCCGCCTCGAGTGCCGTCCCAGGCAGGTATTGACGGAGGCCGGCCGGAAGGAACTGGCCGAGCACGGCTCCTCCCACGATGACCAGCACCAGTGCGGTCGTTGCCCCTGCCGTGTGTCGGATGAGGCCGCCGAGGCCGACCCCGATGATGGCAACAAGGCTCACCGCCAGGGCAGCGAAGACCAAAGCCCGGAGCACGCCGGGAGACCCGAAGGACACTTGAAGGTGCTTGCCGGAGAAGATCTGCTGGCCGACCTCGAAACTGACCACAGCAGCCAGCAGCGCCACCGGGAACGCGAACGCCGCGGTGACCGCAGCCTTGGCTGCCAGTACCAGGCGTCGGGTAGGTGTAGCGGTGAAGGTGGTCCGGATCATCCCCGTCGAGTACTCAGCGGTCACCGTCCGTACGGCGAGCGCCCCGAGCAGCACGGCGCCGACCAAGAAGAATCCCCCCAACGAGCAGGCCGTCGGGTCGAACGTGGCTCGCTCTGCGGCGGTCATGGTGGCCCATTGGTTGGCCTGGGAGATGCAGAGGACGGCACCCAAGCCGATGGAAATGGTGACGGCCATGACCGCCGTCCGCCAGGTGGAGGGCAGCGTGCGAAGCTTGGTCCACTCCGACTTGAGAACTCTGCTGGCCGGAGCCGTCCGTACCCGCCGGGCCGGCGGCGTGAAGTGAATCGCATCGATGGTGTGGGTCGCAGTGCTCATGTCAGATTCCTTTGCTCGAGTCGGCCAACTGGCCGGCGTGGTAGTCGGTTTCATCCTTGGTCAAGTCGAAATACGCCTCCTCGAGCGACGACCCAAGTGGGGTCAGCTCGACGAGGGTGATGTCGTGTGCGGAGGCGGCGCCACCGATGGCGGCGGCGTCCATCCCGGTCACGACCATGGCGCCGTCGGACCCGCACTCGATCAGAGCGCCGCGTTGGGTGAGGGCCTCGCCCAGGTCGCTCTGCTCCAGCGCCCGGACCCGGACACTCGGGGCGGTATGGCGGTTGATGAACTCATCGGTGCCGGCGTCGGCGATGATGCGGCCCCTGCCGATCACGATCAGGTGATCGGCAGTCTGGGCCATCTCGCTCATCAGATGGCTGGAGAGGAACACCGTGCGGCCTTCTGACGCCAGCGACTTCATCAGGTTGCGGATCCAGAGGATGCCCTCGGGGTCGAGGCCGTTGATCGGCTCGTCGAACATCACCGTCTCGGGGTCGCCGAGGAGGGCGGTGGCGATGCCCAGCCGCTGGTTCATGCCGAGCGAGAAGGTTCCGACCCGCTTTCCCGCCACGTCGCTGAGGCCCGACGATGTCGAGCACTTCGCGACCCGGCGGCGGGCGATGCCGTTGCTGTCGGCCAGCCACATGAGGTGGTTGGCGGCACTGCGGCCACCGACGATGGCCCCGGCGTCCAGGAGCGCCCCGACCGAGCGGAGAGGGTCGGCCAGCTGGTGGTAGGGCTTGCCGTCCACTCGGACTTCTCCGGAGGTCGGGGCGTCCAGGCCCAGGATCATGCGCATGGTGGTCGACTTGCCGGCCCCGTTGGGCCCGAGGAATCCGGTCACCTGCCCGGGCTTGACGGTGAAGGAGACCTCATTGACCGCTACGGTCTTGCCGTAGCGCTTGGTCAGGTGGTTTGCCTCGATCATGGTGCTTCCTTTCCTCGATGTTCTTGGTCCTGGAGGCAGCCTGCGCTCGGTGCCTGAGGTGCCGCTGACGTGGCCCTGAGGTGGGCGAGTCAGCTCAATCAGCGCCGCACCTGGTCATCGGTCGTACCGTGGGAGCGTGGAAGTGAAGCTCTTCGGCGAGTTCGAGGTGGTCAGAGGGGGTGTGGCGATACCCGTTCGTGGCGCCAAGCAACGGGCCCTCCTGGCTCTCCTGGCGCTCAACCGAGGGAATCCGGTCAGCGCCGATCGTCTGATCGACCAGCTCTGGGGCGACGGGCAGACGGCGAAGCCGGCCAACGCCCTACAGGCCCAGATCGTCCAACTGCGCCGAACTCTCGGAGCCTCCGCCATCGTCACCTCCGAATCCGGCTACGCGCTCGATATCAGTGCCGCTGACCTGGACGCAGCCCGATTCGAGGACTTGGTAGCCGAAGGGCGCCGCCTCAGCACCGAGGGCGAGGCAGCCCGGGCGTCCGCCGTGCTCGGTGACGCCCTCCGGTTGCGGCGCGGCGAGCCGCTGTCCGAGTTCGCCTATGCCGGCTTCGCCGACGCCGAGCGGGCCCATCTCAACGAGTTAGCCCTGGTGGCAACCGAGTACCGAGTCGAAGCCGACCTGGAGCTTGGCCATCACAACGAGCTGGTGGGCGAGCTGGAAGCGCTGTGCCGGGACCACCCGCTACGCGAGCGCCTTTGGGAGCTGCTCATGCTGGCGCTCTACCGAGCGGGACGCCAAGCCGAAGCGTTGCGGGCCTATACCGAGATCCGTGACCGACTGGTCGACGAGCTCGGGGTCGACCCGGGCTCGAGCCTGCGCGAGTTGGAAACCCGCGTCCTTGACCACGACCCGTCCCTCGTCGCCGAGCAACCGCCAGCGCCCCGTGCGCCGCCACTGCCGTCGGTGCCAGGCAACCTGCCCGAACCACTGAGCAGATTCCTCGGGCGCGACGCCGAACTGGAACAGGTGGAGCGAAGCGATTGCCTCCAGCCGCTTGGTCACACTGATCGGACCCGGTGGAGTGGGCAAGACCCGTCTGGCGGTCGAGGCCGCGGCCCGCTTGCGGGAACAGCACTCGGGCGGCACCTGGCTGATCGAACTGGCTGGCGTCACCGATCCCGAAGGGGTCGCCCCGGCCGCGGCCGGCACGCTCGGAGCCGTGCGGCCTGCTCGGGTGACGCCCAGCCCTCTGGATCGACGGCCGAGCTCATCGCCCGCCACCTCGCCGGCCGCTCGCTCGTGGTCGTCCTCGACAACTGCGAACACGTCATCGACGAGGCTGCGAGCCTCGCCAACACCCTGGTCGGAAAGGTACCCGGTCTTCACCTCGTGGCCACCAGCCGCGAGCCACTCGGTGTCCCCGGCGAGATCCTCATACCCATAGCCGGGCTGGCCGCCCCGGCTGCCATCGAACTCTTCGTGGATCGTGCTCGTGCGGTCCAGCCAGGATTCGAAGGCGACGGCCCAGCCAAAGCGATCATCGATGGCATCTGCCAACGACTCGACGGCCTGCCCCTGGCCATCGAGCTTGCCGCCGCCCGCCTTCGAGCCCTCCCCCTGTCCACGCTGGCCGAGCGACTCGGCGACCGCTTCGCGTTGCTCACCCGCGGCGCCCGCACCGCGCTGCCCCGCCAACAGACGCTGCGTGCCGTCGTGGACTGGAGCTACGACCTCCTCTTCGAAGACGAGCGGCGCCTGTTCGCTCGGCTGTCGGTCTTCGTTGGCGGCTGCGAGCTCGAAGCCGTCGAGGCCGTCTGCGTCGACGACGAGCTCCCGAGCACCGAGGTCCTCGACGTCATGAGTCGGCTGGTGGACAAGTCCCTCGTCACGGCCCCGACACCCGGCGAGACTCGGTTCACTCAGCTGCAGACGTTGTGGGAGTACGGCACCGCCCGCCTCGACGACTCCGACGAGGCCGACACGGTTCGCACCAGACACGCCGCCTACTACCGCCGCTTCGCCGAGAACGCCAACGAACGCCTACGAGGTGCCAGAGCGCCGGAGTGGAGCGAACGCCTGACCCCGGAGTTGGGCAATCTGAAAGCTGCGCTCGATTGGCATTTGGGCACCGGGAACATCGATGCCGCACTCTCCATGGTCTCCGGAATGGCCTGGCTGTGGTTCGTCAACAGCGATTTTGCCGAAGGCGCCCGTTGGCTAGCCAGCGCGCTGGGTGCCGAAGGGAAATGCCGTGCTGAGCTGCACGCCACCGCCCTCGTCTGGCACGGCTACTGCGTGGGCATGTCGTTCAGCCCGGCGGCGGGCGTCGTCGAATGTGAAGAGGCGATTGCCGTCTTGAGGCCGGGTGGCGACCCTATCCGCCTGGCCGAGGCGCTCCTGCTCGGAGCGTCGGTACTGATACGCGCCCACCAATTCAGCCGGTCGCTGGAGGCTTTGGCAGAAGCACAGATGCTGCTCGGCCCTGATGACCAACGGTGGCTACCCGGTACGCACGACACGATGGAGACGCAGATGCACCTCGGGCCTCATGAGCACGGGTGGCTGCTTGGCACGCACGACATGTTGGTCAGCTGGAATATGGCGTCGTTTGGGCGTCTCGACGAGGCCGAGGCGGCGGCCCTCTCGAGCATTGGGCGCTTCGACGCAGCAGGTGAGGTGTTGCTGGTCGTCAACGCACTGAACGCTCTCGCCGGAGTTGCCGCGGCAAAGGGTGATTTCGAGGGCGCGTCAGTAGCGTACGAAGCGCTGTTGGAACGGTGCCGGGCGACCGAGCAGCACCCCTACCTGCCCTTTTGCCTCGTCTCTTTGGCCGGTGTGCGGGCCAGACAAGGTGACGCCACCGCCGCCGACCATCTCTACCAAGAGGCGATCGGGTGCTGCTACAACCCGTGGCTCTCGGCCGACGCCATGGTCGGCCAAGCGGCCGTCGCCCGTCACCTCGGTGACCTGTCACGGGCGAGAGGTTTGCTCGACACCGCCGCCGAGCGTTACCGGGACGCCGACCTTCCCGCCGGCCAAGCCCGGGTGCTTGCGGGACTGGCCTGGTGGGCGATCGGTACAGATCAACCCGCCACTGCAGTCAGCTTCGCGGCAGATGCTGTCAGAGCCGCACAGGCAATCGGGGATCCCGAATCCCAACTGCTCGCCGATTCCGCCCTGGCCGCAGCCAACGCGATCGCTGACCCCACTCAGCGCAACACCGACAACTTCGTGGCGTTGGCCCAACAGCGAGCCTCAGGTCCCTCGCATCGCTCCCTCACCGACGAGCCAGATCTGGTGGCACTCGCGACCCGTCTCACGCCAACCGCGACCTGAACCAGCAAAGCCGCAGCTCGAGTCCTCTTCGAGCAGGCCATCTCAAGCCGTGGCCCTGGCACCTCAGCACCACCTCAGGGCGGCCTCAGGTCACAAGCGCAACCTGACAGTCATGCATCGCGACCCAGAACGACCCAACACCCGCCATGGCCGGTCGGACTCTGCTGGTCCTGCGGTCGAGGACCACGGTCGGGTGGTCACGGCCAACATCCGGGCCGCCGCCTTCTATCGCCAAGCACAACAGGCCGCGGACGCGTCCGCCACCGTAAAGGCGCTCCGTCACGCGGTCACAGCCGATCCTGGCTTCGGGCTCGCCGTCGCCGATCTCGCCGCCTACACCGAAGCACCCCCAAGTCCCATCGGTGGCCGCCCGATGAGCTGGGAACGCCATCACATTGAAGTGGTCCGCACCGCGGCCGCCGGCAACTTCAGTCGAGCCACCGATCTGCTCCATGAACATCTCGCCAGCGTCGGCTGCGACCCGCTGGCTCTGCACATCGTTACCGACCTCCGACGGCGCATAGGAAACCTGGATGGGCTCGAGGACTTCAGCGCCCAGCTTCCCGGCTGCCATCGTGCCCCAAGCGAGACCGTGCCATGACCGTCCCAAACGTGCAGGAAGCATTCCACTTTCGTGTCCGCGTCCGACTTGGCCAGAGTGTGCGTATCCGTCCCCCAGGGAGGTTCGTCTAGGAGATCGTTATCTCCACTCGGTCGGACACGATCCGAATGGCCGCGACCTGACCAGGCGAGCCCGCAGCCGGCGGCCGTGCGTGCCCGGGCACTCAGCCCTCGGTGAGAACCGTTTTTCTCACGGGGTTCTCACGGGGTTCTCACCGAGCATTGCACCCGACACTGAATGGCTGGTTTGACCAGGACTTTTTGCGCGTCGGCAGGATTCGAACCTGCAACCTTCTGATCCGTAGATCTGAATCTCCCTATATCCCCCAGATGCCACGAGTCACTATCCCACCCCGATAGCGCCATTTAACTGGATCCTCTTGGATTTCTGGCTGACCGTTACCGACCATAAGAATCCGCAACTTTCCAGCTTTTGCGACCGTTTGGTTCTCATGGCGGTTCTCACAGAGGAGCCGGTCTTCTGATCATGTTCGCATGTGTCATGAAATTGACCGATGATCAAAACACACATGGCAAGCACCGACCACCCATCGCCCTACGTCGACCCAAGTGCGACCTGATCAGGTCGGTATCGCCAAGTGGGCTGCCGAAGATACGTTCTCTTCCTATACAGAACCGGCGGCACGGATCCTTTACAGAGCCGGCGGCACGGACTACGAGTGGGAACAGGGATCGGGACTCCGGTGGCGCCCTGCCTCCGGCGGTCACATCCGACGCCTATCGTTCCCGCCATGAGCCAGCAGCGGCCATGGCGAGCGGTCGACCCCGACCTGTTCCGGTTCACCACTACCGAGCTCCGCGACCTGCACATCGGCCTCATGTCCGCCTTCGATCAGGCGGCGATCGTGGCCCCCGCCCTCAACCTCGACCAGGTGCGGGGGGCGCTGCGTACGGTGGGGTGGGAAGAATGGGTGGACGACGCCTCGCTGCAACGCGCCCTGACCGCGCTGGTCGGATGGGGCCTGCTCGACGCCACCCAGGACCACGGGGCGGTCTACAGCACCCCGGAGGAGTTCGAGCGGAAAAACCTCCAGTGGTCGCTCACGCCCCGGGGAGAGGCGGGGATCAGCGGCCTCCTCCACGCCCTCGACAGTCTCAGACACGCGGTCGGACTACAGCCGGCGGTCCTCGACGCCATCGGCGACGGTCTGGGTGACCTGGCCGATCTCCTCGAGCAGCCGTACACCGACGCACTCGATGCCCGCATCCACCTCCGCCTGGCCGAGGTCGAAGGTCATCACTCGTCCTTGCTGGTCAGTGTGCGACAGTTCAACGGGCACCTCCAGCGCCTGCTCCGGGAGGAGGCGGCCGACGAGTCGGTATTCGCCGACGTCAAAGCCAAGACCGTCTCCTACCTGAAGGAGTATGTGGACGGGGTGGAAGGGCCCCAGCAGCGGCTGGCCGTGGCCATCGATCGGCTGGCCGAGGCCGGCGTGGCCACCCTGTTCGACCGAGCGTTGCGGGGCGCCAACTTGGCCCCTGTGGCCGGCGGAGACCCGGCGCCAGCTTGGATCGAGCGGCGCCGGCAGCGCTGGGAGGCCCTCCGCTCCTGGTTCGCGCCGACCGACGCCGGTGTCCCCCGGATCGAAGGGCTCCTGGACATCGCCCGGAGCGCCATCATCGAGCTTCTCCGCGTCCTCGAGCGACGGTGGGACAACAAGCGGCGATCGGTATCGGTGGCCAACGACTTTCGCCGGCTGGCCGGGTGGTTCGCCGAGGCTCCCGGTGACGACGAGGCCCAGGCTCTGTTCAGCGCCGCATTCGGTCTGTGGCCGGCCCGCCACGCCCATCTCCTTCCCCTCGATGGTGAGGAACGATCAGCTTCGACGGGATGGGCCCAGGCCAGTCCGGTGGACGTTGCCCCCGCACTGCGGTCGAGCGGCACTCTTTCGTTTCGTGGCCGGGCCAGGCGGGTGGAAGACCCTGGGCGCGACCGGGCATGGCGGCAGCGCCTGCAGGCCGAAGCGTTGGCCGCCCACGACGACCTGCGGGCCTCGCTCACCACCTCTGGGCGGGTCCCCCTCTCCTCGTTCGGCCGGCTGCCGGTCGAGGCCTTCGACGAACTGCTCGACCTGTTGGCTACCGGCCTCGAGGCGCCCGAAGCGGAGGACGGGAGCCGGCGGGCCCTGTCGATCGACGGCTCGGTGGAGGTCGTCCTGTGGCCGTCCCCCGATGACCGGCTGTTCGCCATCGAGACCGACGACGGCCGGTTCCGAGGCCCCGACTTCGGCGTGTCCATCACCCTGTCCGCCGGATCGGACGGATTCGCCTCCGACCTCGTCACCCAGCCTGTCGAGGCCACCGGTGCCTGAAACGTCGCTAGCCGACCAGCATGCCCGCGAGCGGTCTCGGGCCATCAAGGAGCTCCTGGCCCGGCCCATTCTCGATGTGGATTCCGACCCCGATCGCTTCGGACTGGTCGTCCGCCACCACGAGTGGCTGGCCGACTGGTTCGAGACGACCTGTGGGTGGCAGCTATCCGTCGACATCGGTGCCGGCTTCGCCCGACTGTCCAAGCGGTCGGCCCACCCCGATCCCACCCGGCCTCTCCGCCGATCGAGAGGGGCCCGGGCGCCGTTCGATCGGCGCCGCCTCCAGTTGCTCTGCCTGGTCTGCGCCGAGTTGGTCCGGCGGCCGGTGACCACGATCGGACTGCTGGCCCAGGCCCTCACGTCCGAGGCCGAGTTCGACAGCAGTCGGTACGGGGATCGTTCGTCGTTCGTCGACGCCCTCCTGGTCCTGGGCGAGTGGGGGGTGGTGCGGGCCACCGCCGGCACCGTCGAGGCATTCCTGGAGGACGAGCGGGGAAATGCCATCCTGGCCGCCGACACCGCCCGCCTCCATCGCCTGTTGGTCAGCACCAATGCCCCCAGCCGCATCGGGGACGCGGCCGACCCGACCGACGCGACGGCTTTCCTGCTGGCGGAACCCCGCTACGGCGACACCTCCCGAGACCCGGGTGCTGCTCCCGAGGAACAGCGGCTGCGGTGGACCCGGCACAGCATCGCCCGTCGGGTCTTCGACGACCCGGTGGTGCTGCTGTCCGACCTGAGCCAGGCCGAGCGCGACTACCTGCTCCACTCGTCGGGGCGCGCCTGGCTACGCCAACGGGTGGCCGAGGCCGGCTTCGAGCTCGAGGAGCGGGCCGAGGGGGTGCTGGCCGTCGACCCTGAGGCGATCGCCACCGACCTCCAGTTCCCTGCTCCCTTCGGCAACGCCTATCAGCTGGCCCTGCTGCTCATCGACCGCCTCGTCACCGCTGACGCTGATGGCCGTCGCACGATCGGCGTCCTGTCTCCCACCGCTCTGCATCGTGCTGTGGCCGACGTGCTGGGCAACCATCCCGGATGGGCCAAGGGCCAGCGCGAGGGCGACGGTCCTGCCGCCCTGGCCGAGGAGGCTGTCGGCCTCCTGCTCTCGTTCGGCCTGGCCCGACGGGACGATGACGGATCGGTGATCGGCCTGCCTGTCGTTGCTCGTTACCGGGTCAGTGAGCCGATCACATCCCCTCCGTCGCCCAGCCTCTTCGAGGAGTACGCATGACGACCATCGCAGCTGCACCGACCCCTGCCACCCTGGCCGCTCTGACCCAACGTTGGACGCCGACCCGGGCTGGTCTGGTCGCCCTCTGGCGTTACTGGGACGAGACGTTCACCTTCCACGCCGGCCGCCTGCTGCTGCGTGGCCCGAACGGCTCGGGCAAGTCGATGGCCCTGGAGCTGCTGCTGCCCTTCCTCCTTGACGGGGACGCCTCCCCCAGCCGCCTCACCTCGTCGACCAAGTCGAGGGGGGGACTGTACGAACGGGTGGTGGCCGGAGGCGACGACCCGGGACGGACGGGCTTCGCCTGGGTCGAATTCCGCCGGGGGGAGGACGAGGTGTTCACGGTCGGCGCCAGACTACGGGCCTCGGCGTCGGCCCGGAAGGTGGAGACGACCCTCTTCACGACGACCCAGGCGGTCGGCACCGAGCTCCAACTCCTCGACGAATCCCGGGAGCCCTTGTCGGGCAAAGCGCTCAAAGCAGCCATTGGCGACCGCGGGCAGGTCAACTCCACCGCTGCTGATCACCGCAACGCCATCCGTGACCGACTCTTCCCCGGGTTCAGCGAGGATCGGTACGCCTCGGTGATCACTGCCCTCTTGGCCCTCCGGAAAGAGAAGCTCTCCCAGAACCTGGACCTGGCCAAGTTGTCCGAAGTCCTCACCGACGCCCTGCCGCCGATCGACGAGCACGAACTGGCCGTGGTGGCCGAAGGCTTCGAGCGACTCGATCGCCGCCGCGACGAGCTGTCGGCCCTGGAGGCAGAGGTGGCCGCCGTCGCTGCTCTGGCCCGCCGCCAGCGCACTTATGCCCGGGCGGTGGTGGCCGGCGTGGCCGACGAGGTGCGCGAGGCAGAGTCCCGACGCGACGCGATAACCCGGGCCGAGCGGGAGGCGAGCTCGACGCTCCAAGAGGCCATCGATCGCGACCGGAGCGCCGAGGAACAGGCGCGGGCGCTGGATGACCGGCTGGCCGATATCGAGGTGGAGGTAGAGACCCGCCACGCCAGCAAGGCCTACCGCAAGGGTGTCGAGCTTGACCACCTGCGCGGTGAGGAACGCCAGCGACGCGAGCAGGCCGATCGGGACCACCGAGCGGTGGTAGAGCGGTCGGCGGCCCTGACCACCCGGGCCAGCGAACTCGGTCAGGCGGAGGACCTACGCCAGGCGGCGGTGGGCAACCTGACGACGGCCTCCGACGACGTCCATCAGGTCGCCTCCGGCCTGGGCGCCGATCATCTCCGCCAGGAGATGTCGGTGGCATCCGGCACCGAGGGGGGCGAGGCCTTCGGGCTGGCCTGGGTGGGCGCTCGGCGTCGACAGATCGGGGAGGTGCGGGGAGCCATCGGTCGACACAGCGAGGCGGTGATGCGGCGGGGCTTCGAGGAGGAGCGGCTCAGCGGAGATCAGGAGATGTACGACCGAGCTCTCACCGTTCTGTCCGAGGCCGAGTCGGCACAACAGGCGATGACGGAGTCCTACAACAGTGACGTGGCGGGCTGGGCACGCGCCTCGAGTGCCTTCGACACCGACCAGGTCCTGGGCGATCTCGGGCGCCCTCCGTTCGAACCCGAAGAGGTCGAGGCAGTAGTCAACCGGCTACGGACGGCTCTCGAAGCCGGGCACGCCGTTGCCATCCGGGACCTGGAGGAACTTCGCCACGAGGTCGTTGACCGGCAGTCATCGCTGCTCGATGAGAAGGCCCATCTCGACGCCGGTCGCCAGTCCGACCCCGAGCCGCCGACCTGGCGGGACAACCGGGAAGGCCGATCCGGAGCGCCACTGTGGCGCCTGGTGGAGCTGGTGCCCGGGGTGGGGAGAGCGGAGGTCGACGGGGTGGAAGCCGCCCTCAACGCCGCCGGCCTGCTCGATGCCTGGGTGTCGCCCGACGGGGTGGTCGATGTCTCCGCCCACGACCTCGAGCTGGTGCCCGGGGCGGAGAAAGCGGAGGTCGGGGGCCGTACCCTCGCCGACATCCTGGTGCCCCTGCCCGGCGGTGCGGTGGCTTCCGATCGGGTGGCCGCCGTGCTGGCCTCGATCCCGGTGGGCCCGCACGCCGGCCCGATCGCCGTCGGCGAAGGCGCTGAGGTGCTGATCGGGACCGACGGCTCCTTTCGACTGGGCAACGCGGTGGGCCGTGCTCCGGACGGCGCGGCCATCCTCCTCGGCGCCGAGGCCCGGGAGCGCCGTCGCCTCCAACGGCTTTCAGAGGTGGTCGCCGCCTTGGCCGAGGTGCAGGCGGAGCTTGACCGTATCCAGCGAGCTCGCGACGGGCTCGACCGCGATCGACGGGCCGCCGATGCCCATCTCGACGCCCTTCCCTCGTCGACTCGCCTTCGCCAGGCTGTCCACGACACTGAGGCTGCGTCCCAGCGGGTCGTCGATGCCGAGGGCCGGGTGGGAGCCTCCGCCATCCGGCTCCGGGCAGCGGAGGCTTCGGTACGCGAGGCGCTGCGAGCACTGACCTCGGCTGCGGCCGGCCACGGCCTGCCAACCTCGCCGGACGACCTCGACCGGGTGGAGGAGGAGCTCTTCCATTTGGAACGTACGATCCATACCTGGGCAAAGCGGAGCCACGAGCTGGCCGGTGCCCAGCTTCGCTTCATCGACCGGTCCACCGCCCACACCGAGGCCACCGAGCTCTTTGCCGCGGCAGAGAAGACGTCGGAGCGGTCGCGGCGTGAGGCCAAGGACGCCAAGGTCAGGCTGGGTACCCTCGAGGCCACCGCCGGCGTCGAGCACAAGACTGTCCTGGCCGAGCTCGAGCGGCTCCAGGAGGAGTCCCGGAAGAGCAAGGGTGCACGCCAGGACCTCGAGGATGCGCGGCGCGCGCTGAGTCGACAGATCGGGACCCTCACCACCACTGTTGCTCAAGCCGAGCAGGAGCGTTTCGAGGCCGGGACCCGGCGAGATGCGGCTCACGAGCGCTTCGTCGCCCTGGCCGGCGACGGGCTCCTGGCCGAGGCGGAGGTGGGCCACGACGGCTCACTCGACGGGGTGACCGCTGTGCTGGCCGCGGCCCGTGCGGTGGCGGCCGACCTCGAGGATGGGTCCGACGACACGGCCAGACAGCGGTCGTCATCTCAGGTCGACGACAGCCTTCACGCGGCCCGGGCGGCGCTCTCGGGGCACGCGGACCTGAGCCGAGAGCTCGGGGAACATGGCTGGTGGGTACTCCGGACAACTGTCAACGGCTTCCGTCAGTCGGTCCTCGCGCTCCATCGGAAGCTCCGGATCGACCTGTCCGAGGGCCGGGCCGACCTGGCCGCGGAGGAGGAGCGCCTGTTCGAGCAGACCCTGGCCGGCAGTATCCGACGGTCGTTGGCCAACCGGATCCGCCAGGCCAATCACCTGGTGGCCGGCATCAACGACCAACTGGGGGCGGTGCGGACGGCGGCCGCCGGTGTGGCCGTGCGCCTCAACTGGGAGGTCGATCCCGACCAACCGGCCGCCGTTCGATCGGCGCGCTCCCTCCTCTTGAAGGACCGGGTCACCGACGAGGAACGCCGGGACCTCCAGGAGTTCGTGCGGGCCCGCGTCGACCAGGCTCGGGCCGAGCTCGAGCACCACGCCCCCTGGGAGGCCCGCCTTCGCGAGTCGCTCGACTACCGCGCGTGGCATCGGTTCACCCTCCAGATTTCCCACCGGGACTGGGAGGGCTGGCAACCGGCCACTCCGAAACGGATGCAGCGGCTCTCCACCGGGGAGCGATCGATCGCCCTCCACCTCCCCATGTTGGCCTCCATCGCCGCCCACTACACCGACGAGGACGGTCGACCGTCGGGGTGTCCCCGGTTGATCCTGCTCGATGAGCTCTTCGCCGGCGTGGATGCGGCCAACCGGGCCATGCTGTTCGGGACCTTTACCGACTGGGATCTCGACGCCGTCTTCACCAGCGATCACGAGTGGTGCCAATACGCGACGCTGAGCGGTATCGCCATCCACCACCTGCATCCACCCGACGGCGACGGGCCCCTGGTCTCCACCCGGTTCACTTGGGACGGGCGCCGCCGGGTCATCGACTCATCGGCGTGACCGAATCGGATTCGGCTACCCGCCGGCTGGGGGTGCCAGGCCTGGCTCCGCTGGTAGCCGAGTTGTCCCGTCGTTTCGAGGACGGCTCCCCGGTGTCAGGGGTCACGATGCGTGATCTGGACGAGGAGCAGCGGGGTGCGATCGCCGATCTGCTCGGCCGTGATCGGCTGCCCGGCCGGACCGTCCAATTGAAGGTCGCCACGCTGGTCGCCGTCCTCGGCCTTGGTAGCGGCGACGACCTGCGCAGTGTGGTCGAAAAGATCGTCGGTCCTCTCGGCGACCGGAAGGCCGATCGGGAGGAGCGGCGACGGCAGCGCGCCCGCCTGTGGTCGTGGTGTGCCGAGCAGATCGAAGGGGTGCCCCTCCTGGCCGCCACCGAACAGTCGTCGGGTTGGTTGGACCAGCTTCGCCAGACTGGGGTGCGCGGTGGGGACGACGGTGAACATGCCTTCCGTCATCGGCTGGAGCAGGCGGTGAAGGTGTTGAGCATTCTCCCGCTGGAAGAGACGGTCTCACTGGCGTCGTTCGCGGATGACCGGCTCGCCGATCCACACGCCCTGGATCGAGGCGGCATATTGGAGGCCATGGTCCTCGACGCTCTTTCCATTGGCCTCGGAATCGAGCGCCCCCGGGACGCCGAATCGGTGCGGCAGCTGTGGGAACTGGTAGGCGTGGTCCCCGATCATCTGTCCTCCACGGTGACAGTACTGGGCCTTCGCCCCATCGGCGTTGGAGACCTGGCCGGGTGGTTGCGCAACTGCGCCGATGTGGGCGAGCCCGCTGTGCTCACCCTGGCCCAGCTCCGGCGGTGGCCGATGAAGGCGCTCCACCGATCGGAACTCATCTACGTGGTGGAGAACCCATCGCTCATCAGCGATGCCGCCTCGGGAGGGTGGTCGGGCGCGCCGATCATCTGCAGTTCGGGACGCCCGAGTGTCGCCGTGGTCACCCTGATCCGACAGCTCGGAGCCGACGGAGCAGCTTGTCGACAGCACGCCGACTTCGACGCCGCCGGGCTGGGGATAACCGGCTGGTTGGCCGATCGGGCCGGGACCACCCCATGGCTGATGACAGCCGACGCCTACCGGGCCGCGGTTGCGGTAGAGCGCCGCCGGGTGCCCCTTCACGGAGCAGTGCCCGAGACACCCTGGGACCCGCTGTTGGCGCGGGCGATGAATAACGAAGGTGTGGCCGTTTACGAAGAAGAGGTCCGGCTCAACCTCCTTAGCGTCATGGAGTCCTGACGTCGGCAGGCGTCTCAACGGATTGGTCGTCGGGTCGCCGTGGCGTCATTCCGATCTCGTCGAGAAAACCGGCCAACGAGGTCTGTGGTGGCTGGCGGTCGGTAGACGAGGGTCGGGCGAGCCGGAAGTACACCCGGAGAGCCAAGTCCGGAGGGAGGTCGGCGGCGGCGGCCTCGCAGATCCTGCACATCTCGGCGTCCCATCCCGACTCCCGTCGCTTCCAGCACGAGCGCCACCCACGCAAGGGTCACGTGGTCCCCGAGGCGCTCGCCCTGTTGACCCATGTCTGCGGTCGCCCGGTGTCAGCCGACAGGATCCCCGAGGCCGTACGAGCCGGCGGCGACTCCGATCTCGAGTAAGGCGCGATCCTCCACTTTGAACTGTCACCTCCGGTGGTGTACACATGTGGCTCTATGTGCTACCATGAGCCCATGGGAAGCTCGATTTCGGTCCGCGACCTGCGGAATACGGTGAGCCAAGTGCTCCGGCGGGTCGAAGCGGGCGAGCGGTTGACTGTTACCGTCGACCGGCGTCCGGTCGCAGAAATCGTGCCATTGCGCCGGCGGTGGACGGTGCCGGCGGACGAGGCTTTCGCCATTGCATCTCGTCACGCTGCCGACCGGAGGCTCCTCCGAGAGGTTCGGGGTCTGTTGCCGGATACGACCGACGACGTATGAGGGCCCTCCTCGACACCTCGTTCTTTGTCGCCACGGAATCGGGACGATCCCTTGGTGAGATGGACGGGGTGACCGAGACCGAGGTCTCGGTGGTGACCATCGCCGAGCTGACTCTCGGTGTGCTCATGGCCAGCGATGCTGATCGACCGGCGCGGGTGGAAACGCTCTCGGCGGTCGAGTCGACGTGGGACCCGTTGCCGGTTGACGCGGAGGTGGCGCGCCAGTTCGCGCGAATCGTCGCAGCCCTGCGTGCCGATGGCCGGCGGATACCAATCCTGGATGCACTCGTAGCGGCTACCGCCCTTGTTGAGCAGATCCCGGTAGTTACCCAGGATCAGGACTATGACGCCATTCCAGAGGTCGAGGTCATCCAGGTCTAATTTGCAGTAAACGTCGGCATGGTCGGAGTGTGCGGAGTGTGCGGATCCATTCCCCCAGGGAGGTTCGCTTAGGAGATCGTCTTCTCCGCTCGGTCGACTCGACAATCGTCCCTGACGATCGCCGTCACCCATTCGCACGACTGCATCTACGGCGCTCAGGCCGACCGATCCGCCGTCGAGGATGGCCGCGACCTGAACTTTTCCCGATCGAGGGGTGTTCGCATAGTCCCACCCCTCGCGAGCTGCTCGTCGAGGCCGTAGGCATCAATGGTGATTTCATCGATGAGCCATTCCAGGTCCTGCGCCACGATGGTCACGGTACAGAGATGGCGTAACGCATCTGAGGGCACCTTGCTCTGCTTCCTCCAGGGATGGCGCGCTCCGGCGGTGCGTGCCCGGGCACTCAGCCCTCGGTGAGAACCGTTTGGTTCTCACGGGGTTCTCACCGAGCATTGCGCCCGACACTGAATAGCGGTTTGACCAGGACTTTTAGCGCGCTCGGCAGGATTCGAACCTGCAACCTTCTGATCCGTAGTCAGATGCTCTAGTCCGTTGAGCTACGAGCGCCGAATGTCTCACCCCGATCCGATTCACGGCTGGATCCCATCGGCTGACGCCGTGATGCTGGGGACAAGCCCACTCCGAACCGGTTGCCCACTCTAGCCGACCCGAGCTGGCCGGCTCCTCGGCGATGGCCCCGTGGCCCCTTCCCCGGAGGGATTCTGACGGGGCGTCAGTTACACTCCACTCCCATGGCTGATGCACCGCTCCACGGCATTCGGATCATCGAGTGCTCGGCACTCGGTCCGGCCGCCATCACCATGCCACTGGTCGACCTCGGAGCCGAGGTCATCAAGGTCGAGCCTCCTGCGGGGGACTACATACGCGAGATGACGTGGCCCATCGTCGAGGGCGTGTCCCTCATGCACCTCCACATCAACCGGGGGAAGCGCAGCATCGTGATGGACCTCCGTCAGGAGGAGGACGTGGCCATCTTCAAGGCGCTGGCCGAGACGGCGGACGTGGTGGTGGAGGCGATGCGACCCGGGGGCCTCGCCCGCCGCGGGGTGGGATACGAGCAGCTGCGTCAGGTCAATCCCCGGATCGTGTTCTGCACCATCTCGGGGTACGGGATGACCGGGCCCTATCAGAACCTCCCGGCGCACGGCGTTGCCTTCGACACGTGGGCGGGGATCGTCTCGCCCCAGGTCAACGAGGACGGCTTCGCCTACCTGCCCGAACACGCCTCGATGGGGATCCACGCCGGCCCACTGTTCGGGGCCCTCGGCATCCTCGCCGCCGTGTTGCGGGCCAGGACCACCGGCGAGGGGTCGTTCCTCGAAGTGGCCCAGTCCGACGCCGCCGCGGCCATGGACTGGTACCGCAGCGAGACCTGGAAGGCCTACGAACGGCCCGAGACCGAGGTCACCGGGAACAAGGCCGACGACTACGAACGACGCGAACCGGGCACCGCCGGGATGATCGAAGGTGTGCGCTACCAGGTCTATGAGGCCAAAGACGGACGCTATGTGCTGTTCATGGCATCGGAGCAGGCCTTCTGGAAGAACTTCTGTGCCGCGGTCGACCGCATGGACATGTTCGAGCGCTGGCCCGGCTCGAAGTTCGCCGACCATGCTCGCAACAACCTGGAGATGCGGACCGAGCTCCGCGACATCTTCCTCACCCGGACCGCCGAGGAGTGGATCGACTTCGGGGTGACCGCCAACTTCCCGGTGAGCCCGGTGAACTCGCCGAAGACCATCGCCGAGGACCCCCAGTTCAACGACCGCTTCCACTGGTTCTCGAGGGAGCGCCTGGGTGCCGAGCAGCTCCCCACGCCACTCAAGTTCGTCGGCGAGGAGCTGCCGGTCCCGACCCATGCCCCGACTGTCGGAGAGCACACCGACGAGGTGCTCCGCGATCTTCTCGGCTGGGACGACAGCCGGATCGCCGAATCCCGGGCCCGTGGCGGTCTCGGGGGGACCGGGTCGTAGGCCCCGGACCCACCGGCGGGGCCCGGGCCACGGATGGCCCCCGACCCATATCTGACGGGGCGTTAGAATCCGGCGATGCCCCCCGTCAAGACCCGCGTGCCCGCCATCGAGGGCTGGTTCACCCTCGACGAGCACTCCCCCGCCCTTCTCGGAAGCAAGTGCACCACCTGTGGGAACTTCGCCTTCCCCAAGGAGACTTACTTCTGCCGTAACCCCGAATGCCAGGGCACCGAGTTCGCGGAAACCGAGCTGAGCCGGTTCGGGAGGATCTGGTCGTACACCGACGCCTGCTACCAGCCGCCCAGGCCCTACGAATCGGCCGATCCCTATGTCCCCTTCGCGCTGGCCGCCGTCGAGCTGGCCGCCGAGCAGATGGTGGTGATGGGCCAGCTCGTGCCCGGCATGGGCGTGGATCAGCTCAACGTCGGCACCGAGGTCGAACTGGTGCTCGACACGCTGTACGAGGACGACGATCACGAGTATCTGGTATGGAAATGGCAACCCCGCCCCGACTCGGGCGATGCGCAAGCTGGCAAAGGAGGGTCGTCCCGTGCCTGATGACAAGCGGATCGCCGTCCTGGGGGCGGGGATGCACCCGTGGGGAAAGTGGGGTCGCAACTTCGTCGAGTACGGACTGGCCGCGGCCGGCGACGCCCTCCGTGAAGCCGGCCTCCCGTGGACGGACATCCAGTACGTCGCCGGGGCCGACACCATCAGGAACGGCTACCCCGGCTTCATCGCCGGGGCCACCTTCGCCCAGGCGCTGGGGTGGACCGGAGCCAGGGTGTCGTCGGCCTATGCCGCCTGCGCGTCGGGTGCCCAGGCCATCAGCAACGCCAGGGCGCAGATACTGGCCGGACTCTGCGACGTGGCGCTGGTCGTCGGGGCGGACACCACCCCGAAGGGGTTCTTCGCCCCAGTCGGAGGCGATCGCAAGGACGACCCCGACTGGCTCCGCTTCCATCTGCTGGGGGCCACCAATCCGACCTACTTCGCCCTCTACGCCCGGCGGCGGATGGAGCTGTTCGGGGCGACCGAAGCCGACTTCGCCGCCGTCAAGGTCAAGAACGCCAGACACGGTCTGGCCAATGGCAACGCCCGCTACCGCAAGGAGGTCACCGCCGACGAGGTGTTGGGGTCGCCGATGGTGGCCGATCCACTGCGGCTCCTGGAGATTTGCGCCACCTCCGACGGCGGGGCCGCCCTGGTCCTCTCCAGCATGGAGTTCGCCCGCCGCCACGCCGGAACCGCCGACCTCGTCACCATCGATGCCGTCTCGACGGTCACCCCCCGCTTCCCCCAGACGATCATCGAGATGCCCAACTTCTCGACCGACTCCGCGGCCACGGCCGCCTCGGTCGGCCCCACCTTCAAGCAGTCGGTGGCCACGGTGGCCTACGAAGAAGCCGGCATCGCCCCCGACGATGTCGATCTGGCCGAGGTCTACGACCTCTCGTCGGCGCTCGAGCTCGACTGGTACGAGGACATCGGCCTGTGCAAGGAGGGCGAGGCCGAGCGCCTGCTGCGCGACGGCGACACCACCATCGGTGGCCGGGTCCCGGTCAATCCGAGCGGGGGATTGTCGTGCTTCGGGGAGGCGATCCCCGCGCAGGCCATCGCCCAGGTCTGCGAACTGGTGTGGCAGTTGCGGGGCCAGGCGCAGGGGCGCCAGGTGGAAGGAGCCCGGGTGGGGGTCACCGCCAACCAGGGATTGTTCGGACACGGGTCGTCGGTCATCGTCTCCCGCTAGGTCCGGGTCCCAGGTCCTGCGATCAGTTGACGAGCACGATCTTGCCGAGCTTCCCGCCGGCGGCGAACCGCTCGTAGGCGTCAGCGGCCCGGGACAGAGGGAAGCGTTCGACGACCGGGACGGTGATCTCCCCCCGTCCGAACCGCGCGACGGTCTGCTCGGCGACGGCACGGGAGACGACCGCCTTCTCCTCCACACTTCGAGCCCGCAGGGTCGATCCCCCGATGGTCGCCCGACGCCCCATCAGGGCCAGGAGGTTCAGCTCGACCTTGGCCCCCGAGCCCACGCCGATGACCACCACCCTTCCGCCCGTGGACAGGAGGGGGAGCACGGCGGCGACACCGCCGGCGCCCACCAGCTCCAGCGAGACGTCGTAGGGACCGTGCTCGGGTACCTGATCGGGCTCGATGACTTCGTCGGCACCGAGGGCGCGGACCTCCCCATGACGCGCCACCGAACGAACCGACGCCACCACGAAGGCTCCGGCGACACGGGCCAGCTGCACAGCGGCGACGCCGACACCGCCGGCGGCACCGGAGATGAGCACCCGTTCCCCGGCACGGAGACGACCTTGGGTGAAGAGCGCGTCATTGGCGGTGCAGAACGCCTCGGGGAAGCCCCCGGCCTGGTCCCAGGGGACGCCGTCGGGGACGGGCATGGCCGTGCTCTCGGCGATGACGACCAGCTCGGCCTGGGCCCCTCCTCCGGTGATGGACATGACCCGGTCGCCGAGGGCGAAGCGCCCGGCGCCCGGTCCCACTCCGACCACCTCCCCGGCCAGCTCCATGCCGGGGATGTCGGGCGGGTACCCGGGAGGTGCGGGATAGAGGCCCATGCGCTGCATGAGGTCGGCGGCGTTGATCCCGGCAGCCCGGACCGAGACCAGGATCTCCCCGGGGCCGGGTTCGGGGTCGGGGTGCCCGAGCCACTCGAGGGCGTCCCCGACGATGGTGACGGCGTGCATGAGCCCAGGGTAGACGGCACGTCCTCTCCCCACGCTGCTCACCCGGTCCACCCATACTGTGACAGCACGATCCGGCACTCGTAGGCTCTACGCAGGAGGGATCGGATATGACCGCCGAATTCAGCGGCAGACGACGGAGACGCGAGACCGGCCGTGCAGTACCTCCGTCGCGTCCCCGGCATCGATGACGACGACGAGTTCGCCGGTCCCTCGGCGGGCATGGTGCTCCACCGTGTCCTGGCCGGCTCGGCCCGGACCTTCCTGCTGAACGACATGGGCAACGAATTGGTGGACGAGACGAAACGGACCCAGACCTTGGGGGCGCTCAACGTGCTGATGCCGCCTCGACCGGTGTGGGCCGAATCCGCGGCCAGCGAACTGGACGGGAGCCAGCGGGGGGAGACCCAGACCGAACGGATCCACCAGAGCCGGGTGGCCATGCGTCGCATCCGGTCCAACCTGCGGACCTTCCGGCTCCTCCTCGACCCCACGTGGGGCACCTCGCTGCGGGCCGAGCTGGCCTGGTACGGGAACTGTCTCGGCCAGGCCCGGGACCTGCACATCCTCCAGGACCTGATCACGATCAAGGGCGCCGAGATCATCGATCCGGGAACGGTCGTCCAGCTCGAGTCGATCGTTGCCGAGCGGATGGCGGGCGCGCTGGTGGCCATCAGCGCCGAGCGGGGAGGGGCCCGCCGATTCCAGCTGACCGAGCAGATGATGGTCCTGTGGGACGGACCGGCGTTCAAGGCCAAGGCGACCAAGCCGGCCGCCGAGGTACTGCCGCGCATGCTCCATCGGGCCTGGCACGACGTGCGGGGTGCGGCCCGCACCGCCCGGAAGACTCCGAGCAACGACAATCTGCACATGCTTCGGATCCGGATGAAGGACCTCCGCTACGGGTGCAACACCGTGGCGCTGGTCGAAGGCGGTCAGGCCCGCAAGACGGCCAAGGCGGCCGAGCGCCTGCAGGTCAAGCTCGGGGACCTCCACGATGCCGTCTACTCCATCGACTGGTTGCTGGCGCTGGCCAAGATCCGCCCCGATCTCGCCCGCCCCCTCCAGGCCCTGGTTCTCGTCCAGCAGGAGGAGGCGGCGACGGCCCGCAAGGGCTGGAAGGGCGAGCTGAAAGAGGTCGAGCGCCGCTGGAGGCGCTGGCAGGGCTGACTCCGCCGCCCCGCTCCGGCTATCCCCGCTCCGGCTATCCGGGGGCTACGGCTCTCCGGGGACCCGATTCACCGTGAGATGGTCCTGGCTCCAGAGTTTGATGCCGCCGAGGATGCCCGCGGTGTTGTCGATGATCGTCACGTCGTCGTCGAGATGGTGGCGGGTCACCCGGCGGGAGTTGCCACCGCCGATGTAGAGATGGTCGAAGAACATCATGGCCCGCAGGTTGGTGATGGCCTTGTGGACCCGCTTGTTCCACCGCTCTTCGCCGATCTCCTTGCGGGTCGCCTCACCCAGCTGGTCGTTGTAGGTCTCACCCTTCCGGAAGGGCTGATGGGCGATCTCGAGATGGGGCATCATCTGGCCCTGGTAGAACAAACCGGTCCCGAAGCCGGTGCCGAGGGTGATGACCAGTTCGAGCCCGTCGCCGCTGACCACCGCGGCTCCCTGGATGTCGGCGTCGTTGGCCACCTTGGTCGGGAGCCCGAACCACTCCGTCAGAGCCGAGGCCAGGTCGAACCGGGTCCACAGCGCGGCCAGCTCGTCGTCCACCGGTGTACCCGGCCCACCCTTGGTGGAGAAGTGCGGGGCGGAGAGGACCCTCCCGTCGCGGACCATTCCCGGAAAGCCCACCGATGCCCGTTCGGCCGCCGGCAGCGGTGCCACCAGTCGGGTCAGATCCGAGACCAACTTGTCCGGAGGGAGCGGGTAGGAGGTGGGCACCCGCACCCGGTCGGCGACCATCAACCCGCCGGCGTCGAGGACCGACGCCTTCAGCCCGGTCCCGCCGATGTCGACGGCCAGGGTGAACGGGTGCTTCGGCTTGTCCCCGGCCGACCCAGCAGTCGACCCCTCGGAATCTGCACCACCCGCTCCGGAGGCCTCGCTGCTCTGCGCCTGTCGATCGCTCATTCCCCACACGCTATGCCCACGACCGTGCCGTGACGCGCACGGTTCTCGCCGACGGTGGCGGGGCGGTTAAGCCAGGTCGCCGGCACCGCCGCCGGCCCGGTGCATGCCCGGCTCCGGCCGGTGCATGTACCTGCCGTTGCCGGTAGCGTCGGGTCCCGTGACCGATCAGCCATGGCTCGGAGATGCCTGTTCCCTCGTCGACGCCTTCCGAGCCCGGACCATCAGCCCCGCCGAGGCTCTCGAGGCATCGCTGGCCGCCATCGAATTCTCGGGCCTGAACGCCTTCAGCCATGTCGATGCCGACGCCGCGCGTGCCGCGGCCGACACCGTCGACATTTCCCTCCCCTTCGGCGGCGTCCCCATCGGGGTGAAGGAGCTCGAGTCGGTCGACGGATGGCCGTACACGGAAGCCTCGCTGGTGTTCAAGGACCGGATCGCCGATCACGACTCCACCCAGGTGACCAGGCTCCGGGCGGCCGGGGCGGTCCTGGCTGGGCAGACCACTGCCTCCGAGTTCGGCGGCATCAACTGCACATCGAGCAAGCTCCACGGGACCACCGGCAACCCGTGGAACCCGGAGCGGACCCCGGGGGGATCCTCGGGCGGGTCGGCCGCCGCTGTGGCCGGAGGAGTGGTCCCCATCGCCAGCGGGGGTGACGGCGGTGGGTCCATCCGTATCCCGGCCGGATTCACCGGGCTGTTCGGGCTCAAATCGACGTTCGGGCGTATTCCCAAAGGTCCCGAGGCGCTCCAACCACCGCTCACCGTCGTGGTCGGGTGCGTGTCGCGTTCGGTGCGCGACGCGGCCCGCTGGTTCGACGTCTGCAACGGCTTCGATCCCCGGGACACCTTGAGTCTGCCCCGGGTCGAAGGCTGGGAAGCCGGCCTCGACAGTTTCGATCTGGCCGGCAAGCGGGCGGTGATCTCGATCGATCTCGGATCGGCGATCGTCGAGCCGAAGTCCGCAGCGCGGTTGACCGAGGTGGCCGAGGATCTGATCCGCAGCGCCGGCCTGACCAGGGTCGAGGTCGTCGTCGAGCTCCCCGAGGGCGGGCTCGAATGGGCCATGTCCAATCTCATCGGCCTGGCCGGCACGCTCGGCGACCGGTATCCGGCCTGCACCGACGATCTCACCCCTGAGATCCAGCTGGGTATGAACCTCGCTACCTACAATCTCAACGTGAAGAGCGCGGGAACCACCGAGATGTTCCGGATCGAGGTCAACGAGCGCATGGCCGACATCTTCGAGAAGACCGATTTCATCTTTGCCGCCACCAACCCCGACACCGCGTTCGCCGCCGCCGGTCCCATGCCCACCACCATGGGCGAGGTGGATCTCATCGCCGAGTACGGGCTCAACAAGGCGATCGGCAACAACGGAGCGCTGACCATCCCGGCGAACCTCACCGGCAATCCGGCCGTGTCCATTCCGGCGGGACTGGTCGACGGGATGCCGGTGGGGCTCCAGGTGATCGGCCGGCACCACGAGGAACAACTCCTCCTCGATCTCGCCCGCGTCGCCGAGCGCGAACGCCCGTGGCCCCTGGTGGCGCCCACCGCGCCGTCGTGAGGAGCCACCTCCGTCCGGCGTCGCCCGACTGAGTCACCGCCCAACGAGCCGACCCGGTTGGTCCCGACCCCGTATGCCGACCCGTAGCAGCCACCGTGTAGCCCTGACCCCGTCATCGAGAGGAGACCATCGCCGTGCGCATCGATCTGTGGGTACCCACAGCCAACCCCTTCACCACGCCGGAGCTTCTGGCCGTGATCGGCACCGAGGCCGAGCAGCGCGGCGTCGGCACCATCTGGGTGGGTGAACACGTGGTCCTCTTCGACCAGTACGACTCGTCGTACCCCTATGCCGAGGACGGCCGCATCCCCGCTCCTCCCGGATCCGGCTTGTTGGAGCCCCTGTCCACCCTCTCCTACCTGGCCGCCCTGACCACGACGGTGCGGCTCGGGACGGCGATGGTCCTGTTGCCCCAGCGGAATCCGGTATACACGGCCAAGGAGGTGTCGACTCTCGACTGGCTGTCGAACGGGCGGGTCGACTTCGGCGTGGGTGTGGGCTGGCTGGAGGAGGAGTTCAACGCGGTGAACGTGCCGTGGCCCCACCGCGGAAAGCGCACCGACGAGTACCTCGAGGTGCTGCGCACACTGTGGTGCGACGAGACCTCGTCCTACGAAGGGGAGTTCTACTCGCTCGATCCGTGCGCCATGTTCCCGAAGCCGGTGCAGCAACCCCATCCCCCGATCCACATCGGAGGGGAGAGCGATGCGGCCCTGGCCCGCGCCGCCCGGGCCGGCCAGGGGTGGCACACCTTCAACCGGAAGCCCGAAGGGTTGGCCGAGCCCCTGGGCAAGCTGGATCGGCTCCTGGCCGAGCAGGGCCGCACCCGCGCCGACCTGACCATCACGGCGTGCCCCTACTTCCAGCCCCTCGACGCCGACATCGCCGGGCAGTACGCCGAGGCCGGTGTCGACGCGGTGGCGGCCCTGCTCCTCGCCTTCAGCGCCGACGACGTGCGGGCCGCGCTCGACGGTCTGCAGCCGGTGTTCGACCGAGCCGCGGCATCCTGAGCAGTCGGGCGGCCGAATCGGACGCCGATGGTCAGCCGTGCATCACCACGGGAAGGGACTCCATCCCCCGCAGCACGATATTGGTCTTGTAGGTGACATCGTCGACGGCCAGCGCGAGCTCCGGGGCCTGCCGCACCAGTGAGATGAGGGCCACCTGGGCCTCCATGCGGGCCAGCGGGGCCCCGAGGCAGTGGTGGATGCCGAATCCGAACCCGAGATGGTTGTTCGGGTTCCGGGCGATGTCGAACCGCTCCGGTTGGTCGAACTGCTCCGGATCGCGGTTGGCCGAGGCCAGGAGCAGCATGACGAAATCGCCGGACGCGAATTCGACGCCGCCGAACTCGCAGTCCTCGGTCAGGGCCCTGCCGGTGAGCTGCACCGGGGAGACATAGCGGAGCATCTCCTCCACGCCGCTCCGGGTGAGCTCGGGATCGGCACGGAACCGATCGCACTGGTCGGGGTGGCGCAGAAGGGCGAGGACGCCGCCGGCGATCAGGTTGACCGTGGTCTCGTGCCCGGCCACCAGCAACAGGATGCAGGTGGACAGCATCTCGGGCTCACTGAGCACGGTGCCCCCGTCCTCGGCCTGGACCAGCCGGCTGAGCAGGTCGTCGCCGGGGTTCTGCCGCCGTTCGGCCAGGAGTTCGAAGAAGTACTGGGAGAACTGGAGCACACTCTCGTTCCGGGAGGCGATGACCTCAGGGGTCAGGAGGAAGTCGGGATCGAGGCCCCGGGCCAGCGCACCCGACCACGTCTTGAAGCGGTCCTGGTCGGCGAGCGGTACGCCGAGCAGGTCACAGATGATCCGGACCGGAAGGGGATAGGCGAACTCCTCGAGCAGGTCGACCTCGTCGGCCTCCATGGCCGCGGCCAGGAGCTCGTCCACCACCTCCTGGGTCCTCGTGCGCAGCGATTCCACCACTCTCGGGGTGAACGCCTTGGAGACCAGACCCCGCAACCTGGTGTGGTCCGGCGGGTCGCGGAAGAGGAAGGGCCGCATCTCGAGCATGGCCGCCGCCACCGGGTCCTCCTCGGCGATGGGCGTGCGGAACCCCTGGGGCATCCGCTCGACAGCCACGTTGAGGCTGTCCGAGCTCGCCCTCTTGTCGCGCAGGATGGCCAGGCAGTCGGCATGACGCGAGACCACCCAGAACCCGAGGTCGTTCTTGTGGATGGGTGCGCGGTCTCGGAGATCGGCATACAGGGAGAAGGGGTCAGTCGACCACCGGGGATCGAACGGGTCGAAGACAGGTCTGCTGTCGTGAGCGGGTCCGGGTCCGTGCGATTGGCTGGGCGTCTCGGCGTGCTGGGTCACTGTTACCGATGGTACCGATCCTTGGCGAGGGGCGGGTCCGTGGTTCCGGGGGTCCGTGGTTCCGGGGTCCGTGTTTTCCGGGGTGTGTCGTCGATTTCTCCACGCCACCACCAAGGCGGCGACCGTCAGGCGAACAGTGCGCTCTGGCGCATCGTGATGGTCCGAATCGCCCACGACCCAGAGACCACCCTCTACTTCGAACGCCGGGTGAAGGAGGGGCGAACCAAACGGGACGTCGTCCGAATCCTCAAGCGCTACGTCGCCCGCGAGGTCTATCGCTACCTGCCTCGCGGCTGAACCCCCGGGTCGAGGGTCTGACTCAGCCCTGACGCGTCGCCCTTCGGGGCTGACTTTCCAGTGAATCGTCGACCCACGACCCGGGCTTCACTTCGAACAGACGCGTGACTTCGTAAGAGCATGCCCTCGGCCTTTGAGTGGCTCATCATTGATTTGTCCGCTGTCTTGACCCCGGAGCCCTCGAAGGGCTTGACATTGATAGGAGCTTCACCGGCTCTGGGCGATACCCAGCCTTCAGGTTCCAATGAGTTTCGTTGTTAATTCAAGTTAAGGGAGGCGGGCCTTCGGCCCGCCTCCACCAAATTCTAGAGCCATAGGAGCGCCGCTCTCCCATTGAAATCGGATATCTCGACGGGAGTTTGCGCTCGTTACTAGTCTAAATAAACCAGTAATCCGGACGACGTTGCGACGGCTGCTGCCGGCAGCAGCCGAAATTCTGGAAAAACTCCGCTCTGGGCATACAAGGCTGAAACTCCGATGACGGGAGCATCCACCAGTCCCCTAGCAGAGGCGGCAAAGACGGCATCTCCGAAGGCGAAGATGCCGCCGTCCGCACCGGCCAGGTAGTAGCCCTTCCCGTCAGGCGTCCGTGCCATTCCGACAATGGGTGAGTTCAAATGCTGGCCGCCCATCGACCCGTGGAAGTTCGCATCGCCGAAGCCGAAAACGCCACCGTCGGCGGCCACCAGCCAATAGCCCTTCCCGTCAGGCGTCGGCGCCATTCCGACAATCGGTGAGTTCAAATGCTGGCCGCCCATCGACCCGTGGAAGTTCGCATCGCCGAAGCCGAAGACGCCACCGTCGGCGGCCACCAGCCAATAGCCCTTCCCGTCAGGCGTCGGCGCCATTCCGACAATGGGTGAGTTCAAATGCTGGCCGCCCATCGACCCGTAGAATCGTGCGCCCTGAAACGGGAATGTACTTTGGAAGGCGAATACGCCGCCATCGCTGGCCACAAGCCAATAAGGAAACGTAAAATTCTGGCCGGCAGAGGCAGCAATGCCGACAATAGGAGCATCAAGCGGCTGGCCACTCAGCCCCTGGCTGACCGTCCCACCCCCATAGAGCCCCCCACCCGCATAGACCGTCCCATCCGCAGTGACGGCGAATGTAGCTCCATTGTTGATCATGAAGAAACTGACGAAAGTTTGCGGGCCAGCGGGACACTCCGGATAGATAGAAGGCTTCAAGCAGGACGTCTGCGCTGCATCTGCCGGGCCCGCTATCGATAGACCGCAGCCCAGCGTAATTAGTGCCAATAGTGTCTGCGCCGCGATGCGAAGGCGTGAGCCCGAACGGTACCGGGAACGACTTGCGGCCACCCTCATGCGCTTACTCCTAACCTGCCGGTGATGTGGTGGACTATATGCCATAAGTCGATCGGATGCTGTTGAATCGCCCTCTCGCAAGCGGCCCGTCGACGTCCATGCAGTAAGGGTCTGACTAATGACTTGCCGACAACCTGGCCCTGCTCTGCCATGACCACCACTTCTTGAAGACGTTCGAAGGGTGGACCCTGGAGCGGATCGATCCACCCCCCGAGCACCCCCCGGACCGGAAACGACACACCGGGCACGGCGGACCCCCACGATGGCGATTCGAACCCCTCCCGCCGTTCGGCCAGGAGCCCGGCCTCGGGCTGGACATAGGAAAGGGACTCGAAGGACGACCAAGCTCAACGGCTGGGCGGCGTCGTTCGAAAAGCTAGGGGCGAAACCATGTGTGATCGCCGTCCCGTCACCGACCCAACTCCTCAGTAGAGCTCGAGTTGCTCTACAACCAGGGGGGCCTCGGCCACCTGGCCTACGTCGGTATGGCAGTGGTCGCAAATGAGTTGACCTCCGCCCGGATGGCGCACCGGCGCTGTCGAACCCCGCTGTTTCGTCGGGTTTGTCTCGGTTGGCCGGCGTGTTCGGCGTGACCGCGCCCGACCGAATCGGGCGGTCCACCCCACGCGGTGGCCACTTCCAGGAGTCCAGGCCGATCCGGTATCGTCACGAAATGCGAATCCTGGTGCTGGGCGCAGGCTTCGGCGGCCTCGAGCTGTCGACCAGATTGTCGGACGAACTCGGTGATGGGCACGACGTTGTCCTGATCGACCAGAGCGACGGGTTCATCTTCGGCTTCTCCAAACTGGATGTGATGTTCGGGAGGTCCCTGCCCGAATCGGTCTTCCACCCCTATGACGCCCTCGACAAACCTGGGCTGCGGTTCGTCAAGTCGACCATCCTCACGATCGATCCAGCGGCCAAAAGCGTCGTGACGGACGCGGGGACCTTCGAAGGCGATGTCATGGTCGTGGCCCTCGGTGCCGACCTCGACCCCTCGGCAACCCCCGGGCTGGTCGACGGTGGGCACGAGTTCTATACGGTTCCGGGGGCGTTCCGGCTCCGGGAGGTGCTGGCCCAGTTTGAAGGTGGCGACGTCATCGTGGGCGTGACCTCAACACCTTTCAAGTGCCCTCCGGCGCCCAGTGAAACCGCCTTGCTGATGCACGATTTTCTGACCGAACGCGGGATCCGCGAGAAATCCTCGATTGCGCTGGTGATGCCTCTCGGTGTGCCCATCCCGCCATCGCCGGCCGCTTCAGAGGCGCTGCTCGCCGCCTTTGCCGAACGTGGGATCGACTGGCATCCCGAACGGCTGATCACCGGACTCGACCCGGATCGAAAGGTGGCCTTGCTCAGAAATGGGGGGGAGATGGGCTACGACCTCTTCCTCGGCGTCCCGGTTCACCGGGCACCCGACGTGGTCCAGCGATCGGGCTTGGCGGTCGACGGCTGGATTCCGGTGGATCCGCTGACCCTTCAGACGAGCTTTCCGGATGTGTACGCAGTCGGCGACGTGACCAGCGTGGGGACACCGAAGGCGGGCGTCTTCTCCGAAGGGCAGGCTTCAGTGGTGGCTGACCAGATCATCTCCCGGGTACACGACATGACTCCCACCACCTACGACGGCCACGGGACGTGTTACCTCGAGTTCGGTCGTGACCTGGTGGCTCGAGTGAACGTCACCTTCCTGAGCGGGGAGGCTCCCGTCGGAAGCCTGGAAGGCCCGTCCCAGGCCATTGCCGAGGCCAAGGTCGAATTCGGTTCGAGCCGCATTCAACGCTGGTTCGGTCGCACCTGGGCCAGTGACAATCACCCTGCTCTCTGAACGGTGACGCGGACGCCCCCGGAGCCGGGGCCGGGGTCGAGAGTCGGAGCCGGGGTCGGAGTCGGAGTCGGAGCCGGAGCGGGGTGAGAGTCGGAGTCGGAGTCGGAGTGAGAGTCGGAGTGCGGACTCGGAGTGAGAGTCAGAGCCGGGCCTGGGTGGCTCACCCCGCTCCAGACGACGGTTGCGCCCGATCGCGCAACCACCGGTCGGCGAACCACGTCCGCAACCGAACCTGGACCGGATGAAGGTCGCCGTAGACGAGAACGCCCTCTCCCGGGGCGATCCGGCGCAGTGCATCCGGCGGGGCCAACTTCCTCACCAACTGGGTGCGGGTTGAGCTCGGGCCATTCCGGCCGCCGACGCTGAGCGTCGATGACATGACTTCTTCCTCACCGGTGAGATGGCTGGCGTACTCCAGGGTCGACGGGTCAGAGATGCCGGAGAGGAAGAGCTTGGCCCGGTGATTGTTTGCCACGGTGGCCGCTCGGGTTCCGTATCGGGAATTGATCTGGGCCATGTCGTGCCAGATCGTGACCAGCTGGATCCCATGGCCGGCGGCCGTGGACGCCAGGGCGTCGAGGTCGGACAAGGGAGCGATATTGGCCGCCTCGTCGAGCACGACGAGCAGCGGGGGATCGAGCGGATGCCGGGTGCGGGTCACCTGGTCATAGACGTGCTCGACGACCTGACGGATCACCGAGGCAAAGAGCGGTGTCAGGCGTCGTTGATCGTGGGCCGGCGCGCAGAGGTAGAGCGTGTTGGCCCCCTCGGTCAGAACCCGGGGATCCACCTCGTCAGGGGTTCCAGCGTCGGGCTCATCCGCCACCTCGGCGAAGGGCTCGAGGATGGTCTCGACCGTGGTATAGATCGAACTTCGTTGACGGTCCTCCTTCCCGAAGGTCGACCGGGCGGCGTGGACGGCTTCGGGGACACCGGCTGCAGAGAGAAGGTCGATCACCTCTGCCTCCTCGTGTGTGTCGACCCAACGTACGACGTCGCTCATGCCCCGACCCCCGAAGGCGGCCGCGAACAGAAGCGGCGCCAGCATTTTGGTGGCCGTGGCGTACCAGAAATCACCGTCGCTCATCGTGCCCACCGACGTCTTGGCCACGTCGGTCAATCCGGCGGCGGCTCTTCGGGCTCCGGGCCAGGTCCGGGACGCCGGCAGGGGAGACCACCGGATCGAGACCAGACCGGTTGATCCCGAAGGATCGAAGCACCGGACCGATCCACACTGGCGCCGATGGTCGATCGTGTGCTCGATCAGATCGGTCTTGACACTGGCGGCGATCACCGGACCCTCCCAGCCCAGGATGGCGGGAACGGCGAGCCCGGAAGTCTTGTAGGACTGGGTCGGCCCGAAGACGATCAGTGACTGGGCGCGTTCGGACGCAACCGTGTGCCTCCCCACCCGACCGAGCACCAATCGACCCACCGGCGGGGCGCCGGCATTTCGGCCCGACGGCACCAGCAGTGATCGAAGGTCCCGGGGCCTCGCCCATGCGGCCGTCCTGGCTGGAACCGTCGTCCTTCCAAGCGGCGGCCCTCCCCGCCTCCGGCCACCGCCGCCCACCGTGGTCGGGCGTGGTACCCGGCGCCCGGGAGGGGGTAGGTGCGGGCGCCGGGTACCGAAACGGGGACCACCCTGAGAGGGGCGGCCCGACCAAAGGCGATCCGGACCGAGCAGGGCGGCCCCGATGAATGCCGACACGCCGGCGGCCGACGCGATGCCCGAGATCACCGTCACCCGATCACGCCGGCCTAGGCATCGCCGACTCGCCGCCCGTCCGGTCGACTGGTGCTGGCTCGATGGGTGCCGATTCCATGGGTAGGGCCGTCTCGAGGTCGGCGGTCTCGTAGTCGGCGGTCTCGTAGTCGGCGGTCTCGTGGCGGTCTCGAGGTCGGCGGTCTCGTAGTCGGCCATGGCTTGATCCGTGTCGGTCAACCACTGTTCGCTGGACGAGAGTCGGTGCTCGACCAGGAACGATCGACGACCCACCTTCCACAGAGCCATGCCCCGTCTCAGTTGAGTGACGAGCTCGGCCTCGGTCTCGGTCAGACCCAGCAGCTCACCGGATCGAGCCGCCTCCCCGGGGGATTGGGCGTAGACGACACGGGTCTCCGAATCGGCCAACAACCCTTCGGCCAGGTTGACCTGTTCCGAACCCTCAGTGCCCACAGACCGGAGATCCGACAGGCGATGGAGGACGGCCATGTTGGCCACGCCGAGGGCCCGGGAGAGCTTCCACGATGCCTGCAGCCATCTGGCCACCCCGAGATTGGACAGAATGGCCCATGCCTCGTCGACCACCACGATGGTTCGGTTGCGGTGCTGGGACCGGACCGCGCTCTGCAACCAGGCCGCGGCACAGGCCATGAGGACACCGAGGGCAGGAGAGTGGTAGACGGCGGCCAGGTCGAGTACCACCAGTGGTCCATCGAGGCGCAGCCCCGGCGTCGTCGGCCCATCGAACATGCCGCGCAGGTCACCGTGGACCAGACGGCGGAGCTCCAGCGCCACATCCCGGCCGTCCTCCATCAGCACCGACCTCGTTGTTCGCAACGCCTGCGAAGCATCGATGCCCGGGTCAAGGAGGGCGTCGACGACCTGTGGAAGGGTCGGGGCCGGCATCCGTTCCACTCGGGCCGCCCGGGTGGCCTCGGCGACCGCGGCATCGATTGCCGCCCGCTCCCGGGGAAGGAGTTCCCGGCCGAGACAGGCGACCGCCAACGACGACGTCAGCACTCCACGCCGCCTCAGTATTTCGTCACCGGCCTCGGCGCCCGCCCCGTCGGCGGGATCGTCGGTGTCGAGCGGATTCAGCCGCACCGGCCCGCCTGGGCGCAACGCCACCGGGGCCACACCCCAGGCGTCAGCCAGGGGCCCGTACTCCCCCTTGGGGTCGATCACCCACGCCCGTCGACCGAACACGGCCTGGCGCCAGAGGTACGACTTCACGAACGAGCTCTTCCCTCTGCCGATCTGTCCGAACACCACCATGTTGGGATTGGTGACCAGGCCCTGGCGGTAGAGGACGAAGGGGTCGTAGACGAACGAACCGCCGAGTACGTCCCGCCCGATCAGCACACCCTCGTGACCCAGACCCGCCTCGCTCACCAGTGGGTAGGCAGCACACAGGTGCCGGGTGGTGGTCACATGAGCCGGAACCCGGGGCGCGAAATCGATCACGACAGTCCGCGGCCCAACGGGAGGGAAGAGGTGAAGGCGATATCCTGCGCCCCGTAGAGAAGACGGAGCTCGATGCCGGCCTGGCCCGCGGCCTGCTCCACGGCGACGCAAGCGGTCGTCAACTCCTCCCGACTGTCCGAGGTCACCGTCACGTACCCCGAGAACCGATACTGGGCGTGACCGTCGGCCAGCTCGACGTCGCGTTCCTCCACGCTCTCCTTCTCCCTGGTGTGCCGCGCCGTGACCAGGAAGCCGCCCCGTCTCCGCAACTCCCCATCGGCGAGATCAGCGGTGCGGGCCTGGGCCACCTGACGTGCGGCCCGGCTCGGGCTGACCGGCTCCATGATCATGGTGATGGAGCGGCGGAGAGGTGAGAACAGCAACGGGCCGAGAAAGTCCGGGGTGACGTCAACTCTGGGCCATTCGGCGATCCAATACGTGGTGTGCCACGTTGCATCGGTGTGCACGGCGTCCCAGGCCGGCTCGACGACCATGGGCCACGGCCAGCCCCTCGGCTGGCCCATCGGAGGTGCCGGCTGTCCGGAACCAGCCCGATCCGCTCGCTCGCCCAGCGCATCCGCCCGCTCGTTCAGAGCTGAGAACGCCTCGCCGATGATCCGGGCCAGCACGCCGGGGCCGAGGACCCCATCGACGGCGATGTCGGCGCTGTCGAGCGCCCGGTGCAGGTTGAGGACCTCGCGACCCAGGACGGCACCGATCCCGGCGAATCCCCCACCCAAGGAGCGCCGCGGCGCGGGACGAGCGCCCAGTTCGGATCGACAGGGCGATCAGGATCTGGTGGCGTCGGGTCACCGGCGCGGCTTCGTCGACCAGCGCCTGGTAGGAGAGGCGAGCGGGCGAATCACCACCGAGCACAGCATGTTCGGCCATGTGGCGGCGAACCGCGCCTCCGTCGTCGGGGAGACATGACTCGATCCACTGGACCCGGTGAACCTCGGAACCTTCACGCGCCAGTGACGAGAGCACCCGCGCCCACGAGGCAATCTGACCATCCTGGTCACGGGAGCCGAGCAGGGCGAAACTGTGGCCGCGCACGGCCAGCGCGGCGGTGGCCGTCCGGGCTCTGGCGTCGATCACCACCCCGAGCTCGAGCGCGGATCCTTCGGCCCCGAACGGCGCACCCCTGACCGTCAGCCCGTCGAAGACCCGCCGCGGACCTCCGGCACGAAGTCCTCCGGTCACCGGCCGGACGTCGACCATCCCGTGGGGTCCCCCGCTCGCTCCCACGGTGGCCACATGACCCTGCCCCGGAGCCGGGGCCAGTTGCCGCCGGGTCCCGGCCACGACCGGCCACGACCATCGAACCACCAAGGGCAGCCACTGCTCACCCGTGCGTCCCCGGATCGGCCAGAAGGCGACGGCCAGACCGAAGGCCAGGCCGGTCATGGCCAGCGCCACCCCTCCCACCGATGGTCGAGCTCGGATGGCTGCCACCCCGACGAGCAGACCGGCGGCCACAGAGGCAATCTGGCCTCCTCGCCAGCCGGCGATCATTCCACGGCGCTCCAGGGGAGAGAACCGGTACCGCGTCCGATCGGTTCGGTGGCTCTCGGGGGTCACGTGCCGTCTCCGTTGCCCGGACCACTGGGGCCGTTCTGCGGCGGCGTCACCGGCCGGCCCTGTGCCTCCGGCTCGATGGTCCGACTGATGAGTCGAACTCCGAGGCGGTCCCGGCCGAGGGTGTCGGTCAAGTTGGTTCCCATCGGCCGGGGCAACTGCTTGACGTATCCAGGGCCGCCGTCGGCGGAAGCGACCGCCGAGGAGCCGCCGGGGCCCGGAGATCCCGATGTTCCCGCGCCGCCGAGCGGGACGGACGGGTCCGGCCCCGCCCCCAAGGATGGGCGTCCACCGGAATCGGTGGTCCCGGTCCGGCTCCCCTCGCCATGACCCCCCGAGGAGCGGCGGGCCGTCGCCGTGGCCTTGGGGTGGATCGCCCATGCGGGGATGCCCTGGCCCGGAGACTCCGTCGTCCCCACTCCGGTGGACTCAGCCGACGAAGGCCCGGGGTCCGGCCGCGTCCCGGGAGGCCCATCTCCCCCAGGACCTGTTTCGGTGCCCGCCAATCCACCGCCGAGCCCGCCGAGTCCACCGCCAGATCCGCCCAGCCCGCCAGATCTGCCACCCCCCGCTCCGCCAAGCCCGGCGCGGCCGGACCCGCCGACGAGACCGCCCACTGATCCCGATGCCGCGCCGGCTACCGAGCCGGCCCCGGTCGCCAGCATGGCGGTGCGGGCCAACCCTCGGGCAGGAGCGCCGGCACTCTGGTGAGCGCGATGACTGAGTGACTCGAGATGGCCGACCGCGCCTGCTTCGAGGAACGGCAGCAGTCGGAAGAGAGCCCACGGGGCAAAGGCGGCGAACAGAAGAAGGGCAGCGCCACCGAGGACGGCCGCGAAGCCTCCGCCGCCGGAGTGGCCGGCGCCGGGCGAACCGCTCCCACCGGGCGAACCGCTCCCACCGGCCGAACCGGAGCCGGTCCCTCCGGCCAGGGCCCCGGCCGCCAGGCTCAGGACCGAGACGATGACGAACTTGCCCAACACGAGGGCGACCAGGGTGTCGACCAGTCGACGGCACCAGTGGGCGATGGCCGGCCACGCCAGGCTGGCCAGAGCCAGCGGAAGGAAGAGCACGGCCACGTAGACCGCGGCGGCGCGGATCAGCAGCTCGACCCAGACCATCAACGCGCCGAACACGACGGCGAGCCCGCCAACGAACAGCACGAAGGCGGGGGCGGTGGGTTGGCCGGTGGCCGAGGTGGCGGACAGTCCCAGGGTCACCGTGGACAGAAAGTGCCCGCTGTCGAGGCCGGCTCCCCTCGAAACGGCGGCGCTCATGGCGTCGGTGACCGCCAGCCCGAGCTGGACCAGCTTCACCGCCACGGCCGTCAGCAGTATGGCCAACGGGACGTTCACCAGCACCGACCGGAGCAGCGCGGAGGCGTCCTGCCGGTAGATGGACTGCATGATCCCGATCAGGAGCATGGGCACGATGACCACGCCGGCCAGTACCACCATGACCTGGTAGTGAGCCGTGAACCACGAGGCGCCGAGGTCGATCGTGGTGGTATCTGCAATCACCGCCCCGATCTGGCCGAGCAGCCAGGTGGCACCGGTCGAGACCCAGCTGCCGAGCGCGTTGAGGACGCTGTCGGCACCGAACCCGACCAGGCTGGATGCGGCCGACCCCACTGCGCCTTTGACGCCTGACGCCACCTGACATGCCGGCCCGAGACCGGACGCTCCGAGCGAAAGGGCGGAGGACGGACATGACAGGTCGGGAATGATCGGGAGGCCCCCGACCGCAACCACGTCAGTGCACGCCCTGTCCGGTGTTGAAGAAGAAGTTGACGATGCCAGGCCCGGCGCCGATCAGAAGGGCCGCCAACCCGGAGATGAGCACGGCCCGCCGACCGACGAAGCTCTGCTGGTAGTTCTGACCGTGGGAACCCAACGCCCAGGCCGCCGCGCCGACCACCAGTCCGACAAGGGACAGCGCCAGTGCCCATCCGTCCAGCCCGTTCATCAGGTGCTGCAACACGTTCCCACCGGGGAGGGCGTTGGTATCCGGGGTGAGCTGCAGGTTGGCCGCGGTCAGCGCGGCCCGGGTCGGCTGATGGGAGATCGGGGGAAACCGGAACACCCTGAGGTGGGCCGGCGGGTGAATCCGGGGGAGCGGGAGACCGGAACGGGCAAACAAGTGGGCGGCGGAAAGGGCGGATCTCATGGATGGCCACAGTACGGAAGCAGACGCTACGTTTCAATACTTTTCATGATGTTTCATGATTTTCTCGTCCCGACGGCCCGAGAATCGCGCCCGTCCCACCGGCCTGTCATGCTTAGGCGGTGCAGCCGTACGTCATCGGGTACATCGCCTTGGGCGTCGTCGCGGTCGCCGCGGTGGTCCTGGCCAACTGGCTCGGACGGAGGGCCGGCCGGCGCAGCCTGCAACAGCGCCTGACCGCCCTGTCCAACCGACTGGGGGTCGAACCCCCTGATGAGCGGGGTGTGGAACCGCTGCTCAGCCACCTCGAACGGGTGACCGGCGAGGCGGCCGAGGCGGTCACCGAGGCCAGCTCGGATGCCATCCGCCTCCGACGGGCGCTCGACACCCTCCCCCAGGGGGTCATCGTCTGTGACGAGAACGGAGACGTGGCCTTCCGCAACGCCAGGGCCGTGGCCTTGATGAACAACCGTCATGGGGATGCCCTGGCCGCCCAGGCGGTGACCGAACTGCTCGAGAATGCCTGGCAGGACGGCTCGGCCGAGCGCACCCTCGATCTGTACGGACCTCCCCGGCAGACGCTGACCGTGCGGACCAGGCTGGTCGACGACGGACGCCGGCCGCTCGGGGTGATCGCCATCATCGAGGACGTGTCCGAGCGTCGGCGACTCGAGGAGATCCGGCGTGACTTCGTGGCCAACGTGAGCCACGAGCTCAAGACCCCGATCGGTGCGCTCGGCCTGTTGGCGGAGACCCTCACCGTCGAGCCCGACCCGACGGTTGCCCAGCGCCTCGCCTCCCGGATCAACACCGAGGCCTTTCGGGTCAGTCGGATCATCGACGACCTGCTCGACCTCAGCCGCATCGAGTCGGAGGAAGCTCCGCCACGGGAGCCGATCTACGTCAATCTGGTCATGGCCGAGGCGGTCGAGCGGGTCAAGTCGGCCGCCGATCAGCGGCGCATTACCATCGAGCTCGATGAGCCCGACCCTCCGGTGCACGTACTCGGCGACCGTCGCCAGCTCGTGTCGGCCATGCACAGCCTGCTCGAGAACGCGGTGACCTTCTCCTACGAGGACTCGACCGTGCGCGTCGTCGGGAGCCAGGCCGGCCCGGAAGTGCACCTGGCCGTCATCGACCTCGGCGTGGGGATACCGACCCGCGACCTCGAACGCATCTTCGAGCGCTTCTACCGCGTCGACCACGGCCGGAGCCGCGACTCGGGGGGCACCGGACTGGGACTGTCCATCGTCCGGCACGTGGCCAGCAACCACCAGGGCCACGTCGAAGTCGACTCGCGCGAGGGTGAGGGATCGACGTTCACCCTGGTTCTCCCCTGTCCTCCGGAGTACTCGGCATGAGCAAGAACATGGGCAAGAAATCGGCGGAGCCCGACGTCACCCAGACCAAAGTGCTCCTCGCCGAGGACGACGAATCCTTCATCGACGCGCTGGTCATCGGGCTGGCCAGGGAGGGGTTCGACGTGACGGTGGCCCGTGACGGAAACGAGGCGCTCCGGCTGTTTGCCGCCGACGAACCGGACCTGGTGCTGCTCGACCTGATGCTGCCCCGGCTGTCCGGTATCGACGTGTGCCGGTCGATCCGGGCCCGGTCGGCGGTGCCGATCATCATGGTCACCGCCAAAGGAACCGAGATCGACACGGTGGTCGGCCTTGAGGTGGGGGCGGACGACTACGTGGCCAAGCCCTATCGGCTCCGCGAGCTGGTGGCCCGCATGCGAGCCGTGTTGCGGCGCACGCCCTCGGGCGACCAGGCCCATTCAGCCAAGTCGCCCGACGGACCCGTTCCCCTCGCCGCCCAGGGGAACGGCCACGACCAGGCGAGGACGACGGCCGTCCTCGAGGCCGGTGGGATCCAGATCGATCCCGATCGTCACCTCGTCTTCGTCCGGGGATCAGATGTCCATCTCCGGCGCAAGGAGTTCGAGCTCCTGTCCCTGTTGATGGAGAACGCCGGTCGGCTGCTCACCCGCGACGTCCTCATCGACCGGATCTGGGGTTCGGACTACTTCGGCGACACCAAGACGCTCGACGTCCACATCAAACGATTGCGCAGCCACGTGGAGGAGGATCCCTCCTCGCCCAAGCTGATCACCACCATCCGTGGGGTCGGGTACCGGTTCGACGCTCCCCGCGAGTGAAGGCGACCGGTCGCCACACAGGTCATCTCTTGGCTTCGATGACCGTCTCGCCCCGCAGATACGGGCGCAGCACCTCGGGCAGCACCACCGAACCGTCGGCCTGACGGCCGGTTTCGACGACCGCAGCCCAGATGCGGGCCCACGCCAACGCCGATCCGTTGAGGGTGTGCACGAGTACCGGCCCGCCGCCCTCCGGCCGGTACCGGATATTGGCCCGTCGGGCCTGGTAGTCGGTGCACCAGCTGACCGAGGAGACCTCCAGCCACTGGTCCACGCCCGGCGAGTAGACCTCGAGGTCGAAGGTACGGGCCGCCGAGATACCCATGTCGCCGGCGCAGAGATCGAGGACCCGGTACTGGAGGCCGAGCTCGGTCAGGAGGTGCTCGGCCCGGGCCACCATGTCGGTCAACTGAGCCGCGGCCTGACCGGGTGTGGTGAACGCGAACAACTCGACCTTGTCGAACTCGTGGACCCGCAGCAGGCCTCTGGTGTCGCGCCCGGCAGCGCCGGCTTCCCGCCGGAAGCACGACGTCGCCGCCGTCAGACGCAACGGGAGGTCGGCCTCGTCGACGATGTCGCCCCGCCACATCGAGGCCAGCGGGACCTCGGCGGTCGGGATGGCCCAGAGGTCGTCGCGCTCGATGTGGTAGGCGTCCTCCTCGAACTTCGGGAGGTGTCCGGTCGACACCATGGTCTCGGTGAGCACCATGGTGGGCGGCCGCACCTCTTCGAAGGCGTCGGCGTGGCTGTCGAGGGCGAACGAGGTCAGTGCCCGGAGCAATCGCGCACCGAAACCGCGGTAGAGCGGGAACATCGATCCCGAGAGCTTCGCTCCTCGCTCCATGTCCAGCAGGCCCAGGTCCACACCGATCTCCCAGTGGGGGACCCGTTGGGCCTCGGTGTAGACGGGCTCGGGATCGGGCCACGACCGAGCCACCACGTTGTCCTCGGGTCCGTCCCCGTCCGGGGCATCCTCCGACGGGAGATTGGGCAGGATGAGGAGGGCCTGGCGAACGTCGACCTGGGCGGCGTCGGCCACGGCACTGAGAGCCCGTTCCTCGTCTCCGACCTCTCGGCTGCGGGCGGCGAGCTCCTCGGCGGCGGTGACATCCCCACCCCGCCGGGCCTCACCCACCTGCCTCGAGAGGGACTTGACCTCGGCTCGGAGCTCGTCCCGGCGGCCGATGGCTCTCCGGGCCGCCTCGTCGAGCTCGACCAGATGGTCGACCTCGGCCGGAGCCACTCCTCGTCGGCCGAGGGCGGCTTTCACCGACCCACTGTCGTCTCTCACCATGCGGATATCGATCATGACGATGACAACGGTAGCGTGACCCCCCGTGGACGACCCGATCACTCCGACAGCTGCCCGGACGACATCCACGGCAAATCCGTCGGCAGACTCATCGGCAGACCGTCGGCAGGTTCATCGTCAGACTCACCGGGAGGTTCATCGTCAGACTCACCGGCAGACTCATCGGCCGTGTCCCCGGCCGTCGTCTGCCAAGACATCGTCATCCGCTATGGCCCAACCGTGGCTGTCGACCGGCTGAGCTTCGTCGGGCAGGCCGGTCAGGTGGTGGCGCTGCTCGGCCCCAACGGCGCCGGCAAGACGAGCACCGTCGAGGCGCTGGAGGGCTATCGGAAGATCGAGAGCGGCTCGCTCCACGTCCTCGGACTCGACCCCGGCCGGGACCACGCCGCGCTGGTCCCCCGGATCGGCGTGATGCTGCAGCGCGGCGGCGTCTACCCGATGCTCGGCTCGGCCCAGGTCCTTCATCTGTTCTCCCAGTACTACGACAACCCCGAGGATCCGGACATGCTCATCGAACTGGTGGGACTCGGTGCCGTCCGCCGGACCCCGTGGCGACGGCTGTCCGGCGGCGAGCAGCAGCGCCTCGCCCTCGCTCTGGCGCTGGTCGGGAGGCCCGAGGTGCTCTTCCTCGATGAGCCCACAGCCGGCGTCGACCCCGAGGGCCGCCTCGCCGTCCGCTCGATCATCGCCGCCCAGCGCGACCGGGGCATCTGCGTGATCCTCACCACCCATGAGCTGGCCGAGGCCGAGCGCCTCGCCGACCAGGTGATCATCATCGATCGGGGCCGGATCCTGGCCGAAGGGAGTCCGTCGGCCCTGGCCGCTGGGAGCGCCGACGGCACCATCCGCTTCACCGCGGCACCAGACATCGACACCGCGCTACTGGTCGAGGCGCTGAACCGCGCGGTCGGCGGGGCCGCCGCACTCGACGAGGAGCGTCCCGGCTCCTACCGGCTCACGCCCGCGGTCGGCGCACCCGTACCGGCGGTCATCGCCACCTTGGCTGGATGGCTGGCCGAGCGCGACCTCGCCCTCGGTGATCTGCGCACCGGGCAGTCCCTGGAGGAGGCCTATCTGGCCATCACCGGTTCCCGGGGGGACGTCGATCGGCCGGACGACGGGGACCGTGGGCCGGCGGGTGGGTCGTCGGATGACGGCGGGTCGACGGGTGACGGGGAGTCTGCGGCTGGAGACGGTGCCCGACCGGCTGGGCGCGGGCGCGAGCGGCGATCCGGGCGATCGCGGAGGCGCCGCCCGTCCGGCGACGAGGGCCGGTGAGACCACTCACCGCCCAACTGCGGGCCGAACTGACCATGATCTTCACCAATGGCGAGACGGTGTTCCTGACGCTCGGCATCCCCGTGGTCTTCCTGCTCTTCTTCTCCGGGGTCCACGTGCTCCCGACCGGGACCAGGCACCCGGTGAACTTCCTGGTTCCCGGGATCCTGGCCCTGGCCGTCATGTCCACGGCCATGACCGCACTCGGCATCGGCACCGGATTCGAGCGCGGCTACGGAGTCCTGAAGCGGCTGGGCGCGACCCCGCTCGGTCGGCCACGTCTGCTGGGCGCCAAGATCGCCGCCATCACCGCGGTCGAGCTCATCCAGGCCGCGGTGCTGGTCGCGGTCGGGTTCGCCCTGGGATGGAACCCGGGGGGACCAGCCGGCGCCGGCGCACTGGTCGGTGCGGCCATCGGAGCCATGGTGCTCGGCACCGTCGCCTTCGGCGGTGTCGGCCTGTTTCTGGCCGGAACGCTGAAGCCGCTGGTCAACCTGGCCGTGGTCAACGGGCTCTTCGTGGTCCTGCTCCTCCTCGGAGGCATGCTCATTCCATTGGCCAAGCTCCCGGGCTGGCTGGCCGACATCGCCCGGGTCCTCCCGGCCTCGGCACTGGCCGATGCGCTGCATGCGACCCTCGGGCGTGGTGCACCGGTGTCCACCCGTGACTGGATCGTGCTGGTCGCCTGGGGGGTGGCCGCTCCGGTCGTGGCCGGGCTCACCTTCAACTGGGAATGAGGCCGGCAACTGGGAATGAGGCCGGCCTGACCGGACTCAGCCCGTTGCCCCGCCGAGCCGGTGCAGCCACTGGGAGAGCACCGTCGGCTTCAGGGCACCGATGGCGTGACCGATGACCTTCCCGTCGGCGTCGACGAAGAAGGTCTGCGGGTCGCCGTAGACCCCGTAGAGTCCGCTGCTCACCTGACCATCGTCGGTGACCACCGGATAGATGATGCCCGCCCTCTGCACGAACGGGAGGGCGCTGGACCTCGGGTCGAGCGTGTCGACGCCGACGAACTGGATGTTCGAGCCCTTGGCCCGCTCTGCTTCGGCCGTCCGGGCCAAGAGGGGCGTCTCCTGGCGGCACGGTCCGCACCACGAGGCGAAGAAATTGAGCACCACCGGGTGATGGCGCGATTTGCCCAGGGAGTCGAGATTGACCGGGGCCCCATTGGTCAGAGCGGGAAGGGTGAAGTCGGGGGCGGTGGTGCCGATCCCGACCACCGGACCGGCATCCGAGCCGGACCCCGACTTCGGCCGGAGCCCGACGAAGAGGGCGACGGCGAGCACGGCGGCGATGACCAGGCCGATCAGAAACGCTCGCAGCCGTCTCGGTCGGGGTGCCGGTCGGGAAGGCGGAGCCGTCGGCGGGGAGGGGCCCCCGGGGTCGTCCCCGGAGATCTCCGATCGGTCCGATGCCGCATCGGTTCGGTCGGCCTGGTCGGCATGGTCGGTTCGGTCGGCTCGTTCGGCCTCATCCGCCCGATCGGCGGGTTCCGGCGGGCCCGAGTCAGGGGTCGTCTCGATCAATGCTTGGTGAAGATGTCGACCGCCATCAGCACGAAGAGCAGCGTCAGATAGGTGATCGAATAGCTGAACAGCTGCATCGCCGCCTTGGGCGTGGCCCGTCGCCAGAGTCGCACCGCCAAGAGGAGGAAGAAAGCGCCCAACACCGACGCCGACACCACGTAGATGACACCGAGCCTGGCCACCGCGGCCAGCAGCAGCGACACGCCGACCAGCACCACGCTGTAGAAGAGGATCTCCCGAGCCGTCCGCTTGAAGGTGGCCACCGCCGGCAGCATGGGAACGCTGGCGGCCTGGTAGTCGTCCTTGTACTTGACGGCCAGCGCCCAGAAATGGGGCGGCGTCCACACGAAGATGATGGCGAACAGCACCACCGGGGTCCAGGACAAGGTGTCGGTCACCGCCGCCCATCCCACCAGGACCGGGACGGCCCCGGCCGCTCCGCCGATGACGATGTTCTGGCTGCTCGTGCGCTTGAGCCACAGCGTGTAGACGAACACATAGAAGAGAGTGGCCGAGACGGCCAGGGCCGCCGAGAGCAGGTTCACCCACGCCCACAGTTCGACGAACGCCACCACCTCGAGCGCGATGGCGAAGATGAGGGCGTTCCTCGGGGTGATCACACCGGTGACCAACGGGCGTTTGCGGGTCCGGTGCATCAGCTTGTCGATGTCCCGGTCGACGACCATGTTGATGGCGTTGGCGCCTCCGGCCGCCAATGCGCCCCCCAGCAGGGTGGCCACCATCAACCACACGGGCGGAAGACCTCGCTGGGCCACGATCATGGTCGGCAGCGTGGTGATCAGCAGCAGTTCGATGATCCGCGGCTTGGTCAGGGCCACGTAGGCGCCGACTCGGGCTCTGAAGGGGAGACGCTGGGGCATGACCACCGCGGGAAGCGCCATTGGCGAAACAATAGTGCCAACGACGTGGAGCCGTGCCTCCGGGGACGGTTCCGTCGAGGCGCCCGGCATGCCCAGGCCGATACCATGAGGAAACGGTGTCCTCCCTGCATATCGGCCCCCGCCGCTTTCTGCTGCTTTGTCGGATCACCCTGGCCACGGTGGTCCTGAACGTGGTGACCGGAGCCGCCGTCCGGCTGTCCGACTCAGGGCTCGGCTGCCCCGACTGGCCCACCTGCTCGCAACACCGCCTGACACCCCCGCTCAGCCTCCATCCGGTCATCGAATTCGGGAATCGACTGGTCGTGACCCTCCTGGTGGTTGCCTGCGCGGTGACCGTGGTGGCCTCGTTCCTGCGGCGCCCGGCGCGCAGCGACCTCCAGTGGCTCTCCGCCGGCCTCATCGTGGGCGTCATCGGCGAAGCGGTGCTGGGCGCCTTCGTCGTCTATACCAAACTCAACGCCTACGTGGTGATGACCCACTTCATGGTGGGCATGGCCCTCCTGGCGGTGGCGGTGATCCTCACACTCGAAGCCGGGCACCGCTCCGGCCGGGGGACACCGACCGTGACCCCGAGCGCGCTCTGGCTCACCCGGGCACTGCTCGGTCTCATCGTGGTGGTGCTGGCCGCCGGGACGGCGACCACCGGCGCCGGACCCCACGCCGGGGGCAAGGGGGCCAAGCGGGTCCCCATCGGGCTGGAGGACATGACTCGGATCCACGCCGAGATCGTGCTCGCCGCCGGGGTCGTCCTCCTCGTCCTGCTCTGGGTGCTCTGGCGGACCAACGCGCCGGCCCGTGTTCAGGATGCGGGCCGGGTCCTCCTCGGGGTGATGGTCGCCCAGGGCATCGTCGGGTACACCCAGTTCTTCACCCATCTGCCCGCCCTCCTGGTCGGGATCCACGTCTTCGGCGCCTCGATGGTCTGGGCCACCGCTCTCTGGTTCCACCACGGGCTCTCCGACCATCGACCGGAAGCGATCACTCCGCCCGACCGAGACGCCGGTCGAGACGTCGGTCACGGGGCAGAACTGCGCCCCTCGCCTGAGGGTTCCGACCCCGGCACCGTGCGGGAGCCGGTGTGATCGGGACGTGGGCGGCCATGGGCCCACGACCGACCGTGGCCCGACAGGCGGAGGCGCTCCCCGTCGAGGCCGAGCGTCCGGACCTTGACGAGGCGCAACACACCGATCGCCCCTGGCTGGTCATCGTGTGGAACGACCCGATCAATCTGATGTCCTTCGTGACCTTCGTCTTCCAGAAGCTCTTCGGCTACTCCAAGGAGAAGGCCACCAAGCTGATGCTCGACGTCCACCACAAAGGACGGGCGGTGGTCTCGTCGGGAACCCGCGAGCGTGCCGAACTGGATGTGTACCGGCTCCACGAGCACGGACTGTGGGCCACCATGGAGCAGTCCACGTGAGCGCACCCATCCGGCGGCGCCGGGACGGGCGCTACGCCGTCAAACTCGACCCGGGCGTGCGGGCCGTGCTCGCCACCATGTCGGCCCAGCTGGCCCCGGTCATCGGCCCGGATGAGCCGATGACCCGGCGGCTCTTCCCTCCCGCCTACCCGGGCGAGAGCCTGGCGAGCGCTGAGCGCGACTACCGGGCGCTGGTGGACAGCGCGCTGGTCAACCACCACCGGCAGGCGTTCGCCGTCGTGGCCGAGACGGCCGAGGCCGACATTCTCAGCGGCCCGGAACTCGAGGCATGGCTCTCGGCGGTGGGGACCATGCGGCTGGTGCTCGGTACCCGCCTCGATGTGAGCGAGGACATGGCCCCGCCCGATCCCTCCGACCCGACCGCTCCCGAATACGCCCTCTACGAACTGCTCGGCCAATTGCAATACCTGATGATCGAGGTCCTCGCCGCCGACCTCCCCGAGGAGGGTCGGCCGGAGGGCCCCCTTTGATCCCTCTGCTAATCTCCAAAAGCCCTGATCGGGTTTGAGCCCCCATCGTCTAGCGGCCTAGGACGCCGCCCTTTCAAGGCGGTAACACGGGTTCGAATCCCGTTGGGGGTGCCGTATGCCCCAGCGTCTGTGCTGGTTGGGGACCTGTGGTGCAGTTTGGAGTGCACGCCGGCCTGTCAAGCCGGAGGTCGCGGGTTCAAATCCCGTCAGGTCCGCCACCTCGGCTCGCCGAGGCGGGGTCGGGTAGCTCAGTTGGTAGAGCGCGCGCCTGAAAAGCGTGAGGTCACCGGATCGACGCCGGTCCCGACCACTGATGGAGTCCCCGGTCAAGGACCGGGCGGCCTGGGTATCGGCGGCGAGAGCTCTGATCCGACCACGGCGGCCGTTGCTACCCTCTCCCGCATGGCCGCACCTCCCGCCCTCCCCGAGCTGGGCTTCTACACTCTGGCCGGCCACCCCGACTCCTCGCGGGATCTCATCGACGAGGTCCGGACGGCCGAACGCCTGGGTCTGGGCTCGGCGTTCATCTCGGAGAGGTTCGACAAGAAGGAGGCGGGAGTGCTGTCGGGCGCGGCCGGCGCGGTGAGCGATCAGATGACCATCGTCACCGCGGCCACCAATCACAACACCCGCCATCCGATGATCACCGCCGGCCTGGCCCGGACTATGCAGAGCCTCACCGGAGGACGGTTCGTACTCGGCCTGGGGCGAGGGATACCGGTGATCCAGGACACCTACGGCATCGGCCGCATCACCACCGCCGAGCTCGAGGACTTCGCCGGGATCATCCGGCGGCTCTTCCGCGGTGAGGCGATCATCGGACACGAAGGACCCGCCGGCTCCTATCCGGTGCTCTACTTGGCGGCGATGGACGAGGAGCTACCCCTGGGCCTGGTCGCCTTCGGCCCCCACTCCCTCGAGCTGGGTGGCCGCGGCTTCGACCAGGTCATCCTGCACACCTTCTTCACCGAGGAGACGACCCGGCGCTGCGTGGCCACGGTCAAGGACGCCGCCCAGCGGGCAGGCCGGGATCCCTCCGAGGTCAAGGTGTGGTCGTGCTTCGCCACCATCGGTGACCACATCCCCGAGGACCGGAGGCTCATGAAGTCGGTCGGGCGGCTGGCCACCTACCTCCAGGGGTACGGCGACCTGATTGTCACCACCAACGGCTGGGACCCGGCCGTTCTCGAGCGGTTCCAGGCCGACCCGGTCGTTTCCGGCTTCCTCGGCGGCATCGACTCCAACGCCACGACCGAGCAGCTCGAGCACATCGCCACCCTCATCCCCGAGCAGTGGCTCTCGGCCAGCGCCACCGGCACGGCCGCGCAGTGTGCCGACGCCGTCCGGGGGCAGTTGGCCATGGGGTGCGACGGCGTGATCATGCACGGCGCCACGCCGACCGAGCTGGAGCCGATCGTGGCTGCCTACCGCGCCGGTCAAGCCGCTTCTCCTGCCGCCCTCTGACCGGACTCCGGTGGCCGGGCTCGGATCATTCCGCGCCGCCAGGGCCGGATGGATCGGTCTCCCTGCGCCGTCAGACTGCCCCTCTTCCCTGCCCTCCTCCCCGCCTTCCGGCCTGCCCTCTTTTCAGGCGTTGCTCAGGGTGCCGCCGGATTGGCCCGCCGCCGCCTGCAGGAACTGCGGGAGCGAGACGACCTGGTCGGCCGGGGGTGTGGTGATGGAAACCGGGGTGCCGTAGTTGCTGATGTCCTCGGTGGCTTCGGCCGAGAGGCTGAGCGAGCGGACCGTGAGATGCATCGAGAAGGTGATCCGGCGGAGCAGGTGGTCGCCGTCCCCGATGAACACGGACATCTCGAGTCCGGCACTTCCGAACATCGATTCGGCCTGTTGCACCTCGGCTGGGGGCAGGCCGGAGTGAGCCAGCTCCTGTTCGATGGTGGCCTCGTTGATCGAGACGTGGTAGCCGTGCACGGCCTCCCCGTCGATGGTGCTCGGTCCCAGCGCGCTCACCGTATCGCCCTGCTCGGTGAGGAGCTGGAACATGGCGGCCGGATTCGAGCTCCCCGGTGTCATCGAGCTCGAAGACGACACCGGCTCGGATATCCACGACTTCCCCGGGACCACGTCCGAGATCCCCGGAACCGACAGATATAGGGTCGGTCCGACGAAGACCTCCATGAGCTGCGAACCGTCCTCTTGGGGAAGACCGGTGTATCGGACGGTGACCTGTCCCGAGTCGGCGCCGAAATCCACCACGCCGTCACCGGTCCCGGTGACCTGTCCGGCGCCGGGAAGCCGCATGACCAGGCTCAGGTGGAGATCGGCTGTCTTGGCCGCCAGGGTGCTCCGGGCCGAGGTCAGTACCACCGCGCCCGAACTCCCGGTAGCCGAGGTCGCCGGGTTTCCGGCCGTCCCGACCAGTCCGACGACCAGGGCGATGACGGCGGCAAGGGAGACGCCGGCACCGACCAGCACACCCCTCCGCCTGGGTCTCCTTGCCTTCCTCCCTTTTCTGACCGGGAAGATGGTGTCACCCTCCAAGGTCCGTGCACCGGCCGCCACCGTCTCGGTCGGTGACGAGGACCACAACACGGACCACTGATCGGAGGGTTGGTTGGAGATTTGATCGGCAGCTTGGTCTGCAGGTTGCTCGGAGGGTGGATCGAGGGAGTCCCACGGCGTCGACGGGCCGGCACCGACCAGCTCGGGGACGGGCAGGGGAAGGATTGCCGGCTCCGGCGGATCCCATCCCAATACTGGCGGGTACCACCGGCCGTCAGACGCCAACCACCAACCGGGTTCCTGCGGTCCTTCCGTCATCCTCTGCCCCTCCCGTCACCGCGAGGCCGAAATTTTACCCAACAAACGCGATTTCGGATAGTGGCGCGTCGGCCAGACGGGAAGTGAGGGCCCCGCCCGTCAGCCCAGGGCCGGCGGCGAGGCTCAGGCCGAGGGGTCGGTCACGGCCGCCGTGAACAGGATGGCGCCGGTCTTCGTGTCACGGATCACGAACAGGAACGGCCTGTCGATGTTGACGGCGATCGTCCGCTCAGCAGCCGTCGCATCAAGAATCCCAGCGGTGGCGGCTGTGGCCACCGTGCCCCATCTGGTCACGTCGAGCGTCGCCGCCTGCCGCACCAGCTTCAGGTAGGTGGGCGTCGGGCTGATCCCGCTCAGGTCCGCACGTTGCGATGAGAAGGCGTCGGTGATGCCGAGCGCCTGCAGGCTCGGGCTCAGATCGCTGTTAGCGGCCAGGGAGAACTTCGGGAAGGTGAGATCGACCGCCTGGTTCGAGAGGCGGCCCATCAGCGCCCGCCACGATGTTTCGTCGAGGGTCTCGACGAAATGCGGCAGCGATGCCGACGTGGGCATGATGATGTCCGCCGCGTACCTCCCCGCCCCTCCGGCGACCTTCGACTGCCGATCGGTCGCCGGCACCCCGTTCCAATACGGGAGCTCCACCTCCTCGACACCGTCACCCACCGATGCCTTCAACGACCCGAGGCCCCCATTCCCCAGGAAGGGCACGGTCACAGCACCGCCCGGTCCATGGAACCCGGCTGGAGGCAGGTCGGTGAGCGGGGATTGCCACGGCGCCTTGAAGTACACGGCATTGAGCAGCGCGAGGACCGTGCTGGGATCGACGTCGCTGGTCGACAGCAGTCTGGTGATCTTGCCGTGGGTCTGCCGGCTCACCCATTCGTTGATGGCGGCCACGGACGCTGCCGGATGGCCGCCGAAGTCCGTTCTCCAGATGCCGGCGGCGAATGTCCGCTGCAACGAGGCGAGGTACGACGGGACGAGGGTCAGGTCCGGTTGCGCCCACAGGCTGTCCGCATCCTGGAGGGCGACGTGGTCGGCATCCGCGGCCCGCTCGAGATCGGAGGAGAGCGAGGCCCATGCGCCCGCCTGTTGACCGGGCGTCATCCCGGCCATGCCCAGTGTGTTGCCGATCTGCGAGGCGGTGGTCCCCTTGGCTCCGAGCTCGAGCATGAGGAGGGCCTCGGCCAGGCTGTAGGGGGAGTCGACCACGTTGGTCGACGGGGAGGACGCCACCGATTGCCGGAGCACGGAGAGGCTGAACGACTGTTCGGCTGTCGCTGCCGGTTCCGCACTACCGGACGGAGACGCCGCACCGGAGGTTGTCGAGACGACTTCTTCGGCGTTGCCGATGGTGGCCCGCACCGACTCCCCCGCCGTCACCGGGGGGCGGCCATTGGCAGAGGGGTTCGAATGCGGGCCGGTGCCGTCGGTGAGCAGAAGGACGGCCACGGCGAGGACCACCGCGGTCGTGCATCCCGCCGCGGTCAGTCGGTGACTCCTGCGGCGCCTGTCTCCGCGCCGACGGAGGGCTGCACCTTCCGGCCAGGACCGGCCGGGCCGATCGTCTCCGAGCGATGCCAACGCCTGACCGACAGGATCGTCGGGCAGCTCCGACAGTTCCGGCGGCTCCGGCGGCTCCGGGCTCCGGTCATCCATGGTTGTGGACGCCCTGACTCTCGAGCTCGGCCTGGAGCCGGCTCCTGCCCCGCGACAGCCGCGATTTGACGGTACCCACCGGCGATCCGACCTCGGCCGCCACTTCTTCCACCGAGAGGCCGGCGACGTGATGGAGGATCACGGCCCGGCGTTCGGGGACCGGCAGGGCCTGCAACGCGGCGATCACCCCGATCGACTCCCCCGGACCGCCGATCGATGTTCCATCCGACTCGGGCCCCGACGCCGAGGGCAGGGCTCCGGCCGGTGACGGGCGCAGCAGCAGTCGACGAGCCTTCCGCCACCGGCTGACCCCCAGGTTGTAGGCGACCCGCCGGATCCAACCTTCAGGATCGTCATACCCGCTCACCGTGTCCCAGCGAATCCATGCCCGCACAAATGCCTCCTGAACAAGATCCTGTGCCTCGGAGCGGTCGCCGGCGAGCGCGGTCAGCTGAACGGTCAGCCGTTCACGGGCTGCTGCGTACAGCTCGTCGAATGCCTCACTCTTCGGCAACTCGTCCCCTTTTCAGATACACGCTCGAGCGGGCTCTCAGGTTGCATCGAGTTTGAGAACAATGTCTTCCGGGGTCGACCGACATCGGCGCCCGATGCACGAACACCAAGGTCAAACGGGTGTACGTCGTGCGATAGGAGGCGCAGCCTCGGCCGCTACCACCCGCCGATCAGGGACCCCGACCGGATCGGCCGATCGGGAATGGCTCCGGATTCCGTCTAGGGCGCGATCCCGGTGTCCGGGCGCTCACCGGTATCGACGAGGTTCTGGGCGACATCCCGCAACTTGACGTTGAGGTGCTGGGACGCCCGGCGGAGGATGTCGAAGGCCTGGTCGGGCGTGATCCGCTCACGCTCCATGAGGATCCCCTGAGCCTGACCGATCATCTCGCGGGTGGCCAGCGCCGCCTGCAGGTTGGCCGCCCGCCGCTCCTCGTCCTCGTGGTTCCGCGCCGACGAGATCGCCATCCCGGCCATGGCGGCCAGGAGCGATGCCCTCCCTCTGTCGATCACCCCGAAGGCCTGGGGGTAGCGGGCATAGAGATTGAGGGCCCCGGGATCGCCGTTGATCGGGAGGGGCACGGCCAGCAGGCTCCGTACACCGGCGGCGACGGCGTCGACCCCGAAGCGCGGCCAGCGACCGTCGTCAGCCAGATCCTCGGCGTAGAAGACGCCGTCTTGAGCCATAGCATCGAGGCAGGGACCCTCCCCGGTGCGGCGTTGGATGGCATCGAGTTCGACCACGAGGGGGTCGGTGAAGTAGGGAGTGTTCACGTCGGTCCCCTCGGCCACGAAGATCCCGGCGTAGTCACACCCCTCGATGGTGGCCACGGCCAGCGCCACCAACTGGTGCAAGGTGGCCGCGACGCTCCCCTCCGAGAACAGGGCCTCGACCGTCTTGGAGATGACTCCGCTCAGCTCCGCAGCCGGATCCTGACCGACTGCGGGGAGATCGCTGCCGCTCATAGCGCCTTCATTCGTTGGCCGGCCGGTCACTCGTTCATCCTCCCTAGCCTCTCACCTGCCTCCTGAGGGCACAACCGGGCCGGCGAACAATGGTGGGCCGGACGCCGGTGATACGCTCGGTGTGCCTTCGACAGAGAGGGACATCCACTCTGGAGGCAACGGCTTCATGTCCGTATCGCCGCTGTCGAGAGGTACGTGCAGCTGCGAACGCGCTGCGGCGGCGGACCGCAGGTCACCAGGGCCGCAGCGTCATCCGCTCCACGCCAGCCCCTCCGCCGGGGTCGGACCGAGGTGGCGGTGACGCCGACCGGCGACGGCGTGGGGTTCGCCATGTCGACGCACTTCTCCGGCCAACAGGCCGTCATCTCCGCCCGCGGCGAACTCGACCTCCATGCCGGGTCCCAGCTCGGTGCCCTGTTCGACCTGGTCGTGGCCGGCGACTTCACGTCGGTCGTCCTCGATCTGAGTGAGGTCGACACGCTGTCCGCCGAGTGCCTGGCGGTGACGGTCGACGCCGCAGGCCGCCTGGCTGCTCTGGCCCGGCATTTTGCCGTGCGCTCACCCTCCCCTCAGGTCCGGCGTCTGCTCGAAACCGGCGGATTGACCGACAAGATCGAACCGGATCTGCCGGGAGAAGCAACGGGCGAGCCACCGGAAGCCGAGTTCCAGGCGGACATGCCCGGCCTGCAGGCCGGTTCGGCCTTCCCGTCCCCGGACGACGCCGTCGACGGGGCCCTCCGTATGGTCGTGGCCCTGACCCGGGTCACGATGGACGCCGCTGACGGGGTGAGTGTCTCGCTTCGGCGGAATGGCCGCCTGTCAACGGTGGCGGCCAGTGACCAGGTCATCCTGGACATGGACACCTACCAGTACGCGACCGGCGAAGGACCCTGCATCGACGCCTCCGTCGAAGGCCGGCGGTTCCAGACCCAGTCTCTCGCCGACGAGAGCAGGTGGCCGGCCTTCACCCCGAAGGCCCACTCGCTCGGCATCAGCGCCATCCTCTCGACCCCCCTGACCGCATCGCAGCAGCCGGTGGGAGCCCTCAACATCTACTCACACCGGCCGGCCGTCTTCGGCACCGAGGACGAGGTGCTGGCATCGCTGTTCGCAGCCGAGACCTCGACCATCCTGACCGAGGCCAGGGCCGACATCAGTGGAGAGGAACAAGGTGTCCGCATCCAGGCTGCGCTTCGGGTGCGACGGGCCATTGCCCAGGCCCAGGGCGTGATCATGGAGCGCCGAGGCGTCTCCCAGGACGATGCCTACACCGTGCTCCGCCTCGACTCACAGAGAACCGGCCGATCCCTGCACGACCTCGCCGAAGAGACCGTCGCCTCGTCTCACCGACCCGAGCGGGACCCTGGGACCGGGCACCGGGGCGATCACCGTGGATGAACCGCGGGCGGACTCGCTCGATCTCTTCCGCCGCGAAGCCGACCTGTCCAGGGGCGAGCTGTGGCTGCGCTACTTCGCCTTGGGAGGCATGAGTACGGCCTTCCAATTGGAGGCCTTCCTCTATGGCGCCCTCCGACCGAGCAGACACGACCACGATGTCATCGCCCACGCCCTCAATGAACGATTCGTCGAGTTAGGCGGGAACCACCCCGTTCCCTACAATGACGATCCCGTCGGCGCCTGACCGGCCCCGGCCGGATCGACTCTCTTCAGCACCCGCGCCCCGGCCGCACCGCCGGTTCTCCTGACCAACACTCCCCGGTCCGACCAGGGCCTCCCTCCGATCGCTTGACATCTGGTGTATTGCGATATATCGTAATCGTACGAGAGCGCTCGATGCCAGAGCCTCCCAGGTCAACGGGTCGAATGGATCGGCCCTCTCCGACTCCCGGTCCGCCGGGGGCCGAATGAACGAGAAACAAGGAGAACCAACTGATGCATGGACACAAAAGACACGAACAGTCACACGAAGGAGGGCCCGGATACGGGCCCGGTTTCCCGGGCTGGACCGGCGACGACCGCTTCAGCGGAGCCGTCCGGGGTCGGAGCGGGGGTCGGGGAAGAGGACGCGGCCGCGCTGACGGATTCGGTCCCGGCTTCGGCCGCTACGGCGGTTTCGGGCCGGGATTCGGCGGCCCGATGTTCGGCCGGGGGCCCAAGGTCGGACGCGGCGACGTCCGGGCGGCAATCATCGCCCTCCTGGCCGAGGAACCGATGCACGGCTATCAGATCATCACCGAGCTCACCGAACGGAGCGGGGGGGTGTGGCGACCCAGCCCGGGTTCGGTGTACCCCACCCTCCAGGTGATGGAGGACCAGGGACTGGTGACCGCCGACAAGTCGGAGGGCCGCCGGGTGTTCAGCCTGACCGACGAGGGCCGGACGGCCGCCGACGCTGCCGGTGACGGTCCGGCGCCGTGGGAGGAGGCGGCCCGGGGAGCGGATCGCTCCCTGGTCGACCTCCGCGGTCTGATGGGCGAGGTAGGGGCGGCCATCATGCAGGTCGGCCAGGCCGGATCCGACCAGCAGGTGAAAGCGGTGGGCGAGATCCTCAGTGAAACGAGGCGCCGGATCTATCTCGTACTGGCCAACGGCTCAGACGGGGATCCGGCGGCGGCAGATGCGTCCTCGGCCTCCGCCCCGTCGGGCTCCTCCAACTCCGCCCCGTCGGGCACCTCCGGAACCTCCGAATCGTCAACGGCCGCCGGAGGTTCGGCCGCGGAAAGGGCATCGCGGACGTGACATCGAGCGCCGAACGGCTGGAGAAGAAGCGTCGGGCCGCCGCTCACCCGGAGCGTCCGGGTGAGCGGTGCGCGGCGCCGCCGAAGACCTATGCCCCGGTGATCGACCATGCCCGGTGCGAAGGCAAGCGCGACTGCGTCGACGTGTGCCCGAACGATGTCTTCGAGGTCCGCCGCATCGACGACTCCGACTACCGGGCGTTGGGCCGGGTCAGCCGGCTGAAGGTCAGAGCCCACCGCATGGTCACCGCCTACGCTCCCAACGCCGACGACTGCCGGGCCTGTGGGCTCTGCGTGGTGGCCTGCCCGGAGACCGCCATCGTGCTGACCCCCACGGCCTGACCCCCACGGCCTGAACCACGGCCTGAACCACGGCCTGAACAACGGGTGGTAACCGGGGACATCCCAGCGATGGAGCGGCGGGTGACAGGGCCCTGACTGCTGGGGCCCTACCCAAAGGGCCCTGAGCGACGGACCGACTCAGGTGCCCTCGTAGTCGAATCCGAGGTCCGGCGCGCTCAGGAGCGCACGGAAGGGGAGACCCTCCTCAGCAGCCATGGCCTCGACGGTCCCGCCCCGGTCGACCACGGCCACCAACAGGACGGGAACAGCCCCGGACTCGATGACCACATGGGCCGCCTCGAGCAGCGAGGTGCCGCGGGTCACGGTGTCCTCGGTCACGACGACCCGGTCACCAGGATCGAGGGCGCCGGCGATCCGACCGCCGCCCCCATGGTCCTTGGCCTCCTTGCGCACACTGAATGCTTTGAGCGGCCGCCCACGGGTGGCAGCCACCCCGGCGGTGACGAAGGCCACGGGATCGGCCCCCATGGTGAGGCCGCCGATGGCGTCCGCCTCCGGGGGGATCACCGAGAGCACGCCGTCGGCCACCAGCACCATGGCCTCGGGACGGCACACCGTCTGCTTCGAATCGATGAACCACGAACTCCGGCGGCCCGACTTGAGCACGAAATCGCCCCGTTTGACCGAATGCTCGAGCAGATGGGTGCGCAGCGCCTCGAATGCGGTGGGCGGGAGCGAGATGCTCACCGGTCCGGCTCCGGTGCGGGCGTGGCCTCCGGATTGCCGGGATCGGAGCCCCGGTCGGGCGTGGACCAGAACTCGGGCCCGACCAGCGCCACGCCCCGCGGCCCGGCCTCGACCCGCCCCACCACGATGGCGTCGACGGCGCCCGCTCGGAGGGCGCTCAGCGCATCGTCGACGCGGTCGGCATCGACCATCAAGAGCATGCCCAGGCCGAGATTGAACACCCGGGCCATCTCGTCGACCGCCACATTGCCCTGGCGCCGGATCTCGCCGAAGATCGGCGGCACCTCCCACGTCCCTCGGTCGATGACCGCCCGGGTCCCATCGGGCAGGGCGCGGGGCACGTTGCCCTCGAATCCGCCACCGGTGATGTGGGCCACCGCATGAACTCCGGGGCCGGCCGGTGAAGCGGTGGCGGCAATGGCTGCCCGGACGGCCGGGGTGTAGATGACCGACGGCCGGATCAGCTCCTCACCCAACGAGACGGTGGCTCCGGGCCATGCCGGAGCGGCGAGGGAGAGACCGGACCGTTCGCACAGCACCTGGCGGGCCAGGGAGTAGCCGTTGCACCGCAGCCCCGGCGAGGGCAGCCCGATCAGCACGTCCCCCGGTCGCACCCGGGCCGAGCCCAGCGTCTCGTCCCGCTCCACGACGCCGACGGCGAACCCGACCAGATCGAACTCGCCCGGCTTCATCACCCCGGGGTGCTCGGCCATCTCGCCCCCGATGAGGGCGGCCCCCACCTGGCGGCACCCCTCGGCCACTCCGGCCACGATCTCGGCCATCTGGGACGGCTCCACCATCCCCGACGAGATGTAGTCGAGGAAGAACAGCGGCTCGGCTCCCTGGCACACCAGGTCGTCCACGCACATGGCCACCAGATCGATCCCGATGGTGTCGAACCGCCCGAGATCCTGGGCCACCAGCGCCTTGGTGCCGACGCCGTCGGTCCCGGCCACCAGCACCGGCTGGCGGTAACGACCGGTGTCCAGTGCGAACAGCCCGCCGAAATCACCCAGCCCGCCGAGCACTTCGGGGCGGAGGGTGGTGGCCACCAAGGGTTTGATCAGGTCGACGGCACGTTCGCCCGCTCCGATGTCGACGCCGGCGCCCGCGTAGGTCGCAGGCTCGTTGGCCGCAGTCGGGATCGGGGCCGGGTGGGGATCGACCCCGCTCACCCCTGGGTCCCGCTGGACGCCCCGCTGAGGGCAGGCCGGTCCGAGAACTCGACGGGCACTGGCACCGGCACCGGGTAGTTGCCGGTCAGGCAGGCGTCACAGAACCCGGCTCCGGGGGCATCGATGGCGGTGACCAGATGGTCGAGGGTCAGGTACTCGAGCGAGTCGACATCGAGGAATTCGACGATCTCGTCGAGAGACTTGACCGCCGCCAGCAGCTCGGTCCGGTCCGGGGTGTCGATCCCGTAGAAACAGGGCCAGCGGAACGGTGGTGAGGAGATGCGGAGATGCACCTCGGTGGCCCCGGACTCTCGGAGCATCTTGACCATGGCCCGGGTGGTGGTGCCCCGGACGATCGAGTCGTCCACGACGACGACCCGCTTGCCGGTGATGTTCTCCCGAAGGGGATTGAGCTTGCGTCGAACCCCGTTGGCCCGCTCGGCCTGGGTCGGTGCGATGAAGGTGCGGCCGATGTACCGGTTCTTCACCAGGCCCTGACCGTAGGGAATGCCCGACGCCACCGCGTATCCCTCCGCCGCCGGAACTCCAGAGTCCGGCACGCCCATGACCAGATCGGCCGGCACCGGCTTCTGGGAGGCGAGGAGCTGGCCCATCCGGCGGCGGGCACCGTGCACCTCGTTCCCGTAGAGCGTGGTGTCGGGCCGGGCGAAGTAGACGAACTCGAAGATGCAGAGCTTCGGGTTGAGCCGCTCGAAGGGGAACGGCCACTCGGAGCGCACCTCTTTGCCGTCGATCACCACCATCTCGCCGGGCTCGAGCTCCCGGACGAAGGTGGCGCCGATCACGTCGAGGGCGGGCGACTCCGAGGCCAGGACCCAGCCCATCTCGAACTCGTCGGTGGCCTCGAGGCGGCCCAGGCACAGCGGGCGGAACCCGTTCGGGTCGCGGACCCCGATCAGACGGTCGGCGTCGAGGAGCACGAACGAGAACGCCCCCTCCACCGAGGGGAGCACGGCCATCAGCGCGCGCTCGAGGTCGTCGGCCACCTCGTCACGCGGCCGTTCCGGATCTTCGGGAGGGAAGGCCTGTCCGAGGAGCTCGGCCACCAGGTCGCTGTCCGACGACACCAGACCGGGCAGCATGTTGGCCAACTCGCTCAGTGCCACCGTGTTGGTCAGGTTGCCGTTGTGGCCCAGAGCGAAGCCGGCCCGACCGACACCCCGGAAGACCGGCTGGGCATGGATCCAGTCACTCGAGCCGGCCGTCGAGTAGCGGGTGTGCCCGATGGCCATGTGACCGCGGAGACCGGAGAGCTTGCGTTCGTCGAACACGGTGGTGACCAGACCCATGTCCTTCATCACGGTGATGGCGTCGCCGTCGCTGACGGCCATGCCGGCGGACTCCTGGCCGCGGTGCTGCAGTGCGTAGAGGCCGTCGAAGGTCAGGTGTGCCACCGAGCGCCCCGGGGCGTAGACCCCGAAGACTCCACACGCTTCCTTGGCCTCCATCATCGGTTGGTCACCGCACACACCGGGGGTCGTCGGGCACATCCTTGGCCACGATCAGGTCACGCAATTTCCTCACCGTGCCCCACCAGCCTAGTGGGGATGTCCGAGGACGCGCCTATCGGCCGGGCCCGGGATCAAGCGGCGCCACCGGTAGCCTCGCCGGGGATGATCGACCTGCACACCCACTCCAGCGTGTCGGACGGCAGCGACCCCCCCGAACGGATCCCGGAGCTGGCCGTCGAGGCCGGTTGTGGCGCGGTGGCGCTCACCGACCACGATTCGCTGGCCGGCATCGGGCCGGCCCGCCGGCGGGCCGACGAGCTCGGCATCACCCTCGTACCCGGATGCGAGGTCTCGTGCCGGTCGGACGGTCCCGGTGGAATGCACGTGCTGGTCTACTTCGTCGACGACGACAGCAGCCCGCTCGGGGAGGAGCTGGTCCGGCTCCGGGAGGACCGCCGCCGCCGCAATCTGGCGCTGACCGACCGGCTGCAGGAGCTCGGCATTCCCGTCACCTACGACATGGTGGTGGCCGAGGCCGGGAGCGAGGCCGGTGTCGGACGCCCCCATTTCGCCGCCGCCATGGTGGCGGTCGGTGCCGCCCAATCGATCGACGACGCCTTCGACCGGTTCCTGACCAACCGCGGCCCCGGGTTCGTGCCCAAAGCCCGACTGTCCCCCCTCGAGGTGGCCGCTTTGGCGGCTGCCTCCGGCGGCGTGGCCGTGCTGGCTCATCCCTATTCCCTGGGGCTCGACGGCCCCGATCTGGTCCGGGTGGTACGCGATCTGGCCGCCGGTGGCTTCGCCGGCATCGAGGCCGTCTACGGCCGCTACTCGTCCCGACAGCGCCAGGAACTCGGGAACCTGGCCCGCCGGTTCGACCTGGTGGCCACCGGCGGTTCGGACCACCACGGGCTGGCCAAACCCGACCTCCGGGTCGGTACCGGTCAGGGCGATCTCAAGGTGCCGGACCAGGTGCTCACCCGGCTCGAAGCGCGCCGGCCCGCCGCCTGACCCCGCCGGCCGCGGCTCCGGCCGCGGTCCCTGTTCCGACTCCACCGCCAGTGACCCCTCGACCGACCCCTACCCCGGTTCCGGCTGCGCTTCCGTTCACGAGATGGGCACCGGCGCCACTGCGTCCAGTAGCGACGGCAGCCGGCCCCGCCAGGCCTCGGTGATTTCGGTCACGCTCAGATCGACCAGACCCTCGACCCCCAGGCGATCCCCGCCGGCAGAACCGAGTACCCGGAACCCGACACCGGCCTCGGCCGCCCGCGAGATCAGCTCGTTACGGCGGGTGGTGCACACCACCACCCGGGACGGTGCCTCGGTGAACAACTCGTGGTGATCGGCCACACCGGCCACCTGGAGTCCGATCCCCGAGCGGACGACCAGCTCGGCCAGCGCCACCCCGAGACCGCCCCCGGAGACGTCGTGGATCCCGGACACCACCGGCTCCTGTTCGGCAACGCCGCCCGACCCCCTGCCGACGGCCATTCCCTCGGCCACCAACCCACTGACGAACTCGACCAGTCGTCGGTGCCCGGGCAGGTCGAGCGCGGGCAGCGTCCCGTTGCGGTGTCCCCGGCGCTCCACCGCCCAACGCGACCCGGCCAGCGAGGGCGGATTGCGCCGCCCGGCCGACACGCCCACACTGGCGTCGAGCAGGACCAGCGCCCCTCCCTCGACCAGAGTGACCCCGGGCGGGCGGGCGGCCAGCCGGTCGATCAGGCCGAGCACGCCGATGACCGGGGTCGGATCGATGTCGACACCGGCGCTCTCGTTGTACAGGCTCACGTTCCCGCCGATGACCGGGAGATCCAGGGCGAGACAGGCATCGGTCATCCCGTCGACGGCCTCCGAAAGTTGCCACATGACCTCGGGGTGCTCAGGATTGCCGAAGTTGAGGCAGTTGACGACGGCCATGGGCCGGGCCCCGGCGCAAGCGACGTTGAGGGCGCCTTCGGCCACGGTGGCCGCGGTGCCGGCCCGGGGATCGATCGAGCACCAGGTCGGATTGGAATCGGTGGTGAGGGCCAGCCCCTTCTCCGACGGAGGCAATCCGGGGGCGGCCAGCCGGAGCACGGCGGCATCCCCGCCGGGGCCGTCGACGGTGTTGAGGAAGAGCTGATGGTCGTACTGGCGGTAGACCCAGGAGGGGTCCGACATCATGGCCATGATGTCGGCCCCGCAATCGTCGGAGGCGGCCAGCGCACCGGGGTCGTCGGCCGCCCTGGCCCCATGGTCGCCGGGTTGGGCCATCGGCCGGTGGTAGAGCGGGGCGTCCTCGCTGAGGGCGACGGCCGGGACATCCCCGAGCACCTCGCCGTCGAAGCCGTCGAGGATGCGCAGGTGCCCGGGCCCGCCGGGGGGCGGCTCGGTGACCCGGCCGACCACCGCGGCCCGCACCTCCCAGCGGCGACAGACCTCCTCCACCCGGGCCAGGTCCTCGGGTGTGACGATGGCCAGCATCCGCTCCTGGCTCTCCGACGTCATGACCTCGTAGGGGGCCATCCCCGGCTCCCGCCTGGGTACGGCGGAGACGTCGACGTCCATGCCCACCCCGCCCCGGGCCGCCGTCTCGCTGGTGGCGCAGACCAGCCCGGCCCCGCCCAGATCCTGGATGCCCACCACAAGCCCGGCGTCGAGCAACTCGAGACAGGCCTCGATGAGCCGCTTCTCCTCGTAGGGGTCGCCGACCTGGACGCTCGGCCGCTTGGCCTCGTCCCCGGCCCCGGCCCCTTCGGCCGCGCCCCCGGCGTCCCCGGCGTCCCCACCCCCGAAGCCCGCCGAGGCGAGGACACTGACCCCGCCGATACCGTCGCGGCCGGTCGACGAGCCCAACAGCACGGCCAGGTTCCCGACCCCCGATGCCTGGCCCAGTACCAGACGGTCGACGGGCAGCACGCCCATGCACAGCACGTTGACGAGGGGATTCTGCGCATAGCACGGGTTGAAGGTGAGCTCCCCGCCGACGGTGGGCACCCCGACCGAGTTCCCGTAACCCGAGATGCCGGCCACCACGCCCTCGATCAGCCACTGCTGGCGGGCCTCGCTCGGATCCCCGAAGAACAGCGGGTCCATCACCGCCACGGGCCGCGCCCCCATGGTGAAGATGTCCCGGAGGATCCCACCGACCCCGGTGGCCGCACCCTGGTAGGGCTCGATGGCCGAGGGATGGTTGTGGCTCTCGATGCGGATGGCCACCGCGATCCCGTCGCCGGCGTCGATGACCCCGGCATTCTCCCCCGGACCGACCAGCACATGGGGAGCTTTGGTCGGCAGCCGCTTGAGGTGGACCCGGGACGACTTGTAGGAGCAGTGCTCGCTCCACATCACCGCGAACAGCGCCAGTTCGAGGTGGTTGGGGGGGCGCCGCAGGATGGCCTCCACCTCGTCGCGTTCACCGTCGGTGAGGCCGAGTGCCCGGTGGAGGTAGTCGTCGTCCCCGGTCACCCCGTGTCGGCTGTCATCTCCACCCGCGTCCATGGCCCCGAGCGTACCTGTCGCCCTCCCCGGCTCAGGGCGGACAGGGCCCGTGGCCGCCGGGCGCCGCCGGGGCGCCGACCGGGCCCCAACGGGGCGAAATGGTCAATGGAATCCGGTCGAATGGACCCGAGACACGGTCAGCCTTCACCGAAATCACCCGTCCGCTCTTTCCGGATATGACTGCATCTCGTCCTGGAGGATTGCACTGTCGGCCCCCAGGACAAGGCTGTGTGCCGCCGGATCGGATCGCCCATTTGCCATCTATGGGCTTGTCTGGGATGCTCAGTGAATGGCAGCGACCACGGCAACGAAATCACGCAAGAAGACCCCGATGTCCGACACCCACAAGGCGGCACTGGCCAAGGGCCGCGAGGAGGGGCGCATCGTGCGCCAGTACCTCGAAGCCCTGGAATCCACCAAGCCCCGGCGGGGTCGGAAGCGCACCCCGGATTCGATCCGTCGCCGCTTGGCAACCATCGAATCCACACTGCCCGGAGCCGAGCCATTGGCCCGCCTCCATTTGGTCGAAGAAAAGCAGCGACTGGAAGCCGAACTCTCACACAGCGGCGACACCGTTGACATGGCGGCGTTGGAAAAGGCCTTCATAAAGGTGGCCCGCATCTACGGCGAGCGCAAGGGCATCTCTTACTCGGCCTGGCGGACGGTGGGAGTCAGCGCCTCGGTGCTCCAACAGGCCAAGATCCCCCGCACCCGCAGCTGAACCACAACCGGCCGGCCCAGCCGGCCATCGGGCCCGGCCCCAGCCGGATCCCGTCCGGCGACTCAGGCGCTGACCGGCACCGCACCCACCGGTGGGGGCACGGTCGGAGCCCCGGCCGAGGCGAGCAGTGCCCTCAGGAGGACCGATCCGTCGACCGAGCCCAGCAGCGGGTCCGAGGCCCGCTCGGGATGGGGCATGAGACCGACGACGTTCCGTCCGCGGTTGCAGATGCCGGCGATGTCATCGATGGATCCGTTGGGGTTGGCCGCGTAGCGGAGGACGACCCGGTCCTCGGCGCGGAGCTCGGCCAGTGTGTCGGCGTCGCAGGTGTAGTTGCCCTCGAAGTGGTTGATGGGGATGCGGAGCCCGGTGCCGACGGGCACCTCCCGGGTGAGCACCGAGTCGGAGGAGTCGACCCGGACCTCCACGGTGGTACAGACGAACCGCAGCCCACGGTTCTTCTGCAGGGCGCCGGGCAACAGACCGGCCTCGGTCAGCACCTGGAACCCGTTGCAGATCCCGACCACCGGTCCCCCGTCGGCGGCGAAGCGGCCCACCGCCTCCATGACCGGCGAGAACCGGGCGATGGCCCCCGGACGCAGGTAGTCGCCGTGGGCGAACCCTCCGGGGAGGATGAGGGCGTCGTACCCGGCGACCGTACGGTCGCCGTGCCACACCAGATCGGCCGACCCTCCGAGGCGCTGCACGGCCAGGACGGCGTCATGCTCGCAGTTGGTCCCGGGAAAGATGACCACGCCGATCCGCGGTGCCATCAGGCCGCCCCGTCGGACATGACGGTGACCGTCGACTCCTCGATGACCGGGTTGGCCAGGACCCGCTCGGCCACCACCGTGGCCCGGGCCAGGGCGTCGGCGTCATCGGCGGCGGTGATGTCGAAGCGGAACGCCTTTCCCGCACGCATGCCGGACACGCCGTCCAAGCCGAGGGCGGGCAGTGCCCGCTCGATGGTGGCGCCCTCGGGATCGGCGATGCCTTCCCGCGGCTGCACCTCGACCAGAACCGAGAAGTGTTCGGACGACCCCACTATCGGGCACCGTACCAGTCGGACAACCGACGACCGCACACCCGCTCGTAGGCTTCGACGTACCGCTGCGAGGTGGCGGACACGATGGCGTCGGGCAACGGCGGTGGGGGCGGCTGCTTGTCCCAGGGCTGGCCCTCGAGCCAGTCGCGCAGGGGCTGCTTGTCGAAGGACGGGGGGTTGGTCCCCGGAGCGGAGTTGTCGGCCGGCCAGAACCGGGACGAGTCCGGGGTCAGCACCTCGTCGCAGATCGACAGAGCGCCATCGATGAAGCCGAGCTCGAATTTGGTGTCGCAGATGATGATGCCCTGTTCCTCGGCCCGGGTGGCGGCCCGCCGGTAGGCGGCCAGGCAGAGCTCGGACGCCGCCTCGGCCGCCTCCTTCCCGACCAGGTCGATGGCGTCGGCCATCCCGATGTTGAGATCGTGGCCCTCGGTGGCCTTGGTCGAGGGCGTGAAGATCGGTTCGGGCAGCCGGTCGGCGTGGCGGAGGCCGGCGGGCATGGCCATGCCGTGGACGGTCCCCTCCCGCTCGTACTCCTTGAAGGCCGAACCGGCCAGGTAGCCGCGGACGATGCACTCGATGTCCAGCATCTCGGCCCGGTGGACCAGCATCGAGCGCCCGGCCAGCGCGGCCAACCCGCCGGGCAGTGAGGCGGCTCCGTCGGGGAACGCGGCGGTGTCGGCGCTGATCAGGTGATTGGGGGCGAGGTCGGAGAGCTCGTCCAACCAGTAGGCGGTCATGGCGGTGAGCACCCGTCCCTTGTCGGGGATGGGCTCGGCCATGATGACGTCGAAGGCGGAGATGCGGTCGGACGCCACCATCAGCAGCCGGCCGTCCCCGGCGTCGTAGAGCTCCCGGACCTTCCCGGACTGGAGCAGGGTGAACGGTTCACGGGTGGATGAAGTGGTCATGGGGCGAGCTCCTCCAGGGCATCGGTGAATCGGTGGACGTGGCGCAGGGTGCGCGACAGGTCGAAGGCCTCATCGAGCGCCTCCGCCGACAAGGTGACCTCGGGGTCCTCGTCGAGGACCTGGCGGAAGGGCCGGTCGTCGGCCCACGCCGCCCGGGCGTCGCGCTGGACGATGCGGTAGGCGGCGTCCCGGCTGAGGCCGCCGTTGACCAGGGCCAGCAGGACGCTTTGGCTGAAGACCAGGCCGTTGCTCCCTTCGGTCAGCGTGGCCAACGCCCGCTCCGGGTGGAGCACCAGCCCCTCCACCAGACCCCTGGCCTTCTGCAACATGTAGAGGGTGAGCATGCTGGCGTCGGGGAGCACGACCCGTTCTACCGAGCTGTGCGAGATGTCCCGCTCGTGCCAGAGGGCCACGTCCTCGAGGCCGGCCGACAGGTAGCCGCGCAGCACCCGGGCCTGGCCGCACAACCGCTCCGACAGGATCGGGTTGCGCTTGTGGGGCATGGCCGAGCTCCCCTTCTGGCCCGGCTTGAACGGCTCCTCCGCCTCGCCGAGCTCGCTGCGGGCCATGTGCCGCACCTCGGTGGCGATGAGCTCGATGGTCGCCCCCACCGACGCGCACGCCCAGAGGTACTCGGCATGCCGGTCCCGGGCCACCACCTGGGTGGCCGGCGTCGGGGTCAGTCCCAGAGCCCGGCACACGTGGTCCTCCACCCGGGGGTCGATGTTGGAATAGGTCCCCACCGCGCCCGACAGCTTGCCCACCGCCACCCGGTCGCGGGCGGTGCGCAGCCGTTGGAGGTCGCGGTCGGCCTGCAGCGCCCACAGCGAGAACTTTGCCCCGAAGGTGGTCGGCTCGGCGTGCATCCCGTGGGTCCGGCCGGTGACGGCGGTGTCGATGGTCTCGAGGGCGCGGGCCTTGAGGGCCCGGACCAAGTCGGCGGCCGCCTCGATGAGCAGGTCGCCGGCCCGGGTCAAGGTGGCGCACAGGGCGGTGTCCACGACGTCCGAGGAGGTCAGGCCGTAGTGGATCCACGAGCCCTCCGGCTGCCCGATCGTCTCCTGGACCACGTCGACGAATGCGGCCACGTCGTGATCGGTGAGCTTCTCGCGCTCGTCGACCGCCTTGACGAAGGCGGCGTCGACCACCGGGGCCCGGGCCAGGCAGGCTTTGGCGGCCGAGACGGGGACGTCTCCCACCTCGGCCCATCCCTCGGTGGCCAGGAGCTCGACCCGCAGCCACATGGCGAACCGGGCCTCGTCGGAGAACAGCCGGGCCATCTCCTCCGGCGCGTAGCGGGGGATCATGGAGCCTCCTGGGTGGCCAGTGGCCTCGTCGGGGGTGACGTCCCCGGCCCCGGTCCGGAGCCGTCCGCCGGGCCGACCCGGTCGGCGCGGACCGGAGGCGGCCTGGGCGATGTCGGCCCGGTACTGCATGCCCGGCCACGAGATGGCCGCCACCCCGCGATACGCAGACACCCGGGCCTCGCTGATCGAATCGGCCAGGGCGGTGACCCCGAGCACCCGGCCGCCGGCGCAGCGCACGGCGACCGGAGCGCCGGCTGCATCGGGTCCCGGGGCCGGGGCCGGGGAGACGGCAGCCGTCCCGGCGTGGAACACGGTGACCCCTTCGACGGCACCGGCCTCGGCCAGACCGGCGATCTCGTCCCCGGTCCGGGGGGCGTCGGGATATCCCTCGGAGGCCAGCACCACGCACACGGCGGCGCCGGGCAGGAAGCGGGGAACGGTGGTCAGTTGGCCGGCGGCCACCTCGGCCAGGAGCCCGGTGAGGTCGCCGTCCAACCGGGGCAGCACCACCTGGGCCTCGGGATCGCCGAAGCGCACGTTGAACTCGAGCACCTTGGGCCCCTGCGGTGTCAGCATCAACCCGGCGTAGAGGACACCGCGGTAGTCGATCCCCCGGGCCTGCAGGGCGGCCACCAGCGGTGCCACCGCCTCGTCCACCAGTCGGTCGACCATGGCCGCATCCACGAAGGGCACCGGGGAGTACGCCCCCATGCCGCCGGTGTTGGGGCCCCGGTCGCCTTCGCCCAGGCGTTTGAAGTCCTGGGCCGGCGCCAGGGCGGCCAACCGCCGGCCGTCGCACAGCACCAGGAGGGAGCACTCGGGCCCGTCGAGGCCCTCCTCCACCACCACCTGCCGACCGGCGTCGCCGAAGGCGCGGCCGGACAGCTTGGCGTCGATGTCGGCCTCGGCCTCGGCCCGCGAGTCGGTGACCAGCACGCCCTTGCCGGCGGCCAACCCGTCGGTCTTGATCACCCACGGCCCCGGCAGCGTGCGCAGGTAGTCCTTGGCCGCGGCCGGATCCCCGAACACCCCGAACCGGGCGCTGGGCACCCCGGCCTCGGCCAGCACCTCCTTCATGAACGCCTTGGATCCCTCGAGCCGGGCGCCGTCGGCCCCGGGGCCGAAGACCAGACGGCCGGCGCCGCGCAGCCGGTCGGCCAACCCGTCGACCAGCGGGGCCTCGGGACCGATGACGAACAGATCGGCGTCGATCTCCTCGGGCGGGGTGGTCATGCTGGTGATGGTGTGGCCCTCGGCCGTCCGGCCGGCGATCCCGGGGTTGCCCGGTGTCACCACCACATCGGCGGTGCGCCCGAGCACCAGGGCCAGGGCATGCTCCCGCCCGCCCGATCCGACGACGCACACCGTCCCGATGCGGGCCGTCCCGGTCATGCGGCGAAGCGGACGAACTGGTCGCGGCCGGGGCCCACCCCGACCAGCCGGACCGGGGTCCCGATCTGCTCGGCGAGGAAGTGCACGTAGTCGCGGGCCGCCTGGGGCAGGTCGGCGATCTCGGTGGCCCCCGAGATGTCCGTCTTCCACCCGGGCAGCTCCTCGTAGACGGGGGAGACCTGATGGAAGACCGACTGGTGGTAGGGCGGATGGGTGAAGCGCTCGCCGTTGGACTCGTAGGCCACGCACACCTTCACCGTGTCGAAGCTGTCGAGCACGTCGAGCTTGGTCAGGGCCACCTCGGACAGCGAGTTGATCCGGACCGCCTGGCGCATCATCACCGCGTCGAACCATCCCGGCCGGCGCCGGCGCCCGGTGTTGACCCCGTACTCGTGGCCCCGCTCGACCAGGGTGTCGCCGATGTCGTCGACCAGCTCGGTGGGGAACGGCCCGCTCCCCACCCGGGTCACGTAGGCCTTGGCGATGCCGATGACCTCGTCGATGTAGCGGGGGCCGATGCCCGCCCCGGTGCATGCCCCGCCGGCCACCGGATTGGACGAGGTCACGAAGGGGTAGGTCCCGTGGTCGAGGTCCAGGAAGGTGGCCTGCGCCCCCTCGAGCAGGACGTGGGCGCCACGGTCGAGGGCGTCGTGGAGCAGCCCCACCGTGTCGGCCACCATCGGGGTGACCCGCGGGGCCAGCTCGTCGAGGTAGTGGGCGCAGATCTCGTCGGCCGACAGCGGCAGGCGGTTGTACACCTTGGCCAGGACGGCGTTCTTCTCCTTGAGCGCCACCTCGAGCTTCTGGCGGAAGATCTTGGGGTCCGACAGGTCCTGGACCCGCAATCCCACCCTCGAGGACTTGTCGGCGTAGGCCGGGCCGATGCCCCGCTTGGTGGTGCCCAACTTGTTCTTGCCCAGGTAGCGCTCGGTGAGCCGATCCAGTTCGTGGTGGTAGGGCATGATCAGGTGGGCGTTGCCGCTGACCAACAGCCGGGAGGTGTCGATGCCCTTGGCCGACAGGGTGTCCACCTCGGTCAGCAGGACGGTGGGGTCGACGACCACGCCGTTGCCGATGATCGGGGTGATGTGGTCGTAGAGAATGCCGCTCGGCACCAGCTGGAGGGCGAAGGTCTCCCCGTCCACCACGATGGTGTGGCCGGCGTTGTGGCCGCCCTGATAGCGGACGACCAGCTCCATCTCCTTGGCCAGGAGGTCGGTGAGCTTGCCCTTGCCCTCATCACCCCACTGGGTCCCGACGACGACGGTTGCCGGCACGCGTCACTCCTCCGTTGCGAAAAGCGGATTACGCACCAGTGTAGCCCGCAGGTCGGCCGCCCAGGACGGCCGGACCGATCGGCGCCCGGGCCCCTTCGGCCCGCTCACGCCAGGACGATGGCCCCGTCCTTCTCGTCCACCACCACCGTCGAGCCCTCGGGATAGCGACCCTCGAGCAGGGCCAGGGCCAGCGGGTCCTCGACCTGGCGTTGGATGACCCGACGCAGCGGGCGGGCGCCGAAATCGGGGTCGAATCCGGCGCGGGCCAGCCACGCCTCGGCCGCCGGGGTGACCGACAGGGAGAGCCGTCGCTCGGCCAGCCGGCCCCGCAGGCCGCCCAGCTGGATGGAGACGATGCGGGCCAGATCGGCCTCGGTCAGCGCGTGGAAGCGGACGATCTCGTCGATCCGGTTGACGAACTCGGGCTTGAAGAAGTCGATGGGCTCACCGGGGAGATTCGAGGTCATGATCAGCACGGTGTTGGTGAAGTCGACGGTGCGGCCCTGGCCGTCGGTGAGCCGGCCGTCCTCGAGTACCTGGAGCAGCGTGTTGAACACGTCGGGGTGGGCCTTCTCCAACTCGTCGAGGAGCACCACGGCGTAGGGCCGGCGCCGGATGGCCTCGGTCAGCTGGCCGCCCTCCTCGTACCCGACGTAGCCCGGGGGGGCACCGACCAGGCGGGACACCGAGTGGCGCTCCATGTACTCACTCATGTCGATGCGGATCATGGCCCGGGCGTCGTCGAACAGGAACTCGGCCAGGGCCCGGGCCAGTTCGGTCTTGCCCACCCCGGTCGGGCCCATGAAGAGGAACGAGCCGATGGGGCGGTTCGGATCCGACAGTCCGGCCCGGCTGCGCCGGATGGCGTTCGACACCGCCGAGACGGCCTCGTCCTGGCCGACCACCCGGGCATGGAGGGCGTCCTCCATGCGGATGAGCTTCTCCACCTCGCCCTCGAGCAGCCGGCTCACCGGCACACCGGTGGCCCGGCTGACCACCTCGGCCACGTCCTCGGCGTCCACCTCCTCCTTCAGGAACCGCTGGGTCTTCTGCAGTTCGTTGAGGGCCTCGGTGGCCTCCTCGACCTGGCGTTCGAGGTCGGGGATGAGCCCGTAGGTGATCTCCGAGGCCTGGGCCAGATTGCCGTCACGGGCCAGGCGTTCGGCCTCCCCGCGCTGGCGTTCGAGCTCGCCCTTGAGTCCCTGGATCTTGTTGATGGCCTCCTTCTCGGACTGCCAGTGGGCGGTCATGGCCACCGACTGCTCCTGCAGATTGGCCATCTCCTCGTCGAGGCGGGCCAGCCGCTCGGCCGAGGCGCTGTCGGTCTCCTTCTCGAGGGCCATCCGCTCGATCTCGAGCTGGCGGAGCCGACGGCTGACCACGTCGAGCTCGGTGGGCATCGAGTCGATCTCGATGCGCAGGCGACTGGCGGCCTCGTCCATCAGGTCGATGGCCTTGTCGGGCAGGAACCGCCCGGTGATGTAGCGATCCGAGAGCACGGCCGACGCCACCAGGGCGGCGTCCTGGATGCGGACGCCGTGATGGACCTCGTAGCGCTCCTTCAGGCCGCGCAGGATGGCGATGGTGTCCTCCACCGACGGCGGCGGCACGAAGACCTGCTGGAATCGCCGCTCGAGGGCGGCGTCCTTCTCGATGTACTTGCGGTACTCGTCGAGGGTGGTGGCACCGATCATGCGCAGCTCGCCGCGTGCCAGCATCGGTTTGATCATGTTGCCGGCGTCCATGGCCCCTTCGGAGCCGCCGCCGGCACCGACGATGGTGTGGAGCTCGTCGATGAAGGTGATGACCTCTCCTTCGGCGTCGGTGATCTCCTTGAGCACCGCCTTCAGTCGCTCCTCGAACTCGCCGCGGTACTTGGCTCCGGCCACCATCGAGCTCAGGTCGAGGGCGATGAGCCGCTTCCCCTTCAACCCCTCGGGCACGTCGCCCTCGACGATCCGCTGGGCCAGGCCCTCGACGATGGCCGTCTTGCCCACGCCCGGCTCGCCGATCAGGACCGGATTGTTCTTGGTGCGGCGGGAGAGCACCTGGATGACCCGGCGGACCTCCTCGTCGCGTCCGATGACCGGGTCGATCTTCCCCTGGCGGGCCAGCGTGGTCAGATCCCGGCCGTAGCGCTCGAGGGCCTGGAAGGTCTCCTCCGGGTTCTGCGAGGTGACCCGGTGGCTGCCCCGCACGTCGCGCAGCGCGTCGAGCAGCTGGTCGCGGTCCACACCGATCCGGTCGGCCATGGCCAACATCAGATGCTCGACCGACAGGTACTCGTCGCCCATGTCGGTGCGCTGGGTGTCGGCCGCGGTGAGCACGTCCCGAAGGGCCCGGTTGACGGCGGGCTCCTCCCCGCCGATGGCCTGGGGCAGTCGGGCCAGCTCACCGTTGATCCGGTCGCGCACCACCGCCGGCTCCACGCCGACCCGGGTGAGGACCGGCCCGGCGATCCCGTCGGCCTGGTCGAGGATGGCGGCGAGCACGTGCTCGGGGGTGACCTCCGGGTTGTGCCCGGCCCGGGCCCGGTCGACGGCCGACGAGAAGGCCTCCTGGGTCTTGAGGGTCCAGCGGTCGGGGTTGATGGTCATCGGGTACCTCCCACGCCGCGGGCGGTGCGACGGGCCGAATGGGTCGGCACCGGCATCTGGGAGAGCGGGACCAGCTCACGCCGGTACTGGCGGTGGGTGACGGCCACCGCCTCACGGGCCTCGGCCCGGGTGGCCACCAGCTCCTGGCGCAGCCGGGCCACCTCGGCCTCGAGCTCCATCACCCGGCGCACCCCTTCGAGGTTGAGCCCGGCGGTGGTGAGGCTCTGGATGTGCCGGAGGCGGTCGAGGTCCTGGTCGCTGAAGCGCCGGCTGCCGCCTTCGGTCCGGCTCGGGTCGAGCAGGCCCTTGCGCTCGTAGACGCGGAGGGTCTGCGGATGCACGCCGGTCAACTCGGCGGCCACCGAGATCACATACACCGCCCGGGATCGGGGATCGTCACTCATGTCACACTCCAAGTACGTCGCGTGCCGGCGGGTCCACCACCTTGGCGAGGGCCTCGACGGCGGCACGCTGGTCATCGGTCAATTGTTCGGGCACCGCCACTTCGACGGTGACCAGCAGGTCCCCCGTCGCACCCCGCTTGCCGGCCGGCACCCCTCGGCCCTTGACCCGGAAGGTGCGGCCCGACGGGGTGCCGGGGGGGACCCGCAGGGTGACCGGCTCGGTGAGGGTCGGGACGGTGAGGGTGGTGCCCAGGGTCGCCTCCGGGTAGGAGACGGGCACGGTAAGGGTGAGGTTGCGGCCCCGACGGCCGAACACCCCGTGCCGGTCCACCCGGACCACGACGTAGAGATCGCCGCTCGGGGCATTGCCCCGGCCGGCCGCCCCCTTGCCCTTCACCCGGATCCGCTGCCCGTCCTCCACGCCGGGGGGGATGCGCACCTTGACCGTGCGGTTGCGGTGCTCCACGCCGGTTCCCGAGCAGGTCGGGCACGGGTGTGGTCACCACCGTTCCCCGCCCGCCGCACTGGGGGCAGATCTGGCTCAGCGAGAAGAGGCCCTGATTGTCCTGGAGGGTGCCCGAGCCACCGCAGCGCGGGCAGGTCACCGGTTGGGTGCCGGGAGCGGCGCCGGTGCCCGAACAGGTGTGGCAGCGGACGTCGGAGGTCAGGTTGACCGATGTCGTGGCTCCGTTGACGGCGTCCTCGAACGAGAGGTGGAGCTCGGTCTCGAGGTCCGCCCCCCGTTGGGCGCCGGCCGACCCGCCACCCCGACGGCCGCGGCCGAAGAGACCGCCGAACAGGTCGCCGAGGTCGCCCACGTCCTCCACCCGGTACGAACCCCCGCCGCCGGCCCCGCCGAATCCTCCCGGGAACCCGCCGAAGCCACCGGCGGCCGGGCCCATGGCCCGGACCTCGTCGTACTCCTTACGCCGGTCGGCGTCACCGAGGACGTCGTAGGCCGCGCTGATCTCCTTGAAGGTCTCCTCCTGGCCCGGGTTGGTGTCGGGATGGTGCTTCTTGGCCAGCTTCCGGTAGGCGCTGGTGATCTCCTTGGCTGTCGCCGTCGAGGAGACCCCCAGGGTCTTGTAGTAGTCCTTTTCGAACCATTCGCGTTGCGGCGCCACGTGGTCTCTACCCGGTCCCTTCTAGCCCCGCACCATCACCATGGCCGGACGCACCACGGTGCCGCGCCAGCGGTACCCGGGCCGCATGACCTCGGCCACCACCGGCTCACCCGACCCACCGGCCTCGGCGCCACCTCCGGACAGGTCGGTCCCCGCCCCGGGGTCGTCCTCGGCGGGAAGATGGCCGACCGCCTCGTGGGTGTTGGGGTCGAACTCCTCCCCGAGCGGGTCGATCCGCTCGAGTCCTTCTTTGATCAGCACGTCGCGCAGCTGCCCGGAGGCGGCCATCAGGGCGCGCCCGTCGGGCGATTCGAAGTCGCTGATATGGGACGTGGCCAGATCCAACGTGTCGAGGACGGGGAGCAGCTTCTCCACCAACGACAGGGCGGCGCGGGCCACCTGGTCGCTCTGCTGCTTGGCTACCCGCTTCTTGTAATTTTCGAACTCGGCCTGCAGCCGGCGGAGCGAGTCGAGATACTCGTCGCGCTGGGCCAGCGCCTGCTTCATGTCGGCGAACTCCGGTGCCGAACCGCTGATGATCCCGGTGCTGTCGTCGTCGAACTCGTCGTCGACGACTTCGGCATCCACCACATCCGTCTCTTCGTTCCGCTCGACGCCGACTCCCTCGTCACCGCCGGCACCGGACGCGAACCGGGAGCCGGAGGCCCGCCCGGCCTCCGACTCCTGTTCCACTGCGTTCTGCTCTGACCCAAAGATGTCGGTCATCGACGATCAGCTCTTGTCGTCGACGATCTCGGCATCCACGACCTCGTCGTCCGAGGAGTCGTCGGCCGGGACCTCACCACCGGGGGCAGAGGCGTCGGCTTTCGACGCCTCTTCGTAGAGGCGCTGGCTGAACGACTGGCTGGCCGTCAGCAGCGTCTCGGTCGAGGTCTTGATGGCCTCGACGTCCGAGCCGGCCAGGGCCTCCTTGAGCGAGCCGAGGGCCTCTTCGACCTTCGCCTTCTCGTCACCCTGGAACTTCTCACCCTGGTCCTTGAGGAGTTTCTCCGTCTGGTAGACGAGGGTGTCGGCGTTGTTGCGGACCTCGGCCTCCTCCTTGCGACGGCGATCGTCCTCGGCGTGGGCCTCGGCGTCCTTGACCATGCGCTCGATGTCGTCCTTGGCCAGTGACGACTGACCGGTGATGGTCATCGACTGCTCCTTGCCGGTGGCTCGGTCCTTGGCCGACACATGGACGATGCCGTTGGCATCGATGTCGAAGGTGACCTCGATCTGGGGCACGCCGCGCGGGGCGGGCGGCAGATCCACCAGCTGGAACTTGCCCAGCGTCTTGTTGTACATCGCCATCTCGCGCTCACCCTGGAGTACGTGGACCTCGACCGAGGGCTGGTTGTCGTCGGCGGTGGTGAACACCTCGCTGCGCTTGGTCGGGATGGTGGTGTTCCGCTCGATGAGACGGTGCATCACGCTTCCCTTGGTCTCGATGCCGAGCGACAGCGGAGTCACGTCGAGGAGGAGGACGTCCTTGACCTCACCCTTGAGCACGCCGGCCTGCACGGCGGCGCCGATGGCGACCACCTCGTCGGGATTGACGCCCTTGTGGGCCTCTTTGCCGGTCATCTGCTGGACGAGTTCCTGCACGGCAGGCATCCGGGTGGAACCTCCGACCAGCACGACGTGGTCGATGTCGGACTTGGACAGACCTGAGTCGGCGATGGCTTGGTCGAACGGGCCCTTGCACGACTCGACCAGGTCGGCCGTCAACTCGTTGAACGTGGCCCGGGTCAGCTTCACGTCGAGATGCTTCGGGCCCTCGGAGGTCGCGGTGATGAAGGGAAGGTTGATCTGGGTCTCCTGCAGCGAGGAGAGTTCGATCTTGGCCTTCTCCGCCGCCTCCTGCAGGCGCTGGGTGGCCATCTTATCCGTCGACAGGTCCACGCCCTCGGTGTCCTTGAACGTCTTGACCAGCCAGTCGATGATCCGCTGATCCCAGTCGTCGCCGCCGAGCTTCGAGTTGCCGGCAGTGGACTTGACCTCGAACACGCCGTCGCCGATCTCGAGGAGGGACACGTCGAAGGTGCCGCCACCGAGGTCGAAGACGAGGACGGTCTGGTCGGCGCCTTCCTTGTCGAGGCCGTAGGCGAGGGCTGCCGCGGTCGGCTCATTGATGATGCGCAGCACCTCGAGGCCGGCGATGGCGCCGGCTTCCTTGGTCGCCGTCCGCTGGGCGTCGTCGAAGTAGGCGGGGACGGTGATGACCGCCTGGGTCACCGTGTCACCGAGGAACGCCTCGGCGTCCCTCTTGAGCTTGCCCAGGATGCGGGCGGAGATCTCCTGCGCGGTGTAGGCCTTGCCGTCGATGTCGACGGTCCACGACGTTCCCATGTGACGCTTGACCGAGCGGATGGTCCGATCGGGATTGGTGATGGCCTGACGCTTGGCCACCTCCCCGACGAGCACCTCACCGGACTTGGCGAACCCGACCACCGACGGCGTGGTCCGCCCCCCTTCAGCGTTGGGGATCACGACCGGCTCGCCGGCCTCCAGTACGGACACCACCGAGTTGGTCGTTCCGAGATCGATTCCTACGGCCTTGGCCATCTTGCTTCCTCCTACTCACTGCCCAGTTGGGCACTCGCTGCGACTCGGCACTCCGTCCGACTCTTCTTCCAACACTTCTGTCCGACGATCTGTCTTCCGACACATCGCAGGGACGCCATCCGCCCGCTCACCGGGCCCTCCAGCAGGCATCCCCTTTTCTTACCTCTACCACTATACCAAAGTTGAGTGTGCCACACATAGGTTTTTTGCCATTTTCGAAAAATGACAGAAGCCAGTGGTCCTGGGGTTGAAGAATCGGCCCAAATCGACGGGAAGGCTTGGCGGAAAAGCGGGCGGACCGGCGGCGGGACGCTCGACAAGGAGGCCCCGATCCGAGGGACGGGGACGCCGTGTCCACCGGGGCGGGCAGGATACGCTCGGCGGCATGCCCCAGCTGGTACTTCTCCGTCACGGTCAGTCACAGTGGAACGCCGACAACCTCTTCACCGGCTGGTACGACGTGGACCTCACCGGGCACGGCGAGTCCGAGGCCAGGGACGCCGGCCGGCTGCTGGCCGAGGCCCGGGACCTTGACCTGCGAAATTCTTCACACATCGGTGCTCACCCGGGCCATCCGGACGGCCGAGCTGACCCTCGAGAAGGCGGGACGGTCGTGGCTACCGGTCCGACGCCACTGGCGGCTCAACGAGCGTCACTACGGGGCCCTGCAGGGGAAGAACAAGAAGGAGACGGCGGCCGAATTCGGTGACGCCCGGGTCCTGGCCTGGCGTCGGAGTTACGCCACTCCGCCGCCCCCGGTCGAGCCCGGGAGCGAACACCACCCCGCCGGTGACCCCCGGTACCGGGATGTGCCGGCCGACGCCCTTCCCACCACCGAATGCCTGGCCGACGTGGTGGCCCGGGTGCTCCCCTACTGGGAGGACGCCATCGTGCCCGACCTCCTGGCCGAGGGCGCGAGGGGTGGGGCCGTGCTCGTCGTCGCCCACGGCAATAGTCTCCGTGCCCTCCGCAAGCACCTCGACGGCACCGGAGACGAGGAGATCGTGGGCCTGGAGATCCCGACCGGCATCCCATTCGTCTACGAGCTCGGCGACGACCTGTCGGTGCTATCGAAGGCCTACCTGGGCGACCCGGAGGCGGCCGAGGCCGCCGCCGAAGCGGTTCGGCGTCAGGCCGGCTGACCCAGCGTCCACCGGACTCCACCACTCGCCGGACCGACCCACGCCGCTCACCGGACGGAACAGAGGGCCGGCTCGAAGGAGCCGACCCTCTGGCCTTCATGTCCGTCTGTCCCCACAAACGACACCATGAACATATCGACGGGCAGGGATCAAAGGGCGTCCGCTCCACGCTCTCCGGTCCGGACCCGGATGACCTCCTCAACGGGGAGCACCCAGACCTTGCCATCGCCGATCTTCCCGGTTCCCGCACTATCGACGATGGTCGTCGTCACCTCGTCCACCTGGGAGTCGTCGACGAGGATCTCGAGCCGGATCTTCGGCACGAACTCGACCTCGTATTCGGCACCCCGGTAGACCTCGGTGTGACCTCGCTGCCGGCCGAAGCCCTGGGCCTCGGTCAGGGTGAGACCATGGACGCCCAGGGCCTTCAATCCCTCTTTGACCTCGTCCAGCTTGAACGGCTTCAGCACCGCTACGACTAACTTCATTCGATTTCTCCTTGGGTTCGTAGTGGTCGAGTTAGAGGCCGAGGGTGTCGGGCGGTGGCCAGTCACCAGGTTTGCTTGCGAGTCTGTCATCCACGCTGGTTGTCACGGTGAGTTCACCGCCGCCTCCGCCCGAAGGGGCGTCACCGGCCATGGACATGGCCCCGATCCGCTCGGCGAACCGCTCCTCGGGGAAGGCCTCCTCACCGTGGATGGCGAGGTCGCCGACCTCGAGGATCTCGTCCTTGTAGCGGGCGCCACGGAGCACCCACCCGACGATCTTCATGAGGATGAAGGTGATCACGGCCGACCAGAGGATGACGAAGATCGCAGCCCGGAACTGTTCCCACAGCTGGTGGGCGGACCCGGTGTAGAACAACCCGTTCACACCGAACGGTACACATGATCCACCCGCCGTCGAGTACTGCAACTGGGTGGTGGCGATCACCTGCCCGGTTCCGTTCAGATGGCCGCAGCCGTACTCGAGCATGCCCGGATCCCCGAAGAGTCCGAGGAGCAGACCGCCGAAGAGCCCGGCGATGCCGTGGGTATAGACGACCCCGAGGGCGTCGTCCACCTTGGAGAAGGGTCGGACCTTGGAGAGGAAGTTCCAGGCCACCCACACGACGGACGAGCAGATCAATCCGATCAGGATGGCGCCCGTGCCGTTGACCCACCCGGCACAGGGTGTGATCCCGACCAGGCCGCAGATCATGCCGTTCACCGCACCGAGGAAGGCCGGCTTCTTCTCCTTGGACACCCAGGCATCCCAGGCCACCCAGGTGAGCAGGCCGGCCGCGGTGGCCAGGTTGGTGTTGACCACGGCGCTGGCCGCGCTGGCTCCCGCGTAGTACGGGTCACCACCGTTGAAGCCGTTCCAGCCCAGCCACAGAATGCCGGCACCGACCGCCGCCATGACCAGGTTGTTGGGCAGGAAGTGTTGTCGGTCTCTGAGGAGCCGGGGTCCGAGGACCCAGGCGGCCACGAAACCGGAGACACCGGCCGACATGTGGATGACATACCCGCCGGAGAAGTCGAGCGCGCCCTCCTGGGCGAAGTAGCCGCCACCCCACAGCAGGAAGGCATCGACCGAGTAGACACACGTCGTCCACAGCGGCACCAGGAGGCACCAGGCGCTGAACTTGATCCGACCCAGGACACTTCCCAGGAAGAGCAGCGGAGTGATGGCCGCGAACACCAACTGGAAGTACGCCAGCGATGCCGTGGGGAAGTGGAAGGGGATGATGGTGTTGGCCGCCGACACCGCTTGGCCCTGTTCGCCTTGCGGACTGACGATCGGGCCCGGCTCCCCGATGAAGTTGTCGAAGAAGTGCGTCCACCCAGCCGACGCCCGGTGAGTCGTGCTGGTCAGCGACCCCGTTACCTCGGTCACACCGCGACCGAACCGAGTGGAGCCGAATCCCATCTTGTAGGCCCAGAGGAACCAGGCCAGCATCACCAGCGAGAAGCCGGCGAACATCATGCCCAGCACGTTGACCGCCCACTTCTTCGGGACGATGGACGCATAGAGGACCGCCAGGCCGGGGAGGCTCATCAGGCCGACGAACGTGGCCGCGGTCATCTGCCACGTGTTGTCGCCTGGGTTCAGCCAACTCGGGTACGGCACATATGACACTGCTGCGGCTAGCACGCTGAAAGTGCTCCTCTCTTGTTGACACTGCGTCATGGCAGGCCGGCACCGTCGAACCACGGCACCAGGCTCGCCAAGGACAAGACGAGCAGTTCGGCTTGTCGCCGCAAACAATGCAGGCTGGGGATTTCAGCACGGTCACATCCGTGTTACCAACGTGTGAACTGATGCAAAGACCCAGGTAGTGCTGGCCGTTCGGCCGCGCTCGGCAGTACGTCGGGGGACGTTTGCCCAGGGAACGGAAGGGACCAGCAGGCCGGGCCGTGCGCCCGGGCCCGGATGGGGCTCAGCCTGCTTCGAGCTCCTTGCCCGGCTTGGGCTTGGCTCGCCGGACCGGCGCGGCCGGCGGGGTGTAGCGCTTGGACGGCTGGGGCCTGGGCCCGGCCGAACTACGGCCGGAGGCGCCGGGCTGCTCCGCCTTGGCGTGCTTGAGCTTCTCCGACAGCCGGTAGGCGCGGACCAGGTACCAGGCGCCGACCAGGATGAACGGGAATCCGAAGCCCCAGTAGTGGAGGTTGAAGATGGAGAGCCCGTACAGCGCCATGGCGATACCGAGGAGGAGGCGCTTGCGGAACCAGGCGGCACCGAGCATCAACAGCGCGAGGGCGAACGTCACTGCGCCGAGCTCGGAGTAGAGCGAGGGGTTCACGTGCAGTTTGTTGGGCAGGCCGCTGGCCAGCAGGGCCTTGGGGTCGTGGGCCGTGAGGCTGGCGACGACGAGCAGAGCGATGGCCGCGGCCACCGGAGCCAGCAGCAGCCCGATCAGACGTTCCTTGTCGTCGGCCCGCTTGATCGCCGCTTCGAGCTCGGGAATGGTCGCCGGCCCGGCATCCTTGGCCGCCGCGCGGCCCTGCTCCTCTGGAGCCGGCGCAGGTTTCAACATGAAGTTGCTGACCGACGCGGTGAACCGCTGCCACGAGCTCATCGAAGGCGTTTGATCGTCGCCGGCATCGGGGTCGAGACGGGCCATGCGAGAGGCTACCTCGCTCGACCAGTGACCGGAAATGCGCCCCACCGGAGCGCGCCACCCGAACCGGGTCTCAGCGAGCCACCGACTTCGCGGGCGTCATCCGCTCCCGTCCCGCCGCCCGCTCGACCGACTCCGCGGTGACTCGGGAGGATCGGCGACACCTCCTGGTCACGATGACGGCGAGGGCGAAGAGGACGAGCGCGAAGAGGACGGCCGGTGCGATGAACACCCTCCACGAGGCATGTTGGGCGGCAACCGCGGCGGGAGTCGACAGGAGCCGCGGGTCGCTGGGCACGATCACCCCTTGGATGACGTCGCCGGGATGGAGAAGCTTGTTGCCCGGGATGTCCTGCCGGTAGTGCTGACCCTCGAACGTGTACGACCCTTTGCAGGCATAGCCGGCCGCGTTGGAACCGCTCCCGCCCAGGAGGCCGAGGCAACCGGACACGGTCACCGAGACGGGGACCCCCCGATCGTGGAGACTGACCGCCTGGGAGTTCTTCTTGACGCCGGCGGCCAGCAGGAGGGAGGCGACCACGGTCACCGCCACCAAGGACACACCGACCACCATGCGCAGCGCGCGGCGCGGATCGATGTCCACTCCGGCGCCGCGAAGTGTCGTCACCGGACCGTCGGGTGCCTCCGTCGTCGGTTCAGATGCGACCATGGACCCGTCCCCCTCTCGACGTGGCCTCCACCCCGACCCTGCTGTAGTGGTTCAAGATGCGAGGAGCGTACCAGCGGACCGGCAATCCATCCGACGCCCGATCGACGGGCCGCGGTAGCCTCTCGGCCATGTCCCCGCGCTCGGAACCATTGGATCTGAAGGCAATCTGGCTGTTCTCGAGTTGTTCGGCATCCGAGCTCCGGAAGATCCGCGGCTCCCTCGACGAGGTGGTGGTACCCAAGGACAAGGTGCTGGTCGAAGAAGGGCGGATCGGGCAGGAATTCTTCCTCATCGTGAGCGGTACGGCCGCCGTCACCCGCGAGGGGAAGAAGGTGGCCACGCTCGGTCCGGGCAGCCACTTCGGCGAATTGGCGCTGCTCGACCGGAAGCCCCGGTCGGCATCGGTGGTGTCCGAGACGGAAATGGATCTGCTGGTCCTGTCACAGCGCCAGTTCAACGGATTGCTGGAGTCGGTGCCGACCATCGCCCGCAAGATGCTCTCGGCCATGGCCAGTCGGCTGCGCGACGCCGATGCCGCCGCCGCGGCCTACAACTGACGCGCCTTCACCCGCCGTCGGGGGGATCCTCGGTGCCGCCCACCTCTTCGGGACCGGCGGCCGCCCCTACCGCGACCGGTTCGCCCATCGACTCCTCCAACAGTTGGGAGAGGTCGAGGACGCGCACGTCGTCCTCTTTGGCATTGGCCCTGACGGCGTCGTCGAGCATGATCATGCAGTAAGGACAGGCGGTCGACACCACGTCGGCGCCCGTCCCGATGGCCTCCTCGGTCCGTTCCATGTTGACCCGCTTGCCGATGTTCTCCTCGAGCCACATGCGGGCCCCGCCCGCACCGCAACAGAACCCCTTCTCGCGGCACCGCCTCATCTCGACCTGGGTGGCCCCGGGGATGGCGTCGATGACCGAACGGGGCTCGTCGAAGACCCGGTTGTGGCGACCCAGGTAGCAGGGATCGTGATAGGTGACCGTGCCCTCGTACCCCCCTCCGGGGGTGAGCTTCCCGGCGGTGACCAGGTGATCGAGGAGCTGACTGTGGTGGATCACCTCGAAGTCGCCGCCGAGGGCGGGGTACTCGTTGGCCAGTGAGTTGAAGCAGTGGGGGCAGGTGGCGATGACCTTCTTGACCCCGGCGTCGTCGAGGGTCTCGATGTTGGCCCGAGCCTGCTCCTGGTAGAGGTATTCGTTGCCCAGACGGCGGGCCGGGTCACCCGTGCAGCGCTCCTTGGGCCCGAGGATCCCGAAGGTGACACCGGCGCGGTGGAGCATGCGGGCGGTGGCCTGGGCGCCCTTTCGGGCCCGCTCGTCGAGAGCGCCGGCGCAGCCCACCCAGTAGAGATACTCGATGTCGTCGGGGATGGTGCCACTGATGACGGGCACCTCGAAGTCGAGCGTCGCCGTCCACTCGGTCCGCTTGGAGCTGCCGAGCCCCCACGGATCGCCCTGGTTCTCGATGTTGCGGAGCATGAGGCCGGCTTCGGTCGGGAACTTGGACTCCATCAGCACCTCGTAGCGGCGCATGTCGATGATGGTGTCGATGTGCTCGATGTCGACCGGGCACTGCTCGACGCAGGCCCCGCAGGTGGTGCAGGACCACAGGACATCGGGGTCGATGACCATCGGGACCAGGTTCTCCACCTCGGCACCGGCCGCCCTGTTCTTGGCCATGACCCGGTCCGCCGACGCGAACAGGTTGTCCCGCAGGTCCATGATCAGGAGCTTGGGTGAGAGGGGCTTGCCGGTGTTCCAGGCCGGGCACTGCGATTGGCACCGGCCGCACTCCGTACAGGTGGCCATGTCGAGGAGCTGCTTCCACGAGAAGTCTTCGATGCGCCCCGCGCCGAAGACGACCTCGTCATCGTCACCCACGTCCTCCATCGACATGTCCGGAGTGGAGGCCAGGGCCCCGAGCGCCCGCGGACGGCGGGACGTGGCCACGTTGATGGGGGCCAGGAAGATGTGGAGGTGCTTCGAGTAGGAGACGAAGACCAGAAAGCCGGTGATGATGGCGATGTTGGCCAGCAGGGCCACCGTTTCGATGACGCTGTTGACCCCGGTGCCGAGGGGCTTGAGGACGTTGGCCAGCCCGTGGGATGCGAAGGCCCACCAGCCGTAGGGGAAGTTCCCGGTGTTGACCTGGGCGGCCCGGTACAGCAAGAGGGTGATCATGACCCCGGAGATCATGGCCAGTACCAGCCAGGCCGCCCCGGTGTGCGAGCCGAAGAAGCGGGAGCGCCGGTTCTCGCGCTTCGGAGAGTGCTTGACCCGGATGGCCACGAAGACCAGCAGGGAGACCAGGACGGCGACGGCGAAGAAATCCTCGAGGAAGCCGACCACCGCGGTGTGGCCGATCAGCGGGATGTGGAAGTCCCGTTGGAACAGACAACCGTAGGCCTCGATGATGGTGAGGAACAGGACGGTGAAGCCCCAGAAGGTGAAGGCGTGGGCCAGCCCGGGCACCGTCCACTGCAGCAGCTTCTTCTGACCGCCCACCTCGACGAGCTCGGCCTTGATCCGCTTGGGCACATCCCGGAAACGTGAGGGGACGGCGGGCTGGCCGGCCGAGATGAGCTTGAAGAGCCAGAAGAACCGGCGGCCGGCGATGGCGAACATCACCACGGTGATACCGAGGCCTACGGCAAGTCTGAGGGGCACTGCATTCCTCCTAGGTGGTTACTAAAGAGTAACAAAGCTCGACGGCCCTGCTGGCCTGGGGCATCGGCATTATCGGAAGTTGTCGGCATACCGGCTGGGGGTGGGGCCCCACTGGCCCTGGTACTTCGACTGGAGCCCGTCCGATCCATAGGGATGGTCGGCCGGCGTGGTCATCTGGAGGAAGCTGATCTGGCCGATCTTCATCCCCGGATAGACGGTGATCGGGAGATTGGCCACATTGGAGAGCTCCAGGGTCAGGTGACCGTCCCACCCAGCGTCGACGAAGCCCGCCGTCGAGTGGATCAGGAGCCCGAGGCGGCCGAGCGAGGACTTGCCCTCCAGGCGCGCCACCAGGTCGGCGGGAAGGGTGACCTTCTCCTTGGTGGAACCCAGCACGAACTCCCCGGGATGGAGGATCAGCGGGTCCTCACCGATGTCCACCAGCTCGGTGAGGTCCTCTTGATCCTCACGGACGTCGATCACCCGGCTGGTGTGGTTCCGGAAGAGCCGGAAGTACTGATCGACGTGAAGATCCACCGACGACGGCTGAATGCAGCTGTCGTCGAAGGGATCGATCACGATGGAGCCGGCGTCGAGCGCCTCGCGTATGGAGCGGTCTGAGAGAACCATGCCGGACAGACGATAGTGGTCTGCGCCCGCAGGGACCCAACCTGGAGCAATCGGCTGCCGTCGGCCCTCTCCCGGCCATCGGCACCGGTGGCCCTCGGAAATCCTGCCCGCCCGGGAAGGCGACGGCACCCGGTTGCAACCAATGGTTGCAGGAGGCGGCCGAACCGGCGATACTGGGCCCACCGGGCGGCGGCTGTCGGACGAATCCTGGCGTGATTGACCCGATCGTCCGACAGGTGGCGACGCGGGAATCGTGGCGGACGGAGAGTCGATTGGTTCAGGTCAGGCGGCGTGCGGCTTCCCCTTTCATACGAGAGGTACGGGAGCCCGACGGATTGATGCGGCAGGTCCAGGAGCCCCAAGCAGTGTCGTCGGCACCGGGGATTTCGTGCGAGGACGGACGGGGCCGGGACGTGCGGGGATCGCCTGTCGGGATCCCCGGCGGCGCGGTCGACGGCCCGGTGGTATCGACCGACAGGATGGCCGCGCCGGTCCCGGCGTATCCCCCGGTGCCCGGCTTCGTGTCCCCCTTGCTGGCGTTGGTGGCCGCCCTCTCGATCCTGGAGGGCTACATCTGGTTGAACGTCATCGCCGTCGACCGGTGGCGCCCGTCGACGGTGGCCTTCGCCGTGGCTACCTGCGCGGTGGCCATCGTGTTCCTGTGGCCGGTGCGGGAGGGTCGGCGGGTGGTGGTCACCGCGGCGGTGGTCACCTCCGTGATCCTGGTGGTGACGACCGTCCTGGCCATGGCCGTCCGCCGTCCGGTGGTCGGCCGCCTGGCCGGTGTGTGCGATCTTCTGTTCGCAGTCGCCGCCCTGGCCACGGTGGCAGCCATCGAGCACCTGGCCCGACGTACGTCCTGACCCGTCGGTCTCAGCTGCCGTCGAAGGTGGCGGCGAACCAGCGGGACACCTCGGACCGGGCCGTCACCGCCCGACCGACCAGGGTCGAGGCCGCGGCGACATGTCGGGCCCGCCCGGGCGGAGCCCCGTCGAGCAGCTCGTTCCAGAAGATTCCCCATCCACCGGCCAGGGCCCGTCCGATCGTCGGGGCGGTCAGCAGGCGGCCGACCGCAGAGACGGCGACGGGCCGCCCGACCAGCGCGCCGTGACCGGCGGCGGTGATCCGCTGATAGGGCAGATGGGCCCGCGCCAGCTCGTGGCGGTACCCGACGGCGGCCCGACCGGGCGAGGCGACGATCGCCTCGGCCGCCGCCCGCCCGCTGGACAGTGCCTGGGCAATACCTTCACCCTGGAGGGGATTGACCAGGCCGGCGGCATCGCCGACCAGGAGCACTCGCCCCGACGCCGGCGTGGTGCCCACCATTCCCATCTTGAGCCATCCGCCCAGGCGCCGGGGCAACCCCCCGGCGGGAACCCCGTCCAGAAGTCCGAGGTCCACCAGGTGGTGCAGGTAGGCGGGCAGCGCCCGAACCGCCCCGGCCCCGCTCTGCCGGTCGGCCAAGGTACCGATCCCGATGCCGATGTTGGCCACTCCCCCCGGTCCGGGGAAGACCCATCCGTAGCCGGGGAAAGCGTGCCACCGGGTCTGCTCCCACAGTGTGATGGCCGGGAGCTCGACGTGCTGGTCGAGGTAGCTGCGCACGGCGAACCCCCAGAGCACGCGGGCGCTGTCGACGAGTCCGGCGCTGGCGGCCACGTGACTGGTGGCGCCGTCGGCCCCGATCACGAAATCAGCCCGGAGCTCGTTGCCCCCGCCGATGGCGAATCCGTCGAGATCGGATCCCGACCACAACGGGCGGTCGGCCCGGCCTTCGCAGGGAACGGCTCCGGCGTCGACCGCCGCGGCCCGCAGGTCGGAGTCCAGCACGGTCCGGGGCACGGCCCGGGCCCGGCCCGGGTAGGACAGGCCGGCGAAGCAGGGCAGCACCACCCGCCGCCCGGTCGGGCCCACCACCACCATGTCGCCGACGTCGAGGCCGGGGGGCTCGGGGACGCCGAGATCGGCCAGGACCTGAAGGCCCCTCGGCCCGACGAAGTCGCCACAGGCCTTGTCGCGGGAACGGGGCCTTGTCCAGCAGGGCCACGTGGACGCCGGCGCGGGCCAGGACCAGCGCGGCGATGCTGCCGGCCGGTCCGGCCCCGACCACCAGCACGTCGAAGCGCCTCGAGTCCACTCCACTCCTCTCGGGCGTTGACCGCCTACGGTGAGATCTTCGCATTCCGAGGAGGCGACATGGAGATCCCCGACCCGGACCCATCCAACCGGTTCGCCCAGAAGCTCTTCGCGCCCCTGCCCGATCGGTACGACCGACTGGCCGAGATCCTGTCCCTGGGACAGAACGGTCGCTGGCGGAAGGAGATGGTCGACCACATCGTGGTCGACCGTCCCGACCTGGTGCTGGACGTGGCTTCGGGCACGGCCGGCGTGGCCATCCAGCTCGCCGACCGCAGCGGTGCCCGGGTCGTCGGACTCGACCTCACCCTCGACATGTTGCGCCGGGGGCAGCGCAATGTCGCCGAACACCTGGTGGGTGAACGCGTCCAGTTGGTGGCGGGCCGGGCCGAGCAGACCCCGTTCGGCGATCAGCGTTTCGACGCGCTGACCTTCACCTATCTCTTGCGCTACGTCGACGACCCCGAGGCCACGCTCATCGAACTGGCCCGACTGGTCAAGCCCGGGGGAGCGGTGGCCAGCCTCGAGTTCCTTCTCCCGAAGAGCCGGTTCTGGCGCTTCTGGTGGTGGGGGTACACACGTCTGCTCCTTCCCGCCGGCGGCTGGATCACCGGCGGAAGCGAGTGGTTCGAAGTGGGCCGGTTCCTCGGCCCCAACATCTCGGCCCATTACCGGCGCTACCCCGTGGAGTGGACGGTCGAGGCCTGGAAGCGGGCCGGCTTCGTCGACATCGGCGTGCGCCGTATGAGCCTGGGTGGGGGTCTGGTCATGTGGGGCCGGCGCGCCGATGCGTGAATCCCCGGCGCCGGGAGGCCCCCAGCCCGAACAACGACCCTCCTACTACGCAGCCCGACCCGGCGGCTGGCGGGACTGGTGGACCCTCCTGCATCCGCCCTACACCGGGTGGCACCTCTCCTACGTGGTCATCGGCGCCTGCCTGGCACCGATCGTCAACGTCACCAGACTGGTGGCCACCCTGTTGGCCTTCTTCCTCGCCGTCGGCCTGGCCGCCCACGCCCTCGACGAACTGAACGGCCGACCGCTTCGCACGCGGATACCCCGGGCCGCGCTCATTGCCGCGGCCGCCGGAGGTCTGACCGGCGCCATCGCGCTCGGGATCGCCGGCATCGTCCAGGTCGGGCCGGCGCTGGTGCCGTTCCTCGTCGTCGGGCCCCTCCTGGTCGTGGGCTACAACTTCGAGCTTCTCGGGGGCATCATCCACAACGACATCGGATTCGCGGCCAGCTGGGGGGCGTTTCCGGTACTGACCGCCTACGTGGCCCAGACCGGGACCTTGGCCCTGGCGCCGGTCATCGCCGCCGCGGGGGCACTCGGCCTCTCCATGGCCCAGCGAACGCTCAGCACTCCGGCCCGGCTCCTGCGCCGACGGGCCACGGACGTGGCCGGCTCGATCGCGGTAGCCGACGACGACCCGATTCCAGTCGATCGGGCCGTGCTGCTGGCCCCTCTGGAACGTGCCCTCCGCGCCCTCTCCTGGGCGGTCATGCTGCTGGCCGCGGCCTTCGCCGTGGCCAGGCTGCGTTAGAGGACGCCGATCCGCCGCCGAAACCCGGCCACCGTCGACTCGACCACCCGGTCGTGTCCCCACTGCAGCAGCGGCCGACCGACCCGGCTGGCCAGCCGCATGGCCGGCTGACGCATCTCGACCTCCCAGAAGGCCTCCACTGAGGTGCCTCCCTCCTGGGGTCGGAACCGGAGATGGGCATCCCCGACCAGATCCCCGTCGACGTCGGCGTCGATGGCCGTCGGGCGTTCGCATCCCTCGAGCCGGATGCGGATCCGCATCCGATAGGGAAGCGGTGGGCTGACCGTGCCCGACAGCACCGACCCAGGGGCCAGGCCGCCACCTTCGATCCGGAAGTCGGTGAGCCAGGGCCACCAGGTCTCGAACTGGTCGACCGCCTCGATCTGCTGCCACAGGCGCTCGGGCTCCAGGTCGAATCCGAACGTGTTCCGGTAGGTCAGGACGGGGGCGGCCACGGTCCCAGGGTACGGGCCGGCCAGGCCCGGAGCCTCGGGGGCGGATCGGGCCGTGGTCGTCCCCACCACCGGAGTACGTTCGGACGGTGTGAACCGATGTTCGTCGTGCGCCGCCATGTGGCCCTCAACAGACGGCGGGTCGGCTGCGGGGGCGCTGGCGTCAGCCCTGGAGAGAGACGCATGGACGGTGACCGAACTACTGGAGCACGTTGCCCGTGAGCCGATCGACGCCGACATCCGCCGTCAGGTCATCGGTCCCGGGTCGGCCGACGAATGGCTCGGGCTCCCGTCCGGGGCGCCGACACTGGAGCGGGCGGTGGTCCTGGCCGGCCAGGTCAGCGGCAGAAACTTCGTCTACGCCGAATCAGCCATCGCCGCCGACCGGCTCCCCCGCTCGGTGCGGTCCCGGTTGGAGGCGAGCCGGGACCCGATCGGCAGAGTGCTGCTCGACCACGAGATCGCCCTGCGCCGCCATCAGCTTCCCGGCCCCGTGGTGGCCAGGCACGCCGACCGGACGGGCGGGAGCGTTCTCGACGACGTCGTCCTCACTCGCCGCTACCGCCTCATCGTCGACGGGGCACCAGTCATGGTCATCAGCGAATGGTTCCTCGCCCCGGTGGTGAGTGCCGTCGCCGACCACCTGGGCAGCCCCACCGTCCCGAGAGGCTGACCACGCGGATCAGGAGGCGGGTCCGACCACCGTCACCAGCGTGCCGATAGGGGTGAGCGGCCACACCTGAGCGGCGTCGGCGATCGCCATCTCGACACATCCGTTGCTCTGCGGAAATCCGTACGAGGCCCGGACGAATCCGTGGAGGGCGTCACCCCCGTTGAAGTAGCTGGCCCACGGGACGTTCGGATCGTCGTACTTGCTGCCGTCGGGGTTGGTGCCCTGCATCCTCGAGCTGACCACATGCTCGAAGACGGGGTAGGTCCCGTCGACCGTGTCGGCTCCCGGGGCCCCGGTGTTGACGGGGACGCCCACCAGCTTCGGAACACCGTTCTCGAAGAGGGTGAGTGATTCGGGGAGCTGCTTGGACACGTACACGTACGTGTACGGGTTGCCGTTGGTCTTGCCGGCGGCGATGTCGGCCAGCAGTGTCGACCACACCTCCTTGCCGGCCACGCCGTCCACGGCCAGGCCGTTCTGGTTCTCGAAGTTCATCACCGCGCCCTTGGTGATGACGTCTTCCGCGCCCTCTGTCCACAGTGAGGTGAGCGATACCGGGGTGCCGGGCCACCGCCAATTGAACGTCCCCGCCTGGGCCGTCGCGGCCAGGGCCGCGGAGCTCAACGGCGCCTTGGCGCTGAAGGTCACCGGGAGATAGCCGAGTTGGGCCAGCAGCTGCTGGAGCCGCTCCGTGCTCGCCTGGGCCACGGTGAAGGTGATGGTGGCGGGGGCGGTCAGCACCTGGCCGCCGGCGCCGTGTGGCCCGGCGGAGCCGGCCGGGATGACCAGGGTCTCGGTCGTGGTGGGGATGAACGGCGCCGCGGCCACGAACGAAACTGAGGTCGGCCCGACCCGCGTCCACGACCCCTTCACCGGAGGGTTGAAGGCAGGCATGCCCGCCGCGCTGATCACCGGCGCCGAGAGGCGCACGGTCACCAGCTGATTGGACGGCACGTTGGTGGCGCCGGCCGCAGGAGTGCTGGAGACCACGGTGAGCGGATCGGGCCTGGTCGGGGCGGTCACGGCACCGGCGTGACCCGGGCCGGAGCGACCGCCGGTTCCCCCATGGCGCCCGATGGCGTAGGCGGCCCCGGCCACGGCCACCACGGCGACGACGACCGCCGCCGCCCAGGCCGCCCGGTGGCGCTTCGGTGGTGGAACCAGGATCTGGTACTCGGCCATGGCTACGGGCACTCCGGTGCGGTCGTCGGGTACTCCTGCTCGGTCCTGCTCGGGAGGCCGCCCACTCTCCAACGCCGAGAGTAGTCAGTGGGAGGGGGGAATCGGTTTCAGGGTGGGCCGCCGCCGGGCGATGACGGACATGTCCCCGGGGCGTACCCGTGTTCGAATCGGGTGTCGTTGGCTAGCGTCGTGGGCAAGCAACCCGGAGGTGACCACGGTGAACAGCTGGCGGGCGCTCTCGCTCGATTACCGCGATCCGGCCATTCCCTTTGAGGAGGTCGTCCGCCTTATCGACCTGTCGGGTTCGGCCACCGGCGCGGCGTACAGCCGGAGCGATGTGGTCGAGGCGCTCCACGAGCATCAGCCTGCCGTGGTGGCCGTCTCGTCGGGCGCCCTCGTCGGTGCCATCGTCGCCCGGGTGTGCGGTGCCGACGCCCACCTGATGACGCTGGCCCTCCACCCCCAATGGCGTCAAAAAGGAATCGGCTCCGCGCTGCTCCGGCAACTCGACCAGGAGATCATTCACCGGGGTGCCCGGCGCCTGTTGGCCTTCGTCCACCCCGGCCAGGTCGGCGAGCTGGCCTTTTCCAATCAGGGGTTCACCCGTCAGGACGGACTCCACCTCTACGCGAGAGATGCCTCGATGATCCCCGAGGAACTGGCCATCGTCGAGCGGTTCGGGGGTCAGGTGCTGGCCACGAACCTCTGGGGTTCTCTGAAGGGATTCTCTTCGGCCAAGGAGATCCTCGAGCGGCGGGTGGTCGCCCCGCTCGCGCACGTCGAGCTCGCCGAACAGCTCGGCCTCGTCCCCCCCGCAGCCGTACTCCTGTTCGGTCCGCCGGGCACCGGGAAGACCTCATTCGCGCGGGCCATTGCCTCCAGGCTCTCGTGGGCCTTCGTCGAGATCCATCCGTCGCTGCTGGGTCAGGGGGTGGAGGGAGGACGTGCCCTGCGGGACGCGCTGTTCGAGCTGGGCAGGGTCGATCGCCTGGTGTGCTTCATCGACGAGGCGGATGAGATCGCCTCGGACCGGAGTGAGCGACCCGACAGCCAACCGCTGGTCAACGAGCTGCTCAAGGCGGTGCCGGTCTTCAAGTCCAGGCCTGCCAGCCTGATGGTCATGGCCACCAACTCGATCGACGCCATCGACCCCGCGCTGCTCCGGCCAGGCCGGTTCGATCTCATCATCCCCGTCGGGGCTCCCGACGAAGCAGAGCGGGCCGATCTGGCCTCGGAGTTCCTTCCGGCGCGGGAGCCCGGTGACGTCGCCGCACGGACCGCGGGATTCACCCCGGCCGATTTTGCCCTGGCCGCCCAACGAGGAGCCCAGATGGCCTTCGACCGGGCACTGGCCGGCGGATCGCCGGAGATCAGCGCCGATGACATTCTGGCCGCCATCCGGATCACCCGTCCGTCCGTAAGCACCGAAGCCATCCGCCGGTTCGAGGACGATGCTGAGCACTTCTCGCGCCTCTGATCGGTGCAACCGCTAGAGCATCCCCTCGACCTGGCATCCCCGCTCATCGAGCCGCAGCGGGAGCACCCGGTACCGCGGATCCAAGAGCGCGATCCGGCGTTCGACGATTTCCTTGTCGGCCGCGGTTGCGCTCACGATGGTCATCGAACCTCCGTTGCCACCGGCGCCGTTCACCTTCCATCCGAGCGATCCGAGGGCCGAGGCCAGCCCGATCACCCGGTCGGCATCGGGCCCGACCAGCTCCGGGTGCAGGGAACGCTGCGCCTCGGTGTTGGCGGTCATGGCGCCACCGAACGCATCGAGATCGGCGGCGACGACCGCGTCGCGGGCCATGGCCGCGGCGTCACGGAGCCGGGCGAAGGCCCCCGGACCGCGCCGGTCCAGGCCGGCGATGACCCGGCGGTGCAGGTCGGACGAGTTGTGGGCCCGTCCCAAGAAGACGAGGGTCAGCCGGGAGTCGAGCTCGGGCCAGGCGGGGAGGGTTTGCACGGCAGCCTCGGGATAGGGGTCGACCACGATGTCGTTGATCCCGCCGAGTGCCGCACACAGTTGGTCCTGGATCCCGCTCTGGATGCCCAGCGTGTCGACCTCGAGGCGGTGGGCGGCGTAGGCCAGGTCGAGGGGCGGCAACCGTTCGGAACGGGCCTCGGCCAGTGCGGCCAGCAGGGCGATCGACACGGCCGCGGAGGTGCCGGTACCGCAGCCGGCCGGGACCGCGGACCGGACACTGATCTCGACCGGGCGGTGCCCGGGCGGGGGGTAGGCGTCGATCGCGCTCTCCAGAAGTGGATGACGGGGCGCACGGACCGCGCCCGGGACGACGGCGTACCGGTGCCCGAACGTCATGACGTCGAGGACGACCGGGTGGCGGCCCACCGTCGGCCGGATGACGACCTCCACCCCCGGGGTCACCGCCATGTTGACGACGCGGCCCGGTCCGCCGAACCAGGTATCGGTCCAGCCGCCGGCGTCACAGATCCGAACGGGAGCCCAGGCCTCGATCACGGTGCTGCCTCCTCCCGGTAGGTTCCAACATGGGTCGCCGCGTCGGCGCCGGTGGTCGTCGGTGCCACCGGGAAAGCATGCCCGACCACGTCGCAGTTGACCCCGCTCCGACAATTCAATACGATACGCCTTGGATCGTTAGTCTGACCTGAACGGCAGTGCCCTCCGCCCGGTTCCGGGCGGAACCTCCCTACCCCGTCAAAGGAGGCCCCATGCCGGCCCTCGATCGCAAATGGTGGACCCTCATCGCCGTCTGCACCGCCACCTTCATGTTGCTGCTCGACATCACGGTCGTGAACGTGGCCCTGCCCGACATCCAACGGTCCCTGCATGCGACCTTCAGCGACCTGCAGTGGGTGGTCGACGCCTACTCGCTCACCTTGGCCGCCTTCCTCCTCACCGCCGGGGTGGTGGGCGACATGTTCGGCCGACGCGACGTCTTCGCCGTCGGGCTCGGGGTCTTCTCGATCTCCTCCCTGGTGTGCGGCCTCTCCACCACCTCGCTCATGCTCAACCTGGCCCGGGCCGCGCAGGGGGTCGGCGGGGCCATCATGTTCGCCACGTCACTGGCGCTGATCGCCCAGGCCTTCTCCGGAAAGGAGCGGGGCACCGCCTTCGGGATCTACGGAGCGGTGATCGGTGGGGCGGTGGCCGTCGGACCACTGGTCGGCGGGGCCATCACCAGCGGCATCGGCTGGCGGTGGATCTTCTTCGTCAACGTGCCGATCGGTGTGCTGGCCGTCATCATCACCCTCACCCGGGTGGCCGGATCAAAGGATCCCAATACCAGGCGCGTCGACTGGATCGGATTCGTCTCGTTCTCCGGTGCGCTCTTCATGCTGGTGTTCGCCCTGGTGCGCGGGCCCGACGACGGCTGGGGAAGCCCGCTGATCACCGGTCTGTTCATCGGAGCCGTCCTCCTCCTGGCCATCTTCCTCGTGGCCGAGTGGCGACAGCGCGACCCGATGCTCGACCTCACGCTCTTCAAGCGCCCGGCCATGGTCGGTGTCTCCCTGGCTGCGTTCACCCTGGCCGCTTCGATCTTCGCCCTCTTCTTGTACCTCACGCTCTACATCCAGGACGACCTGGGCTATGGACCGCTGGCCGCCGGCATCCGCTTCCTGCCCATCACCATGCTCGCCTTCATCGTGGCCCCGATCTCCGGGAAACTCACCGTGCGCATCCAGGCCCGGTATCTCCTGGGGACCGCGCTCCTCCTCATCGCCATCGGCTGCCTGCTGATGGGGACCACCCATGCCTCATCGAGCTGGACGGTGCTCCTGCCCGGATTCATCGTCGCCGGAATCGGCATCGGCGCCGTCAACCCGGTGCTGGCGTCGTCGGCCATCTCGGTCGTGCCCCCCGAGCGCAGCGGCATGGCGTCGGGGGCCAACAACACGTTCCGGCAGGTCGGCATCGCCACCGGGATTGCCGGGCTGGGCACGGTGTTCCAGACCCAGATCCAGAACCACACCCTGGCCGCGCTGGGCAGCTCAGCCGCGGGGCAGGCGGTGGTGGCCCACGGTGGCGTGGCGCTGAAGAGCGCGCTGGCCGGGGGTGGGGTCCGCCAGGCGATGGGTGCGATCCCCTCGGCGGCGTCACGCCAAGCGCTGCTCGACGCCTACCGGGTCGGGTTCTCGGCCACCCTGAACCACCTCATGGTCATCGGCGCCGTCATTGCCTTCATCGGGTCGGTCGGGTCCTTCGCCCTGGTGCGCCAGCGCGACTTCGTACCCAGCTTCACCCCCGGTCCCGAATCCGAACCGGTCGAGGCACCGGCCGGGGTTCACTGATGCCGCGGCACGGAGATGTCGGACCACGGCGTCACCGGGCACGAGCGCCGCCGGGGACCGGGTCGACCCCGCGACAAGCAGGCCAGCTCGGCCATCACCGAGGCGGCCCTCCGCCAGCTCAGGGATGTGGGCTACGCCGGGGTGTCCATGGACAGCGTGGCCAAAGAGGCCGGGGTGGCCCGCGCCACCATCTACCGCCGCTACCACGACAAGGCCGACCTGATCACGGCGGCCGTCGCCGGCAATGACTCGACCCACCTGGCTCCCGGACCGTCCGCCGACCCGCGTGGTGATCTCGTCTTCTATCTGACCGAATTCGACGACCGGTTCGCCGAAAGCTGTCTGGAGGTGGTGGGTACCCTGATCGGGGCGCGGGAAGATCCTGCCGCTCTGGCCCTCCACCGGCAACGTGTCGTCGGGCCCCGAATGGGCTATCTCCGGGCGCTGCTGGTGACCGCCGTCGAACGAGGCCAGCTCCGTGCCGACGCCGACCTCGACCTCGCCCTCCAGATGTTGACCGGGTCGGTTTTCGCGTGGAGGGTGGCCGGTCAACCTTCGGAGCCGGAGTGGGCAGAACGGGCCGTGGACACGGTCTGGACGGGTATGGGGGCCAGGTAGCAGCTGTCGGCGGCCGGGGTGATTACACATTGGCGGCGGTGACCGCTACAGTGCGCCGGTCTGAATCAGGGGCTATTCGTCGGCTCGCCCCGCGAGGAGCGGATCACCGTTCCGTCGTGGTGACTGGCACCGCCGACCGAGCAGGAGAACACGACGTAACCATCATCTCGTACCGGACGTTTACACCCGCTAGCACACCCGGCTTTTTGTAGCCAGGCCGTACCGCCCTTCCCGGCGCTCGGCTGGGGCGTTGAATGCACAGATGTGGGGTCCACCCAACCAACAGAGAGTCCGGCCGCTTTGCGATGACGCGAGCGAGTCATGACCGACCAAGGAAAGGTCACCCCCAGTGTCTGCAGTGCATCTCATCCCGTTACTTCGGCGCGCCGGCGCGCAAAACCGCCTCCGATACGAAGTCTGCTCAACATCGAACCAAACGGTCGGGCGCCAGATTGGGCCTTCTTCTCGTGGCCGCCACGGTTCCCGCCCTCGTCGTCTTCGCCGGTCATACCGGTGCCGCGTCGGCGGCCCTGCCCACGGGAACCGGCATCGTTCTCAACGCTCCCATCGTGGACATCGCGTCCACTCCCAGCGGGCACGGCTATTGGGAAGTCGCGGCCGACGGAGGCATCTTCACGTTCGGCCAGGCCGGTTACTACGGATCGACCGGAGCGCTGGTCCTGAACGAGCCGATCGTCGGGATGGAGTCCGCCCCCGGGGGACGGGGCTACTGGGAGGTGGCCAGCGACGGAGGGATCTTCGCATTCGGCGGCGCCCGCTTCTACGGGTCCACCGGAGCGATCCACCTCAACCAGCCCATCGTGGGCATCGATTCCACCCCCGGTGGGAAGGGCTACTGGATGGTGGCCGCCGACGGTGGCATCTTCTCCCTCGGTGATGCCCGCTTCTACGGGTCGGCCAGCGGGATGTCGCCGCTCAGCCCCATCGTCGGCATGGCCTCGACACCCGACGGCCACGGATACTGGGAAGCGGCGGCCGACGGAGCCGTCTACGCCTTCGGTGACGCCCAGTTCGCCGGAAACGCGCCCCCGGGCAGCCGTTGGTGGCTATCAGCTCGGAAGGTCCGGGCTACCGGCTGGCCGGACAGAACGGTGGGGTCTTCACCTACGGTGGCTCGAGGTTCTTCGGTTCGCTCACCGGTCATCTCAACCGGCCGATCATCGCCATGTCCTCCGGACCTCATGGGTATCTCACCGCCTCTTCGGATGGAGGCGCCTTCGCCTTCGGCAGGTCCGCCTACTTCGGCTCCCTCGCCGGGAGCACGATTCGCAGCGCACCGGTCGCCGCCGGCGTCACCGACGACGGCATCACCGCCTTCCAACGCGCCGCCTGGGATCGGGTCAACATGTGCGAAGAGGGTGGGAACTGGAACGTGGACGGACTCGTCTACAGCGGAGGACTCGGATTCAGCCACACCAACTGGGACGAGTTCAACATCTTCGGGTACCCCACCGACGCCGCCGACGCCACCCCTGATCAACAGATTCGGGTGGCCGTCGCCTTTGCCACCCGCTACTGGGGCAATCCGAATGCGGCCCCGGATCAGAACGGTTGCTCGGGGGGCTACTGACCCGAACCGTCCGACACCGACGTGACGGCAACCGGCGTCATCCGGCGGGCTTCATCCGCTCGAGCGCGGCTGCCATCTGCCGGTGCACGAGATTGACCGCCTGCAACGGTCGGATCATCACCCTGAACTCGATGATCCGGCCCTCGTCGTTGCACCGGATGATGTCGACGCCGTTCACGTAGGTACCCTCGACGGAGGTCTCGAACTCGAGCACGGCCGTGTCGCCGGACAGCACGGATTTCGTATAGCTGAACCCGCCCACCGGGTTGCTGTCGCCGCCCCCGTCGTCGTCGCGGTCGGAGGCGGGCGATTGGTCGCCGGGCAGCGTCTGGCCGGCCGCCTGCAGGTAGAGGGCGGTGATCGCCTTGCCCCGCTGAGGTGTGAACACGATCGGTGAGTAGAAGACGACATCGTCGTCGAGCAGGTCGTCCAGGCCGTCCGGGTTCTCGCCCCGCAGGTAGGCATGCCACTGCTCGATCGCACGCTCGATCATCGGACCTCCTCGCCCAGCAGGACCGTAGCCGAGGGATGCCCGCCCCGGCCGGGTCCATTAGATTGGGCCGGTGACATCGGTCATCGATTCGGATCAGCATCTCTACGAGACCCGGACGTTGTGGGCCGACCATATGGACCCCGGCCGGCGGGACGAGGCGCTGGCCATCGTCGACGACGACGACGGCTATCCGTGGCTCACCTGGCGAGACCAGCGGTTGGATATCGCCGATGTCCAGCTGCCGGGGGACACCGTGGCCATCGGTCGCCATCGGCAACGCCGGCGGCAAGGCCTTCCGCCCGAGTACTCCTACGACGACGCCCTTCCCCCCGAGTACTGGGATCCGGCGGCCCGGGCAACGCAGCTCACCTCGATGGGGATCGACGAGGCTGTTCTCTTCCCCAACTTCGGATTGCTGTGGGAACGCCGCCTCTCGGGCTCGGTGGATGCACTCACCGCCAACATGACGGCGTGGAACCGCTGGTGCGAGGCGGTGGTCACCGACGGCGCCGGGCGGCTCCACCCCGTCGCCCACCTGACCCTGCGCGACCCCGAGTGGCTGGTCGGCCAGCTGTCGTCCCTTTCGGCAGCCGGCATACGGCTGGCCATGATCGCCCCGGCGGCTGTCGACGGCCGCCCCCTGTCCCATCCCGACCACGACCGGCTGTGGGCCGCGTTCGTCGATCACGGGGTGACACCGTTGTTCCACGTCGCCGATCAACCACGGATCCTCGACGACGCCTTCTATCCCGATCCCGACAAATCGTTCGTTCCTGCGCTCGAGTCGATCTTCCTCTGGGTGCCGCCCGCCGTCGCCGTCACCGATCTCATCATCAACGGCGTGCTCGAGCGGTATCCGGAGCTGAACCTGGGAATTGTCGAGCTGTCCTCGATCTGGGTCCCCCAGTACCTGCTCATGCTCGATGGGGGCTGGGACTTCACCTCCGTCCTCAACGGTCAGGAACCGGTCGAGCTCAGTCTGCGCCCGAGCGACTACTTCCAACGGCAGGTGAAGGTGTCGTCGTTCTCCTTCGAGCAGCCGAGCCGGCTGAAAGCCAAGGCGGGCGACCTGTTCATGTGCTGCAGCGACTACCCCCACTCCGAGGGGACCGCCACACCGGTGGAGGACTATGCCCGGGGCGGAGACTCGGCGGAAACCGGGCCGGGCCTCTTCCACGACAACGTGGCCGCGTTGCTCGGCCGCCCGATCAGATCCGCTGTTCGGTAAGCGGGTCGGGAAGCCCGTCGAAGTAGAGCCCGAGGACCCAGCGGAACAGTGGCTGCTCGGGTGCGGCCCGCATGAACAGCGTCATCGACGACCGCAGCTTCTGGGCATCGACGCCCCCGAAGACCTGTTCGGCGCTCCGGTCGCGCAGGCCGGCGACGATCTCCGTGCACCGGGTCAGCCGCGGACCGAGGATGGGGTGGTCGAGGTAGGCGGACGCCTCCTCGATGGACGAGATGGCGAAGGCTCTCGCCGTGGCACTCGATCCCAGACCGGCAAGCTGGGGGAACACGAACCACATCCAATGGCTCACCTTGCGCCCGCTCCGCAGCTCGGCCACGGCGCGGTCGTACACCCCACCCGCGTCCTGGGCGGCCACGAACCGGTCGAGGTCATAAGGGTCGTCGGTGGTCACAGTGGTCGGTCGTCTTTCGATACGCGCCTCAAGGCATAGCCGCTGCGGTACCTTGGGGCCAGAGCCCAACGGTTTGGGCCGGCGAGGTGATCCGACGTGCGTCCGCCATCCTGGTTCCCACCCCGCTCCGGCGCGGCGTTGGCGGTGGTGGTCGTGGTGGCGGTGCTGGGCGGATGCGGGTCGGCCTCCACCCCCGCCCCGGCCGACCGGCCGCCACGACCGGCCACCTCGGTGCCGCCGTCCTCGACGACAACCTCGGCCTCCGGCGGTCCGGCCCCACTCCACTTCGGCCACCCGCTGCCGGTGGCCGGAGCCGGACTGAACTCGGTGTCCTGCGGCAGCCCCACCTTCTGCATCGCCCTCGACGCCACCGGCCGCGCCTACCGGTTCGACGGCCCCGACTGGACGGGGCCCGTCCCCACCACCGGGCAGCCGATCGGGCCGGGCTCCCTATCGGTCTCGTGCTCCAACCCGACCTTCTGCATGGCGGTCGCCACCGCCGGTAGCGAGGTGACCAGTTGGAATGGAAGCGGATGGTCCGGTCCGGTGGCTCTCGACGGAGCCAACGGTCTCGAAGCCGTCGGGTGTGCGCCCTCGGGCTATTGCGCGGCAGTGGACGCGGAGGGGAACGCCTTCGCCTTCAGCGGGAAGGCCTGGACGGGGACCAGCGGGGATTGGGGATCGGTGTCGGCCATCTCGTGTGTCACCCCTTCGTTCTGCATGTCGACGTCGGGGGGGATCTCCGAGTGGAACGGCGAGCAATGGACCATGCCCAACTCGTTCGGGGACTCGTCCTCGTTCGCGGACGTCTCCTGCCCGACGACGACGTTCTGCACGGCGGTGGACGACTCGGGCGGGTCGCTCCGGTGGAACGGTCTCACCTGGTCGGGACCATCACGCATCGAACCCGGACAGGCGTCGGCGACCACGATCGGACCCACACCGACGGGCGTCTCCTGCCCCTCGACCACCTTCTGCGCGGCGACCGACAGTTCGGGGGGCATCCTCCAATGGGCCGGCCGGACATGGACCCGTGTCGACGTGGACGGAAACCGCCACCTGACCTCGATCTCCTGTCCCTCGGCCACCTTCTGCGCCGCCGTCGACCAGTCGGGACGGGCCATTGTGGGCAAGCCCTGATCCCGCGCCGGGGGCCCGGGTGGGACCGGTCAGAACGGCAGCGAATCGGCCTGGGCCACCATCAGCTCATCGAACATCTTGCGGCACGACGCTTCATCCGCCGGCGAGAGGGGATCACGGCACAACGCTTCGTAGGCGAGAGCCGGATCTCCCTTGATGGCGGCCTGGACCACCAGGTCCTGCAGGTCGATCTGGGTCCTCATGAACTCGGCCAACGGGTCAATGATGGCGGGCACGTCGGACGGCGCCACCCCACTGCCACTGGCCACGGCCGGGACCTCGACGATGGCTCCATCGGGCAGATTGGGCACGTACCCCCGATTGGGGACATTGACGGCGTTGAGGGAGCGCTCGTTGCCCGACCACATGGCCCCGATGACGGGAAACACCTCTTCGGCCGAGCGACCGGCCTTGTGCATGGGGAGATGCGATTCCCCATTGCCGTAGCGGGTCACCATCTTCTCCACCCGGGCCATGACCCCCTGATGGAAGTAGACGGGCACCGGGTGCCACCCGGCGACCGCCTGGGCGAAGGGAACGTACTCACCGATATGGCTGTCGACCGAACACGGCAACAGGCCGTAGTCACGGAACATGTGGGTGACGAGCGGTGAGTACATCTGCTCGACCGCGATCTGCACCCACGGCACCTTCACCAGCTGCTTCGCCGTCGCCGTGACCGGTGGGGGGTAGTCGAAGAACCGCTTCTGCCACAGACGGCGGAGTCGCGGGTAGAGGTCCTCCCCGGTGTCGGACCGGCTGATCTCGGTGAAGAAGGTGAAGTGGTTGATTCCCGCCGCCTTGGCCACGATCTTCGATTTCGGGACGCGTAGGAGCTTGGCGATCCGGCTCACCCCGCCGGCGAACTCGTGGCACAGGCTGATGTTGGCGATGGCGGTGCTGGTGTTGATGGCCAGCGCCACCCGGCTCAACGGATTGGTCAGATTGATGAGAAAAGCGTCCGGACAGTACCTCTCGATGTCGGCACAGATATCCAGCATTGTCCTGATCGACCGCAGGGAGTGGAAGACGGCACCCGGGCCCCCGTTCTCACCGGTGATCTGGGTGGCGCCGTGTCGAACAGGAATCTCGTAGTCCTCGATCCAGTGCTGCCAGCGCCCGACCTCGGCGCTGGTCAGGCAGAAATCGGCCCCGGCGAGCGCCTCGGCCGGGTCGAGCGACGCCTTGATGGTGATCGGGGACCCGTTTCGCTCGTTGACCCGCTCGGCGAACCGGCGGGCCACCTCCAGCCGCTCCGGACTGACGTCGTGCAGCATCATGGTCGCCCCGCGGATCCGACGGCTGTTGACGGCGTCGAGGACCATCACCGGGCCGAAGGACATCCCGCCGGCGCCGATCAGACAGATGTTCGGTCCTGCTCGCTCGGCCATGTACTCCCCCGATCGTCGGCCCCCCTGATGGTACCGCTCGCGGACGCCGGCCCGCCGTCCGCGGTCGACAGGTCAGGGCCGGGTGGGTGATCAGTTGGCCGAGCGAGGGCCCGGATCCGGAGGCGGCGGATCCGTCCCGGGTGCTCCGTCGTCGGTGACGTGCTCGGTCCATTCGCTCCCCGACCAGTACCGCTGGTCGTGCTTGAAGAAGGGGTCGGCGAACCACCCTGGAGCCGTCCCGGTGGTCGACGGGGCCGTGGCCACCGGCGACCCGGCCGGCGGACCCCCGGGGGCGCCACCGCGGTTGCCGGCGGTGAACGAACTGCGAGGGCCGGGGGAGCCCGGACGACGTCCGCGTCGACGCTGGGTGGACAGGATCCGGAGGGCGAAGAGACCGGCGAACACCACCACCGCGATCCATGACCCGTGGCCGTAGTACATCATGGGTCCAGTGTACGGTCGGCGGCCGTGGCCCAGTCGTCGGCCCGAAGGGCGACACGCAGGCCGTCGGCGAAGCGGGCGGCACCTCCGTGGGACGGATGGCGGATGTAGGGCGCGCCCGTGGCTGCCTGCGCGAATCGGCCGACGGCAACGACCGTCCTCCCCCGGCAGATCAGATCGAGCACCGGGCCACAGGCCTCGACCTCGGCCCGCCGGGGGTCACGATTTCCGGGGGCGAAGAGCATCGAGGCGTTCCACAGCAGGACCTCGTCCTCCTTCCTGAGCTCCGCCAGGACGCGATGGACAACGGTCGCCGTCGCCTCCGTCGGCCCCGAACCGAACAGCTGGCGACACGAGGTGAACGGCACCCCGGTCCACCGGGCGCCGTCCTGGCCCGGGGCCTCGCCGACCAGAACCGTGGGCGCGGCCCAGTGGGCGACGAGATAGCCGCGTAGGGCGAGTGTCCGCTCGGATGCCCGGCCGGGCTCGTCACCCCAGGCGACACTGTCGGCCTCGTCGTAGAGGTTGAGGACGCCGGGGACCCGGATCCTCCGGACCAGGTCGACGACACGGTCGACGGCCGCGGCCGTTTGCGGATCGGGCTCCGGCGCGGGTGGATCGGGCCGGTGCCCCGGGATCACCCGGGGTGTGCCGTGGTGGCGTCGATCCACTCGAGGTACCCGGGAGCACCCTCGATGACCGGGAGTGCGATCACCTCGGGTGTGTCGTAGGGATGATCGGCGATCACGGCGTCGATCACCGACGAGGTCAGTTGGCGACGGGTCTTGAGCAGGACCAGCCATTCCTCTCCCTGCTCGAGCGAGCCGCGCCACCAGTACCGGCTGGTCACCGGTCCGGTCCGCTGGCCGCAGGCCACCAGATGACGGGCCAGGAGCGACCCGACGATGGCATCGGCCGTCTCCGGGTCGTCGATGGCAAATTGGATCTGCACGTATCCCACTGCGCCCTCCCACCGGCCCGGACCCGGGTCCAGACCACGTGGAGCAGGTCCGGACCCGGTTCTGTACCCTAGGCCGGTCCGAACCCGGCCGACCGGGGCGTACCCGGTTGTGGGTACCCCGACGGCTCAATAGGGTTGGGCCAGGCAAGACGGCCGGCGAGGTGCATGCCGACGGGATGGGGCCGACAAGGAGCGACGTACATGGGCGCGACGAAATGGTGGGACCGACGGGGCCGGCTGACTGGCTCGGTCGGCGGCTCGTCCCGTCGGTGGTCGGCGCGCGCACTGGCTGTCGTGGGAGCCGTACTGGTCGTGGCGGCCGCCTGCGGGTCGTCGTCGCCCTCGGGCTCCACCTCGACCACGGCATCGACCGGCGGGTCTTCCGCCTCGTCTCCCAGCCCGGTCAGCTCGGCCAGCACCTCGACCCGCGGGATCACCGGCAACACGATCAACGTCGTCTTCCCGGTGGTGGCCCTCAACTCGTTGGCCGGACAGGAGGGTTTCGCATCGGACGCCGAATACGGCGAACAGACCAAGGCCATCAACTTCTACGTCAAGCAGGTCAACGACAACGGCGGGATCAACGGTCGGAAGATCAACCCGATCATCGCCAGCTTCGATCCGACCAACGAGAGTCAGATGCGCGCCCTGTGCAAGACCTGGACCGAGGGCTCGCCGGCCGCTTTCGCCGTCCTGGACGGGATCGGGGACTGGACAGGCGATGACCAGCTCTGCATCACCCAGGAGGGGCATACCCCCTTCATCGGCGCGTGGACCACGGTCACCAATTGGACCAACGAGGGATCGCCCTACCTGTGGTGGACCGGGCCGGACGACGCGGTGATCCTCCAGGCCGTCGTGAACTGGGGCCTCAGTGCCCATCTGCTCGGAGGAACCAACAAGGTCGGGATCATCGCCGGGAACCGGGCCTCGGACCAACTGGCCCTCAACGACTACCTGCTGCCCGACCTGCGCAACGCCGGTATCACCGCCACCGTCAAGACCATCGACTCGGACCCCAACGACACGGCCACCACCGACGCCCAGGCTCCGCTCGTGGTCCAACAGCTGCGGAGTGCCGGGGTCACCTCGGTCATTCCCCTGATCCCCTTCAACGTGTTCTATCCGGTGCTCCAGGCCGAGACCCAGCAGCAGTGGTATCCCCGCCTGCTCCTCAGCGACTACGAGAACAGCATCGATGCCGCCCTCGGCCTGATCCCGATCCCCTACGAGAAGGCACTCGACGGTCAGGAGGGACTGACCACCCTGACCCTCGGCGGCGGGACCAACAAGTCGAACTACACCGGCCCCCGCGGCTACGACGCCGGGGTGGAGGCGTGCTGGACGCCATGGCACAAGGCCTATCCGCAGATCCCGCCGACCGACACGACCGACTACCTCGAGCAGCAGGGACCCGTGGTCGGATGGTGCCAGGCCATCGCGCTCTTCGCCAAGGCGGCCCGGGCGGCCGGCTCCGACCTCAACCGGCGGACCTTCGTCACGGCCATGTCGAAGATCACCGACTTCCCCGGGACCTGGACCCCGGTCCTCAGTTTCGGCCCCGACAAGCGATACGGCCCCACCGAGTACAAGATCGTGAGACTGAGGAACAACGTGCCGCCCTCCCCCCTGTGTCAGCTGACCTCCCAGAGCAAGGCCCAGGGGACCTGCTGGGTGACCCTCACCCCCTTCACCCCGCTCCCGACGGGCTGATCGGGGGATGGATAGCCCGCCACGGAAAACCTCACCACAGCGTGCCTCGCCGACCGCGTCGGACCCGGGGCCGGAACAGGAGTGGAATCAGCCATGAACGTCGGCCACGCCACCGATGCCGCCCTCGAGCGCGTCCCCGAGCGGGTCGCGCTGGTGGCGGACGGCAGTGAGTACACCTACCGCCAGCTGGAGACCCGGATCAGGCAGACCAGCGCGGTCCTGGCCGAGGCGGGTGTGGGGCCCGGGGACCGGGTGGCGTTGGTGAACCTGGGAAGCGCACTGTCGGTGGCCGCCATCTACGCGGCGGCACGTCTGGGAGCGGCGACCGCCCAGATGAACGCCTACCTGACCCCGGGCGAGCTCGGGCAGCTGGCCGAGCTGGTCGGAGCACGAGTGGGTGTGGCCGGAACCCCCTACGCCGGCGGCCTCCGCTCGGTGTTGGACGGCCCCGTCCTGGTCGAAGCGGACGTCATCGGCGCCGACGCTGACGCCGAGGCCGGGTCTTCGAGCACAGGCGATGATGACGACACCGCCCTCGTGCTCTTCACCAGCGGCACCACCGGACTGCCCAAGCCCATCGCCATCAGCCACCGGGTGGTCACCGACCGGCTGGCCTTCTATTCGAGGCCCATCGACCCGGAATCCGATCAGGTGGTCGACATGATGTCGGCCCCGATCTTCCACATCGGCGGCACGCTCGGGCTCTTGATCTCGCTGCACCAGGGCAAGCAGCTGGTCCTCATGCCCAAGTTCGACGCCGGAACCTGGCTGGCCCTGGTCGAGCGCTACCGGGTGGCCCAGACGTTCGTGGTGCCGACCATGCTGCGGCGCATCCTCGATCACCCGAAGTTCGCCACCACCGACCTCAGCTCGCTGCGGGCACTGAGCTACGGGGCGGCCGCCGCCCCGGTCGACCTCATCCGCCGCGCCGTGGCCGCCCTGCCCGACGTGGACTTCTCGAACACCTTCGGACAGACCGAGACGCTCGGCGCCTATGCGGCCCTGACCCCAGAGGACCACCGTCGTGGCGACCGGCTCAACTCGGTCGGCCGGCCACTGGCCGGCGTCGATGTCAGGATCCTCGATCCGTCGTCCGGGGAGGCGGTGCCACCCGGTTCCGTCGGTGAGCTGGTCGTGCGGGCCCAGCAGAACACGACCGAGGAGTGGCTCCACACCGGCGACACCGGTTGGCAGGACGACGCCGGGTACCTGTACCCCACGGGCCGGCTGTCCGACACCATCAACCGAGGGGGCGAGAAATTCGGCCCGGTCGAAGTAGAGGAGGTCCTGCGCACCCATCCCAGCGTCGCCGATGTCGGCGTGGTCGGTGTTCCCGACGACGAACTCGGTGAGCGGGTCGGCGCTGTGGTCGTGGTCTCCGAACCGGTCTCCCCCGAGGAGCTGACCGGGTACTGCGCGTCGCACCTGGCCACCTTCAAGGTCCCCGAATATCTGCAATTCGCCGACGAGCTGCCCATCAGCGTGCTCGGGAAGCTCAACCGGCCTGCGCTTCGGGAGCTCCTCCGCGACGCGCCGGTGGTCGCCCGCGCTCCGCACTGAGCTCGGACTACGCCGCTCCGGGGCCCGGGGCCCAGTCGGGGTCGGGCTCGAGGAACATCTCGACGAGCGCCTCCAACCCGATGGCGAAGAGGGTCCACTCCTGATCCGCACCTCCGGGTCCGGTGGGCCGGAGAATGCCGGCCATCGCCCCGTCGACCCGCTGCCGGAGCGAGCAGCCTTCGGCGAGGGCGCCGATGGCCACGGAGAGTTGGCGGAAGGTCAGCGGCGCCCGCACCCGCATGCCGACGAGCGAGGCCAGGGCCCGATAGGCCTCTTCCCAGAGCCCGGTGAAGCTGTCGTAGCCGTCGAGCAGTGCGGCCTGGACCCGGTTCCGGTAGAGGTCCCTCTCCTTACCCCCGGGGCCGGCGTCGGCAGTGGCCAGTGACCACACGGCAACCCACAACGACCAGTTCGCTGACTCCAGGAGCATGAGGATGTTGGCCTCGCCACCGATACGGCACACCTCGCGCAACGACCGGGCCCGGGCCTCCGGTGTCGACAGGTCGAGTCCTTCGATGACCGGTCCGAGTGCCTGGATCGTCTTGTCGAACTCCCCGAGTCCCTCCTGGGCGGCGATGGAGGCGAGGACGTCGGCCTGGTAGTCAGCCTGATTGGCCCACACCCGGCGGATGATGGAGGCGTTGGAGAGCCGGATGCCGGTGTCGGCCTCGACCCGCTCGAAGATGCGCTTGAAACTGAGGGTGTCGGCTCGGAGCCCGAGCCCCTCCTCGATGAGGACGGTGCGACCGGTGTGGAGCATCAGGTCGCGCAACGCCTCCCGGGTCTGCCGGGGTTGCCGCTTCTCGGCGGCCGTCCCATCGGCGGGCCCGTGGCTGTCAGCCTGTCGGGATGCTCCGTCCCCAGCCACCGATAACCCCCGCCCCTCGCTCGCCATCGGGCCCGTCGCCCACGCCGGTAATCCGGTCGGAACCGGTCCCTCCCGGAGCCTACCCGGGGGACACCGCCCCCTTCACTTGCGAACGGGTGGGACCCCGACGAGAGTCTCGATCATGAACCTCGACCGAACCTACCGGACGGCGGTCGGATCCCAGACCCTCGATCTCCCGCTGGTGCCGCTCTCGGACGACCTGACCATCGCTCTGCTCATCTGCGTCGACCACGGGGTGGGATTCGCCGACACCGCCGGGCGTGAGCTCGCCGCGCTCCTGGCCGAGTTCGAACCGGAGATCGTCGTGTCGGTGGCCACCATGGGTATTCCGTTGGCCATCGAGGTCACCCGGTCTCTCGGGCTCGACGACTACGTCATCCTCCACAAGACGCCGAAGACCCACCTCGGTGACACGTTCGCCGAACCCGTCCGCTCCATCACCACCGGGGCCCCGCAGAAGCTCCGGCTGGACCCGGCACGGGTCTCGGCCGTGCGTGGCCGCAGGGTGGCCGTGGTCGACGATGTCATCTCGACCGGAGCCTCGACCTTGGCCGCGCTCAACCTGGTGCGAAAGGTGGACGCCGACCCGGTGGTCATCGGCGCCCTGGTCACCGAAGGATCCGGTTGGCGGACGGTGCTCGGACCGGATGCGGCGAAGGTGCGGGCCCTCGGGGCGATGCCGGTGTTCCGCCCTTCGGACCAGGGGCTGGTCGAGGATTGGGGGTGACCGGAAGGCGGGCCCGTCCATGGGGCGGGCCCGCCCGGTCCAACACCTAGGCCGGCGGACCGCTCTCCAGTGTCACGCTGGCCGTCTGGGTCTGGCCCGACGAGTTGGTCCACTGGAGTTCGACGCTGTCGCCCGGGTGATACCGCTGGAGCAGGTTGCTGAGATCCGACGGGGAGCTGACCCGGCGACCGTTGACGGCGGTGATCACATCGCCCTGTACCAGTCCGGCCTTGGCTGCGGGCGAGCCCGACAGCGTCCCCTGGACGTCCGCACCCGGGCTCGTCGAGCCGGAACCGGCACCGTCTCCCAAGCCGTTGCCGAAGCCACTGCCGCCGAGGCCACTGCTGTTCGTGCTCGAGGACTGGATGCTGACACCGAGGAACCCGGTGGCGCCGATGTGCACCGTCGAGGACGTGTCACCGGCTTCGATCCGCTTGGCGATCGACAGCGCGGTACCGATGGGGATGGCGTAGCCCTGGGTGGCGGTGACCTGGTACCCCGAGCCGGCCGATGCCGCGGTGTCCATGCCGATGACCTGGCCCGACGTGTTGACCAGCGAGCCGCCCGAGTCGCCGGGCTGGATGCCGGCATTGGTCTCGATCAGCCCGGTCAGGTTCTCGGAGTTTCCGCCACCGTCGTCACTGGCGGTGATCGACTGGTTCATGGCCGTGATCGATCCGCCGGCCGCGCTCGGCGTCCCGCCGGTGCCTCCGGCGTTGCCGACGCCCACCACAGCCTGCCCGACCGCCGCGGTACCGGTGCTGGTGGAGATGGTGCGCAGCCCACTGGCGTCGACCAGCTTGATCACGGCGACATCGCCGGTGCGGTCGTAGCCGACGACCTTGGCCGAGTAGGTCTTCCCGTTACCCACATCGGTGGCGCTGATGCTGGTGGCACCGTCGATGACGTGGTTGTTGGTGAGGATGAGCCCCGAAGAGGTGAGGACCATTCCGGTCCCCGCCGCCTGCTCGTCCTCGTAGCTCAGATTGGTGTTGATGTCGACCAGATCGGGAGAGACCTTGGCGGCGATGGCCGAGATGTCCGACGGCGCCCCCGCTCCGGTCGAGGAGTTCCCCGTCGACCCCGAACCCGAGCCGAAGGGCGAGAGCTCGCCACCGGACGACCCCGACCCGAACGGCGACGAACCGCCGCCCAGGGACCCGCTGCCACCGGGCACGAGCACATTGGGATTGGATGCCGCGCTGGTCGTGGTCGAGGGCCACACGAAGTGGCCGAGGCCGGCGCCGGCCAGCACGGCCACGATGGCGAACACCGCGGCCATGACCGCGACCAGGCCCCGCTTCTTCGGCGACGTCGGCTGCGGAACCGGGGCGGCGTAGCCCGGGGGCGGAGGCCAACCGCCGAACGGCGGGGTCGGTGCACCGGGTCCACCCGGAGCCGCCCCGGCGTACGGAGGGGGCCAGGTACCGGCGTAGGGAGGGGTCGGCCAGGTGCCCGCCGGGGGGGTGGCCGGCCCGCTCACCGCGGGGTTCTCGTCGGTGGGGTACTGGCCCGCAGGAGTGGCCGGGGGAGCCCCGGCGTAGGGGTAGTCGCGCCAGTAGGCGGGCTTGGCCGGCCCGAGGGCGATCGGGTCCGCCGAGGTGGGGGTGTCCTCGGTCCCGGCGGCGCCGGTGTCTTCCGAATCCTTCGGTGTCGAAGGGGGCCAGGTGTCGCTCATGTCCATCTACCTTCTGCCTTCCAGTTCCAACTCGCAGGAAATCTGTGTACCGGTCCATTGGACACGCTCCGTCTAAAGGCACCGTGAACTCTGGATATGAATTCCCTAAACATGGCCGCTGGCCAGGCCCAGGAGCCGGAAACCCGGGCCCACCGCGGCCGGGACAGGGGCGGGCGGCTCCGGATCCGGCCGCTACTGCTCGGCCAGGATCCGCTCGAATTCCACCATCGGGTTGACCGGGACGTGCTCGCTCAGGGTGACCGTGGCCGTGTGGATGGTGGCCGTGCAGCGGAACGGCGCCTCGTAGTCGTCCCCCACGGCCGGCCCGAGCTCATAGCCGCAGGTCAGGCCGGCACCGGTGGCGCTGAAGGCGGCGACCGTGAACCTCGGGATGTGGCCCTCGGCCACCACGGCGTCGTCCACGGTGAGCGACGCCGCCCCTCCGCCATCGTCCTGGCGCTCGAACCGGAACCCGAGCCGGTGGCGGCCCGGCTCGACGGGCACCGGGGCCGCCACCACGTGGAGCTCCTTGCCGTAGAGGTTGTGCACGTACCGGAGGCACCCGGCCCGCAGGTGGAGGGAGAAGCCACCGAGCACCGAGCCCTGGGCCAGCAGCACCCCCTCGGGCGCTTCGCCGGGAGGAACGGTGAGGTCGACCTCGATGGCATGGCTGCGGTTCTTGACGTTGGCGGCCACACTCTCGGGTACCGGGGATCCCCCGGCGTAGTAGGTGGTGGTGAGGCGCGGGGCCCTCCGGTCCGGTTTGGGGTTGTTCAGCGTGTGCAGGACCCGGTTGTCGAGGGGGAGGACCTGGTTCCGACCGGCCTCCACCCACCACCGGTCGATCATGGCGGCCAGCCGCTCGGGGTGCTGGTCGGCCAGGTCGTGGATCTCGGAAGGATCGGACTCCACGTGGTAGAGCTCCCAGCGATCCTCGCTGAAGGGGGCGTTCCAGTTGATCCCGTCGTCGTAGACCGGTCCGATGGGCTTGAAGGTGACGGCTTTCCAGCCGTCGTGGAACAAGGCCCGGCTCCCGAACATCTCGAAGTGCTGCGTCGTGCGGTGGGGCGGGGCGTCGGCGCCTCCCGGGCCGAGCATGGAGGCGAAGCTGATCCCGTCGATCCTGGTCTGCGGCACGTACTCGATGGTCTCGGGGACCTCGATGCCGGCCAGCTCGAGCACGGTGGGAAGGATGTCGACGGCGTGGGTGAACTGCCGGCGCACCCCACCGCCGGACCCGAGCCGGGCCGGCCAGCTCACGATGCACGGGTCGGCCACACCGCCCTCGTGGACCTCGCGCTTCCAGCGTTTGAACGGCGTGTTGCCGGCCATCGTCCAGCCCCACGGGTAGTTGTTGTGCGCGGTCGGGCCGCCCAGCTCGTCGATGCGCCGTTCCAATTCGGCCGGGCCCGCCGGGTCGACGTTCTGCAGCCGGTTGTCGTTGATCGACCCGCTCACGCCACCCTCCGAGCTGGCACCGTTGTCCGAGACCAGGATGACCAGGGTGTCGTCACGGTCGCCGGTCTGCTCGAGGAACTCGAGCACCCGGGCCAGCTGGGCGTCGGTATAGGACAAGAAGGCGGCGAAGCACTCCATGAACCGGGCCGCCACCCGCTGTTGGTCGGGCGGCAGGTCGTCCCACGCCGGCACCCATGAAGGCCGTGGGGCCATCTCGGTCCCGGGCGCCAACAGACCCGACTCGAGCTGGCGGGCGAAGGTGTCCTCCCGCCACCGGTCCCAACCCTTGTCGAACCGTCCGCGGTAGCGCTCGATCGACGAGGCGGGTGCGTGGTGGGGCGAATGGCAGGCGCCGGTGCAGAGATAGAGGAAGAACCGGCGGTCCACGTCCACGGCGCGGAGATCGGCCAGTTGGGCGATGGCCTGGTCGGCCAGGTCGGCGCTCAGGTGGTATCCCTCCTCGATCGACTTCGGTGGCTGGATCGAGTGATTGTCGTGGTAGAGGGTGGGGACGAACTGGTGGGTCTCGCCGCCGTGGAACCCGTACCAGCGGTCGAAGCCCCGGGCCAGGGGCCAGCTGTGGCGCGGGCCGGCCATGTTGGTCTCGTCGTCGGGCGAGAGGTGCCACTTCCCCACCGCGTAGGTGGCATAGCCCTGCTGGCGCAGGATCTCGGACAGGAAGCCGTTCTCCCTGGGAACCTCGCCGTTGTATCCCGGAAAGCCCATGGCCAGGTCGGCCACCCTCCCGAGGCCGTTCCGGTGATGGTTGCGCCCGGTCAGCAGGCAGGCCCGGGTGGGTGAGCACAGCGCGGTGGTGTGGAAGTTGGCCAGCCGCACCCCGGTTTCCGCCAACCCGTCGATGGTCGGGGTGTCGATGTCGGACCCGTAGCACCCGAGTTGCGCGAATCCCACGTCGTCGAGGACGACCAGCACCACGTTGGGCGCACCCGTCGGTGGGGTCGGGACCTCGGGCCACCATGGCGTGGAATCCCGCCAGTCATCGCCGATGACACCTTGAAAGTCCGGGGTTTCCATCTCGACCTCCTGCTCGTGTTCGGGAGCGCTGTCCGGCTTGCGCCGTGGGTCGAAACTAATCCCATCGGGATGGCCCGGCCCCGGGGACCGCGGGCGCCGGTGGCTACGTGGCCATGAACACCGTCTTGCGGCGGACCATCTCCTCGATCCCGGCCCGCCCGCCCTCACGCCCGAACCCACTCTGCTTGTACCCGCCGAACGGGGTAGCCGGAGAGATCCGGCCCATCCCGTTGACGGCCACGGTGCCCGATTCGATGTCGCGGACGAAGCGCTGGATCCGGCCCGGATCCCGGGTGTGGAGATAGGCGCCGAGCCCGTAGGGGCTGTCGTTGGCCTGGGCCAGCACCTCGTCGTCGGAGGCGAACCGCAGGACGGCCTGCACCGGTCCGAACACCTCGTTCCGGGCCAGGTCGCTGTGGTGGTCGACGTCGCCGAGCACGGTGGGGGCCACGAACCATCCGCCGGCCAGGTCGCCGCCCAACCGCTCGCCGCCGGCCAGGAGCTGGGCGCCGTCCGACCGGGCCCGTTCGATGGTGGCCAGGATGCGGTCCATGGCCGCCTCGGTCACCACCGGACCCACGAAGGTCGCCGGATCGAGCGGATCTCCGACGGCCAGGGATCCGAGTGCGGCGAGCACCAGATCGACCATCTCGTCGTACACGTCCTCATGGACGTAGAGCCGGGTCGGGAGCGCACATCCCTGACCGGTCAGCAGCGCCGTGCCGAACGCGGCGCTGGTGGCTGCCGTGTCGAGGTCGGCATCGGGGAACACGATGTTGGGCGACTTGCCCCCCAGCTCGAGGGCCAACGGGGTGAGATTGCCGGCCGCCGACGCCATCAGCGCACGGGCAGTGGCGCCGCCTCCGGTGAAGCTGATCTTGTCCACCCCCGGATGAGCGGCCAGAGCCCCTCCGGCCTCGGCTCCGCCGATCACGACATTGAGCACCCCCTCGGGCAGTCCCGCCTCGAGCGCCAACTCGGCGAATCGCAGCATCCCGAACGGCGCCAGTTCGGGCGGCTTGGCCACCACGGTGTTGCCGGCGGCCAGCGCCGGAGCGCACTTCTGGCCCATCCCCATCATCGAGCCGTTCCACGGTGGGATCACGGCAACCACGCCGTAGGGCTCGAGCCGGACGTACGAGAGCGAGGGCTCGGCGGACATCACCTCACCGCTCAACTTGTCACACCATCCGGCGTAGTAGCGCACCCACGCCGCCGCATACCGGCCGGGGTGCATGACACTGATCGGCGTGCCGTTGTCGAGTGCTGCGAGCTCCGCCGCATCGTCGGCATGCAGCTCGAGGAGGTCGGCCAGACGGAACAGCACCCGGGCCCGTTTCAGCGGGGGGAGCGCGGCCCAGCCCGGATGGGCGGCCCTTGCGGCCCGGATGGCGGCGTCGACATCATCGGCCCCGGCCAACCCGATCCGTGCCTGCACCTGACCGGTGGCCGCATACCGGTGGTCGTAGTCGCCCCCGGAGGCACCGGGCACCCACGACCCGCCGATCAAATGACCTTGCGCGGCCAGCCGACGCACCGTCTCCGACGAGCGGCACGATCTCACGGGACCACGTACCCACCGTCGACCGGGAGGGCCACGCCGAGCACGAAGGAGGCGGCCGGGGTGCACAGCCACACGGCGGCCTCGGCGATCTCCTCGGCTTCGGCGATGCGGCCGATCGGGTGCAGCGTCTCCAGGTACCCGGCGATGGAGGGATCGTGGCCGACGGCCCGGTCGACCATCGGGGTGCGGGCGGTTCCCGGGCAGATGGCGTTGACCCGGACGCCTCGCGCCCCGTAGTCCAGTGCCGCCACCTTGGTCAGCCCGACCACACCGTGCTTGGAGGCGGTATAGGCGGCCTGTCCCCGGTACCCGACGAGCCCCACCCCCGACGCCGTGTTCACGATGGCGCCACCGCCGCGCTCGAGCATGCGGGGGATCTCAGCCTTCATGCACAGGTAGACCCCGGTCAGCATCACCGCGATGGTCCGGTCCCAGCCATCGTCCGGGTAGTCGGCCAGGTCGGCCATGGGGGCGGCGATCCCGGCGTTGTTGTGGGCGCAGTCGAGGCCGCCGAAGGTGCTGATCGCATGGTCGACCATCGCCTCCACGTCGTTCTTCACCGCCACATCGGTCCGCACGAAGGTGGCCCGACCACCGCCTCCCTCGACCAGGGCGACCGTTTCGTGGCCGTGTTCCTCGTCGATGTCGGCCACCACCACGCAGGCACCCTCGCGGGCGAAGATGAGGGCGGCTGCCCTCCCGATCCCCAGCGCGCCACCGGTGACGACGGCGACCTTTCCCTGGAGGGCCCCCATCGGCCTCATGGTACCGGGCGTACGGAGCAGGAAGTACGTTGCACCGCATGGCTCGGTTCGAGGGAAAGGTGGCACTGGTCTCGGGCGCCGGAGGCGGGATCGGGGCCGCGGTGGCGGAGCGGTTGACCGAGGAGGGCGCCGAGGTGGTGGGATGCGACCTCCGGGCCGGAGCCGGAATCGTGGTCTGCGACGTGAGGAGCGAGGAGTCGTGCGTGGCCGCGGTCGGATCCGTGCTCGAACGACACGGCCGGCTCGACGTGCTGGCCAACGTGGCCGGTGTCGGTGTCGCCCGGGCCATCGGCGATCTGCAACCCGACGAGTGGCGCGAGGTCATCGACGTCAACCTCACCGGGACGTTCCTGCTCTCGAGATCGGCGCTTCCCGCCCTGCTGGAGTCCCGCGGGGTCATCGTCAACATGGGTTCGGTGGCCGGGCTGCGGGCCACGCCCTACAACGCGGCCTACTGCGCCTCGAAGGGAGGGGTGATCATGCTGACCAAGTCGATGGCCATCGAATTGGCCAAGGCCGGTGTCCGGGTCAATGCGGTCTGTCCCGCCTCGGTGGACACCCCGTTCCTGCGCGGGTTCGAGTTGCCGGAGGGGGCGGACGTGTCCCTCCTGGCCCGGGCGGCGTCGCCGATGGGCCGCCTCATCGAGCCCAGGGAGGTGGCGGCGGCCGTCGCCTACCTCGCCTCGGACGAAGCGGCCACCGTCAGCGGGACCACCCTGGTCATCGACGGGGCCGCTACCGCCTGACATCGGCCAGTGACACCGTCTCGGTGTCGCGCCCCGATCGCAGAACCCGTCCCGGCCGCTCGTCGGTCACCGTCCCGTCACGGACCACCTCCCGGCCGGCGACGAAGACGTGGTCCACACCGCGGGACCCGGCGTGGAGCCGCTCTCCCCCGCCGGGAAGATCGTGGAGGACGGCGGCGGGCAGTGTCCCGACCTCGGCGGGATCGAACACCACCAGGTCGGCGTGGAAGCCCTCGGCGATCCGGCCCCGCCGCCGGAGCCCGTAGTGGCGGGCCGGACGGTCGGTCATCATCTCGACCGCCTCCTCCAAGGCCAGCAGACCCCGGTCCCGGACCACTTCACCGAGGACGACGGTCGGGTAGTTGGCATGGCACATCAGGTCGACATGGGCGCCGGCGTCCGAACCCCCGAGCATCACCCGCCGGTCACGCCATACCGACACCCGGGCCTCCCAGCCCTCGTCGGTCCTCCCCATCGAGGGGGTGAGCGAGGGGAGCACCACGAAGAGCGTGAGGCCGTCGACCAGGACCACGTCGATGAGGACGTCGATGACGTCGGTCCCTCTCGCCTCGGCCACGTCGGCCAGGGGTCGGCCGACCCACTCCGACTCCGGGTCGGCCACCTCCATGAGACGGAAGTCGGACAGGACGCCGAAGGCCCGGGCCGCCGCCGCCTCGGCGGCCGACCTGAGCCCACCTCGCGTCGTCGGGTCGGCCGCCGCCGCCGCCCGACCGGCCCGGTCGAGGTCGAGGATCTCCCGCCATCCGGGCAGGCCGGCCAACAGGGTGGTCGACCGCATCCTCATCATGTCGGGAAGGGCGAGGGCGATCACATGGGCGCCCGTTTCGGCGGCCAGATCCGACGCCTCCAGCTGCGCCTCGTAGATCTCCTCGGAGGCCAGGCTGCCGAGGAGGTTCCAGTTCAGGGGCCGGTCGGCGGCCAGGGACATCTCGGCCATGAGCTCCATCCGCTCCCTCGGGATGGGCCCCACCGTGGGGATGAACTCGAGGGTGGTACCGGGATGGTCCCGCAGCGCCCCGGCCAGGGCGACGATCTCGTCGGCGGTGGCGGCGCGTGACGGCACCGGGCGCCCGGCGCCGTCGAGGTGTCCTTCGCCGAGCGACGAGGAGAAGCCGAGGGCCCCTCCGGCCACCGACTCGCCGACCAGACGGACCATGGCCTCGAGCTGGTCGACGGTGGCGGCGCCCTCGGTGGCCGCCTCGCCCATGACCGCCCGCCGGACCGTTGAGTGCCCGACCAGGAATCCGGCATTGACGGCCAGGCCGACATCGATGTGGTCGAGGTACTCCCGGAACGACGACCACTCCCAGGCCCCACCGCCCTCGAGGGCCTCGAGGGGGATCCCTTCGACCACGGCCATCATCCGGCGGATGTAGGAGGCGTCGCCGGGGCCGAGCGGGGCGATGGAGAACCCGCAGTTCCCCCCGAGGACGGTGGTGACGCCGTGGAGGACCGACGGGCTGGCCGTGCGATCCCACAGCAGCTGGGCGTCGTAGTGGGTGTGGAGATCGACGAAGCCGGGGCAGACCACCTTTCCTCCCGCCTCGACGGTGGCCAGCGCCGGTTCGCCGGTGGAGCCGACGGACACGATCATCCCGTCGCGGACACCGACGTCGGCCACCACGGGCACGGACCCGGTCCCGTCGACCACGGTCCCACCCCGGAGCAGCAGGTCGAGCACGTCAGCTCCCGGCCAGCAGACGGTCGACCGCAGATTCCACCGACGTCCCCTTGAAGAATCCGGGGTTGGTGCCCGTGTAGAACCGGACCGGGTTGACGAAGGTGAACTTCTCGAACTCGGCCTCCCCCACCCATCCGCGCTCGACCATCTCCCACGCCTCGGCGAGCACGTCGGACATGTCGGGGACGTCCCAGTGGGCGATGTCCGAACCCATCATCACCTGCAGCTCGGCACCGAACGGGTTGGTCGTGGTGTTGAAGGCCATCGACGTGAGCGGATCATCGGCCTCACAACCGAAGAAGAACCGGTCGACGAACCGGTCCTTGATGTCCCGGGCCCGTTCGATGCCGCACGCCGCCCACTCGTCCAGCGTGTCCTCGGTCTCCGCCGGGCGCCGGGTCAAGGGCCCACGGTAGGCCAGCGCGTCCGGCGCGTACCTGGCCACCATCTCACCCATCAGGGCCCGGTCGACCAGGGAGGGGTCGAGATTCCGGCGCAGGGCATCGAGGTTGCGCTTCTCCCAGTGCCCGATGATGTCGCAATAGAGAGCGGCGGCCCACGACACCCCGCCCTCCAGGAAGGCGAAGTTCATGTTCGGGAACCGGCTGGTGACGCCGCCAAGGAAGAGGGACTTGGCCAGTGACTGCTGACCTTCGGCCAGCATGGAGAGGTGGTTGAACACGTAGCTCGAGATCGACCGGAAGGGGGTCATCCCGATGAAGCCGGAGTGGAAGGCGATCGACACCCCGAGCTCCTGGGCCTTGGCCCACACCGGGTCGTAGTCGTAGGCCGAGTCGATCCCGAACTGGTCGAGCCAGAACGCGTACCGGGACACCTCGGGATCGCTGTCCTGCAGAGCGGCGAACGGCCGCTGCACATAACCGGCGCAGACCACCGCCTTGAACCCGAGCTCGGTGACCGCGAACTCGAGCTCCTCCACCGCCTCTGCGGGGGTGTGCATGGGGATGGCCGCCACCGGGGCCAGCCGGTCGGCCAAGGGCGAGAAGGTCGTCGCATTGGCCCGGTTGAGGGCCCGGCACGCCCCCCGTCGGTACTGCTCGTCAGGTGTGTGGAGGAAGACCAGTCCGAGACTCGGATAGACCACCCCGAAGTCGATCCCGAGCTCATCCAGCCGTTCGTAGAGCAGGCCGGGGAACAGGGCAGTGGCCAGGTCGATGGTCCGGCCGGCCGGCGCGCTCCACCACGGGCCCCGGGGTGTCCGGGTGGCCGCCCGCTCGGCGGGTGTCTGCTCGTGCCAGGTGCGGTCGGTGCCGCCGTAGGGCGGGGCCAGCCGCAGCAGGGAGGGATGGTCGAGGGACAGTCCTTCGCTCTCGAGATAGGGCGCCAGCGCGGGGAAGAACTCGGCCATGTGGCCGTCGATGTCGATGATCGGGTGGGTGAGGCGGCGGTGGACTTCGGATGACGCGCTCATCCCGTCTAATCTATGCGCATTAACCGACCCAGAAAATGGTCCCCGTGACCTATGACATCGTGATCCGGAACGGAACCGTCGTCGACGGCTCCGGCCTGGGGTCGTTTCGCGCGGATGTGGGCGTCGTCGACGGCCGGATCGGATTCGTCGGACCCATCCGCGATCGGGGCGCCGAGGAGATCGATGCCGACGGCCATGCGGTGACCCCTGGATTCATCGACGGGCACACCCACATGGACGCCCAGGTCTTCTGGGACGCCACCGGTTCGAGCTCCTGCTGGCACGGCGTGACGTCGGCGGTGATGGGCAACTGCGGCTTCACCCTGGCTCCTGTCCACCACAACCAGCGGTCCCTGGTGGTCCGCAATCTCGAACGGGCCGAGGACATGGACCCGGCGGCGCTGGCCGCGGGGATCGACTGGACCTTCGAGACCTTCCCCGAATACCTCGACGCCGTCGACCGGCTGGCCAAGGGCATCAATTTCGCCGCCAACATCGGGCATTCGGCCCTGCGCACGTGGGCCATGGGCGAACGGGCCTTCGAAGAGGAGGCCACCGAGGCCGACCTGGCCGCCATGGAGGGCCAGCTGGCCGAATCCCTCGTTGCCGGGGCCATCGGCTTCACCACCTCGCGCACCGAGCACCACGAGACCTCCGACAACCGACCCGTCGCCTCGCGGCTGGCATCGTGGGAGGAGGTCGTCCGGCTGGTGGGAGTCATGGGAACCCTCGGGGCCGGCATCTTCGAGGGCGCCGACGCCCAGATGTCCTCGCCCGATGCCGAGGTGCGCCGGGCCGCCCTCGGGCGGATGAAGGCGCTGGCCGCGGCGAGCGGGGTGCCCATGACCTTCGGGATGGTGGCCACCCGCGCCTCGGGCTTCCTCCTCGACTTCCTGGACGAGGCGGCCGACGCCGGGGCCAGGATGATCGCCCAGACCCACTGCCGGGGCATCTCGGTGCTGCTCTCGTTGAAGACCAGGCTCCCCTTCGACCTGATCCCGGCCTGGCACGACCTCCGGGCCCTTCCGGTCGAGGAACAGCTCGGGCTTCTCGGCCATCCCGAGCGGCGCCGGCCCTATCTCGACGCCGCCGTCGGTGCCGACTACGGACAGTGGACGGGCGTCGGCGCCCAGGCGCGGCCACCGGACTTCGAAGGCATCAGGGTCTACGAACACGGCCTCCCCCCGAATCCGTCGGTGGCCGAGATCGCCCGCCAGCGGGGCGTGCACCCGGCTGAGGCCATGATCGACCTGTGCGTCGCGTCCCACGGGGACCAGCTCTTCATCCAGCCGAGCCTCTATCCCCAGGACGAAGCCGTCCTCCTGCGGGCGCTCCGCCATCCGCGGGCGGTGATGACCTTCTCCGATTCGGGTGCCCACCTGAGCCAGATCGCAGACTCGTCCATCCATACCCATCTGCTCGGCTACTGGGTGCGGGACCGGCAGGAGTTCACCTTGGAGGAAGCGGTGCGCATGATCACCCTGGCCCCGGCATCGGCGTGGGGGTTCGCCGACCGCGGCCTCCTCCGCGCCGGCCTGGCCGCTGACATCAACGTCTTCGACCCGGACACGGTCGGGCCCCGGGTGCCCGAACTGGTCGACGACCTGCCGGGCGGCGGACGCCGGCTCGAGCAGCGATCGGAGGGTTTCCTGGCCACGTTGGTCAACGGCGAGGTGACCATCCGCGACGGTGAGCCGACCGGGGCCACGCCGGGCCGGCTCATCCGAAGTCGACCAGCCTGATCCGGTCGGGGGTCAGCGCATCCAAACCACGCTCGAGGAGCGCGTCTCGAATACCCAGTGACCCTGTTCGACCACCAGCCGGTCGAGATAGCGCATGCCCAGGGTGAGATCGGCCTGGCCGGTGCCCGGATCACCGATCTGGTAGACCACCGCGTAGCTGTCGACGGTGGCCCGGCCCGAGCCGTCATCGTCGATGAGCGGTTCACCGATGACGTGCATGCTGACCGGGAACGAGCGCGGGGCCCGCATCGTCTCGAGCCACTCGTCGAGGGACTGGACGCCCCTGGTCCCGGTGATCTGCGATTCGGGGTGGAAGAGCGAGGCCAATGCCTCGATGTCGCGCTCGTCCACGGCGCGTGCATACCGCTGCATGAGCGCCCGGATGTCGTCGTGCGAGGTCACAGCACGGCCACCGGGTTGACCGGGCACCCGGTGCCCCGGACGATCCGCAGGGGAGCCATGGCGAAGAGGAAGTCCCAGCGGCCGACGGCAACACACCGTTCGGCCAGGTGAGCCAGGGTCACATTGTCGATCAGGTGCAACCCCATGGCCGTGATCCCGATCTGGTGGACCGGGAACGGCCACTCGGGAGTACCGACGAAAGGCATCGGATCCGAAATCCCGTCACTCCCGAGGACCGCCACCTCGCGCTCCTGCAGCCACGGCAGGCATTCGGCGTGCAGTCCCGAGAAGCCGTCGAACCCCCGGGTCGCGGATCGACGTGCCTCCCGCCCCCACATCACGAGGAGCACATCGCCCGTTCCCACCCGGACGCCCTGGGCGGCCTCGGCCGCCTCCAGGTCACTGACCGTGATCACCTGGCCGGTGCCCAAGAACTCGGTGCCGACGGCGCGCGGAACGTCCAGTAGGACCCCTCGACCGATGACCCCGTCGGCCATCGAGAGCACGGTGTTGGCCAGCGCCCCGTCGCTCCGCACTTCACTGGCCGGCCGGCCTCCGAACATCTCCCCGCGGACGAACATGTGGGAGAGGGCGTCGACGTGGGTGGTCCACAGGCCGTGGATGTCGAGGGCCAGATGGTCGCGGGCCGCCTCGTAGCCGGGGATCCCGTTGGAGTGGCGGGCGTCGCCCGAGGCCAGCATGTGGTGCTGGACGGGATGCGGATGTTCGGGGAGCGGCTCGGTGGCCAGATCGTGGGACAGGCTGATCGACTCCCCGGTTCGGGCCAGGCCGACGGCGGCGGCGCGGTGGGCGTCGGTCAGATGGTTGAGGGCCCCGCGTTGGTCGTCGGCGCCCCAACGGCCCCAATTCTTGAGTGATTCGAACATCCCGTCAAGATCCTCGGTGGTCGGGACCTCGAAATCGCTCCCCATGGGACCAGCATGTCAGCCTCCGAGGTGGGGTGCGGTCATGGCGCCGATCACCATGTCGACGAGGTTGTCGACGAACCGGTCATCCGAGAGCACGTTCGGCTGGCCACCGCCGTCGAGTTGCCGCGCCCGGTCGGCCGCCGCCCGGCCGATGAACACGATGCAGATCTCCCGCCGTTGTCGCCACAGGTCGGCGGGCACCTCGGAACAGCGTTGCCGCAGCACCTTCCATGCCGCCTGGCCGTCGGTGGCGGCCATGAGGTCGCGGATGTCCGGCGCGGCCCTGTCCATCACGCCGGTGAGCTCCGAGCCGATCTGCAGATAGGCCCGTTCCCGCCAGCCCCGCTGCGCGAATTCGGTGACCGGGCGGACGATGGCCTCGGCCGCCGACCGCACGTCGGACGGGGGCCGGGCCCGAGCCCGTTCCAGCAGCTCGCGACGGCGGGCGGCGATAGCCGGTACATGGCGGGCGAGGACGGCCCGGAGGATCTCGTCCCGACTCCCGAAGTGGTAGTGCACGGCCGAGACGTTCCGTTGGCCGGCCGTGCGCACGATCTCGGCGATCGAGACGTTGTCGATCCCCCGTTCGGCGAAGAGCTGCGCCGCCGCATCGATCAGCATCTCCTGCGTTGACGGCGGCTCTCCCATCCCGGTGGTGAGAGTAGCGGTGCCGGTGGGCGACGCCGCCCGGACTCCTCCTAGGGCCACCCGGGGAGAAGGCCGAGCTGGCGGCAGACGACCTGGGCCTCGATCCACTCCCCGTTGCGCGGCCGGGCCTCGGGGGCGGTGGCCAGCCAGGCGGCCACCGCCCCGACCACATCAGGCGGGGCGCCGGCCCGGGCGTCGAACCCGAACTCGGCCATGTCGATGGCGATGCGCTCGGTGGCGATGAACCCGGGGCTCAGATTGTACGCACGGATGCCGCGCCCTCCGAGCTCCAGGGCGAGGATGCCGGCCACCCGGTGCAGCGCCCCTTTGGACATGCCGTACCCCAGTCCCCAGCCGCCCTCCCCGGCCGGGGACGGTGGGTCCATCGTCCCCGAGCTCGAGGCCAGGTTGATGACCACGCCATGGCCCCGCTCCACCATCTGGGGGAGGACCAGCTTGGCCAGGATGACCGGCGCCATCACGTTGGCCTCGAGATGGCGGTCGAGCAGCTCGACCGGGGTGTCGAGGACCTGGTCCATGTGCCCGGGCCCGACGTACCGGCCGTTGTTGACCAGCACGTCGATCCGCCCCCACTCCTCGATGACGGTTGCCACCGCGGCGGTGAGCGTGGCCCGGTCGAGCAGATCGAGGTAGACGGGCAACGCCCTGGTACCTGCTTCCTCGATCAGCCTTCCCGTCGAATCGAGCGACCCGGGCAGCGGCCGCGTGTTCGAACGGGCCAGGGTCGACGAGTGCTCCCGCGCTTCTCCCTCGTGCACCGTCCGGGCCCCGATGGCGACGTCGTGGCCGGCTCGGGCCAGGTGGACGGCGATGGCCTTGCCGATCCCTCGGCTGGCTCCCGTGACGAGGGCCACCGGCACGTCCGTCATGGCCCCATCCCTTCGTCGGATCACCGTCCCGCCGGGACGAATGATGGCGGCCCCGGAGCCGGGCGGCGGAACCCTACTCGACGGGGCCGCCGGGCGGGGAGAGTAGCGACAGCGATTGCCGGGCGCCAACCAGCCTGGTCAAACGGCCGTATTCCGACCATGGACCGGTACCCGACCGGCCGGGCGGACCGGGGTTGTTGACGTGGATCCGGACCGGGAGGATAATGTCGACTAAACCCATTGTATTTATAGAGACAGGTCCGGAGTTTCCATGCCCCATCCGTCCGAGCGCACCTCGACCCTCCTCCTCGACCGACCCGCCGCCGCCCGTCGGTCGGTGCCGGTCGTCGAGGGGGGCACGGTGGCCCCGCCGGCCGAGCACCCGGCCGTGGCCGGACCGTCCCCCAGCCGGTCGTCCGCCAACCCGCCGGCCCTGCCGTCGGCGGCCATGGCTCTGTTGGCGACCGTCTCCCTTCTCGAGGGCTACAAATGGATCGGCGCCATTCCCACCAGTGACTCGCGCCTCTCGGTCCTCGTCTTCGGGAGAGGAGGTGCGGCTGTCTTCGCCGTGATGGCCACGGTGGCGTGCCTGGCCCTCACCCGGGTCGACCGGGGTGCCCATCGCCCGGTCTGGCAACGGTTGGTCCTGCTCGCTTCCTTGGCGGTCATGGCATCGAGCATCGTGCTCCTGTCCTCCACAGGCACTGTGGGCAGGGACGCGTTCGGAGTGGCGGATCTCGCCCTGGCGGCGGCGCTCGCCGGCGCCGTCATCGTGAGCCAGCGGAAGCAGGGGGCGGCGCGGCAAGGCCCGGCACCGACCCGGCGGGACGGTTCGAGCGACCACGCCCTCCCGGTGACCTAGGCCGGGGAGGCAGACGTGGCCCTCCCCGACTTCTTCATCTTCGGCGCCCCCAAGGCCGGGACCACGGCGCTGCACGCCGCGCTGGCCGAACATCCCCAGCTGTTCATGTCCCCGGTCAAGGAACCCAAGTTCTATCTCTGCGACGGGCCGCCCCCCGACCACGGCGGTCCCGGCGACGCCCACAGCTACCGTGAATGGATCTGGCGGCCCGAGGAGTACGAGCGCCTCTTCGACGGCGCCCCTCCCGGAACCCTGCGGGGCGAGAGCACCCCCTTCTACCTGTCGGACCTGGCCGCCCACCGACGGGTCCACCGGGCCGTCCCCGATGCCCGGCTGGTCATCGTGCTGCGCGATCCGGTCGACCGCGCCTATTCCAACTGGGCGCACCTGTGGGCCGACGGCCTCGAGACCATCGGCGACTTCGTGGCCGCCTGCGCCGAGGAGCCGGCCCGGGCCCGGGCCGGGTGGGCGCCGTTCTGGAACTACCTGGGAACCGGTCTCTACGGGCGCCAACTCCGTCATCTGTTCAGCCTGTTCCCGCGCCACCAGGTCCTCATCCTCCGCTACCTCGCCCTGGTCGACCACCCGGACGACACGCTCGACACGGTCTGCCGCTTCCTCGGCGTCGACCAGGGCCTGGTCACCGACATCCCGGCCCGGAACGTGGGCGGGTATGTGCCCCCCTCGATGTACACCGAGGTGCTGCGGACGCTCTTCCGGCGGGGGGCCGAGCTCGGGCGCCATTTCCCACCCCAGGTGTGGCGGAAGGCCAGCCTGCCCCTCCAGTGGCTCATCCAGCGCACACCCCAGCACCGGCCGGAGCTGGCCGAGGGCGATCGGGCCCAGCTGGTCAGCTACTTCGACGACGACATCACCATCGTGGAGGAGGAGACGGGCTGGGATCTCGACGCCTGGCGCACCTACCGGGCTGGGCGGGACGTACTCGGTGCGCAAGTCGTGGGCCCCGTCGCGGCGGCTCGTCTCGTAGAAGAGGCGGGTGCCCCCGTCGGGTAGCGCCACCACCGACAGGTAGCGGAGCGAACCCCGGCCGTCGGGCCGGCGCCGACCACGTCCCCGACCGGGGTCAGCGACCCCGGGGTGTCGCCGGCGGCGAAGCCGGTCCGCTCCTCGGCGTTCTCCTCCTTGTCGGCCCGACCGTCGTAGTAGGCCAGCCAGCGGCCGTCCCGGTGGACCACGTCGGCCACCCTGGTCCCCCGTTGATCCCAGGTCCCGGGCGTGCCGGCCAGGGCCACGTCCGGAGCGCCCACTCGAGCCCGTCATCGCTGGTGCCGTACCGGGTCGACATGCGATCGGTGTCATCGGGAAGATCGAGCGGATGGCAGCACAACCACATGTGCCACCGCCCGTCGATCACCTTGATCACCGGATCCTTCACGCCGACCGTGTGATCGCCCGGGAGCACCGTGACGGCCGACGCGGCGTCGAACCGGGACGGATGGTCGGCGACGAGCACGTCGACCCGCCAGTGGAGGGTCCCCGGTGTGGCACAGCTCACGTAGAGGTGCCAGCTCCCGTCGCCGACCGGCACCAGCGCCGGCCTCTCCAGGGAATCGGAACCGAACTCCTCCCGGTCGAGCACGGTCACCGTCTCGAACTCGACCCCGTCCTCCGACCGGGCCACGACGTTGGCATACCCACGACCGGCACCGAGCGGTCGACGCAGGCGGTAGGCGAGCCAGAACATCCCGGCGGCGGTCGAGGGCGGCGCTGGGTCCACCGGCCCAGTAGCCCGGGCCGTCGCCGGGAGCCGCCACCACCACCTGGGACCGCCGGCGAGGGACGGGGAGTGCGAAGCTGCCTGGCATGTTCAACGGTGGCCCCTCCTCATGCGGGCGCCGGGGCCGAGCCGTGGACACCGGACGGCGACGAATCTACCGCTGCCCGGCACCGACACCGGGTGCCGACCGCGGTCGGCGTGATGGACACGGTGGCCCCGCGTCGGTATGGTCACGGCCGATGCCCCCATCCGCCAGCCGCATGGCCGACGAGTTCGAGGGCGTGATCAACCGGACCCAGGCGGAGTCGACACCGTGGTGGCCCACCCCCGCGCATCCGGGCGACGGGCGCTCCGAACGTGGTGGTCATCCTGCTCGACGACACCGGCTTCGCCCACTTGGGCTGCTACGGATCCGAGCTGACCACGCCGAACATCGACCGGCTGGCCGCCGGGGGCCTGCGCTACACCAACTTCCACGTCACCCCGCTGTGCTCCCCCACCCGGGCGTCGCTGCTCACCGGGCGGAACCACCACACCGTCGGGATGCGGTCCCTCTCCAACTTCGACAGCGGCTACCCCCACATGCGGGGCCACATCACCAACCACGCCGCCACGTGGCCGAGGTGCTCCGGGACAAGGGCTACGCCACCTTCGCCCTCGGGAAGTGGCACCTGTGCAGCATGGAGAACGCCTCGGCGGCCGGGCCCTACGACCAGTGGCCGTGCCAGCGCGGCTTCGACCGGTACTACGGGTTCCTGGAGGGCGAGACCGATCAGTTCTATCCGGAACTGGTCTACGACAACCACAGCGTCGAGCCGCCGGGCACCCCCGCCGAGGGGTACCACCTGAGCGAGGACCTGGTCGACCACGCGCTGGGCTTCATCCACGACACCACGTCGATCCGTCCCGACCGGCCCTTCTTCACCTATCTGGCCTTCGGCGCCATGCACGCCCCCCACCAGGCGCCGGCCTCCTATCTCGAGAAGTACCGGGGGCGGTTCGACGACGGGTGGGACGCGGCCCGCGACCGGTGGTTCGCCCGCCAGCTCGAGATGGGGCTCCTCCCCGCCGATACCGATCTCGGCCCCGCGCAACCCGGGCGTCGAGCCGTGGGACACCCTGCCCGACAACCAGCGTCTGCTGGCCGCCCGCCTGCAGGAGGCGTTCGCCGCCTTCCTCGAGCACACCGACGCCCAGATCGGGCGGCTGGTCGACGGGCTGGAGCAGCTCGGCCAGCTGGACAACACCCTGGTGATCCTGCTCTCGGACAACGGGGCCAGCCAGGAGGGCGGGCCGTTCGGGGTCATGCACGAGATGAAGTACTTCAACTTCCTGATCGAGACGCCGGACGAGGCGGTCGCCCGGATCGATGACATCGGCGGGCCCCACAGCCATGCCAACTACCCGTGGGGCTGGGCCCAGGCCGGCAACACCCCGTTCAAGTGGTACAAGCAGAACACCCATGAAGGCGGCGTCCACGTCCCGCTCATCGTGCACTGGCCCGACGGAATCGAGGCACGCGGGGAGCTCCGCGACCAGTTCCATCACGTGAACGACATCGTCCCCACCATCTACGAGACCCTCGGCATCGAGGCCCCGTCCGTCTACCGCGGAATCGAGCAGCTCCCCGTCTCGGGCGTTTCCATGCGCTACTCCTTCGACGCCCCGACCGATCCGAGCAGGAAGCAGGTCCAGTACTACGAGATGATGGGCCACCGGGCCATCTACGCCGACGGGTGGAAGGCGGTCACCCGCCATCAGCCGGGCGTGCCCTTCGAGGACGACGACTGGGAGCTCTACCATCTGGCGGCGGACCGATCCGAGTGCCTCAACCTGGCCGCGGCGATGCCCGACAAGGTGGCGGAGCTGGTCGCCCTGTGGTGGGCCGAGGCCGAGGAGCAGGGGGTGCTTCCCCTCGACGACCGGACCATCGAGCTGTTCTCCACCCGCTACCGCGACCGATCAGCCCACCCCACCAACCGGAACTACTCCTACTTCCCGCCCATGTCACCGCTGCCCGGACAGGTGGCGCCGGCGCTCGGCGGGCGAGGCTGGGACATGGCGGCCGCCATCGAGCGGCCGGAGGGGGGCGCCGGGGTGCTCTACGCCACCGGAACCGAGAACTCGGGACTGAGTCTTTTCGTAAAGGACGGCCGGCTGGTCTTCGACTACAACTGTTTCGGGGACCACCACATCGTGGAGTCCGAGGTGGACGTCCCGGTGGGGCCTTCGGTGGTCGGGGTGCGTTTCCGCCGGACGGGGAAGAGCGGCTCGGCGACGCTCCTCATCGACGGCCGCCCGTGCGGAAACCTCGACGTCCCGTTCGTCATGACCATGATCTCCAGTGTGGGCCCGAGCATCGGCTACGACCACGGCTCGCCGGTGAGCGAGCGCTACGCCGGCCATTTCCCCTTCGAGGGCCGGCTCCGGCGACTCGATGTCAGCCTGGTCCGGCAGGCATCGACGGACCGGGACGCCGGGGCGGAGGCCGAACAGCGGGCGGCCATGTCCCGCCAGTAGGCGGGGAACCGAATCAGCCGGTGAACTTGGCCGAGGCGCCGGCGTCGATGTCGATGACCGAGCCGGTGATGTGGCGGCCGGCCTCGGACGCCAGGTAGACCACGGCGGCGGTGATCTCCTCGGGCTCCAGCCACGGGACGGGCTGGACGTGGAGCGCGGCCAGGGCCGGGGCGACGTCGTCGGCGGTCGGGTGCTCGAGATCGGGTCGCGCCACCCGGTAGAGGGTCTCGTTGTGGATCATCGGGGTGGAGACGTTCCCGGGGGCGATGGCGTTGACGGTCACCCCGAACCGCGCCATCTCGAGGGCCACCGACTTGCACAGCCCGATCACCCCCCACTTCGACGCCACATAGGCGGGGATGCCGCCCTGCGCGGTCCGGCCCATCATCGAGGAGATCCCGATCATCCGGCCCCAGCGTCGGGCGCGCATGTGCGGGGCCGCCGCCCGCATGGCGTTGAACACACCGGTGAGGTTGGTGTCGATGGTCTCGTGCCACTCGGCGGCACCGGAGGTGAAGATCGAGCCCAGTGAGGAGACCCCGGCGTTGGCCACCAGGATGTCGACCGAGCCCAGGGAGGCCGCGGCCCCGTCGACGAAGGCCAGGGTGGCGTCGAGGTCGCGTACGTCGACCACCGCCGAGAGGCACCGGCGGCCATGGGCTTCGACCAGGCGCACGGTCTCGGCCAGATCGTCCTCGGTGCCCAGCGGATAGCCGATGCTGTCCAAGTCGTGGCAGAGGTCGCTCACCGCGATGTCGGCGCCCAGCCGGGCCAGCTCGACGGCGTGGCTCCGCCCCTGCCCGCGGGCACCACCGGTGATGACCGCCACCCGACCGGTGAACGGGGCCTCGTGGTTCGCTTCGGTCATCGTGCCTCCGAGGGGGACGGATCGGTGTGCGGGACGCCGACCGGGCGCATTGACGGGTAGACCGCCCGACCTTCGATGTGCCGAGATGATACGACGGCCCGTCGGGCCGACGCGGGGTCAGGGGGACCGGCCCCACGCCCGGAGCACCTGCCGGTAGCGGCGGTCCCAGGCGTCGTAGGCGTTCCGCAGCCCGGGACCGGGCCAGTCCCCGGGCAGGAGGTCGGCGGGCAGGAGCGGGTCGGCCTGGAGAAGGCGGAGCACGGCGGCGGACAGCTCGAAGCCGGGAGCGAGCAGGGCCGGGTCGGTCGGCGGGAGGTGCTCGAGCCGGCCGAGCAGGTCCCGGGCCCGCACGGCCCACCCCTGCAGATCCCAGAGGTCCGAAGCCATTGCCACCGGGTCGCCGTCCGGGGTGGCCGTGAACACCGTCACATCGGGATCGTCAGCCGGATCGGGGACCAGGTCGAGGTTGTCGGGCCGCATCCAGACCCCTTCGCGTTGCTCGGCCAGCCGGGCCAGGGTGAGTCGGCGCCGGCGGGCCACCCGCTCGTCGGCCGACCGGCCCGACGTGGTCACCACCACCAGGCGCCACGTGCCCGGCCACAGGCGGGTGCTCCCCTTCCTGCTGCCGGTCTGACGACCGAGACGATCGAGCAGGTGCCCGGCCAACCGGTACCGCCCGGTGCCGTCCGTGGTCGCCTCACCGGCGGCGACCATCCGGCTCAGGGCCACCCGGGCCCGGTTGTCGCTGATCCCGAACAGTCCGGCCAGATCGACCAGATGGGCCACCGGGAGCTCGGGCGGGTCCTCGCCCAGCAGGGCGCTGGCCAGCACCGACCGGGCGGTCAACGGTCTATTACTGTCTTGCATCACTTGATTGATATAGGTAATATGGCACACATGGCGACCACCATGGTGCCCGACGTCGGGGTGAGGCCGGAGGTGTTCCCCACCGACCGGCTGATGGACAACGGCATGGCCCGGCCCGTGGTGCGCCAAGGTCTCCGCCGGATCGCCAACGTCCGCAACGCCGTCACCGTGGCGTCGGTGTGGTTATGGGTGGCCGTCCTCATCGGTGGCGCCGTGTGGCTCGACAATCCCCTCGCCTACCTGGCCGCCTTCATCCTCATGGGCCCGATGTACGCCAGGTTCGCCATCCTCATGCACGAGGCGGCCCACAAGCTCCTCTTCACCAACAAGCGGGCCAACGACTGGGTCGGGACGTGGCTCATCGCCTATCCGACCTGGACGCCGATCTCGATCTACCGCCGGGGCCACTTCGCCCACCACAAGGAGGAGTTCGGTCCCCGTGAGCCGGACATCGCCTTCTACGGCGGCTATCGCTGCGACCGGCGCACCCTGGCCCGGCGCCTGGTCCGTGACGCGGTGGGCATCTCCGGCTGGAAGAACTTCACGCCGCTCTTCAAAGCCCTGAAGACCAAGGCCTCCCGGTCGGTGGCGGCGTCCATTCTCGGCATCCAGGTCGTCCTGTGGGCGATCATGTGGGCGGCCACCGGTCGCTGGTGGATCTATCCCCTGCTGTGGTGGCTGCCGTGGATGACCCAGTGGCGGGTGATCAACCGGCTGCGGGCCATCGCCGAGCACGGCGGCCTCGAGGCCGGGTCCGACCGGCGTGTCACCACCCACAACGTGGAGCAGGGCTGGCTGGCCCGGTTCTGGTTCGTCCCCTACAACACGGGCTGGCACCTGGCCCACCACGTGGACATGGGGATCCCGTTCCGCAACCTCCCCGCCTTCCACGCCGAACTGGCCCGGGCCGGCTACGTCACCGAGGGCCTCACCTATCCCAACTACCGCTCGCTGTGGAAAGAACTGGCCTCGGCCTGATCGACAGCCGAGGCTGCGGGCCGGAAACGACACGGGGCCCGGTTCAGTCGGGGCGCCCCCGCACCGCCCGGTAGCGACGGACGAGGGCCGCGGTGGAGCTGTCCTGCCCGGTCAGATCGGGGACCGAGGAGGCGATCAGGGCGGGCGCCAGCTGTTTGGCCATCTCCTTGCCGAGCTCGACGCCCCACTGGTCGAACGAGTCGATGCCCCAGACCGCACCCTCGGTGAACACGGTGTGCTCGTAGAGGGCGACCAGCTGGCCGAGCACCGAGGGGGTGAGCTGGGGCGCCATGATGGTCGAGCTCGGGTGGTTCCCAGGCATCACCTTGTGGGGGACCAGGGCCGGCGGGGTTCCCTCGGCGGCAACCTCGTCCGCCGTGCGCCCGAAGGCCAGCACCTGGGCCTGGGCGAAACAGTTGGACATCAGGAGATCGTGTTGCTCTCCCGTCTCGTGGGTCGAGAGCCCGAAGGCGATGAAGTCGGCCGGTATGAGCTTGGTGCCCTGATGGATGAGCTGGTAGAAGGCGTGCTGCCCGTTGGTGCCGGGCTCGCCCCAGAAGATCTCGCCCGTCTGGCCCCAGACCGGCGAGCCGTCACGCCGTACCGACTTGCCGTTCGACTCCATGGTCAGTTGCTGGAGATAGGCGGGGAAGCGGGCCAGCCGCTGGTTGTAGGGAAGCACGGCGTGGGTCTGGGCGCCGAAGAAATTGTCGTACCAGATGTTCAGCATGCCCTGGATGACCGGCATGTTGACCTCGAGGGGCGCGTCGGCGAAGTGCTGGTCGACGGCGTGGAAGCCGGCCAGCATGTCGGCAAACGCCTCCGGGCCGATGGCCACCATGAGCGAGAACCCGATGGCCGAGTCGTACGAGTAGCGACCACCGACCCAGTCCCAGAAGCCGAACATGTTGGCCGGGTCGATGCCAAACGTTTCGACCGCCTCAGCATTGGTGGACACGGCGACGAAATGGCGGGCCACGGCCCCGTCACCGCCCCCGAGCCCGTCGAGCAGCCACCGGCGGGCGGCGGCGGCGTTGGTCAGGGTCTCCAGCGTGGTGAACGTCTTCGAGCACACCACGAACAGGGTCTCCGCCGGATCGAGGTCATGGGTCTTGTCGTACAGATCGATCGGGTCGATGTTCGACACGAACCGGCATCGGATGTCCGGTGCGGCGTAGTCGAGCAACGCCTGGTAGGCCATGGCCGGCCCGAGATCGGAACCCCCGATGCCGATGTTGACCACGGTGGTGATCCGTTTGCCGGTATGACCGGTCCACTCACCCGAACGGATGGAGGTGGCCACCGCACCCATTCGATCGAGCACCTGGTGCACGTCGGCCACCACGTCGCGTCCGTCGACTTCGAGATGCTGGCTGCGGGGCATCCGCAGGGCGACGTGGAGCACGGCCCGGTCCTCGGTGGTGTTGATGCGGCGCCCGGCGAACATGGCATCACGCCGTTCCTCGACGCCGGCCTTTCGGGCCACCTCGATCAGCGCCGACACCACCCCGTCGTCGACCCGGTGCTTGGAGAAATCGAGCGTGAGGTCGGCGGCCGTCACGACCATCCGGGTCCCGCGATCGGGGTCGTCGGCGAAGAGCTCGCGCAGGTGGCGGTGGCGGATCGTCTCGAACCGCTCCGAGAGCCGCCGCCACTCCTCGGTCGCCGGCACATCCACAACCTTGTCCGTCTCGTTCATGTCGTCTCGTTCACGATGGTGGGCTTCTGGACGCTCTGATGCCGTCCGGGTGCTTGCGCCGGATCGGCGTGTGGCCCGGGTGGTCGGGCCGGCAGCAGAAGATTACCCACCATTCATCTTTCAGTGACATGAAGGTTGCGTCACGTTCACCTGGACTTCTTAGGGTGGGGAACGATGGCAGCAAACCACGACATCCGGTGCCAGCGTTCACCCCGAGCTCCTGTCGGGGCGGCCGCGGCGGGCACGCCGTCGGGTCCGCTCCGTCCGGGGGCGTGGCCTCCCCCGCCTCGCACAGCAATGAGCGCACCGCTGATGAGGAGGCACTCCCGCAACCGTGCCGCCTCACGACGGAGTCACCCCGACAGGGGCACGTGGGTCTGCGCCCGGCCCCGGAACGCCACCGGTCCACGATGACCTTGGCGTTCCGCGAAGTCGACGATCCGGTGCTCCCGCCGCTCGGGCACCCGACCATCCTCATCATCGACGACGACACCCAGTCCCGCGACTCCCTGGCCGCCACCCTGTCGGTGGAGGGGTTCGACGTGGTCACCGCGACCAATGGCGACGAAGGGGTGGCCCTGGTGGCCTCGGCCTCGCCGTCGCTCATCCTGCTGGACATGCAATTGGCCGATTCACAGGGCCTCGCCGTCTTCCGCCGCATCGCCACCATGTCCCCGGTCCCGGTCATCATGGTCACCTCCCGGAACGACGAGCTCGACGCCGTGCTGGCCCTCGAAGCCGGCGCCGCCGACCACATCACCAAACCTCCGCGTCCGCGTGAGCTGACCGCCCGGATCAGGGCCGTCCTGCGACGAATCGGCCGCCAGCCGCTCCCTGTGGCCGCCTCCCAGCCCGACGGCGTCTACACGCTCGGTCCCGTCTGCATCGACATCGCCCTGCGGGAGGCGGTGGTCAGGGGCAAGGCAGTGGACCTGTCCCGCAAGGAGTTCGACCTCCTGGCCCTGCTGGTGTCGGAGGCCGGTCACGTCGTCACCCGCCAGAAGTGCATGGAACGGATCTGGCAGGACCGCAAGATGGGTGACAGTCGCACCCTCGACACCCACGTCAAACGACTGCGGAAGAAGATCGAGCCCAACCCGGCCGAACCCCGGCACGTCCTGACCGTGCGCGGAATCGGATACCGCTTCAAACCGTAGGGGTCTACCCGACACCATGCTCGCCACTGCCTCCCCCACTGGTCGACGATTGGTGTGCGGGTGGACCCCTACCGCTTGAAGCCCTCACGGCGGACCCCGATCCCGCCACCAGCGGAAAGACCGGTCTGACCCACAACGTTCACAGAACGATCACCGCCATTTCGCCCACGGGCCGTTTCCCGTTCACCTGGGGTACCTAGGGTCGCTCCTGGAGGTTGCCCCTGCTCATGGTCGCCGTCGGAGAGAGCATCAGAGTCCTGGTGGTCGAGGACGAGGAGTCCTACCGTGCAGCGCTCACGTCGGGGCTGAGCCTCGAGGGTTTCCACGTCGACGTGGCCGCCGACGGATCCGAAGGGCTCCGGCTCTTCGGCGAGCGACGGCCGGACATCGTGCTCCTCGACATGCTCCTCCCGGGGATGCACGGGATGGAGGTCTGCCGCCGGATGCGGGCCATGGCCCAGGTCCCCATCGTGATGGTCAGCGCCGTGGACACCGAGCTCGACGTGGTCCTCGGGCTGGAGCTGGGGGCGTCGGACTACGTGACCAAACCTTTTCACCTCCGCGAGCTGGTGGCCCGCATCCAGGCGATCCTGCGGCGGGTCTCGCCGCCGGCTCCGGCGCTCGGACCCGGCCAGGCCGCGGTCGTCCGGCCGGACACCGACCCGGTCGCCCACGAGGCCCGGTCGGTGGCCGCCTTCGGCGCGGTCAGCGTGGACTTCGTCCGCCGTGAGGTCACGGTGGGCGGCCGCCAGACCCACCTCTCACGACGCGAGTTCGACCTGCTGGCCGTCCTGCTCACCCCGGCCCGCCGGGTCCGCACCCGTGCCGAGCTCATCGACCTGCTGTGGCCCGACCGGTACCTCTCGGACAGCCGCACCCTCGACACCCACATCCACCGCCTGCGGGCCAAGCTCGAGCCCGACCCGGCCCAGCCCCATTTCATCGTCACGGTTCGGGGCGTGGGATTCCGTATCGACCCCGACGGCGTCCATCCCGCACCACCCTCCCCCCGGGAGGCGGCGGGACCGGCGTCGCCGGGCCGGCCCGAGCCGGTCGGGGTCTAGCCGAACCGACCGTTGACGTAGTCGAGGGTCCGGGGATCGCTGGGCTCGCTGAACAGTCGGGCCGTGGGGCCGAACTCGATGAGCTCGCCGGCCTTGTCCTCGCCCATGAGCAGGAAGGCGCACCGGTCCGAGACCCGCATGGCCTGCTGCATGTTGTGAGTGACGATGACGATGGTCACCCGGTGCTTGAGCTCTCCGACGAGTTCTTCGATCCGCTTGGTGGCGATGGGATCGAGAGCCGAGGTGGGTTCGTCCATCAACAGGACCTCGGGCTCCACGGCCAGGGCCCGGGCGATGCACAGCCGTTGCTGCTCACCCCCGGACAGAGTGCTGGCGTGGGTCTTGAGACGGTCGCGCACGCTGTCCCAGAGGGCGGCGGCGATGAGCGCCGACTCGGCGGCCTCGTCGAGGAGCGCCTTCTTGCGCACCCCGTTGAACCGGAGTCCGGCCACCGCGTTCTCGTAGATGCTCATGGTCGGGAACGGGTTGGGGCGCTGGAAGACCATGCCCACCCGGGTCCGGAGCAGGGTGGCGTCGGTGGAGGCGGCGTAGACGTCGAGGTCGCCGAGCGTCACGCTGCCGGTCACCGATGCGGTGCGGACCGTGTCCTGCATCCGGTTGAGCGCCCGCAGCAGGGTGGTCTTGCCCGACCCCGAGGGTCCGATGAGGGCGGTGATCTCCCCGGAGTGGACGTCGAAGGTGACATCGCGCACGGCGGTGCGGCCGGAGAAGGCCACGGCCACGTCGCGCAGGCGCATGACCGGATCACCGACGGGCCGCTCCACGAGGACTTCGCCGGTGTTCACGGGCACACCCTCCTCCAGGGTCGGCGATGGCGGAACCGGGTCGATCATTTCTTCTCCCTCTGCAGGAATGCGGCGGTGAGCCGGCTCCCGATGCTGAGCACCAGGACCGCCACCATCAACAAGAGGGCGGCCCCCCACGCCACCTGGACCAGATCCGAATAGGGCTGGCTGCTGTTGTTGAAGACGACCAGGGGCAGGGCGTTCATGGGCTGGGTCGGGTTCCACTGCATGTACTGGTTGCCGAAGATGGTCAGCAGCAGGGGGGCGGTCTCGCCGAGGCCGCGGGCCACGGCCAGCAGGGTGCCGGTGATCACGCCGGGCATGGCCACCGGTATGACCACCCGCCGGGCCACGGTCGAGTTGCGGGCGCCGAGGGCGAGGGCGGCCTCGTTGAGGCTGTGGGGTACGCCCCGGTAGGCGGTCTCCCCGGCCCGGATGATCACCGGCAGCATGACGATCCCGATGGCGAAGGCACCGGCCAGCCCGCTGTAGCCGAACGTCTTGGCGATGGCGATGTAGCCGAAGATGCCGATGGTGATCGAGGGGACACCGGTCATGACGTCGGCGGTGAAACGGACGGCCGAGGCGATCCTGCCCTCGGAGCCGGCCAGCAGCAGTCCGCAGGTCAGACCCAGGGGCACGGTCACCGCGGTGGCGATGAACCCGATCTCCACCGTGCCCACGATGGCGTTGGCCACCCCGCCGCCGGGGATGCCCTCGGGGGTCGTCGAGTGGAGGAAGAAGTCGGCGTTCCAGGCCGGAAGCCCCTTGATGACCACATAGGCCACCACCGCCACCAGCGGGACGATGGCGATGCCGAGGAAGAGCCAGCACACGCCCACGGCGATCCTCGAGTAGATCTTGCGGCGGCGCAGCGAGGCGGCGGCCGTGTCCTGGATGGCGCGGCGGCGCTCGAGCATTGGATCCGAAGGGGCGTCGAAGGCGAGAGTCGATGCCATCAGGCCACCGCCACCGAGGCGGCGACGCCGCTGCGGGCGGTCGACCGCACGAGGGCCCGGGCCACCACATTGACGGCGATGCCGATGACCAGCAGCACCAACGCCGCCCCGAACAGGGCGGCCAGTTCGGTGCCGGTGGCCTCCCCGAAGTTGTTGACGATCAGCGAGGCCAGGGTGGCAGCGGGGGACTTGACCGAATGGGCGATGTAGGGCGAGTTGCCGATGACCAGGGCCACGGCCACCGTCTCGCCCAGGGCACGGCCCATGGCCAGGGTGAAGCCACCGAGGATTCCGGTACGGGCACCGGGGACCACCACCTTGCGGAGGACCTGCCACCGGGTGGCCCCGAGGGCCTGGGCGCCCTCGATCTGTTCTTTGGGCACGACGGCCAGGACGTCACGGGAGATGGCCACCATGGTGGGCAGCACCATCACGAACAGGATGACCCCGGCCAGCAGCACCCCGACCCCGTCGTCGGGCCCGTCGAACAGACCGGTCCACCCGAGCACCGAGGTGAGGAAGGGCTCGACCGTGCTCCGGAACACCGGGGCGAGGACGATCAGTCCCCACAGCCCGTAGACCACGCTGGGCACGGCGGCCAGGAGCTCGACCGCGGTGGAGAGCGGGGGTCGCAGGCGGTCGGGGACCAGGTGGGCGAGGGCGAGGGCGGTGCCCAGCCCGATGGGTACGGCCAGCACCAGGGCGATGGCGGTGGTCTCGATCGTCCCCAGGATGAAGGGGAGCAGCCCGTACTGGGACCGGTTCGGGTTCCAGACCTTGCCGAAGATCCACGAGAAGCCGAGGGTGGAGAAGGCCGGCCGGGCCTGGACGATGATCGACACCAGGTACCAGACGACCAGGCCCACGAAGATGCCGGCGGCGGCGATGAGGACGCCCCGGTAGAGCCCGTTGGGGACCGAGCGGCGCCGGTGCTGGCCACCGACGTCCGGTGCGGTGGTATCGACAGTGGTCACGACGTTCGGTCAGCCCCTCGCCGTCAGATGGGTCGCGGACCCGAGGATCACTTCGACAGCAGTGTCTGCCCGTTCGGGCCCTTCACCGTCTGCAGGGTGACCCGGTTCGAGTTCTGGAGCCCGGGTGGGAGCATGACGTAGCCGAGGCCGGACGCCTGGTCCTGCCCGCCCCCGGTGTGGGTGGTCCAGTCGAGCACCTTCACCACCTGCGTCCCGGTGGTGGCGCTCTTCTGCTTCTGCAGCAGGATGGCCCAGCTGTACCCGGCGATCGGGTAGCTGCCCGCTCCCGGCAGGTTGACGATGGAGAAGTCGGTCGACGTGACGTTGAGCTTCTGGTCGGCGTCGGCGGCCACGCTGGTCTGCGAGGGCACCACGTAGGCGCCGGCGGCGTTCTTGACGGCGGCAAATTTGAAGTTGTTCTGGAGGGCATAGGCCAGCTCGACGTAGCCGATCGAGAACGGGGTCGACTTGATGCTGGCCGCAACCCCCGAGTTCTTCGGGGTCTGGATGGCGACCGACGGCCAGGCGATGGTCTTGCTGGTGCCCAGCTTCCAGGTCGTCGGGTCCGCGGTGGCCAGGTAGTCGGTGAAGATGTAGGTGGTACCCGAGCTGTCGGCCCGCACTTCGGGCACGATGGCGTGGGAGGGCAGGGTCACCCCGGGGTTGAGGGCGGTGATCTGGGAGGCGTTCCAGGTCTTGATGGAGCCGTCGAAGATGCCGGCGATGGTGGGTGCGTCCAACCGGATCCGCTTGCTGACGCTCGGCAGGTTGTAGGAGAGGGTGACGCCCCCGAGGATGTCCGGGATCTGGACCACCGGGCCGGAATTGGCGGGCATCTTGGCCAGGTCGGAGCTCGACATGGGGACGTCGGAGGCGGCGAAGTCGACCGAGCCGGCCTGGAAGTCGGAGATCCCGTTCCCGCTGCCCACACCTGAGTAGTTGACCTGCAGGCCCTGGTTGAGGCCGGTATAGGTAAAGAAGGCCTTGGTGAAGAAGGGTTGGACGAACGTCGAACCGGCGGCGTTGAGCTTGCCCGCCGGGGCCTTGAGATCGGCGGCGATGAAGGCGGCGTTGTTGGCGCTCAGCTTGCCCCCGGGAGGGACGGTCGTCGTCGTCGGGGTGGACGAGGAGCTGCAGGCGGCGAGCAGCGCTCCGGCGGCCACCAGGCCCACGGCGAGCAGCTGGGTGACTTTGCGGTGCGGCCCCTTCGATAGCTGAGGGGTCATGTTCGAGTCCACTGGTGGTTGATCCTCCATGTCGGCCTTCGGTCTCTCGGTGGCAACAAGGTCGGTCGGTTCGACCGGGAACAAAAAAGGTGCATTCCGCACCTGCTCCGACCGTACCCACCGGAGGTGAACGGCGGGCGAACCTGCAGTGAACGCAGCACGAACATCAGGTGCCCTGGGGATGAACTAGTCCCCACCGCCGATCGACGCCGCCGAGCCCGTCTCCCCCTCGTGCTCATGACGGAGGACCCGCAGGAGCTCCTCGTAGGAACCCAACAGGTAGGCCTGGTCCCCGGGAGCGAAACGGGTTCCCCGTCGGGGAGGGTGTTCGAGTCGGCCACCGTCGGCCGCCCGGCTCAGCGCGATGACCCGGGTCCGGGCCGGGAGGTCCTGCATGGCCAACCCGTCGAGTCCGCGCCCGGGGGCCACGGTCAGCCGCCCGACCAGAAACGGCTGCCGGCCCACGGTGAACGAGCCGAGAATGTCGAGACCGAGGGCGGCGCCCACGAACCGGGGGGCGGCCAGAGCCGACGTCGACCGGACATGGCGGAAGTCGAAGTGGTGCTCGACGGTGCGCCCGAGACCGCGGTCGAAGACCCGGAGCACCACCGGGACGCCCACCCAGCGGTCGCCGAGGTAGTCGCGTACGGCCAGTCCCGTCTCGATGTTGGTCAGGTCGTCACTGGTCAGGATGGCAACCGCCGCCGCGGCGTCGACGTTGGCGTCCTCGAGCGTCTGGCCTTGCGTCGAATCGGCGATGAGCACGGGGACCCCGCGGGCCCGGGCCAGGTTCAGGAACCGGTTGTTCTCGTTCCGCTCGACCACCACCACCTCCCGGCCCTCGGCCTGCAGCCCTTCGAGCACGCGGATGCCCACGGACCCGAGGCCGACGACCACCACGTGACCCTCCATGCCCACCAGGTGCTGGCGGCCGAGGGACTGCTCGATCCGCCAGGACACCAACAGGTTGGTGATCAGCGCGAAGACCGTCGTGAGCAGGGCGGCCCCCATGGCGATCAGGACGATGCCGAAGACCAGGACCGCGGTGGACTGTCCGGCGAACGAGAAGTCGCCGAACCCCACCGTCGAGATGGTCTCGACGGTGAAGTAGAGGGCGGTGAGCACCCCCATGTGGCCGCCGCCCGGGGTCCGATAGCCCAGTCGGAGGATGACCACCGAGGCGACCACCAGGGCCAGGGCGGCGACCACCGCCACCCGCAGCACCCGGTTGGCATCCGAGCCCACCGCCCCGGCGAGACGCCGCACCAGTCCCGCCCGCCGGGTGGTCCGGGGCCCCGATCCCCCACCGTCGCCGTCGGTGACGGCCGCCATCCCGGCCTCGGTGAGCTCTTCGGGTGTTCCGAGGATGGTGACCCGGTCGCCCACCGTCACCGTGTGGTCCCGACCGGGACAGGCCACGGTGGCCGATCCGTCGGCCGGAACCACGGCCACCGGGGCCAGGGCGCCGAAGAGGGCCCGCAACGACGCACACCGTTCGACCTCGACCTCCGAGGTCACGAAGCGGGTCCCGGCCAATTCGATCTGGTACCAGTCACGGCCCAGGCAGGCCTCGACGATGGAGGGGGCGGCCAGACCGGCCACATCGAGCACGGTGCCCGGTCCGGTGACCTGGGAGACGGCGGCACCCACGGCTTGGTTGGCCAGCTGCACGACGACCCGTATCTCGGGTCGCAGCTCGCTGATCAACAGGGCGGTCTCGAGGGTCTGGACCTCGGTGTGCTCGGCGCAGACCACGGCCCGGGCCGTCGACAGTCCGGCCTGCTCGAGGACGCTCCCGATCCGGGGGCTGCCCACGATGAAGGGGATGTCCCAGGCCTCGACCACCCGGACCAGGCGCGGATCGGGCTCGTCGTCGACCACCACCACGCTCACGCCGGCCTGGTGGAGCTGCTCGACCGTGCGCAGGCCCACGCCCTGGAGGCCACAGACGATCACGTGGCCTTCCAGGTGCCAGCCGGGAGAACGATCCATCCCGACATGGTGACCGACCTGCATTTCCTCCGGATTGCCGGAGTGTTTCCGATAGGTACCGGGGGCAAAAGGGGAATACACGTTCGACTTATCTGTTGACCTCTCAACAACACACCGCTGGTGACATTCGGAGGAACGATGGACCAATTGACAGAGAAGACAGAGAATCTGCCCCTTCTGCCCCTGACCTCGGGGGTGGTGCTCCCCGGCATGGTCTTCACCATGGCGCTCGAGTCGGAGGAGGCCCGGGCGGCGGCCGAGGCGGCCGAGGCGGCCGGAGGCCATTTCGTGCTGGTCCCCTTCATCGACGGGCGCTACGCCACCATCGGCGTGATCGCCGAGGTCATGGAGGCCGGCCAACTTCCCGGCGGGATGCCGGCGGTGGCCGTCCGGGGTATCGACCGGGCCCGGCTGGGAACGGCGGTGCCCGGCACCGGACAGGCTCTGTGGGTCGAGGTCGAGCGCATCGTCGACGAGCCGGCCACTGACGAAGCTGCCGAGCTGGCCCACGAATACCGGGCCGTGGTGGAGAACATCCTGCTGGGCAGGGGTGCGGGTCGGCTGGCCGAGCGGCTCGCCGACGTGACCGAGCCGGGCCGGGTGGCCGACATCTCCGGGTATTCGCCCGACCTGTCCCTGGCCCAGAAGGTCCAGGTGCTGGAGACCGTCGATGTCGAGGAGCGACTGAAGCTGGTCATCGCCTGGGCCCGCGAGGTGCTCGCCGATCTGACCCTGCGCGAGCGGATCAAGACCGACGTCGAGGAGGGCATGGAGAAGACCCAGCGCGAGTTCCTGCTCAGGCGGCAGCTGGAGTCGATCCGCAAGGAGCTGGGCCAGCTCGGCTCCGGCGACGAGGACGCGCCCGACGACTACCGGAGCCAGGTCGAGGGGCGGGACCTGCCCGAGGCCGTGCGCAAGGCGGTCGACCGCGAGATCGACAAGCTGGAGCGGATGAGCGAGCAGAACCCCGAGCACGGGTGGATCCGGACCTGGCTGGACACCGTCCTCGAACTGCCCTGGGGCGAGCAGTCCGAGGACCGGCTCGACGTGAACGAGGCGTCGCGCATCCTCGACGAGGACCATGACGGGCTCCGCGACGTGAAGGACCGCATCCTCGAACATCTGGCCGTGCGCAAGCTCCAGTCCGAGCGGGGTCTGACCCCGGTCGGGGGACGGGGCGCCGGTGCCATCCTGGCCCTGGTCGGCCCGCCGGGTGTGGGCAAGACCTCATTGGGCGAGTCGGTGGCCCGCGCCCTCGGGCGGTCGTTCGTCCGGGTGGCACTGGGTGGCGTCCGGGACGAGGCCGAGATCAGAGGCCACCGCCGGACCTATGTGGGGGCCCAGCCGGGCCGGCTGGTGCGCGCCCTGCGGGAGGCCGGCACCATGAACCCGGTGATCGTCCTCGACGAGGTCGACAAGCTGGGTGCCGACTATCGGGGCGACCCGTCGTCGGCTCTGCTCGAGGTCCTCGACCCGGCTCAGAACCACACCTTCCGTGACCACTACCTGGAGGTGGAGCTCGACCTGTCCAAGGTGCTGTTCATCGCCACCGCCAACATGGTCGACACCATCCCCGGTGCGCTGCTCGACCGTATGGAGGTCATCCGCCTGGACGGCTACACCGAGGACGAGAAGGTGGCCATCGCCCGCCATCACCTGGTCGGGCGCCAACTCGAGCGCGCCGCCCTGGACGGCGACGAGGTCGTTATCACCGATGCCGCACTGCGGGTCGTCGTGGGTGACTACACCCGTGAGGCCGGCGTCCGCTCCCTCGAGCGTGAGCTCGGACGGCTGCTGCGCAAGGTGGCCGCCCGCATCGCCGCCGACGGGGCCGAGACGCCCCTGACCGTCGATGCCGACGACGTCCGCGAGTGGCTCGGCCGGCCCCGTTTCTTCTTCGAAGCGGCCGACCGGACGGCCGTGCCCGGTGTGGCCACCGGACTGGCCGTCACCGGAACGGGTGGCGACGTCCTGTACGTGGAGGCGACGATGATGGACGGGCCCGAGGGCCTCACCCTCACCGGACAGCTGGGCGACGTCATGAAGGAGTCGGCGGAGATCGCCCTCTCCTACGTGCGGTCGCACGCCGACGCACTGGGTATCGACCCGGCGGTCTTCGCCGGGAAGCGGTTCCACGTCCACGTGCCCGCCGGCGCCATCCCGAAGGACGGGCCGTCCGCCGGTGTCACCATGACCACCGCGCTGGTCAGTCTGCTCCGCGACGTTCCCGTCCGGTCGGTGCTGGGCATGACCGGTGAGGTCACCCTGCAGGGCCGGGTCCTGCCCATCGGCGGGGTCCGTCAGAAGGTGCTGGCCGCCCACCGGGCCGGGCTGACCACGGTCGTGCTTCCGGTCCGCAACGGACCCGACCTCGAGGACGTCCCCGAGGCGGTGCGGGAGGAGATGACCTTCCATCTGGCGTCCGACATCAGCGAGGTGCTGGATGCCGCGCTGGACGGCGGGTCGGCCGGAGAGGGAACGGAGACGGGCGGCGTGCACGAAGACCGACACGCCGCCTGAGCTTCGGAGGTCCCTGAGGTCAGGGGTCGACGTAGAAATCGTCGAGGATGCGGGCCAGTTCGACCGGCTGGTCACCCTGGATGCTGTGGCCCGCATTCTCGACGGTGACCACCCGGTCGGCGGGTCGGCGCCGTCGAAACTCGGCCTCGTCGGCGTCGTCGACCACCGGCGACAGCTTTCCCCGGGCCAGCAGCACGGGGGCGTGGATGTGCTCGAGGTCGTCCCACAGATTGCCGAAATCGAGCGAGTCGACATGGAGCCCGGTGGCCTTCGACGGCCGGCCCAGTTGGTGGCGCCAGGTCCAGGTCCCGTCCTCGCGCTGGACGGCATTGTGGAGGACGCCCCGGCGCAGTGACGACTCGGACCGGGTGGGGTTGAACTGGATGGTTCGCTCGAGGATCTCGTCGAACGAGGCGAATGTCTCCGGCCCGGCCAGGAAGGCGGCGATGTCCGAGCTCTTCTCATGGTCCACCCCGGGGGTGATGTCCACCAGCACCAGGCGCTTGACCAGTTCGGGATGTCGGGCGGCCAGAGCGATCGAGGTCATGCCCCCGAGTGACATGCCCGCCACCATCCGGACGTCGGGTGCCAACCGGAGGATCGTGGTGGCCACGTTGTCGGCCATGGCCCCCGGATCGAGCGCCTGGCCGTCCCCGGGCCAGTCGGAATGCCCGTGCCCGGGCAGGTCGACGGCGACCAGGGGTCGGCCGAGGGCGAGGGCGACCGTGTCCCAGGTGTGGGCGTTCTGCCCGCCGCCGTGGATGAGCACGATGCCGGCGGGCTCGGATCCCCACACCAGCGCGCTGACCCGGCGCCCACCGCCCACGTCGACCGATTCGCGGCGCACCACCGGCGGGCCCGACCATGGGAGACCGGCCTCGTTGGCGTTCTCCTCGAACAACCCGAACTCGTCGTAGGCCGCTCCGCTCGGCCCGCTCATGCCCCACCCCGCCCGGTCCCGGCCAGCACGTCCACCAGCTCGCCCAGGGTCTGGTCGGAGACGGAGTACGGCGTGTAGAAGCCCACCCGGTCGGCCAGGCCGCCGAACCGGTCGGCGATCTGGCCACCGACCTCCTTCGGTGAGCCCACCGCGGCCAACGCGGCGAGCATGGTGTCGTCGATCATGTTCGGCATCTCCTCCCAGCGCCCCGACTTGGAGAGCTTATTGAGCTCGGGCTGGAGGTCCTCCCACCCTTCGACCTCGAGGACCGGCCGGTAGGCCGGCGTCGACGCGTAGAAGGCGAGCAGCCAGCGGCCGCCCCGCCGCGCCGCCTCCATCTCGGCGTCGCCGCGGCCACAGCACACGATGACCTCAGCGGTGACGGTCAGCTCCGACCGGGTGCGGCCACCACGCACCAGGCCTTCCTCGATGGCCGGGACGGTGCGCTGGTGGAAATGGCCCGCCGTGTTGAACGGCATGACCAGCAGGCCGTCGGCCACTTCGGCGGCCAGGCGCACCATCTGGGGACCCAGCCCGCCGATGGCGATGGGAGGCATCCCGAACGGGTGGGGACCGGGATTGAAGGTAGGCGGCATCAGGGTGTGGGCGGTGAATTCACCCGTGAAGTCGAGTCGGTCGCCCGTCTCCCAGGCGGCGAAGATGGCCCGCAGGGCGGCGACCACCTCGCGCATCCGGGCGATGGGCCGGTCGAACGAAGCGCCGTAGCGCTTCTCCACCTGGGCCCGGATCTGCGAGCCGAGCCCGAGCGTGAAACGTCCCCGGGACAGCAATTGGAGATCGTAGGCCTGGTGGGCGAGCTGGACCGGGTTGCGGGGAAAGGCGATGACCACGTTGGTGGTCAATTCGAGGGAGGTGGTCGCCACCGCGGCCAGGACGAGGGGGGTGAAGACGTCGTGAGGCCCTTCGAAGGTGAAGGCACCGTCCACCCCCAGCTCCTCGAGGCGGCGGGCCTGATCGCCCGCCTCGGCGAGGCCGGAGAGCATGGTGTCGAACTTCATCGGCCGGGCCACTGCCCTTTGCTCGGTACCGCCGACGGCATCACCTGGCCCCGTCGCTCACGCTCGCCATGGGTCCATGCTTGCACCCGGAGCCACCGATCGGCTTCCGGCCGCGAACAGCAGACGCCAGCGTGGTCGCCGAGGAGGCGCGGCTGCGCCGGGCGCCGGTGCCACACTGGGGCCATGGATCCGAGCGGCGGGCAGCGTCCGGCGTCCCTGACTCTCGGCACCTTCAACGTCCACCTGGGCGTCGACGGCTGGGGGCGGCCCTTCGATGTGGTCGAGGCGTGCCGGGCCCTCGACGCCGACGTGCTCGTCATGCAGGAATCGTGGACCCCCGACGGCGACAGGCCCAGTACGGCCACGACGGTGGCCGGCCGGCTCGGCTACTCGGTGGTGGCCGAAGTCGAGATGGCCCGCGGTCGCCTGTTCGACCCATTCCCGACCTCCTCCACCCGCTGGGGCCCGCGGCTGGGCCCCTGGCGCAGCTCGTTCCGACTCGACGACGAGCGCTGGCGGTTTACGAGGAGGGGGTCCGACTCGGGGTCCACCGCCGGGAGCCTGGGCGTCGCCGTCCTGTCGCGGACCGCGGTCACCGGCCACACCCTCATCCCGCTCAGGCGGCTGCGACGGGACCCGGCCCACCGGGTGGTCATCGGCTGTGATCTCGAGCTGGAGGGGGGCTCGCTCTCCGTCTTCGGGACCCACATGTCCCACATCACCCATGGCTCCCATGCCCAGTACCGACGCCTCCACCAACTGCTCCCCGCCCCGACCAGTGCGGCGGTGCTGGCCGGGGACATGAACCTCTGGGGTCCGCCGGTCACCTCCTACCTCCGGGGCTGGCGGCGGGCCCTCACCGCCCGCACCTGGCCGGCGCTCCATCCGCACAGCCAGCTCGACCACGTCCTGGTGACCCCACCGGTGTCCGTGCTCGACGCCCGGGTCGGCACGTTCGCCGGGTCCGACCACCTCCCGGTGGTGGTGACCCTGACGCTGGCCCGGGGCCGGGAACCGGGAGCGACGCCGGGGTAGCGTCCACCCATGACCGAAGCGCTGGCCGGGTTCGAACGGGGGTCCTTCTCCACCGGCGGGGAAACCCGCGCCGTCTACCGGGCCGGTACCGGTCCGGCGGTGATCGTGATGAGCGAGATGCCGGGCATCACGCCGGCGGTGGCCGGGTTCGGGCGGCAGGTGGCCGAGAAGGGGCTCACCGCGGTGATGCCCCACCTGTTCGGCCATGACGGCCGGGCTCCCACCGGCGGCTACACGCTCTCGTCCCTGGCCGGCGCCTGCATCAGCCGCGAGTTCACCGTGCTGGCCCGGGGGCGGACCAGCCCGATCATCAGCTGGCTCCGGGCCCTGGCCGCCGAGGAGCACCAGCGGTGCGGCGGTCCGGGGGTCGGCGCCGTCGGTATGTGCTTCACCGGGGGGTTCGCGCTGGGCATGATGGTCGACGACGTGGTGGTGGCCCCGGTGCTCAGCCAACCCTCGGTCCCGTTTCCGGTGACCAGGGCGTTGCGCTCCGACGTCGGGATCTCAGCGGCCGACATCGCCCGGGTGCAGGAACGGGCCGCCTCCGGTACCTGCGTGCTCGGGCTGCGGTTCACCGGGGACAAGTTCAGCCCGCCCGAGCGCTTCCAGCATCTGCGCGAGCTGCTCGGTGACGCCTTCGTGGGCGTCGAGCTCGACTCCTCCGACGGCAATCCCCACGGGCACAAGAAGGCCGCCCACTCGGTGCTCACCGAAGACCTCGACGACCGGCCGGGGACACCCACCCGGGACGCGCTCGACCAGGTCCTCGACTTCTTCCGGACGCGCCTGCTCGGGTGAACCCGACGGCCGAGTCGTGGAAGGCCCGTGGGCGCCACCTGACCCTGTGCGGCCACCGGATCTTCACCGTCGACGTGCCCGCGACCGGCGCCGAGCAGCAACCGCCGCTGCTCGTTCTCCACGGGTTCCCGACCTCGTCGTTCGACTTCCACCGGGTGGTCGACCGCCTGGCCGCCGATCGCCGGGTGCTGCTCTTCGACATGCTCGGCTACGGCCTATCCGACAAGCCGGACCTGGCCTACACCTTCGCCCTGCAGGCGGATATCGCCGCCGCCTTCGTCGGCCTCCTCGGCGTGAAGCGCCTGTCGCTGCTCACCCACGACGTGGGCGACACGCTGGGCGGGGAACTGCTGGCCCGCCAGCAGCACGGGGAGTGGGACGTCGAGGTCAGCGAACGGTGGATGACCAACGGCAGCATCTATATCGAGCTCACCCGGCTCAGCGCCGGCCAGCGCTTCCTCCTCGAACTCCCCGACCGGCGTCTGCCGGACGACGCCCCGGTGGACCAGGCCACCGTGACGGCCGGGGTCACCAACACCTTCAGCCCGGCCAGCCGCGTCGGCGCCGACGAGCTCGCCGCCCAGTGGGCCATGATCTCCCACCTCGACGGTCACCTCCTGTTGCCGCGCCTCATCCGCTATGTCGAGGAGCGGCGGCGGAGCGAAGCGCGCTTCACCGGGGCCATCGAGCGCCACCCGTCCCCGCTCCGCGTGGTGTGGGGCAACGACGATCCCATCGCCGTGCCGGCCATGACCGACCGCCTCCGTTCCGCCCGGCCGGACACCGTCGTCGAGGTGCTGGAAGGGGTCGGGCACTACCCGATGGTGGAAGCACCGAGCCGTTTCCTCGGCGCCCTGCTCGGTGACGGCCGGCCAGGCGGCTGACGTCCCGCTTCGACGGGTCGCTCAGACCGTGCCGACGACCTCGCCGTGGAGCACGGCGAACCAACCGTCGGGGGCCGCCGCCCACTGCCGATAGGCGGCGGCGAACGACGACAGGTCTTCGGGCGTGGCCATCCGGTGCGCCAGCAGTTGCTCGGCCAGCGCGGACTGGGTGAACCGGTCGGCCCACAGCCCTCCCCACCAGGCCCGGTCTTCGGGGGTGGCGAAGCACCAGGTGGAGGCCGACGGAACCAGCGAGGAGAACCCGACCTCGAGGGCCCAGTGGAGCAGTCTGCGTCCCGCGTCCCAGTTGGCCCCGTTGACCCGGGTCAGGGCGCCATAGGCGTCGAGGGCGGCCGCCATCCGCGGGTCGTCGGGGAAGTAGCGCATGGCCGGGTAGTCGCTGTCCCGCACGGCGACGATGCCTCCGGGACGGCAGACCCGACGCATCTCGGTGAGAGCGGCCACCGGGTTGCCGACGTGCTGGAGCACCTGGTGGGCGTGGACCACGTCGAAGGTGGCGTCCTCGAATCCGAGGGCGAAGAGATCGCCCACCTCGAAGGTCAACGACGGGATGCCGGCGCCGACCGCGGTGGCCTCGGCGATGACCGAGGCCGACGAGTCGATACCGACAATCCGGCCCGGCGACAGACGACGGGCCAGATCGCAGGTGATGGTGCCGGGACCGCACCCGACGTCGAGCAGGGACATCCCGGGCCGAAGATGGCCGAGCAGGTACCCGGCGGAGTTGTCGGCGGTGCGCCACCGGTGGGAGCGCAACACGCTGTCGTGATGGCCGTGGGTATAGGGGATGTCGGTCATCGATCCAGCATGCGCCCACTGGCAGCCATTGGCAAACAAGACTACTGAACAGTTGTTATAAGGTTCTCGAATGGCTGCATCGGAGTGGTTGCGCACCTTCGTCGCCATCTACCGCTCGGGATCGGTCAGCGCCGGCGCCGCCCAGCGGAACCTGTCGCAACCAGCGGCCAGCCAGCAGCTGGGCGCCCTCGAGCGGCGGATCGGCCTGCCCCTGTTCGTCCGCACCGCCCACGGGGTGGAACCGACCCGCAGAGGCCGCGAGCTGCACGCCCAGGTGGCCGAGTCACTCGACCGTCTGGAGCAGGCGTTGGTCGGGCTGGACGGTGGAGCGGTCAAGCGGGAACCGGCCGCCATCCGTATCGGCTCCTCGGCGGAGTTCTTCGCCTCGGGCGTCGTCCCCCGGATGGGACCGGATGCACCGCCGATCACGGCCCGGTTCGGCCCGGACGACATGATCCTCGACCTTTTGGCCAGCGGGGAGGTGGACGTGGCGGTGACCAGCGTGACGCCGTCCAGGCGATCCCTGACCTCCACCGCCATCGGCGCCAAGCGGTTCGTGTTGGTGGGACCACCGGGGCTGGCTGCCGACCAGGCCTTCGAGTCGCTCGCCGAGCTCGGTCAGTGGCTGGTGGGCAAGCCGTGGGTGGCCTTCAGTGCCGAGCTGCCCCTGACCCGCCGGTTCTGGCTCTCGTCGCTCGGCCGCCCGTTCCACGCCGACCTGCGGCTGGTCGCCCCCGACCTCCGGGTGGTGGCCGCCGCCGTGGCCTCGGGACTCGGGATCAGCCTGCTTCCTTCGTTCGCCTGTGCCGAGCCCCTGGCCGCCGGGTCCATCGTCGAGGTACACCCGGTGGCCGACCTGATCCCGGCCGAGCCGTGGTTCGCCTGCACCCGGGTGGCCGACCTCGGACACGAGCGCCTCGACCGGTTCGTGGCCGGTCTGTCAGCGGCCCAGTGGTGACCCCTACCCCGGCGCGGTCGCCGGGTCAGGTCACGCCGGCGACCGGCTCGCCCTCTTCGAGGTAGAGGGTGCCGGTGGCGGCGAGCACCCGGCCGATCCTCCGCCCGACCGGGCCGCCCAGCAGGCGGACGGCGTCGTCGGGGCCGGCCCACCGGTGCGCTTCGATCTCGTCCTCCTGGAGGACGATGCTGCGCTGCTGGACCGGTCCGATCGAGCCGCACTCGAACAGGAACCGGACCCCGCCGGGCCGCTTCGACCGGGGGCGGAGGAAGTCGACGCAGGCCAACCGGCCCGAGGTCACGGTGAGCCCGGTCTCCTCGAGCACCTCGCGTCGACAGCCCTCCCACGGCGACTCCCCGTCGGCTTCCATCTGGCCCCCGGGGATGGTCCATCCCGTCTTGTAGGTGGGTTTGAGGATGAGGATCCGGCCCTCCCCGTCGCCGATCAACGCCCCGGCCGACGCCGGGATCCGAGGGATGACGAACTCGGTCACCGCGGTGCCTTCACGCCGGGCGGGACGGCCCGACCGGGCGGTCAGACACGGGCCATGTTGTCGAACCGGGCGTGGTGGCCGATGAAGGCGAGCCGGGTGTGGCCGGTCGGGCCGTTGCGGTGCTTGGCCACGATGATCTCGGCGGTGCCCTGGCTCTCGCTCGAATCCGGGTTGTAGAGCTCGTCGCGGTAGATGAACAGGACCACGTCGGAGTCCTGCTCGATCGAACCCGACTCCCGCAGGTCGGCCAGCATGGGCCGCTTGTCCTGGCGCATCTCCAAGCCTCGGGACAGCTGGGACAGGGCCACCACCGGCACCTCGAGCTCGCGGGCCAGGATCTTGAGACCGCGACTGATCTCGGACACCTCCACCTGCCGGTTCTCCGCACCGTGCCGGCCCGTCATCAGTTGGAGGTAGTCGACGACGACCAGGCCCAACCCCTCGCGGCTCTTGAGACGGCGGGCCCGGGCCCGGATATCCATCACCGTGAGATTCGGGTTGTCGTCGATGAAGATCGGCGCCTCGCTCATCCTGCTGATGGCATTCCCGATCTTCGTCCAGTCCGCCTCGAGGAGTTTGCCCGTCCGCATCCGGTTGGCGTCGACCCGGGCCTCGGAACAGAGAAGGCGCTGGGTGAGCTCGAGATGGCTCATCTCCAGCGAGAAGAGCAGGACCGGCTGGTTGAGCTTGATGCCGGCATGGGCCACCATGCCCAGGGCGAAGCTGGTCTTGCCCATGGCCGGGCGGGCACCGACCACGATCAGGTTCGACGGTTGCAGGCCGGCCAGCTGTTCGTCGAGGTCGGCATAGCCGGTGGCCAGGCCGGTGATCGACTCGCCCCTGGTGAAGAGCTGCTCGAGATGGTCGAGGCTCTCGCCGAGCAGATCCCGCAGCGGCGTCATCGAGTCGACCACCCGCCGCTGGGAGACTTCGAACACGAGGCTCTCCGCCCGGTCGAGGACGTCGGAGACGTCCTCGGGAAGGCTGTAGCCGAGCTCGGTGATCTCCCCGGCCACCGAGACCAGCCGCCGCAGCAGCGCCAGTTCCTCGATGATCTTTGCGTAGTACTCGGCATTGCCGATCGACGGTGTGTTGGCCTGCAGCGAGACGAACACCGACGGGTCGCCGATGGTCTCGAGCAGCCCCCGCCGCCGGAGCTCCTCGGTGACCGTCACCCAGTCGGCCGGCTCCCCCTGGCTGAAGAGCGAGGTGATGGCCGAGAAGATGTGCCCGTGGGATGACTTGTAGAAATCCTCCGGCTTGCAGATCTCCATGGCCGTGGCGATGGCGTCCCGCGACAGGAGCATGGCCCCGAGGACGGACTCCTCGGCTTCGAGATTGTGCGGGGGGATGCGGCCGGCCGGGCCACCGTTGCCCCCCATGGGTGCCATGAGGTGCCGCGGTCGCGAGTCGTCGAGTGCCTGAACCATGATCCCTCAACCCTGGCCGAGACGGCCTGTGGAACGGAAGAGCCTCTTCCTGGGGATATGGCCGTGCGTGGGTGTGGACGGCGCGTGGACAAGGTGGGTCTGACTGCGGACGCGTCGTGACATGCCGCCATCATCCCAGGAGGCCGTGACAGGTCGGTTGATGGTGGGCCGGCGGACGGCCCCCGGGTCAGGCTTCGGCGACCACGTCCACGGTGAGCTCGAAGACCACCCCACCCACCAGCTCGACCCGGACGCTGTGCTCCCCCACCGTCTTGATCGGCTCGTCGAGCACGAGGTCCTTCCGGTCGATCACCGCACCGGTCTGCTCCTCGACGTGGCGCACGATGTCGGCGGCGGACACCGAGCCGAACAGACGGCCGCCCGCGGCGCGGGCCGACAGGGTGATCGCGTTCCCGACCAGGGTGCGGGCCACCGTCTCGGACGACTCGTGGTCGCGGGCGTCACGGAGGTCACGGGACCGTCGCATGGCCGCCGCCTGGGTCTCCAGCCCCGGCGAGGCCACGATGGCCTTCCCCGCCGGCAGCAGGTGGTTGCGGGCGAACCCTCCCGAGACATCGATGATGTCCCCGCGTTTCCCCACGCCGTCGATGTCGCTCCGCAGCAGCACCTTCATCTCAGGCCCCGCCGTCTTGGGGAACGACCTCGTCCACCACGACCTCGGTCAGGCCGCCGTCGCCGGTGCCGGTGACCTCGAGGACTTCCTCGACCACCGCAGCCGGGGGGGCGTCGTCGGGGACCGCGGACGAGGTCGCATCAGCCGAGAGCGATCGCTCCTCGTCACGGGGCCGCCGGCCGCCGGAACCGCCCTGGCCCGAGTAGCCGCCGCCCTCCCGGCCGCCGCGGCCGCCGCCGCGGCCTCCCGGCCGTTCGGTCGTGGTGCGCTGGGTGTAGGGGAGCAGCACCAGCTCACGCGCCGTCTTGATGGCGATGGCCACGTCGCGCTGGTGCTGGGTGCAGTTGCCCGACACCCGTCGGGCCCGGATCTTGCCGCGGTCGCTCATGTACTTGCGGAGCATCCCGACGTCCTTGTAGTCGACCCACTCCACCCGGTCCTTGCACAGCGCACAGGGCTTCTTCTTGATCCTGCGCCCGGTGTCCTTGGGGGAGCGCCGGGTGGTTCCTCCTCGATCGTTGTTGCGTGCCATGACTAGAAGGGCTCCTCGCTGTATCCGTACCCCTGGGGCTCAGCGGTGCCGCCGGATCTCCCCCCTGATGGTCCTCCGCCCTGACCACCGGCCGGAGCTCCGCCCGGCCCGCCTTCGGCCGGTCCCCGGCGCTCGTTCTTGGTCACCTGGGCGGTGGCCCAGCGGATGCTCGGGCCGATCTCGTCGGCCACGACCTCCACCTTGGACCGCTTGTCCCCGTCAGGGGTCTCCCAGCTGCGTTGCTCGAGCCGGCCGGTGACGATCACCCGCGCCCCCCGGCTCAGGCTCTCGGCGGCGTTCTCGGCCATCTCCCGCCAGCACACCACGTCGAAGAACGAGGTGGCCTCCTCCCACTCCTGGGTCTGCCGGTTCTGCCACCGCCGGTTGACGGCCAGGCCGAAACTCGACGTGGCCTGCCCGGTGTTGGTGAAGCGCAGCTCAGGATCGCGGGTGATGTTGCCCACCAGCGTCACCGCATTGCCGTTTGCCATGTCAGCCCTCCCCGCCGCTGGTGGCCGCAGCCGCCGCTCGTCGCCCGGCCACCTTGTCCGGAATCCTCATCACCTTGTGGCGCAGCACCTCGTCGGCCAGCACGAAGACCCGCTCCATGTCGGCGACCGCCGGTGGGTCGGCGGTGAACTCGATGACCACGTAGTAGCCCTCACGCTTGTGCTGGAGCTCGTAGGCGAAGGTCCGCCGCCCCCAACGCTCCACCCGGCCGACGTTCCCGCCTTTTGCCTTCAGCGCCTCGACACCACGGTCGAGCACCCCGTTGACGGCGGCCTCGTCGGCACCGGTATCGAAAATAACCATTGCTTCGTATGGCCGCACGAGCGGCTCACCTCCCTCTGGATCGGGCGACACCGTCACCCGAGCCCCACGACGTGGGGCAGGTCGGAACTGGATGGCCGCCCGCAGGCGGCTGTGACAACCGCTCTACCCTACCGGCAATCCACCGGCCCCCGGGACCGGCGGGACCGACGTCAGTGGTAGACCTCGGCATCGGCGGGGAAGGCCCCGGAGCGCACGTCGGCGGCGTAGGCGGCCACCGCGGCCACTGCGGCCGCTTCGAGCTCGGCGTACCGGCGCACGAACTTGGGCACGGTGGCGTTGAGCCCGAGCAGGTCGTGCAGGACCAGGACCTGCCCGTCACAGGCCGGGCCGGCTCCGATCCCGATGGTGGGGATGTCGAGCGACTCGGTGATGGCCTCGCCCACCCGCTCGGGGACCCCCTCGATGACCACGGCGAAGCAGCCGGCGGCCGAGACGGCCTTGGCCGCCAGGGTCAACGCATGGGCGGCGGCGTCATCGCGGCCCTGCACCCGATAGCCGCCCATGGCGTTGACCGACTGCGGCGTCAGGCCGAGGTGGCCGACCACCGGGATCTCGGCCGCCACCAGGGCCTCGATCATGAGCACCCGGTTGACGCCCCCCTCCAACTTCACCGCCTGGGCCCCGGCCCGGATCAGGGTGGCGCCGTTCCGAACCGTGTCCACCGGGTCGAGGTGGTAGCTCATCCACGGCAGGTCGGCCACGATCAGGGGCTTGGGCCGGGCCCGGGCCACCGCCGCGGTGTGGTGGGCCATGTCCTCGATGGTCACCTGGAGGGTGTCCTCGTAGCCGAGCACGTTGGTGGCCACCGAGTCGCCGACCAGGATCATGTCCACGCCGGCGGCGTCGGCGATCCGGGCCCCGGGGGCGTCGTAGGCGGTGACCATCACCAGGGCTGGGTGGCCGTCGCGCCGTTTGGTGTCACGCACCACGGGCACGGTGACCGGCTTCGACCGGGGGTCGGGCATGGCAATCCTCCTGTTCGGCCGTCCAGCGCCCGGAGGCTGCCGGCGGCATGGGTGGTGGCCGACGGCCACCACCGAGCACTACGGACTACCCCACCAGGCTAGCGGGCAGGCGGGCTGGTGGAAATGGCCTCCGGCTCCGTCTCTTCCTGGACGCCGGCCCGCAGTCCGATCAGGCCGACCACGGCGGCGATGCCCATGGCCACCGACATGCCGATGAGGACGCTCCGGGTGGCGTCGGCGAAATCGAGGCGCACGAAGTGGGGGATCGACTGGACGCTGCCGTTCCCACCCTGGGCCTGGGCGATGGTCGACGCCTCGTGGCCCGCCCGGCCGGCGGGCACCCCCTGGGACACCAGTGACGTGGTCACCTGCGAACGGAACTGGGTGACCAGAACCGTGCCCAGGATGGCCAGGCCGAGGCTGGCCGCGTAGTTGCGGACCGTCTGGGTGATGCCGGTGGCCTCGCCGTAGGAGAGCCGCGACGCCCGATTGACGGCATCGGTGCTGGCCGGGCCGAGCATGAAACCCATTCCGGCTCCGGCCAGGATGATGTACCACTTCTGGGCGCCGAAGCTGAGCTGGGTGACCTTGCCGGCCCACAGGGCGAATCCGACACAGGCCAGCACGCATCCGAGCACCACCGGCCGCTTGGCGCCGCCCCGGTCGAGCATCCGCCCGCCGATCTGCGCGGCCACCACGAAGCCGATGAAGAAATAGAGCAGGAAGAGGCCGGCCTCCGACGCCGACTTGGCCAGGGAGATCTGCGCGTACTCACTGGCGAAGAAGAACACCGGGATGAAGGCCAGCATGGAGATGCCGAGGACGAGGTTCTCGACGAAGAACGGCCGGATGCGGAAGATGCGCACCTGCATCAGCGGGGACTCGGTCCGCAGCTCGACGAAGTAGAAGATGATCAGTAGGACCAGGCCGGCTCCGATGGCCAGTCCGACCCCCGGGTTGCCCCACCCCCAGATGGCCGCCTGCTGGAAGCCGAAGACACTCAGGGCCACACCCGAGGCGATCAGGGCCAATCCGCGGTAGTCCATCGGGGCGGGTTTGAAGGACGTGACCGGCTTGGCCAGGACGATCAGGACCAGGGCGATGACCGCCACCGGGACGTTGACCCAGAAGATGGCCCGCCAGGTCCACTGGGTGAGGTAGCCCCCGAGGATCGGGCCCACCGCGGTGAGGCCGCCGGCGATCCCGAAGAAGGCGGCCAACGCCTTTCCGCGCTCGTGCAGGGCGAAGGTCTGCACGACGATGGCCAGCGCGGCCGGGAACATGATGGCCCCTCCTGCTCCCTGGACGACCCGGAAGGTGACGATCCACGCTTCGGCCAGGCTCCCCTTCGGAGTGAGCCCGCACATGGTCGACGCCAGGGCGAAGACGATGACGCCGAGCACCACCATCTTCTTGTGGCCGACCGTGTCGGCCAACCGCCCGCCGAACGCGAACAGCGCGGCCAGCGAGAGCAGGTAGGCATTGACCGCCCACTGCACGCCGGTGCTGCTCAGGCCCAGTTCCTTCTGGATCTCGGGGACGGCGATGGACACGATGGTCTGGTCGATGAAGGTCATCGAGACCGCGAAGATCATCGCGGCCAGGATGAGGTTCTTCGACCGACCTCCGGTGATGCTGGTGGTGGTCATCCCACTCCTCCCCGTCGTGTCCGGCGGTCACACTAACGTGGCCCACGCCCTACAGTCTGGCGATGCTCCCAGAACGTTTTGACGGACGGCACGCGCTCGGTGACCGGCGGCGCGTCCGGCATCGGACGGGCCACCGCGATCCGGCTGGCCTCCGAAGGGGCGGCCGTCGTGGCCGTCGACGTCGACGCCGAGTTGTTGTCCGAGCTCTCGGACCAGACCGCCGGATTGCGCGGGTCGGTGTCCGCCCTCGTCGGCGACGTCAGTACCGAATCCGGCGTCGAGGAGCTGGTGGCCTCGGCCGTCGACCGGCTGGGCACCCTTGACGTGGTGGTCAACGTGGCCGGGGTGCTCTCGTTCTCCCACACTCACGAGCAGTCACTGGACGAATGGAACCGATTGGTCGCCGTCAACCTCACCGGCACGTTCCTGGTCTGCCGTCAGGCGCTCCCCTCTCTGCTGTCCAGCCGCGGGAACATCGTCAACCTGGCCTCTACCGCCGCCCACCGCGGCCAGCCCTGGGCCTCGGCCTACGCCGCCACCAAGGGCGGGGTGCTCGCCTTCACCCGGGCCCTGGCCGTCGAGTACGCCGGCGCCGGCCTCCGGGTCAACAGCATCAGCCCGGGCGCCATCGACACCCCGATCACCGCCGCCTTCCATCTGCCCGAGGGCGCGGACGCCAAGCTCCTGAGACGGGTGACCCCGCTCGGCCCCTTCGGCACGCCGGAGGGGATTGCCGCCGCCATCGCCTACGTGGCCTCCGACGAGGCGGCGCACATGAACGGGGCGGACATCCTCATCGACGGGGCCACGCTGGCCTGACCGGCGCCGGTTCGGGCCGGAGATGACGCCGATCAGCCGAGCGCCGACCGCCCGTCGGTGGCCCACCAATCGGCGGTCAGCTTCAGTCCCTTGATCGCCGACCTGGGCATCAGCTCCTCGTAGCTGCGCTTGTAGCCGGTGTGGGCGATGAGCCAGGTGTCGCCGTCCTTCACGTACCTGTCCGTGTAGAACGCCGCCCCTTGGACGTTGACGCCCACATCGGTCAGGACGACCACGTCCTCGAGGGCCCAGATCCCGGTGGCCGTGTCCGGGCCGGTGAGGTCGATCTCGGGATGATGGCAGCGGTGGCTGCTCAGCATGGTCGTGGCCCCCATCGAGGTGCGCAGGAACTCCATGATGGCGTCGCGCCCTTCGAACTCATAGAGCCCACCCCCGTAGCGCGCCGTGGCGTCGGGGGTGAAGCACGTCTCGATCTCGTCCCACAGCTTCTGATCGAGGCAACGCAGGTAGCGGTACTTCAACCGTTTGATGAGTTCGATCTCGACCAGGTCGTCGGGTGTCATGGTGGTTCCTCCGTCTTCCGATCCGGTCACGCCTACGATCCGGCTATCGGATCGTACCCACGCCGGGAATCAGCGGGAGATCGAGCGCGGTGACCCATCCCGGCGGGAGGAGGTTCACCGCCGGTACTGCGTTGAGGGCCCGGAGGCCGGTGGCGAGACAACCGGCGGCGGCCGCGTCCCGCCCGCTCCCGTCGGTGAAACGGAACGCGGTCTCCTGGGTGATCGACGGCGTTCCCTGGATCTCGACCCGGTAGACGTCGTTCTGGTTGCCCCGGGGCCAGTCCGGGGCGGCGTCGACGCCCACCCGGTTGACATGTTCGAGACAGATGCGGGGCTCGCCCTGGTAGATCCCGTTGATGGTGAACCGGATGGCCGCCACCTCGCCCGGGTTGATCACGCCCTTGGCGGTGGTGATGGGCCGATCGGTGGCCCACTTCTCCCACGTGCTGGTGATCTCGTCGAGCTCGACGCCCACGGCGTGGGCCATCATCGGCACCGTTGCCCCCCACGACATGACCAGGATGTCGGTGTGCTCGAGGAGGGGGACGAACTCGGGTGGTCGCCCGATGCCCATCTCGTCCTCGTAGTCGCCCTCGTAGTTGATGTAGTCGAGGATCTCGAGGGCCCGTACCTGGCGGACCTCGCTGCACAGCCCCATCAGGGTCATCGGGAACAGGTCGTTGGCGAACCCGGGGTCGATGCCGGTGGTGAAGCACGACGACCCGCCGATGCGGCAGGCCTCGACGATGGGCTCGGTCCAGCTTGGGGGGTTGAGGGCCATGGTCGGCCACACCCACGGCGTCATGGCCGTCGAGCACACGTCGATCCCGGCCCGGAGGAAGGCGCCGATATCGCGGATGTTGGCCTCGGCGTGGGCTGCGGTCGGCCCGAAGTGGACAAGCGCATCGGGTCGGAGGGCCACCAACGCGTCGAGGTCGTCGGTGGCCGTCACGCCGGCGGGGCCGGTTCCGGACAGCTCGCCGACATCCACGCCGACCTTGTCGGGACTACTGACACCGACACCGACCAGCTTGAAGGCGGGGTGGCGGATGATCTCGGGAATGATCATCCTCCCCACGAACCCGGTACCCCAGACCACCACCCGCTTCGGCGCGCCCCTCATCGGAGCATCTCGCCCGAGTTGACCAGCAGATACTGGCCGGTCACGGCCTTGGCGTGGTCGGAGGCGAAGAATGCGGCCACATCGGCGACCTCGCCGTCCTCGGTCATCCGGCGGAGCGGGAACTTGCCCACGATGTCCTCGAGCACGTCGTCGGCGGTCCGGCCCTGGTTGGCGGCCGTCCCGTTCACGTACATCTCGACGTTCGGCCCCCACATCCAGGACGGGATGACCATGTTGAAGCGGATGTTGTCGGGACCGAGCTCGTCGCACAGGTAGTACATGGCCGACAGCAGGGCGCTCTTGGACGCCGCGTAGCCGCTCTGGGGCAGCGCCGGTTGGAACATGGACTGCGATCCGATGAGGACGACCGAGCCTCCCCCACCGGACTTCATGGCCGCAGCCACCGGCCTGATCACGGTCAGGGCGCCGAGCACGTTGGTCTCGAACGCCTTGCGCCAGGCCTCGAACTTCAGGTCGTACAGCCCACCCCAGACGTTCTCGTACGCCGCCACCTGGATCAATGCGTCAACCGACCCGAACCGGCTCGTGGCCGACTCGACCAGCGACGCGCACGACTCGGGGTCGGTGATGTCGGTGGGGTGGGTGGCCACCCGCTCGCCGGTCGGGTCGAGCTCGCCGGCGATGGTGGTGAGCGTCTCGGGGGTCCGGGCCGCCATCACCACGTTGGCCCCGTCCCGCAGGGCACTGGCGGCACACTCACGGCCGAGGCCGTTTCCGACACCGGTGACGAGGACCGTCTTGCCTTCGAGGATCATGCCCCTCTTCTACCGGGGATCGACCACCTCGTCCATTTGGCCGTATCCCGGCCGGTCCGGTGTCGTGCTACAGGCTGGCCCGACCGCTGAGCGGCTTCCGGGCCACGGCCTCCACCCCGGCACCGGCCGGATACATCCGGGACAGGTGGTTCCACGAACACTCCGTACAGACCTCGATGACGTAGCAGACCACCGGCTCCTTGCGGCGCCAGTAGCGGCTGAGCTCGGCCTGGGTGGCCACGCAGCGGCCCCCCGGGGGCAGCCGCGAACCGAACACGAAGGTCACCTCGACCAGGTCGCATTCCTCGCAGATGGGGCACCCGTCACCCGACGGATGGCCCAAATTGCGTGCCGCCCGAAGCAATTCCGGGTGGGCGTCACAGACATCGAGACGGGACAGCCGGCCCTTGCGATACTCCCGGACCACCGCGTTGCGGGCGAGGAGATATTCGACACGCCCTCCGGTCGGGGAGGTCTGCACACCCTCGAGTGCTCCGGGTCGGAAGCTCACGCACACCAGGGTAATCCCTCGGGGGTTGGCGGGCACTGTCCCGGCAGGCCCGAAGCGTGGCCCGCGCTCCGGTCCGACACCTGACCGCTCGGCGCAGTAACTCCGAGTCACAACCCGAACCGGTGTTCCGTTTCTCCACAGGTTGGTGGACAAACGGAGGATTCTGGAAATGAGGTTTGGTTCCGCCCCTCCGTGGGTAGGACCATGGCTGTCAGATCGTCGAGAGGTCCGGATCCCCATCTCGCGCCATTCTCCGACCTGACCAATGCGCCAGTTCTCTCCCGCCAGGGGGATTGGCGCGCCCTGAGCCTGCCTTGACTGGCCACTCGTCGCGGCTCCGTGCCTGTGCGTTTGTCACCTTCCACATCGGCGACCTCGCGGTCGATGTATTGAATTGATATATCGGATTGATATATCATGCTGACATGCTCGATCTGGCCATTCTCGGCCTTCTCCACGAACAGGAGCTCCACGGCTACGAGATCCGCCGGCGCCTCCGTGACGAGCTGGGGCTGTTCGCCAACATCTCGTTCGGTTCGCTCTACCCGGCCCTGTCCCGGCTGGAGTCGGCCGGAGCGGTGACCGTCACCGAGTCGACCGGCTCGCCGGCCGTTCCCCCCATCCCGCCGACCGGTTCACTGAGCGGCGACCGGGCCGGACTACGGGCCCGACGGGCCGGAGCCGCCCGCGGCACCAAGCGGTCGCGCAAGGTGTACCGGATCACCGAACAGGGCCGCAAGCAGTTCGAACAGCTCCTCGACGCCGACGAGCCGGCCGGGACCGACGACGCCCGGAGCTTCGGCCTCCGCCTCGCATTCGCCCGGCATCTGGCCCCTCAGGCCCGGCTGGCCCTGCTCGAGCGGCGGCGGGCCCAGCTGACACGGCGCCTGGCCAACGACCACATCCGTGCCGCCGGGAGCACCCTCGACGTCTACACCCGGTCGCTGGTCGAGCACGGGACCGAGGCCACCGAGCACGACATCGCATGGCTCGACCGCCTCATCGAATTCGAACGGCAGAAGCAGCCAGCACCCCGATCCGAGAATCGCGAGCCCCTGCGTGGGAACGCCATGACAGCAACGAAGGGAACCAATTCATGAGCACGATCCGTGTGGCCATCGCCGGTGTGGGCAACTGCGCCAGCTCCCTCATCCAAGGAGTCGAGTACTACCGGGACGCCGATCCGACCGAGACGGTCCCCGGGCTGATGCATGTAGTTCTGGGTGGCTACCACGTTCGGGATCTGGAGTTCGTCGCCGCCTTCGATGCCGACGCGGCCAAGGTCGGCACCGACCTGGGCAAGGCCATCTTCGCCGGGCAGAACAACACCATCCGCTTCGCCGGGGTCGGCGAGCTGGGGGTCACCGTGCAGCGGGGCCCCACACTCGACGGGTTCGGCAAGTACTACCGCGAGACGGTCGAGGAGTCGCCGGCGGAGCCCATCGACGTGGTCGCCGCCCTCAAGGAGTCGCGGGCCGACGTGCTGGTGAGCTACCTCCCGGTCGGCTCCGAGCAGGCCCAGCGCTTCTACGCCGACGCCTGCCTGCAGGCCGGGGTCGGGTTCGTCAACGCCATTCCCGTGTTCATCGCCTCCGACCCCGAATGGGCCCGGAAGTTCCAGACCGCCGGCCTGCCCATCGTGGGCGACGACATCAAGAGCCAGGTGGGCTCGACCATCGTCCACCGGATCCTGACCAGACTCTTCGAGGACCGGGGACTGGCCCTCGACCACACCTACCAGCTCAACGTGGGCGGGAACATGGACTTCAAGAACATGCTCGAGCGGGACCGTCTCGAATCGAAGAAGGTGTCCAAGACCCAGGCCGTGACCAGCCAGATCGAACACGGCGCCCTCCCGGCCGACGACGTCCACATCGGACCGTCGGACCATGTTCCCTGGCTCCACGACCGGAAGTGGGCCTACATCCGCATGGAGGGTCGCAACTTCGGCGACGTCCCCCTCAATCTCGAGCTCAAGCTCGAGGTGTGGGACTCCCCCAACTCGGCCGGGGTCATCATCGACGCCGTCCGGTGCGCCAAGCTGGCCCTCGACCGAGGTATCGGCGGCCCTCTGCTCGGCCCCTCGGCCTATTTCATGAAGTCTCCCCCTGTCCAGTACCACGACGATGTGGCCCACGACATGGTCGAGTCGTTCGCCGAAGGTGACCGCGGCCCGGTGTGGCCCGAGGGCTGAGCCTGGCGGTAGTCGCCGGCCGGACCGGTCGGCAATCAGTCCACGGTCACGTCTGCTGCGACCACCATTGGGCCAGCCGCTTCCGGGCTTCGTCCTCACCCAGCGGACCCTCCTCGAGCCTGAGCTCGAGCAGGAAGGCGAGGGCCCGGCCCACGTCGGGTCCGGGCTCGAGGCCGAGCTCGTCCATGACCTGGGCCCCGTCGAGATCGGGGCGGATGGCGTCCAGCTCCTCCTGCTGACGGAGCTCGACGATGCGCGCCTCGAGCTCGTCCATGCGACGGCCGAGCGCCTTGGCCTTGTTGGCGTTCCGGGTGGTGCAGTCGCATCGGGTCAGCTCGTTGAGCCGGTAGAGCAGGGGACCGGCATCGCGCACATAGCGGCGCACCGCCCGATCCGACCACCCGAGCCGGTAGGTGTGGAAGCGCAGGTGCAGGTTGACCAGTTCGGTCACTTCGTCGACGTCGTCGTTGGGGTAGCGCAGGGCCTGCATGCGGGCCCTGGTCATGCGGGCACCCACCACCTCGTGGTGGTGGAAGGTGACGCCCCCGTCGATGAAGGCGCGGGTCCTCGGCTTGCCGACGTCGTGGAACAGGGCGGCCAGCCGGAGGATGCGATCGGCGCTGGTTTTGTCGACCACGGCCAGGGTGTGGGCCAGGACATCCTTGTGCCGGTGGATCGGGTCCTGTTCGAGGGCCAGGGCCGGCAGTTCGGGGAGGAACTCGTCGGCCAGGCCGGTGCGCACGACGAACCAGAGGGCGACCGACGGCACCGTGACCATGACGATCCTGTCCAGCTCGTCCCGGATCCGCTCGGCCGAGACGATGGAGAGACGGTGATGTCCGGCCCGGACCGCCTCGACCAGTTCGGGCGCCGGTTCGAGATCCAATTTGGCGATGAAGCGGGCCGCCCGGAGCATGCGCAGGGGGTCGTCGGCGAAGGAAACGTCGGGGTCGAGTGGCGTGCGCAACCGGTGGGCGGAGAGATCGGTGAGACCGTCGAAGGGATCGATCAGCTCGAGCTCGGGGAGGCGGAGAGCCATGGCGTTGATGGTGAAGTCGCGTCGGGCCAGATCGTCCTCCACCGAGTCGCCGAAGGCGACGTCGGGCTTGCGGGAGTCGGGCCGGTAGGCCTCGGCTCGATGCGTGGTGATCTCGTACTTCTGGCCGCTGCGGAGGCAGCCGATGGTGCCGAAACGCTTCCCCTGGATCCACACGGCGTCGGCCCAACCGGCCACCACCGCCTCGATCTCGTCGGGCCGGGCGTCGGTGGTGAAGTCCAGATCCCTGCCGTCCCCGTCCCCCGGTGATCCCTCGTCGGCAAAAATGGCATCGCGGACAGATCCCCCGACCAGGTAGAGGGAGTGACCCGCCGACCGGAAGCGGTCGGAGAGGTCGGAGGTGGCCTGCACCAGCGGTTGCAGTCGCTCGGGGAACACGCCGCCGAGGGTAGTGCGACTGGCGTAGGCTGCCGTCCGAAGTGGATCGGGAACGAGGCAGCCCATGCCCCAGCGGCAGCCGACGGAGGCCCTCGCGTCGGTCCCGTCCCGGGGCGTCCCTGGTGCAGGGTTGGGGGGCGGTCCTCGCGGTCCTGCTCCTCCTCCCCGGAACGGCCGCCGCCTCGACAGCCGGCTCGACCCCGGCCGCCACCGGGACCCCGCCCCGTTCGTCCGCGGCGGCAGCCGGGGCCGGAGCGGCGGCGCCACTGATCCTGTTGGACCAGACTCCCTCGGTCACCGGCGACGGGCCGTTCGTCCTCCGCCTCCAACCCGGGCGCGGCACGCCGGCGGTGGCCGAGCTCGGCGTCTCGGTCGCCGTCTACCCCTGCCTGTCGAGCGTCTCCGGTTTCAACCAGTCGGTGGAGGCTCCTCCCTCGGGGAACCCCATCTCCTCGACCACCGCACCGCTACCGGTGAGCGGGCTGCCGGGGGCGGCCGGTGGCGCCTTCACCCTCTCGCTGCCCGTGCGGGTCGATGACGCCGAGACCTCCCCGCCGGGCGGGTTCATCATCGATCTGGCCTCGGTCCCCGAACAGTGCGGGCTCTACCCGGCGGGGGTGTATCCGGTCCGGATCGATCTGGTGAACACGACCACCCATCAAACCGTGGGCGGCATCACCACCCACCTCATCTATACCGACGCTCCCGCCGACACCAAGAAGCTGCGGTTCGCCCTGGTCCTGCCCATCCGTACCAAGGTGGTGGCCGCCCCCGACCCGACGACCGGCCAGCTGCAGACCCGACCGGCGACCGCTTGGCCCCGCCCACCCCCGCCGAGGTCGACGCCGTCGTGGACACGGTGGCTGCCGTGGACCACCAACCCGCCGTCCCGATCACCATCGACGCCACCGCCCAGACCATCGGCGTCCTGCAGACCTCGGGCCACCAGGCCACCGTCAACCAGCTGTCGGCCCTGGCCGCCGACCCCTCCGTGCACCAATTGGCGTCGGCCCCGTTCGCCCCGGTCGACGCCTCGAGCCTGGTGAACGCCGGTCTGGACAGCGAGCTGGCCATGCAGGTGGCCCGCGGCACCGCCCTCGTCTCCCACGAGGTCACCCATCTGCCGGTGGCACCCGATCGGCAGGGTGTGTGGGTGTCCGAGAGAGGACTCGACCCGGCCACCCTGGCCCAGCTGCAGTCGGACGGGTACAGCAAGGTGATCGTGCCCTCGGGCAGTGTGTCGTCGGCACCCACCGATGGGTCGACGGCCCAGCCGTTCAGCCTGTCCACCAGCACCGGCCGGCCGATGGCCGCCTTCGCCTCCAGCCTGTCGGCCCGATTCGCCGGACCGGCCGGAAACCCGGTGCTCGCCGCCCACCAACTGGTGGCCGAACTGGCCCAGATCTACTACGAGCAGCCCAACGACGACACCGCCCGGGCCATCGTGGCCGTACCCCCGACCACCTGGCCCGATGATCCGGCCTTCGTGGGTGCCCTCCTCGGCGCCCTTCACGGGAACCCGATCATCCAGTCGGTCACTGCGTCCAACCTGTTCGCCACGTTCACCGACACGGCCGGGTGTCGGGGTCCGTGCCGGTCGTTGTCGGGCGGCGGGACCGGCGGTCTCCCGGCGGCGGCCATCCGCACCCAGCGCCAGCGGGTCACCAGTTTCGCCACCGCCGCCCCGACCGCCCACAACCTGATCGTGCCCCTCGGGGATCTGGTGCTGGCCGGCGAGTCGGACCTCCTGCGACCGGGGCAGCAGGCGGCCGTGCTCGACAACACCGGTTCGGCGATCGACGCCCAACTCAAGCAGTTGGTGGTGGCCGGCGGCCAGTCCATCACCCTCACCTCGCAGCAGGGCAGACTGCCGATCGACATCGTCTCGTCCGCTCCCTATCCGGTGACGGCCACCTTGACCGTAACCAGCGACAAGCTGCTCTTCGCCAACGGCACCACCGGATGGACCCAACCGACCACGGTCCTGCCCGGGCACAGCCACACCGACGTCGTCTACGTCAACGTGCGGGCCCGCACGTCGGGCGTCTTCACCGTGGCGATCACCCTGCACTCGCCGTCGGGAGGTCTCCAGCTGTCGAGCGGCCAGATCGTCGTGCGGTCCACCGCCACCTCCATCGTGGGGATCATCCTGTCGCTCGGGGCCATCGCCGTCCTCGCCGTGTGGTGGGTGAGGACGTCGCGGCAAGCGGCGGACCCGGCGTGGGGCCGAGGAGACGGGCGCGCCCGGGGTGCCGGCGGAGGTCCGGTGACCGACACCGAGATCGACGGTCTCCCGGCGGCACCGGGAGGAGGGCGGCGGAGACTGGCCGGTGCCACCGCCGGGATGGCCGTGGGCACGACCCTGTCCCGGCTCACCGGACTGGCCAGCGTGGTCGCCCTCACCGTGGCCCTGGGCGGGGGCGGCTTCGCCGACGGCTACAACCTGGCCAACACCACGCCGAACATCATCACCGACATCGTCATCGGCGGCGTGCTGTCGGCCACGTTCGTTCCCGTGTTCGTCGACCGCCTGACCACCCGCCGGGCCGACGAGGCCTGGGAGGCCATCTCGGCGGTGGTGACGGTGACGGTGGTGGTCCTCCTGGCCGCCACCGTGGCCTTCTTCTTCCTCGCCCCCGACATCGTCCACCTCTACACGGTGACCAACCACAACCTCGACGTGGACGCCCAGCGCCGGGAGGCCGTGTTCTTCCTCCGCTGGTTCGTACCCCAGCTCACCTGCTACGGGCTGATCGCCCTGTTCACCGCGTTGTTGAACACACGGGGCAAGTTCGCGGCGCCGATGTTCGTCCCCATCGCCAACAACCTGGTGCTGATCGTGGTCCTGCTCTGGTTCCACGCCCTGGTGCCCCATCCCAGCCTGGCTTCGATCGACGAACACCACACCGATCTGGTGCTGCTGGCGGTGGGGACAACTCTCGGCGTGGTGGTCCAGGCCGCCCTCCTGCTCCCCTCGCTGGCCCGAGCCCGCCTCCACGTCCACTTCCTGTGGCGGCCGGCCCACGAGGCGATGCGCCGGATCACCCGCCTGGCCGGTTGGACTTTCGGCTGGGTGGTGGCCAACCAGGTGGCCCTGGTGGTCATCCTGGCGTTGGCCGACGGGGTCAAGGTGCCGGGTGCCGTCTCCGCCTACACCTATGCCTACCGGTTCTTCCAGCTTCCGTACGGCATCGTCGCCGTGTCGGTGATGAGCGCGGTGACCCCCTCCCTGGCCGCACGGTGGGCCCGCGGTGACATGGTCGCCTTCCGCCACCGGATGGCCTTCGGCCTGCGGGGGATCCTGGCCATCATCATCCCGGCGGCGGTGGGCATGGTGCTCCTGTCCCACACCCTGATCGCCCTGGTGCTGGCCCACGGGGCCGAGACGACGGCCGAGGCCAGTTCGGCGGCCACCGCACTGGCCATGTTCTCGCTGGGTCTCCCCGGCTTCTGCACCTTCCTCTACATGGTGCGCATCCTCCAGGCCATGCAGGACACCCGCACCGCCTTCCGGCTCTACCTGGTCGAGAACGGCCTCAACATCGTCTTCGGGGTGGCGCTGGTGGGGCCGCTCGGGGTCCGCGGTCTGGCCCTCTCGCTGTCCATCGCCTATTCGGCCGCCGCGGTGCTGGCCATGGCGGTCATCCGCCGACGGGTGGGTGGCCTCGGTGGCGACGACCTGACCGTCCCGGTCAAGCGGGTCCTCGCCGCGTCGGCGGTGATGGCGGTGGCCACCGTGCTGGCCCTCAACGTGTCGGGCGCCCCGTCCGGGTTCGGACTGCTCGGCCGGGTGGTGCTGGCCGTGGTGGTGGGGGTGGTGGCCTACGTGGCCGCCGCCGCCGTCTTGGCCGAGCGCGACGCCCGGCGATCGGCCGCAGCCGTCGCGATGAGGGACCCGTCGGGCCGCCCCGGCCCGGTCGGGCCGGATGACGAATCCGAGCCCGACACCAACGGCGACGACGATCCGAACGGCCCGGCCGAAGACCAATCCGTGGAGCCGTTCCATGGCAGACTCGACGATCAGCCCGCCGGTGGGCCCTATGGCCGCTTACGACCGGTGAACGACCTGCCCGAGGACGAGGCGCCGACGGTGGACGAGGAGGAACCGATGGCCCGTATTCGGGTGGTAACCGATAGCGCATGCGATCTCTCGGCCAAGCTGGCCGCCGAGCGGAACCTGACCATCGTCCCGTTGACCATCCGGTTCGGCTCCGATGAATTCATCGACGGGGCCACGCTCACCACCGACGAGTTCTGGTCCCGCTGTGCAGCCAGCGACGTGCTCCCCGAGACGGCGGCTCCCTCCCCGGTGCCTTCCAGGAGGCATTCCTGGCCGCCGCCGCCGACGGGTACGACGGGGTGCTCTGCATCAATCTGTCCAGTGAGGTGTCGGCCACCTACCAGGCCGCGGTGGCCGCGGCCAAGGCCGTCGGCGATCAGATCCCCGTCCGCACCATCGACTCGCGATCGCTGACCATGGGCCTCGGGCTGATCGTTCTGGACGCCGCCGACATGGCCGCCGACGGCGCCACCCTCGACGAGCTCGTGGCCCGGGTGGAGACGGTGATCGGTCGCACCCAGGTCTTCGGCGTGGTCGACACCCTCGAGCACCTCGAGAAGGGCGGGCGCATCGGCGGGGCCCGGGCCCTCCTCGGCTCGCTCCTGTCCATCAAACCGGTGGTGTCGCTGGTCGACGGACGGGTCGAGGAGGAATCCAAGCAGCGGACCCGCAGCCGATCACTCCGCTACCTGGCCGACAAGGCCGTCAACTCGGCTCCGATCAAGCGGATCGCCGTCTGCAACGGCGCGGCTACCGACATCGACGGGTTCCTCGACATGGTCAAGGGCGTGCAGTCCGAGTTCCCGCTCGTGGTGGTGGACCTCGGACCCGTGGTCGGGACGCACACCGGGCCGGGCACCGTCGGCCTGTGCATGATCGCCGCCGACTGAACAACGCCGACCGAACACTCGGCCCCGTAACGGCAGCCCAGGCGGGGAGCCCGACTATCCTCGCACCATGGATCCGCAGCCTGAAACACCAGCCAGCCGACTTCCGGGCTCGGGCGCCATCGGTGACCTGCCCGCTCGGGGTACCGATGCCGTCGAGACCCTCGTCACGCTGCTCAGGGACAAGGCCGTCCGACCGCTCACACTGGCCACCCGGGCCATCGTGTTCGGCATCATCATCTTCGCGGCCAGCGTGGTCACCATCACCCTCCTGTCGATCGCGTTGATCCGGCTGCTCACGGTGTACGCCTTCGACGGCCGGGTCTGGCTGTCGGACCTGGTGGTCGGTGGGGTCTTCGTCATCGTCGGGGTGGTGGCCTGGAGCCAGCGCACCGATCCTGCGGCCTCGACCAAGGGTGCGGCATGACCGAGTCCCACCAGGTCGTGATCATCGGGTCGGGTCCGGCCGGGTTGACGGCGGCCATCTACGCGTCCCGGGCCCAGCTCTCCCCCTGGTCATCGAGGGCGAACCCTCGTCGACCAGCGACCAGCCGGGTGGCCAGCTCATGCTCACCACCGAGGTCGAGAACTACCCGGGCTTCGTCGAAGGGATCATGGGGCCGGAGCTCATGCAGGCCTTCCGCGAGCAGGCGGCCCGGTTCGGTGCCGACTTCCTCACGGCCAAGGTCTCCCGGGTCGACCTCTCGAGCAGGCCGTTCGGGCTCTGGGTCGGCGACCCCGACGCCGACGAGCCCACCTACACCGCCGAAGCGCTGATCATCGCCAGCGGGGCGCAGGCCCTGATGCTCGACCTGCCCAACGAGGAGCGACTGCTGGGCTACGGCGTCTCGACCTGCGCCACCTGCGACGGGTTCTTCTTCCGGCAGAAGGAGATCGCCGTGGTCGGTGGTGGGGACTCCGCCCTCGAGGAGGCGCTCTTCCTCACCCGATTCGCCGACCAGGTCACCGTCATCCACCGGCGCGGGGAACTGCGGGCGTCCAAGGTCATGCAGCAGCGGGCCTTCGCTAATCCGAAGATCACCTTCCTGTGGAACAGCTCGGTCATCGACGTACTCGGGGACAACAAGGTGACCGGGGTCCGGGTCCGGGACAACATCAGCGAGGAGGAGTCGGAGATCGAGTTGTCCGGCGTCTTCGTGGCCATCGGGCACCAGCCGAATACTTCGTTGTTCAAGGGCCAGATCGAATTGGAGGAGAACGGGTACGTGCGCACCTTCGACGGGACCCGGACCAACGTCGACGGGGTGTTCGCGTGCGGGGACGTGCAGGATCACCGGTACCGGCAGGCCATCACGGCGGCGGGCTCGGGGTGCATGGCCTCGATCGACGTCGAGCGTTGGCTGGAGGACAAACACGCCGCCCACTGAGGCGTCGGACCCGGGAATGCCCGGCGACGAATGGTGGTTGACGTAGCGTGTGCCCAGCGAGGGTCACCAGGCAGGGCCCGCAGACCGGGCAGGAGGAACGACCGTTATGAGTGAGAAGATCACGACCCTGAGCGACGCTAGCTTTGACGAGCATGTCAAGTCCTCGGACGTTCCTGTGCTGGTGGACTTCTGGGCTGAATGGTGCGGCCCATGCAAGATGATCGCCCCCGTACTCGAAGAGATCGCCTCGGAACAGGCGGGAAAACTCGAAGTGGCCAAGCTGAACATCGACGACAATCTCGACATCACCCGTCGGTTCGACGTCATGAGCATCCCCACCCTCATCCTGTTCAAGGACGGGGAGCCGGCGGCCCGCATCGTCGGGGCCAAGGGCAAGGGGCAGCTCCTCCAGGAGTTGTCTGCCCACCTGTAGCAGCGGGGCGCTCCCCCTTCGCTGATCGCCGAATTCCCAGGTCACAGGGGTCTTTGGCCGGGGCCGGGGAGTGAGTGAGCCGAACGCCATCCGGCTCGAGGTCGGCGATTCCGGCCCGCCGGTGGTCGATGTCCAACAACGCCTGCGGCGGCTCGGCTTGTCCACCGCCATCGACGAACCGGGTGCCTACCAGGCCGGGACCCGGGCCGCCGTCGAAGCGTTCCAGTACCGACGTGGCCTGCGGGTCGACGGGGTGTGCGGACCGCAGACCTGGTCTGCACTGGTCGAGGCCGGCCGCACCATCGGGGACCGTTTCCTCTACCGGCGGACGCCGATGTTGCGCGGTGACGACGTTGCCGAACTCCAGCAACGTCTCAGCGCCCTCGGATTCGACTCCGGGCGGGTGGACGGCATCTTCGGGGATCTGACCTCGGCGGCGCTCGGGGAGTTCCAACGCAATGTCGGGCTGCCCGTCGACGGTATCGCCGGCGCCTCCACCGTCGCCGAGCTCCTCAGGTTCGGCACCCGCCACAGCGACACCGAGCTGGTGGCGTCGGTGCGTGACCGGGAACTGCTCCGGGCCGCGCCGCGGACCCTGGCCGACCGTCGGGTGGCCATCGGCGAGGAGGGTGGGCTCGACTCCACCGTGGCCGCCCTGCGCCGGCTTCTGGTCAACCAGGGGGCGGTGGTCACCACCCACCACCACCCGGACGGGTCGACCCAGGCTTCGGAGGTCAATGCGGGCGGCGCCGAGGTGTACATCGGCCTCCGGCTGGCCTCGGATACCCGCCACTGCACGACGGCGTACTACGCCGGGTACCGCTACTCCTCGCCGGGCGGGCGCCGATTGGCCGAGCTCCTGCAAGAGAGGCTTTCACCGGCCCTCGGCCTCCCTGACGGGGGCAGCCAGGGCATGTCACTCCCCCTCTTGCGGGAGACACGGATGCCGGCCGTCATCGTAGAGATCGGGCCGGCCAGCGTCCTGGTCGAGCAGGCAGCCACCGTCGTCCGGGCCGTGGGGCTGGCGTTGGCCGAATGGGTGGACAGCGTGTGGGACTAGGCGCCACACCCCAACCGTCGATCTCTGCCTGACCGGGCTTCCGGGCGTGTAATCCACAACCTCATGCACAGGTTGTGGATTACTCTCTACCACCGATTGAGGGGGCTATTGCCACTCTGAGTGGGTAGAAAGCGAACATTCGATCGCTTTATGTAAAGTAGTTACCACTCTCCGCGGTAATTCCTCAAACGGCGCTCGTTTCTGCGCGTCCCACCATCAACTTGTAGATCCGCTCGAGGTCCTCGAGGGTGGCGAACTCAACCACGACCTTGCCCCGCTTCGACGTGAGGTCCACCTTGACCCTGGTATTGAGGTGGCTGGACAGCAGCTCCTCGAGCTCGAGGATGCCGGGAGGCGGGAGACGACGGGGGCCGGCTGGACCTGGCCCGGCGGCCGTCGTCCGCCCCCCTTCCCCTGGCACCGGGACCGGAGTCGATTCCGGGACCGGCCCGGCCGGAGGGGCTTCAGTCGCCTGGGCATGATCGCGGACCATTTCCTCGATGGCGCGAACCGTCAGTCCGTCGCTCACAATCGACTTGGCCAGGACCTCCTGATAGCCGCGGTCAGGGGTTCCCAACAGGGCACGGGCGTGACCGGGCGTGATCTGACCCTCCGCCAGCAGGCGTTGCACCCCGGCCGGAAGCTGAAGGAGACGGAGGGTGTTGGTGACGGCCGTCCGGCTCTTGCCGACGCGGGTGGCCACCTGATCGTGGGTGTACCCGAACTCCTCGATCAGCTGCTGATAGGCCGCGGCTTCTTCCAGCACGTTGAGGTCCTGGCGATGGAGGTTCTCGACCAGGGCCTGCTCGAGACTTCGTGTCTCGTCGGAGGTCTGCACCAGAACCGGAATCGTCTGGAGCCCGGCCCGACGGGCGGCCCGCCACCGTCGTTCTCCGGCGATGAGCTCGAAGTCATCCGCCGCCTCACCACCGATCTGGCGGACCAGAACGGGTTGGAGGACGCCCAGCTCCTTGATCGAAGCGGCCAGCGAGGACATGGTGTCCTCATCGAAGTTGACCCGGGGTTGCCTCGGATTGGGCTTGATGCTCCCGATCGGGACCTCGCGCAGGGCTGTCGAGCGGTCGCCCACCACCTCGGTGGGAATGAGCGCGCTCAGTCCCTTGCCCAGCCCGCTACGACGTGCCACCGCTGACCTCCTTGGCTAGCTCCCGATAGGCGATGGCCCCGCGAGAGGTGGGATCGAACGCCGTGATCGGCTGACCGAAAGACGGCGCCTCGGACAGCCTCACCGTCCTGGGAATCACACTGCGGCACACCTTCGACCCGAAATGTTGACGGACCTCGTTGGCTACCTGGTCGGACAGTTTGGTCCGAGCGTCGTACATGGTCAGCACGATGGTGGAGATGTCGAGCTGGGGGTTGAGATTGGACGCCACCAGGTGGACGTTGCGCATCAACTGGCTGAGGCCCTCGAGGGCGTAGTACTCGCACTGGATGGGGACCAGGACCTCGTCGGCGGCGGCCAGGGCGTTGACCGTAATGAGGCCGAGGGAAGGCGGGCAATCGATCAGCACGTAGTCGAAGTCATCGAGAACCGACTCGATCGACCGTTTCAACTTCAACTCTCGACTGAAGGCCGGGACCAACTCGATCTCGGCGCCGGCCAGGGCAATGGTCGCCGGGGCGACGAAGAGATTCTTCATACTGGTGGGCTCGACGCAGTCCTCCAGCGAAGCGTCCCGCATCATGACGTCGTACATCGAAAGCTCGAAGTTGCGGGCATCGATGCCCAGGCCCGTCGTCGCGTTCCCCTGGGGATCGAGGTCGATGACGAGCACTCTGAATCCGAGTTCGGCCAGGGCCGCACCAAGGTTGACCGATGTTGTGGTTTTGCCCACGCCCCCCTTCTGGTTGGCGACGGCAAGAACGCGGGGGAGAGGATTGCCCGAGGCCGCTTGTGGTGCTTCCCCATCCAGAACCGCCTCCTCGTCCCCTTCGGAAGCCGCTTCCGGTGCCGGACCGGATTCGTCGATTCTGGTGGAGGCGGCCGGCGGCGGACCCTCCAGCTTCTCTTCGGCGGCTGGGGCCGGTGCGGCAACTGCCTGCTGCACCGGTTCGGCACCGGCGGACTCGGCCACGACAGGGGATGCCGGCTCGACCAACCCCTCACCTACCTCTTCGGCTTGTGGTCCCGATGCACCAGGTGGAGGCAATACGCTATCCAGCTCGGCGTGGGCGGTGGCCACATCGGAACTGGTCTTCTTGATCGGCGTGGCTGTTCGGGCCGTCGGAGCCAGGGGAGGCGCGACCTCGGTCGAGGGTTGGGCCGGGGACGAATCGTGGGCTTTTGGGCCCATCGGAGGAGGATCCTCTACCAGTCTGACCGCAGCGGCACCGGATGCACCGTCCGGCTCGCTGACGGAATATTGCTCGTCCGGAGAGGTGGATCTGTTACGACCTCGACGACGACCGAGCACTATCGTCTCTTCGATTGGGCAGGATTCAAGGTGTTCATCCTCCCCCGCGCCGAAGATCAGGTCAAGCCTTTCGACAAATGTTTCACGTGGAACCTTCAACCGAGGCTCCCTCTCCATCCCCGGGACGGCGTTCTGTCCACTTCGTGGCCCTGAACATCGGTCCCAAACTGTTAGTGGATGACGTCCGTGACCAAGAGTGAGACCGGCCCTCCGGTGGCACCATGGCCACGATTCGGCACGGGCGTGTCCCTCGAGCTCCTCGGCGTCGATCTCCGACCATCTGGAGACAAACGAACGTCCAGGGAGCCCTGCGTTGACCCCACTCCGTTCCGCCGCTCCGGCTCGGGAGGACCGAGCGGGACCGAGCCTGGCTGGCCTCTTCTTCTGTCAGCCAATCGGCGGAACCTCGGACAAAGACCCACCGCAGAGCCCCACCGCCCGCACCGGGGAGTTGTTGCGGCCTCGTGCCCGGAGGCATCGGGGGAAGGTCTGGTCCGGGAAACCGCTGCCATCGGCTGGGTGGTGAACGCCTACTTCGCAGCCCGTCTGGGCCCTTTCCGTCGGACCCCACACACCACCGAAACCTCCGCTACAGCTCAGGCAGGGGCAGCCCCACAATCAGTGAGATTCAAGCATTTGGAGTGTTTCACGTGAAACGTGGCTCAGTCGCGATCCGATCTCAGGGTGCTCCCAACTCAGAATAGGGGTCGCTTTGCCGGGATACCGACCCGCCTCGGGTAGCGGTCCGGGGTCGTTGCCGCTTTGACCAGAACCTGGTATCCGAAGGCTTCGTTGAACCGCACCCTGCTCGACGGTTGCAAACCGAGTTGCTCCAATCCGGCCGAAGGCCAGCGGTCGGCTTCGAGTTGGTCCGTTGGAGGCTCGGACACGATCATCAGCCCGCCGACGCGTAGGAGTGGAGCTCCGCACTCTGCAGCGACACCCGGGGCACCGAACGATCGCGAGGTGACGAGGTCGAATTGCTCCCGCAGGGCCGGGTCTCGGCCCGCATCCTCGGCCCGGCTCCGCAGCACCTCGGCTTCCTCAGCCATCCCCGAACCCTCGACCACATCCGAGAGGAACTCGGTGCGACGGTCGTTGCTGTCCACGAATACGAAATGGCTCTCAGGCCAGCAGGAGAGCAGGATCAGGCCGGGAACTCCCCCGCCCGACCCGAGATCGGCAACCCGGCGGGGTGAGGTCTCGACCTCGGACTCAGCGACGTAGACGAACCCGAGCGCGTGATCGATTTGGTCCTTAATGGCCATGCCCCCAAGGAACCCCAAATCGGCCGATCGCCTGAGCACACCTTCCACCCAGGGATTCACCCGTTCCCTCAGGGCTCCGACCGAGCCTGGATCAGGCTCGGTCACCGGGGCCCGCCCGGCCCACCGGCGAGCATCAGCTTGCCGGTGCGATCACCACGTATCTCGTCGGCTCCGTCCCGTCGGAACGAGTCGCGACCCCGTCGATCTCATTGACGGTGTCGTGGACCACCTTGCGGTCTGCGGGCGACATGGGCTCCAAAGCCCGCTCCTCACCCGACTCGACAACCTCGTGGACGATGCCCTCGGTGAAGCGGCGGAGGGCGGCGATCCGCTTCTCTCGGTAACCCCCTACGTCGACCAGGATCCGATCGGTCCGGTTCTCCGACTGGCGCTGCACGAAGGTCCGAGCCAGATCCTGCACCGCCGACAACGTCGCTCCACGTGGACCCACCAACAGGCCGAGGTCATCGCCCACCGCTGCCACCTGGACGGTCTCCTCGTCGACCTCTGAAAAGCCGACCTCGGCATCAAGGCCGAACTCGCGGACGAGTCCGGCAAGAAAATCTGCCGCCGCCTGACCCTGTTGCTCGAGTGTCAATGACTCTTCCATCGTGCTCTCACTCTCCCCGGGCTCACGACCGGTTACTTGCTTCCCCTGCGAACTTGGCTGGCCGCCACTGTCGTTTCCTCCGCCGCCACCCCGCCCGCCGCGGCGCCGTCGACTCGAACGGCTCGAGGCTGTGGGCCTCTGCCCATTGGAGGCTGAGGTCGAGGCGACGTCACCGTCGAGGGTTGGCCCGGATGGCACGTCGGCGGTGCCGGCGCCATTCCGCTCGGCTTCCGCGCTTCTCGGCCTGGTCCGGTCTCCCCGCCCCGACCCGGTCGATTCGTTCTTGCGCGTCCCGCCCCCACTACGCGACCGATCACTGCCCTCGCGTCGCTTGTCCGACTTCTGGCGGCGGCCCCGCTTCGGTGGGGGAGCGACGGGACGCACCCGGGCCTGAACCCTGGCCTCGCCCCGCAGCCGGCCGAACAGTCCGGGCTTGGGTTCGCTGAGCACCACGAACTCAGCGTCGTCCTCAGCTACTCCGAGAAGATCGAGGACGATCTCTTTGGCCTCCGGTAATGATTTGCCACTGGCTTCCACCCACTCCACCTGCTACCGAGCCTTTCTCTCACGCTTGGCCTTGGAGCGCGGATGTTCTTTTGATTGGCCCGCACTCCCGCCATCCGCGTCAGCGCCCCCAGATCCGTTCTTCTCGTTGCCGGAATTCGTCGTGGGTCGTTGCCCCGAGCCCGAGCCGGCGCCCTTCTTGCCATTCGACCCGTTCGTGGATCCCGGCGGTTTGACCGGTCCACTCGACTTGTTGGATGGACCCGTCGCCTTCGACGTCGAGCCCGACTTTGCCGGGGAGGCCTTCGCTCCCGACCCGGGACGGCCCTTCCCGTTGGTCCCCGTCCCGTTGGCACCCCCGTCGCCGGCGCCGGCCTTCGCCGCTCCGGCCGCCTTCGACTTGGGCAACGCCCGTTCGGTTCTGTCGACCACAGGGCCTTTCTTGGCGCCACCGGTGGCGTCGCTCGCTGTGGCCGGGGGACCGGCCACGATGCCTTTTCGGAACAGGATTTCCTGCGTCAGGATGCGTATTGCGCTCGAAACGATGAAATAGACATTCAGAATAGCCGCCACATTAAGATAAATAAACCCAAATATGAGAGGCATGTATTTCTGGAGCATGGCCGCTTGCGGATTTGCTTGTGATGCTTGCGGGTTCCGGGCATTGAGCCTGGCCATCTGCAGGTACTGCAGTCCGACGGCGGCGGCGACCAGCAGCAGATAGGGGATGGCCACGAACCAGCTGCTGTGATGGGAGAGGAGCTTCTGCGCGAAGTCGATTCCGAACGAGTTGAGCTGGCCATGAGCAGCGACGATGTCCGTCCGCATCTTCGAAGGATCGGGGATGTAGCGGGGGATGGCTTTGATTTGGAGGGGGACGATCTTTTTGAACCCGTCAACGGTGATGGTGTGCGCGGGAATGGTGACCGTGTTGGTGATACCCCGGATGACACTGTAGAGAACGAAGAACGCAGGCATCTGCAATAGCATGGGGAGACAGCCCGAAGCCGGGTTCACATTATGCTCTTTGTAGAGCTTCATCATTTCTTCATTCATTTGGGCCCGGTTTTCGGCGCCCTTGTACTTCTGCTGCAACTTCTTCATCTCGGGCCCGAGTGCCTGCATGGCGGCCATGTTCTTCGTGCTCTTGACGGTCAGGGGGGTGAGCGCGGCCATGATCACGATGGTCAGAAGCGCAACGTCGATCGGATAGTTCGGGATGATCGAGAAGAAGAAGGCCAGGACAGAACCCACGAAGTCCAGCAACGGCTGGAAGATCTTGCCGATCGGGGTGGTCAGTGATGCGAGCATTGATTCCTCCCGTCGGGCACAGGATCGATGCCGTGTCCGCCCCAGGGGTTACATCGCGCCAATCGTCTCAGGGCGAGGAACCCACCCCGCACCGCTCCGTGCCGCTCGACGGCCTGGAGCGCATAGTCGGAACAGGTCGGCAGGTAGCGGCATCCGGTCGGCCGCCCCGCTCGGGCCAATTGGTACCCGTGAATGGCCAAGACCATCCACCGGGCCGGGCCCCGCCGCCGTTGGCCGAGGTCCCCGGGGACCACCTCGCGCACGTCAGTCTCGGTCCTGACCAGGTCTTCCGACCCCGAACCCACCCTGTCGGCGACGGCCCTCATCGGGAGGTCCCGGGTCCGGTCGCGGGCGTCGTTCTCGATCCACGGGGCGAGCCGTTCGTGGCCTTCTCCAGCGCTTGGCTCATAGCCACCTTCAGTTCATCGAATCCCAGCAGTGACCCTTCGGGCCCTGCACGTACTACGTAGGTGCCCGCCGGAAGGGATGCCGCCCTCTCGGACACAATCGCCCGCAGCCTCCGCTTCAGTTGGTTCCTTACCACTGCACTTCCCACCCGCCGATTGACGGCATAGGCCACTTCTACCCCTGACCAGGAAGGTTGCTTCAAAAAACTAACCTGGAGAGGTCCGGACCGTCCTCGAGTGCCGCGGCGACGCAGCTCCTCGAACGTCCGGCGTGAACGAACCGACCTGACACCGGTGATCGTACGGCCGACCGGTGCAGTTCCGGTACTCACACCGACAACCGATGGCGTCCCTTCGCCCGGCGCGACCGGATCACCGCACGTCCGGCCTTGGTCGACATCCGCTTGCGGAATCCGTGGGTCTTGGCCCGTTTCCGTACGTTTGGCTGATAGGTACGCTTCATTTCGTCCTCTTCCTTCCTCGCCCTGGACCGTCGAACAATTTGGTGTCACGTGCGGCAGGGGGCCCGATCACCGGGATCAGGGCATTCCCCTACATGCTAGGCGCAATCCCGCCTCCGCTCTAGTCGATCACCGGGAGGCACACCGGTTGGGCACGGTGTACCGTTCCGAACACAGCAAGTGGCTTTCTGGGCACACAGCACCCGACCCGGCCCGTCGCTTGCCCCGACGAACGAAGCAGGGTGTCAAAAAGACGCAGTAGCGCCCGGGACGCGGCCTTTCCAGCGCTGCGTACGCAAGGCGGTGCTCGTCCACAGCTGTGGATAGTGCTGTGGACCGAATCGACTGTCCAAGGGCGGAGGCCCACGTGAACGACACAGAAGGCATGTGGATTTTGTGCTCGGAGGCACTGCGCGAACAGGTGTCCGATGCCATTTGGCAGGCCTATCTGTCAGGAATCACGCCGCTTTCCATCAAGGACAGCGAAATCGTGCTCGGAGTCCCCAATACCCTGATCAGGGACCGGGTCGAGTCCCGGTTCCTCGGCCTTATCCAGGACACCGTGACCGGAACGGTGGGTCGCGATCTCGCGGTCCAACTCGAGGTCGTCGCCCCCATCTATGAGCCCGTCGAGGATCAGCCTGCGGTCGAGCCCGATTTCGCCCATGCCGGCTCACGGACGGCTCCGACCGCGCCAGGGTCCTCATTGTGGAGCGAACGGCCCAAACGACCAGGTGGGAGTGGGTCAACCGACCGACTCGAGTTCCCGGTGCTCGATCCCCGCTACACCTTCGACACCTTCGTCATCGCCTCCTCCAACCGCTTCGCCCATGCCGCCGCCCAGTCGGTCGCCGAATCTCCGGCCCGGTCCTACAACCCGTTGTTCATCTACGGCGATGCCGGGCTGGGGAAGACCCACCTTCTGCACGCCATTGGCAATTACGTTCTCGAGAACTTCGCCGGCCGCCACGTCCGCTACGTGACCACCGAGACCTACATGAACGAGTTCGTCGATGCCATCCGGACCAACACCACCACGGCGTTCAAACGGCGGTACCGGGAGTGTGATGTCCTCCTGATCGACGACGTCCAGTTCATGGAGCGCAAGGAGTCGCTGCAAGAGGAGTTCTTCCACACGTTCAACTCCCTCTACGGGGCGTCCAAACAGATCGTGCTCACGTCTGACCGGCCTCCCAAGTCGATCGCCACCTTGGAGGACAGGCTCCGCAGCCGGTTCCTGTCCGGCCTCATCACCGAGGTGCAGCCTCCCGAGCTCGAAACCCGCCTGGCCATCCTCCAGACCAAGGCTGAGCACGAGCAGGTGGCCGTCCCCGACGACGTGCTCGAATTCATCGCCACCCACGTCAAGGACAACATCCGCGAGCTCGAAGGAGCCCTGATCAGGGTCACCGCCTTCGCCAGCCTCAACCGCCAGCCCATGAGCAGGGAGTTGGCCGAGGTGGTGCTCTCCGACATCGTCTCCGCCGATCAACCCAGGCGGATCACCCCCCAGGTCATCCTGGAGGCCACGTCCGACACCTTCGGGTTCTCCGTCGAGGAGCTCTGTGGTCCCAACCGACGACGCCCTCTGGTCACTGCCCGCCAGGTCAGTATGTACGTGTTCAGGGAATTGACCGACTTCAGCTATCCGGCCATCGGTCGGGAGTTCGGCGGCCGGGACCATTCCACGGTCATGCATGCCGTCGAGAAGGTCGCCAACCTGATGAAAGAACGCCACCAGATCTACAACCAGGTGACTGACCTGATCGTCCGCATCAAAAGTGGCTCCTAACCCATGCGGCCCTGACCAGGGCCGATCGCCACACCTCCCCAAGTCCTCTCCCGCCGCCGCCCCTCTCCGGCCTGTATCCAGAGGTTGTGCACTATCTGTGGATATCTCGGCCTCGATCTGGGGCAATTCTGTGAACTCAGATGAACTTGTCCATAACCAGTCACCCAAGGAACACCTGATGACGTCGGTCGACCATGTTCAGTGGATGACCGCTGGATGGTAAGACCGGCCCTGGGCTGGAGCGCAGGATGCTTATCCACAATCCACAGGGCTTACTACCATCACTATCCAATTAGATACCTAAGACAAAAGACAGAAAGGACCTCCTGGTGAAGTTCCGATGTGAGCGCGACTCCCTGGTGGAGGTTCTGACCACTGCTGGCCGTGCCGTAAGTTCGCGCACCTCGACCTCGATGGCTCTTGGGGGAGTCCGGATCGAGGTACAGGCCAACCATCTGGGTGTGGTCGGGACCGACCTCGACCTCACGGTGCACGCGTCCACCGAGGCCATCGGAATTGCCGACGGTGTCTGCGTAGCCCCGGCCAAACTCCTGGCCGACATCGTCCGCTCGCTGGAACCGGGTGCCGTCACCATCGAATCTGAGAGCGAAAAAGTCGAGATCAGTGCGGCGCGGTCCCGGTTCAGCCTCCGGACCTTTCCGGTCGACGACTTCCCTTCGTTACCCGAGCCCCCCAAACCGGCGACCTTCCTCTCCGCTGCGCATCTGGCCAGTGCTCTCCGACAGGTGGTCCGGGCGGCCTCGAGTGATGACGCCCGGCCCCTCCTCACCGGTGTGCTGATCGCACCCGAAGGCGGAGGGATTCGGCTGGTGGCCACCGATTCGTACCGGTTGGCCATGCGGGACATCGAGGGGAGCGACGTGCTCAACGACAGTTCGCAGATCCTGGTTCCAGCCCGGGCCCTGGCCGAACTACAGAAACTCTCCGGTCTCGGCGGCGCCAAGGAGGATGTCGCCGAACGTTCGGATGACGGCGGCAGCCAAGGCGGTCCCGGACCAACCATCGGCCTGTCCATCGGGGACCATGACGTGACCTTCACCGCAGGAGATGTCAAGGTGAGCACCCGCCTTCTCGACGGGAGCTACCCCGACTACCGCCAGCTGATCCCATCCGAATATCCGAACCGCCTCCACGTGGGAAAGGACTCGTTGCTGGACGCCCTCAGGCGGGTGCGCCTGCTGGTACGGGACAACACCACACCGGTCCGGCTGTCGATGCGCAGCGGGGGAGTGGATCTCACCGTCGTCTCCCAGGAAGTGGGCGACGCCAGTGAGACGGTCGATGCCGATTTCGAAGGCACCGAGCTGACCATTGCCTTCAACCCCACCTACCTCATCGACGGAGTGGAGGCGGTATCGGGGGACGAAGTCCTCCTCGAGACCGTCGACGCCACCAAGCCGGCCACCGTGCGCGCGGCCGAGGAGACGAATTTCCGCTATCTGCTGATGCCGGTCCGGGTCTCCTAGCCCGACCGGCGTCGCCGACACCCCTTTCGTGCATCTCGTCTCGCTCCAGATCACCAATTTCCGGAACGTCGTCGAACTGCACATCGAACCCGACCCTCAGGGGACCACGGTCATCACCGGGCGGAACGGGGCCGGTAAGACCAGCGTGCTCGAGGCCGTTGCCTACCTGTCGACCCTTCAGTCGTTCCGTCACTCGCCCCGGGAGGCTCTCGTCCGCCGGGGCTCCGAACACGCCATCCTCCGGGCCGTCACCCTGGTGGACGGCCGTTCGGTCACCATCGAAGCCGAGCTGTCGGCCACCGGGCGGTCGCGCACGATGGTGAACCGGCAGAATGTCCGCCGGCGCAGCGATCTCCACGAAGCCCTGCGGACCACGGTGTTCTCCCCCGAGGACATCGGGGTGGTCCGGTCAGGACCAGCGGAGAGGAGGCGGTTCCTCGACGAGACCATGGCCGTGGTCGATCCGAAGTCGGCCCGGGCGGCAGAGGACGTGGAGAAGATCCTGCGTCAGCGGTCGGCGTTGTTGCGGACGACGGGCCGGAAGCTCACCAACGAGATCGCCAGCACCCTCGACGTGTGGGACGCACGCCTCGACGACGCCGGCACGAGACTGGTGGAAGCCCGCGAGGCCCTGGTCGATGAGCTGGCCCCCATTGCCACGGCCCATTATTCACGCCTGGCGGGAGCCCCGACCGTGGTCACGCTCGATTACCAGCGCTCGTGGTCGGGTCGTCTGGTCGAGGCGCTGGCCGAAACCAGGTCGAAGGACGTCGAGCGCGGGATCTCGATGACCGGACCGCACCGGGACGAACTGGAGCTGTCGCTCGGAGGCCTTCCGGGTCGGACCCACGGCTCCCAGGGGGAGCAGCGTTCGCTGGCCCTGGCCCTGCAACTGGCGGCCCACCAACTGGCGACCGATCGGCTGGGCACGCCTCCCGTGCTGCTCCTCGACGACGTCTTCTCCGAGCTCGACCCCTACCGGGCGAAAGCACTGCTGGCCGGCCTGCCCCCGGGCCAGGCCCTCCTGACGACAGCCCTTCCGGCCCCTCCGGAGGTCGCTGCGGCGAAGATCTACCCCGTCGAGGCCGGTGGACCGGTGTCCTCCACCGATGAGGACGATCCGGCCTGATGGGCGACCGATCAGCGGGACACGAGGGTGGCCCGCGCCGGCTGGAGGACTCGCTCGATGCGGTGACCCGGCGCCTCGGAATGAACGACGCCAAGGGGCTCGGACGCCTGTTCGCGTGCTGGCCGGAAATTGTGGGCACGGCCATGGCCGGTCACGTGCAGCCGATCCGACTCGACAGCGAGGCCTTGGTGGTGAGTGTCGATCACCCAGCCTGGGCCACTCAGGTCCGGGGCATGGGGGACGCTCTGCTGGACCGGGTGGTGGACGAGACCGGTGCGGTCAGGCCCGCTCGGCTGGAGGTCCGGGTCCGGCGGTAGCCGGGGCCGTTCCCACGGCGATCATCGGTCCGGGAAGGTAGCCCCGGAGGCTAGACTGGAGCCTTGGAATCGGGTGACCGCGGTTGTCGACAGAATGCGCCCAACGCGCCGGAGACGACCTCGTTGCCCTGGTTCCCGTTCAGTCAATCGATGTTGGAAAGGGCGCGCCTGTGGCGCTGAAAAAAGAGGTCGAGAGTCGCGGCGAAGAGTCGACGTACAACGCCGAAGACATCACTGTTCTGGAGGGCTTGGAACCGGTTCGGAAGCGACCCGGAATGTACATCGGATCGACGGGACCGACCGGTCTGCACCACCTCGTCTGGGAGGTCGTCGACAACTCGGTGGACGAGGCCATGGCCGGCTACTGCACCCAGATCGACGTCACGCTGCTGGCTGACGGCGGTGTCCGCGTGGCCGACAACGGACGGGGTATCCCCACCGGCCCGATGAAGGAACAGAAGGGCAAGTCGGCCGCCGAGGTGGTCCTCACCGTGCTCCATGCCGGAGCGAAATTCGGTGAAGGGGGCGGCTACAAGGTTTCGGGTGGGCTCCACGGCGTGGGAGTCTCGGTGGTCAACGCCCTGTCCACCCGGCTGCTCCTGGAGATCGATAGCGACGGCGACCACCATGTCCTCGAGTTCAAGGACGGCGGAAACCCTGTCGGCAAACTTGAGGTCACCGGGAAGGCGCCGCGGGGGAGGACCGGCACGACGATCACGTTCTGGCCAGACCCTGTCATCTTCGAGGAGATCGAGTTCCGGGCCCAGACGGTCACGGAGCGTCTGCAGGTGATGGCCTTCCTCAACAAGGGCCTCGAGATCCGGTTCGCCGACGAGCGGCCCGACGGCAAGGAGTCGCAGGTCTTCAAGTACAAGGACGGCATCGTCGACTACGTGCGCCACCTCAACGCGTCCAAAGAGGCCCTCTTCCGCAAGGTCAGTTCGCTCGAGCAGCGTGAAGACACCATGGAGGTCGAGATCGCGCTGCAGTGGAACACCGGCTTCTACGAGAGCATCCACTCGTTCGCCAACGGCATCTCGACCATCGACGGCGGCATGCACGAGGAAGGATTCAAGAAGTCCCTCACCAATGTGGCCAACAAGTACGCCCGAGCCAAGGGGACCCTGAAGGAGAAGGATGACAACCTCCTGGGCGAGGACATCCGCGAGGGCCTGACCGCGATCATCTCGGTGCGCCTCCAGGATCCTCAGTTCGAGGGTCAGACCAAAGCCAAGCTGGGCAACGTGCCGGTGCGCTCACTGGTCGAGCGGGCCACCAACGAGAAGCTGAGCGAATGGTTCGAGGAGAACCCCCGCGAAGCGGGCCAGATCATCCAGAAGGGGATGCTGGCGGCCCGGGCCCGTGTCGCCGCCCGTTCGGCCCGCGACCTGACCCGCCGGAAGTCGGCGCTCGACGGCGCCGGTCTGCCCGGCAAGTTGGTGGACTGCTCGTCCCGGGACCCCCGGGCCAGCGAACTGTTCATCGTCGAGGGGAACTCGGCGGGGGGCTCGGCCAAAGACGCCCGTAACCCGCAGACCCAGGCCATCCTGCCCATCCGCGGCAAGATCCTCAACGTCGAGCGGGCCCGCATCGACAAGATGCTGAAGAACACCGAAATCCAGGCGCTCATCTCCGCCATCGGCGCCGGCCTGGCCGAGGATTTCGACGTCACGAAGATCAGGTACCACAAGATCATCATCCTGGCCGACGCCGACGTGGACGGGTCGCACATCCGGACCCTGTTGCTCACCTTCTTCTTCCGCCAGATGAAACCACTGGTCGAAGGAGGATTCGTCTACGTGGCCCAGCCGCCGCTCTATTCGACCGAGGTGGGCAAGGAGAAGGCGTATCTCAAGGACGACGCCGCCAAGGCGGCGTTCCTGCTCGAGAATCCCAACCACACCAAGGAGTTCCAACGCTTGAAGGGACTCGGCGAGATGGACTACGCCGAGCTGCGCGAGACCACCATGGATCCCGGCAAGCGATCCCTCCTGCAGATCGCCGTCGAGCAGGCGGCCATCGCCGACGAAGTCTGCTCGGTGCTGATGGGCGAGGACGTCGACCTCCGCCGCCAGTTCATCCAGACCAATGCCAAGGACGTGCGCTTCCTCGACATCTGACGGGCCGGTGAGCCGGACACCACCCGGGCCACCCGACAGCGACGACTCGCCGCTACGCAAGACCTCAGCAACACAGACCTTTCACCGACACAGACCTTTCAGCAACACGGATAGGACCAAGGAATGCCAGGACGGAACGACGACGGTACCGGGGGCTCGGGCACCGACGAGGAGATCTCGGGGTTCATCGAGCCGATCGAGATCCAGGAGGAGATGGAGCGCTCCTTCCTCGAGTACTCGATGTCGGTCATCGTCTCGCGGGCGCTCCCCGACGTGCGTGACGGACTGAAGCCGGTGCACCGCCGGATCCTCTACTCGATGTACGACCAGCGGCTCCTGCCCGACCGACCCCGTAACAAGTGCGCCAAGGTGGTCGGGGACGTGATGGGCTCCTACCATCCCCACGGCGACTCGGCCATCTATGAGGCCCTGGCCCGGATGGTCCAGGACTTCTCCATGCGTCATCCGCTGATCGACGGCCACGGGAATTTCGGCGGGACGGGCCCGGACGAGGGTCCTGCGGCCATGCGATACACGGAGTGCCGACTCGGCTCACTGGCGCTCGAGTTGATGCACGGCATCGACCAGGAAACCGTCGACTTCGTGGCCAACTATGACGCCACCTCGGAAGAACCGACCGTCCTGCCGGCGCGGTTCCCCAACATGCTGGTCAACGGGTCACAGGGCATCGCCGTCGGCATGGCCACCAACATCCCGCCTCACAACCTCGGGGAAGCCATCGACGCCACAGTCCACCTCCTCGAGCACCCCGATGCCGGCCCCGACGACCTGATGCAGTTCGTCAAGGGTCCCGACTTCCCCACCGGTGGGCTGATCCTCGGCCGGCAGGGGATCCTGGACGCCCTCCGTACCGGGCGTGGTTCCATCAAGATGCGGGCGGTAGCGGAGATCGAGGAGGGCCGGGCCGGCGAGACCCGGATCGTGGTCACCGAGATGCCCTACCAGACGTCGATCGCCTCCGTGTCGAAGAAGATCGAGGACCTGGTCCGCGCCGGAGACCTCGACGGCATCGCCGAGGCCCAGGACGATTCGTCCGGCGGCAAGACCAGGCTGGTGATCCGGCTCAAGCGGGACGCCAACGCCAATGTCGTCCTCAACAACCTGTTCAAGCAGACGCCGATGCAGACCACATTCAGCGTCAACGCGGTGGCTCTGGTCGACGGGGTGCCCCGCACACTGAACCTGGCTCAGATCCTGACCCACTATGTGGCCCACCAGGTCGAGGTGGTGACCCGTCGGTCCCAGTTCCTCCTGGACAAGGCCAAGGCGCGGGCCCACGTCGTCGAGGGTCTCCTCAGGGCCATCGACATGCTCGACGAGGTGATCGCCGCCATCCGCGGTTCCGACGACCGCCCGGCTGCTCTCGGGACACTGCAGGCCGCACCGTTCGAGTTCTCGGAGGAGCAGGCCAACCACATCCTCGACATGACCCTGGCCCGGCTCACCCGCCTGGGCCGGAGCAACCTCGAAGAGGAGCTGGCCAAGCTTCTCGAGGAGATCGCGGAACTGGAGTCGATCCTGAACGACCCGGCGAAGCTGCGGGGGGTCATCGCCACCGAGCTCGGGGAGATCCGCGAGAAGTTCGCCAACGACAGGCGCACGGTGATCACGCACGATCCGGGCGACATGAATGTCGAGGACCTGGTCGACGATGAGGAACTGGTCGTCACGATGAGCCGTGCCGGCTACATCAAGGCGGTGTCGGCGGACGCCTTCCGCACCCAGGGCCGAGGGGGCCGCGGCGTACAGGGGGCGAAGCTCAAGGAAGAGGACCTCATCGACGACGTCGTGCACACCTCGGCGCACGCCCACCTCCTCCTGTTCTCGAACCGGGGCCGGGTCTTCCGGTTGCGGGCCCTCGAGATCCCGATGAAAGAACGGACCGCCCGCGGGACGGCCGTCGTCAATCTCCTCCCCCTGGCCCCCAACGAGGTCATCCAGGCGATCATCGGCACCCGCGACTTCCCCGCCGAGAGCTTCCTGGTATTCAGCACGAAGCTGGGGCAGGTCAAGAAGACGTCGTTCAGTGAGTACGACAAATCCCGCCGAGAGGGATTCATCGCCATCAACCTGCGGGACGGCGACGAACTGGTCCGGGTGGTGGAGACCCGCGGCGAGGACGATGTGTTCCTGGTCACCCAGGCGGGCATGACCATCCGCTTCTCCGAACAGGACGTCCGGGCCATGGGCCGTGATGCGGCCGGTGTCCGCGGGGTGCGCCTGAAGGCAGGCGATCAGGTGGTGTCCTGCGACGTCGCCCGGGATGAGGCCGACATCCTGCTGGTCACCGACGCCGGTTACGGCAAGCGGACCAAGCTGGAGCGCTTCAACCGGCAGGCCCGGGGCGGGCAGGGGGTGCGTGGGATCCGCCTCACGGCCAAGCGGGGCCGGGTGGTGGCCGCGTTCATGGCCGGGCTGGAGGACGAGATCCTCCTGATCTCGACCTCGGGGGTGGTCATCAGAACCGCGGTGCGCGAGATCGCCTCGCAGGGCCGTGACGCCACCGGGGTCCGGGTCATGAACCTCGACGGCGGCGATGCGGTCGCCGCAGTGGCCGCCGTGGCCGGGGAAGTGGCCGGGGACGGCTAGGTCGGCTCGGGCCTTGGTGTAGCGTCGTGCACCGGTTTGCGGGGCTATAGCTCAGTCGGTTAGAGCGCAGCACTGATAATGCTGAGGTCGCAAGTTCGATTCTTGCTAGCCCCACTCCGGCCCCCTGGTCGGGAGCTCTGGCCGTGCGGCTGGCACCGCCCCCAGGCCGAATGTCCGGAGGGATGAGCACAGGACGGCGCTTCCACCACGGACCCGAGCGGTACCTCCGCCCCGTCATCCTGGGGAGCGATCGTCTGCGCCGGGAGCGCTCATGACTAGCCGGACCCGGCCAGTCGTTCATGCTGCGTTCACGGTTTCGAAACCACCAGGACCCGAGACGCGTTCACGATAGGAATTGGTCAAACGGACAAAGGGGTCGTCAGACCACGATGAGGACCCGACTCCGCCGCGCCATCCCCCCCGGCGTCGGCGGAGTCTCCTCATCGGCCAGCGGTTTGCCGGTCACGACTGCCGCCGCCGTTTCCGCCCCGAGTTCGTGAACAACTCGACCCGCAATCGCAGGTCGGCGATCTCGACCTTCAACTCGGCCACCTGTCGTTCGAGTCGATCCCCCTCGAGATCGTCGAGCTCCTGGGTGAGTGCATCGAGGGCGTCGGCGAGGAGGTAGGCGCTCCGGAGCGCCGCGGCGGCCACGGTCCTTGTCTCGTCGACCGGCGCCGCCGCCTGCGCGTACTCGGGCTCCATAGTGTCCACGAGTGCGTCGAGATCCTGGCGGATCGTCATCCGCCAAGCGTAGAGAATCCGTCCGCCAAGGTCGAAACTAGGCCGTCACAAGGGTCAGGGCCCGATCCCCGGGGAGGTCCCGCGAACCTTTTGGGGCGCCCGAGCGTCACTCTATGGGAACGCCCCGTGACGCGGCTGGCCGAAAGGCGGGGTTCAGGTGGGTACCAGGTGAGCAAGAGGTCGAGTGCAAATGGATGATCTCGAGGACTGGCTGAGGGACGGCTATGCGCGCTCCTTTCGTACCGCGTGCCTCATCCTCGGCAACCGGGCGGACGCAGAGGAGGCGGTGCAGGAGGCGTACCTGCGGGCCTGGAGGTTCCGTGCTTCACTCGCCTCCGGTTCGGACGTCAAACCCTGGCTCTACCGGGTCGTCGTCAATACGTGCAATTCGAAACTCCGTCAAGAGATCCCGCACCGGGACCGTCGAGCGGGCGATGAAGGGCTGGCCGGTGCGGCAACTGTTGAGAACACCCCCGGCAACGTGGCCTTGTCACAGGACGTCATCCGTGCCTTGCAGGACCTCCCCGTGCAACTGCGGGTCGTGGTCGTCCTGCGTTACTACGCCGATCTGAGTGAGCGGGAGATCGCCACGGCGATCGGACGGCGCCAGGGGACGGTGAAGTCCCGCCTGCACGAGGCCCGCAGGCTGCTGGCTGAGCACCCGGCCCTGCGGTCCGAGACGCGGGACGAGTCCACAACCGGATCGGAGGTGCTCGGATGACCATGATCGACGAGGACGTGCTGAGCGAGGCACTCCACGGTGCCGCCGAGGCGATCGAAGTTCCCTTTGACGCCCCCGAGCGGATCGTCGCCGCGACCCAGGTGACACCGGCGGTCGCCTCCGATGTTCCACCGGACCGGGCGCGCCGACCGAGCACGTCCCGGCCCGGACGGGCTCGGCCAGTCCTCGTGGCCGCGGCGGTCCTGCTGGTGGTGGGAGTCTCGCTCACCGCGCTCGTCGTCGGGGACGGTCCCAAGGGGTCGTCGTCCGGGGGATCGGTGGCGGCTCCTTCCCTGGCTCACGGCGCGGCGCATCCGGCCGGCGGGTCCTTCTCGGCGGGAGCGGCAGGCCCTTCGGAACCGGCCCCGCCGGCCAACGGAGCGCAGCGGTCGTCGTCGACCTCGGGCGGCTCCACCGCGGGATCGAACTCGGTACCCCCGCTTCCGTCGGGCGTCGTCGGTCAGTCGGCCAAGGTCGAGGCCAGCGGGACGATCGATCTGACCATCGGGAACGGAAGCCTTCAGCCGGTCCTCAGCAAGCTCACCTTTCTGACCGCCTCCGAGGGCGGCTTCGTGTCCAGCACCCAGGCGCTGACCGGAGGCCAGGGATCAAAGGGCACCGGGACCGGGACGGTGGTACTGCGAGTGCCCGAGCCGACCTTCGGAACGGTCGTGACCCAGGTGCAGCGATTGGGTCGAACGACCTCGGTCAGCACCACGGCCACCGACGTCACCTCGCAGTACGTCGATCTCCAGGCTCGCATCACCGCCCTCCAGGCAAGCCGGCAGCAGTACCTCACGATCATGGCGCAGGCCTCGTCGATCGGGGACATCCTGGCCGTGCAGAGCCAGCTCGACACCCTGCAGAGCCAGATCGAACAGCTTCAGGGTCAGCTCAACCTCCTCAACAGCGAGACCACCTATGGAGCACTCACCGTCTCCCTCAGCGAGGCTGGGCACACCCCACCACCACCGGCACCCCATCCGAGCTCGGGCCTGGGCAGGGCGTGGAGCGCCAGCGTCCATGGGTTCGTCTCGGGATTCGAGTGGCTTCTGCGGATTGCCGGGCCGACCCTGTTCATTCTCCTGTGCCTGGCCGCCCTGGCCGTGCTCGGCCGCTGGGCGTGGCGGGCCACCCGCCGCCGGATGCTCTGAGGGGCAGGAGCCGGCCCAACCGGCCCTACCGGATCGGCATCGGCGGACCCTCGGGCCGGGGGCTCCGAGTGTCCCCTTGGTTTTCCAGAAGCGCGCTTTTTATCGGCTAGAGCCGATAACTCTGTGGTCCAGTTATCGCCTACAGCCGATAAATTTGTCGATTCACGAAAAGAGATGGGCCACTGTTGATCCCGAGCGACCGACAGGTTCTGGGCTCCATCGACGACCACGAGCCTCGCCAGTGAACCATCTGGCGGAAACGGCGGGAGGTAGGGTCCCGAATATGGACGGTCCCTTCGCTCCGCCCCCTGATCACCCCTGGAGCCGGGTTTCGCCCCGGCTGGCCAGGATGCGCCGCACCGAACTCCTCGTCTTCGGAGCGCCGGTGGTGGCCGGGGTAGCGCTGCTGTGCGGCTTGGCGTCGGCGACGACGGCGCTGGCCGTTGCCGGGGCAGGGGTCGTCCTCATCGCGTTGGGCTGGATCTCGATCGGACGGAATCTCCGGACGTGGGGGTACGCGGAGCGATCCGACGACCTGGTGGTGACCCACGGGGCCATGTTCAAGCGGCTCACCGTGGTGCCCTACGGGCGGATGCAGCTGGTCGACGTGGAAGCCGGGCCCATCGAGCGCTCCTTCGGTCTGGTCAGCGTCAAACTCCACACCGCCGCGGCCACGACTGACGCCAAGGTCTGCGGTCTGACCCCGAGCGTCGCCTCACAGCTCCGCGACCGGCTGACCCAGCTGGGAGAGGCGCACGCCAGTGGGCTCTGAGGGACCCGGAGACGTGGTCCGCCGTCCGCCCGAACAACCTGATCGGAGCGGCCCGCTCGACCCGTCCCGTCCCGATGGCGATGACGAGACGTTCCGCCTGCATCCGTTGACGCCGCTCGCCCTCGGGGGACGGATACTCGGCCTGCTGGTCGTCTTCGCCGTGTTCAGCCTGGCCGGGAGGCAGGCGAAGCAGGGGAGCGGACCCAACGTCACCGCGCTGGCCCTCTACGCCGGTCTGGCCCTGCTGGTAGTCGTCCGGGGTCTGGTCACCGTGGCCGTGACCCGCTACCACCTGCACGGAGGCGAACTGCGGATCGACAGCGGTCTGTTTCGGAAGCAGTCCAAGAGGGTGCGTCTGAACAGGGTCCAGAGCGTGGACGTGCTCGAACCCTTGTCGGCCCGCATCTTCGGGTTGGCCGAGGTCAAGGTCACCACGGCCGGCACCGAGCGCTCGGCCGTCCGGCTCCGCTATGTCTCCCTGGCCGTGGCTCGGCAGCTGCGTGCCGATCTGCTGGGTCGATCGGGCGGGGGTGACGAGGGGGCGCCGGAGGCCCCGGAACGCCCGGTGGTGTCGGTTCCCCACGGACAGCTGGTGGGTGCGGTGCTTCTCGAGATGATCTCGTGGCGGCTCATCTTCTTGTTCATCGGCCCGGCCCTGGCTGTGGTGGGCCAGCAGAACGGCCATCGGGCCACCTCGGGCATCGGGGTCGCCCTCTTCCTCTGGTTCGGCTTCCTGATCGTCACCCAGGTGTGGCGTCGGGTCAGCACCCTGTGGGATTTCACCGTGACCGAGTCACCGGACGGTCTCCGGATCCGCCACGGACTGTTGTCGACGAGTCGCCAGACAGTGCCTCCGGGACGGATCCAGGCCATCTTGATCCACCAGCCCGTCGGGTGGCGCCTCTTCGGCTGGACGCAGATCCGGATGAACGTGGCCGGCTACGCCGGAAACGCCAACACGAAGTCGACCATGCTGTTGCCGGTGACCGATCGCGACTACTCGCTGGCCCTGGTGGGCTGGTTGCTCGGCGGCGTCGATCTCAGTGCCATTCCCCTCGCCCGTCCTCCACGCCGGGCCGCGATGCGGGCCCCATTGTGGTGGCGCGGCCAGCTGGTCGGGTCTGACGAGCACGTGTTCACCGCCCGTCACGGAATACTGTCGCGCACGATCGACGTCGTACCCCACGAGCGGACTCAGAGCGTCCGGCTTACCGCCGGCCCGGTGCAGCGGCTCCTCGGGCTGGCCACGGTGCATCTGGACTCGACGCGCGGGCCGGTGAAGACCCGGGCCTCCAACCGCGACAGCACGGAAGCCCGGTCCATGCTCGACCGCCAAGTCGAACGGGCCCGCAGAGCGCGCCTCAGCCGATGGGAGCCGTCCGCTCCGCCACGGTGACGGTTCGTACCCGGCACGCCCGCCCGGTCGGATCCGCCGCCACCACCGGCCCGCGGTCGGGTCTGGAAGAATCTGGGCGATGCCGATCGACGACGGGACACGCGACGGTGGCAACGACGAGGCATTCACCACGGCCGATGTGGCTACGGCCAGGTCGTTTGCCATGCTGCTGGGCGAGGCCGACCTGGTGGGGCACGGGTGGGAGGTCACCGAGGAGCGGTCGTGGCCGACCGGTGGGCTGGACCCCGAGAGCGAGAAGAGCAAGCGCGCCGTCGAGGCCGGGGGCATCACCGCCTGGCGGTCCCTGGCCGAGGCCGGATCGCCGCGGACCGCCTGGTTCGAGGTGGTGCCCTACGCATCGCCTGCCGATGCCGAGCTCTCGCTCCGCCAGGTTCCCCGGTTCTTCGTGGGCACCGACCGGCCCGACGAGACAGTCGTTGCCGAGCGGGTAGTCGACGACCAGGTCCTCCCCGGATCGACGGACACCTGGATCTACGAGAAGTCGACGACCGGCCCGCGAGGTGACGGGCTGGCCCGGTACGTCGGAGGGACCGTCGATCACATCCTGTTCCTCACCTGTTTCACCGGTCCGGAGGAGACGTGGTCGTGGGCCGATGTGTTGACGCTGACCGCGCTTCAGGTCGAGCGGATCCGCCTGGCCCTCGACGCCGGGTGAGGTCGGGCCGGGCCGGATGGAGTCCGACCGATCACCAGGGGACGCCGTACCGGTCCCGGTAGGCACGCTCGTGCAAGGCCAGACGGCGGGGGGGACCGAGGGGACGGCTGGGCCAGCCGATCGGGACCACGGCCATTGGCCTGACCGACTCGGGGAGTTCGAGTAGCTCCCGCAACTCGCCGGCGTACAGGGTGGTCAACGTCGTCATTGCCGACCCGAGCCCGAGGGCCGTGGCCGAGAGGAGGAGATTCTGGGTGGCGGGGAACACCGACGAAGCCAACGTGGATTCGAGACCGATGGCGGTATCGCCGCAGACCACGACGATGACCGGGGCGGATGCGATCCCACCCTCGGCCCCCTGCTCCACCTCGCGCAGGAATGACTCCTCCAGTCGACCGGCTGAATGCTCCCGCCCACCCTGATGCCACGCTCGACGGGTCAGGGCTCCGATGCCGGCGCGGAGGGTGGGCTCCCGGACCACGACGAACACCCAGGGCTGGAGATTCTCGGCGCTCGGCGCATGGGTCGCCGCCCGGAGGCAGAGCTCGACCAGCTCGTCGGCCACCGGATCGTCAGCGAACTGCCGGTGGGCGCGCTGGTGCAGGACCACATCGAAGAACCCCTTCGAGTCCGGTGATCCGCTCTCATCCACCACGTCGGCACACCATCATTTCGGTCCCCCTGTCCGACCCCATCGTGTCGGTCCGGCCCGAAGCTAGTCGATGCCCCGGCGCGGCCTCCGGCAGTTCACTAGAGTCGCCCACCGTGGTCATCGATCTCTGGGTGAACTCGATCTCCAAGAGAGCGGCGGAGAAATTCCTCGGCCAGAAGGGGTTCGGGTCCATCGAGGGCTTCTTCGGAAGCGACATCCAAGGGGGCATGACCACCGGAGACCTCCTGGGTGAGATGGATCGCCTCGGCGTGGACCGGGCCGTCCTCACCAGCACCCTGTCCTCGGTCGACAGCGAGACCCTGGCCGTCGTGTCCGACCACCCGGACCGGCTCCTGTTGGCCGCCACCGTGGACGACCCCGAACGCCCGCGACGCCAGAGCACCGACATCCGCACCCGGTTCACCGACGGAACCGTCGATCTGGTCCGGGTCACGCCCCTCGTCCACCAGTTCCCCCTCAACCACGCGCTCTACTACCCGGTCTACGCCACCTGCGAAGAGTTGGGGATCCCGGTCTCGATCAACATCGGCATTCCCGGTCCGAGGGTCCGTTCCCGCTGTCAGGACCCGGTGCTGCTCGAGGATGTGTTGATCGATTTCCCCGATCTGGTGGTGATCGGTGCCCACATGGGCCACCCCTACGAGGAGCTCCTCATCGAGTACATGCTCAAGTGGCCCAATCTCTACCTCTCGAACTCGGCCTACCTGGCGAAATACATGCACCCGGCCCTGCTCGCCTTCATGGGGTCCCGGCGCGGGCGGGGCCGAGTCCTCTTCGCATCGGACCATCCGTTCCTGCCGATGGAGCGGGCCCTGACCGCAGCCCGCGCCCTCCCGTTGAGCGACGACGCCAGAGACGACTTCCTGGGCGCGGCCGCGGCCCGGATCTTCGACAACACCCCATCGTGACCGACCTCGTCACCGATCAGCTGCTGCTGATGGCGGAGGCCTATCCCGACCGGACGGCCTACCGGAACCTCGGAGCCGGCACATCGATCACCTTCTCCCAGTGGGAGCGAGAGTCCAATCGCCTGGCCCGGGGACTCGAGGACCGAGGGGTGGGCAAGGGCGACCTGGCGGCCATCTACCTCGAGGCCGACCAGATCCTCGATTGGGTCGTGGCCTACAGTGCGGTGCACAAGGTGGGAGCGGTGTCGGTGCCGGTGAACAACCGGCTGTCGCCGCCCGAGGTCCGGGCCATCCTCGAACATGCCGACGTCGCCGCGATGGTCGTCGGGAGCGCATACCGCGACGGCGTGGCCCCGTTCCTCGGCTCGCTCGCCTCGCTGGCCGTAGCGATCTCGGTCGGCCCGGTGACCGGCGAGGGATTTGTCGATGTCGAGGAGGTGAAGAGCCCGGATGCGGACCACATCCAGGCTCCTGTCGACGACGACGACCTCGCCGATGTCATGTACACGTCGGGCACCACCGGGCGACCGAAAGGGGTGGCCGTCCGTCACTCCCAGGTGGCCATGGCACCCAATGTGCGCCCCGACTGGCGAGGAACGGGCTGGCTGACCGCGTCCCCTGTGTTCACGTTCGCCGGCCTCGGCTTCATCTACAACCCGATGAAGGCAGGGATGACGGTGTTGTACGTTCCCCGGTTCGATGCCGGTGGCTGGTTCGAGATCGTCGAACGCGAGCGTCCGGTGATCGCCTTCATCGTTCCGGCCATGGCTCAGCTCCTGATCCACCATCCCGGGTTCGCATCGAGTGACCTGTCCAGCCTCAGCCGGCTGATCCTGGGGAGTGCCCCCCTGGCGCCGGACACACTGCTGCGACTGCAGGCGAAGCTGCCTCAAGCCGCTGTCCTCAACAGCTACGGCATGACCGAGGGGGGCCACGCCACCTTCACCATGGATCCGGAAGGCGCACGCACCCACCCGGGCGCGGTGGGCAAGCCGAGGCCTCCCGTGGAGGTCCGGATCGTCGACGACGAGGGAGTACCGGTCCCGACGGGGGAGGTCGGCGAAGTCATCACCCGGAACCCCGCCGGTCACCGCGAGTACTACAAGGATCCCGAGGCCACCGCCCGCATGTGGGAAGGGGGGTGGCTGCATACGGGGGACCTGGGCCATCTCGACGCCGACGGTTACCTCACCATCGTCGGCCGGAAGAAGGAGATGATCGTGAGGGGCGGGATGAACGTCTACACCGACGATGTCGAGGCGGCGCTCCACGCCCACCCGGCCGTGGTGGAGGCGGCAGTCGTCGGTGTTCCCCACGACGTGCTGGGCGAGGACATCGCCGCCTTCGTCGTCGTCCGGCCGGGCCACACCGTGACCGCCGACGAACTACAGGGATTTGCCGGTGAGCGCCTCGCCGACTACAAGGTGCCGCGACGGATCGAGTACCTCGAAGTCCTTCCGAGGAACGCAGGAGGCAAGGTCGTGAGATCCCAGCTCGTCGTCGAGGCTCAGCTCAGATGATCGGACGCAGATCATCGGAAAGGACAGCCCATGCAGGACCACAGGTTCGATTTCATCGTCGAAGGGACGCCCGAGGAGGTCTGGAACGTGTTCTGGGGGAGGATGCGCTCGGGCATCGAGACCGACACCGTGAAGATCGAGATCTACCACCCGGGGGACGAGGTCGGGAACGGGCTGGTCCGGCATTGCGACTTCCAGGTGCCGAAGTACCTGTTGTCCAAGGGCAAGGCGCAATCGTGGGAGTGGATCACCGAAGCCAAGCGCCCGGTGTCGTGGCGGTACGACGCCATCGGGAAGCCGCTGTGGTCGAAGGCATCGGGGTGGACCCGGCTGGAGGATCTGGGCGACGGGAAGACCCATGTCTATTTCCGTGAGACCTACGAGGCCTTCAATCCGGTCATGCGGGCACTTCTGGAGAAGAAGGTCCACGACTTCATCTCGAAGGGCAACGACAAGTTGATCGAAGCGTCGGTCGTCCACTCCCTTCAGAAGCTTCGCCAGCGGGCGGGAGAGGCCAGCTGACGGTGGCCGAATCCCATCATCGCCGGATTCAGCGGACCATCCAGCGGTGCGCGTCGGTCACCAGGCGGGTCATGGCGGGCGCGGGCATGGGCCGGGCCAGATAGAAACCCTGCGCCCGCTGGCAGTTGAGCTCCGCCAACCTGACCAGCTGGGAGCGGGTCTCGACGCCCTCGGCCGTCGTCTCCAACTTGAGTGCGTCGGCCATGGCCAGGATGGCGGCCACCAGCGCCGTGTCGTGCTGGTCGGTCCCGAGCCCGCTCACGAACGTCTGGTCCACCTTCACGGCGTCGAACGGGAAGCGCTTGAGGCGGCTGAGCGAGGAATAGCCGGTTCCGAAGTCGTCGATGGCCAGACCGACGCCGAGGGCCTTCAGGTCGGTGAGCGTCCTGGCCAGGACGTCGACTTCGCCCATGAAGACGCTCTCGGTGAGCTCGAGGCAAAGGGTGGAGGGCTGGATGCCGTAGTGGTCCAGGAGGTCGGCAACGAACTCGACGATGTCGTTGGTGACCAGCTGACGGACGGAGAGGTTCACGGCGATCGACATCGAGGGGTCGGATTGCTGCCACTCGACCAGCTGTCCGCAGGCTTGCTCGAGCACCCAGCTGCCCATGGGGACGATGAGGCCGGTCTCCTCGGCGACGGGGATGAATTCGGCGGGGTTGATCAATCCGCGTTCGGGATGCTGCCACCGGAGCAGGGCTTCGGCGCTCACCATCCGTCCGGTCGAGAGCTCCACAACAGGCTGGAAGTGGAGCACGAACTCGTCCCGCTCCAGGGCCCGGTGGAGCGATGCCGCCGTGGCCAGGCGCCGCTCGACCGTGTCCCGAAGGGCGGCGTCGAACAATTCGATCCGGCCCCGGCCGCGTTCCTTGGCCCGGTACATGGCCGAGTCGGAATCCCGCAGGAGGCTTTCTGCCGTCGCATCCGTATCGGAAACGGCGATGCCCACACTGGCCGTGATGATCAACTCCTCGTCTCCGATCCGACACGGTCGGCTGAGCGCGGCCAGGACCCGTTCGGCGATCTGCTCGGTTTCCAGAGCGTTGACATCGTCACAGACCACGACGAATTCGTCCCCGCCGAGCCGGGCCACCGAATCGCCGGGCCGAATGGCTTCCTCGATCTGGCCGGCGGCATGGCGCAGCAGATCGTCGCCGAACGTGTGGCCCAGGGAGTCGTTGACCCGTTTGAAATGGTCGACGTCGAGGAACATAACGCCCACCGCCGAGCGGCGTCGCCGCGAACCGGCCAGGCCGTGGACGAGCCGTTCGATGAGAAGGACCCGGTTCGGCAGGCCGGTGAGGGAGTCATGGAGAGCCTGATGGGCCAGCACCTGTTGCATCTGCTTGCGTTCGGTGATGTCCTGCAACTGGACCAAGAGGTACTGGGCCTCGCCCGATTCGTCCCGGACCAGGGTCACGTGGGCCGAGGCCCACACCACGGAGCCGTCCGGGCGGAGGTAGCGGCGCTCGTCTTCGTAGATGTCCTGGCCGGAAGCGACCCGTGCCAGCGCGGCCTGGGCGAGGGGCACCTCGTCCGGGTGCGAATAGGCGTCCATGGGCCGGCCGGTGAGGAGGTGGGCCGGCCGCCCGAGGAGGGAACAGGTGGCCGGGTTCACCCGGATCGGCCACCCGTCGATGTCGGCGATCAGGGTTCCGATGGCCGCCTGCTCGAACCCGATCTCGTACCGTTTCTCGGCGGCCCGGCGGACCCGGTGGGCCTTGACGCGCTCAGTCTCGTCGGCCATAGTCCCGACCACCCGGACGACCACGCCGGCGTCCAATTCGGGGACTCCACGCATACGCACCCAGCACACCACCGTGTCCGGGCGGATGATCCGGCACAGGAGATCGAAGGGGGTCCCCTCGAGGGTGACGCTCCTCCATGCCCGCCCGACGATGTGGGCGTCGTCAGCATGGACCATCGATGTGACCAACCCGACGGTCGGTACCTGGTCGGGTTCGAGACCGAGGATCCGGTTGTACTCGGCCGACCAGATGACCTCGTTGCTTCGGAGATCGACCTCGAAGTTCCCGAGGTGGGCGATCCGCTGAGCCTCGGCCAGTCGGAGTTCGCTGGCCTCCAGCGCCAGCTGTTCGGCGCGGCGTTCGGTGATGTCGTGGGCGATCACCGAAAGACCCATCACCCTTCCCGCCTCGTCGGTGGCCGTCGACGCGGTGATCAGTACCTCGACCTCGCTGCCGTCCTTGCGCCGGCGGGTGGTCTCGAGCCGTTCGTGTGGTCCGCCGGCACCGAGTCGGAGCCGCATCCGTTGTTGCTCCCCGGCCCGGTCGGCCGGGGCGATCTTGGCGATCGGCTGGCCGATCATGTCTTCGGCAGTGAATCCGAAGAGCTGCTCGGCCGCCCTGTTCCAGCTGGTGACCTCGCCGTCGATGGTCGTACCGAAGATGGCGTCGCCCGATCCACCTACGATGGCGGCCAGTTGACGCCGGTCCTCCTCAACGGCGCGCTGTTCGGTGACGTCGACCAACACACTGATGATGGCGGTGACGTCGCCGTACCCGTTGGTGACCGGTGTGCGGGTGACGGTGACGGGAAATCGACGTCCGTCACGGTGTCGGACGGCGATGTCCCCCGACCAGCTCTGCCCGCGGAAGAGGCACGTGGGAACCGTCTCCGATTCGTTCCCCGGCTCGGCCGGGTCCGGGGCCGGCGCTTCGGCCGAGACGAGGTGGGTCAGCGTGCTGCCGATGGCCTCGGCCGGCGACCAGCCGAACAGGTACTCGGCGGCACCGTTCCAGTACATGACCGCCCCGTCCGGGTCGGTGGCCACGATCGCCTCCTCGACCGCGGCCAGCAGATCGGCCTGGAACCGCACGGCGTCGATGGGCGTGGATCCCTCGATGCCGGCTCGTGCTCGTCGCACGTGGGCTGGCGCCATGGGTTCCTCTCGGTTGCCGGAAGAGGTGGCGTTCGAGCCTGCACGGGGCGACAATCGAGGTGATCGTCCAGCCCAAACCAAGCGTCCCTCAGGGGATCTCCCTGTCTATCGGCACATCGGGCCTGCTCCTGAAGGCTGGGGAGGTCAGCCGGCGGGGGTGAACCGGTCCCAGTCCCAGATCATCATCGACTCGTAGGGAGCGGCCAACACGGTCCGGCTCGGTCCGGTCGCCCACCAGCGATCGACCAGGGGCGCCAGCCGCTCGCCCACAGTGGCCGGATCGTCGTCGAGGTAGCAGACGGTCATCCGGTAGGCACCATCGGAGAACATGGATCGTCGGATCGACGGAGTGGTGCCGAAGGTCCAGGCCCCGGCCACCCCCGGCACCGATACCAGGTCGGGGAGGACCTCGACGTGCATCCGTTGGATGGTGGCATCCTGGACCTCGCCGTCGTGGGGCTCTTCCACGATCAGATAGATGCCCCGGTGGGGACGGAAGGGGACCACCTCGGACGAGATCAGCACGCGGGGCGCGGCCAAGGTCTCGAGTAGTCGGAGCCCTCCCCGGTACTGCGAGGGTAGGGCATGGGGGAACCGGCCCAGTTCGGCCAGACGCCGGCCCAGGGTCAGGAACTCGTCGATGGTCTCGTCGACCGGATTGCCCATCAGGTAGCACACGACGTGTTCGACCTGTGACCAGTCGTCGACCTCGGCCGCCCGAGCCGACCGGCAGGCCGGTGTCGAGGCCCACCGCTGACCGAGCACCAGTCCCGGCAGCTGGTACTGCTCGGGCATGTGATCCAACTGGTGCCACTCGAGGTAGGGGCCGTCATCGCCGCCCGGGGAATGTCGGGACAGGGAGAAGAACCCGACCTTGACCCGGTTCATTGGCTTCTTCCGGCCGCCGGGAGGCCCATGATTCGGGCCATCGCCTCGAGTTGCTCGAGGTAGTGAGCCACCGAGCGGTGCGTGAACCACAGCTGCAGGCCGGTGGCCCCGACCGCCAGGAGTCTCTGCACGATCCGGCGGGCGCCGTCGGGATCGTCGATCGGGTCGAGGGGGCGCCCGTTTCTCAGCACCACGTCGAGCGGACGGGTCCGGCTCGACCAGGCCGGGGTGGTCCGTGCGTCGGCCAACATGGCGCCCACGTCCGCGGCCCGGATCCCGAATGGGACCCACCCGTCGGCCAGCTCGACGGCCCGGCGCAGGGAACGGGCGGTGCGGCCACCGATCCACAGCGGCACCGGGGACTGGCGGGCGCAGGGGTCGAGGACCACCTCCGAGTAGCGGAAGTAGCGACCGTCGTACTCGGGGAGCCGCTCGGAGAGCGAGACCCGCAGGGCGGCCAGGGCATCGTCGGCCCGCAGTCCCCGGTCGTCGAAGGGGAGACCGAGGAGCTCGAACTCCTCTTTCAGCGAGCCGACCCCGAGGCCGAGGATGACCCGGCCGCCCGAGACCTGGTCGAGTGTGCCGTACCGCTTGGCGATCTCGAGGGGGTGGTGATAGCCCAGCACCAACACGTTGGTGGCCAGATGGATCCGCGACGTGACTGCGGACAGGTAGCCGAAGGTGGCCAGGGGATCCCAGTAGCGGCTCCCGCGGGTGGCGGCCACCTCGGTCGGGACGATCACGTGCTCGCTACAGGTGAGGTGGTCATAGCCGAGGGCGTCGGCCGCCCGGGCGATGGCGGCGATGTCGTCGATGCTCCCGTCCGTCTCCCAGGAGGCGTGCGCATCCGGGACCATGCTGACCACGGGGGTGGTGAGGCCCAGGCGGATCCGGGTCATATCCTCGGGCTCGAGGGACGCCGGGCTCTGGCTGACGCCCTGAGGGGCCACGGTGTCTCCTTTGGGGCGGTCCGCTCGACCGGAGAAATGTACCACCGCCTCCCGAGTGAGACCCTGGTCGGTGAGGGAGGAATCGGCTGTGGTCCGGTCCGTTAGCCTGACCATCGATGATCGAGATCACCACCTTCCGCTTGGCTCCCGCCAGCGAGGAATCCGGGTTCGAAGCGGCCGACCGCACGGTGCAGACCCAGTTCGCCTACCAGCAGCCCGGCCTGGCCCGCCGGACGACGGCCCGGGCCACCGACGGCGGGTGGGCGGTCGTCACCGTGTGGCGGTCGGTGGAGGACGCCGACGCCGCCCGAGCGCGGTGGGCGGACGATCCGGCGGCGTTCGGGTTCATGGCGTGCATCGACGAGTCGACTCTGCGGAGCGATCGGTACGCGACCCTCGACTGACCGCGCTGATCGGCGCTACTGCTGGACGAGAACCAAGGAGTTGCCTTCGGGGTCGTCGACCGCAGCCAGTGTCGGGCCGTCGGGGATGTCGAAGGGTTCGGCGACCAACCGGCCCCCCAGTTCGACGGCCAGGGCGAGCGAGGCGCGCAGGTCCCGGACCTGAACATAGAGCGTGACGCCCGGTCGCTTTCCTTGGCGGATGTGACCACCGGGACCGGGCTCGGGACCGCCCAGGCCGGAGGGAACCTGCATGATCGGCCCCTCCCCGATCTCCCAATGGCACAGCGCCCGGTAGAAGGCGGCCTGACGCTCGGGGTCGGTGGCGACGATCTCCCAGTGGACCACGGGCCTCGGCCAGTCGCGCTCCACGGATTCTCCGGCGGTGCTCATCCGCCCAGCCTGGCATAGCCAGCGGCACCCGGAGGGGGCCGACCAACGCACCGCGTCGGGGACGGGAGAAGGATCACCTGGCCCTCTCCGATGCCACCGACAGCGCATCCGACAACGAGACGTCCTCGAGTGAGGCGGCAACCAGGTCGGCCGCCGACAGATCCAGGTCAGCGGTCAGTCCATGGGGGACGGCCACGGTGAAGAGACCGGCTGACACGGCGGCCATCACGCCATGGGGGGAGTCCTCGACGGCCACGGAGTGCTGCGGATCCGACCCGAGCCGGCCGCAGGCGATCAGATACGAGGTGGGTGCCGGTTTGGCCGGGACATCGTCGTCGCGGCACACCAGGCAGGTGAAGAATCCTCGCAGCCCGAGCCGGTCCAGGTGTCCCTCGACCCACTCCTGGGAGGAGGAGGAGGCGATGCCGACCGGCACGCCCGATTCTTGCGCTTCGGACAGCCAACGCAGGATCCCGGGGCGGGGCCGATGCGTGGCCTGGATCTCGTCCCGGCGAATCCGGCGGCGGCTCTGGTCGTCTCCGCCGATCGAGCGACCGATCCTGCCCTCGAGCTCGGCCAGCGGGTCGAAGACGTCTTCGGTCCCGATGTTGGCCTGCCAGTCGGCCAGCGCCAGGTCATGCCCGTGACGGGCCCACAGTTCCGCCCACGACCGGTAGAGGGACTCCTCGGTGTCGAGGATCGTCCCGTCGAAGTCGAGGACGAGGCAGGCCCGGGCCACGGTGAGATCATGACAGCTGGCCGACGCGGGCGGCGGTGCTTCATTGGGCTCCGAGCTGCCGGTCTGCCATGCTCTCGGCATGTTCGACGATCTCCTGCAGGCCAACCGGGCGTACGTGTCACAGTTCGGGCTGGAAGGGATCCCGGCGCCCGCGGCCAGGGGATTCGCCCTGGTCACCTGTATGGACAGCCGAATCGAACCGCTGGCCATGCTCGGGCTCGGTCCCGGAGACGCCAAGATCCTCCGCAACGCCGGGGGCCGGGTGACGCCCGACGTCCTCCGCTCCCTGATCCTGGCCACGAGGTTCCTCGGTGTCCGCAGGATCGCGGTCATGCAGCACACCGGGTGTGCCCTGGCCGGGCGGACCGACGACGATATCAGATCCGACCTGGTGGCCGAAGGTGTCGATGCGCCGGAGGGGTGGGACATCCTGGCCATGCCCGATCCCGACGCCGCTCTCAGAGCCGACGTCGACGCCGTCCGCGGCTGCCGCCTGATCCCCGGCGGCGTGGGTGTCGAAGGGTGGCGCTATGACGTCGACACCGGAGAGATCGTCCAGGTCGTCGGCTCGTAGGTTTCGGGCCTCGGCCCGCGAATGGGAGGTGACGGCCGCGGTCGGTAACCTGGGCCGGTGCCGGAAATGAACGGGATGAACCGGGTTGCCTTCACCTTTCACAACGCCCTGACCCGGTGGGAGTTCAGTCCCTTCGCACTCCTGGTGCTGGCGGCGGCCATCATCGCCGCGTCGTGGTACCTCCGGGCCGAGTGGAGCTTGTCGACGAGGGGCCGGAAGTGGAGCGGCAAGCGGACCGCTTCCTTCATGGCCGGCCTGGCGGCCCTCGTCATCGCTTTGCAGTCGCCGGTGAGCACGTTCACCATGGACTACTTCCAGGCCCACGTCGTCCAGCATCTTCTGTTGATGGTCATCGCACCTCCCCTGTTGGCCATGGGGGCCCCGATGACGCTCGCCCTCCAGACGTCGAGCCGCGCTGGCAAGGTGAGGTTGCTGGCCGTGCTCAACTCCCGGCCGTTCAAGGTGTTCAGCCATCCGCTTCCGGTCTGGTGCCTGTACTACTTCTCGATGTTCGCCTTCTTCCTGACCGTGGCCCTCAATTTCGCCATGACCCACATGTGGGTCATGGATCTGATCAATGTGGGCTTCTTCCTGGCGTCGACGCTGTTCTGGTGGCCCCTGGTCGGTGTCGATCCGATTCCCCATTGGAGGATGAGCCACGGGGTAAGGATGGGCAGCCTCCTCATCGGCGTGCCGGTGGAATCGTTTCTGGCCCTGGCCCTCCTCAGCGAGACCCGACCCGCCGCTTCCATGTACACGCTGGGCAGCACCCATTCGGGTGCGGGCATCCTGTGGATCGGCGCCGAGCTGTTCACGCTCCTCGCCCTGATCCCGGTCTTCGTGCAGTGGGTGAGGTTCGAGGAGCGCAAGGGGGCGCGATTCGACGCCCAGGAGGATGCGGAGATGGCGGCCAGGGGGATCCAGGCGTTCCCCGTCGTCGAGCCCTGACCGGCGTCGCCCCGGCGCCCGGGACGGGCAACCGGTCAGAGCCGGGTCAGGGGGAGGGCGCAGGCGTGAAGGTGTAGGTGTAGGGAGTGGCGTGCGGGCGGTCGACGAAGGCGGGCTTGCCGTCGACCGTGATTCCGACGACCACGGGCGACGCCCCCACTTGAACCGTCATCGTGCCTTTGGCCGGGAAGCTCAAGAGTTTGCCGGCCGGCTGGACGCCACTGACCAGAGGCGTCTGGGAGTCGGCGCTGATGACCTGCACCCAACAGGGGCCCGACGTAGCGATTCCGACGGTGAAGTTCCTGGCGTTGATCGTGTACGAGGCACTCTGCAGGGTGAATGAACCTTTGGTGACGAGCGACGCCGCTTGGGTCGGACCCGCTCCGGCCCCGTTGCCGGCGGAGGTCTCCGCCTTCTGGGGAGAGGCGACCCGGAGGATGTGCGACTGCGCCAGCCATTCGGGATTCCAGCGCTGGATGGCGAAGCCGGCCACGACGGCCAGCACCAGCACCGCGGCCACCCAGGTGAGCACCTTGAGCGAGGTCGGTGCCCGCAGTCGCCGGCGGGCCCTGGCCACGGCCCGCTTGCTGTGTCTGATCTGCTGACGGGGCACCACGGGGAACGTCCCGGTGGGCGGACCGGGCGTCATACCGTACCCATAGGCCCCCGACCCCCCGGCTGCGGACCCGGCCCCCACCCTCGGCACCTCGCCGGTCTGGGTGAAGGCCCGGAGGTGATCCGGCTCGGTGGTCACCGCGGTAACGACATTGGTCACCGCACCCGCTCCGACCTGGGTGCGCTTGGCCCTCCCGGGAGCTGGCGCCCCCGCCGGAGCGGCTGCCGCGGTCGCCGACCAGGCGTCGATCATCTGCAGGGCCAGCGCGTCCCCGTCGAGGCCGAGAAAGGCGGCGTAGCGCCTGAGTGTGGACAGGGCCAGGGCCTGATCGGGGAGGGCGGCCAGGTCACCGTTCTCCAGGGCCTCGAGTTGGGTGATGGGCCGGCTGAGCCGGTCGTGGACGGCCAGCAGATCGAGGCCGCGCTCTTCCCTGGCGGCCCGAAGCGACCAGCCGATCCCCTCCGCCGAGGAGCCCGGCTTCTCGTCGTGGTCGTCGCGGCGGCGGGTTGTTCCCCCGCGTTGCCAGATCACGTTCTGTCTCCTGACTTTCCCGGTGCGCCAAGCGTACCTGTTCACTCATACTTTTCGTCGCAACTCGGGACAAACTGAACCGTCCCCGGCTGGGTGGCGCCAGGCACGGTCGCTCGGGAAGGAAATGTTGCGAGCGCAACTAGTGTTGAATGGTACGAAGGTGAGGGACGCGCCGGCAAGGGCCGGCGAGCCCGACACGAGAGAGAGGTTGGCCATGCCGGCAGTGACAGTGGACGATGTACTGGCCCTACCCAGGGTCGAGGCGCCGGATCCGGCGGCGGGGGCAACGCGGCCGGTGATCTCGGTCACCTCCGCACCCGCAGGGTTCGAAGGGGAGGGCTTCCCGGTCCGTCGGGCGTTTGCCGGGGTGGACCGTCGCTATCTCGACCCGTTCATCCACATGGATCAGATGGGTGAGGTGGAGTATGCCCCCGGCGAGCCCAAGGGGACCCCGTGGCATCCCCACCGGGGCTTCGAGACGGTGACCTACATGATCGACGGGACCTTCCAGCACCAGGACTCGATCGGCGGTGGCGGTCTGATCACCAATGGCGACACCCAGTGGATGACGGCGGGCGGAGGCATCCTCCATATCGAGGCGCCACCGGAGGAACTGGTGGCCAGCGGCGGGCTCTTCCACGGGATCCAGTTGTGGGTGAACCTGCCCAAGGCCGACAAGATGATCGCACCGCGCTACCAGGACATCGGCTCATCCAACGTCGAGCTGCTCACTTCCCCCGACGGGGGAGCCCTGTTCCGGGTGATCGCCGGCGAGCTCGGTGGTCACGCCGGACCTGGCTCGACCCACTCGCCCATGGCCATGGTTCACGCCACCCTCTCCCCGGGGGCCAGGGTGGACATCCCGTGGCGGAGCGACTTCAACGCCCTGGTCTATGTGTTGGGCGGCCGGGGCACCGTCGGGGCCGACGGGCATGCGGTCAGCACCGGCGGGCTGGCCGTGTTCGGGGACGGGGGCTCGCTCACCGTGGCCGCCGACACCGACCAGGAGTCACGCACTCCCAACGTGGATGTCCTCATCCTCGGCGGGCGACCCATCCGCGAGCCGGTCTACGCCTACGGCCCGTTCGTCATGAACACCAAGGAAGAGGTGGCCCAGGCGTTCGAGGACTACCAGGCCGGGCGGCTGGGGACCATCCCGGCCGATCACATCGGGTCTTAACCCGCGGGTGACCGGGCCGGCATCTCGGCGGAGCCGGCAGCCGCGGGCGGGCGGCGCCGCGACCCGCCGGTGACCCCGAGATCGGCCGGCCGCAGGCGCAGGGTGTCGTACCAGTAGCGGAAGGTCCAGGTGGGCCAGTTGTTGGTCACCCGCCCGGAGGCATTCTTGTACCAGCTCGTGCAGCCGGCCACCCATGCGGTGGTGGTCATCAGGGACTGGGTGCGGTGGTCGTCCCGACGGTAGGCCTCGGGGGCCACCTCGACCAGCGGTGCGGTCGCCGTGCCGAGGGACCGGGTCTGGACGGCCATCGCCTGCAGGATGAGGTTGATCTGGCGTTCCACCATGAACAGGATCGAGTTGTGGCCCAGGTTGGTATTCGGGCCGTAGAGGAAGTAGCAGTTCGGAAAGCCCGGCACCGCGGTGCCCAGGTAGGCGTGGGAGCCGTCGTGCCACTCCTCGGCCAGGGTCCGCCCCCCTTCGCCGGTCACCGGGATGTGGGCCAGGAAGTCGGTGGTGGAGAATCCGGTGCCGAAGATCAGGACATCGGCCGACCGGCGCTGCCCGTCGGTGGTGACCACCGTGCCGGCCTCGATGTGGTCGACGGGCCGGTCGACCACCTCGACGGTGGATCTGCTCAGTGCGGGGTACCAGTCGTTGGAGATCAGAATGCGCTTGCAGCCGACCGGGTAGTCGGGGACGACCGACTCCTCGGGGAGACGCTCGGACACGACCTGGTTCCGTATCTCCTTGGCGAAGAGGGCGCTCAGCTTGCCGCCGGCCCAACTGTCCTTGCGGAACCAGATCCACCGGTACTCGAGGCTCCAGTAGATCCACCAGCGGTAGGCGCGCTCGACGGCGGAGACGTGGTCGAACAGCCATCGGGTCCGGGCCCGGTACGGACGGTCCTTCTTCGGGCCCACGTAGTTGGGGGTGCGCTGGTAGATGGTGAGCGCCGCGGCCCGCTCGGCCACCGGCGGGACGAACTGAATGGCGCTCGCCCCGCTCCCCACCACGGCCACCCGCTTCCCGGCCAGGTCGCAGCCGTGGTCCCACCGGGCTGAATGCCACATCGGCCCGGTGAAGTCCCCGAGGCCGGGAAGATCGGGTACATGGGGACGGTTGAGCTGACCGCAAGCGAAGATGACCGTGTCGGCCACGATCTGCTCCTCCCCGCCGGCCGAGGCCAGCACCAGTCGCCACCGCTGCTGGGTCTCGTCGAACTCGGCCCGCTGCACGGTGGTTCCCAGACGCAGATGCGGTCCGAGCTCGAACTGGTCGACGCACCGTTCGGCGTAGGAGAGGATCTCCGGCTGGTCGGCGAAGCGGCGGGTCCAGTCGGACTTCGGGAAGAAGGAGAGTGAGTACAGGTGGGAGGGGACATCGCACCCGCTCCCCGGGTAGGTATTGTCCCGCCAGGTGCCGCCCACCCCGTCGGATTGCTCGACGATGGCGAAGTCCCGCGTGCCCGATCGGACGAGTTGGATGGCGAAGGCCAGTCCGGAGAGCCCGGCTCCCACGATCACCACACCGGGCGTCGGCCGGCCCGCGTCACGGGCGATGCCGATCTCCCGCCCCAGTCTTCTGCGCCCGATGTCCAGGGCCATGCCCGGTCTCCCCTTCTGGTTCCGCGTCCTGCCCCCCGTGGTCGGAGAACGTGCGATACGCCACGATGGTAGGCCGCTCGGGCCGCGACCACACCAGGCGCCCTTGCGGAGCCGGCATGCGGTCACCAGACTCGTGGGGTGACCCACGTGGAGCCGGAATCCGGACCGGGACCACCGGATCACCGGGCATCCCGTCTGGCCCGGGCCCGGGCCCGCTCCACCCAGGCCTTCCGATCCCTCCTGCGTCCGGAGGGCCTCCCCTCCGAGGCCGCCGCCCAACTCGAATCCGCATTCGGAAGCGTGGGACGGGCCGCCATCTCCGGTGGCCGGGGGCGCCTGCAACGGGTCCGCACCCAGGTGAGGGCGGCCCCGCCGCGGTTGCTCGACTGGATGTCGGGCCAGGTCCTCGACCACCCCGCCGTCCTCTATGACCAGACGGGCGTGGAGCTGCTGGCCTCACGCCAGGGCCGATCGATCTCCACCGCCATGGGTGCGGTGCAATTGGCATTGGTCACCGCGGCTGCCGCCAGCACCCTGGAAGGAGGGCCGGTGCTGGCCCTGGCCATCGACGGCGCGGTGGGCCAGGTGGCTTCGGTGGTCCACGGATTCTGCGACTGGTACAACGCCGGTTCCTACCTGGTGCGCAGACTCAACGAATCGGGAATCGTGGTCGACCGGGGCGAAGTACGGCTCCTGACCAATGCCGCATTGATGTCCAAGGGGCGGGCCATCGACGAGCGGGCCCTCACCCGATCGACCGAGCTGCGCCTCGTCCGGAGCTGGGTGGGCCGGGGGCTGGTCGATGCCCTGCCCTTCGGGTCCTCGCTCGGCCGGGCGTCATTGCGTGCCGCGGCCCGGATCGACGAGTCGGACCTGCCCGCTCTGGTCAGGTCGATCCGCCGGCAGCCGGGCTGATCCCGGAGACGTCCCGATGAGCCCGGTGTCGAGCAGCCGTCCGGCTTTCTCCAACCGCCCCCACGTCGAAGCCGACCACGTCGTAGCTGGTCGGGTGGTCCCCGTAGGATGAGATCGCAGCCGCCCTGGTTGCTCAGTGGGGAGTGAAGCGATGACCGAAGCGTCGACAGAGGTGATGGCCGAGCCGCCCATCTCCCTGTCCCACCGGCGGGTCCTGGTCATCATCGGCGCCCTCATCCTGGGCATGTTCCTGGCCGCACTCGACCAGACCGTGGTGGCCACCGCGCTGCCCACCATCGTGGGTGACCTGCACGGTGCCTCCCACATCACCTGGGTGGTGACGGCGTACCTGTTGACCTCCACCGTCTCGACGCCCCTGTGGGGGAAGCTCGGTGACCAGTTCGGGCGCAAGTTCTTCTTTCAGGCCGCGATCGTCATCTTCCTGATCGGCTCCGCTCTGAGCGGCCTCAGTCACTCCATGCTCGAGCTGATCGTCTTCCGCTCGGTGCAGGGACTGGGCGGTGGGGGCCTGATGGTCGGGGCCCAGACCATCGTCGGGGACGTGGTCTCCCCGCGCGAGCGCGGTCGTTACATGGGGCTGTTCATGGCCATGTTCGGTATCACCACGGTGATCGGGCCGCTGATCGGAGGCGTGTTCGTCGACTACCTGAGCTGGCGGTGGATCTTCTACATCAACATCCCCATCGGTGCCGTCGCCCTGGTGATCACCACCTTCACCTTGCCCGGGGCCCTGAGCCGCGTGCACCGGGTCATCGACTACCTGGGCACGGCGACGTTGGCCCTTTCGGCCAGTGCCCTGGTGCTCTACACCAGCTTGGGCGGCACCTCGTACCCGTGGTCGTCCCCGTTCATGCTCGGACTGCTGGTGGCCGGGGTCGTCTTCGGGGTGGCGTTCGTCCTGGCCGAGCGCCGGGCCCGCGAACCGGTCATCCCGTTGAGCCTGTTCGCCACCTCGGTGTTCCGCTCGGCGAGCGCCATCGGCTTCGTTGTCGGGTTCGCCATGTTCGGTGCCCTGACCTTCCTGCCCCTCTTCTTCCAGGACGTGCGAGGCATCAGTCCCATCGAGTCGGGCGTCCGCCTCTTCCCGTTGATGGGCGGGCTGCTGGTCGCCTCCATCGGTTCGGGGCAGGTGGTCAGCAGGTGGGGTCGGTACAAGATCTTCCCGATCATCGGGACGGCCCTGATGACCATCGGCCTCTACCTCATGTCGATGATCGGCGTCACCACCGGTTCCTGGACCATCGCCGGGTACATGGTCGTCTTCGGCTTCGGGCTCGGCCTGGTCATGCAGGTGCTGGTGGTGGCCGTCCAGAACGCCGTCCCCTATGAGGAGTTGGGAACGGCGACGTCGGGGACCACCTTCTTCCGCATGATCGGCGGCTGCTTCGGCACCGCGGTGTTCGGAGCCGTCTACGCCAACCTGGTGGTCCGCAACGTCCTCGATGCGCTGCACCTGAGCAAGGTGCCGGCCGGCTTCAACCTCAACGCGGACAACCCGTCGGCCATCCACCAGCTCCCGCCGGCCGTCGAGGCCGGCGTCATCCAGGGCATCGCCCACACCATTCAGACCCTGTTCCTCATCGGCGTGCCCATCGCCTTCGTGGCCTTCCTGCTCAGCTGGACGCTCCCCGAGCTCGAGCTGCGCAAGTCGATCCGGAGCTCGGAGCCGGCCGAGAACCTGGGCATCCCCGAGCCCCGGACGTCGCTCGGAGAGATCCAGCGCATTCTCGAGCGTGCCGCCAGCCGCGAGAACCGGCGCGAGCTGTACGAGACTCTGGCCTCGCGGGCCGGACTCGAGCTCGACCCGCGGGCGTGTTGGATGCTCTACCGGCTGGCCGACCGTCCCGGGTGCAGCCTCGGGTCGGTCGGCACCAGCCTCAAGGTCGAGCCCGATCGGCTGGAGGCGGCGGTCGACTCCCTGGTGGCCGTAGGCATGGTGGCCAGGAGCGGCAGTGATCGGGAGAGCGAGCTGGTTCTCACCGAATCGGGGAAGTCCGCCCTCGATCGACTCGCCGCCGCCCGCCGAGACTCGATGACCGACCTGCTCGAGGGGTGGGACCCCGAGACCCACCCCGAGGTGGTGGCGATGATCCGCAACCTGGCCAAGGCTCTTCTGGCCGACGACGACAAGCTGCTGGCCGACGCCCGGTCCGAGGCCCGACCCGCGGTGGTGTGACCGGACGGCCGCGCCCGGCCGTCAGCTGGGGTGGCCGAGGATGGCGATCAGCGCACCGGCCATCGCCGCCTTTGCCTGTGGCGTGGACAGCCCCTGGTCGTGACGGAGGAGGTGATGCGACTCGAACGAGGCGACCACGTCGGCCGTGGCCAGTGACCGCGCCGCAGCCTCGGGTCCCATGGCCGCCAGTTCCGGCGAGAAGAGGGTGCCCATCTGCGACCGTAGGAAGGCCCGGTTGCGGGCCAACTCGGCGGCCAGCAGCGGCTGGAACGGCGACCGCAGCCTCGAGACGGCGGCGGCGTTGCCGACCACGGCGAAGAGGCGGAACCTCTGGTCGACGAGGGCGGCGACCTTCGTCGCCAGTGGTGCGTCGACCGGGGCGTCGATCGGCACCAGGGGGATGGCCCGCCTCCGCTGGCGGTCGACGGCGGTTCGGATGAGATCGTCGACGTCGTCGAAATACCGGAAGAGCGAGCGGGGGGAGAGTCCCGACCGGGTGGCGATCTCCTCGGTGCCGGGGTTGAGATTGCCTTCGGAATAGAGATCGAGGAGCGCTTCGACGACCGCTTCACGGTTGCGCTGGCGCCGCAGCTGCCGTCCGTCGGTGGTGGCCGGCCGAGGGTCGGGGGCCGCCGCTCCACCGGCAGAGCCGTCCCGCCGGGTCGATCCGGTGTCATTGGCATCAGTGGCAGTGGCCATCCCGGGTGTGAGGTTACCGGCTGACTCGGTCTCCCACCTGATAGTGGCGACCGCCGTTTCTGGTCGCCTGGTGGGTGGCGTAGCCTGGTCCGGCAGACGCAGGGCGGGGTCGTCGCAGGACCCCGGCCGATGAGGAGGACCATGGCAGGCGAACTGGCGCTCGACTCGCTGCAGCGACGGATGCGCGCCATGCACTCGTTGTACGACGATGCGGTGGCGACGATGGACATCGACCAGGTCAACCACTTCGAACGCGAGGGGGTACTGCCCATCGCCTTCAGCCTGTTCCACATCGTGAACATGATGGATGCGTCCTTCATGCTGATGACCGGCACGCCCCCGCTGTGGGACGACGGGTGGGAGGCCCGGGTGCGACCGGCCATCGCAGACCACGGCAAACACCGGACCGTGGGCGAGATGGTCCACCAGCGGATCGGTGACTACGCGTCCTTCCGTGACTACATGGGCCTGGTCTTCGCTCGCACCGAGGAGTGGCTCGACACGCTGGATCCCGCCGAACTGGAGCGGATCGTCATCGGCCGCCCGTTCCCGCCCCAGGTGGCCAGTACCTACAGTGCCCGGGTGGCCGGACCCGACGGGATCACCCTGCTCGATGCGGCCGAGTGCTGGATCTATCAGCACGGTCTCCGTCACATGGGAGAGATCGAGCTGGCCCGGGGCCTGGTGGGCCTGGGCGGCATGACGTCCTGAACGGTTCCCGGATCAGCCCGGAGCCCCGTCGGCGTCACGTTCGCGCTCACCGCCCGGCTCTGCGTCTCCGATCAGCGGCCCGCCGGCCAGATGCTGGTCGACCACTTCCCCCACCGCCGACGCGGCGGAGGCGTGGCCGGACAGGGTCTGGACGAAATGGGCCTTGTCGAGGGAGTAGACCAACGCGTCGGTGACCGCGGTCACGGTTGCCTGACGGGGCACGTTGCGGACGAGAGCGATCTCGCCGAAGCCGTCGCCCCGGCCGGCCGTCCCGACCAACCGCCCGCCCCGGGTGATGTCGAACCGGCCGTCGGCCACCGCGTAGTACCGGCTGCCCGGCTCCCCTTCGGTGATCACGGCCGTCCCGGCCCGCACCTGTTCGGGCTGGAGCTCCCGGGCCACGCCTTCGAGGGAGGGTGGTCCGAGCGCGGCGAAGATGGGGAGTGATCGCAACAGCTGGATCTCCACCTGGGGAATCGTGGCCGACGCGTCGATCCTGGACAGCTGACGCCAGAGCGCGGCGATGAGCACGACGGCGAGAAATGCCGGCGCCAGCAGTGCCGCCCGCACGCCGCCGACGCCGATGGCCACCCGCACCAGGACGGCTCCCGTCGCCAGCCCGAAATCGGTCATGGACTCGAAGATGGCGAACGAACCGGCGATGGCGTCGGGTGGGGCCGCCCGCTGGAGGAGGGTGCGCCCGGTGATGTCGAAGACGGTACCGGCCAGACCGACCGTGGCGATGAGCACGAACACCACCGCCACCTGGGTGACGCCGGCGATGAGGGCAAGGGCGGCAACCGCGGTGGCCAGCGAGAGGGTGAGGGTATGCGAGAGGTGGCGCCGGCCGACCAGGAATGCGGTGACCAGCCCGGCCAGCAACGCCCCCGCCCCGAGGGCAGCGTTCAGGTAGCCGGCACCACCCTGGCCCAGGTGGAGGACGGTCAGGGCGAGGATGACGCAGAGGAGGTCGAGCGAACCGATGAGCACGTAATAGAAGGAATGGAGAATGAGGAGAACGAGCACCTGCGGGTTGCGGGCCGTCGCCGCCAGGTTGGACCTGACGCCGGTCCCGACCGACGCCGGCCCCCTGTCCGGGCCGCTGGGATCGGCACCGGCCGAACCGCCGTCATCAGTCGATACCGCCGCCGCCGGGCCGTCCACCCCGGCGACGAGCAGCGTGGAGACACCGGACATGGCGGCCATCCCGGCCACCGCCAGCCCCGGACCGCTCAGGGTCAGCAGTACACCGGCCACCGCCGGCCCGGCCAGGCTGGCCGCACCTTCGGTCCAGCCTGTCATCACGTTGGCCGCGGTGAGCTCGTCGGGCGTGCGGACAATGGCGGGCAGGAGGGCGGCCTGCGCCGGTCTGGTGACGGTGAGGCTGAGGGCGGTGAGCGGCGCCAACAGGTAGATCGCCAACAGCGGTGCGCCGAAGCCGACAGCCGCGGCAACACCGGCCATCGACAGCGCCTGGAGCCCGTAGCCCGCGCACAGGACCCGGCTCGGACGGCGGCGATCGGCAAAGGAGCCGATGAACGGGCCGATCACGATGCAAGGGACCAGTTGGACCAGCACCATGGTCATGCTCGCCGTCGGCCCGCCGTGCTCGTAGGCGATGACCAGCAGGACCAGCCAGATGCCGAACTCCGCCGTACTGAACAGCGCGTAGGCGATTCCCACCACGCGCAAGGTGTCGTTGCCGAACGCCGACCTGAAGACCGAGAGGACGATGTCGATGCGTTCGGACACGGGCGGCCCGGCTCGCCTACACCGCTGCTCTGTCGAGCAGGCTCGGGTCGAGCCGGAGCTCCTGTCTGGCCATGGCCTCGAAGAAGCCGATGAAGCCCTCGCCGTCGGATCCGCGGAAGAACGACCGGGCCGGCTCGGGAAGCTCACGCCCGGGTCCGAGCGCCTCGACCTGCCATGCCCTCCGGGCCCGGTACTCGAGGGCGACGGAGCGCTGGTGGGCGGCGCGGATGCTCCCGCCGGTGACGAAGACGCCGTGGTTGGCCAACAGCGCCACGTCCGCAGTCCCCATGGCGGTGACGGCGCGGGCGGCGCTGTCCCTGGCGTTGACCGGACCGTCGTACTCGTCGACGACCACGAGTTCGCCGCCGCCCAGGGCCGAGCTCTGGTCGTAACAGGGGGGGATGCGGGCCAGGTCGGCCCAGATGGTGGCGTACCGCGGGTGGCTGTGCACGGCCACCACGACGTCGGGGCGTTGACGGTGCAGCTCGAGATGGAGCGGAATGCCGAGGGGGACCGGCCAGTCGCCGTCCAAGACCTTACCGTCGAGGTCGATGACCAGGACGTCCTCGGGGCGGATCTCCTCCCACAGCAGGAGCCACGGGTTGCACAGCAGCGTCCCATCGGGTTGCCGGTAGGTGATGTGGCCGGCGAGGTGGTCGTCGTAGCCCTCCCGCCACAAGGTGCGGGCCAGGAGGACGAGCTCCTGGCGTGCGGTCAGTTCGGGGAGCAGTGAGCCCGACGTGGGCACGAACGGCGCCCCGGTCACGGGACGGGATCGTCGGGAAGCGGCCACCGGTACAGTCGGGCCGCGTTCTGGTGGGTCATCTTGCGGAGATCCTCGACGGGCAGGTGGCCCCAACACCGTTCGATGACGTCCTGGGTGTCCGGCCATGTCGAGTCACCGTGGGGATAGTCGACCTCCACCATGATGTGATCGATCCCGATCCGGTGACGGGTCCCGATGGTGGAGGGATCGTCGATCGTGCAGAACCAGAAGTTCCGGGCCAGCACCTCGGCCGGCAGTAGCCCTGACGGGTCGTAGTCCCGTCCGTAGCCCGACCGCTCCACGATGTTGTCGAGCCGGTCGAGCAGCATGGCCACCCAGCCGATCCCCCCTTCGCTCATGGCGATGTTGATCGCCGGATAGCGCACCGGCAGGCCCGACCAGATCCACTCGGCGCAGGCCGACAGGGACATCTGGCCGAACAGGGTGGCACCGAGTGCGACCATGGGGCTGTCCTCGGGCATGTCCGGCATTCCCGAGGACCCGACGTGCAGCGAGACGACCGTGTCGGTCTCCTCGCACGCGGCGATGATCGGGTCCCAGTGACCCGAGAAGAGACTGGGGAGCCCGATCCGGTGGGGACGTTCGGGGAGGGTCACCGACCGGAACCCGCGTTCGGCGTTCCGCCGGATCTCCGCCGCCCCGAGCTCGGGGTCGGCGAGGTAGGTGATGCCGCACGGGATGATGCGATCGGGATACGGCTGCCACCAGGCTTCGTAGAGCCAGTCGTTCCAGGCCCGCGTGACGGCCAGTCCCAGTTCGGGGTCCTGGGCGGCGGAGAAGACCCGTCCCGAGAAGCCGGTGATCTGGGAGGGGAAGTTCAGGGACGCCCACACCCCGTTGATGTCCATGTCGCCGATGCGGGCGTCGATGTCCCAGCACCCGCGGCGCATGTCCTCGAAGCGTGTCGGCTCCAGCGTGACGCACTCCGGACGCCGTCCGGCCACCGCGTTCATCCCGACCTGGGAATAGAGGTTGCCGTCGAACTGCCAGAGCTGGAAACCCTTCGAGTTCTCGACCACCCGCGGTGCCAGTTCGGCGAAGCGGCTGGGGAGACGGCCCTCGAACATGTCCGGAGGCTCGACCAGGTGATCATCGACCGAGATCACCGTGTAGCGCACGTCCCTCGGCTCGGGATCGGGAAGCAGGGTGTCGGCCCGGGTCACGGTGGTCATCGAAGGCTCCCCACCATTCGATTATGCCAGTTCGATCGTCTTCGCCCCGGTGGAGGCAAATGCCCTGGTCGTCGTCGGGTTGTACCATCGCTCTGCGGTGGCCGGCACCGGCCTCGGCCACCGGTGAGAGGAACGATGGAGGAGGCGCATGAAACTGGGCATCCATTTCGTCAATTTCAACCTCGGGGAAGGGGCGACGTCGTTGGCGCCGACCCTGTCGGCCACGGCACGGGCCGCCGAGGAGGCCGGCTGCACCACGTTCTCGATGATGGACCACTGGTTCCAGATGGAGCAGTTCGCCACCTCGCAGGATCCGATGCTCGAGGGCTACACCTCACTCGGCTTCCTTGCCGGCCAGACACAGAAGATGACCCTCGGACTCCTGGTCACCGGAGTCACCTATCGCCACCCGGGACTGCTGGCCAAGATCGTGACCACGCTCGACGTGCTGTCCGAGGGGAGGGCCCAGTTCGGCATCGGGGCGGCGTGGTACGAGCGCGAGCATCGTGGCCTCGGGGTCCCGTTCCCGCCGGTGAGCGAGCGGTTCGAGCGCCTGGAGGAGACGCTGCAGATCTGTCACCAGATGTGGAGCGACGACGACGGCCCCTACGAGGGCCGACACTACCGGCTGGCCGAGACGATCTGCTCCCCGGGTCCGATCAGCCGACCCAGGCCGAAGATCCTCGTCGGTGGCAGCGGTGAGCGGAAGACGCTGCGACTGGTGGCCCGGTACGCCGACGCCTGCAATCTGTTCGCCCCCGACCCGGAGGTGGTCGCCCACAAGCTCGAGGTGCTGGCCCGCCACTGTGATGCCGAGAGCCGCGACCCGGCCGACATCGAGAAGACCATCCTGGGTTTCGCCGACCCGCTGGAGGACGTCGACGGGTTCATCTCGTCCATGGAGGAGTACGCCGGGCTCGGGATCGAACTGGTCGAGCTCATGCCGATGGGCCCGGACCCGGCGGGGTGGGTCGCCCAGCTCGGGGAACGGGTGGTCCCGAAGCTCGCCGAGATCGATCCGGCCCGCTAGCCGCACCGGGCTCACGACACCGGGCCGGAATCCCGGCCACCCCTTGACATGTGACCAAATAGTCACATAATTGAGAGTGTGGACGAAGTGTTCAGATCGCTCGCCGACCCGACCCGGAGAAGCCTGCTCGACGAGCTGTTCCAGCGGGACGGCCAGACGTTGGGCGAGCTCGAAGGGCGCTTCACGATGTCCCGCTTCGGCGTGATGAAGCACCTCAAGCAGCTGGAGGAAGCGGGCCTGGTGGTCACCAGGCGGCGGGGGCGCGAAAAGCTCCACTTCCTCAACTCGGTGCCGATCCAGCTCGTCCACGACCGGTGGGTCAGCAAGTACGCCGAGCCCTGGGCGGCGACGCTCAGTGGTCTCAAGAACAGATTGGAGCAGTCCATGGAGAAGGTATTCGAGATCTACATCCGTACGACCCCGGAGCGCCTGTGGGAGGCCATCACCGACAGCGAGATCCGGAGCAAGTACCAATTCGGTGCCCGGATCACCTCGGACTGGACGCCCGGCTCGCGGTACGAGATGGGTGCCCCGGGAGCCCCGGGGCTGTTGGGAGAGGGAGAGAACCTCGAGATCGATCCTCCCCGCCGACTGGTCCAGAGCATGACCGCCCTGTGGAGCGAGGACGTCAAGAGCGAGGGAACCTCGAGGATCACCTGGGAGATCGAGCCCGTCGGGGACTCCTGCCGGTTGACCGTGACCCACGACCAGCTCCGGGAAGGCGCCAACGATGAGCTGTACGGCGGTTGGCCGATGATCATCTCGGGACTGAAGACATGGCTGGAGACGGGCCAGCTGCTGACCACTCCGGGTTCGCTCATGTACAGCTGACCGGTCACGGCGCGAGCATGGAGGGCATGGACCGGCGCACCGTCGACGTGGGTGGGATCGAGCTCTCGATGGCGGAGGCCGGTGCCGGGCAGCATCCGATCCTGATCCTGCACGGTTTTGCCGGGGCCAAGGAGGACTTCACCGACTGGCTCGACCCACTGGCCGGGTCGGGGTGGCACACGGTGGCCCCCGACCACCGGGGACACGGATCGAGCGCCAAGCCCGGGTCCGAGGGTGCCTACTCGTTCGAGATCCTCGCCGACGACGCCCTCGGTCTGGCCGACGCCCTCGGCTGGCCGAGGTTCTCCCTCCTCGGTCATTCGATGGGCGGCATGGTGGCCCAGTACGTCGCCTGCCGGTCACCCGGCCGCCTCGACGGCCTGGTCCTGATGGACACCGACCACGGTCCGATCCGCGCGCTCGACCCGCAGGCGGTGGAAGCAGCCGTCTCCATCGTCCGGGCTCGGGGCATCGACGCGCTCGCCGACCTGGCCGCCGACCACGAGAGCCCGCTCGAGACTGCCGCCCACCGGCGGCTCATCGAAGAACGTCCGGGTTATGCCGCGTTCGGTGACCGAAAGCTGCGGGCGACGTCGCCAGCGCTGTACGCCGCCATGGCCCCGGTGTTCCTCGATACCCACGATCGGCTGGACCGGCTGCGGTCACTGCCTCCGTCGCTGCCCACCCTGGTGATGGTGGGCGAGCAGGACGGCCCACTCGTCGGTCCCTCCCACCGCTTGGCCGAAGCCATTCCGGGCGGCCGCCTGGCTGTGATCCCCGACGCCGGTCACAGTCCCCAATTCGAGAACCCTGATGCGTGGTGGGGCGCCCTGTCGGCCTTCCTGGACGGGATCCCCGGGCCGGCCGGGCGGTAGCTTCGAGGGGGGACGAGATCGGAGCCGTCATGGAACCGCCATGGACCGTGCGGTAGCTTCTTACAGGTTCTACACCGGTAGCGTGCAGCTGATCGAGGCGGTGGCAATGGCTGACAACACAGCATCTGGCGACACGGGGGCGACACTCCGGTGGCAACCTCTGGTCACCGTGGTCCTCGGCCTCATTGGCCTGGCCGGGTCGGTCTACCTGACCATCAGCCACTTCGACTCCCACATCTCACTGGTGTGCCCGGACACCGGCTCCTGCAACAGGATCCTCACCAGCAACACGTCACACTTCCTGGGAATACCGGTGCCGATCCTCGGCCTGGCCTACTTCGTGCCCATGACCATCCTCTGCCTGCCGGCCATGTGGCGATCCGCCGACCGCCGTATCCACCTGGCCAGGCTGGTCCTGTCCATCCTCGGCGTGGGCATGATCATCTACCTGTTCATCGAGGAGCTGTTCATCATCAAGGCCCTGTGCGTCTGGTGCACGGTGATCCACCTGGTGGGCTTTGCCCTGTTCGTGATCATCGCCACCTCATCGCCGTTGGTGCTGGCCGGCGAGGGAGTCCCGGTCACCGCCGAAGCAGGCTGAGACCATCGGTCCGGCGAGGGATCACCCCGCGCCCCCGAGCGCCCCGGTGATGGCCTCGACGGCCTGGGTCTCTGCGGGACTGACCGCAGCCCCGCCCTCCTTGTGCGCGGCCGCCACCTTGTCGGCCACCGCGAGGACGAACCGTCGGTAAGCGTCGAGTTCCTCGGCTGTCGCCTTGGTCCCGAGCAGGCCCACCGCGTCACGGATGTGCTGGAGTCCGTGCTCCCGGAGTTCCTCCGGGGTGTGGTATTTGGTGTGGTCCATCTCCGGCTTGGCGGCCACGATGGCATCGAGGAGCTCGCTGGCTCCGTGCTGCCGGCGCGCCTCGGCATAGGCCTTTGACATGGCCCAGGTCTCGCGGAACATCCCACCCTTGGCCGCGGTGATCACGATCAGGCCCGCGCTCGGAGGGCCCTCGAGCACCACGCTCCACTCATCGTCCGAAAAGTCGGCCTTGGTCGTCATGTCACACTCCTTTTGTTTCCGCGGACACCGTGAGGCTAGCCAATGCATTCAGGGGGCATGGTCCGGGATCGGATCGGTCAGCCCGACGCGGCCGCCACCTCGTCGCGCTCGATGGGGGTGAGCGGTGAGACCACCAACGAGCGGGACGCGGCCAGGAGAGCCGGAGGGTCCGCGCAGTCGGTGCAGAGGGCCCACAGCCGGACCTGGTTGTCGCTGTTCGACTCGGCCACCAGCCGCCCGTCGGGGCTGACCGAAGGGTTCTCCGTGCCGGACTCGTCATGGTCGATCTCCAGCTGCTGGCCGGTGGCGGCACTCCACACCCGGGTGGTCCCGTCGACGCTGGTGGTCACGACGTACCGGTCGTCGGGCGTGTAGGCGACACCGGTCACCCCCCGGGCGTGCCCGACCAGTTCCACCGCGGGCTTGTCCGTACCGACGTCGAGAATGGTGACGGTGCTGTCCCACGAGGCGAGAGCGAGCCGGGTGCCGGCGGTGTTGAAGGCGATGTCCGACAGTTGCTGGTGCTGGTCGAACGTGTCGGAGACCTTTGCCGTGTCGGTTGACCCGATGGCCACCTGGCCGCAGAAGGTGCCGTGGCCGACAAGACGGTCGTTGGCGCTGATCACCAGGTTGATGCCGTTGCTGGCGTCGCAATTGGGCCACCCGTGTCCCACCACGGTCCGGCCGTCGGACAGCGTCACGATGTGAAGTCCACCGTTGGCGTCGGCCACGGCCAGCAACCGGTCGTCGTCGCTGAAGGTGACCCCCGCCTCCGGAACAGGCGGCAGCGTGTAGACGAGGCGTCCGGTTGTCGTATCGATCACCCTGACCGCGGAGTCGGTGGCCGAATCGTTCCAGAGGGCGGCCAGCGTTCCGTCCCGGCTGAGTGCCACCCCTTCGTTGACCTGGTCGGTATTGATGACTCGGGACCCGGCGACCAGCCGGCCCGACGGCATCGCCCAGGTCCGGACCACGATGTCGCTGCCCGAACGGGTGAGGGCGGTCATCTTGTCCGACTGCCAACCGATCTCATTGCCGCAACCGCACAGGGTCGCCGGCAGCGTGGCCATCCATGGTCCGCCGGCCCGGTAGATCCGGCTCGTCCCGTCGTTGGCCACCACGGCCACGTCGGCGCCACTGGGACTGAATCCGATGGTGTTGAGGTCGGCTGTCTGTCCGGAGATGGGGACCAACTCCTCGTGCGGGTCGACCGACCAGACGCCGCCCGTGCCGTCGTAGTTGCCGATGGCGACCGCCCGTTGATCGGGACTGACGGCCACGCTTCCGATGGCGGTCCCGGTCACCTGGGTCAGGACACCGGTCATCGTCCACGTCTGCGTATTCCAGAGGTCGATGTCCCCGCTTACATCACCAGGCCCGGTGACACCCTCGCCGACAACGAGGAGGTTCCCGTGGAGGGCGACCGGGCCCCAGTCGCCCTCCCCGGTGGACACCGCCTGCCCCTTCGGCGCCAGCTTGCGCACGAGCTGGCCACTGGCGACGTCGATCACCGCCGTGAACCCCAGGTCCGTGCCGGCCACCAGGTCCTGGCCGTCCGAGGTGAAGGCCAAGGTGGAGTAGTGGGAGAAGGGGTCCGGGATGAGGACGTGGGCCTTCCCCGATGCCATGTCCCAGACGGTCACGCCGAGATTGGAGGTGGCGGCCAGCTCGGTGCCGTCGAGGCTGAAGGCCAGCGATCCGATCTGGCCGCGGCCCGCCAAGTGGGACACGGTGGAACCGGTGGTCGGGTCGAGGAGATAGACCCCCTTGCTCGTGCCCACAGCCAGCACGCGGCCGTCGGGATCGTAGGCCACATCGTCCTCTTGTACCGGGAGGTGCCGCCGGTAGACGATACGCCCGGTGGAGGTGGCCGTCACGGTCACCTCTCCGGTGCACGAGCCCCCGGCCACCCGGTTGCCGTCGGGGCTGTAGGCGAGGAACGAACTGGCCTGGTACTTGCAGTCGGTCACCGACTCGGTCGGCAGGGCCAGCCGGACCGCGGACGTGTCCATGGCCTGGCGCAGGGCCGACACCGCCTGGGGAATGGGTGCCACCTGGACGGCTTGGCGGGCCAGCAGCACCGAGACTTCGGGGTCGGCCGACAACTGGTTCTCGCTCTCGGCGGCCAGGGCCTGGGCCCGGGCGGTATTGCTGGACGACACGGCCTGGTTCCGTGACACCAGAGCCAGCACCCCGAGTCCGATGGCCACGGCCGTCACGGCCACGCTGACGCCGAGAAGGGCGCGCTGTCGGCGGGCGGCAGCCCGCCGGCTGGCCAGGATGTACTCGTTCTGCAGTGTGGTGGGTGCAGGGTCGGCGTCGACCGGCGTCCGGGCCAGCCAGCTCTCCGCCGCCTTCAACTCGCTGCCGCGGAGGAGGAAGCTCCGGTCGCGCCCTTCGGCCTCCCACTCGAGGGCTTTCACCAGCCAGCGGGTGTGCTCCTTGCAGTGCTGGAGGTCGGTGTCGATGGCGTGGACCAGTCGCTCGAGGGAGACGTCGTAGTCGTCGGCCTCGGTGAACGGGATCCAGTTGCGTTGTCGGATCTCCTCGGGGACGTCGGCATCCGCCACCGTGCTCCGCAGGACGGGCACGATGCGCTTCTCGAGGGAGTGGGCGTAGTCGACCTCCTGCTCGCAGAATTGCGACGCTACCGAGGTAGGGCTGATCACGAAGAGAAACGCATCAGAACCTTCGATGGCGGTACGGAGGGCCGTCGGGAAGACCTCCGCATCGGCGATGTCGGCGGTGTCGATCCAAACCGTCTTGCCCCGGCTCTCGATCGATGCCGCGATCCGCTGGACGAACTCGGTGTCTCGACGTGAGTAGGACACAAAGACGTCGGCCAACTGATTCCCGCCTCGGGATCTGCACGCCTCGTCACGAGGCTTCTGGACAGCTCGAGCATAGGGCCGGCGATGGGACGCAGCCACTGGCCCGTTTGGGCAGGCTGCCGGCAATCTACGATTTCGGTCATGGCCCGGTGGGGTAAGCAGTCGATCGCAGATGAAGCGTCCCGGTCGGCGGCGACGTGGCTCGGCGCCGTGCGCGACGCCGAGCGCCGCGGCGAACTCCTCGAGGCCTTCGATCTGGCCGGACGAGGTCTCGAGGAGTACCCCGGCGATGTCGGCCTGCGCTACCGGGCCGTGCTGGCACTGGCCCGCTCGGGGTCGACTGCCGAGGCCGGGAGACGATTCGCGGAGCTGGCGCTGTCGTCGGTCGATTCCGAGGATGTGGCCGCCCTCGGAGCCCGGATCCAGAAAGACGTGGCTCTCGCCTCCTCAGGAGCCGAGCGGCTCGCCCGGGCCCGGGATGCGGCCGGCGCCTACTGGAGCATCCGGGCCCGGACCGGTGGCTACTTCCCGGCCATCAACGCCGCCACCCTGTTGCTCGTAGCCGGGGAGGGAGCCGGGGCCCACGCCCTGGCCCAGGACGCCCTCGATCTGGTGGCATCCTCGGGTGAGACGGGCTACTACGCCGCGGCCACCGAGGCCGAGGCGTACCTACTCCTCGGTGACCGGGACAGCGCTCGGGCCGCTCTCGAGCGTGCCGGGGCGCGGTGCCAGGGCGACTTCGGTGCGCTGGCCACGACACGCCGGCAACTTCGATTGGTCTGCGCTGAGCGCGGAATCGACCCGGGCATCCTGGCTCCGTTGGCCGGCCCGGGCGTGGCCCACTATTGCGGGCACCTCATCTCGCCGGACGGTGGAGCCGGGCGGTTTCACAACCACGGCGAACCCGAAGTTGCCGAGCGCATCGCCGACGCTGTCGACCGACGGCCGGTGGGCTTCGCCTACGGGTCATTGGCCGGCGGCGGAGACATCCTGTGGGCGGAGGCACTGTTGTCCCGGGGATGCGAGCTCCACGTGGTCCTGCCCTTCGCCCTGGAGGAGTTCGTCGCCACGTCGGTGGCCGCCGCCGGGAAGGTCTGGATCGACCGGTTCCGCCATTGTCTCGACGCGGCGACTTCGGTCACCTTCGCCACCGAGGATGCCTTTTTGGACGACGACGAGCTCTATGCCTACTGCGCCCGGCTGGCCATGGGCCTGGCCCTCCTGAGGGCGCGGTACCTTGACGCCGGTGCCCACCAGTTGGCCGTGTGGGACGGCGAGCCCCCGACCGGCGTCGCCGGAACCGCCGCCGACATCGATGCGTGGAAGGCGACCGGCCACGAGGTCATCGTGGTTTCGCCGGACCGGCCGGCAGACGATCGACCGGAGGCCGCCGCCGGCACCCCGGTGGGGTCGTCACGGCGGTCCGGAGCCCGGCTCGGTCCCGACCGTCCGCGGCGGGTCATCCGGGCCATGCTCGTCGGGGACATCCGTGGATTCTCCAAACTGTCCGACGAGCAGCTCCCCGCGTTTGCAGACACCGTCCTCGGGGCCTTCGCCCACGTTCTCGCCGGGCACGACCGAGAGGTCGAATACCGCAACACGTGGGGAGACGGATTGTTCGCCGTGCTCTCAGACGCGCCGGCGGCGGCGCGATGTGCGCTGGACCTCCAGGACGCGATGGCTGCACTCGATCTCGGAGGAGCAGGACTTCCCTCGCACCTCGCCTTCCGCCTGTCCGGACATGTCGGCCCGGTCTTTCCGATCCGGGACCCGGTCCTCGGCGCACAGTCCTTCATGGGTTCACACGTCAATCGAACCGCCAGGATCGAACCCATCACACCGCCCGGTTCGGTGTATGTGACGGATGCCTTCGCCGCCGCTCTGGAGCTGGCCGGATGTGACGACGTGGGCTGTGACTACGTCGGCCACATGCCGGCGGCCAAGGACTACGGGCGCCTGCGCATGTACCGGATCACCCGCGTGCCCGGGCACGGCTCGGCTTCCGCCTGACGGCTGCTCAGCCGCCCAGGTTCTGCCGGAGGAGATCGAGCGCAGCACCGAGGTCGGCCAGTTCGATGCGGAGCGCCGCGACCTCGGACCTGAGATCGGCCACTTCCCGCCACAGGGGTGGCGGTCCCATCGTCATCCGCCTCTCCGGTCGATCCGGCGGGTGGGCCCGGTGCCGGCCGATCGCCGGCCGTCGTCCCGTGGGCCACCGACTCGGATGACCCCCCATCCCCGCCGGGCTCGGCGCTGTCCGGCCAGGGCTGGGCCAACAGTTGCTGCCAGCGATCCTCTTTTTGGCCGGGTCGTCGGGGGAGCAGCCGGGCCAATCCATCGGGATGGACGGCCAGACGCTCGAGCTCGTTCTGTACCTCATCCACGGTGGCCAACGGGGCCATGCGCTCGGTCCGGGTCCGGAGCTCGCCGGGGGTCTGCGGACCTCGCAGGAGCAGGACGGCGAGCAGCGCCAGTGCCGGGGTGTCGATGGCATAGACCTCGTCCGCCACGTGGCGGTAGCGGGTGACCGACCGCCCGTGCGAGGGAAGGACGAACCGGGCCAGCCGCTGCTCCTTCAGCTGCATGAGTGCAGCCAGTACCGTGTCGTCGTCCATGGCTACGACCGGGTGACGATTGGTGGTCTGGTTACAGGCCAGCAAGAGGGCGTTTGCCGTCAACGGGTACTGCTGGGGAGTGGTCAGTTGCTTCTCCACCAGGCAGCCGAGCACACGGCCCCCCTCGGGTGTGATCGTCACGGCCCGAGACTAGTCCTGGCCCAGGGCGAGGCGTCGCCCACCCGACGGTGCCATGATCTGGTGGGGCCGTTTCCGTAGAGCGGTCCGATGGGGACCGGGGGAACGGGGATGCAGAGCAAGAAGCGGGTCGCAGTGGTGGTCGTCGCCATCGCCGTCGCGGCCTCCGTCATCGTGGGCGTCGGCCTGGGCGTGGCCGGGACGGCCAGCCCGGTCAAGGTGGCGACGCTGCGGGGGAACGGCTCGGTCGACGAAGCCTGGCTCACCGGCGCCCGCCCGGGTGACCAAATCACCCTGATGCGGAACGGCAGCCCGGTGTCGGGCCCGTCCGGCTCCGGTACGGCCGACTCCCTCGGGTCGTTGATCGTCCGGGACCTCACCCCCGGAACGGGCTACCGGTGGGATGACCGGACCACGGCCCAGACGACTTCGTCGTTCACCGTGCTGGCACCGGGTCGGAACCCCGGGACCAACTCGTCCCTCTACACGGCCCAGCCGCTCCACAGCGGGCTCAACTACATCACCATGCGGGACGGCATCACGCTGGCCGCCACCGTGCGGTACCCGTACGGCAAGACGTGTTCGGCGGCGAAGCCCTGCCCCACGGTCATCGAATACTCCGGATACAACGTCGCCGGCCCGACCGACCCGATCCCGACGTTCCTGTCCGAAGCCCTCCATGCCCCGTGCCAGGACTGCGGTAACCCGCATCTGCTGCCGGATACGGCCACGGCCGTCGGATCGGTGATCGCCCGGGTGTCCGGGTTCGCCACCGTCAGTCTCCAGATGCGTGGCACCGGCTGCTCGGGCGGGGCCTTCGACCTCTTCGGCTACCCGTCCGTCTACGACGCCTACGACACCATCGAGGTGGTGAGCCACCAGGCCTGGGTGGCCCACCACAAGGTCGGAATGGTCGGCATCAGCTATTCGGGCCTCTCCCAGTTCCCCTCGGCGGGCACCGATCCACCCGGCCTGGCCGCCATCGCCCCCATGAGCCCGACCGACGACCTCTTCTCGACCGGCTATCCCGGCGGCATCTACAACGACGGGTTCGCGGCCAGCTGGGTCCATCAGCGGATCGACGACGCCAAAGCCGCGGCCGTCTATCGCGACGGCCAGCTGGTCCGACTGGCGACCGTCCCGGTGACCAACGTGGCCCAGCCCTGGACCTACTACGAGATCGACGCGGAGTTATCGGCCGACCACGGTCGTTCGTCCCAGTGCCTGGCCAACCAGGCCCTGCACAACCAGTCGGAGAGCCTGGCCGGCCTGGTCGGGCCTCAGCTGGTGGCTCCGGGCACCGGGCCCGGCCGGGACCCGGCCCTCTTGGATCGCCGATCCATGGTGAGGTGGGCGAGTCACGTCACCGTCCCGGTCTTCCTGTCCGGTGCGCTCCAGGACGAACAGACCGGCCCGCAGTGGCCGGCGCTGATCGACGCCATTCCGAGGACCACGCCGTTGTTCGCCAACATGGTCAACGGGGGTCACATCGACTCGACAGATCCCCAGACCATCACCCGCTGGCTCGAGTTCCTCGACATCTACGTGGCCCGCAAGGTCCCGGTCGACCCGGGGGCGTTGGCCGACCAGTTCCTCGGCAAGTTCACCGGCTTCGCCGCCGGCGTCTCGTCGGTGGCCCCGCTTCCGGCGATCCGGTTCACCGGCGCGGGCGGCCTGGCCGCCGCCCGGACGGCGTTCGCCAGGCAGACACCCCGGGTCCGGGCGCTCTTCGACAGCGGCGCCGGACCGGCGGGCCCGGGGGGCATCCAGTCGACGTACGCGGCGAACTTCTCCAGTTGGCCGCCGGCGGGCGCGATCGAGACGCTCCATTTCGGCCGGCACGGGTCTCTCGGGAGGTCGCCGTCGGCCACCACGAGCGCCACGTTCACCCTGGATCCGAAGGCCCGGCCGGCTACCAGCCTGCCGGCCAGCGGGAACGCGTGGTCGGCCGATCCGGACTGGGACTGGAAACCGGTCCCGGCGGCCGACGGCATCGCCTTCCAGACCGTTCGGTTTTCGAAACCGACCACCATCGTGGGTCCAGCCACCGTCGATCTGTGGGTCGTGGCCACGGTACCGGTCGAGGACTTCCAGGCCACCATCACCGAAGTGCGACCGTCAGCAGGCCAGGAGGAGTACGTCACCTCGGGATTCCTGCGCAGTACCAACCAGCTCGACCGGCCCGACTCGACGTCGCTGTTCACCGACCCGACCTACCTGGGCGGCGACGCCAGAAATCTGTCGTCGAACGCCTACTCGCTGGTGAAGATCCCGATCGACCCCATCGTGCACACCTTCCGTCCCGGAACCGAACTCCGGGTGGTGATCTCCGCCCCGGGAGGCGACCGGCCCATCTGGGAGTTCGACACGTTGGACAACGGGCAGCGGGCAACGGTCGGCATCGGCGGGCCGACCGGCTCGGCCCTGGTCGTCAATGTCGTGTCCGGAGTGCGGGCCACCCGGGCGCTGCCGGCCTGCAATGCGCTGCGGGGCGAGCCCTGCCGGCCCTACCGGGCCGAGGGCAACCAGTAGGGCTCCGTCCTGACCGGAGCAGGCGGCGCGAGACCGTCTCGTCCGGGCGGGTATCGGCCCCCGCCACGGCGGGACGGAGCCGGTTCGTGAGACACTTTCGGCCATGGGTACCGTCATTGTCGCCACCGATGGTTCGGACGTCGCCGAGGAGGCGGCCCACGCCTGCCTGAAGCTGCTGGACCCCTCCGAGAAGGTGATGGTGGTGACCGTCGTCGAAGGCACCGATCCTTCGATCACCCAGGACGGAACGGGCCACGCCGGCCCGACGATGAACGAGAGCCAGTTCGCCACCCTGCGCGATCGGCTGCTGGCCGAGGGTCAGGAGATCGTGGACCGGACCGCAGCCTCGTTGCCCGGCGAGGTCGAGACACGGGTGATCGAGGGCAGCGCCGGGATGGCCCTGTGCCAATTCGCCGAGGAGGTGTCCGCCGACGCCATCGTGATGGGGACCCGGGGCCGGGGAGCGTTGCGCCGGGCCTTCCTCGGATCGATCTCCGACCATGTGCTGCGCAACGCACCCTGCCCGGTCATCGTCGACCGGGGCACGGCCCGATAGACGGGCCAGCCCGACCTGACTAGCCGGTCAGCCTCGGAGGACGGTGTGGGCGTCGGCCAGCTCGGGGCAGCTGGAGCCCTCGGGCACCAGCGCGAGCACGGACCGGAGCGTCTCGCTCCAGTCGGGCGGGCGCGCCGGATCGGGCAGCCGGGCCAGTTGGTTGGCCGCCCGTAGGGCGAGGATCAGCGAGCTCTGGGCCGTCCCGATCCTGACGGCGGCGATCAGATCGGCAACCACGTCCTCCATCCGATCGGGATGGGCGGTGGCGGTGATCTCGGCCCGCAGACGCAGGAGATCGGGCTGATGGACGAATTCGCCCGACTTCTGCATGACGAGAAGCGCATCCTCCACGGTCCCGAGCGCAAGATGGGCACTGCCGGCGTAGGAGTGGTTCCTGGCCATGATGCCGAGAAGGGCGGGCCGGAAGGCGCCGTGCCCGACGAGGTCCATCCCGTTTTCGCACTGTTCGAGCTCGCCGGCGTCGACGGGAAGAGCCGGCTCGGGAACCAGTACGTACTGCCTCCCGATCACCGAGAAGTAGTCGAACCGGCACTGTTCGGCGATGGCCAGTGTTCGCCGGCCGAACTGGCGCGCCCCGGCTGGATCCCCGAGGATCATCCTGAGCCAGGCCAGGTAGGTGCAGATGAAGGCGGAGCTGAACGGGCCGACCGGGAAGGCGAGCTGCTCGGCGGTGGCCAGGGCCCGCTGCTCCCATTCGTCGCTCTCTGCGGTCCACCCCTGGAGTCCGGCGACGCAGGCGAGCGCCACCGCGGTCACCGGCACGGGATCGTGAGGGAGGGGCCAGAAGGGTGAGGCGCCGGCGTCGGCGGGTCGGTCGAGATAGCCGGCCCATGCCTCCTCGAGCCACCGACGGGCCTCGGCGAGGTTGCCCTGGTAGAAGGCGGTGTAGCCCAGGCACGACTTGACCTCGGGCGCGAACCACGCCGCGTCGGGGGTGTCGAGCGAGCCGGTCAGTGGCTCGAGGACCGCACCGGCCGCCTCGACCTCGCCCCGAACCAGCATGTAGCTCCAGATCCCGACCTGCGCCGGCATGATCTCGGTCCGGTCGTTCAGGCGACGGCAGATGCGGTCGGCGGTCTGGAAGTCTTCGAAGACGTCGGGATAGCCGTACCCGAAGAGCGAGCTCACGCTGACGGTGCGGAGCATCCGGATCATGAGCTCGCTCAGATCCCGCTCCTCTCCTTCCGGTAACGAGCGAACCAGTTCGATGGCCCGATCGAGCAATCGGGTGGCCTCGGTATGGCTGGCCGAGGCCTGCGCGCCTTGGGCGGCGGCGACGTATGCCGGTATGGCCCGGGTGACGTCCGTGGCCAGGTCGTGGTGCTGGGCCACGATGACCAGATCCCCGGGTGAGCTCGCCGCCGCCTGGAGGAGCTCGGCGATCCGGCCGTGGGTGGAAAGGCGGGATTCGAGGACCTGGGTCTCATAGGCGGCGTCCCGCATGAGGACATGGCGGAACCGGTAGGCGGCCCGGCGGGGGTCGACCGATTCGATGATGCCGGCGCGTTCGAGCCCGCTCAGCGCGGTGGCCACCGGGGAGCCGGCCAGCTCGGACAACTGCCCCTCCTCGAACGCCGCACCCAGGGTGGCAGCCATCTGGGCCACCCGCAGGTCCACCCCCGGCGCACGGAGGCGGGCGGTGAGGAGCTCCTTCAGCCGCGGCGGCAGGTCCTCCCCGGGCGTGGCGGCCAGGGCGCTGCGGGCCAGTTCCTGAAGGAAGAGCGGGATGCCGCCCCCGCGGTCGGCGATCAGGCGGCATCGGACCGGATCGAGGTCACCGTCCGGAGCCATCGCGGCCACCAGGCTCAGCGCCTCGTCGTCGGCCGAGGGGGCCGAGCTCGATGTCGACGACCGCCCCGGCCCACCCGGCGCTGAGCGTGAGCCGACTGGTAATGAGGATCATCACCCCGGGGGCACGCTCCTCGGCCAGGAGAGCCGAGCAGGTCGACGGTAGTCGGGTCGGCCCAGTGGAGGTCTTCGACGAGCAGCAGGCTGGGTGTCGTCCGGGCGAAGTGGGACAGCCAGTCCACCAGGGCCTTGAGGGTCTCGGCCCGGAGGGCCACGGCGTCGAGCTCCGGCCGCACCCAGTGGTCGTCGGCATCGACGCCGAGTCCGAGCAGTGGGGCGACCAGGGGACCGACACGGACCGGGTCGAGGCCGGCGACCGTAAGGCGCCGCTCGACCTCGGCGAACCGCTCCTCCGGCGGTTGCTCGGGGTAGAGGCCGAGCCGCTGCTCGAGCATGCGCCCGATCGGCCAGAGGGCCACATTGGTGTGGTAAGGGGAGCAGCTCGCCTCGAGGACGGTATCGCCCTCGGCCCGGACCCGCTCGCACTGATCGGCGGCCAACCTCGACTTGCCGATGCCCGCCGGTCCACGCACCACGATCACCGCTTCGTCCGGTGGCCCTCCCTCGGCCGCCGACCCCCGCAGGCTGTCCCAGGCCGCGTCGGAGGTGGAGGGTCTCCTCCCGGCGGCCAACTAGTGCATGGGACTGGAGCCGGCCCGGGCCCCGGATGGGTCGGAGATGGCTCGGCCGGAGGACCCGGAACACCTCCATAGGACGGGCGATGCCGCTCAGGACGCGAGTCCCGACCGACACCAGGTCGAAGTGGCTCTCGACAAGGTGTTTGGTGGCGTCGCCGACGACCACGGTGCCCGGCTCCGCCTGGGCCTGGAGACGGGCGGCCACGTTGGCCGCCGACCCCACGATGTCCGAGGCGTCCACCGCGCCGGGGCCCGATGCCAGTCCGCTGACCATGACGGTGCCGGAATGGACACCCACCCGGATGGCGACATCGATGCCGTACTGGTTGCGCAACTCGACGCCGGTGACCTCCATCCGCTCGACCAGGCCGAGTCCGGCCAACACCGCCCGCCGGGCGTCGTCCTCGTGCACGTTGGGGTAGCCGAAGCAGGCAACGACCCCGTCACCCTGGAACTGCAGGACGCGACCATCCAGTTCCTCGGTCGCCGCCGTGGCCGCACCCCGGTACCGGGTGAAGACGTCGTGCATGATCTCCGGTTCGGTCAGCTCGGCCAAGTTTGTCGATCGCACGATGTCCGAGAAGATCAGGGTGACGAACGCCCGCTGACCCGCCGAGAGCGACTGTTCGGCCCGGGCCCGGTCGAGCAGCTCCGCCGGCGCGCCGGTTGGCCGGATCAGCGGCCAGCACGTCATCGGCCAGCTCGGTGACTCGACCCCATGCACCGCTGGAGGAGGCGGCTTCCATGGTGATCAACAAGCCGGTCGATGAGCCGGACCAGGCGGTCCTCGGCCGAGCTTGCCCCCGGCTCCGGCCTCTCGGTCATCGGGACCCGACCGGGCACGGCACGCCTTCCGCCTGGTCCGCCTGCACCGGCCAAAGGATCGTCTTCGAGATTGGTCAACGCGTTCCCCAACAGAGGCGACATCGGGCGCTCCGGTCAGGGGATTGTAACCAGCCTCCGGCGATCGGGGGCAGCTGATCACGGCCGGAGGATCCACCGGGGGACTGGCCCTCCTCCGGCCCGTGATCAATCTGGTGAGTTCCGCCACCCACGCACGTCCCAGTATGGAGGAGCCGAAGACGGGTGTCTGTCCCCTTGGTGACACCATGACCGCCGGGTCCGGATTTCGGTCATTATTGGGGTCGACCCGACCGCTCCCGGAGGTATGCCGTGCGATCCGAGGATGACGAACTCTGGAAACAGGTCGGCGAAACACTCGAGAAGCGGCCGGGATGGAGTCTCCAGGCATCCTCCTCGCCCGGGGCACCACCGTCCTGGTGCCTGGTCGACGAGGGCGAAATCGATCTGTCGGTCAGCGTCGACGGCGCGGCCGTCTGCGTCTACGTGATGAGCGCCGACAGGGAGGTCAGGCTGGATGACAGCGGTGCGTTGACCGCCTGGCTGGATGCCAACGAGGCGGCGTCACACGGTGATCCACTCGACCCGGGCGAGGTACTCGACGATCTCGTCCACGGGAAGTTCACCAAGTGGGGTCACCCGGGGGAGTGATCGGCTTCTCCATCAGATCAGGCGAGGTCTCCATCCCCGAATTCCAGGTGGATCGGGCGACGATCTTCGTCAGATCCGCCCGGTGCGCATACTGCAGGCCGATCTCGTGGGTCTCCTTCAGGAGGCCCTCCGAAAGGGTCGTCGGGTTGAGCCCCAAGCCCAGGAACCGGTCACGGGTGACGTTCAGTTCGTTTTCGGCGGCTTCCTTACGCGGGTTGGGAAGGTAGGCAATTTCGGTTCCCGTGAGGGTCGAGACCAGCTCGGCCAGTTCGCGCACCCGGTAGGTCTCGGTGACCTGGTTGAAGACCGAGGGCTGGTCACCGCGCTCGGGCAGGTTGTTGAGAGCGATCTCCACGCACCGGACGGTGTCCTGGATGTGGATGAAGGCCCGGGTCTGCCCTCCGGTACCGTGCACGGTGAGCGGGTGGCCGATGGCGGCCTGCATGATGAACCGGTTCAGCACCGTGCCGTAGTCGCCGTCGTAGTCGAACCGGTTGATGAGGCGCTCGTCGATGGCCGTCTGCGGAGTCTGGGTGCCCCACACGATGCCCTGATGGAGGTCGGCGATCCGGACGCCGTCGTTCTTGGCGTAGAACGCGAAGAGCAGCTGATCGAGCGTCTTGGTCATGTGGTAGACGGAACCGGGGTTGGCCGGGTGGAGGATCTCGCGCTCGAGATCCCCGTCGGGAGTCGGGACCTTGACCACCAGGTAGCCCTCGGGGATGGGGGCCGAACCCGACCAACCGTAGCCGTACACGCCCATGGTGCCGAGGTGGGCGACGCCGATGTCCAGGCCCGTCTCGACGATGGCGCAGAGCAGGTTGTGGGTTCCCGTCACGTTGTTGTTGACGGTGTAGCGCTTGGTGGCGGGACTGCGCATCGAATAGGGAGCGGCCCGCTGTTCGGCGAAGTGGACCACGGCGTCCGGCCGTGATTCCAGCAGGAGATCGACGAGGCGGTCGTATTCGCCGGCCACATCCAGGTTCACGAACCCGATCTCCTTGCCGGTGTGTTCCTTCCACACGGCGACCCGCTCGCTGATCGGCCTGATCGGCGTCAACGACTCGACTTCGAGTTCGATGTCGATGCATCGGCGGCTGAGATTGTCGACGATGGTCACGTCGTGCCCATGGTCGGAAAGATTGAGTGCGGTGGGCCAGCCGCAGAACCCGTCGCCACCCAGAACCAAGATTTTCACTGATACCCCTAAGTGATTCGTATTCTGAGAGCGCAACCGGCTGCGGACCTTCACGGTCGGCGCCACCCCCCTGGTGCGTGACGAGTTGAAGATTAGTGCTCCCGGCCTGCTCCCGCAATGGAATTCCGAGCGGTCGACCCGTCGGTGCCCGCAAAAACTGCACTCCAACCACGACGGCAGCCGGACCGGCCACACAAAGTGATCCGGTACTCGGGGTCGTCGACAATTCCTGCAGGTTTCATCGACTTCAGAGTCCGGCGGTTGCTCAGAGCACCTTCGACAGGAAGGATCTCGTCCTCTCGTGTTGGGGCGCGGTGAGCACGCGTGCCGGGTCGCCGCTCTCCACGACCACACCCGCGTCCATGAAGGCCACGGTGTCTCCGACCTCGCGGGCGAATCCCATCTCGTGGGTCACGACGAGCATGGTCATCCCGTCCTGGGCCAGGGTTCGCATGACGTCGAGGACCTCGCCGACCAGCTCGGGGTCGAGCGCCGAGGTGGGCTCGTCGAAGAGCATCAGCTTGGGCTGCATGGCCAGGGCGCGGGCGATGGCCACTCGCTGCTGCTGGCCTCCGGACAGCTGGTTCGGGTAGCTCTCCACCTTGTCGCCGAGGCCGACGCGTTCGAGAAGGAGACGGGCCTGCTCGCGGGAGTCAGAGGCCGACTCCTTCTTCACCCACACCGGTCCGGCGATCACGTTGTCGAGCACGCTCATGTGGGGGAAGAGGTTGAAACGTTGGAAGACCATCCCGATCTGGGCCCGCTTGCTGCAGACCTCGCGGTCTTTCAGCTCGTAGAGGCGGTTGCCGCTCTGGCGGTAGCCGACGAGCTCGCCGTCGATGCGGAGCTCGCCGCCGTCGATCTTCTCCAGGTGGTTGATACAGCGCAGGAAGGTGCTCTTGCCCGAGCCGGACGGACCGATGAGACAGAGCACCTCGCTGGGGTTGACGGTGAGATCGATCCCGTTCAGCACGTCGAGGCGCCCGAAGGACTTGCGGACCTGGCGGGCCTCGACCATCGGCTGTGCCGGTGGAAGGTGTCGGGGCGGCTCCGGCGGGGTGTCACTCATGGGGTGCCACCCAGGGGGGAGCCGGCAGCGGGGCGACCGGGGCGGTGCGCACGTGGAGGAATGACTGGCGCAGCCGCTGGAGCGGGGTCGGCGGCAGGGTGCGGGTCGATCCCCGGGCGTAGTAGCGCTCGACGTAGAACTGACCGATGGTCAGCAACGAGGTGAAGAAGAGATACCAGAGGCTGGCCACCAGGAGGAGGGGGACCACCTCGTAGTTGGCGTTGGAGATGTTCTGGGTGGCGGTGAACAGTTCGGTCACCGCGATGGCGTACACCAGCGACGTCGTCTTCAACATCGAGATGGTCTCGTTGCCGGTGGGGGGGATGATGACCCTCATGGCCTGCGGGAGCACGATGCGGCGCAGGATCTGGAACCGGGTCATACCGATCGACTGGGCCGCTTCGGTCTGCCCCTCGTCGACCGAGATGATGCCGGCCCGGACGATCTCGGCCATGTAGGCCCCCTCGTTGAAGCTGAGGCCGAGCGTTCCGGCCACGAACGAGGTCACCAGGGTGTTGGCGTTGGCGGTGAAGAACTCGGGTCCGAAGGGAACGCCGAATCCGAGACGCGGGTAGAGGTAGCTGATGCCCTCGTACCAGAAGATGATCTGGACCAGCACCGGGGTCCCGCGGAAGAACCAGATGTAGACCCACGCCGTGCCCGACACCAGACGGCTGGCGGAGAGCCGCATGATGGCCAGGACGATGCCGAGCACGATGCCCGCCGCCATGGCGATGGCCGTCAGCTCCAGGGTGACGACGATGCCCCGGAGCACGGGCGCGGCGAACAGGTACTTGCCGACCACCCCCCACTGGAAGCGACCCTCCCGCACCCCGCCCCGGGTGATGTGGGAGAAGACCAGGGTATTGACCAGCATCGCCCCGAGGACGACGATGATCAGGCTGGCCACCCAGCGACGCGGGTGGCGGACCGGGACGACCTTCAGTGCGGGCCGTTCCTCTGCCGAGGCGCTGTGGTCCCCGGCAAGCGGACCCGTGGGATCGCTCACCGCAGGACCTCGGCGGCCGCCGGCCCTCTCAGCTGGTGGCGCCGTTGATGACCGAGGACTTCACCGCCCCGGCCTGCACACCCCACTTGGTGAGGATCTTGGTGTAGACCCCGTTGGCGATGAGGGCGTTGACGGCGGCCTGCACCGGTGCGGCCATGCCGTTCCCCTTGGGAAGGGCCAGGCCGTAGGGAGCCACCTCGAAGGCCGTGCCGCTGTTCTGGAAGACACCGTTGGAAGTGGCCACGATGTAACCGGCGACCTGCGAGTCGGCGAACCCGACGTCGGCCCGCCCGCTGGAGACGGCCAGGTTGGCCTCGCTCTGGTTGCCGTAGGCCAGCACGGTGACCTTCTTCTTGCCCGCGGTGGTGCAGGTCTTGGACTCGGTCTGAGCATCGGTCTGCTCGGTGGTCCCGTCCTCGACGGCCACCGAGTGCCCGCAGAGTGTGCTGAGCCCGTTGAAGGCCAGAGGGCTGCCCGTCTTGACGTAGAAGCCCTCGCCGGCGGTGAAGTAGTCGACGAAATCGACGACCTTCTGTCGGGCGATGGTGTCGGTGAACGAGGAGGCCCCCATGCCGTACTTGCCGCTCTGGATGCCCGGGATGATGGTGTCGAAGGTGGCGTTGACCAGCTTGGGCTTGAGGCCGAGGGTCTGGCTGATGGCGGTGGCCAGATCGGCGTCCATGCCCACGATGGTCGAGCCGTTGGGGGCGATGAACTCGTCCGGCGCATAGGTGGCGTCCATGGCGATGGTGATGGTGCCCGCCGACTTCACCGACGAGGGCACGGTGGCGGCGATCGCCGCGTTGGTGGACTGGGTCGGGATGACCGTGGTGGGCAGGCCGACGGTCGACGCCGTCGTCGATGAGCCACCTGTGGTGGTCGGGCTGGTCGAGCTGCCGCTGCAGGCGGCGGCCAGCACGGTGACCGAGCCGATGGCGATCGCCACCGTGACCTTCCGGAATCCCTGTCGAGTGGTCAACACGTTGTTCCCTCCACGGTCGTTGCGATGGATGTTGCGACAGTGTGACACGAAGCCGCCGAACGGGGCGACACACTAGCGTCACAGAGCCGACCGGGGGATGGGGTCATGGCCGGAATCCCTCCGGCCGGTCCTGTCTCAGCAGTTCTCGACGGTGATGATCCTGGTGATCCGGATGGGATAGGGATCGGGGTAGTCGACCACCCGGACCCGACCGCTCGGACGGTAGCGGCCGTTGTCGATCACCTCGCGGGGCACGTAGGGGTCGTTGCCCATGCTTCTGAACAGGCGGGTCGTCGGCTCCCAGATCGCCGTCCGTTCGTGCCAACGGAGGCGGTCCAGCTTCCGGAGCAGGATCATCAGGGTGGCCAGGGTCCCGGCCAGCCCTCCGGCCACCAGCGCGCCCAACAGGGTGCCTCCCGGCAGCACGGCGATCAGCCCGAGGAGCAGGAGGAGCAGGAGCAGGAGGCCACTCCACTCGATGGCGGAGAGCGCCTGGCCGGTGGCCGCTTCGATGAGGGCCCGATCGGCTCCCATGTCGATGGTCAGTTTCACCAGCTCCTTGTAGACCGCCTCCAGCTGACGGGAGCTGGGGTCGAGCTGGTAGACGGCGTCGGCCAACTCGAGCTGGGACTCGGAGGAGAGGTGGTTGTCGACGAGCCGGTAGTCGATCTGGTCGGTGATGCGCCGATCGATCAGTTCGCGCACCCGGTTCCGGTCGCACTCGCCGAACACCGCCATCATCTGATGGATCGAGAGCAATCCGGCGTTCCCCTTGGCGATCAGGTCCTGGATCAAGGCCAGGCGCTCGCGGGTCCGGGCGATGGTGAAGGCCATCAGGACGCCGAAGAGAAAGGCGGCCATGCTGGCCAGTGCGATGTCGACCCGCACATCGCCGCGGTGGGACCCGACGGAGATGGAGGTGACAGCCACCACCAGACCCACCAGGACGACAGGCACGACGACGATGTCGCCGTCGATCACCGATGTCCACACCGATCGGAGGGTCCGCACACGGTCACGGTAGAGCCCAGCACCGGCTTGTGCCAGATGTCACAAGGAATTCACCTAGCCCGCCGACGGGGGGCGGGGCGGCCACCGGGTCGGGGGGATGGACCGTCGGGACGTCCGACCGTAGGGTTCGGTCATGTCGACGATGCCGGCCGCCTTCCTGGGTCACGGGACCCCGATGAACGCGCTCGATGGCAACCGCTACACCGAGGCATGGCGCTCCTTCGGCGAGCAGGTCCCCCGACCGACCGGGATCCTCAGCATCTCGGCCCACTGGTACATCAATGCCTCGGCGGTCACCGCCATGGCCCGCCCGAGGACGATCCATGACTTCTACGGCTTCCCCGACGAGCTGTTTGCGGTGGAGTACCCCGCACCGGGGGATCCGGTGCTCGCCCACGAGGTCGCAGAACTGGCCAAGCCGACCTGGGTCGGCCTCGACGCCGACAGCTGGGGGATCGACCACGGCACCTGGTCCGTTCTCAAGCACGCCTTCCCGGCGGCGGACATACCGGTCGTGCAGCTGTCCATCAACGCCACCAAGCCCCTCGACTACCACCTGGACCTGGGGGCGAAGCTCGCTCCGCTGCGCGACCAGGGCATCCTGATCGTGGGGAGCGGCAACATCGTGCACAACCTCGGCCGGATCGACTGGAGCCGGCCCGACACCGGTTTCGACTGGGCTCACCGGTTCGACGCCGCCGCCCGCCAGGTCATGACCGGCACCCCCGCCGAGGCGGTCACACTGCAGGACCATGGTGACTTCGCCGCGTCCGCGCCCACGCCCGAACACTTCATCCCCCTGCTCTACCTGGCCGGTCTGGCCTCGGCCGCGGGTCAGCCCGCCGAGGTCCTCATCGAGGGCTACGCGATGGGATCACTGTCGATGACGGCCTTCACGTTGGGTGGTCATGGGGGGCCAGGCGACGGCCGGGGCGGAGCTCCGGTACTCCCCCATGTTCCCGCCGACGAAACCAATATGTGAGCGCGGCTCCGGTCAGAGATCGACCACCTGGACGAGCGCCTGGCGATCGAGCACCCGCAGCCTCCGTGACTCCATGCTGATCCATCCCTGGGTGGCGAAATCGCGGAGACAGGCGTTCACCCGCTGACGGCTGGCGCCGATGCTGGCCGCCACCTCCCCCTGGGTGAGGTCCGACCTGACCAGGTGGGACTCCTTGTTCTCGAGCTCGAGGAGGTGCTTGGCCACCCGCTGCCGCAGATCGAGAAACACCAGGTCGGTGGCGACGCCGGTGATCCTGCGCACCATCTCGGCCAACCGCTCCAGCAGGGCCACCGCCAATGCCGGTCGCTCGGAGAGCAGCTCGATGACCACCGATCCCGCCAGCTTGAGCACCACGCTCTTCTCGGTGGCCTGGACCGTGGCCGACCGGGGACCCTTGGAGAGGACACCCACTTCACCGATGGTGTCACCCGGCACGACGGTGTTCATGATGAATTCACTGCCGTCGCTCGAGTACCGCAGTACGTTCATGTGCCCGGAGATGAGGACGAGTATGGAGTCGGAGCGGTCGCCTTCCAGGAAGAGGATCTGACCCTTGTCGATGGTGCGCCGGACGCTTCGGCTGACCAGGTACTGACGATCGGCCGCGTCCAACACGCCAAGGACCGCGGCACTGGCGAAGGGGTCGACTTCGGGATCGGCCAACGGATGCTCCACTCAGAGGCTGGACAACCAGACGGGCATCCTAGCCAATCGGTGGCGCGACGAACGGCGAGTGCCGGGGCGGCCGGCGCACGGCGGCGCACCCGCTCGGTGAAGGATCGACCATGGCCGGAGGCATCCAAGGACCGGCCTCCGGCCATGATCTCTCGCTGGGTTCCGCCGCCCAACACCGTCAGTATGGAGGGGCGGGAGGAGGCTGTCTGTCTCCAAGGCGACACGAACGGGAATTTGCAGAGTCGACCCGCGCCGGGGGCTACGGCGAGGGTGGTCGGTCCCCGTCGCCGGTCGGTTCGAGGACGACCACCGGTAGTTGGCGGCTGGTCCGACCCTGGTAGTAGCCGTAGGTCGGAGACGCGGCGCGGATCCGGGCCCAGAGCTCGGAGCGATCGGAGCCGGTGGCCACCCGGGCCCTCATCGGAAAGGTGGCGCCGTCCATGGTGACCGACACGTCGGGACAGGCGAGCACGTTCCGGTACCAGCCGGGATCCCGGTCATCGCCCCCGTTGGATGCCACCAGGACGATCCGCTCCGGCCCCACGATCGGCGCCGTCAGCATGGTCGGCCGCCGGGTGCCGGTCCGGCGACCCACCGTGGTCAGCTGCACGACCCTCATCCCGAGCACACGATTGAGGGCCCTCCCCTCGGTGACCCGGTAGGTGGCGGCATGCAGCGTGGACCAGAACCTGACCACCGCATCCTTGGCGTCGTGCCCCTGGTGGTGCCCACCGAGACCTTCCCGGTCGTCCATCAGGTCGCTCAGGTGGTGTCCGACGGCGGCGGACGTCGAGCCCACAGGCTGTCGATCAGCTGGGCGGTGAGATAGGAGATCTGCACGAGGTCACCGGCGCTCTCCGTCCAGGCCAACCACGCCTCCTCGGCCGGCCCGGCGCCCTCGCCGGCATGGGTATCCCCATTGGCCCGGCTCGCCATCCGCTGCACCAGGTCGAGATTGGCGTTGACCAGGTGGACGCCGGCTTCGGTGATCTGACCGATGATCTCGCTCGTCTCGTCCGGCGGCACGACCGCATCGTACGCCGCCGACGACCGGGACGGGTCACGAGACCCGCCCCAGCATGTAGGGGACCAACGCCCGGACGAACCGGGTGTCCTCGCTGTCCGGGCACCCCTCGAAGGCCTCCTCGTAGGCGTCCATGGCGGCCACCGCGATGCCCCGGGCGTACTCGTGGGCGAACTCGATGCTGCCGTACTTGTCGAGGAGCGTCCGGATGCCGGCGACCATGGCCGCCGTCCGATCGGGACGTTCGACCGACTGGTAGTGCTCGAGGATCTCGGCGTCGCTTCCCCGGGCCTCGTTGGCCAGGTGGATCATGGCCAGCGACCGCTTGGCCTCGTAGAGGTCGCCGTTGATCTCCTTGCCGTAGAGATCCTCGTCGCCGGTGAGGTTCAAGAGGTCGTCCCGTATCTGGAAGGCGGCTCCGATGTAGAACCCGAAGTGCACCATGGCCCGCAGTGGCGCCGGGCCGCCCGAACCGAGGAGGGCCCCCACCCGGAGGGGGTGGATGGTCGTATACCAACACGTCTTGTGCAGGATGAGGTCGAGGTAGTCCTCGGGGGACAGGTCGGTGACGCGGTCCCGGCGCCACCCGAGCTCGGTGGCCTGGCCTTCGAGGGTGCGCATGGCCATCGTGTCGAACTCGTCGAGGACGAGGTCGGCCAGCGCCGGGTCGAGTGACCGGCTGTGCCGTCGAAGGACCTGATTGGCCAGCACGACCAGGGCATCGCCGGCGTTCAGCGAGAGGTCCTGGCCGTAGGCGGCGGGCAGGGTCGGACGGCCCCGGCGCCGTTCGCTCCCGTCGGCGATGTCGTCGTGGACGAGGAAGGCGTTGTGGAGCATCTCGATGGCGACGGCAACCGGGAACGCGGCGGTATCCGATCCGCCGAAGGCCCGACAGGTGGCGAGGCACAACGCCGGCCGGATGGCCTTTCCGGGACGGGACGGGTAGGTGCGGACGAGCTCGTAGAGCCACTGGTGGGGTTCGGCATCGGGGATGGCATCGAGCATGGCCCGACGGACGTCCCTTCCCACCTGGGCCAGCACCCGCTCGACCTCGTCCGTCGTAAAGGTCGTCGTCGTCACGACGACCCACTCTGTACGGTGAGCTCGAGCGTGATCGACAGGTTGGGGGCCCCCTGGGCCTGGACCACGCCCCGGTAGATCCCGGGTTCGAAGGGCCTCTCCGGCGACAGGGTAACGGCCACCCCCCGAGCAGTGCGGGCGGGCAGCTCGGCCGGCTCGGGAGGGTCGAACCGCAGGCAGTGGGCGCTGATGAGGGTTCCGTCCGGGGCCCGGAGGTCTCCCACGCCGAGGCTGAGCGGCCCCACCGGATGCGGTTGCCGGTTGCGAAGCCAGAGCTCGCCGGGGGCGATGAGCCGACCACTCGGATCGCTCCGCACCCGCCACACGGTCGGCCCGGCGGCATGGACGTCGACCTCGACGGCGCCGTCCGGCGGCAAGGGCCCACCGGAGGAGGAGGTACCCGCGGCCAGCCCGGCCAGCACCCGGCCGGCCACCTCCCACCAGTCCTGCACGAGGTCGGCGATCGGTGGGCCCTGTCCGGTCGCCGGGTCCGTCGATCCGTTCGCATGGCCGGGTCCGGACTCCTCGTCGGAGGGAGCGATGGTGGACGCGACACGCTCGACGAGCTCGCGGGCTGCCTCCAGGCCCCGACGCTGGACATCGCCGAGCGCCTTGGCGTTGGCCGCCGGATCGAGGACGAAGCTCCACGGGAGCCTCTCGCCGGGGGCATTCCTGTGGTCGTCGGACATCGTTCACTTCCCCGGGGAGGTTCGGCGCGTCGGTGGTCACCGGGGAGTCCGGTGGCGCCAGAGGTCAGACGCTGCCCGCCTATCTATCAGGTAGGGTACCCATCAGGCACCTGGATTGGGAGCGAATGAGCGAACTCGCAGACCTGATGGCCGTATTCGGCGCTGTCGACAGAGCGGTTGTCGGCGATGAGCGTCGCCTGCTTCCGGCTGTCGCCTCGCTCGTCCCCGAATACAACCAGAGGGCGGCCGGCTGGTTCGACGGCGTCAGGACCTGGGCCGAACAGGGGGGTCGGGCACTGGCCACCGAAGGGCGGGAGTATGACCTCCAGCCTCCGGACCTCGGCGAGCTCCCCGATGCCAGTACCGCGCTCGACAACCTGATCGCCGCGGAGCCCGACCCCGGGCTGGTCGGCCGGCGCCTCCTGGCCGTCGCTCTGCTCAGCCGGGTGCAGCCGGTGCACTCCACCACCCCGCCCGACCTGTCGACGGGCTCGGTGAGCGACGGGAAGCTGGCCGACGCCCTGGCCCCGATGGTCGACGACTCCGCCTATCACGGAACCCTCTCGCTCCAGTCCCGGTCCATGGCCCTCCTCGACATCCTGAGGAACGCCCCGTCGAGACCGGCCATGGTTCAGGCGGCTCTCCAACAGGAACTGATCACCCAGGCGGCGGCAGACCAGGTGATCTCCCCCATGACCTGGACGGTGGTCCCCTCGACCGAGGCCGGCGGTCCCGCGGTGGCCTTCGAGACGCGGTTCTGGATCGACGGGACGGCCCTCTCCGACGTGGCCGGGATCCTCGAGCCGGCGCAATGGACGGCGTTCACTCCGCCCTGGTGTGCGATGACCGAGATGTCCACGCCGGCGGCCACCGCCCCCGGAGCGGTCAGCCGGTGGCGAGAAGTCATCGCCTTGGAGTGCGTGAACACCCCGCCTCTGCTGCTCCTCAGGACGGTGTTGGACTTCCGCTTTCAAGCCCTCCCCGACGGCAGCGGCTCGGCACTCGAGTACCGCCTGGCCGACGGCCAACTGGCCGGCGGGGGCGACGGGATGGTGACCGTCGACGAGGGGAGCCTGGTCACCCGGAAACTGGGCACCGGGGTGGAGGTGATCACCACCAAACGGATCCAATTCCGGGCCTTCTCCCGGATGCTGCCACTGGAAGCGGCCGGACTGGCATGGTTCGTCTGGCTCATGGGGTACAGCTCGCTGGCCGAGTACTTCGTCGAGCAGGTGGCGCACATCCCGGCGGCGAAGATCCACCGGGTCGGATCGCATTGGGGCGGTGGCCCGTCGACCGGTCCGGCGCCGCCGGCCGGCGGACAGTCGGTGGATCCGGGGGTGTCGCCGCAGTCCGCGCACCATCACCACTGCAGTTCGCAACTCGACCACACCGCCGCGGCCATCGAGGAGGCATTCGGTGAGTGCTGGAAGGACATCCAGTCCTCGTTGGGAAAGATGTCAGCCGGTCAGTACGGACCGGCGGCCTATCTCGGCGACGCGGTGAAGATGTCGAGCCACCTCGCCCGACACGGGAGCCTCATGTTAAAGTTCTGGGCCAGCGTGGTGCCGGAGCAAGTCCACGGAACGAGCCCGCGGTAGGTTCTGGCGCCTCGACCGGGGCCATTGCGCAGCGGGAGCACGCCCATGCAGAGTGCGTTTGACACCGAGATCGACCAGTTGGCCGGCGATGCACACGCCTTTTTCGAAGACTGGGTCCGGGTGCTGCTGCTCCCCCTGCAGTGCCTCGGTACCATCGGTGGAGGAAGTGCCACCCACTACGGCTCGGTTGAGTTCGCGGCCCCGACGTCGTCGGTGAGCCAATCCCTGGAGGTGGGTCAACTGACCATCGGCATCCCCCGGGTCGGACAGTGGGGGGAGCAGATACCGCCGGCGGCCCTCCGTGTCGTCCCGAGCACACTGCCTGCCGGTCAGTCCGCATTCCGCCTGGTGTGCGACGCCCGCCAGCTGTCCGGGACGCCGGGAGGAACCTACTGGGGCAACGTGACGTGCGTCGGGGCCGGCCAAGCGCAGGGCAACGCCGTCACGGTTGCTGTGTGGCTTGTGATTCCCTGACCGGCCGATGTCGGATGACTCGTCGGGCCAGTTCCTCATCGAGGAGGGGGGCAGCTGGCAGCCAAGGGTGATGGTGATGTTCTGCGACCTGGTCGGTTCGACCGAGTTGTCGGGACGAAACGAGCTCGAGCGCTATGTGCTGATGGTGCGGCGTTACATCGCCGAGGCGCGGACGGCGATCGGCGACGACTTCGGTGGAGACGTCGTCAATGTCGAGGGCGACGGTCTCCTGGCCCTGTTCGGAGCCCCGCATGCGCGCGGCGATGACGCCGAGCGGGCGATCCGGGCGGCCCTCGGGCTGATCGAGCGTGTTCAGGCACTTTCCGTCCAGACCATGCGTGATTCCGGCGAGGCAATGGCCGTACGCATCGCCGTGCATCGCGGTCAGGTGTACCGGGTGGCGCACGATTCCGTCTACGGGCTGGCCGTCAACGTCGCCGCCCGCCTGCAGAACTTCGCCGCACCGAACGAGGTGGTGATCTCCGACGAGGTGCAACGCATGGTCGGCGACGTCTTCGAGACCGAGGCCGGTGAGCCGCAGTTCGTCAAGGGTCTCGACCACCCGGTTCGGGTGCACCGAGTGGTCGGCGAACGGATCGACCATCCGGTGCGACGGGCCCGATCGCCACTGGTGGGCCGGACGGAGGAGTGGGACCGCCTCCGCTCGGCGTGGAAGGCGGTCCGCAGCGGCGAACGCGAGGCGGCTGTCCCCCTCCTGTTGCGGGGCGAAGCCGGCGTGGGAAAGTCCTGCCTGGCATCCCAGCTCGCCGGGCTGGCCGCCGACGACGAGGCGGTGATCGTCGAGCTGGTCGGGTCCGCCTTCTACGAGGATTCGGGACTCCATCCGGTTCGGCGGCTGCTGGAGAGGACGGTCGGGGTCCAGCGCGAGACCGGAGGGGCCGAGCGCCTGCGGCTTCTCCGCACCGATCTTGCCCACCGAGGCCTGCCCACCGAGACCATGGTGCCGCTGCTGGCCCCCGTCCTCGGCCTCGAGCCTTCGGCCGGTTACGTCGCCGAACCCTCCGATGCCCGCCGGCTCAACGAGGACATCCTGAATGCCGCATGTGACTACGTGGGGAGTTGCCTCGGTCAGGAGCCCTCCGTACTCATCGCCGAAGACGTGCACTGGTTTGACGGTTCGACGCTTGACCTGGTGATGCGATTGCAGGGCCAGAGCGGGTGTGCCGTCATCATGACCGCCCGCCCGGGATTCGCGGCCCCCGCCGGGGTCGAGGTGATCGAGCTGCAGCCGCTTTCCGAGGAGCACAGCGGTCAGCTGGTCGACGCCCTCTGCTCGGATTCCCTCATCGATGCGTCGATCCGCCACGACGTGGTCTCCCGGAGTGACGGTATTCCGCTCTACATCGAGGAGCTCGTGGCCAATGTGCGACAGGGGGTCGCCGTGGTCGGGGACGAGATGGGTGGCCGGTCCTCTGGCGCCGTGCCCGACCTTCTCTACGACCTGTTGGCGGCGCGTCTCGATTCGCCGAACGACGTCATCCCGGTGGCCACCGCGTCGGCGGCCATCGGGCGGGACGTCGACGGCCGCCTGTTGCAGCAGGTGCTCGACCTGCCGACGGCGGAACTGGACCTGGCGCTCGCCACACTGTGCGTGCAGGGTGTGCTCGAGCACCGGGACACCGGCCAGGGGCAGTACCGCTTCCGCCACGAATTGTTGCGGGAAGTGGCCTACGAGCTGCAACCGCCGTCACGTCGTCAACTCGTGCACGGCAAGCTGGCCGACGCACTCACCTCGGCGGCAGTCGGTGACGATGTCGTCGACTGGGGTGTCGTCGCCACCCACTACGAACGGGCCCGACGACCGGGCGAGGCCTCCGACGCTCACGAGCGGGCGGCATCGGCGGCCCGGATGCGAGGTGCCTTCGCCGAAGCGCGAGGGTATCTGGACAGGGCGATCGAGCTCCTCACCTCGGATATCGACCACGACCTCGAGCGGGACCTTCACGAGGTCAGACTGCGACTCCAGCGGGGCTACCTGGCTGTCTCCGAGGAAGGCCACGCCAGTCCGGCGGCCGCGGCCGACTACCAGCGGTGCATGGAGCTGACGGCGGCCGATCCGTCCGGCGACGAGATGTTCAACACGATCATCGTCCTGTGGACCTACCACCTGATCCGAGGTGAGCTGGCCCAGTGCCGCGAAATCAGCGAGTTCACCTACCGGAGTCTCGACCGGCGCCAGTGGTACCTGATCTTCAATATCGCCGCCTTCGGGATCCTCGACTGCTGGGAAGGTGACTTCCGGGCCGCCCGGGACCTGCTCGAGCTGTTCAATGCCAACCGTGTTCCCGCCGACGAGGCGCAGTTCCTCGCCGAGTGGTTCAACCCGAACGAGCCGGTGACGGTCATCCTCACCTGTGTCGCCCTGGTTCGCTTCGTGATGGGGGACTCGGCCGGAGCCGACCGGTCGTTTGTTGCCGCAGCTGACCGGGCTCAGTCCATGACCTTCCCCCAGGGGCCCTACAGCGCGGCCTACGCGCTGTCGGTGGAAGCGTGGATGCGGATCGAGTGGGAGCAGTTCGACGAGGCCGAGGCGCGGATCAGTCTCCTGACCGACATCGCCGCCCAGCACGGGTTCGACGGATTTACCATGGTGGCGACGACACAGCAGACCGTCTTGGCCGGAATCCGGGCCCTGGCCGCCGGCGCCGACGTCAGGGACCTCGCCTTCCACGCGTCCGTCCTCTTCGAGATGACCGAAATCTGGAAGCGGTTCGACACCCGGTTCTTTCTCCCCTACTACCTGATGGTGGCCGGGGTTCTCTACGCCGGGGCCGGGGACAAGCGCACGGCGCGCGCCTGTCTCGAGGATTCGTTGCATCTGGCCGCCGAAACCGGCATGCGGTTCTGGCAGTCCGAGACCCAGCGCCACCTCGCCCATCTCGAACTCCACCCGGCCGGAAGAGAGGAGAGGCTTCGGGTCAGCCTCCTGCTGGCCAGGAGCCAGCAGGCCGCCTTGTTCGAGCTGCGGGCGGCGCTGGACCTCGCCGATCTCGACCCTCGGCACGTCGATGAGGTCGATCGTGCGCTGGGTCACCTCGGGCGCGACGCCTCCTACCCGGAGGTGGCCCTGGCCGAGGCGGTCCTCGGCACCGTGGCGTGAGACGGGGCCGGCAGCGCGTGGCCATCCTCGGCGGGGGCATGGCCGGGCTGACGGCTGCCTGGAGACTGAGCGAGCCGGGCTGGGAGGACCGCTTCGAACGGATCACGGTCTACCAGCGGGGGTGGCGGCTCGGCGGAAAGGGGGCCAGCAGCCGCGGTCGGAACGGGCGCATCGAGGAGCACGGCCTGCACGTGTGGTTGGGATGGTATGAGAACGCGTTCCGCCTCCTGCGGGAGTGCTACGACGAGCTCGATCGCCCGGCGACCCGCCCCGACGCGCCGGTGAAGACGATGGCCGAGGCGATGTTCCCCTCGAGCCGGATCGGACTGTGCGAGCGTTCCGGCGACACGTGGCTGCCCTGGGTGGCGGAGCTGCCCGGCAACGACCGGCGACCGGGAGACCCGGGAGCCGATGGCCGCGAGCTGACGCTGGTCGACCTGGTGACCCAGGCGTGGGGCCTCATCGGTCACTACTTCGGCTCGTTCCCCGACGACGGAGGGGCCGCCGACCGCTCGTGGGCCCGGGCCTTCGCCGCCGGTGTGCCGGTGGGGATGGCGGCCGTCGGCGCCGAGGCGGTCCGGGCGGCAGGCCCGGGGGGTGGCGTTCCCGACGGCGGCGCCGGTGCTCAGGACGACACCCTGCGTCGGACCCGGTACGGCGTGGCCCTGGCCATCGCCGCCATCCGGGGGATCGTCGGTGACGGGCTGTTGACCAACCCCCGGGGCCTCGGGGCCATCAACGACGAGGAGTACCTGGATTGGCTCCGTCGGCACGGGGGGCCGCCGGAGCTGGTGGACTACTCCATCGTCCGCTCCCTGTACGACATGGTCTTCGGTTTTGTCGGCGGGGACCAGAACCATCTTTCACTGGGTGCGGGAACCGCGGTGCTCTTCGGGGGCAAGACCCTGTTCGACTACAAGGGGGCGATCTTCTGGAAGATGGCCGCCGGCATGGGAGACATCGTCTTCGCCCCGCTGTACGAGGCGCTGCACAAGCGGGGGGTCAGCTTCGAGTTCTTCCATCGTGTGGACGCGCTCCACCCGTCGGAGGACGGCCGGCGGATCGCCGCCATCACCGTGGGTCGACAGGCCCACCTCGCCGCGTCCCGGACCACCTACGATCCTCTGGTCGTCTGCCGGGGATTGCCCTGCTTCCCGTCCACACCGCGGGTCGACCAACTCGCCGAGGCCGACGGGATCGAGCGCCACCCGCTCGAATCGCACTGGTGCGGGTGGCCGGATGTCGAGCGCAGGGTCCTGCGCGACGGCTCGGACTTCGATCTCGTCGTCTTCGCCATCCCACCGGGGATGGCCCGCTACACCTGCACCGAGCTGGCGGCTGAGCGCCCGGAGTGGCACGACATGCTGGAGGGACTCAGTACGGTCGCCACCCAGTCGTTCCAGCTCTGGCTACGTGCGCCCGAGGCTGAGCTCGGCTGGGCGCATCCGGGCTCGACGCTGAGCTCCTTCAAGGAGCCGTTCAGCACGTGGGCCTCGATGCCCCAGCTCATCGAGGCCGAGGAGTGGCCCGACCGGTCCCGACCGGGGGCCATCGCCTACTTCTGTGGTGCCCTCGATGCCCCACTCCCGAGCGGCTCCGCCGATGCGGCCCGACAGCGGGAGCGGGTGCGGGCCAACGCCGTCCGGTTCCTGGAGGAGGACCTCAGTCACCTCCTGCCGGGAGCTGTCGACGGGGGTGGCTTCCGATGGGACCTGCTGTGTGGCGCCGGGGACGGGGACGGATCGGAGCGGTTCGAGTCGCAGTACTGGACGGCCAACATCGATCCCTCGGACCGCTACGTGCAGTCGCGACCCGGGACCGACCGGTTCCGGTTCCGTGCTGACGAGAGCGGCTACGACAACCTGTTCCTGGCCGGGGACTGGACCGACTCCGGAATCAATGCCGGCTGTATCGAGGCGGCTGTGCTCTCGGGCCTGCAGGCCGCCAATGCCGTGCAGCGCCGACCCCGGCTCCATCGCATCGCGGGCTACTTCATGCCCTGAGCCCGCGCCTCGGACCTTCAGTGGCGCCCGAGGCCGTCGGCTACGCCGCGCAATTCGTCCCGGAAATCGGGATGGGCGATCTCGACCAGGGCGGCGGCCCTTTCGCGCACGGTCCGGCCCGACAGGTCGGCGGCGCCGTACTCGGTGATGATGACCCCGGTGTGGTGGCGCGGGGTGGAGACCACCGACCCCTCGGGCAGGAAGGGAACGATGCGTGACCGGGTGGTCCCGCCGACCACGGCGGTCGACCGGAGGCAGATGAGCGAGTGGTCGTCGATGCGGAGCTCGGCCCCGGCCACGAAGTCCTCGTGCCCTCCGACCCCTGACACCTGCTTGCCGTCGATGCTGTCGGCCACCACCTGCCCGTACAGGTCGACGCTCAGGGCTCCGTTGATGGAGACAAAGGTGTGGTTGGCGGCGATGACCGAAGGGTCGTTGACCACCTCGACGGGAACGAAGGCGACCTGGTCGTTGCCGTCGAGCCATCGATAGAGCTGGGATGAGCCGAGGGCGAACGTGGTCACCGAAACTCCGGAGAACAGCCCCTTGGCGTCGTTGCTCACCTTGCCGGCCTGGTGCAGCTCCATGAGACCGTCGGTGAACATCTCACTGTGGATGCCGTAATTGGATCCCGGTCCTGCGGCCAGCTGCTTCGCCACCATGTTGGGGACGGCCCCGATGCCGATCTGGAGGGTGGCCCCGTCGGCGATGAAGGCGCGGGCCGCGTCGGCGATGGCCCCGTCGATATCGTCAGACTCGGTCTGGCCCAGGACGTACGGGTCGCCCTCCGCCTCGATCACCACGTCGACCAGGTCGACGGGCAGTGTGTTGGTGAAGCGAGGAGGCAGGGACGACGTGCGAGGCAGTTTGGGATTGACTTCGACGACCAGCAGCCGTTGGGGATCCTGGCCCGCCATCATCAGTTCGTCGTGGGTGGCGCCCAGGTGAAGCGAGAGGTTGATGGTGCCGTCGGCGTCGGGGGGCGCCCCCTGGACGGTCATGACCCGCGGGGCGAAGCGTCGGAGGATGGGGGCGAACTGGCGAAATGCGCCCGGCACGAGCTCGACGTTCGCCCCCTGGGCCAGCAGGATGCGCTCGGCCGGGCCGAAGAACCCGCTTCGGTAGGAAACCCCGGGCTGGGTGAACACCGTGTAGTAGCCGAGGAGCAGCGCCCCGCCAAAGGTCAGGTCCTCCCAGTCGTCCCGGTCTCCCAGTGCCGTCAGGAATGCATCCGGGTTGGCCGGGCCGAGCCCGAAGCCGATCGTGTCCTTTTTCCGGATCCGGGCCGTGGCCTCCTCCGGCGAGCAGAAGTCAGGTGCCATCCCACCAGTGTGTCCGACCGGGGCCGTGGATTCGACCCCCGGGAAGCGAAGGAGATGACTGGGTGTCGGAGGTCCGCCACCTATGGTTGAGCGCGGAGGGCCAATTGACCGACATCTTCCCCGATGGGATCCACATCGCCGGTCGCCTCGGGGTGACGGCCACGTATACCGACGGCGAGTTCGTGCTGACACTTCACCCGCGTCCCGAGGTGATGCGCCACGGCGTGGCCCGGATCAGTGTCCTGTCGTTCCTCGTCGACGCCGTCGCCGGCATCGTCATCGATGACGACATGGACCACTGGGCTCTCACCTCGGACATGACGGTCCGGATGCGGCCCCGCCCGGCACCCGGGCGCATCGACGCCACCGGGATGGTCCTGCGGCGTGGCCGACGGTCGGCCACCTCGACCGTCGAGCTGACCAGTGACCGAGGCGAGCCGGTGGCGGTCGGAGCCATCGGTTTCGTCAAGGTCCCCCGGCGAGCATCGGATCCGCCCAAGCCGGACGTGTCGCCTGCGGATGCGGCCGCCCTGTTCAGCGGAGGTGCGTCACTGGCCCGGCCGTTGCGTGAGGAGGCGGGCATCGAAGTCGTCGATCCCTCGAGAGGTGAGGTCAGGATGGAGGTGACCCCGAAGGTTCGCAACCCCGCCGGAACCCTGCAGGGGGCGATGGTCGCCCTCCTGGCCGAAGCGGCGACCGAGGACTTCGTCTCCTCCCGGTCCGATGCGCCCCTCGTGGTGACCGACCTGGACCTCCGGTACCTGGCCCAGGCCCATGTCGGACCCCTCCGTACCAGGTGCCGACTGCTGGGTACGGGACCGGAAGCACCCGTGCAGGTCGAGCTCATCGATTCATCGGTGGAGAGGGTCACCACCCTGGTCTACGCCCGCGCCTCGGTCGTCCCCTAGGGGCACGGCGAGAAGATCGGTCAGGGTTCGGGAGTGTCCTGCTTCACCGGGGGCATGGTGGCGGAGGGCTCCCAGGCAGGATCAGGCTCGAAGAACTTCTCGACGAGGGCCTCGAGCGCAATGCCGAACAAGGTCCACGTCTGCTGTTCTCCCCCCGGACCCGTCGGGCGCATGATGCCGTTCATCTGCTCGGTGTCGACACGGTTGCGGAGCACGCATCCCTCGGTCAGTGCGGCAACGGCGATCGTGAACTGGCGAATGGTGAGGTCGGAGCGCACCCGGAACCCGACGATGCTCAAGGTGGCCTGATAGATCTTTTCCATCCGCTCGGTCACCACCAGATAGGACTGCTCGAGGGCCGCCTCGATCCGACGACGGCGGAGGGGCGCCGATCCGACCGAGATCACCGCCCACACCCCGATCCACAACGACCAATCCGTCGATCGGCTGAGCGCCTCCATGTTGGTGGCCGCTCCGGCCCGACACACCTCGCGAACGGTGGACCAGCGGGACTCCAGCGACGATGGCGTCGCGCCCAGAAGGACGGGAACCAGTCCATCGAGGGTCTGTTCGATCTCCGCGGTGCTGTCGTCAGCGGCAATGGTGGCCATCACAGCTGTCTGGTAGTCGAACAGGCTCTCCCACACCCGTCCGATGATCGATCCGTTGCCGATGAGTATCCCGGTGTCCGCTTCGACACGTTCACGTACCCGTTTGAAGGTGAGTGCCTCGGCTCCGCAACTCAGTCCCTCCTCCCGGAGGATCTGCCGACCGGCGTCGACGAACAGACCGTGGAGCTCCTCTTGGGTCAGTTGGGGCCGGCGCGGCGCCGTCACGGCCACATCCTCGGGTTGGGGGCACCGGGGCCACGAGCAGCCCGCTCCGACGGCACAGGGTTCATCGCCGCGCTCAGACCGGTCGTGGTGTCGGGGCCGGGCCACGGCTGTCGAGTCCGCCAGCTACGTCCACTCTGCTGAGGGAGGTCCGGGGTCCTCTCCGGCCGTCGTCTGGTTCGCGTCGAGGTGCCCAATCGGGGAGGGAGTCCTGGCCGAACCGGGCATCGAGGTCGATCATCGGGCCGACACCTGTGCTTCGGGGGGCAACGCCTCGTCGGCGAACTCGGTCGACCACGGCGCAGAGTATGGCTCAGAATCCAGTCGGTCATAGGTCAGGCGGAATCGCTTTCCCATGGCGGTCAGCATCCTGAGAGCGACCACCGGGGCGACCTCCTCGAGCGATCGGAATTCGGCCGGTGAGAAGACAAAGAGGGACAGGTCGGTATCGGCGACCACGGTCGCCGTTCGGCACCCGCCGTCGAGCAGCGCCATCTCGCCGAAGAACGATCCGGCCTCGAGGACGGCCAGCCGCACCCCGCTCCTGGAGACGGTGGCCGTTCCGTCAGCGATGATGAAGAACTCGCGTCCGGGCTTGCCCTCTTCGGCCAGGACGCTGCCCTGGCGGACGTCCACCAGGACGGTAAGGGACGAGATGTGGTTGAGCTCGGACGTGGTGCAGGCGGAGAAGAGCTTCATACTCCGAAGCGGCGTGAACGGCTCTTGCTTGTCACGGAACATCATCACGGTTCCTCCGATTTCGACGGCGTAGGGAGCGAACTCGACCCCTGCGGGCCTGCTCTTGGTGACTTTCTCCAGTGTGGACCGGCTGCCCCGCCGCCGGCTGTCACAAGTGAGACAAACCGTCTGATCAGTCCCGACACGCCTTCGAGGTGGCCGGTGACAAGACCAGCGGCGCCATCCGGGTGGTGATCGAGCCCTCCTGACCGGAGCCCGGTCCGGGTCCGGCCGGGTTGCGCCGCAGCACCCGTGACCCTAATGTCATACTACGACATGAAAGTTCCGGGAGGGTGAGGCATGACGGTGCAGACGAGTGACGTGTACTACGACCCCTACGACGTGAGCATCGAGGCCGACCCGTACCCGGTCTATCGCCGCCTGCGGGAGGAGGCCCCCCTCTACTACAACGAGACCCACGACTTCTACGCGGTGAGCCGCTACGCCGACGTCGAACGAGGCCTGCTCGACCCGAAGACCTTCATCTCGGGCCGGGGCGGCATCATCGAGTTGATACGGGCCGGAATCGAGATGCCATCGGGAGTATTGATCTTCGAAGATCCGCCGGTGCACACCATGCACCGCAGAATGCTGTCACGGGTGTTCTCACCCCGGCGGGTGGCCGAGCTCGAGCCGAAGATCCGTGAATTCTGCGCCCGCAGTCTCGATCCCCTGATCGGTGCCGGCGGGTTCGACTTCATCGCCGACCTCGGGGCCCAGATGCCGATGCGGGTGATCGGCATGTTGCTCGGCGTGCCCGAGCAGGACCAGGAGGCGGTGCGCGACAGCGTCGACCGGAGCCTTCGTACGGAGGCCGGCAAACCGATGAAGGTGTCGGCTGACTTCGTCGAAGGCGAGATGTTCGCCGAATACATCGACTGGCGCGCCGAACACCCGTCGGACGACATCATGACCGAGCTCCTGCATGCCGAGTTCGAGGATGAGACCGGGACGGTCCGGCGACTGACCAGGGAGGAGCTCCAGACCTACCTGACCGTCATCGCCGGTGCGGGAAATGAGACCACGACGCGCCTGATCGGCTGGACCGGGAAGGTCCTTGCCGATCACCCCGATCAGAGAAAGGAGCTGGTCGACGACCGGTCGCTCATCCCCAATGCCATCGAGGAGCTCCTCCGGTTCGAGCCGCCGGCGCATCACATGGCCAGATACGTCGCCCAGGATGTCGACGTGCACGGTCGGACGGTGCCCGAGGGAAGCATCATGTTGCTGCTTCCGGGGTCTGCCAATCGCGATGACCGTCGGTTTGGCGACGGTGACCGTTTCGACATCCACCGGGAGATGGGGCAGCCCCTGACCTTCGGATACGGCATCCACTTCTGTCTCGGCGCCGCGCTGGCCCGTCTCGAGGGCCGACTGGCCCTCGACGAGGTCCTCGATCGGTTCCCGTCGTGGGAGGTCGATTGGGATCGGGCCCGAATCGCCCCCACCTCGACGGTCCGCGGCTGGGAGACCCTCCCGGTGGTCACGGCATGACCGGTGGCGTTCGCCGTGATCGCACCGACCGGGCCTTCGGCCGTGCGGTCGACGGAGCATGAGCAGCAAGATCGGCATAGCACAATGGGGGGCCATGAGCCCCTCCACGGAGTCCGGGTCCGAGAAGCCCGAGGGGCGCCGGGCCTACGACCGGACCCTGCGCCGCGAGCAGGCTGCCGGGACGCGGGAGCGGATCCTCGTCTCGGGTTCGGAGCTCCTGCACGGCGCCTCGGTGCGGGACTGGAAACGGCTGACGGTCCGGGCCGTGGCCGAGCGGGCCGGTGTCAACGAGCGGACGGTGTATCGGCATTTCGGGAACGAACGGGGGCTGCGCGATGCGGTGATGCACCGCCTGGAGGAGGAAGCCGGCATCGATCTCGAAGGTATGCAGCTCGGTGACGTCGCCAAGGTCGCGTCGCAGATCTTCCAACACGTCTCGTCGTTTCCCATCGACCCCCGTCCCCCGCTCGACCCGACACTCCTCGACGCCAATCAGCGTCAGAAGGAGGCGCTGCTCAGCGCAGTGACGGCTCGGACGGCGACCTGGCCGGCACGCCACCAGGTGGTGGCGGCGGCCATCTTCGACGTGCTTTGGAGCGTGAATACCTATGAGCGCCTGGTGGTGGACTGGCGGATCGACCTCGAGCAGGCCATCGAGGGAGTCGCCTGGGTCATGGGATTGATCGAGCAGGATGTTCGGGCCGGTCGGGGGCCGTCCTGAACGGGGGGCGGAGCCTCCCCGACCGTCAGTTGCGGGCCAGAGCGACCCGAGCCAGAGCCTCGACGGGGGGGAGAGCACCCGGTGCCTGGGCGGCGACGAGGGTCCGGCTGGCATCGGAGTAGGCGTTGACGATGGAGCGGCCGGCCGTCGTCGAGCCGAAGGCCCCGTCACCGACGCCGGGGATGGCCGGCATGGCCGGCGCCCCCGGAGCATGGGCCACCTGGCCGGCAAAGACCGCAGCGGACTGGTGGGCAAAGATCGTCACTCCGGCATTCCCTCCCGGACCGCCGGTGTACTCACAGACGATCCCGCCACCCGGAGTCGAGTTCTGCACCGGACCGCTCCATTGACCGCCGAGCGCAGTCTCGGCCTGGGCCAGCGTCGGACAGGTGGCAGTTCCAGTGGTCACCACCGGGGCGGTCGTTGAGCTCCCGGCTCCGGAGGTCGTCGTCGATGCGGTCGTGGTCGGTGACGAACCGAGCGTGGTGGTCGAGCCGGTGGATCCCGAGCTGCATCCGGCCAGGACCAGTCCGACCACCAGTGCACCCGCGGCCACGCCAGCCCGTCTGCTCACCGCCATCACCATACGACCACGGTATCCATCGGACCAGATCGGATGGCCGGGTCCGGATCTCACGCCACCGCCCCCGCCGAACGCAGGTCCGGGATGGTGTCGGCCAGTCCGAGCCAGGTGAGGATCTCGTCGGTGTGCTCACCGAGGGTCGGGGAGCCGCCGGACAGGGATGCAGGTGTGGTTCCGAACCGGGCGGGATGGCGGGGCAAACGGACACGGCCGACCACGTGGTGGTCCTGATACTCGAAGAGCCCGACGGCGAGCGCGTGCGGGTCCCGCGTCAGTTCCTCCGGTGACAGGATCATGGCATAGGGAATGTGGTGGGCCTCGAAACGCTCGGTGGCCTCGGCGCTGGTCAGCATCAACGCCTTGGCATAGCACTCCTCCATCAGTTCAGCCATCAGCTCTTTGTGTTGGAAGCGCCCGACGCTGGTGGCGACCCGGGGGTCGTCGTAGCCCTCGACACCGAGCGCCCGACACATTCCGACGAAGTCGTGGTCGGACGTGGGTGTGACGATGCCCCACGCGTCGACAAACCGGAACGGCTGGGACGCGGCCACGAAGCTCGACGGCTGCGAGTTGTCCGACTCCAGCAGCACCTCGTTGGCGGCCGCATCGGCCCACAGGAACGACACCACCGCGTCCATCATCGAAACCTGCACGTGTTGGCCCCCGTTGCCCTGAGCCCGTGCGAACAGAGCGGCGGTGATCGCTTGCGATGCAAACAGGGCCGTCACCTTGTCGGCGGCGGCCTGGCGAAGGAAGACAGGGACACCGTCAGCCGGGTCGGCCTGCAACCCGGCGAACCCGCCGTAGGCCTGAATCACCGTGTCGTAGGCGCCGCGATCGCGGTTTGGGCCCTCGGCCCCGAAGCCGGAGAGCGACGCATAGACGATGTCCGGATTGACGGCTTTCACGTTGTCGTAGCCGAGGCCCAATCTGTCCATGACGCCGGGCCGGAAGTTCTGGACCACCACGTCGCTGCGAGCGGCGAGCGCCTTGACGATCCCGACGCCTTCGGGGTGCTGGAGGTCGACAGCGATGTTCCGCTTGCCACGGTTGCACACCAGGTAGAGCGAGCTCATGCCGTTGACCGCCACCCCGATCCAGCGGGCGATGTCGCCGATACCGGGCCGCTCCACCTTGATGACGTCGGCGCCCTGGTCGGCGAACAAAGCGGTGGCATAGGGCCCCGTGAGGGCGATTGAAAGGTCCAGGACGCGAACGCCCTTCATCGGTCCGTCCATGGTTCGGCCTCCTTGCGCCCAGGCCCGAGGCTAACCGGCATTCATCACCGGCGGCCGGCCGGCAACGCGGCAACGACCGCCCGGGATCGTCGAGGTTGCTCAGAGGCGAATGAGGCCGCGTTCGCTAGACGACCGTTGACTGGTCGCGGCGCTTCCGGTGAAGGTGGAAGTAGCGATCGTGCTCGGCGCGCTCAGTCGTGCCCGGGCATCCGAACCATTCGAACGTGTGCGAGTCGAGCGCCCGCGGCATGGAGGCCCACTCGTCGGCGAGGAACGGAAGCCCGCACGCAGTGCAGCGGTAGAGCACTCCACTCTCGTCGTAGGCCCACGGAAAGTCCTCCAAGTCGGAGAGATCGACCGTCAGGCGCTGGTATTCGGTGATCGCCTCGCTGTCGCTCATCCGCAGAGCCGCAGGCTGGCGACCTCCCGGGAAACGAACGGGCGTCGTGACGCTGTTGTCGGTGTTCACATCCCCGGTATCGGCCCATTGAGCGGTGGCCTTGAGCCGTGGTTCCCCGTGCCCGCCGGGGACGGCACCGGCGGGAACCCGGAAATCCCGATTTCACCTCGTCGTCAGAACTGAGACTCCCGCTGACGCACAATCGCGCACAGGGCTTCGTTGTACGGCGCCGGCAGCCCCAATTGGCGGCTCAGCTCGACGACCTGGCCGTTGATGATGTCGATCTCCGAGCGGCGACGGGCGAGATGGTCGAGGCGCATTGAGGGGCTGGTCGTGGGGATCGTCGCCGCGAACTCGGTGACATAGGCCAGTGGATCGGCGAAGGAGAACCGGATGCCCATGGCCGCTCCCACCCGGTAGGCCTCCATCGTGCAGCCGAGGGCCACCGCCCACGCCTCGGGGTTGGCCATGAGATCGCCCACGGTCGCGTCGAAGGCCGCGCACGGGGCGCTCAGCGTGACATTGCAGAGGAACTTCTCCCAGACCATCAGGTTCACATCGGCGAAGGCCTTCACATTGAAGCCGGCCTCCCGCCACAGGTGTTCGATGCGGAGGGCCCGCTCGGTCAGACCGCCTTCCATCTCACCGATCCGGATTAGGCGCATGCCTTCGTGGTGCACGTACCCCGGTTGGGGGATCGCTGATCCGAAGCCCTCGGCGATCCCGATCATGACGTGCTGTTGGGGCACGTGACGAGCTACCCGTTCGCCCGACCCCAGTCCATTCTGGATGGCGATCACGACGTCGTCGGGTCGCAGCAGTGGGGCGATGGCCACCGCCGCCTCTTCGACATTCTGCGCCTTGGTCGAAATCACCCATACGTCGCAGGGGCCGGCGTCCCCGGGAGTACGGCCGGTGTGCAGACTATCGACGACGAAGCTGCCGCTGGCCCCGGAGATGGTGAGGCCCGACCTGGCGATCACGGCGATGTGTTCCTGCCAGATGTCGATCGCCCACAGCTCATGCCCGGCTTTGCCGAGCAGTCCGGCATAGACGGAACCCATGGCCCCGGTTCCGACGATCGCGATTTTCACAGCCTTCTCCAACAGAGAGTCGTCACTGGGCCGTTCCGGCCGGCATCAATCCTGCTTGCCCCGGTGTGCGGCGTGCAAACCGGGGTGGCCGATCGGCCCGGCCCGGAGGAGGTGGTTCAGGCCCTCGGCCGCCGTTTCTCAGGGTCATAGACGGCCAGCGGGGCGACGGTGGCCGGAATGGTGCTGTCCCCGCACTCCACATCGACGCGCTGACCGTCGACAGCCAGTGGCGTATCGAGGATGGCCAGGGCCAGTGGACCGAAGCGCGGACTGGGAGCCGGACTGGTCAGGGTGCCCACCGGCTCGCCGTCACGGGTGACCCGGACCCCGTACTCAGGAAGCTCGTCGGTCTCCAGACGGAGCGTCTTGAATCGACGAGGCGGAGCGGTGGCCACCGGGGCGAGGGCGTCACGGCCGATGAAGTCGACCTTGCCGAGCGCGACCATGGCGTCGAACGAGAGGTCGTAGGGCGTGATCTCGTGGGCGTTGTAGTCGTACTCGAGCACGACGAGTCCGGCTTCGACCCGAAGCGTCTCGACGATGCCCACGCCGTAGGGCCGAGCCTCGAGTTGCGTTGTCACGACGGCCCAGAGGTCGGCGGCATGCTCGGAACGGCAGAACAGCTCGTAGCCGAGCTCCCCCCCGAAACCGGTCCGCGAAACGATGCAGGGCACCCCTCCGACCGTCGTGGGCTCGGGGAGGAAGCGGAAGTAGCCGAGGGTTGCGATATCGGCCGCGCACCGCGGGGCCAGGGCATCCCGAGCCCGGGGGCCCTGCAGACCGAGGTGGGGCATGGAACGGGTGATGGCCTCGATCTCCACGTCCATTCCCGCGGTGGCCTCGGCAAAATGCTCCTGGTGATCGGACCCATTGGTCATGACCCAGACCCGGTCCTCGAGACGAAAGACGGTGCCGTCGTCAATCATGAGGCCGTCGGCGTCGCACAAGGCGCCGTAGCGGACCTGGCCGACGGCCAGACCGAGGATGTTGTTGGAGTGGACCCGTTGGGCGCCGGCCAAGGCATCGGGGCCGCGGAACTCCCACTTGTTGAGAGGCGAGACATCCCAGACGCCCAGATCCTCGCGCACGGCCCGGTACTCGGCTGCCTCATCACCGAATCCCTCTCCCCAGAACCACCCTCCCTCCTCCATGAAGGTTCCCCCCATGGCCGCCGCGGGCTCATAGAACGGGCTTCGAATGGATTCGGTGGTCACCGCGGCGACCTTAGCAATCGGGCCTCCGGCACGGCCCGGAGCGGGTATCGGCGGTCCGGCCTCTGTTCTGACGAGGGCGACGGTACCTCCCACTGCGAAACGCCACACCGGTAGGTCGCTTGACAGTCGGGGCCGCCGGGTCTCTAGGCTGAGCGAGTGCACAACACACGGCGCCACCGGGTCATTCAATGGACGACGGGGAATGTCGGCAAGAGCTCCGTGCAGGCGATCGTTGCGAATCCCGCGCTCGAGCTGGTCGGATGCTACGCATGGTCACCGGAGAAGGTCGGCCGCGACGTGGGTGAATTGTGCGGAATCGAGCCGCTGGGTATCGCCGCCACCGACGACATCGACGCGCTGCTGGACCTCAAGCCGGACTGCGTGGTCTACAACCCGATGTGGCTCGACGTCGGCGAGCTGGTTCGGATCCTGGAGTCGGGGGCGAATGTGGTGGCGACGGCGGCGTTCATCACCGGGCGCAACCAGGGTGCCGGCCGGGGCCGGATCGTCGAGGCCTGCCATCGGGGCGACTCGACGATGTTCGGCACCGGCATCAGCCCGGGCTTCGCCGAGTTGTTGGCCATCGTGTCGGCAACGATCTGTGACCGGGTCGACAAGATCACCGTCAACGAAGCCGCGGACACGACGTTCTACGACTCTCCGGCGACCGAGATACCGGTGGGCTTCGGCAAACCGATTGACGCCCCCGGGCTCCAGGAGATGACGGCAGAGGGAACGGCGGTCTTCGGCGAGGCCGTGGGGATGGTCGCCGACGCGCTCGGAGTCGAGCTCGACGATGTTCGTTGCGAAGCCGAGTACGCACAGACCACGGCCGACCTCGACCTGGGGTCGTGGACCATCGGGGCCGGATGTGTCGCTGGCGTCGCCGCCAGCTGGAAAGGAACTCTCGGTGACAAGGTCGTGGTGGAGCTGAACGTGCGGTGGCGAAAGGGCCAGACCCTGGACCCCGACTGGCAGATCGACCAGGACGGTTGGGTCATCCAGATCGATGGGCGGCCCACGGTGACAGCCAAGATCGGCTTCCTCCCGCCTCCCGACTTCCAGGCCGAGACGATGGCCGACTTCATGGTGCTCGGACACATCATGACGGCGGCCCCGCCGATCAACGCCATTCCGGCCGTCGTGGCCGCGGCGCCGGGCATCGTGACCTACAACGATCTGCCCCTCGTCCTACCCCGGGGTCTGGTGCCGTTCGACCGGTAGGTCTCGGACGACGTCGGGGTGGGCAGGGCGGTCGCCGCATGGGAGCGTCAGTCGACGGTCCCTCTGTCCAACGCCCAGGTGTCGAGATCCGTGCCGACGCCGCGTTCGAGGACGTCGAGGCCTCGGGAGATTGTGTCGGCCAGATCCCCGCCGTGGACGTACCAGTGGGTCTGGGCGGCCTGGATGATGCCACCGGCTGCTGCTGCCAGCATGGTGGGCACGAGTCCGTCATCGGGCAGGCCCAGGCGGACGGCCAGGAACTCGGCCATCACCCGGTGGGTCTTGAGTTGGATCCCCCCGACAACCGCCTTCAGCACGCTCGGTGTGGCTGCGATCACCGTGACCCACCGACGCACCAGCGCCGCGTCCTCCGCCTCCAGCGCGCTCTCCAGTCCGAGGCGGATGGATCGCAGCGGCGGCTCATCGGGGGGACGCGCCAAGAGCGCAGACCGGAGAGCTTCGCTCCTCCTGTCGATCTGCACCTGGAACACTTCTTCTTTGGTCGGGAAGTATCGGTAGAAGGTTCGCGCCGAGATATGCGCCTCTGAGGCGATCTGCTCGACGGAGACGTCGCCGAACCCCCGCTCCTCGAAGAGCCGGAGGGCAACACCCGCCAGCTCCGAGACCATCATCTCCGCCCGTTTCGAGCGCAGCTGGTCAGCCAGCGACTGGGATTCCAACTCCGTCCTCCCTGTGGGCCACCCGGCGGTGGGAATCCGGGGCCGCCTCTTGCTCGGTGATCCTAATGCTCAGCGCGTCTGAACCTCGATGGCGGGCGGTCCGAACGGACAGGCGCCGGCGGGCGCCTCCCGACTTGTCAGTTGGCAGTCAGGACGTCCGAAACGGCGGCCCCACCAATGGGCGCCGGCGCCCAATCCGGGTCGAGCTCGAAGAACTGTTGGGACAATGCATCGAGGGCGAGGCCGAAGAGCGTCCACTCCTGTTCCTCACCGTTGGGACCGGTGGGCCGCACGATGCCCCTCATCTGCGCGGCGTCGACCCGGTCCCGGAGGACGCAGCCTTCGGCCAGTGCCGCCACCGCAATGGTGAATTGGCGGACGGTGAGACGAGGGCGGACCCGGTAGCCGACGAAGTCCAGCCCGCCTTGGTAGATCTGTTCCATGCGTTCGGTCACGGCCCGGTACGCCTGCTCGAGGGCCAGCTCGATCCGACGCTTCCGTTCAGGCGACGACCCGACTGCCGTCATGGCCCAGATCCCGATCCAAAGTAACCAGTCCGTCGACCCGGCGAGGGCTCGTGTGTTGGCCGCGGCCGACAGCCGTGCGATTTCACGCATGGTCCACGTTCGCGATTCCTCAGAATACGGATCCATGGCCAAGAGCACCGACTCGAGTCCGTCCACCGTCTGAGCGATCTCGGACGAGCTGTCATCTGCCGCGATACTCGCCAACACGTCGGTCTGGTATTCGGATTGGTTCTCCCAGACCCGGCCGATGAGCGAGGCATTCGTGACCCGGATGCCGGTATCGGCCTCAACCCGGTCACTGACCCGTTTGAAGGTCAAGGCTTCGCCACCACCACCCAGTCCTTCTTCGCGCAAGATGGTTCTGCCGGTCTCGATGAACAAGACGTGGAGGTCGTCTCGGCTCAGCTTCGGGCGACGGGTGTGGGCCATCAGGAACTCGACGCGTGAGCCGGCCTCCAAGGCCGGAAACGTCGAACCCCCTCCCCCGCTGCAGCCACGACGTTCATCCTAACCGGCTCATGTGCAGGAGATCCCAGAGCGTCCGAGCACCCTCCGGCCAGTCGGGTCACCCGGTGGGCAGCGGCTCCCACGGCCCGACGCTGACCCAGCATGTTGCCGGGGGAGGCTTGCCGGCACCCGACTTGCACAATGGAGACGGCGGCGAGTTCACGCGCAGTTTCACCACGTGGTACTTGGTCGGACCGTAGCGCTTGTCCGGGCCGTAGCTCAGGACAGGAGACCACGTGCCCGGAAAGTTCTTGATCTCGGACATCGCCGTCACAAAAGAGCGCCGGTTGAGGTCCGGCCCGGCCCTGGTCGCTGCCGTGTCGAACAACGCGATGGCCTGGCACCATCCGACGACAGGCCCCTGTTCCTCGATGAAATCGTTCATGTTCCCGGGGGGCACCTGGGGATAGACCTTGTGCCAGACCTCCCAGCACTTGCGCACGCCGGGGTCGTAGCCGCCCTGGCTCTCGGGGCGGGGATCATCGATCCCACCCAGCGTCTCGGTGGTCACCCCCTCCTGGCCGTTGAGCGCCTTGGCGTAGGGCACGGGGATGAGCCCGAGCGACGAGAGGATGCTCGACTCGTAATCGCTGAGGAGCAGCTTTGGGAACCACTGTTGGGCGGTCTCGGCCTGGAGCACCGGGAAGAACACGTTGAAGGGGATGAGGGGGATGACCGACGTGACGCCGTCGCTTCGGAGCTGCTGGATGACGAGAGGGGCTTGGGCGTCGGTGGTGGCCGTATCGTTGGGGTCGGCGTCGATGGTCTTCACGATCGGGGTGATGCCGGCCCGTTGCAGGTCCGGCAGGAGATAGCTGTTGAGGGCGGCCTGGTCCGAGGCCCGGTTGCCGGCGATGATGCCCACCTTGACGGACCCACCGATCAGCCGGGAGCTGAGCCCCCAGTTGACGACCGCTTGGAGGATGGTCGCCTGGTCCGGACCGATCCACCACAGGTAGGGCGAGCCCTCATTGGTCCAATCGGTGACGGTTGTCCAGGCGGCGAGGAGGGGGGTGTGGCCCTCCTGGGCAACGCAGAGCTGGTCGTCCCCGGTCCAGGCCCCGAGCCCGTCGATTACGGCGAAGACGGGCGGGGACCCTTCGGTCCAGGTCTTGCACAGCGCTCGCATCTCGGTCTCGTCGGTCGGATCGAAGCCGGAGATGATCGGGTTGATCCTGCGGCCGTGGATTCCGCCGGCATCATTGATCTGCTTGACGAAGAGCTGGATGGCCTTTGTCTGCTCCCCGTACTCCGCGTCCTCGGCAAAGCCCTCCCGGCCAGCCAGCGAATTGAGCGAGACCACCGGGAAGACGACGTTGATGCTGTTGTCGGTGACCCCGCGGCTGGAGGTGCTGGCCGTGCTCACCGGGGACGGCGACGCGGCGGTTGTGGGGCCGGTCGATGCGGTGGTCGACGGGGTTGTGGAAGGAGCGCTCGCCGTACAGGCGGCGGTGCCCACGAGGACCAACCCGGCCACCGTCAACATCCGGATCCGCCGGGATCGCGGCTGCTCGAGGTCAGCCCGTTGACCCGCCGGTCCTCCCAGCGGACGCGGGTAACGCAACCAGCCCATACGCATGCTCCTTGTCACCTTCTCGAGTCCATCCCCCGAGCCCCACCGTTGTGCCCACCAGTGTGGCCCCGAAAGCCACCGGCGATCCATGGCCGCCGTTCCGGTGCCTGAGCCTCAAGAAGTACCAGTTCAGCGGGGTGGACAGCGTTCGCGGAGGCATCCGGGGCCGAGGCCGCGCCGAGCCAGCCCGATCAGGTCCGATCACACAATGTTTACCTGGTTGTTGCACGGCGTTCACTTTCAGACAACGCTCGGGAAGGTATCGGGCCATTCGACGAGAGAGAGCGGAGTGCGATGGGAAGATCCTCAACCGGGGACGCAGGACCTTCATTCAACCGCCGTCTCTTTCTCGAAGGAGCGCTGGCCGCCGGTGCCGGAGCGATTGCCGCCGGATGCGGATCGTCAGCCACGGTAACCAAAGCGTCCACCACGGACCCTGCCGGATCCGACCTGGGAGCTATCGAACACGTGGTCTTTCTCATGCAGGAAAACCGCTCGTTCGACCACTACTTCGGCTCGTACAAGGGAGTGCGGGGATTCGACGATCACCCGAAGGGCAACCTCGGAGCCTTCTCCCAACCGCTGGCGGCCAACACCGAGCGGCCACCCATCGGCAGGCAACTTCCCTTCCATCTGGACACGACAACCGGGCTCGGTGAATGCACCCACGACTTGAACCACAGCTGGTTGCCGCAGCACCTCTGCCGCAATGGCGGCACCATGGACGCCTTCGTCCGTACACACACGTCCACTCAGTTCGAGGGCCCCGGTTACGGCCTTCTGACCATGGGTTACCACACCCGGGCGGATCTTCCATTTCACTACGCACTGGCCGATGCCTTCACACTTTGCGATGGCTACCACTGTTCGATCATGGGTCCGACCCACCCCAACCGTTTGATGGCGATGTCCGGCACCATCGACCCGGGTGGGGGCCACGGCGGTCCCGTACTCATCACCAACCCATCACCGGACGCCCGGTTCAGTGTCAACTGGACGACGGTGCCTGAGCTCTTGGAGGACGCGGGAGTCTCGTGGAAGACCTACACGCCACCCGGCTCTGCCTACCGGATCGACAACCCGGAGTTAATGCTCGTCTCCGATGCCATCCTCCCGTACTTCTCGCAATACTCCAGTCCCTCCTCGGCCCTCTACCAGAAGGCATTTGTCCCGACATTCCCTGACGAGTTCGCTCACGACGTCCGATCGGGGACGTTGCCGAGCGTGTCGTGGATAATTCCTCCCCTCGGGTATGACGAACATCCACCTTCCCCTCCGAGCCTGGGAGCCTGGTTCATCGATCAGGTCCTCCAGACACTGATCTCCAATGCCGACACGTGGTCGAAGACGGTCCTGTTCATCATGTACGACGAGAACGACGGGTTCTTCGATCATGTGCCTCCACCGGTGGCGCCGGAAGGAACCCCAGGCGAATACGTCACTGTCGATCCGCTGCCGGCTACGGCCAACGGTGTTGCCGGCCCGCTGGGGCTCGGGTTCCGGGTGCCGATGCTGGTGGTGTCGCCCTTCAGCCGAGGTGGCTATGTGACCTCCCAGGTGTTTGACCACACATCCCAGGTCCGCTTTCTGGAGGAGCGGTTCGGCATACACGCTTCCAGCATCTCCGCTTGGCGCAGAAGGACGGTGGGGGACCTGACCGGCACCTTGCGCTTGGGATCAGCCGACACGGCGGTCCCCGTACTTCCCTCGACATCGCAGGACACGATGCGCGAGGTGATGGAGATCGGATGCACGACCGAGGACATCTACGAGGTCGCCGACAACCAGCCGCCCTACCCTCTTCCCGCCGTTCAGGTCATGCCCACCCAGGAGTCCGGAGCCGTCAAACGAATGTAGGGGACGGTGCCGCGGGCAGAACCGACCCGGCGATCCTGCTCCGCCCTGTCGAGGGTCATTCGACAACGAGGTAGCGTTCCCCTTTGCCGACGATCTGGAGGCATTCGGGATCGGGTATGCAACGCTGACGCCGCTCTACCCACCCTCGGGGTAGGACGTTGTCGGTGGGTTCAGTCCGACAGTCGCACCCCGTGGTACAGCGCCAGGTGGGCCGGGTTCACCGCATACGGTGAGCGATCGGCGATCAGGCCCGCTCGCTCCAGTGCTCGGCAGCTGGCCGTCGAGCAGACCATCCGATCGCCCCATCCCGCGGTGAACTCGAACCCGGTCATGCCGTTGAACGCGTCAGCCAGGATTTGGAAGAACCCGTAGCCCAACCCGACGGCGTTCTTGGCGAACCTGGCTACCTCGTCGCGTTGCGAATCGGTGACCTCCGGATAGTGCACCACAGCGAACCTGACACCCCCGAGGTCGGCCAGGGGTGTCTCGACATCGCCCATGGGCCCCTCTTGGGAAACGATGGCGTTGGCTCCACCTTCAAGGATGATGGCGGCGTGATTGCACCAGCAGTACTCGGAAGCCACCCGCAGACGCTGAACCTGTCGGATGGCCTCGGCCATGGCGCCTTCGTGTCGGACCAGCACGAGATCGCCCCGCACCGAATCCGTACACGACTGACCCGAATTGAACACCCGGTAGGCGCTCGCCGGCACGTAGGATTTTCGGACCACCTTCACCACCTCCGGCTGCGATTCAATCACTGTCCCACGAGCTCATCCGGGACCGGTCCGGCCGTTTGCCGATCCGAGATCGCCGCGCCCGGATCCGGCCCTGACGACTCGCCGGCCGGCGTGACGAAGTGAACTCCGATGGCCCGGGCCGACGGTTCTGCGGGGTGATAACTTAGCTGGGGTGCGGGCTTCACGAACAGCGATTCTTCTCGCTGCGGTGGTGCTGGTCATCGCTGGTCTACTGATATCGAGAGCGGCGATGAGTGCTTCTGCCGCCTCGAGTTCGGGCGGGTCGGTCAGGACCATCTCCTTGACGATGGCTCACCCCTACAAGCCGCACGCGTCCCCGGGCTCGACCGATGACTACCACTGCACGTTGGTCAACCCTCATGTGGCCCGGAAGTCGTACATCGTCTCCAGCCAGTTCGTCGCCGGGAGTGCTGAGGTCCACCACGCCGCGCTCTTCCTCGTTCTCCCGTCGATGGCGGCAACGGTGGAACGTGACAATCAGGGGGGAAGGGGGTGGACGTGCTTCGGGGAACCCCTTCCCGATTCAGCCCTGGTCGGACTCTCGGGGGTGCCTCTGCTCACCTTCTGGGCCCCGGGCTCGGGGGCGGACGACCTGCCCAAGGGGACCGGGGTGACTCTTCCTGCCGGGAGCCTGGTGATCATGCAGGTCCACTACAACCTGCTCGTCGGCGACAAGCCGGTGAAGAACTCGCTGGTACTCCACACGGTGCCCGCATCGACGCCGCTTCTGCCTCTCCACCTCGACCTGATGCTCGCACCACCGAACATCCCCTGCCCGACCGGCGTCACCGGCCCGCTGTGCAACCGCACCGCCTCGCTGGCCAACCTGGGCCAGCGATTCGGCCAGTCGGCAGTCGAAGAGGTGAACGGCATCGAAGCGCTGTGTGGGGAGCATCCCTCCGATCCGCCTGAGGGGAACGCAGCCTCGTGCACGTCGTCGATCGACAACAGCGGCTACATCGTCAGGGTGTATGCACACATGCACCTCCTCGGTTCCGGATTCACCATGGTGCTCAACCCGGGGACACCGCAGGCCAAGACCGTGCTCAATGTGCCCAACTACGATTTCCATGACCAGCGGTCCTACAACCTGAGCACCCCCATACCCGTCAAGGCCGGTGAACCGGTGAAGGTGACCTGCACCTACGACCCGACGCTGGCCCAGGAACTGCCAATCCTGCGCAAGGCCCCCGCACATTTCGTGACCTGGGGCGACGGTTCGACTGACGAGATGTGCATCGGACTGGCCTGGACCTCGGGCGCCCTCCCAAACCCACGCGATTCCCTGTAGCCCGGGGCGGTCCCGGTCTGCCGGGGTGCGAAATCCTTCTCGCCGTCAGAGTCGCTCGACGGGCGGTTCCACGTCGTCGTAGATCCGGACCGCGGCAAGCAATCCGTCGGCGCCTCGCTCGTACACGCCTAGTCCTGCCTGGGGTGGCAGATCATGGCCACCCCAGCGGACGACGTTGTACTCCACGGCACTGCGCACGCCGTCGTCGGTGGCAGCGCACGGTTGCAGACTGATGCCACCGCCCATGCCGAAGCACGTGGTGAAGAAGGAACGGAGCTGGCCGCGGCCTCGGTGGCAGGAATGCACACCGATGGATTCGCGGAGGTACCCGTCCGAGGTGAAAGTGCCCACGACCGCTTCGACGTCACCGGCCGCGAGCCCGGCATGGAAGCGGCCGACCACACCTCCGAGGAGCTCGTGATCGGGTTTGAGGATGGGAGACCTGACGTGGCGGTGCCCGTCGACCGGCATCTGGCTGCAGTACGTGCGAAAGATGATGGACATGTCGTCGGGTGACTCGGCGACGACCGCCACCGGCCAGGTCGAATCTCCCCCACTGACAGGCAGGTGGGCCACCAGTTCGACCACGGCCCTGTCGCCGACGACGGTGGAGGCCACGGTCTCGATACGGGCACGGCGATCGGCCAGCCAGCTTTGATTGCGACTGACGAACTTCCGGAGCTCCTTGTGGCCACGGATCTCGCCGGCGCGGGGGTCGTAGATCACCACCTCACCGGGCCACACCGTCTCGAGCAGGTGGGCGTCCCCTCGGTTCAGTGCGTTGAAAAACTGCGAAACCGGATCAGCCTGGCCCGCCACCCGGGTCTGCCGACGTGCCAGTTCGACAGCACTGGTGAAGTCCGGAAACCAAGGCAATTCGGTCCCCCTTGTTCAATTCTCGGCCCAAAGCCTATCGGTGGCGACGAACCCTCTCGCCGGGTTGCTCCTCGGTCCGGGGCACCCATCGGGCGTTTGGTTCCTCAGACCGCGCCCCTTCCTGCATCCGGGTTGTTGACACGTTGCGCCATGCTAGGCAGACTTTGCCAACCGCGAACCCGGCTGCGGGCCAGGGGGTCTCCATGGGACGGATCAGAGCAGGTGGATGGCGCCGGAGCCTTTGTCTCGGCACCGGGTTGGTCGTTCTCGGAGCGACCATGACGGCCTGCAGTTCCGCGGCCAGCTCCCACCCGCCGATCACCGGAACGGCACCCGCGGCCACCGTGCCGGCGAGCGTGCCCAGGGCGACAGTGAGCGGTCCGGTCACGGGCGGAACCGGAATCGACCTGCCGGGCACCACCAGTTTCGACCTTGGGAGCGTCGGGTACGAACAGCAGGAGTTCTTCCTGTCCGGCACGGCCACCTCCTATGCGAGCGCCTCCCCATTGACGTCCAACGGTCGGTGGACCGTCACCCCGGCGAGCACCGCGGCGTACAAGACCCGCATCGTCGTCTACCGGCCGATCAATCCCAAGCGATTCGATGGCACGGTGGTGGTGGAGTGGCTCAACGTCAGTGGCGGTGTCGACGCGGCGGCGGCCTGGCTGACCGATCACGTGCAGATGATCAGGAGCGGCATGATCTACGTCGGTGTGAGCGCGCAGGCGGCAGGCATCGTCGGTTCGGCCGGCTCGCTCGGGGCCAGCGGCGGTCAAGCGGGTGGGATCAAAGGGGCAGATCCCGCTCGCTACAGCTCGCTCGAGCACCCCGGCGACAGCTATTCCTACAGCATCTTCGAGCAGGCCGGTGCGGCGGTGCGGCGTGACGCATCAACCGTGCTCGGCGGGCTCCGACCAAAGCGGGTACTCGCCCTCGGAGAGTCGCAATCGGCCTTCCGCCTCGTCACCTACATCGACGCGCTGCAGCGGCAATCCCGAGGCGTCTACGACGGCTACTTCGTCTACAGCCGAGGAGGATCGGGTGCGTCTCTGTCCCAGGCACCTCAAGCGGCCATCAACGCTCCTACCCCGACCATCATCCGCACCGACCTCAACGTGCCGGTCATGATGTTCGAGACCGAGGCAGACCTTCTCGTCCTGGGCTATCTCCCTGCTCGGCAGAGTCCGACCAAGTACATCCGAGAATGGGAGGTGGCCGGCACCGCCCACTACGACACCTATGGGCTCGTGGAGTCGATGACCGACACGGGGAACGGCACCGCCGACGTCAAGACCTTCAACACCATGATCCATCCCGTCTCGTCGTTCGACAACGGCGCCATCAGTTGTCCCGTCCCCCTCAACGCCGGGGCACATACCTACGAGCTCCGGGCCGCAGTGGTCGCCCTCAACAACTGGACCACCACGGGAAGACCTCCGCCCCAGTCGCCCCGCCTCGATGTCGCCAGCCCCCACGCGTTCGTTACGGACAGCAACGGTGAGGCCGTCGGCGGTGTACGAACCCCTCAGGTGGCGGCGCCGGTCGCCGTGGTGAACGGAACCGGCGACACCTCCACTGCCGGCGGTGGGTTCTGCGGGATCTTCGGGACGACGATCCCGTTCACCGCGGCCAAGCTCGCTCACCTCTACCCGACGCACCGGACCTTCGTGAAGAAGTGGGATGATGCCGTGGCCGCCGACGTTGCCAAGGGATATCTGCTGTCCGCCGACGCGAGAGTGCTCGACAAGGTGGCGGCACAGTCGACGGTGGGCGGCTGACCGGAGGGCCGGTCCGGTCCGTACTCGCCGACGCGAGCAAGCCCCCCGCATTGCACGAGGGGCTTGCCCTGCTGACCTACATCCGGACAGCTACGAGGTCTGAGGCGCCGTTACGCTGCCGGGACGACCGCGTTGGACGGGTTGGATGGCGCCCCGGCACCGGCGCTGTTGGAAGCCGTGACCGTGAAGGTGTAGTGGTCGCCGTTGGTGAGCCCGGCGACGGCCAGCGGGCTGGACCCGCCGGTGACCCTCTGTCCCCCGCGGCTGCTGTTGGTGGTGTCGGTGGCGACCACCGCGTAGTGGGTGATGGCCGTCCCCCCGTTGGGCGCCGGTGCGGTGAAGGCCACGGTGGCCCGGGCGTTGCCGCCGGTGGCCTTGACGCCGGTCGGACGACCCGGGACGATGTTCGGCACCACGGCATTGGACGGTGTCGACGGCAGGCCGGCGCCGGCGCGGTTGGAGGCCGTGACCGTGAAGGTGTAGTGGTCGCCGTTGGTGAGCCCGGCGACGGCCAGCGGGCTGGACCCGCCGGTGACCCTCTGTCCCCCGCGGCTGCTGTTGGTGGTGTCGGTGGCGACCACCGCGTAGTGGGTGATGGCCGTCCCCCCGTTGGGCGCCGGTGCGGTGAAGGCCACGGTGGCCCGGGCGTTGCCGCCGGTGGCCTTGACGCCGGTCGGACGACCCGGGACGATGTTCGGCACCACGGCATTGGAGGTGCCTGATGCCGCCCCGGTGCCGTTGGCGTTGGTGGCCGTCACCGTGAAGGTGTACGTGTCGCCGTTGGTCAGCCCGGGCACGGAAATGGGGCTGGCGGTGCCGTTGGCGGTCTGATTGCCGTTGCTCGAGTTCGTCGTGTCGGTGGCGGTCACGGTGTAGTGGATGATGGTCGACCCGCCGTTGGACGCCGGTGCGGTGAAGGCCACCGAGGCCTGGCCGTTGCCGCCCGTGGCGGTACCGATGGTCGGCGCCCCGGGCACCGTCGACGGCACCACGGCGGCCGAGGCGGTCGAGGGTAGCCCGGTTCCCTGGAAGTTGGTCGAGGTGACGGTGAAGGTGTAGCTGGTCCCGTTGGTCAGGCCGATCACCGTGCAGTTGTAGGTGGCCGGCGTACCGCTTCCCGGGGTCACCGTACAGGTCTGGCCGCCCGACGAGGTTACGGTGTACGAGGTGATGGTGTAGCCACCGTTCCCGTAGAAGGGCACGGCGTCGAAGGTCACCGTGGCCTGGGCGTTGCCGGGTACGGCGGTGACGCCGGTGGGTGCGTCAGGGGCGGAATAGAAGGTCCAGGTGTCACCGAGGACCGAGGAGGTGGACGTGGTGGCCTGTCCGCCGAACAGGACCAGCTGGCCGTCGGTGGAGTTGTCGGCCATGGCGGCGTCCATCCGGGCTGGGGGGTTGGTGGTCGGGGACTGTTCCACCCAGTTGTTCGTCCCGGTGTACTCCCAGGTGTCGGCGAGGACGGTGGTGCCGTTGTAGCCGCCGAAGATGGTGGGCTCGGCCAGGGTGCCGTTGTAGGCCATGGCCGCATAGGCCCGGGCCGAAGGGCTGGTGGTCGGAGTCTGGTGGGTCCACCCGGCCGTGGTGTAGGTCCAGGTGTCACCGAGGTAGCTGGTGCCGTTGTAGCCGCCGAACAGCACCAGCGCCCCGGTCCCGTCGGCGTATCCGGTGTCTTCGGCCATGGCCGCGTAGGCCCGGGCCGGAGGGTTGGTACCGCTCTGCTCGGTCCAGGTGGTGCCGTCCCAGGTCCAGGTGTCATTGAGATAGCTGGTGCCGTTGTATCCGCCGAACAGCACCACCTGGCCGTCGAAGTACTCGATGGTGGCGCCGGCCCGGGCCGGGGGGCTGGTGGCCGGGGTCTGCTCGGTCCAGTTGGTACCGTCCCACGTCCAGGTGTCGGCCAGGTAGTTGGTCCCGTCGAACCCTCCGAAGAGGATCGCACCGTTGGTGGTCCCGCTCTGGGTGCGGGCCAGGGCGGCGTTGATCCGGGCAGTGGGACTAGTCGTGGGGCTCTGCTGATCCCAGGCGGTCCCGTCCCAGACCCAGGTCCCGCTCTGGACGGTGCCGGTGTTGTCCTCCCCGCCGAAGAGCAGCGATCCGCTGTTGGCCGCGTCGTTGGTCATGGCGGCGTTGGCCAGACCGGCCGGACCGCCCGAGGACGGGGTGACGTTGTTCCACGTCGACGGCGGTGCCGTCGGCGCGGCGTCGGCGGTGGCGGGAAGAACGGCGACCGCGCCCACGGCGATGAGCACCGCCGGCACCAGGCGCCACCACGACGTCAAGCGGCCCGATCCCCTCCTATCGATCGCTTTCCCCGTCGAACGGCTGTCCGACGGGCGACGCGAACTCCCCAACACACGCGAGAAACCTGCAGCCATGATCGCCCCTCAATGCTCACGCCGACGAAGATCTCCGCCGACTCCTGCCTAGACATGCACTTCGATCGGCAACTTTTCCACTGTCAAATGCGCACTGTCAACACCGTCAGCCGGCCAAACGGAGTCAATTGGCACCCGGGGCGTCGTCCTCCGGGCACGTGCGCAATTCCCGACGCACCGAACAGGGACCCCACGGCCGTGTTGCTGGCGCGGCCGGCACGGACCCGGTGCCGGGCGAATCGCCGAATACCTCCTGCTGGCGGCCTCGTTGCCTGCGCAAACAGCAAGAAACGGGTCACCGCCCAGAGGCATGGTCGGAGCGCACCCCCGGTTCGGAGGCTGAGAATTTATCCTCTCCGGGCCTCCGAAAATTTCTCCCGTTGTCGCCATGGGCCGTATTCATGGGACCACGCTCGGTGTTGGTCGGCGACGAGTCGGCCCAGGGACGGCACGGCGATGGCGATCGGCCCGGACGACAGATTCCCCGGCGGTTGCGGCGGTCTCTCGACAAAATCGATGAATCCGGATCAACCCGTGAACGCCCGCCCTGCCCAGACGTATACGTCTGTGCAGGGGCACACGGCGAGATGAGGAGCGCTCCAATGCCAGTGGGAACGGCGGTTGGCCAACGCGGGACTGCTCGCGCCCCGGGCTGTGGCTCCGGTCACGGCCCGGCCACGGGAACGGATGTCGTCCTTCCAGGTCTGAGGCACCTCTCCGGGCCGCCGGCGTTGGAGGTAACGTTGCTGGCGAGTCAAGACGTAGCCACTGTTCACTCCGCTCGAATGAGGGACCGCAAGGGGGACGTCAGTGCAGATCTCGGTGGCCCGTCCAGGTGAGCTTGGCCCGCCGGAAATTGCCGCCTGGCAATCCATGCAGCGCAAGACCGAATCTCTGGCCAATCCGTTCCTGTGCCCGGAATTTGCGGTGGCGGTCGACCGGGTGCGCGCCGATGCCCGGGTCGCGGTGCTCACCGACGGGCCCGACATCGTCGGGTTCTTCCCCTTCCAACGGCGACGGCTGGGTGTCGGTGTACCCATCGGCTCCGGTCTGAACGACTGCCAGGGTGTCATCCACGCGCCCGATGTCAGCTGGCACCTGGGCGAGCTGCTCCGGGCCTGCGGGCTGTCGGTGTGGCAGTTCGACTGTCTGGTCGAGGATCAGTGGCCCTTTGAGGCCTCGACGGTGACCGTGGCCACCTCTCCGGTGATCGACATCACCGACGGCTTTGAGACCTATCAGGAGAATCTCCGGGCCAAGTCCCCGCAGTTCTGCAAGGACCTGGCCCGCCGGACACGCAAACTCGAACGTGAAGCCGGGGAGCTGGGGTTCGTTGTGGACTCAGACGACGCCGCGGAACTGCGCTCCCTGATGCGCTGGAAATCGGAACAGTACCGCCGCACGGGGTGGATCGACTTCTTCGACCGACCGTGGCTCGTCGAGCTGGTCGATGACCTGTTCAACACCCATACCGACAATTTTGGCGGTTTGCTTTCGGTCCTCTACGCGGGCAGGACCCCGGTCGCCGCGCACTTCGGTCTCCGATCCGCCCACGTGCTCGCTCACTGTTACCCGGCGTACGACCCGCAGTTCGGGAGGCAGTCTCCCGGGCTGATCCACCATCTGCGGCTCATCGAGGAGACTGCGGCCCTCGGGGTCGATCTGATCGACATGGGGAAGGGCCCCGAGCGTTATAAGCAGACACTGAAGAGCCGCGACTTGTTCGTCGCCGAAGGAATCGTGGCCCGAGGGCGGGTGCACGCCGCGGCGCACCGAGGGCGCACGGGCGTCACCAAGTGGGCGGGTCCCCGGATCAGGCAGCATCCGCGCTTGTTCTCTGCGGTCGATCAGCTCCTCCGTCACTACGACCGAACGACGTGAAGGCAGTGGAACCAGGTGGGGAAGGTGCCGGAGGTCCAGTTGAGCCGGCCCGAATACGCAACCGGGTGCCCGGTGCAGTCGGTGCGACGCATCGGGCAGGGAAGGGGGCAGCCGGCCATGGACCTTGAATGGAGTGCTGAGCAACTCGAATTGCGTGCCGAGGCCGTGACGTTCGCCCGGGCGAAGCTGAACCACGATGTCACCGGTGACGACCGGGCCGGGCGCTTCCCGACCGAGAAGTGGAACGACCTCGCCGGTTGGGGATTCTTCGGTCTGGCCGCGCCCGAGGACTTGGGGGGAGCCGGCCTCGATCGAATGACCGCCCTGCTCGTCACGGAAGGCCTCGGGGAAGGCTGCATAGACGGCGGGCTGGTCTTCTCTGCCGTCGTTCAGGCATGGGTCATCGTCCCGGTGTTGCTGCGATTCGGGAGCGAGCAGCAGAAGCGCCGGTACCTGCCGGGCCTGATGTCCGGCTCGACCGTCGGCGCCCTGGCCATCACGGAGGCCGACAGCGGATCCGATGCCTTCGCCATGCGTACTCGTGCGGAGCGCTCCGCGGACGGCGGCTGGCTCCTTCGCGGTTCGAAGACCTTTACCACCAATGGGCCCATCGCCGATCTGATCGTTTGTTTCGCCAGGACCGGTGCGGGTGGATCCCTGGGCGGAACGACCGCCTTCCTTCTGCAGACCGATCAAGCAGGGGTCGACGTCGGCCCGCCGATGGAGACGCAAGGGCTCCGTACCGCGCCGATCGGCGAAATCGCCCTCACTGACGTGCGGGTGGCCGAGGATGCCGTGCTCGGTCGGGAAGGGTTCGGGCTGGGGGTCTTCAATGAAGCGATGGAGTGGGAGCGATCCTTCGCCATGGCCCCCTATGTGGGCATGCTGGCCCGGCAACTCGAGAATGCCTGCCGTTATGCCCGGGAGAGACAAGCCTTTGGAAGCCGTATCTCCAGCTATCAAGCCGTTGCCGATCCCCTCGTCGAAATGAGGTTGCGACTGGAGACAGCACAGCTTCTCCTCTATAAGGCGGCGTGGGCCAAGGCCAACGGTAAGCCCGCCCTGGCGCAGACGGCGATGGCGAAGCTCTGGATCAGCGAGTGTGCGGTCGCCAGCAGCCTTGACGCCATTCAGGTGCATGGCGGATACGGCTACGTTTCCGAGACGGGCGTCGAGCGGGATCTGCGGAACGCGGTGGGCGCCCGCATCCACTCGGGGACATCGCAGATGCAACGGGTCATTGTGGCCAGGAGCATGACCCTGTGAGCCCCTTCCTCGTTGACGGCCTGTTGACCGAGGCGCGCCACCGGTGGCCGACCCGGCCGGCCGTTCGCGCCGAGGGCCGTACGCTCACCTACGAGCAGCTTGACGTGACCGCTGACCGGGTGGCCAGCGCGCTGGTCGGCATGGGTGTGACCCGAGGGGATCGGGTAGGTCTCTATCTCGAGAAGGGGCTCGAGGCGATCGCGGCCGCCTACGGGATCATGCGGGCCGGGGCCGCCTACGTTCCCCTTGATCCGATGGCTCCGGCGAGCCGGTGCGCGTCGATTGCCCGGAATTGCGAGATCGCCGCCCTCGTCGCCGACTCCGCCCGGGCGGAACTCATGTTCGGGGCCGATGCGTCGGCCGTTGACCGCGGAATCATCTGCGGGTCACAGGCTCCAGCTGGTTTCGAGACCTGGGACGCGGTGCAGGAGGGGCCGGCCGATCCTTCACCGCGGGACACGATCGACGCCGATTTGGCCTACATCATCTATACATCGGGCTCGACCGGTCAGCCGAAGGGAGTGATGATCTCCCATCGGAACGCGCTCACGTTCATCGAATGGGCCACCAGGGAGTTCGAACTCGGACCGGATGACACGCTTTCCAATCATGCCCCGCTGCACTTCGACCTATCGACCTTTGACTTCTTCGGGGCAGCCAGCGCCGGGGCGGTGTGCACGATCGTGCCCAGGACGACGGCGATGTTCCCGCAACAACTGGCTCGCTGGATCAACTCCGAAGAGATTTCGGTCTGGTACTCGGCACCGTCTGCGCTCTCGCTCCTCGTGCGTTATGGCGGCCTGTACGAGAATTCACTCGAGTCGCTTCGACTGGTCCTGTTCGCGGGCGAGGTCTTCCCCAACAAGTATCTGGGCGAGTTCATGCCCCACGCCCCACACGCGAGGTTCTTCAATCTCTTCGGACCGACCGAGACCAACGTCTGCACCTTCTACGAGGTGAAGGAGCCGCCGGCGGCAACTGACCCCCCCATCCCGATCGGCCGAGCCTGCGCCAACACGATGTGTTCTGTCGTCGACGAAGCAGGGCGTGAGGTCACCGAGGCCAATGTGGAAGGGGAACTCGTGGTTCGCGGTTCGATCGTGGCCCAGGGTTACTGGGGTGAACAAGGGAGAGACGCAGGGGGCTTCATCCCGCCCAATACCTACCGCACGGGCGATATCGTCTCTTGGTCGGCATCAGACGGTCCCGGTGTACTTCGCTTCGCGGGTCGACAGGATCACATGATCAAGACGCGTGGATACCGTGTCGAATTGGGTGAGATCGAGTATGCACTGAACTCCAACGAGGATGTCGAAGAAGCTGCCGCCATCGCCATCCCCGACGAGTTGCTCGGCAACAAGATCGTGGCCTTCTGCGTCGTGAGGGCAGGCGACGACCTCGAAGGATTGCGAGCGTTCTGTCGCGATACCCTCCCGCTCTACATGGTCCCGACCGAGCTGCATCTCCGGGCTGCCCTGCCGAGGAGTTCGAACGGAAAGATCGACCGGGTGAGGTTGGCGACCGAATTGCAGGGTGCCGGATTACGCCGTGTTCCCGAATCGGGCGCACCGGGAGAATAGGGGGGCTTCCTTTGGAGAACGAATACTCGTCGGGACTTTCGGCCGAGGTCCGTGCCCTGGTCACCGACGTTGTCGGTCCAACGGCGTTGGAGGGTATCGACGACGCCACGCCGCTCTTCGAGCGCATGGTGCTGGACTCCCTGCACCTGGTGGCCATCGTGTCCGAATTCGAGCAACGATTCGACATCACCATTTCGCCCGAGGACCTCGTGCCGGACAATTTCGGCTCCTTGAGCCAGATGGCCCAGTTCGTGGAATCGCGGCGCTGAGCCGGTCGTTGTCCACGATGGCGGAAGGGAATGCAGTCGGCCCACACCGTGGCGGGGGAGGTCCATGACCACGGGCTTCGTGGGGAGGTTGGCGGCAGACCTCAGACCGCATCTCTTCTCCGTTCACGTCCTGGACATCGTCCGGCGGAGGGTCGACGAGCCTGCCCCGGAACCACGAGCAGATGCGGGGCTGGTCGTTCGACGGGCGGAGGGGGACGACCTCTTGATCGAGGCGTCGAAAGTGGGCAGCAATCCGATGGTTCTGTCCCTGAGCAGGTTTGGGTTCATCGATTCGCTGGCCGCCGCGAGGAGGCTCAGAAGGTTCCGCCGGCGGGCGGCCAGAGGCGAGGTCGCCTACATGGCCACGTCGAACGGAGTCGTCGCCGGTTGGGCCTGGCTGAGCAAAGCCCGGGTCTTCCGCGACCGTTGGATCGGTCTCCGTCTGCAGTTTGCGCCCGACGAATCGTATATCTACGACCTGTGGGTCTACCCGGAGTTCCGCAGCTCAGGGGCCGGTGCCTTGATCATGGCGGAGATGCTTCGCGATTTACAGCGTCTGGGAACGAAGCAGTGGGTCTATGGATACATCGACCGGGACAATAAGCCGAACCAGGTCCTGCAGAGGCTCGTCTTCGGTTTCCGCTCCGTGCAATCGGTCAAGCAGCTCCAGTTTCTCGTCGCATTCGGCCGGATCCTGCCGGCCAGTGCCACGCCCCCGGACGGACCTTGTGCGCGGCCCTGACAACGCGGTCCCCGCCCCGAGGACCCGGATCGTCTGGGTGATCGTGGCCGCGCTGGCGGTCACGGCCGCGTTGGCAATCTTGGGAGTTGTACACACACCCGACTACGACTTCAGTTTCTTCGGGTCGCCCGGCCCCGATGCCTACAGCCTCAAATCCAAGGTTGCCACCGGGATCCTGGCCCTGGCGCTGGTCCAGCTCTTGCTGGCCTTGTGGATGTACGGTCGGCTACCGGCGGCCGGGATTGCGTCCGGTCAGACGCGCCGCCTCCACAGGATCTGCGGTGTCGTCCTGTTCCTGGCCACCCTGCCCGTGGCCATCCACTGCATGGTGGCCTACGGGGTGCAGACCACGTCGGCGCGGGTCACCCTGCACTCCTTGGCCGGCTGCTTCTTCTACGGTGCGTTCGTCGCCAAGGTCCTCGTGGTCCGCAACCGGCAATGGCCGGGGTGGGTCCTTCCCGTTGCCGGTGGCGTGCTGATGACGATCATCGCCGTGCTCTGGTACACCAGCGCGCTCTGGTTCTTCGACGGGTACCGCCTTCCGGGTTGAGCGCGAGCGGCCGGGGGACGGTGGCGTTTCACCGGTGCGGTAGACACCATGGTGGTACCTCACGAGATCTTGTTCGGCGCCGATCCGATGGCAGCGGCCACCCGGTGGCCTGAGCGCACCGCGCTCTCCATGTAGCCCGCCAGGGTCTCCGTGTGCTCGCCGGCAAACCAGATAGCACCGTGCGGCTGACGCAAGAGAGGCCAGAACCGGGTGAGCTGTCCGGGGGCGTAGACGGCGTACCCACCCCCCGTGTACTCCTCGTCGGCCCACGCGGTGGTGGCTGCGATACCGCTTCGTGCCCCTGTTCCCTCGGGGTAGACAACGTCGAGCTGCTTCTGGAACGCAGCGATGCGGGCACCCGGGCCGAGCACGGCTCCGGACCGGGCGGCATCCCCGGTCACGAACTGGGTGAGCACCCCGGGGCGGTCGGCGCCACCCGGCATGGAGTCAGTGGCGTCCCAGCCGACACCGAAGGGCAGGTCGGTGAGGGTGAATCCCGACAACCCCTCGGACAACCAGAACCGATGGTCGAACTGCGTGGACACCTTCAGGGCATGACCCAGATCGAGCTCATCGATCATGGCGGCCAGTTCAGTGGAGAGCGGAGGATCGAACGCAACCGACCTGATCGCCGGCGGCGGCATGGCCAGCACGAGACGGGCTGCGTCGACCGTATCGCCGGCGCCTGCCCCCGCCTCCACGCGAACACCCCAGGCGTGTTGTTCGATCCTCGTGACCGGTGAGTTCAGTCGCACTGCGTGCCCGAGATCACCGGCCATGGCCTCGGGCAGGGCACTGTTTCCCGTCGCGATCCTCATGGTTTCGACCCCTGACTCGGGCAGCGCCTCGTCGACGACGGACTGCTGGAGCACGAACAGGAGCGATACCTGGTCGAGCTGGGCGTTGTAGTTGCCCCGGTAGTCCGACTGCACAAGGAGCTCGGCGCCGGCGTCGAGCGTCTGGGTGGCGGCAAAGTCCTGGAGCGTCTGCTCGTCCCAGCGCTCGGCCTGGGCGGCGAGTTCAGGGTGGGCAGGGTCGAGGTCCCCGGCCACACGGATCAATGCCTCGCCGAAGGCACCGTATCCGGCCAACGCACCGGGATCCGTGGTCGTGAAATTTCTTCAGGATGCTCTCGTTTGCCGTCCTGATAGACGGCGGCGGTCTCCAGTTTGTCGGCCGGCCGGTGGGCCAACGGGAGGCGGTAGTGATGAGCCAGTGCCTGGATCTGGTCGTGGTTGTCGTCGATGGATTCACCACCGGCCTCGACGTGCAACCCATCGGTGAAAGGAAGGTGCAGGGTATGGACGCCGCCCGCCGACGCGGCCCCGGGCCTCGAGCACCACGACGTCCCAGCCGGCAGCACGAAGGTCCAAGGCCGCGGACAACCCGGACAACCCGGCGCCGACGACGACCACACGTCCCGGGGTGGCCTGGTCCGGACGAGCCGTGGTCGTGCAGCCCCCGAGGGCGGCAGCCGCGGCGACACCGGTGGCGGCCAGGAACTGCCGACGGGTCAGCGCCAGGGTGGGCGGCACGGCGTGATGGTAGCGCTTGCCCCGTCTCCGGGCTCGGTCCGCAGCGGACGGAGCGGCCGAAGGCAGGTGTCAATCGACACCCAGTTCACCCCTTGCTTCCGCCGTTCGGCCCGTCTCCCTCGGGTGTCCACTCCGGCATGAGTTCCCAGTAGTGGTTGACCAATCCCTCGAAGGCCACTGCATAGGGAGCCCAGCTCTGGATGCTCCCGTTCGGCCCGGTCGGGCGAACGATGTACCTGGTCATGGTCCGGTCGATCCGCTGGCGAAGTCCGAAGCCGTGGCCGAGGGAGTTCAGCGCCACCATAAAGTGTCGGAGAGCGAACGGCTTCTTCAATCGGTATCCGAGGAACGTGGCCAGCGCGGCCCACAGGACTCGGTCTGCCGGGTGAACGTTTCGTACCCGTCGAGCAACGCGGCCTGAATCGTGGAGTACTGGCCGCACTCGCCATTGGCGACCAAGGCCCAGACACCGATCCATAGTGGCCAGGTGCCCGGCTCCCGGACGGTCTGGGCGTAGAGATCGCCGCCCACCCGGCAGATCTCACGCATCCCGGCGGTCCTGGCCTCCGGCGTCGATCGATCGATGGCGGCGATCATCGGACCGACCGTCCGGACCCCGAATTCGATGTCCCCGTCGCTCTCCTCTCTGGCGACCGATGCCATGAGCTCGATCTGGTACTCGGCCACGTTCTCCCAGACTCTGCGGATCACCGAGGCGTTGGTGAGACGGACACCGCGTTCCTGCTCGATCCGGTCGAAGACCCGTTTGAAGGTGACGGCCTCAGCCCCTGTGCCCAGGCCCTCCTCGCGCAGAATGGCCCGTCCGGAGGCAAGGAGAAGCTCCCGCAACTCTTCCCGACCCAGTCGGCCCGCCACGCGCAACCTCCTTGGGATAGCCCCGGAATCTGTTGGTGACCCCTGGGTCGGTCCGACAGAGCGTCGCATCGTCCCCGGCGTGCCCAGAGCCCGGCGTGCACCCAGCCTGTCAGACCGCCCATTCGCCTGCAACTATGAGTTGCAGACGTGTCTGAGGTCGGTCAGGCGGCGCCGGGGCCGGCGTCCAAGACGACCAACGGCGGGGGTGGGGCGGTCGAAGATCCGAGGACTCGTGATCCGGGCCGACGCCCTTCGCACTCCTGAGCATCTGACTCACGGAGCGATTTCGTGTCGAGGCCGGCTCCCGGGCGAGGCCGTCAGGAGGGGCGTCGGCCTCATTCGGGGCGGGGTCCACTGACCCGTGACGACCCTCTTCGCACCTGCAGGTTGCGGCTACGGTCTGGTGATGTGATCCGATTCACAGATTGCGAGTTGAACCTGGAGCGCATCGTTCTGCGGCGGGGTGGCGAGGAGATCAGGATCGAGCCCCAGGTGTTCGATGTGCTCGCCTACCTCGTCGAGCACCGAGGCGCACTGGTGCGGAAGGAGGAGTTGCTCGACGCCGTCTGGGGGGACCGCTTCGTCAGCGAGTCGGCGCTGACGACGAGGATCAAGGCGGTCCGCCAGGCTGTTGGCGACGATGGCAGTCAACAGTCGATCATCCGGACTGTGCACGGCAAGGGCTACGAATTCGTCGCCGTCGTGGAGGAGGATGGGGACGATCGGGCAGTCGCCGCCCTGCCCCCATCGGCGACGGGCACATCGGTGGTCGTCCGTTTGCAACCGCTGATCGGCCGCGAGACCTTGCTGGATCGGCTGGGTGGGATGATCGGCGACCACCGGCTCGTCACGTTGGTCGGTCCCGGTGGCGTCGGAAAGACCTCGTTGGCCATGGAATTGGCCCGTACCGTCGGTAGCAGGTTCGAAAACGGCGTCCATGTCGTGGAGTTGGTCAGCGTCGTGGACAAGGATGCCACCACGGCTGCGCTGGCGACAGCCATCGATGTCAATCTGCGGAAGTCGAACTCGATCGACGATGCCATCGTCGATCTGCTCCGACCTCGACACAGCTTGCTGGTGCTCGACAACTGTGAGCACCTGATCGAGCCGGTGGCCGAACTGGTGGCTCGGATCCTCCGTGAGGCACCTACCGTCTCGATCGTGGCCACCAGCCGGGAGCCACTTGCGGTGGCCGGGGAGCGGCTGTGGACGGTCGACCCCCTCCCGACCGGACCGGATGATCCGCTGGGCTCGCATCTTGCCGTTGAGGACGTTGCCGAAATACCCGCGGTCGCCCTCTTCGTGGCCCGGGCCAAGGCGGCCGATCCGTCGTTCGAACTCGACACGGCGACTGCGCCACTGGTGGCCGAGATCTGCCGGCACGTCGATGGCATCCCGCTGGCGATCGAACTCGCCGCGGCACGGGCGCGTGCGATCGGCGTCGCCGAGGTCGCTCACCGTCTCGACCAGCGCTTCGCCGTACTGAAGGCCATGCGCAGGGGTAGTGATCCTCGACATAACACGATGCACGACGCCATTAGCTGGTCCTACGACATGCTCGAGCCCGATGAGCGGGCGCTGTTCCTGGCGCTCTCGGTCTTCGCCGGATCCTTCGACCTGCACTCGGCAGAGGCGATGGCGCCCGGTGGCGATGCGCTGGACCTACTCACGCGGCTCACCGAGCGCTCCATGCTCTCGGTGCGCCCACAACCAGGCGGGTCGACCCGCTATGAACTCCTCGAGACGCTCAGGGAGTACGGGCGTACCCGCCTCTCCGATTCGCGGGCGGGTGAGCTGTTCGCCTCCCACGCCCGACATTTCGCCGGGAAGGCCCGGGCCGTCGAATCGGAGCTCGGTGGCCCCGGTGAGGGCGACGGGATCACCTGGGCCGAGTCCTCCATTGCCGATCTCCGCGCCGGACAGCGCTTTGCTCTCGAGCTCGACGACCTCGATGTCACCTTTGGCCTCATCGGCTCGATCCGCGAATTCGCCATGCGAGCGATGCGCTACGAAGTCTTCGCCTGGGCTGACGCGGCCTGTCGCGCTCCGGGTGCACTCGACCACCCGCTGGCCCCCTTGCTCACCGGCATGCGCGCCTACGGGGCATGGGTACGTGGAGAGTTCGACCTCGCCATCGAGCTGGCCCAGGAGACGCGCCTCCTCGAGCGACGGTTGTCGGTGTTTCCGAGCGGCCTCGCCGAACGGACGCTGGCCAACGTGCTCTACATCGTGGGCGATGAGACGGCCGGCCACGCTGAGGGGCTCCGGCAGATCGAGCTGGCCGAAGAGTCGGGCAATCGATCGCGGCTTGTCCATGCCTGCTACATGGGGGCGGTGGGGCACAGCTCCGACGGGGCCTATGACCAGGCCGACATCCTGGTTGAACGGGCTCACGACCAGGCCGGACAGACAGGGTCGCCGACCGACCTGGCGTCAGTGGCGGTAGCCCGTGGGTTCGCGGCCAGAACCGAGGACGAGGCACTGGAGGCGTTCACCACAGGCGGCCGGATCGCTCGCCAAGTGGGCAACCGATGGATGCACGGGTTCGCACTCACCGAGGCGAGCGGGCTGCTCGTCTCGCGGGGTGAGCTCGAAATCGGGTGTGCCGGTCTCGCCGACATGGTCGGAGTCTGGTACCGGGCGGGAGATTGGTCACAGCAGTGGCACACACTGTCCCGCTGTGTGATCGCCCTGGACCGGATCAACCGACCCGAGCTGGCCATCGAGTTGCTGGGTGCGATCGAGGTCCACGCGACGTCGGTGTCGCCCCCATGTCGGGCACCTTGCACGATCTCGTGTTTGCCACCAGGATCCTGCTCGTCGACTCGGTTGGTGCCGAGCGGGCTGGCGAGCTGCTGGCGGCGGGCGCCGTCTGCCCCGAGGAGGACATCGTGCTGCGAACCCGGCGTGCGCTGATCGGCGTCGGCTGAGGGCCACCTCAAGCTGACCACTGGTTGCGGGAGCGGGCGACGACCCCGAGGTAGTCGACGAGGTGTCGTCCGAGTTCGGCCGCGTCGTCGCCCACTCCGGCGAGCAGGTTCGACCGCCGGCGGCGCAGAAAGGGGAGCCCGAGCAGATACAGGCCGGGCAGTGCGGCCACCCCTCCGTCGTGATCGACGCGTCCCCGGCGGTCGAAGGCACGAGGATCGAGCCAGTTGTACGCCGGGCGGAAGCCGGTCGCCCAGATCACCGTGGCGAAGCCCTGCAGGTCGAGCTCGGTTGGCACCTGGCCGAGGATCGTCGGCTCCGGCTCGGCCGCCGGGCCGACCCGATCGGCCATGCCGTGCTCGTCGACCCAGTCGTCAATGCGGCGAAGGAGTCTGGCCTGTTTCAGATCGGCGTTGGCGATGAGGCTCCCGAGCCCGCCGGAGCAGAGGGCGGTCGTCCCCCGGGTGGCCATGAGGCGGCCGACGAGCTGAACCCCGATGTTCTGGAGAGAGCCCAGGTCGACCTCCCGCCGGTCATCGCTCCCCACCACCTGTACGGACGCATGACGCCGGGCACGCTGGAGGTCCTCCACCTCGTCCCACCGCTCGTCGAGCTGGCCGATCCGGTCCAGCCACCAGTAGATGTCGCGGCCCCGGTAGGACCGGGGCAGCCGTATGTGTTCACCTACGGAGATGGTGACCTCCCGCCCCGCCCGTCGCAGCTCATCGGCGATCTGCACCCCGGATGCCGAAGCTCCCACCACCAGGGCGCGGCCGTTGTCACTGATCTGTGCGGGTCTCCGGTAGGACAGGGCGGTGACCTGCTGCACCCCTTGAGGAAGGTCCGCCGCGAACGCAGGGAGACGAGGTTCACTCGACCCGCCCGTGGCCGCCACCACCGCGTCGCAGTTCCAGATCCCCTCCGTGGTCCGCACCTCGAAGCCGGACCCGGTGTGACACACCGCCTCGACCTCGATCCCCAGGTGGAGCGGGGGCCCGAAGTGGGAGTATGCCTCCAGCGTCGCCACGGTCTGGGCCGCCGTCATGTACCCGTGGGGATCGTCACCCTCGTACCGGGCGCCGGGCAGCGCGGTCATCCAGTTGGGGGTCAGGAGGCGCAGCGAGTCCCAGCGTTCGGTCCGCCATGAGTTCGCCACCGCCCCCCGTTCGAGCAGCACGTGGTCGACGCCGGCCCCGGTGAGCTGATGGCTCATGGCGAGCCCACCGGGACCAGCTCCGACGACGACCACCGACGTATGCACGTCCAGCTCCGCTTCTTCTTGTCTGGCGCTCGTCAGGCCACCGTGACCTGCACGGTCGTGGGATTGGTGACGATATCGAAGACGGCGGAGCGCTTTTGGGACTGCGCCACAATGGCTTCGATGTCCGATGTGCTGGCGTCGGCGTCGATGTCGAACTTGACCTCGATTCGGTCGAATCCGTTGCGGATGTCGGCGTCGATGCCCAGAATGCCCTGGAGATCCATGCTGCCGTCCACGGTTGCCGTCACCGATCGCAGCTGAACACCACGGTTGGTGGCCACGGTGGCCACACCGGCGGCCAGGCAGGAGGCCAGAGCGCCGAGCACGATCTCGGGTGGGGTCGCACCGTTGTCCTCCGAGGCAAACACTTCGGGGTGGTCGGCCTCGATGACGTAGGCCTTCCGGTGGGTGTGCTGATCCCCGAGACCGGAGAAGTCGGTGATGGTCGACCGGCTGTGGGTGCCGTTCACCCACTCGCAGCGGGCACGCCACTGGAACTTCGCCGCCTCGGGCACGTCGGTCAGCGCCTGTCGGGCGCCCCGGAGCGCCTCGATGTTGACACCATTGTCCACGGTGGGGGCTTCGGTCTGAGTCATGTCGGTCCTCCTGGTTTGCGAGCGGCGGCGGGCTGTCGCCGCTCACTCCACTGTCTGCGATCGCCGCCTGTGGGTCATGAAGAGGGTGTGGTTATCCGCTGATGATCGATCTCCAGGAGAACTTCACAAGATCTTCGAGACCTGCCGGCGGTCGGTGGCGGATGATCGGCTCATGACCCTCGACCACCCCGAATCTGCGACTGCTGCCCCCCACCACGACTGGGAGGCGGCCGGCGAGGCCTGGGGGAGCCGATCCCGTGACTGGTCCTGCCTGTACGAGCACTACTCGCTCGACATCCTGGTGGCATTGCTCCCTCGGCTCGGCATCGGCCCGGGGACGGCGCTCCTCGATGTGGCCTGTGGGTCGGGACTCGCCATTCGGGTGGCCGACGGTATGGGCGCCGACGTCGCCGGAATTGACGCCGCCGGGGAGCTGGTGGCTGTGGCCCGCGATCGAACTCCGACCGCGGACGTGCGAGTGGGCTCCATGTTCGATCTGCCCTGGGCCGATGAGCGCTTCGACGCGGTCATCTCGGTCAACGGAATATGGGGCGGGTGCGGCGCGGCTCTCGACGAGATTCACCGGGTGCTGCGCCCGGGCGGGCTCATCGGGATCAGCTTCTGGGGTCAGGGGCCACCCCTCGACATCCGTGAGGTGTTCATGGTCCTCGCTGTTCACGCGCCGGAACGGCACCGGGACTCGATGCGCAGCCTCAACAACATCGCCGTGCCCGGCGTTGCCGAGGAGATGCTCGAGGCCAGCGGCTTCTCGGTCGTCGAACGTGGCGGCCGGGTCTCGACGATGGAGTGGCCGGATGCGGACATCGCCTGGCGGGCGCTGTCCAGTGTTGGTCCCGCCGTCCCCGCGCTACGAGCCAACGATCCCGCGGTCCTGCGGGACGCGGTGCTCGGCGCGCTCGAGCCGTGTCGCGATCAGCGCGGCGTCTACCGCACTCGAAGCGACCAGCAATTTGTGGTGGCCAGGAGGAGGTAGCCGACCTCGTCGGGGGCGGGGCTGATCCCGTGCGTGGACCCTGGCGGGGCGATCCCGCGGTGAACCAGCCAGGTACCCTCTAGGAGTGACCAGCACGCGGACCCGGTATGCACGATGCGGCGACGCCGACATCGCCTACCAGGTGCTCGGCGAGGGCCCACTCGACATGCTGCACTTTACCGGGGCGATCATCCCGATCGACTGCATGGACGAGGAACCGTCCCTGGCCCGGTTCCAACGTCGGTTGGCTGGTTTCGGGCGACTCATACGGTTCGACCAGCGCGGGGTGGGCCTGTCGGACCGGGGATCACCATCGGCTCCCCCCACCCATGAACAATGGATCGAAGACGCCGTGGCCGTGCTCGACGCAGTGGGCTCCGAGCAGGCGGCCATTTTTGCCCCGTACATGTCGTGCGCCGAAGGCATCGCTCTGGCCGTGGCCAAGCCCGACCGGGTCAGCTCTCTGGTGGTGGTGAATGGCGCGGCGCGTCTCCAATCGGCACCCGACTATCCGCACGGCCCCGACCAGGCCCTTCTCGACTCACTGTGGCGATCGATCGAACCCGATGCTCTCGACCAGGGAGCCGATCTTCTGGCCATGATTGCACCCAGTGTGGGCGGTGACCCGGCCTTCCGTGCCTGGTTCGATCGTGCCGGCAACCTGGGAGCCACGCCTGCCATGGCGCATGCGCACTGGGCCACGGTGTTCACCAACGATGTTCGCGGCGCGCTTCCCCGCATTCAGGTGCCGACGTTGATCCTCCACCGGACGGACGTGGCGGCTGTCTTTTTGAACGTGGGGCATGGCCGCTACCTCGCTGACCACATACCCAACGCGAAGTACGTCGAGCTTCCGGGGGTGGACGCCCTCTACTGGGTTGGTGACACCCGACAGATGCTCGACGAGATCGAGGAGTTCGTGACCGGTTTCAGAGGTGACTCCGGGGCGGAACGTACGTTGGCCACGGTCCTGTTCACCGACATCGTGGGGTCTACGAACCTGGCCGTCCAACTCGGGGACGGACCCTGGCGGGACCTTCTCGACCGTCACGACCAGATCGTCCGTGCCCAGGTCGAGCGCTATCGGGGTCGCGTTGTGAAGAACGTCGGAGACGGCTTCGTCACCACGTTCGACAGCCCGGGACGCGCCATCGGGTGCGCCCTCGCCATCAGGGACGCCCTGAGAGCGTCCGGCATCGATGTGCGGGCAGGCGTCCATACCGGTGAGATCGAAGTTCGCGGTGACGATGTGGCCGGTCTGGCCGTCCACATCGGTGCCCGGGTATCGGCGCTTGCCGGACCTGGCGAGGTGTTTGTCTCCGGTGCCGTGCCCTCGTTGGTGGCCGGCTCCGGCATCGAATTCGCCGACCGTGGTGAGTATGAGCTGAAGGGCGTTCCGGGCCGGTGGCGCATTCTGGCCGTCGAGGGTTGACACTCGAGCGACTTCCAGTTGCAACCTCCATCACCGCGGGCCAAGCTGGGGCGGCGGGTGCTCGACAACGGCGACTGGTGGGGAGGCGGGTATGCATGTGCATCGGGAGACTCTCCCGCAGGTAGCAAGTCCTGGGCTCTACCTCACCGATGGCGGTCTTGAGACCGACCTGATCTTCCACGAGGGGTACGACCTACCCTTGTTTGCATCGTTTCCCCTGCTCGACGACCCCCGGGGTTGTATCGCCCTCCGTCACTACTACCGGGCGTTCGCCGATGTGGCCAAAGCGGCCGACGCCGGGTTCGTCCTCGAGGCGGCAACATGGCGGGCCAGTCGGGACTGGGCGTTCCAGCTCGGGTACACGACCGAGGCTCTGGCGGCCGTGAATCGTCGCGGCGTCAGCCTTCTGGTCGATCTTCGAGAGGAGTTGGGCGCGGAGGATGGGTCGGTCGTGATCAGCGCGGCGGTCGGCCCACGTGGAGATGGCTACCACCCGGGTGAGCTCATGACGCCGCCCGAAGCGCAGGACTATCACAGGGAGCAAATCGAGACGCTCGCCAGCACGGATGCCGACTTCGTGACCGCCCTCACCATCACCCATGCTGCCGAGGCAATCGGCATCGTCCGGGCGGCTCAAGCGACCGAGGTTCCGGTGGTGATCTCGTTCACCGTCGAGACCGACGGTTCCCTACCGGACGGTTCGTTGTTGGCCGCGGCCATCCGAGAGGTCGACGATGCGACCGATTCCGGCCCCGCCTACTACGGCATCAATTGCGCCCATCCGACCCATTTCATCGGGGCGCTGTCCGCAGAGGACGAGTGGACTCGCCGCATCCGGATGATCCGGGCCAATTCCTCTCGCATGAGCCACACCGAGCTGGACAATGCGATCGAACTCGATGAGGGTGACCCCCAGGAATTCGGTCGGGAACATGCCCACATCCGCGGGCGCTTCCCCCATATCAACGTTCTCGGGGGTTGCTGCGGAACCGACGTCCGTCATGTCCAGGCGATCGCCTGGGCCTGTCGCGAACCTCGATCGGACCGCTGACCAGACGCTAATCAGCCTCAGCCCTCCGGCGAGGGTTCAAAGCGGCCGGGAATGGGTAGTCACAAGGGGGCGCCCGGAGGCCTGCCCATCTCCCTTCCCATAGAGGGCGGCCAGGGAGGGGGGGAGAGCCACCTCCGGGCGCCTTGTCCGTGTGACGCGCCGATTCCCCGGCGGAAGGAATCGGCGTACACCATCAGACCGAGCTTTGGAGCAGTAACCCACCGGCCTGACGAGGAACGCATACCCACTGCCGCTGGGGCCCAAACGTGCCTCTCCGGAGGTCGTGACCGCATCCCATGTCGCAGGACCTCACCCGGCACAAGGTTTGTCTCACCACGATGGTTGCGAGTCCGAGAGCCGGGTATGGCTAGGTCATGCCCGCCCACACCTGTCGAGACGAACGTGGAAGTAGTGGGAGCGTTCGAGGATGTCCGGGCTGCCTCTGTGCGCGACTTCGTCAGCTGCATCGGACGAATGATCGGCCCGCGGAGAGTCACGACTGGATTCGATTGGCAGCCTAGGTCCACCGCCTGATCGGGGACCCAAGGGCTGGCCCCCATCGGGTCGGGAATGGGATCGGCCAGGCTCGCAAATCGTCGCAGATTTGCAAAATAATCCGGTTGATCCACGGGTCAGCGACGGTTAGCGTTATGCAGGAAAGAGCGTTAGGCGGAAGGTCATATCCAGATCGTTGAGTTCCCCTCCTACGAGGAGGCCATGCTCAACTCGGAGTTGCCGGAGACGGCCGCATTGGCTGAACGTCTTGCCCAGCTGTGCGATGCCCCGACGTCGTTCCGCAATCTCGACGTGCGCAGCGTCGAAGAGCTGTAAGGAGCGTCGACCGCCTGATTGCGCGGCGCATCATCAGGAAAGACCGGCGACGTTCTGAGCTGTCGCGGAGACCTGCCTGAGCGAGATCCCGACCGGGATGGGCGTGAGCTGGTTGGCATTGTCTACATAATCCCTCGGATTTGGGATCATGGAGTCCGTAACAGGACCCGCCATGGTTGCGTTGTAAGGGACGGAGCGTGGAAGCGAACCGGGTCAGTGTGTGCTCGCCCGGAGCCAAAGCCGGAACCCGCCCACTTCCATCCGGGGCGTTGTGCAACGAGGCCAGTAACATCCTCGTCCAGGCCGGGGATCGACCGAAGATGAGGAGCCTCTGGATGATGAATCGGACCGTTCGTACTGTGATTCTGGTTGCGCTGCTGTCTGCAGCGGGAAGTCTTGTCACCCTGGTCGGATCCGTCGCATCCCCAGTCGTCGGAGCGGCGACGGTTCCTTTTTCGATGACAACGAATCCCCCGCTCGATCCGCTGTTCAACCCCTCCTTTCCTGACTACGCCATTCGATGCAGCAGTTCGCCGACGACGGAGGTGACAACGACAGGCCTGGGCCCGGTCACGATCGGTGGTGTGGTCTTCTCCGGTCCAGCAAAGGTGCAGGTTCCACTCCAAGTGGGGCAGGAACTCCAAGTGACCGAGCGGGGAACGTCGTACTACATCCGGTGCCTGCCCAAAGACTTTCCTGACTACTCGAGCTCGAGAACCGGCTCGCCGCAACAGGCGAACGGCTACCTGCTGACTTTGGCGCGCTACTCGGTCATCTTCGACACGGATGGTGTCCCGGTCTGGTGGGACACAGGAGTGTCGTCGCCCTCGTTGCACGAACCGAACTACGCGGAATTCATGAACCCCACGACGATCGCCTGGGGTCAGAAGGACGGGTCCTTCCAATTGGTGGGTCTCAACGGTGCCGTGAAAGGCAAGATCGCCGGCGGATCCATTCAATTGGATACTCACGATCTCGAGCTGCTTCCCAACGGGAACTACTTGGGGATCGAAGCGGTGCAGCGGGATTGCCCGGCTGTGCCCAGCCAGTGCGTCGACCTCTCGTCCTGGGGCCTCTCGGCGCAGTCGGCAATCATTGACGACGTGATCGTAGAGTTCACCCCGAGCAATCAGGTGGTCTGGCGCTGGAGCGTTGCCGACCACATCAATGTCGCAGTGGAGAACGCCGATTGGCACACCACCTTCCCTGACATCATCCACATGAATTCAGTCGTCTATGACGGACACGGCGGTGTCATCTTCAGCGCGCGGCATCTTGACGCTGTGTACCGAGTCGATATAGCCACGGGGGCGATCACCTGGAAGCTGGGTGGGACAGCAACCCCCGAGAGCCTGAATGTTGTCGGTGATCAGTACTCGCAATTGTTCTCAGGGCAGCACGACGCGATGTTTGCCCCTGATGGTTCGTTGACGGTCCATGACGATGGATCCGGTGTGAATCGACCGCCACGAGCGGTTCGGTTCACGATCGATACGGCGACTGACACCGCAACCGAGGTGGAGCAGGTGACCGACCCCCGGGCAAAGTCGTCAGCCTGTTGTGGCAGCGCGGAGAAGTTGCCCGGCGGAGACTGGGTGATCTCGTGGGGCGGTGACGACTTCATGACCGAGTTGAACTCGAAGGGCGTTCCCCAGCTCACGATTACCTTCCCCAATCTGTTCTCCTACCGGGCTGCCAACGTTCCGGCCTCGGTGGCGTCGCTGCGTTCGGGTATGAATGAGATGGTGCCACCCCTGATTGCGACCGGGGGCTACTGGCTGGTGGCCAGCGACGGCGGGGTGTTCAGCTACGGCGATGCCGCCTTCCACGGCTCGACCGGTCAACACGGCCTGAACAAGCCGGTGGTGGGCATGGCCGCCACCCCGGACGGCAAGGGCTACTGGCTGGTGGCCAGCGACGGCGGGGTGTTCAGCTACGGCGATGCCGCCTTCTACGGCTCGACCGGCCAACACGGCCTGAACAAACCGGTGGTGGGCATGGCCGCCACCCCGGACGGCAAGGGCTACTGGCTGGTGGCCAGCGACGGCGGGGTGTTCAGCTACGGCGATGCCGCCTTCTACGGCTCGACCGGCCAACACGGCCTGAACAAGCCGGTGGTGGGCATGGCCGCCACCCCGGACGGCAAGGGCTACTGGCTGGTGGCCAGCGACGGCGGGGTGTTCAGCTACGGCGATGCCGCCTTCTACGGCTCGACCGGCCAACACGGCCTGAACAAGCCGGTGGTGGGCATGGCCGCCACCCCGGACGGCAAGGGCTACTGGCTGGTGGCCAGCGACGGCGGGGTGTTCAGCTACGGCGATGCCGCCTTCCACGGCTCGGCGGGCCAACAGGACCTGAACAAGCCGGTGGTGGGCATGGCCGCCACCCCGGACGGCAAGGGCTACTGGCTGGTGGCCAGCGACGGCGGAGTGTTCAGCTACGGCGATGCCACCTACCACGGGTCGGCGGGCCAACACGGCCTGAACCAGCCGGTGGTGGGCATGGCCGCCATGTGGCAGTGGAAGTGAGACCCCGGTCCGCCACCTCCGTTCCTGGCCGCACCGGCTCCGAAGAATGCCTCACATCGACGACTCCAACACCTGGCGAACGGAACCGGGCCTCAAGCTCGCTCTGACGACTGCCGATGGAGGGGATAGCCGGGTTGCGCCCTCATGAGCCCGTGCGGAACCTGAGATCGGCCCGACCGATCGAAGGCGCCGTTCTCGGCCCACGTTGCCGGGACCAAGAGCGTGCTGGACCCGGCCCTGAGCCAGACCTCCCTTCCATCCCACCTGCAGCCGGCCGGCGGAGATCAGCTGGGACATACTGGGCCTCCCCACGGGCAGCCACGGGGTAGGCAAGGAGACCGATCATGGCATCGATAACCCCGTTTCTCTGGTTCGACAGTGATCTCGCCGAACCGATTGCCTTCTACACATCGATCTTCCCCGATTCGGTTGCCCCCGATCTGGGCGCAGATGGCCCCGTCATGATGGCCACCATCGAGTTGTGCGGCCAACAGCTGATGCTGCTCAACGGCGGTCCGGCGCTCGCCGGGTTTCAGGAGTCGATCTCGTTGTTCGTCAGTGTCGAGACCCAAGATGAGATCGATCAGCTTTGGGACCGACTTACCGCCAACGGAGGCGAGCCTGGCCAATGCGGATGGCTCAAGGACCGGTACGGCCTTTCCTGGCAGGTCGTCCCGACTGTGTTGGGGTCACTGCTCGGATCCTCCGACCGGACCCGCGCCCAGCAAGCCCAGGAGGCGATGATGCAGATGGGCAAGCTCGATATCGCCGGCCTGCAATCTGCGTTCGACCGCTAGGTGAACGTTGTGTGTCCGAGTGATCGGGCCCGAGAGGACCGCCCCCTGGGCGGCTGTGTAATGACCAAAGCCTGAGAGGGCCCATGGCGTCGCCCCACTCCCCGCCTGCCGGCCGGGGGCGCCCGGAGCAGCAGCCGTGACTTGAATCTGACCCTCCGGTCTGTGAGCATGTCGATCGCCACACGACCGTCGACCACACCGTTCACCGGGTCGGTCCTCAACTCAGCCGTGGAAACAGTAGGTAGGGAGAGCGCTCCGATGAGATGTCGATGAATCTGCGCGCGTTGGGGCGGCGGGTGTCGGTTCTCGTGGCCGTGGCCGCCGTCCTCGGGCTCGTCATTTCGCTGCCTGGCAAACCGGCCTCCGCCGCCACCCGGCACCGGGCGGCAACGACGGGCGGGTACTGGATGGTCGCCGCCGACGGCGGCGTCTTCTCCTTCGGCGATGCCGCCTTCTACGGATCCACCGGCGGGATCCACCTGAATGCCCCGGTGGTGGGCATGGCGCCCACCCCCTCGTCAAACGGCTACTGGCTGGTCACCGCCGACGGCGGCATCTTCGCCTTCGGTGGCGCCACCTTCTACGGTTCGATGGGCGGCCATCCCTTGAACTCCCCGGTGGTGGGCATGGCGACGACCGCCGATGGTCGGGGCTATTGGCTGGTCGCCGCCGATGGCGGGGTCTTCTCGTTCGGCGATGCCGGCTTCTATGGCTCAACGGGTGGGATCAGGCTGAACCGGCCCATCGTGGGGATCGCCGCCGCCGGAGCGTCCAACGGCTATTGGCTGGTTGCCTCCGATGGTGGCATCTTCTCATTCGGTGACGCGCCCTTCTACGGCTCGATGGGGGGCAGCCATCTCAACCGTCCCGTCGTGGGCATGGCGTCGCTGGCCTCCGGGACCGGCTATCGATTGGTTGCCACCGACGGTGGCATCTTCACGTTCGGCGATGCCGCGTTCTACGGCTCCACCGGTTCCATCTCGTTGAACAAGCCGGTGGTGGGGATGGCTGACGACGCCGCCGGCAACGGCTACTGGTTGGCGGCCTCGGACGGCGGTGTCTTCAGCTTCGGGGCCGCGCCGTTCGACGGATCGATGGGCGGCACGCCGCTGAACAAGCCGATCGTGGCCGTGGCCTCGACGCAGCCGCCATTCATCGAGCACCCGTGCAGCAGGATTCCCCAGACGAACGCGACCTATAACTTCCCCGTCCCGGCCACCGATCCGACCCCCGTCGACCCGCTGGCCACGGTGTCGGCCGCGGGTGGAGGGTCGTTTGTCGACACCGTGACCAACCAACCGTTCGTGCCCCGCGGAGCGCACTACGTCCGTCTGGCCACGGTCAGGCTGGGGCCCAGGTACACCATCTGCATGAACGCCAACTTCGATGTGGGCTCCGGTCTCGATGCCTACAACCCCCATCGGGCCGCCCAGGCTCTCTCGCAGATGAATTCCTACGGTTACAACGTGGTCTACGTCGGGCTGAACTCCGATGAGATCGGGAACACCACCGGGCCGGGGCTCAATGCGAAGTATGTGGCCAACCTGGCCAGCTTCATCAACATCGCCAGGTTCTACGACATCCGGGTGCTGATCGCGTTGATGCCGCTACCTCTCCACGGCGGATACCTGCCGGACCAAGCGGCCTACACCGCCAAGGGGTCGGCGAAATACCACAATCTCAACCTGTACTACATCGACGCCAACTATCTCGCCGCCCAGAAGCGGTACATCTCCGATCTGATCACCGGGCTGACCGGCGCCGGCGCCAATATGAGCGACATCTTCTCCATGGAGTTGATCGGTGAGGTTGTCTTCAACCGAACCCAATGGCCATTGAACATGAGCAGCGGGCTGGTACAGACCGATGGCCAAATCCAGCCCTATGACATGAGCGATCCCTCGTCACGTAATGATCTGATCGATCAGAACACGCTCAACTGGGAGAACCAACTGACCGATGCCATCCATGCCCAGCTCCCCAGCGTTCTGGTGTCGGTGGGCTATTTCACCCCGTATGCGCTCGTCCGGTTTCCGCAGACGCCGAGAATATCCCGCCCGGAGTCGTCGTTCTCCTCCGAGAGCGACGTCAACTTCGTCGACATCCACATGTACCCCATCTTCGGACCCATCGTCGATCAAATCAACAGCCTGGGTGTGTCCCCTCCCAGCATCACCAAACCGGTCATCCTGGGGGAGTTCGGCGAGTACACGTCCGAGGCCCCCACCCCTGCGGCCGCAGCCCAGGCGCTCACCGCCTGGCAGCAGCAGAGTTGCGACATCCAAGGGCTGGCATTTACCGGATGGATCACCTGGACATGGGACACCGAGCCCTCCGAACAGTTCGGCCTCTACAACATGGTGGACGGCAACGGTGCCATCGCGTCAGCCCTTTCACCCCGGCTCCGACCCAACCCTTGTCAGTAGTGCGGGCCGGCTCAGCGATCCTCTGACACGGAGCGCGACGGACCACCCGCGTCGGGACCGTCGCCACCCACGACCTTTCGGATGCGGCGATCTGCGGCCCATCCCTGAAGTCCACCGCACAGACCGGCCCGGCCGGGGCACCCCGGATCGGCCTACGATGGCCTGGCGATCAATTCGGAGGGGGACCCGATGCCGCAACAGCTACTCAAGGTAGGCATGGTGTGCGGGCTGGCGCTCACCGTCTTCGCAGGCCTGGGAGGGGGGTCGGCCGGGGCTGCCCCGGCGCCGGCCACGGGCACACTCTCCGGCACGGTGACCGTCACCGGGGCGCCGGCCCATTTTTCGGCCATCGTGGGGGTGGGGGCGTGTCCGGCATCGGTCCCGGCGAACAAGATCTGTCCGAATCCGCAGTACATCCTGGTCGGGACAGCGGGCGGGGCCTATAGCCTCACCCTCCCCGCCGGGCAGTGGCGGGCCGCCGGCTTCTACGAACTGGCCGGATTCGGCGGCCAGTTCATCGGCACCTCCATGACGGTGACGGTCACTTCCGGCAAAGTCACCCACCACGACTTCTCCGTGCCCTACAAGGCACCGGGGTCCGTCAAGGGCACCGTGAAGATCACCGGCGTGGCGAAGGGGGTCGTCCTGGACAGTACGACGTTGTTCGTCTGCCCGGCGAGCGACCCTTACACCGGGGGAGCCGTGCCCATCGTCTGTGTCACCAGCGGGTCAAGCACTGCCAACTACTCGTTCACCACACTGCCACCCGGTCGGTGGCTGCTCTACCCGGGCTACACGACGAACTTCGGTCCGATCACCTCGAAGTCCGGTATCCCGGTCACCGTGGTGTCGGGCAAGTCGGTCACCAAGGATCTCACCTTCGCCTACCAGAAGCCCACCGCGGGCGTGGTCCAGGGAGTGGTGACGGTGACCGGCGCGCCCCCCGGGTTCAGCGGGTTCACGGGAGCCGTCGCCTGCAAGGGATCGCCGGCACCCGACTGTGCCACACCGTCCTCGTCGTACCCGGGCGAGAGCACCTACCGGCTTCTGTTGCCGGCAGGCACGTGGAGCCTGGCCGGTGACTACGAGCTCAACTACGACGGGGGGATGGTCACCGGACCGGACATGAACATCAAGGTGGTGGCCGGCGAGATCTCGAAGGTCAACCTGTTCGTACACTTCGTCGCTCCCGGGGTGGTGATCGGCCTCGTCACCGTCTCCGGCATCCCGTCGGGCACCCACATCGAGAGTGCAATCGTCCTGGCCTGTCCGACCGCCCAGCCCTATGTGCCGCCGGCGCCTGCCGGTCCGGGGTGCGCCGAGACCAGCACTCCTCTGGAGGCCGATTTCAGTCTGACCGCCCTGCCGCCGGGATCGTATTTGCTGTATCCCGGGTATTCCGCGTCCACTTCCTTCTTTCTGTCCTCGAAAGGGACGCCGGTCACGGTGACGAGCAGGACGGTGTCGACGCGCAACCTCACCGTTGCCTATCAGGGGTAACTGTCCAGTTGGTCGTGGGTGCCGGACTACTACTCTGGCCCGATGGCTGACCCCGGGATCGATTGCGAACTTCCGCAGGCGACACCCAGTGCCACACAGCTCCGCATCATCAGCGCGGCCCTCGAGCTCTTCTCCCGAAACGGCGTCGGTGGAACCTCGCTGCAGATGATCGCCGACAGCATCGGTGTGACAAAGGCCGCCGTGTATCACCAGTACAACACCAAGGACGAGATCGTGCTCGCCGCCGCTCAGGCCGAGCTGGCCAGCTTGGAGTCGGTCATCCGGGCCGCCGAGGCCGAGCCATCCCGAGCGCGCGCCCGTAGGACGCTCCTGCGAGGGATGATCGACCTCGCCGTGGCTCATCGGCGGACCGTGGGCACGATCCTGAGCGATCCGCTGGTCATCCATTCCTTTGCCAAGCACGATTCGTTCCGTCAGGTCATGGATCGCATGACTCGGGTGCTCATGGGTGAGGACATCGGGCACGAAGCCCGCGTCTCAACCGCCATGCTCACCGCGGCGATCAGCGGGACGGTGATGCATCCCCTCGTCAGTGGGCTGGACGACGAAACCCTGCGATCCCAGCTCGAACGCCTGGCTCGCCGGCTGCTCCCGGCCATGGGTTCAATGCCGAAGGTGCCCTAACCGGCTCCGTCAGGAGCCGTCGCGCCGCCCGTCGGTCGGAACGTACTCGGGATCGGAGTCGTCCCGGATCGAGAGCCGCCACTTGCAGCACACGTGGTCCTTGCTCACCCGTGGCGGAATGGCCAGGATCTCGACCTTCATGTTCGGGTTGTACATCTTCGCCGTCTCGATGATGGCGGCCGGACAGGAGGTGTGAGACGCCTTCTCGGCAATGTCGGGACGACCCAGCGCTTCCCACTGATCGACGGAAACGCATTTGTTGAACGTGAAGATGCCGACTTCCTCCTCGGGCATCTCGAATGTCAACTCGAAGGCCTTGCCAGGGAACGAGGTGGCATCCACCTGGATGTCCTTCATGAATGCCTCGACCGTGTTCCCCGAGATACCCATCCACCGGGCCTTGATGTCCTTGGCGGCCGGCAGCAACTTCTCACTCCAGAGGGCCCACTGGAAGGCGAACATCTCGTCGAGGCCGTCCCGCATGACGATGGCAAAGGCCCAGGACTCGATGGCGGCCAGCAGATACTCATGGCTACCCAGGGCCAGTTTCACCAGCCGTTCTTTGGAGTAGTCCACCCATTCGGGATCGGGCTTGTAAGGGTTGACGAGAACAGTACGGCGGGCAGCCAGCTGGGCGGCGACGTCCGCTTCGGTCCTGGCCAGCAGGTCGTCCGTCTCGCCCTCGGTCAATTCCATCCAGCTGTCTGTCATCACCCGCAGTTGGGGAAGAATCATGGTTGTCCAAGCCTCCGACTGAATGCGCTGCATGTCGTCGGCTCCGTACCGCTCCGACACAGATTCAGCCCAGCCCTGGATGCAGACCCGGTAGTACTCGTCAGCCATCTCCAACATGTTGATGAGGGCGTCGTTGGAGAAATCTGAAAATCTGAGATTCTGGTTGAACGGACCGCCGTAGTCGGGCAGTTCGAGGCTGTCCTCCGGACTGATGTCCCATCGAGTGTCGTCGCTGGTCTTCTTGTACTTCCCGGGGGGATCGACGACGGGGAACTTCTTGAAGTGAATCAGATCGACCGGAATATCCAGTCCGGTTTCCTGCTGATGGTCTTCATAGTTGGCACCGACCTTGCGAACGTCGGTGAGCGCTTCCTTGGCCTGGTCGTCAATTTCTGCCATGACGGGACCCCCTGGTCTGGCGACCTGTCTGGTCAGCTCAACGCCAAAGTAGCCAATCGGCTATCCCCGGTCAATTGGCCCCAAGCTCCACGGCCTACAGGCTGAGGTAGCCGTAATGGTTCTGCTTCACCGCACCAGCCGAGCTGATGCAGATGTACGCCTTGACTGCTTGACCAACGGCAATGTGCGGCTCGGTATCGGCGGTCACCTTGCCGGTGACGTCATACGGTCGTCCGAGGCCCCTACTCGCGCACCATCCTTTGGTGGGGTTGGGGCCCAACGCCGTCGTGACCGCGATCGTGGTGGAGGACGACTGCGAGCCGAGTTTCCAGGAAATCGATCCTTTGCTCGTCCCCTTCAGCATGGTTCCCGGCATCGTGCCCACGCCGACCACTCCTCCACCGCTCGCATGACAGCTGCTCAATGTGACGCCGCCACTCGTCGTTCCGGCTATATGTTCACAGGAGACACCTCGTGGGGGAGCCGGCGGTGCCGGAACGACTTTGTTCGAGGGAGCTGACGCCGGGCCGGGCCCGACCGCATTGACGGCCCTCACGGTGAAGACGTAGTGATCGCCGGGGGTGAGACCCTGCACGATCTGTCCTACCGAGCCCTTGGTGGCCGCCGTTTGACCGCCACGCTCAGGATCCGTCAGGTCGGTCGCGTGGATCCGATACTGGGTGATGGGAGAACCGTGGTCGGAAGACGGCGGGCTCCAGTCGACGAAGGCTCCGGCGGGCTCGGGGCCCGCGGTGACCCCCGTCGGGGCACCAGGGACGCTGGCCGGGGTTCCGGCGCCCGCCGGCTGGGTCGAGCGGACCAGTCCTCCAGCGGTGGCGACGGCACACACCCCGACGAGAAGGACTGACCATGCCAACCTTGCACCTGTCGGGGTTGCGCTTCGGTGCATCGGCGGGACCCCCTGGCCAAGCTGAGTTGTCGCCATCGTACTCCTTGTCGTACCCGGAAAGGAAGGTGAACGGTCAGACTGGCTCCGGCTACCCGGACCCATCCGGCGCCGACACTCCGATCTGTAACACCAGTGAAACGGATTGCGCCCGTCCGTCGTTACTTAGGTTGACAACGGGGTGGAGTCGAGCGACCTCACCGACGGGGCGACCTAGACAAAAGGAGGCCCCGACGATGATGAGACGCGAGAGGTGGTCGCGGCTGCTCAAGCGAGCCGTGTTCGTGATCCCCGTGGCAGTTGTGCTTGCCGGCTGCAATGTCTGGACCATGTATGGCGGCACCCCCTCGCACACCAATCACGACTCATCGAGCGTGATCACCACGAGCGATGCTTCGAGTCTCACGGAAGCGGGGACGACTGCAGCCGCCGTCGGCACCAACAGTTGGATCACCGCACCACCCACCATCGCGTCCAACAACATGCTCTACGCCACTGCCAACTATGCAGAATCAGGCGACTGCGCAGGGGTTTTGGAGCCGAACGACTATCCGGAATACGTGACCGCTCCTGGCAGCTCCAAGGAGACACTGGCTACGAACTTCTGCGCCAATACGACCGGTGAGTTGTACGCCTACTCGTCAATCGGCGGTACCACGAATTGTCCTACCCCGACGCCGGGCAATCCGACCTTGAACTGCCAGCCGGTGTGGACGGCTATTCCAACACAAACGAACGGGTTGACCACGTCGCCGGCCGTCGACACGTCCCTCTCGACACCTGTGGTGTACGTCGGGAGCCACGACGGTGTGGTGTACGCCTACAACGCCTCGAACGGCAGTCTACTTTGGAAGTCTCAAACCCTCGGAGGCTCGATCGTCGCGTCGCTCACCATCGCCAACGGATACGTCTACGTTCCTGAAGACTACGGATGGGTCTACGTCTTCCCTTCGACCACCGGCACCAATGGCGAGGACGACAATTGCTCGGACCGCGGGGTCGGCACGGGAATGCGGCCCCGATTGGGGATACAGCACAGGAGGGAACAACTTCTCGACGCCTGCAGTCGCCAATGGGATGATGTACCAAGCCGCCGGTGACCATGTGACAGGCGAGAACAATCCGAATCAGTATGCGGTGTACGGGTTCAACGCCTCCTACAACGCCAGCCAGTGTCCGGGAACATATGCCCCCCATGAAAGCGGGAAAGCTCTCTCCGCCATTGCCACATGCACGCCGGCGTGGTCCGCTCCCTGGCAGCAAGGAGGGGAATGGGACGGTGGTGGCACGTCGCCGGCGGTAGCGAACGGCGACGTCTACATCGAATCGGGTACCAACGGGATGCTCGCCTTCTCTGCCAACGGATCCTCCCACTGTACGGGGACCAAGTATGTCGGGCAGTGGGGGGAGATCTGCACACCACTGTGGACGGCAAAGACGGGCAATGACTATCCGAACGGCGCCGAGTCCGGTCCCGCTCCCGCAGTGGCGAACAGCATCGTCTACATCGGCAGCAGGGCTGGGATCGTGTATGCATTCAGTGCCACCACAGGAAGTCTCAAGTGGTCCTTCGCAACCGGCGGGGCAATCGACTCGTCCGTGGCCGTCGCCGGAGATACTGCCTCTGACGCGGTCGTTTACATCGGGTGCTCCAACGGGGTCACGGGCCACACGTGCACCCACAGCCTCTTCGCCGTCAAGGCTGCGAGCGGCGGCTCGGCTCTCTGGACCGCCAACACCGGCGGCTCGGTCGACAACCCGCCGATCATCGCGGACGCCGGCAACGGTAGCGGTACCGGCGCCGTCTACAGCTCGTCCGGCAATCAGATATTCGCCTACGCCCTCCCCACGTCGACCTAGTGGGTTCGACCCGGGAGCACTGAATCTCCCTCGGGTGCCAGACTTCTCCCATGCCGTCGATCACCGGTCGAGTGGAGGTCAACCTCACGGTTCGGGACGTGGACCGCAGTACAGACTGGTACACCGAGTTATTAGGCCTGGAGAAGCGGTATGACTTCGTATCCGCCGACGGTGTCATGCGCTACGTGTCGCTCGTCGAACCGGCGAGTCAACTTGTGTTGTGTCTGGTAGGCCACGCCTCAAACCCCGGAGAACGGTTCGACGAGGTTCGGACGGGCCTCGACCACCTCGAGTTCCTTGTGGGTAGCCGGGAGGAACTTCACCAGTGGGCCGATCGGCTCGATGAGCTCGGGATCGCCCACTCGGGCGTCAAGAACCTGTCCTATACCGACAATGCGATGCTCACATTCCGGGATCCTGACAACATCCAACTGGAGTTCTTCTGGAGGTCATCGTCACCGATGAGCAACAAGGAAGGGGCTTGACCAAGCGTTGCAGTCTCCGCCTCACGGGTTCGGAGACGACACAAGACAAACACAGAAAACGCACGAAGCCTGCACGCTGCGGGATCGCTGCCGTTCCGACGCCCTTGGTGGGCCGACCGTTGCCCTGGGGGACCAATGCGACCCCCTCCGACCGCCACGCCACCGAGGACCGCGTTCTCCGGCTCCCAGCAGTCCCTCCGGGTCTTCACCGCCGCCCTTCACCCGATGGTGGCCGCGCTGGCCCGTCCTCCTGGTAGACCGCCGGCCGCCGACATTTCGTAAAGCAGCTTCTCCGATCTCCGACCCTCCCACGCGATCGAAACGGACGGTGTACCACACCGTCTTTCCGGAATGGTCGTCGTTGTCGATCATTCCCCATTCGTCGGACAGTTGCTGCACGATCTGCAACCCTCTTCCGTGCGCTTCGCTCGAAAGAGGTGATTGCACCTCCGGCACCCCACCCCCTACGTCGGTGACCTCGACGCGGACCGAATCCTCAGTTCGCTCGACGACAACCTCGAATCCTGTGGCCGCGTGGACGATGGCATTGGTAGCCAACTCGGACATCATCAAGATTGCCGCGTCGCGGACATCCTTCGGAAGGTCGGCGACGGCATCGCCGACGAATTGACGGCTGGCAGCCACCGAATTCCGGTTCAAGGCGAAGGAACGCTGGGACGTCACGGCTCGAGTCCCAGTACTTCGACAAGCCCAGTCGCCTCGATCACCCTCCGGACGATGGGGGTGACATTTCGGACCTCGATCGTACTGACCCTCTTCGAGATCTGCAGCATCATTGCAATCCCAGAGCTGTCCATGAAGGTGAGCTCACCCAGGTCGAACACGACCGGTAGGGGATCCGGGCTCAGCACCTGGTCGATGGCTTCGTGGACCGACTCGACGCTGGCCAGGTCCAATTCGCCGGCGATCGAGAGCCTCAATATGTTGGAGCCATCGCGGAGGACCGTGACGGTGGCCGACCGGTTGTCGTCTAGATCTTCCATCGGAGCCCCAGGATGGCGATGTCGTCGTCCGAGCCGTTTGAGGTGAGCTCGTCAATCACGTCGGAGAGGACCCGATCAAGCGGCCGGTCGGTTCGGATCGCTGATTGCCGAAGTGATTCGAGTCCGACATCGACGATTTCGCCCCTCCGTTCGACCAGGCCGTCGGTGAAGGCCAGGAGCGTGCTGCCGGCGGGAACGTCAATCGATGTCGACGCGTACGTCGCGTCGGATAGGGTTCCGATCGGTGGACCAACCGCTACATCCACGAATGTGCCTTTCCCGTTGCTGACCAGGAGCGGAGGGAGGTGCCCCGCGCTCGACAATGCTAGCCGCCGCCGGTCCTTGTCGACATGACCGCAGAGGACGGTGGCAAAGTGCCCGTCCCGGCCGATGTCGAGGAGTGCACACAACTTGGTGAGGATCTCACTCGGTGCGTCACCTTGGGCGGCATAGGCGCGGATGGCAAAGTGGAGCGAGGCCATGACCACCGCAGCATGGACTCCCCGACCGGAGACGTCGCCGACCACGAAGACGAAGCCCTCATCGGGGGAGGGGATCACGTCGAACCAATCGCCCCCGATTTCCATCACGTCGATGCCGGCCTCGTAGCGCGTGGCGATCTCGACCCCGGCGATCTCCGGTATGAGGCCCGGAAGGAGGGCATGCTGCAGTGAGACGGCAACGGTTTGCTGCTCGCCGTAGAGCCGTTCGTTCTCTTCGGCCAGGGCCTCGGCAGATCGGCGGCGTCTGACCAGACGCTCGGTCATCACGGCCGCGCCGATGGCCAATATCACCCCGACCAGGATGACTCCGGGTGTCACTCTGCGGGTAAGACTTCCACCGAGAGGTTGGGTCGGCGTGCCCACCAGGGTCAGTTCAATGTTTGCAAACGGAATGGTCGTCGTCGTGTGCCGACCCCCGATCGGGAGTTGGTACGTGGTGGCTTCCACCAGGTTGTGTTCCTGCTGTTGGCGCCCGAGGTACAGGGCGAAATTCAGATTCGGGAACGACGACGACTGGGGGAGGGCGATGTGGCGGTGAGGGGGAAGGACGTATTCCGCGTACACGCCCATCGGCGGCCCCGTTCCCGGTGACACATAGGAGAGACTGACCCTACTTCCGGCACCCAGAATGCGCCCCACCGAGAGCGTCGACGAGGGATGGGGCTGGGAGATGAAGTCGCATTGGGCCGCACCCTGCTTCCTCGCTGCTCCGCTCGGGGATCCAACCGAGCCGAGTACTGCCGGAGCGCCGTTCTCTACGCCGCACAGGGCTACGTAGGCAAAGGGCCCGCCTCGCCCGACATAGGGGGCGATGAACTGGCTGAACGGGGTGAACCGCCCGCCGGTGACCGCTGCGATCGCCGCTCCGGAGGCCAGGGGAGTCCCGATGGTCTGCAGTACGCCCGAGACGACGGTCCCGGCTTCGTCCACCTGTTCCTGCAAAAGCCGGTTCTCGTTCCGATCATTGACCGTGGCGGTGACCCATGCGAGCACACCGGTGATGGCGAATCCCACAACCAGGACAAGCATCGCCATCGTGGCCGCCGATCGCCCCCTGCGCCTCCTTTTGGCGTGCGAACGGCTCACCGACGATTCGCGGCCCAGATCGCCCCGACCGAGCCCATCACCACCCGGTGCCGACACGTGACCGTCCCCTGACCGATCTGAACGATTCCATTCCATACCGTACAGCCTGGGTCACGCGGCGGCGACGGGAAACCTGTCGAAAGCGTTGGTCCTCGCACGGCCGGATGGGAGGAACGCATCAGGCTTCGGCTTCGAACGCCTCCCGCAGCTTGGCCACACTGGCTGCCAGTAGGCGTGACACGTGCATCTGACTCGTGCCGACGCGGTCGGCGATCTCCGACTGGGTCATTCCTTCCACGAACCGGAGGCTGAGGATGGTTCGCTCCCGTTCGTCCATATCCGCGAGCGAGATGGCGAGAACCATGCGGTCCTCAGCACCGGCGAATCCGCTTTCCACAACCCCCAACCGCGTCGAGTGGGCGCTGTCCCGGCGGTCGGAAGCATCGATCGATGGGATGGAGTAGCTCTGCCCGGCCTCCATCGCCTCGAGAACAGCCTCCTCGGTGGCCTCGATCGACTCCGCCATCTCCGACATGGTGGGGGGTCGTCCGAGGTCGTGCGTCAGTGACTCGGTGGCCGCGCTCAACTCGAGGTAGAGCTCCTGGATGCGACGTGGCGCCCGAATCGCCCACCCTTTGTCCCGAAAATGTCGTTTGAGCTCGCCGATCACGGTGTGTGTGGCAAAGGTGTTGAACGCGACACCCCGTTCAGGGTCGAAGCGATCGACAGCGTTGACGAGCGCGAGAGAAGCCACTTGGACCAGGTCGTCGTAGGCCTCCCCCCGGCTGACGAATCGCCGGGCAAGTTGGCGGGCCAGCGCCAGGTGCGACTCGACCAGTTCGTTCCGTAGTCGCTCGTCCCGGCTTTGGACGAATTCGACGAACTGCTCCCGGGTGTCCTGAGTGGGTCGGACCGGAGGGCCCATCATGAATTCTGTCGCAACCGGCGCTTACGCAGCCATGCCGTGGAACGTCCATCCTCCCGTCCGTGGCCGTGCTGGTCGACGAGAGCGTCGAGGATGCGCTCCGAGAGGCCGTCCTCGGTAGGTGTCAACGGACCGGTCGACCCACTTTCTGACCCGGGCACGAGGGTACAGGAGACCTCGACTTCGTCATCGTCTCTGGTGAACCGGAGCGACAGGCGGCCCTCGCTCCGGTCGTGGACGACGGAGATACACAGCTCGTCCACCGCCAGGCGGAGATCGTCGATCTCCTCGACGTCAAAATTCGCTCGAGCTGCCACTGTGGACGCCGTGAGGCGGGCCAGTACGAAGAGATCAGCGGCGACCGGAATGCTGAGCTCGACGACATCGGTCATTGGCCCCGGCTCCCCGAACGGATCGGCAGGTGCGGCCTCACCCGACGATCGCCTGATCGCGGGTGGGGTGGATGTCGAATAGCTCGGTGAGACCGGTGATCTCGAATATCTTGATGATCTGGGGCTCCGATACCGCGATCCGCATTGTTCCCCCCTCGGAGTCGCAGAGCTTCTTCGCCTCGATGAGCACCCCGAGGCCCGTGGAATCGATGAACGTGACCCCGACCAGGTCCACGATCACGATCGGCGATCCTTCAGCGACGACTTCCTGCAACCGATCCCATAACTGGGGAGCGGAGGCCATGTCGACCTCACCGCTCACGGCCACGAGGACATGCCCGATCCCCCTCTCCTTGGAAACTTCGGTCGTCTGCTTCACGTGCCTTGTTCCTCCTCCGGAGCGGTCGTGATCATGGATCCGGTCGGGTCAAATGGGTTCCGACGAGCGCGGGACAACCCTGCCGGGCCATGAGTGAGTTCGCTCCCCCTGTCGCCTGGACACTACTTCCCCCCGCTTGGATCGCTCTTGGCCAGAACCTGCTGGTCAGCGCCTATGGAAGGGCGCTCGGCCCCGAGACCCAGATGCCATGTATCGCCGGTTGCTTTGGCCCCGGCCGTCTGACCTGGGCAGATACACGATACACGGTCACCAATCATTTGTGTTTACCGCGGCGCGAACCGGGTATATGGGTCATCGAGATTCGACGATTTCTCAACAAGGGGAGGCTTGCCATGAAGAGGGTACGACGCCTGATCGGTGTCTGCGCGGTGTTGGGAGGGGTGGCTTCCGTCCTGGTTGTCGGCCCGACGGTGGTGGCTGGGGCCACTTCCAACAGCAATCTCTACCCGATCGACTACAAGGTCAATGCTTCGACCACCCTTCACAAGCTGAACGAGACGGTCAAAGTCCCCCCAGGGACCTTCAAAGGCTCGCTGAACCTCAGCACCTACGTGCTGCGCGGCAATCTGAACTTGCCACCCGCCTCCACGACCGTCAGCCTCGGCGGGATCGGACTGGCCACGGCCACCTTCAAGCTGGCCGAGGCGAAGCCAATCACCGGCAAGGTGAACATCAACAAGCTGACGGTGACCGCCACCGCGGTATTCAATGTGCTGGTCACCTCGGTCAAGCCGCTCAGTCTCCCGGTCAACCTGGTGGGCAACAATTGCAGCACATCGGAGCCGGTGTCGGTGACCTTCAGTGGGAAATTCTCGTTCAGCGGTGCGTCCAAGTTCTCGGGTACCTACACCATCCCCCCGCTGCAGAACTGCCAGTTGGCCACGACCGCTCTCAATCTCGTGATCCCGGGGCCCGGAAACGTGTTCAACGCCTCCTTCGCACCGGCTTCCTAACCGGCGGAGGGTGGAGGTTTAGCCCAGTTCCTCGATGACCAGCGACGCATTGACGTTGGCTTGAGTACCTCCGATGACCGAAGCCAGTCCGACGGCTGCTGCAGACGAGTGGTTGACCAAGGTCAGGACAGCTCCGGCGGCGAGGCTCACGATCACCTGACCGCCGTTCTGCTGGGTGCCGGCGCCAGAACCATACGTCGCCCCGGCCACTGGACTCGCGTTGTCGAACAGCGAGAATTGATTGGGCTCGGTTCCCGAGACGGAGAAATCGACGAGGTAGATGCCCGCTGATACAACCGCGATCGAGGCTGACCCCGCGGTGTGGGTGAAACCGGAGAGCGGACCGTTGCTGTCAAAGAGAACCGCGCCGTCGATGGCCACGGTCTGTGGTGTGAGGTTGTAGATGTACCCGAACTGTGGATGGCCCGCTGGCCCCTGAGGCCCCACTGCTCCCGCCGATCCGGCTGCGCCCGTTGCCCCGGCTGCGGCACCGGCGTTCCGGCGGCGCCGGGCGCCCCGGTGAGACCCATGCCACCCATCGCTCCTGGGGCTCCAATCGGCCCTTCGGCACCGTTCGCTCCGTTGAGGCCTCGGTCGCCCTTCGCCCCCGGGGCTCCGGCTGGACCGGTGGCCCCGGTGGCCCCGGTCCGACCGGTCGCACCTGGTGAGCCGGTCCCACCCGTTCCCTTGTTCTGCACACTGGCTCCGGCGACGACCGGGTTGAACGTGCCCGTCGCACCGCGGGAGCCATAGAAGGCGGCGTCACCGAACGCGAAGACCCCACCGTCGGCGCCGAACAGCCAGTAGCCCTTCCCATCGGGAGAGGAGGCGATGCCGACGATCGCCTTGGTGAGCGTCCGTCCGGTCATGCCTCCGAAGTTGGTCGCCCCACCGTAGGCGTAGACCTGACCGTTCGAGGTGACGAGCCAGTAGCCGGGCCCGGAGTCAACCGAGGCCTTCGCAGCCACGTTTTGGGCGGCGAGTGGGACCACAGATGTTGCCGATCCCGGATCTGAGAAAACGAGCGCGGCAATCAGCAAGATCGCCACCCCGGTCACACTGGCGATGAGTCGGCCGTGCCGGCGTTCCGCCGGAGACCATCGCTCGATCGGCCATGGAAGTACCGGCTCAGTGAAGATGGCGTGAACCAAGAAGTAGACACAAGGTCGTCCCTTTAGTTAGGCACCCCAGAAGCAAATAGCCGTCGTCGACGGACGTTCGGAGTGGTGCCAACCCCACGCTACACCTGTAATAAAACACTAGCAATAGAATTCTCTAATGATGGACGTGACCCCCGTGATCCACGCAGGAAGTGGCTCGCAGGAGCCGGGACCGCGAGCCGGCGAAACCGGCTGCGCAGTGAAAACAAACTCCAACACCGGGGACGAAGTGGTGGAATAGCGCCATGAGGATCAGGCTCACCTCTGGACTCATCGTCGGACCCCGGACTGTCTGCGCCTCGTCCGAGACCGGGCGGTGGAGGAAGTGGTGAGCTCCTTCTTGCGGCGTTGGGCTCCGGGGGTCGCGACCCTCCGGAGCTATCAGCGCGGGTGGCTTCGGCCGGACCTGGTCGCCGGGTTGGTCCTGGCGGCGATCCTCGTTCCCCAAGGCATGGCCTACGCCGAACTGGCAGGACTACCGGCTGTGACCGGTCTCTACACCACCATTGCGTGCCTCGTGGCCTACGCCGTCTTCGGGCCATCGAAGGTTCTGGTGCTGGGACCGGACTCTTCGGTATCGCCACTCATCCTGGCCGCCATCACGCCGCTCATCGTCACAAATGACCCAGCAAGTGCGATCGCCCTGGCCGGGATGATGGCGGTGATGGTCGGACTCATCGAGATCGGGTTGGGCGTGGCCAAGCTCGGCTTCGTCGCCGACCTCCTCTCCAGCGAGGTCCGAGTCGGCTATCTCAATGGCCTCGCCGTCACCATCATCGTGGGGCAGCTGCCCAAGCTGTTCGGATTCTCCACCAGTGCCGACAGCTTCATCGATGAGGTTCGGTCCTTCTTCGATGGAATCGACCAAACCGATCGGACGACGTTGATCACCGGGCTGTGCGTGCTGGTGGTGCTTCTGGTCCTGCCGCGGATCACCAGGCGGATTCCGGCCGTTCTGGTGGCCGTAGTCGGCGTGACGGTTGCCTCCGCGGTGCTCGGCCTGGCCGACCACGGCGTGAAGACGGTCGGCACGCTTCCCCAAGGTGTCCCTGTGCCGGCGCTGCCCTGGACCAAGTGGTCCGACGTCGGTCCGCTTCTCGTCGGGGCGGTGGGCATCACGCTCGTGTCGCTGACGGACACGATCGCCACGGCAACGAGCTTCGCGGCCCGACGAGGCGACGAGGTCGACCCCGACCAGGAGATGGTCGGCATCGGAACCTCCAATATCGCCGCGGGCTTCTTTCAAGGTTTTGCCGTCTCCGTGAGCGGGTCCCGCACGGCGGTGGCCGACCAGTCCGGGTCCAAGACGCAGATGACAGGATTGGTCGGCGCCGGCTTGGTCGCCGTCCTGCTCCTCTTCCTCAATGGGCTCCTGGCCGACCTGCCTCAGACCGCCCTCGCCGCGGTCGTCATCACGGCGGCCCTGTCACTCATGGACCTGGGGGCCCTTCGGCGCTTCGCCGAGGTCCGCACATCCTCGCTTGTCGTGAGCCTGGTGGCAATGGCTGGTGTCATCCTCCTCGGTGTGCTCCAAGGGATCGTCGTGGCCATCGTCCTCATCGTCGTCTTGTTCTTCCGCCGAGGATGGTGGCCCCACGGCGCCGTCCTCGGCGAGGTGGCCGCCCTCGGGGGCTGGCACAACACGGCCAGGTACCCGGAAGCCACCGAACTGCCGGGGATCGTCGTCTACCGATGGGAAGCGCCGCTCTTCTTCGCCAACAGCGGCCAGTTTCGGGACCAGGTCCGGCGGTTGGTCCGCGAGCGGGGCCCTGCCTGGGTCGTCCTGCAGTGCGAGGCGATCACAGACATTGACGTGACCGCGGCAGAAATGCTCAAGACCCTGGACGAGGAACTCAACGACCACGGCGTCCATCTTGCCTTCGCTGAGCTGCGCGATCGCCTCCAGGAGCTGATCCGCCGATACGGGCTCCACACCACGCTCGACCAAGAGCATTTCTACCCGAGCATCGATCTGGCCCTCGATGCGATCAACCGTGCGGCCGGGAACGACCCTGAGTCGCCCGACGAAGAGAGGAACCATGGGCAAGAAGGCTAAGAAGTCCAAGAGGCAAGAGCCCGAGGAGGCAAAGGTGTCGACGGGTCTGGACCGCATCCCTCGATCAGGCATCGAGGAGTTCGATGCCACAATGGCCGGCCGACCGAAGATGAAGAAGAAGGAGTATGAGGTCGAGATGCGACGACTCCAGGGTGAATTGGTGGCCATGCAACAGTGGGTCAAGTCCGCGGGAGCAAAGATCATTGTGGTGTTCGAGGGACGGGATACCGCCGGCAAGGGCGGCACGATTCGGCGCATCACCGAGCGGACGAACCCTCGAGTGTTCCGCCACGTGGCCCTCCCCGCCCCGAGCCGACGCGAGCAGTCCCAGATGTATATCCAGCGTTACCTCACGCAGTTCCCGGCAGCTGGCGAGGTCGTGATCTTCGATCGTAGTTGGTACAACCGCGCCGGTGTGGAGCCGGTCATGGGCTTTTGCACTCCCGAACAGTCGAAGCGGTTCCTCGAGATGGTGCCTCCTACCGAAAAGGCAGTCGTCGACGCCGGTATCATCCTGATCAAGTACTGGCTGGAGGTCAGTGCCGACGAGCAGACCCGACGGCTCGAACGTCGGATCGACGACCCCCGGAAGATCTGGAAACTCTCAGAGTTGGACCTGAAGTCCTACGAGCGCTGGTACGACTACTCTCGGGCCCGCGACGCCATGTTTGCGGCCACCGACACCGCGTGGGCTCCCTGGTTCGTCGCCAGCAACGAGGACAAGAGGCGCGGCCGACTCAACATCATCTCCCACCTGCTCAGCCGCGTCCCTTACGATCCGCTCCCGCTTCCATCGGTGACATTGCCGAAACGGCAAGCGGTTGGGGACTACGTCGAGCCGGATCTCCCCCTGCACTACATCCCGGCACCGTACTGAGCACACGGGCATCGCAATCAATGGGCTACGGGTGAGGTCATCGGCATGAACCGACCGCCCAGTGCCTGCCGTCGGCAATTGAGGTGGTGTCAGTCGGCCGCGCTTGCACGGTTGGATCTGATCCAGCGTGGCACGGCCCTGTGACCGGTCAGCGCCGTGCCGATCACCCGACCGTCAGAGCAACGCCGAATCTCGTTGGTCGCCGCCGTACACAGCCAGCGCGTAGATCACGAGGGCGGCGATGAAGATATAGGTAAACGCCCATATCGGATAGAAGGGCATCCACCAGATGGCGCTGATGCCGCCAATCGCGGCGGCGACGATGCCGACCCAACGGGCGAAACCGGAGCCCGCGATGACCAGGAAGCCACAGATGATCAGAATGGCGGCCACGACCAGATCGACCCACCCGTACGTCTTGAGGCTGTGACCGAAGATCGCGGCCTCAAAGTTGGATGGCAGGACGCCGTGGTACCGGAACGCCCAGATGGCGTCGAACACCTTCATGATCCCTCCCCAGATCAGGACAATTCCTGCAAAGAGGACCCACCCTTCTGCTCGCTGCTCCATCGCCTAACCTCCATTGGTCGTGGCGCCATCGCCGGATTGAGCTGTTATTGCTGCAACAAGCCTGCTCCTGGGCTTTTCCGTTGTCCAGAGACCTTTTGTGACAATCAGGTTGTGACGGCGCCACAGGGGCATGCGCGGACGAATCTCCTGGTGAAGACCCATGCACTGCCATGAGGTCTGACCCCGGAAACCGCTTCGAATGGCAGCCCCGGACCCGCTCATCCGAGCGAAACGAGGATCGTGACTGTGCCCTCAGAGACACCGAAAGACACGCCGGCTGCACCCATTTGAGGGCCATTACCCTCCGTCGGCAATGGCTCTGTCGCCGGACCCGGAGTGACGGTAACTTACTCAATGCCATACACCATCGGAAGGGAGGCCCATATGGCCGCTGACACATTCTTCGCATACTCCGGCGTTTACGCCAAGGTCGAGGATGCTCTGGCCGACTACGACGCGGTTCATGCTCTCCACACTGAGGCCGGCCTGATCGATGCGTACGACGCCGCCGTCGTTGAGCGCAAAGTCGATGGCAAGGTCAAGATCGTCAAGAAGCACGAGACGCCTACGCGGGTGGGCGGTGTCCTCGGCGGAGGTGCCGGCTTGGCCACCGGTCTTGTGATCGCGTTGTTCCCGGCTGCAGCCATCGGCGGTGGGCTGCTCCTGGTCACAGGTGGTGGAGGCGCCCTTCTCGGAGCGTTGGCCGGCCACGCGGCGGCGGGTATGAGTCGCAGCGACCTCAAAGACCTGGGGGAGGGGCTGGACAGTGGTCAGGCCGGCCTCGTGGTGGTGGCCATTTCCGACATGCAGGCGAAGATCGAGCACGCCATGAAGCGGGCCAAGAAGATCCAAGCCAAGCAGCTTCAGGCCGACCAGAAGGCGATCGCAGAAGACGCAAGTGCCGGCTAGGGGGCGAGAACCGGACGACGGGCCCCGTCCTTTGAAATTGTCGAGACCCAGAGTGCCTGGGTCCCCCGACGAACTCGACGGCGAGAGGTCGTGATCATTGACGAATCAAGACTGCGGGGCGGGGCACAACCCACAAGCACAGTCGATGGCCCATCGGCATCAACCATGAGTTCGTTGTACCAAGTATTCAGCGCCCGCTTCGTGGACCTCACCGGTGAAGGTGCTCGGACTCGGCATGTCGGATCCCGAACGATGCCGTATGAAGAGTTCGAGACCTTGTGAGCACCTCTTCGAGTGCTCCGGTAGAGCAAGAAGGCGAAGGAAACCCCCGGCTGGCTCTTTTGCTGGCCATGGCCATGTTCGTCCTGGTGGTGGACACATCGCTGATGAACGTGTCGATTTCCGCGGTCATCAAGGACCTTCACACGACGGCGAGCGGGGTTCAGTCGGCGATCGCCCTGGAAGCGCTGGTGTCCGCGGCATTCATCCTGACCAACTCCAAACTGGGCGATCTCATGGGACGCCGTCGCGCCTATGTGACCGGGCTCCTTGGCTACGCAGTTGGCGCGGTGGCCATGACCCTCGCCCAGAATCTGAACACGATCATCATCTTCTGGGCGATCATCGGCGGGCTGGGTGCTTCACTTCTGCTTCCGGCGATGCAGTCCCTTATCCATGGCAACTTCACCGGGAGCGCCCAGAAGCGGGCGTATGCACTGGTCGGCGCTTCGGCCGCCATCGCGGCTGCCGTCGGCCCGCTGCTAGGCGGATTCCTCACCACCTATCTGTCGTGGCGAGTGGGGTTCGGGCTCGAAGCGCTCATCATCTTCGTGGTATTGACACAGATTCACCTGGTCAAGGACGTCCCCTACACCGGTCCGCGGCAAATCGATGTCGTCGGAGCGGTTCTCTCCATCGTCGGCATGGGCGGCGTGGTGCTCGGCATCCTGGTGTGGCAGGAGGGCGGTCAGTACGTCGGGCTGATCATAGGACTGGGTGTCGTCACACTGGCTGGGTTCGCCCGGTGGCTGGTATCCCGGAAGCGGAAGGGGAAGCCCACGCTGTTGGACCCCGACCTCTTCAGGCATCTGAACTTCCGCATCGGCATCTCGCAGCAAATGCTCCAGCAGATCACCCTGGGCGGCGCCATGATCGTCCTTCCGCTCTTCCTGCAGATGACACTCGAGTACAACGCCATGGAGGCGGGACTCTCGCTGGCACCTTTATCCCTGTCGATGTTCGGTATGGCCATGCTGGCCGGCCGCAAGGGAGGCCGGTGGCGTCCGGCCCAGATCGTCCTGGGCGGCTTTGCCCTCACCGCCATCGGCATGGCGGTGATCATCCCGCTCGTGCCGAGGGTGGACTCGGGATGGTATCTGGTGATTCCGCTGATTGTTGCCGGAAGCGGTCTGGGGATGCTCGTCTCACAACTCAACGAGTTCACCCTTGCGCCGATCAGCGAGGAGAGGGTCAGCGAGGCAGCGGGCGTGAACTCGGCAGCAGGATCCTTCGGGCTGTCCTTCGGTCTCGCGGTGGCCGGTGGCGTCATGCTCTGGGCCCTGGCATTGAGTTTTACCCATCAGACAGAGTCCAGCGTCGTGATCCCACCAGCCCAACAGCAACAGATCTCGACGGAGATGGAGCACGACGCCGAAGTCATGAGCAACTCGCAGCTGCAACAGCAGATCGCCGATGAACCCAAAGCCATTCAGGCCGAGGTCCTGGCCATCAACAACCATGCCCGGAACCTGTCACTTCAGATAGCGCTGCTCATCCCCACTCTGGCATCCCTGCTCGGTCTGGCCAACTCGTTCAGGATGCTCCGGCTGCCGGACGTCACCCCGGCCGCTGACATCGACGGGGTCGGTTTCGGTTGATCGTGTCTGGACGGCAGCCGGCGCCTACGGGGATGAATCGGCTGCGACCGGATCGTCCTGCTTCCCCTCGTTGACTTCCGTGAAGCCAAACGCACCGTTCTGCCACGGCCGCACGTAGAGCAGCCACACGGTCGCGGCTGCGAGCAGCGCGGCGCACAGTACCCATCCGAGAGCTGTGGTACCGAGCCCCACATATTTGAGCCCGGAAGCGAAGATCACAAACGTAATGGCCGGTCGGATGTACTTGTCGGGCGCCCTCGATGAGATCAACGAACCCACAATGACCGCCGGCACACTCCCGATGATGATTGATGTGGTCACCGAAAATTCGATATGACCGAAGGCCAGGGCGCCGAGAGCGGCGGCGATGGTAAGGGGGACGGCCTGGGTGAGGTCGGTTCCCACCAACTGATTGGCACCCAGCATTGGATAGAGAAACAGAAGCATCACAATCATCAGCGATCCCGACCCGACCGAGGTAATGCCGACGATGAGGCCGCCGACCATACCGATCAGCACGGTGGGGATCGGCTTCACCACCAGATCGTGGACCGCAGCCTTCCGCTCGTGGCCGGCCCGGCGGTCGAGGAAGTACCGGATCACCATGGCCGCCGCCCCGATCAGAAGCGCCGCGCCCAGGGCCTTCTCGATGTTGAGTTGTGAGGTCTTGGCGTGGCCCATGAGATGGAGCAGGTAAGCACCGAGGAAGGCCATCGGGACGGATCCGGCCACCATCCATCCGACCAGGTGGAAGTTCACGGTCTTTTTGGCAATGTGGACCGCGGCCCCAAACGGGCGCATGAAGACTGCAGCGACCAGATCGCTCGAGATAGCCGTCGACGGTTTGACACTGAATAGCAAGATCAACATCGGTGTCATCAGCGCTCCGCCGCCTGCCCCTGTCAGGCCGACAAGGAATCCGACGACTGCGCTCCCCAAGACGATGTACGGATCAATACTCACAGATGCCCCCCGGCGATCGATCGTTCTTCCGCCCAATGTACTGGGATCAGCGCCCCAAAGTCGATGGGCTCCTGGAGCCGGATCTCGGGGAGCGAACCGACATCGACCACGCCCTGGCGCTCGTCAGGACCGATGCGGCACCGCCTCACTGACAGAGGGACGAGGCTCACGCACAGAGACGGAGACTGGGCGAACGGTGGCAGGTGCAACATTATGTCCAAGCCGTGGACTCCGATCATCGCGGTGTTCTCGACCTGTAGTCGATTCAACGTGCCTGCCATCTGGGGGTCCTCCCCTCCGCCGCGGCTCTGAGGCCCTCCTTCGCGTCGTCAGTGGCCATCGCCACCAGACGCATGGTTTCCCCGAAGCGGATGGCCTCGACCGGCGGGAGGCTTTGTGAGCGCACCGCCACCTCCTTGGTGGCTCGGGCGGCCAGCGGGGCCGCCGCCACCAGGCGGCGGGCCAGGGCTCGCGCCTCGTGCATCAGTTGGTCATGGGGTACCACCCAGCCGGCGAGCCCGATTTCCATGGCCCGATCTGCTCCGATCCGCTCGCCGGTCAGAAGCATCTCCATGGCGTACTGCCAGTTGACTTTCTGTGGCAGTCGGATCGCTCCGACGATCGTGGGCACTCCGATGCTCACTTCGGGAAAGCCGAATTCGGCCCTTTCGCTGGCGATGACGAAGTCGCACCAGGTGATCAACGTGAGCCCGTATCCCAGGCAGTAGCCGTTGACTGCGGCAATCACCGGCTTGTAGATCTCCCAACCACTTTCGAAGGAGTTGACTGTCGGCTTCTCCCAGAAGGTGCCGGCGAACTCTCCGGTGGATCCGCCGCCGCGCATGTCGCCTCCGGCGCAGAAGGCCCTGCCTGTGCCGGTGACGATCGCCACCCATGCCTCCTCGTCGTCCCGGAAGCGGCTGAACGAATCGTTGAGCCCGCGTCGCATCTCCGCGTTGATGGCGTTGAGAGCGTCCGGCCGGTTGTAGGTGATCGTGGCCACATGGTCCGCGATCTCATAGGTGACGAGCGTGCTCATCCCGAAAGCATGCCCCAGCAGCCGATGCCGGTGGGTCGGTCGTCGATGAAGAGGGATCCCGAGGCCAACCTGGGGAGACGGCCCGGGCAAGAAATCGCTAGGCTTGCTGCTGTGTTGTTCGTGCAGCGCAGATGGGTCGAGGAAGGGAGATGCAAATGCCAGAGTTCACCTCGTATGACGCCGGGACACCGTCCTGGGTCGATCACGCCACCAAGGATTCCGAAGCCTCCAATGCCTTCTATGGGGCGCTTTTTGGCTGGGAGGCCGATGACCAGGGTGAGGAAATGGGTCACTACACCCTGATGCGCAAGAACGGGAAAACCGTCGCCGGCAACATGCCGGCCATGGGCGAAGGCCAGCCCAGCGTGTGGACGACCTACGTCTCGGTGAACAGTGCCGACGCAACTGTCGAGCTGGCTAAAAAGGCAGGTGCCATGGTGTTCGTCGAGCCGATGGACGTCTCGGATATCGGACGCATGGCCGTATTCGCAGACCCAGCCGGTGCTGCGATCGGCGTGTGGGAGCCAAAATCGTTCAACGGGGCTGAGCTCGCCAACGAGGCCGGAGCATTCGCATGGAACGAGCTGAACACCCGCGACCTCCCCGCCTCCAAGGCCTTCTACACCGAGGTGTTCGGCTGGGAGCCCAACGATCTTGACATGGGCGGAATGAGCTACACCGAATGGAAACTCGGAGACAAGACGGTTGCGGGAATGATGACAATGCCGGACATGGTTCCGGCAGAGGTTCCTTCGCACTGGCTCGTCTACTTCGGCGTTGACGATACCGACGCCACGGTCGCCAAAGCGACCGAGCTCGGTGCTTCGACGCTGGTTCCACCGACCGACATTCCACCGGGACGCTTTGCCGTGCTGACTGATCCAGATGGCGCGGCCTTTGCCGTGATCAAGATGGGATCGGAAAGCTGAGTTCGATGGCCACGCCGACTCCGAAAAGCGCAAGTTTGTGGCGGAACATGAGCGGGAGATGATGGAGATCGGCGCAAACGTCAGGGGTGAAGGCGCCATCGAGTAGCCGGGAGGAGAGCCCACAGGTTCCGGGCGTTGTGCCGGGTCGGGCAGTCACCGATAGGGTCGGGGTGAACGATCGGGAAGGCTGATCTGGAATGAACCCCTCTGATTTCGGCGACGCCCTGAGGGCCCTTCTTGCCCTTGCTCCATCGGATATGGCGGAGACCATGGTCACCTTGGCCCGGAGGGTCGGTGCACTTGACATGGTGGCCTACTTGGCCGACTTCGAGCAGGCCATGTTGTTCCCCATACCCGACCGCGGCGTGCACGTCGAGATGCCAGAGGGTGAAGCGGTGGATGGGAGCCCGGCGGGGCGGGCCTTTACTGAGCGCAGGCCCGTCACCGTCGGCAGCGGCGGCGTCGTGCGGCACTGGGTACCGGTGCTCGAAGGATCCGAATGCACCGGGGTTCTCATGCTCACCTTCGAGGATGAGCTGGACCCGGACATGATCCCGCTCAGCGAGGAGTTGGGGATGCTGGTCGGCGCCATCATTGCGATCACCGCCCGACAGACCGACCTGTTCAACGCCCTCCGTCGTCGACGGTCGATGAGCCTGCCGGCCAGTATGCAGTGGGATCTCCTTCCCCCGCTCCATATCAACACGCCTGAGGGGAGTTCGACCGGACTGCTGGTTCCGGCGTATGACGTCGGCGGGGACTCCTTCGATCATGCTGTCAACGGGTTCACGATGGACGTGGCCATCATGGACGCCATGGGGCACGGCCTGGGCTCCAGCCTCACTTCCGCGCTGGCCATGGGCAGCTACCGACACGACCGGCGGGAGGGTCAGCCACTCGCGGCCATGCATCAACGCCTTGACAGTGTGCTCTCCGATCGCTTCCACGGAAGAGCCTTCGTCACCGGTCAACTGGGACAGCTCGATCTTGGGAGCGGTCGACTCGACTGGGTCAACGCCGGGCATCCCCGCCCGCTCCTCATGAGGAAAGGCGAGGTGGTCGACCAACTGATGTGTCGCGCCTCCCTTCCCTGGGGGCTCGACGGCGAATTGCTCGAACAGGCCAGTGTGGTGTTGGAGCCTGGTGACACCGTGGTCTTCTACTCGGACGGTGTGATCGACGGGCGATCCGTGGAACGCGAAGTGTTCGGCCTGGACCGGTTGGTGGCCTTGATCGAAGAGGCCGCCGCCTCGCGGGCGGCGCCGGACTACATCTTGCGCCAGACACTGGACAAGGTTGCTCGTTTCCAGGGAGAGCGGATCCGCGATGACGCCACCATCTTGTGGCTGGAGTGGCGCCCGGGCCGTTGATTCATCGCTCCGCGTGCTCACGCTTCGGCCGCGAACGTCTCCCTGAGCCTGGCCAGGCTGGACGCCAGCAGCCGCGAGACGTGCATCTGACTGATACCGATCCGACTGGCGATCTCCGACTGGGTCAATCCCTCCACGAACCGCAGGCTGAGGATGGTGCGTTCCCGATCATCCAAGTCGGCGAGCGAGATGGCCAGGAGCAGGCGATCCTCGACGTCGGCGAATCCAGTGGTCTACGTCGGCCAGCCGGGTGGAGACGCTGCCCTCCTGCCGGTCGGGAGCGTCGATCGACGAGGTCCGGTAACTCTGTCCGGCCTCGATGGCCTCCAGCACTGCCTCCTCGGTCGATCCGACCGACTGGGCGATCTCCGACACAGTGGGGGGCCGGCCGAGCGCCTGGGTGAGCGATTCGGTGGCGGGGCTGAGTTCGAGGTAGAGCTCCTGGACGCGCCTCGGTGCCCGGATCGCCCAGCCCTTGTCCCGAAAATGCCGTTTGAGCTCGCCGATCACCGTCCGGGTGGCGAAGGTACTGAACTCGACCTCCCGGTCAGGGTCGAAGCGGTCGACCGACTTCACCAGCGCCAGTGAGGCCACCTGGACCAGGTCGTCGTAGGTCTCCCCCCGACTCACGAACCGACGGGCGAGCTGATGGGCCAGTCCCAGGTGGGATTCGACCAACTCGTTCCTCAGGCGCTCGTCGCGGGTGCGGGCGAATTCGACGAACTTCTCCCGTGAGTCCCGGGTTGGCTGGACGGGTGGGGCCATTACGAATGTTGCCGCGTCCGGCGTTTGCGCAACCACGCCCGAGCCGGTCCGTCCTCACCGCCGTGGCCATGCTCGTCGACGAGGGCATCGAGGATGCGCTCGGAAAGCCCGTCCGCGGTCGGTGTTGAAGGGCTCGCAGGCCCGGCTCCTGATTCGGACAGATAGCTGCCGGCAACCTCGACTTCGTCGTCGTCCCGGGTGAACCGGAGCGCCAGCCGTCCATCGGTTCGGTCGTGGACCAGGGAGATGCACAGTTCGTCGACGGCCAGGCGGAGATCCTCAATCTCCTCCACGTCGAAATTGGCACGGGATGCCACCGTGGAGGCGGTGAGGCGGGCCAGCACGACGAGATCAGCGGTCACCGGAATGCTCAGTTCCACGATGTCGGTCATTGGTTCCAGCTCCCCGTTTGGATCGGCAAACGGCGGTTCATCCCGCGATCGCCTGGTCACGGGTGGGACGAATTTCGAACAATTCTGTCAGTCCTGTGATCTCGAAGACCTTGAGGATCCGAGGTTCCGACACGGCGATCCTCATCGTTCCCCCTGCGGTATCGCAAAGCTCCTTCCCCTCGATGAGCACCCCGAGCGCCGTCGAGTCGATGAACGTGACCCCGGTCAAATCCACGGCCACGATGGCCGAGCCCTCGCCAATGGCCTCTTGGAGGCGGTCCCGGAACTCGGGAGCGGTGGCCACATCGACCTCGCCGACAACCGATACCAAGACGTATCCATTACCACTCTCTTTGGAAACCTCGAACTGCTCCTCCACGGGCCTCGACTCCTTCTCCGGCTGGTGCCGGTTTTCGTGGTTGGGACGACAGCGGCTCGCAGGCCCGTGACCGAGGGTTAGTCAGCGGACGCCAGCGCACCACTGCGGGAGGCCGTCCTCGTATCGGTGCCGAGTGGCGAGGACAGCCGGCCAATACATCAGGATACTTTGAATTGACCACCCACGGCCCCGCCGGACCGTCAGGGCGGCCCAGAAGCCACTTGCTCGTTCGTTCGGGCGACCCAGTGACGACCGAAACCGCCGGACAATGTCTTAGCGCCCTCGTTCCCGTGCCACCAGTGGGACGACAAGCCACATCACGACGAAGCTCCCGCCCACCGCGACCACGAGTATGGGCACGGCCACGCCGTGAAGGACGAAACTGGTGATCAGTAGCATCGCGCCGACGATGGAGGCGCCGACGGTGGCCATACCGCTGAGGGCCAGCACGTTCGCGACTCGGAGCAGGCCAGCCTTCTTGTGCTGGCGGAAGACCATCCGGTGGTATGCCACGGGGCCCGAGAGCTGGGCGGTGGCCAGGGCAGCGAGTACCAGCACCGCGACGTAGAGGTACCGCTGGCCCGAGGAGAGCGAGGTGAAGCGGGTGGTGAATGGCAGTGCCAGTAGGAAGCCGAAGAGCACTTGGACGCCGATGGCGGCGACACGGAGTTCCTGAAGAAGCTCCATCAGGTTCCGGTCCTCGCGCTGCTCCTCGGACTCGCGGCGTCCGGGATCGGCGACTGCCGGGGAGGGGGCATCGGGCTCCTCCTGGCGGCTCGACCGAGGGAGGTCCCAGCCGGCCGAGACGCCGGAGGTTCGCAAACCATCCTCGGTCAGCGCAGCGGCTGCTGTGTCGGTGTCGATCGCCACTTCCGCGTACCTACCCGGAGCAGCCTGTGGGTAAACGGTAGAGCCTGGCGGTTGAACACCAGGCCGGAAGGGTAGGGCGAGGGGCATGACTCTCGCCTCCGACCCGCCCCACACGAGCCCGAGCGCAGCCCGTTCAGACGGGGGGCAGCAGCGTCTGGCGCTGACGGTCGTATTCCAGGGTTCCGAGTGCACGCTTATCCTGGCCGGATCGCTCGATGCCGATTCGGCGATCGCCCTCGAGAGCCAGTTCGACCAGTTGGCCACGAGTCGGCTGGAGCGGGTCGTTTTGGACCTCAACGGCCTGCACTCGGTGGACCAAGCCGGAACCGAGAGTCTGGCCCGCCTCGACGAGCTCTTGCGACGGCAGGGGGTCGACGTCAGCCTCCGCGGCGAGATGGGAACGACTCCATGAGACGCACGACGAGGCGGGCGTCCGGCCCCGACACCGCATCGCGGCAGCCACGGATCGTCCACCGGACGGAGCAACTCCCGGCCACCAGCCGGGTGCTGTACAGGATTGAGCACTACAGCACGCTCCCCACCATCGGTCTGGTGGTGATCGGAAGCGTCATCGGCGGAATTCTTTTCGGTGTCGCGTTGGGCTTTCCCGACCGGTGGGTGTCGGTTTTTGAGGTCTCTGTCTCGGCAGTCACCCTCGCGATGGTGTTCGCCATTCAGCACACCCAGGCCCGGGAGCAGGCGGCAACGCAGCGGAAGCTCGATGAGCTGCTCCGGGCGCTCCCCGGCGCCGACCAGTCACTGATGATGCTGGAGGAGGCCCCCAAGGAGGCGCTTTTGGACGTCGAGGAGGTTCAACGTGGTGTCCGGTCCTCAGTGGAGTAACCGGCGCGACCCAGATCAGTGCCTGTTCACGGCCCGCTCGAGCTGCGCTTTGTTCATGGCCGACCGGCCGACCACCCTTTTGCGGCGGGCCTCCTCGTAAAGTTGCTGCTTGGTGCGTCCGCCCGGGCCCCGGTGTGAACGGAGTCCCCCACGACGTTCCGCAGAGATGTCCTCAATCGAGGTCCGGCTCGGCGACCGGGCTTCACCAGCTCTGGCCCGCTCCTTGTTCACCGTCCTCGCTGCGATTTCCTCCGATAGGTCTTTGGACCTGCCCCGGTCCTCCAATCCATCACGGATGTGCTCGAACTGGCGTTCGCGCTTCTTGCTCCAAGATCGGGGTGGCATCTGCATCCTCCTCTTTTCACCGTACGGATGGTCTCTACCCCGTTTTTCCGGTCAACACACAGTCCCGGGAGGAGGGAATTCTGCTGCCGGCGGCTCAGGGCTCTGCCGGGTGACCTGGCCGAAAGTCCGGAGAGTTCTGAATCGTCAAGGCGTCGGCGTGGGTGCCCGATCCGCCAGCCACCGGCCGAACCAGAAGAGCCTCGTGGTCCCCGACACCCCAACGATCGAGGATTTCTCCCTCGAGCCATGCCGAGCACTCCGAGAGCACGGGAGATCCGGTCACGCCGGTGTGCCAGAGGCAACGTCCGAACTTGTCCGTCGTGTCGCCCGTCTGTTCGGCGAAGAGAGCCGCCAACTCGGTCTGGTCACGACCTACGAGGTGGAGGGCAACCGCATCCGATTGTTCGACTGCGAAAAATGTGTGATTGAGCTTCGAGATGCACACGAGGAACCGAGATGGGGCGATGCTGCACTGCGTCATGAAGCCGACGAGGCAACCACTTGGTTGTCCGTCCTCGGAGGTGGTCGTCACGATATGGAGGGCGTAGTCCGTCCGAGTTGTGTACGCCTCCAACCCGAGTGCCAAGGACTCGGAATCTCCTTGTTGATCTCTGCCATCCGGCTCCCCATCGTTCACCAGGTCTCCCTTCTCCCATCACGAGGTGGGCGCTCCTGGACGTCGGACCGACCTGGTGGACCGTGCCCGCCTCCGCTCCGAGCAAGGTCATTCGGCCCTTCGTCTTGCCGGTCACCGTCCTGGGCTACCCGGTTTCAAACAGTAGTTGTACACGGGCACGGTTCAACAACGGTGACCGTGACCGTACAACCGAAGACATCTGTGTGGGACATCCCGCGGACCGTCACGGTTGACCCGGAAACGACGGGGTAGGGCATAGCCATGGGCGTGACTGTCGAACGCGAGACCAAGCTGGAAGTCGATTTCGAGTTCGTCCTCCCCGACCTCCGGGGGGTCGTACCCCACACAAACGTTCTGCCGCCCCAGCGGCTGTGGTCCACGTACTTCGACTCACAGGATCTCCGCCTGTGGGCCAGGACCATTACCCTCCGTCACCGCTCGGGCGAAGCTGAGGGTCCCGGAATCTGGACGCTGAAGCTTCCGATGCAACGTGCCGCATCCAGGACGGTCCGGGCTGAGCACACCTGGGTGGGGCCGGTGGACTCGGTCCCGGGCGAGGCGCGGAGGATCTTGGTCGGAATTCTCCGACGTGAGCCCCTCCAGGTGGTGGCGGAACTCGAGTGCACCCGCCGACGGATCGAACTTCACGACAAGGACGGGAAACTCATCGGGGAGATCGACGATGACTCCGTGACCGTGCACGGAGGGCATCAGGATGGTCTCCGGTTCCATGAGATCGAGTTGGAGGCGGAGACTGCCGACGACAGAATAGAGGACGTCCAACGTCGCCTTCAGGAGGTCGGGGCCCGTGCCAGCTCTGGCCGGCCAAAGCTCAGCCAGGCCCTCAGCCAGCCGGAGGGAGACGGTCCCAGCGATCTGGTCCCGCGGCCGACGATGGCGGACGTGCTGAAGTGGGGGATCGGTTCATCACTCCGCCGGCTGCTCGACCACGACTACGTGTTGAGAGTGGATCCCACGAATCCGCCTCCCGAGTCCATCCACCAGGCAAGGGTGGCAACGAGACGCCTGCGTTCGAACCTGAAGACTGTGGCGGGGGTTCTGGACCCGGTCTGGGTCCGGCACACTCGAGACGATCTGCGGTGGCTGGGGTCGGCGCTGGGCGAGGTCCGGGACTGCGATGTGCTCGCCTCCCAACTCGAAGACGAGCGCCGAAAAGGAGCCGTCGATGCAGAAGGCCAGGCCGTGTTGAGTGCTCTCCTCCGGAAGGAACGGGGCGTGGCCTGCCGCGAGGTGGCCAGGGTGCTCGACAGCGATCGGTACCTCACGCTGCTGGACAGGGTGCACGCAGCGGCGTCCAACCCCCCCACTGCAGACCCCTCGACGTCGACGGAGCTTGCTCGGGACGTGCTCCCGACTCTGGCAGGCGTCGGGTGGCGCGACCTGCGCAAGGCGGTCCGTCGGGCCCGACGCCGGCCAAGCGACCGTCGCCTGCACAAGGTCCGCATCCGGGCCAAGCAGGTGCGGTACGCCGCCGAGCTCTCGGCGCCGGTCATCGGGAAGCAGGCCGTATCGACGGCCGAGGCGGCCAAGCAGGTTCAGACGCTCCTCGGCCACCATCAGGACGCGGTGCTGGCCCAGCAGTGGTTACGCCGGCAGGCCGAAGCGGGTCCGGGGATGGTCGGCTTCGCCGCCGGCCAGTTGGCCGCCAGCCAGCGGCATCGGCAACTGGCGACCAGAGCCGCTTGGCCATCGTGTTGGCACCGTCTCGACCGCAGGAAGCGTCGTCGTTGGTTGACCACACCATCGTGAACCCGATGATCGGCCGCCCGTGCCCACCACGACCGACCGAGCGGGCATGGAGCGCACCGCTCCGGCCGTCGGAGCGCGCTCGGGCACTGGCCCGATGCTGCTGACCACGGCCGAGCTCACTGTCGGCGGGCCGGCCTCTGGTTCCGACATCAGCATTCGCCCAGGGCGCAGGTGATGAGGACGGTCAAGGGCATGCTGGCCGGTATCGACGGCTGGCAGCGTCGGCACCGGGCGGCGGCCGTGGGCTACGGCGTGGTGAAGAAGTTCGGAGACGACCGAGCCAACAACTACGTCGTCGCCCTGGGCTGGTACGGGTTCGTCGCCATCTATCCACTTCTCTTGGTGGTCATCACCGTCTTCGGCTACATCGGGGCGGCGTCCCTCGGCCACCGGTTGGTGTCCACGCTGCACGAGTTCCCCGTGGTGGGCTCGGAGTTCAATCCGGCCCGAGGGTCCGCCAATCTCCACGGGAACGTCCTCAGTCTCGTGGTGGGCCTGGCCGGTCTCATCTATGGGGCCCAGGGCGTAACCGAATCTGCCCAGAGCGCCATGGCCCAGGTCTGGAACGTGCCTCAGGTCTCACTGCCGGGATTCCTGCCGAGACTTGGGCGCAGTCTGGCCGGTCTGGTCATCATCGGCGGATCCTTCGTTCTCAATGCCGCAGCTGCCACCATCGCCACCGGTGGCAGCACGCCTTGGGAGGCCGGCATCGCAGTGCTGTTCGGCATGGTGGCGGTCAACGTGGTGCTCTATCTCGCCGCGTTCCGGGTTCTCACCCCTGCCGGGGTGGCGACCCGCAGCCTGGTCCCCGGCGCGGCGGTGGGCTCGGTGGGATTCACCTTGCTCATCACCGTGGGTGCGGGCCTGGTCCAGCATCAGGTGCGGAACAGTTCGGCAACCTACGGACAGTTCGGAGTTGTCATCGGCCTGGTCGGCTTCCTCTTCCTCCTGGCCAAGATCTCGCTCTACGGCGCTGAGTTGAACCCTGTCTTGGCCCGTCGGCTCTGGCCCCGGGGCCTTTCCGGCGCCGATCCCACCGACGCCGACAACCAGGTCCTGTCCGACCTCGCCCATCAGGAGCTTCGCCGCCACGACCAGCGGATCGGGGTGGGCTTCGGTGACGACGCGGCGGACGTGGCCGCCGAGGACGCCGCCCGCCAGAAGCAGCCGGCGTCCCCTTGACGGGTCACCCGCCGGGCGAGGAGTCGGCGTGACGCAGAGCAACGACGGTTGAAGTCGCCGACCAAACCACCGCACTCAGGTTCCGATTGTGACCAGGTAGGCCTGTCGCGCTTCCGCGTTTTCGGCTCACGCATCGCCTCAGCATCGCCCTCGGAGGGAGTGATTACGAGAGCCGCGGTTCGGGAATAGCAAGCACAAAGGAAGGGGGTTCCCGTGACCACGCTCAGTTCTGGGGTAGAGCAGTCTGGACAAGCGCTCGACAGGAGGTACGAGAGTAAGGGGGGCGGAGACAACATTGTCCGGAGCCTTATTCCGGCCAGGTTGGACCGGCTCGGTTGGTCTCGCTTCCACACCATGTTGGTTGTGGCTCTGGGGGTGGCGTGGGTTCTCGATGGTCTTGAGATCACCATCGCCGGAAACGTCACCAATTTGATCAGCAGCAAACAGTCGCTCAACCTGTCGTCGGCCGGAGTCTCCTTCGCCGTGGGCACGGTTTACCTGCTGGGTGAGGTGTTCGGGGCCCTGTTCTTCGGGAGACTCTCTGACCGGTGGGGGCGCCGCAACCTGTTCATGATCACACTGGGCGTGTACCTGTTCGGGGGATTCCTCACCGCACTGACACTCGGTCATTCGCAGTTCTGGGTGTACTGGCTCTACTTCTCAAGATTCGTGGCCGGCGCCGGTATCGGTGGCGAGTATGCGGCGATCAACTCGGCCATCGATGAGCTGATCCCCGCAAAGTACCGGGGGAGGGTGGACATCGCGGTGAACGGCACCTATTGGGGCGGGGCATTCCTTGCCACCATCCTGACCCTCTTGGTGGTCAATCACCTACCCGTGACGTACTCATGGCGGGTGGCCTTCCTGTTCGGGCCGATCCTCGGGTTCGTCATCCTCTTCGTCCGGAAGAACCTGCCCGAGAGCCCCCGGTGGCTGATCATGCACGGGCGGGAGGAGGAGGCCGAAGAGGCGGTGAAGCGCATCGAGACGGCCAGCGACCACTCGGGAGGCTCCCTCGGTGAGGTCGACGAATCCAAGGCCATCGAAATCACTCCGGCCGTAAACATCGGGTTCGTCACCCTGGCCAAGACCCTTTTCGTCCAGTACCCCAAGCGAGCCGTCCTCGGTGCCGGGCTGATGATTACGCAGTCGTTCCTCTACAACGCCATCTTTTTCACCTACGCCCTGGTCTTGACCAAGATCTACGGTGTCAACTCCAAGGACACCGCGTACTACTTCATCTTCTTTGCACTCGGCAATCTCATCGGCCCTCTCACGCTCGGGCATCTGTTCGACACCATCGGGCGGCGCCGCATGATCGCCGGCACCTATATTCTCTCGGGCGGACTGTTGGCCATCAGCGCGTTTCTCTTCAACGCCGGAGTTCTGAACGCGGTAACCCAGACCGTCTGCTGGTGCGTGGTCTTCTTCTTCGCCTCGGCCGGAGCCAGCGCCGCCTACCTCACGGTCAGCGAGATCTTCCCGGTCGAGGTACGGGCCAAAGCCATTGCCGTGTTCTTCGCCATCGCCCAGACCTTTGGGGCCATCGGACCGTGGCTTTATGGCCTACTGATCGGGAACGGCGAGGACCATTTCAAGCTGTTCATCGGCTACATGATCGGCGCCATCGTCATGGTGGCTGGCGGATTGGTGGAGGTGTTCTTTGGGGTGGCTGCGGAAAGAAAGTCGCTGGAGGACGTAGCCAGCCCGCTGTCGTCTGTGGGTCAACCCACGTCCCTGTCCAATGTCACCGGTGCTCCTCGTGCCCCCGCCGCCCGGGCGTCGAGCTTCTGACCCCGGCGATCCGGTCGGCCGGACCGCTATCAGAGACGCTTGTTGGTATCTGGCAGAGTGGATCCGTGGGCCGGCGTGATGACAAAGAGGTGGGTCAGTCCAGTGATGTGGATGAGCTGACGGATCATGGCCGGCGGGTCACGGAGCTCCACTTCAGCTACCTGATCGATCACCCCCAATAGCAACGTCAAACCCGAGCTGTCCATGAAACGGAGCTCACTCAGGTCAATGATCACTCGTGAGGGTCGTTCGGCTACGAGGGTGTCAATCGCGCTGCGGACCGCAGCGACACTTCCGAGATCGAGCGCGCCGCTGAGCTTGAGCGTCGGTGTTCCAGACAGATCGGTAAGCGTGCTGCACGTTGCCAGACCCTCGGCGACATCCGCTCGTTCATTCATCCCATCTCTCAAATTCGCGGAATCGTCGTTGGCGTCCACCGCTTCCATTCGGCTCACTGCAAGCTCTGATCTGGGAGGAACTGGTCACCGAGCGAGAGCCCCCCCGAAGTGATCTCGAACTGTCGGATCCGCGGATCGTGTGCGCTGCCGCGCGTCTTCAGCACGGTGATGGCACGTTTCACCTCGGAGTTCCCACGGAGGAACTGCAGCAGGACAACGTTGTCGGAGACGTGGGAGATGCCGAACTCGGATAGACGGGTGATGCCGAAGAGCTCCGGAACTTCCTGCGTCATGATCACGCTGACGTTGCGTCGCGCACACCGCTGTAAGAACGAGTACATGTACTCGCGGAAACGAATTTCGTCGCCGCACGCCGCTCGCAAGTCGCCGAGGCTGTCGATGGCGACTCGCTTGGCTCCCGTCCGCTCGATCAGGTCCAACAGCTCGTAGACCCATTCGTCGAGGTAGAGATCCACAGGAGGCCGGAACATCAACTCGACCTTTGGCTCCTGCAGAGACCAGGAAAACCCTTGAACGATCCGCTCGAGCTGCGCGGGATTCTCTTGGAAGGTTGCGAAGACACCCTGCTCCCCAAGGGCCGCCCCGGAAAAGATGAAATGCAGGGCGACCAGGGTCTTGCCCGCCCCTGACGGTCCGGCCACCAGCGTCGAGGCTCCCCGCCAGTATCCATCAGCAAGCATGCTGTCGAGAATGGAAACGCCGGAGGAGATGCGCTCCACCGCAAAATCGTACGTAGCGCCGTCTTTGTGATCGGCTAGGCGCGGGAAGATGTCGATGCCGTCATTCGAAACCCGGTAGGCATGCTTCCCCGAGACGAACCCACTGCCGCGCAGTTTCAGGACCTGAAAGATGCGGATCTCCCGATCACTGGTGTGCTCGATACCTAGTGAAACGATCGCGTCGGCGACGGCGAACTCGGGCGCTTCAGTCGTCTCGGCACTTTCGTATTCACCGACCCAGAACGATGTCGTCTGGCTCGCTGAGAGGTGACCAGCCAAACCATGGAGGAACCGGCGGAATGTCCCATCATCGGGAGCGTAGGCCCTGAGCGCTTTGAAGCTGTCGATCACCATGAGAGCCGGCCGTCGCTCCCGGATCAGTTCGACCAGCTTGGCCAATACCCCGGAAAGTCCGTCACCGTTCAGACTGTGACCAAGGTCTTCGTAGATGACGCTTGTTCCGACAGCAGACTTGTCGAAGAAGCTGAGCGACTGACCGTAACGGAGGATCTTCTCAAGTGGCTCCGAAACCGTCGAGAGGTAGAGTGCCGGACGCTCAGTCGTCGCGTTGTGGAAGAGATACTGCTGAGCAAGGATCGTTTTCCCCGAACCGGGCCGCCCCATGATGAGGTTGATCCCATTCAGAAGGAGCCCGCCATCAAGAACGCTATCGAGCCGCGCTGAGCCGCTCGAGAGCCGGTCGCTCACTGAACGGGTACCGGGGAACGCAGGTAGGCGCTCGTGCCCAGCAGGTCTCGTACCGTCGAGACGAGCTGGGGAGAATCGAGCGGCTTGAGCAGGAAGGCATCAGCTCCCCATTGAAGGGCTTCGTCTCGTAAGTCGATGGCTGATATGGCGATGACGGGAATCGCCGCCTGCTCACGCGCCAGCCGGCAGAGCGCTTGTCCAGCTCCGCCGGAGATCAACAAATCGACCACCACAAGGCTCGGAGGCTGTCCCTCGAGGATCATCCGGACTTCGTCTGCGTTGAGCACGGTAGTCGTCCCGTATCCCTCGGTGCGCAAGAGGTACTCCGAGAGCTCCGCCGAGAAGGGATCGCGTTCCGCGAGCAATATTGTTCCCAGCTCGTCGGCGCTACGCCTCTGCTCGAGCGGGAAGCGGTTTCGCTCCTCCAACAAGCGATGGGCGTCCGCCGGTTGCAATCCCCGGTCGAGCTGTCCGAGGATGAACCGGAGCTGGTCAACCTGGTCACGGTTGTAGATACGGTGCCCCCCAGCGCTTCGCTCGGGGATGACCTGCTGGTAACGCTCTTCCCAGCTGCGAAGGGTCTGTGCGGGGACTCCGAGCATCTTGACCACCGCGCCGATGCTGTAGACGCCGTTTCTTTCGGAACGTTCCATCAAGCAGCGACCCTAGCGCAGTTCTCCAGAAATGAGTAGATAGTGCAGACATATCCGAAAAATGACCGATCTGTCTTTCGCTATTGGCTTCAAACTTCTGCAAAAGCTTGCCGATAGTTCTCAATAGCTCTACAATCCCACACCGGGCTGAACCGAGCACCGTGCTTGGGGGAGGTGCGTGAAGGGAGCAGAGGTCAAGGTGAAGCTGGTAGGCGACGCGTCAATGAGCGCCAGATGACCGTCGATGGGACTGGGACGGCAGAGTCGACCCAGACGAACGAACTCGCCGAGCCGTCGTCGACCGTCAGTCAACAGCGAGTCGACCACGACGGAGCCCGGAGGCTGGTTCCAGCCAGTCGACATCGCCGCATGTTGCACAAACCCAGCCTCGTTGTACTGGTCGTTGGTCTGCTGGTGACTGGAGGGCTCACCGTTGCCGCACGACTGAACTATCTGCATAACGAGCAGCGCCTGACCAACCTCCAGACCAAGCTCACCGCCTCAGCCCTTGGCGTGGCCCCGGTCGACTTGGAGCGTCGGCTGGGTCAGGCAGGGGCGGCCGCCGGTGAAGCGCCAGATCCCGCGGCGACGTTCCGACGGGTCATCGCCTCCTCAATGGCACCGGCGGGGCCATTTACGTCCGCATCGCTGGTGCTTGTCGCCGCCGGGCACGTGCATGTGCTGACCCGAGTAGGGGCCCAACCCATCAACAGCCCGACCGGCAAGGCGGCCTCGGCGCTGTTCGAACGAGCTGCGAAGTCCTCTTCGCTGGTCACCACCAGAGTCGTGGGCAAGGGTCAGCAGCGCCTTGGCTATCTGATGTCATTCGTTGGATCGGGTGGCACTTACGTAGCCGCTGCCGGACAGGCTGTGCCCAGCAACCGCAGGTTCAACATTCCGGCGAGCTCCCCGGACGCGGGGCTCAATATTGCGATCTACTTCGGAAAAGGGACGAGTTCAGCCGCGCTTATCGAGACCAATGTCTCGCACCTGCCGCTGACCGGCACCGTCTCCACATCCTTTGTACCCTTCGGATCGAGCTTTCTGACCCTTGCCGTCTCACCGACAAGCCCGTTGGCCGGACGATGGTCAGACCTCCTTCCCTGGGGCATTCTCGTCGTCGGCTTGGTCTTCACCATTGGCGTTGTCACCATGACGGAGCGCCTGATCCGGCGCCGCCGACACGCCGAGCAACTCGCCGAAGAGAACAGACATCTGTACGGCGAGCAGCGAAACGTTTCCCTGACGCTGCAGAGATCGCTGTTGCCCAAGTCACTCCCGACCATCGATGGGGTCGAGCTGGCTGCCCGCTATATTCCCGGGGAGTCGGGCATTGAGGTCGGCGGGGACTGGTACAGCGCGATCGCCATCGACGACCGAAGGTTCGCGTTCGTCGTCGGCGATGTTTCGGGACGGGGACTGGCCGCAGCGACGATCATGGCAGGTCTTCGTTACACGATTCGCGCTTATGCGGCCATCGGCTACAGGCCCGAGCGGATACTTGAGATGGCGGCGAAAGAAATCAATGTCAGCGCCGATGGTCACTTTGCGACTGTGCTCGTGGGCCTCGTCGACAACGACCGGCGCGAAGTCACGTTGGCAAATGCCGGTCATCTTCCGGCACTGATCCTCCACGGCGATGAGAGTGAATATGTCCAGGGGCCAATTGGAGTTCCCCTCGGGATAGGGAACTCGGCTTATGAGTCGATGACGATTCCTATTGCACCATGCTCGACGCTGATCGCTTATACCGACGGCCTGATAGAGCGGAGAACTGAGGCCATCGACGTCGGCATGGAACGGCTCCGCAAGGCGGCCTCACTCGACGTTTTGTCGGTCGATCAGCTTCTTACGACAATCGCGGACTCTGTTTTCGCGGGGCAGGCCTCTGATGACGACACCGCGATCTTGGCCATTCGGTGGCTTCACTGACCAAACGGTGCGAGATCGGCAGATGTCTGCGACCGGGCGGCGGCTTCCTGTGGCAATTGTGATCCGGCCTGCTGACACGCCAGGGTGAACCACACTGACTTCCCGGCTTGGTTTTCGACCACGCCCCACTCTTCCGCAAGTGACTGGACGATAAGGAGGCCCCGTCCATGAGGGTCCCGCTCGTGAGGGTTCTTGGGCACGGGACGCTCCTGGCATCCGTCTGTGACCGCGACCCTCATAATGACGGCCTCCTGTCGGAGCTCCACTTCAATGGAGCTGGAGCCGTGCACCACGGCATTCGTTACCAGTTCGCTGGTCATGAGTTCGACGGCCGTGACGGCCTCTTCGCTGAAACCCTCCATCTGAGCTCTCACCAGTGCACGCGCTCTCGCCGGACTCGCAGGGGTCGGAGGCAGGACTTCCCTTGTGCTCATAGTCCTCAGTGCTCCCCGATCTGGTCAACTTCCAAATACCCTCGCCGGATTGAGATAATCCGAAAAATCCGATCTCGATAGCCGGTCGGCAGTTTCGGCACGCACACGATTGGTGAACCATCGTCGTGTCTCAATCCAAATACACGGGTCCTTCTGGGCAGGTTGATGAGATCATCGGCCTGCCCTCGACCAGGGTGGCCCGTGCTCCGCCTCCTGCGCGGAACATACGAAAAGGGCCGAGACTCGCATGACAACGCCAGCCCCGGCCCTTTTCAGCCCACGAAACCACGCGGAATCTAGATGTATGTCTCGTCTTTACGGGCGACATGACCCAGTCCATCGTCAACTACCGTGCGATGGCGACGCGGCCCGTTCCCCGCAAAAAGTGCGATGAGGGAAAGAATCGCCCCTACGACACCCACGATCATCAGAATGACCCCAACCGTATGCACGTTGAAACCGTGTTGGTCGGGACTCACTGTGAGGGCAAAGTCCAAAACCGCACCAACAGCAAATGCAATGATGCTTGCGACAAGTCCGCTAGCCATAATTCCTTCTCCCTGCTCCGTAATGTATCTCCACTTTCCCTACCCAATACTGAGTTATTCCAAACCAAGGTTCAGCTCAGTAGTAGTGCCGGCGCCCGCCGATCTCGCGCCCAGCAGCACCAAGAAGCAGGAGCACGAGGCCAATAAGCGCAACCACGACACCCACACTCCACAGAACGACGATTTTCGTTAGAAAACCAATCAGCATAAGGACAAGCCCGAGAACAATCATGATTCTCCTTTGTCGAAGTGACCTGACAATGTGATGCCCTACCCGGTCACATAGGAATCAAACCGGGTCTCCTCCGGGGGTCGACCGGCCTCACTCGCATTTGACATTGGACGGACGGGGGCTAGACACGGCCACACTCGCCAGATGGGCGGTCGATGGGGTTTACCGACTTCGCGCTCCGGGTAGTGCAATCACCGAAGGAGGGTTTGCGTTCTGAAGCCGCCGTGCCGGGTTGGAGGACTGGGACTCGAGTCAGGAGGCCGACCTGCTCGGTAACAGAAGCGAGTCGGGTCTCCGTCACCCCGTCGAGCGGTCGAGGTCCGGAGTCGTCGGAGCGAGAGAGCATGCCTCGCTGTTAGGACGAGCCCGAGTTCCCGATGCGACTGGAGCACCCTACGGGTGGCACGCCTGATCAAACAAACCCGATCGACCTTCGCTAGCCGAAGAGAAAAGGAGATTGAAAATGAAGAAGATGTGGTTGTTGGTGGGCTTGGTGGTCGGATTCATGTTGGGCTCCCGGTCGGGTCGGGCACCGTACGAGAGAGCAGAAGCACAGGTTCGACAGCTGAGCCGGCGACCGGAGGTGCGGCAAGCAACGAACACTGCCTCGGAGATGGTGCACGAAAAGGTCGGTGACTTAGTCGACAAGGCCTCCGACAAGGTGGGTCATACATCCTCGAGCAGTGAGAAGAGGACGGCCTAAGGCGGCTCCGACCGCTTCCTTGATGTGAGTGGCAGGAGCCCTCCCGCTCGAGGGAGGGCTCCTGCGCGTGTGGGTCGCAAAAGCAATCCTGCTGCCCGATGAATCGGGCGTCCGAAGGAAGCGGGAGTGAACCATTCGGAACCACTGCGTTCGTTCGCCTCGGTCGGTCAACGTCAGTTTGGCGCCGACCAATCGGGGCATAGCCGTTCTTGATTGGAAAATCAGCGTGAACAGAAAGAGGTGATTGCGATGGGTGTTGTTGACGACGCGAAGGGAAGGGCCAAAGAGGCGGCCGGTGATGCCACCGGAAACGACAAGCTCAAGCGTGAGGGAAAAGTCGACAAGGGCAAGGGCAAAGTCAAGGATGCAGTTGACAACGTTGCCGACAAAGTGACCGGAAAGTAGTCGGTTCGGTGCTCCTCCTCCTTGCCTTCCTTGTGGTCCTTGTCGTGGCCGGAGCAGGCTTCGCCCTTCACGTTCTGTGGATCGTCGCCGTCATCCTCCTCGTCCTCTGGTTGATAGGTCTTGCCGTCGGCCGCGGTGAAGGGGCAGGCCGCCACAGGTTTTACCGCTGGTAGTAGTCCAGCTCGATGCCGATGCCATGAACCTCAGAAAATGATCCCGAACCATAGAGAAATTGAGCAAACGCCCTTGAACAACACCCCGGTTTTCGTAAATGAGCACCCACAAGGGGGAGACGTCACGACTCCGACTGAGCCGCGGCACGGGTCCACGTCAATTGCCGAACCCGATGGGGTTCATGGAACGCCCACGCGAATCAGTGCGAGTTGGACGGCCGTTGTGGCGGCAGTCTTGATGTTGGCGTTGCTCGTCATATTCATCGCCCAAAATACCCAGCGCTCAACGATCCACTTCCTCGGGGCGCGCGGAAGCGCTCCAACGGCGGTCGTATTGCTCGTCGCAGCCATCTCTGGTGCAGGAATCGCCATCGTCTTTGCGGTTGCCCGCATCGTGCAGTTGCGAAGGGTCGCAAAAGACCCACGACACACGGGTTTTGATCTCCGTACGTGATGGGGGTCGGCCAGAGAACCCGTCATTGGTTCCGCTATTGATGGAGGACCTACGTGATCAAAGAACCAAAGAACCAATGAGGGAGGATGTGGCCGCAGTCGTCGAGCCTGACTCTCGGGCGAGCGTCCCTCACGTGAAGGCCGGAAATCGGGCCGAGCGGATTGAGCTATTCGGATTGGCAATGGCCTTCGGATTGGGGGTAGGCGCCCTGGCTCTTGCGATTTTCACCCGCAAGCATCTCTTTGTCCGGCAGATCGCGCCTGCCGATAGTCCGGTCGAAGTCACGTAGTTGGTCGGTGCCGTCACCGCCTGGAGTTTGCCTGACCACTGACCGGGTATCGCCCCCTACTGACTTCATCTGTTGGCCTGGCGATGCTGGCAGTCCCCTTTTGCCCCCCGTGTTGGAAAGGTCGCCACGTGGCCCGCACCCAGAATCGAACGTCATCGAGCCGGAGGCAACACAGGCCGACTCCATCAACAGATGCACCGGAAGTGGCAGTTGCACCCGAGTGGGTCCAGGGTGGCGATGTACGACTACCGCGCCTCGTGGGGCCGTCGAGGACCACCGACAACAGTCTGCGCAGACATGGGTGACGCCATGGAACTAGTGGCCCTTCAGGGCGGGTTTATCCGACCGGCAATCGGTTGTTCGACAGAATCGGTCCATTTCGGTGTGGTGCTGCCCGTACACGACGAGGAGGAACTCGCGCTTGCGGCGCTGGATTCGATCGATCGAGCCATCGCTGGTGTGTCGGATCACTTCGTCACGACCGGCATCGCCATTGTGCTCGATGCCTGCAGCGATCGAAGCAGTGAGCTGGTTACGGAGTGGCGGTATCGCTCTTTCCACCGCGATGCCAACCGCTTTGTTGAAATCGTGACGACGAATGTCGCCAACGTCGGTCACGCCAGGAAATTGGGGTGCGCAGCGCTCCTCCGGACATGGGCGGGCATCCCCCCAGCAGCTATCTGGCTGGCCTCAACGGATGCCGACTCTGAGGTCCCTCGAGACTGGATGTCAGGTCAGTTGAAAGCGCGCCGCGAGGGCGGTCAGGTGTGGGTGGGGCCGGTGAGTGTTCATGATTGGTCGGGCCGCGTAGCCGGGACCGCAGAGGCCTGGCGCCGCCAATATGAGATTGAATGTCGACCGATTCACGGAGCGAACTTCGGAATCGATGCTGCGACCTATCTCGACGCGGGGGGATTTGCAGAAATGTCAACGGGGGAAGATCGCGACCTTTTCGAGCGAACCATCGCCCTGGGGGCTGTCGTCCGTCACGACCCACAGCTGCGTGTCGTGACCAGTAGTCGTCGGAGGGCTCGGGCTCCCGAGGGGTTCGCTCATGCTCTGAGTTCCATCGAAGCAGCGCTTGTCGGGCCGAAATTGGCTGACCCGATTGAGCTCACGGCCTCATGAGACCTCTGTGCTGGCTTCGGATGAGATGGCAAAGACGAATCAACCATCGGCCTACAAGTAGAGCCGTCAACCCGAAGGGAATGTGAGTATGGACCGAGAGAGGTTCACTGAGCTCCTCAACGAGGACCTCAGTACCGAATACCAGTCGATCGTCCAGTACAACCTGCACATCTCGACCGTGACCGGACCCGAATTCGTCAGTACGATCGACGAGCTGACCAAGCATCTCTCCCAAGAGCTCACCCATGCCCGGGTCCTCGCCTCCCAGGTCTCATTTCTCGGCGGCGAACCAACCACGACTGTTCGGGATGTCCCCGTTGCGACAGACTCTCGAGAGGCGCTCGAGGCGGATCTTCATCTCGAGCAGGAACAGCTCAGGCGATATCGGGAGCGATTCAGTCAGGCCAATGAGTTGGGCCTCGCCGACGTCGGCGAGGCGCTCCGGCCGCTGCTCGAGCAAACCCAGGAACACGTTCAAGACCTGCTCACGGCGCTTGGCCGGTAGCTGCCGCAGTTCTGAGCACTGCCAACCGCAGAGAGGCTTACGCTATGGACCATGTCCACCCGAGGCCGCAGGTACTCGAGAGATTTCTCGACGTCGTTCCTGCTTTTGCCCGCCTTCCCCTTCCCGGGCGCGGTGATACGTGGGAGCGTTTTGAGATCCTCGCCTCGCTGGCCGAAGAGGATCTGTCCCTGGCTCGTCTGGGGGAGGGTCATGCCGACGCGCTGACCATCCTCGATGAGGCCGGTAGTTCGCGCCATTCCGAGGCTAGTTACGGGGTGTGGGCAGCGCGCTCACGGGCCGGTGGGCTGACCGCCACGCGGGTAGTGGGCGGTTGGAAGTTGGCCGGTCGGAAGCCCTTCTGTTCGGGAAGCGGGATGGTGGATCGGGCATTGGTCACCGCTGAGGCTCCTGACGGGTACCGACTGTTCGACGTTGACATCGCAGAGGTCGTGGTCGATGCCATCCCGGATTCGTGGCCGGCAGTGGGAATGGCCGATTCGCTCAGCGAGACGCTGATCTTTGGCGGCCCGGTGGTTTCCGAGGATGACGCCGTCGGGCCGCCCGGCTTCTACACCGATCGGCCTGGCTTCTGGTTTGGCGCCTGCGGAGTCGCTGCCTGCTGGTTCGGTGGCGCCCGTGGTCTGGTGGCCGGGGTTGTCGGACGCCTGGGCAGTGATCCGGGCGAGGTCGTACTGATGGAGATCGGTAAGGCGGTAGGCGGCCTTCAGGCCATGGGTGATGCCCTGAAAAGCGCGGCGACCGCCATCGACGTCGATCCCGAGGACAAGTTGGGGCACGCCCGGCCCCGGGCGATGGCGGTCCGCCAGATCGTCCACGACTCCTCGAGTGCCATTTTGAGACAGACGGCTGCGGCCGGTGGTGCCCGACCGCTCTGCCACGATGCCGGCCAGGCCCGGCGCGCCGCCGACCTCTACGTCTATCTGGCCCAGCATCACGAGGGGGCGGATGCAGTGAGCTTGGGTCGTTTGACCTTGGAAGGGCAACGATGGAGTTGATCGGCGGTCCCTGCTCTCCGGATGTGTTCAGGGTGGAAGTCGGAACGATGTAATGGGGTCGATGGACCGGGTGTATTTCAAAGAGATGTACGAGTTGGACCCTGACCCGTGGCAGTTCGAGTCGAGCTGGTACGAGCGGAGAAAGTACGCACTGACGATGGCCGCGCTTCGCGATCCCCGCTATCGATCTGCTTTCGAGCCGGGGTGCTCGATCGGAGTCCTGAGCGCGCTCCTTGCTGAACGTTGCGACCACCTGTTGGCAACAGACATCCTCCCCAATGTCCTGGACCGCGCCAGGGAACGCTGCAGCAGGCTGGAGAACGTCAGCGTCGAGGTGCGGGCCATTCCCGAGGAGTGGCCGGCGGGGCCGTTCGATCTCATCGTATTGAGTGAAATCGCCTACTACTTCGATCGATGCACACTTGATGAGATCATGGCCCATGCCCTGGCCACCGCGAGTCCGACCGCCACCATCGTCGGAGTTCACTGGCGTGGAGAGACCAACTATCCGCTGACCGGCGACGAGACACACAGGATCATAAACTCCCAGGCCCGACTCCGCCGCACGCTTCACCATGTTGAGCCCGAATTTGTACTCGATGTTTGGCGGCTCCCGTCGTAGCCCGACGGGCCACCCGCTCTCCCGGGGCCTGAGAGGGACATCCCATCTCCGGCGCTGATGGGATGTCTCCGATCGGGGCCGTATCCGGTCTGATCACCCTCCTGCGATCTGTTTTGGACCAATCTCGGCGCTGTCCGCCGATCTCCCAGGTGTCACCGATCGATTGCCTCCTTTGTGCCGTTTGAACAGGCACAATCAACCGGTGCCCCTCTTTTGCCGATACACACCTCCATGAGGATGCAGTGCCCATGTGGTTGTGGCAGGAGCATCAAGCGGGCCATGAAGCGATCGGCGGAGCGCGCTGTGTATGTTGACTCGCTGGCGCAAGTCCCAGGCCATCTGGGGGTGGTCTATGTCACGACGGCACCCTCCTCGGTCTCTCGCATGACAAGTCTTTGCGGCCAAGGACAAGCGCTTTCGGCTCGGATGTTGGCGGCAGTGCACGGCGAGCCCTCTGGCGGTGATACTCCGACAAGAGCGGAGATCGAGGGCTGGGAGAGAGAGGCCCTCAGGCTCCTGCCCGTTGTCATGCAAGCCGACGCTCGCTGGTTTGCCGCGTGGCCTGGGCTCGTGAGCAATCGATGCGACGGTAGGGGTAGAAGCGAAGCTGAACGACCAACGACTCCGTCAATCCCTCCCACGGTGCAGGTCGGACCCGCGGAGGAAGAAGTGAGGCGATTGCATCGTGAGGCTCAGGCCCAGCTATTCGCCGAGATGCGAAGGCAGCGGGAGAGGCAGGGGTAGCTTCTCATTTCGTCCACTTCTCGGTATACGCCTCTGGCCTGCAGCCGGGTAGGGGATATGCCGCCCTGGCCCCCATCGCTGAGTCCGGCCGCCAATGAGAACGGGCACAAGGCGTAAGCTGGAGTGGAGAACGAAGCGACGCCGATCAGGCGCGTTTCAGATTGACCCGAGTTGGCCGCCATCCTGCACAGCCTGGTTGGCCGATAGGAGTGCTATGCCTCCAGAGGGCGAGATGCATATAGGCAGTGAGCTCGATGAGGATCATTCGCCGGAGACAAACGGCCGCATGTCTGTATGCCGACGATGTGGATCTCAGACTGACGGTCCGAATGGCGGCCATCACATGCCCTCCGATCGACAGATGACCCGCATCCGCGAATGGCTGGTGGCAGAGTCGAAGAAGATGCACATCGAGCGGGCGCTCAAAGCCCGAGGGGGATGAGAGGGTGCGGTCTCGGTCAGAACGGGACCACCGTGGCGAGGAGGCCAGTCGCCGGTTCGCGCCCCGCCAGTGTGCGGCAGAAGTCGAGGGCGTCCAGCGAGATGTGTCCGTCCTCCTGAGAAACCGGGCCGCTCACGTAATTCCCGCCGGCTGGTCCGGAGAGTTCGAGCAGGAAGGGCTGACCATGGCGGCGTGCCCATTCCGCAACGACATTGGCGACGATGCGCCCGTCGTGGCCTGTCTCGATCTCCATCGGCTGGTGGAGCGCGTGAGCCGCATCAACACGATGCATCCATAGGTCTCGCAGATAGATGGTGTCGAGGAGATAGCCGAGCCTCCAGGTCTCGTGCACCGGCCCATCGACGGCCATCTTGGCGTGGTTGCGTATGAGCCCAGGTGTACGGCGCCGGCCGCGGACCATCCTGGGCGCGGTCGTCGCCAGTCGCTCGACGACGTGGGTTGGGGTCAGCTCGGTCCGCTCGCTGACCTGCACCTGTGAAAGCGCTGCTTCGAGGGGACCACCATGGTGCTTCCGGTACGCCCGGCCTCGGCGAAGCTGGTGGATATTTTCGCGAATCGATGCGCCTGCCTCACAGGCACCCAGTACATGCTGGTACATCGCCAGGATGTCCCATGCCGGGCAGTCCGTCGGTGTTGACCACGCTTCATCGTCGAGCGATCGAAGCATGCGGAGAGTGCGATCCAGCTCTTGCTCTTGGAGGTGCATCGCTTCGCGATGCCCCAGTGGTTCGAGCGTCAGCACATCGACGATGGCCGTGTTCATGATTGGGATCCTTTAGTTTGAGTTGGTCAGGACGGTGGGCACCCGGGTCGAACGTGCTGTCTGGCAGTGGGTGAGGAACATGGTCACCGACTCGTCGACCAGACCGGTCCACCGATCGCCGCCCGGATCATTGGAGACCTGCTGGTCGACCAGACCCGTGATCAGGGCAGTCCATAGGTCGACGTGGCGCGTTTCGGTGATCCCCTGGAGCGCCAGCAGCTCATGGGTCTCGGCCAAGGCGCGAACGGCCGGGGCATACGATTCCGGTGATGGATCGAATCCCGGAAGCGTCCGCTGGAACAGGAGTTGGTAGCGGACTGGATCACTCGTACAGAACTCGACAAAGCGCTGCGCGTATCGAGTCAGGATCTCGCGAGCGTCACCGCCGTCGACTGGCTCGGCCATCCGGTCGGCGAACTCGGTGGCTGCTTGACCAAACATGGCATCGTAGATGGCGTTCTTCGACTCGAAGTAGGCATACACAGTCGGTGTCGTGATTCCCGCCCGGCGGGCCAGGTCGCGAAGAGACAAACCAGCGAGGCCTTCTTCACTCACCAGCGCCCAGGCTGCTCGGACAATCGCATCTCGCGCCGAGCGCCGCCGACCTTCGCGCCAATCCGTTACTTCGGAAAGATCGCTCACAGCGTCATCTTTATACAGCGTATAAGGAAAGTCAATTGTGGTTAAAATGGTTCCCGGCGCGACATCGGAACGGCCGAGCTGGATCGAACTGATCGGACCGGCATACCGGTGACGGCCTGTAAGACCACGGTCCCAGGCCCACGCGACACTTCGGGAATGCAACGCTTCCAAGACAAGATCGCGATCGTCACGGGCGCCGGCTCGGGAATTGGGCGAGCGACCGCCCGCCGCCTGGCGGCCGAAGGTGCTGCGGTGACGGTCGCCGACATCGACGAGGCCGCCGCCGGCGCGACTGTCGAGATGATCCGCACTGACGGAAACACGGCCCGGGTCCAAGCCACCGATGTCGCCGAGGCTGATGCCATTGAACGCATGGTCGCCGACACCGTCGCCGCATACGGCGGGCTCGACCTTCTCCACAACAACGCGGCCGCGATCAAGCTCAACCTCATCGATCAAGACGTCGTCACGATGTCGCTCGACACCTGGCACACGGCGATGCGCGTCAACCTCGACGGCGTCATGCTTGGTTGCCGCTTCGCCATTCCCGCCATGCTGCAACGCGGCGGCGGCTCGATCGTCAACACGGCATCAGTGGCCGCTACCTACGGCAGCCGCTCCCTCGCCGCCTACGGCACCAGCAAGGCCGGCGTCGTCGCACTCACGCGCTATGTGGCCACCGCGTATGCCGACCGCAACATTCGGGTCAACGCCGTCGCCCCCGGCGTCGTCGTCGACCGAGATCTCCAGGAATCACTCGGCGGCCCCCTCGGCGACAGGCTTGCATCGATCACCGAGGGCCATCTTGTCGGCCGACTCGGGTACCCCGACGAGATCGCCACGGCAGTCGCCTACCTCCTCTCCGACGAGGCTGCGTTCGTCACCGGTCAGACGTTCACCATCGACGGCGGATACACCGCCCACCGTTGAATCGGAGTCACAGTCTCGATTGAACCGGGGCCATCTTCGCCCGGGGCTGGCCGCGGGCATCTCGTCGGAGAGCAGGGTGCTCGTCAGGCCAAGCTCACTTGATTGACAAATTGTTGAAAGAAAAGGCTGGTTCCCAGTCTCTCTGGACTTCATAGTTTTCTAACATCCAACCCTTACTGTTGTCCGGATCACGGTTTCGATGGAGATTGACCGCTGCAGAAGAGACCGGATCTGGTCGTGGGTGACCGGTTCGGTGTCTTCCAGTCGACGTATGTGGAGGGTGGAGACTTGGCACATGGTGCCCCTGCGAGGAGGACGAGAGTGATCAAATCGAGAGCGCCACTTGTCCTCTGTGTGCCCATTGTGGTGGCGCTGATGGTGAGCTCCTGCGCCAACAGCACGACGCCGGCCTCTTCGGCCAAGGTGGAGCGGGTGAGTGGTGGGCCAACCGGCAGCTACGTCGTGCCCTCGGGAATCCACAAGATCAAGCATGTGATTGTGATCATGCAGGAGAACCGATCCTTCGATAGCTACTTCGGTACCTTCCCGAGGGCCGATGGTATCCCGATGAAGGATGGAAAACCGACGGTGTGCGTGCCTGACCCGTCCACTGGGTCCTGCGTCGCTCCCTATGTTGATCATGCTGACGTCAACGGTGGAGGGCCGCACAACTATGCGAACGCGGCGGCTGACGTCAATGGTGGGAAAATGGACGGGTTCATCGGACAGGCTGAGGCCGGGCGAAAGGGCTGTCTGGATCCAACCGATCCGGCATGCACCAATTCGGCGACGCCGGACGTCATGGGCTACCACACCCAGAGCGACATCCCAAACTATTGGACCTACGCTCACGATTTCGTCCTCCAGGACCACATGTTCGAGCCGAACGCTTCCTGGAGCCTGCCCGCGCATTTGTTTCTGGTCTCGGAGTGGGCCGCCTACTGCACTCAGGAGGACAACCCCTCCAGTTGCGTGAGTGGTACGGCGGCCCACCCTCCGGCGAAGCCGCAGGCCCGTCCTGCCGTCTACGGCGGTGACGTTGGCCCGAAGAGGCTCAAGAAGAACAAGAAGAATCCGGGACACCAGCCGATCTACGCCTGGACCGATCTGACCTACCTCCTCCATAAGGACCACGTCAGCTGGGGGTACTACGTCGTGAGCGGGACCGAACCCGATTGCGAGAATGATGGCGCCGAAACATGCGCACCAGTTGCGCAGAACTCCAGTACCCCTGGTATCTGGAACCCACTTCCGTGGTTCGACACGGTGAAGGCTGACAACCAACTCAAGAACATTCAAGATGTAACGAAGTTCTACTCTGCCGCCAAGAGCGGCTCTCTGCCCGCTGTGTCGTGGGTGGTCCCTTCAGGTGCGGTGAGCGAACATCCTCCATCGCCGGTGAGTTACGGGCAGAGCTATGTGACCAGTCTGATCGATGCGGTGATGCGCAGCCCGGATTGGGACTCGACGGCCATCTTTTTGGCGTGGGATGACTGGGGCGGCTTCTACGATCACGTCGTCCCGCCGACGGTAGATCAGCTCGGGTATGGGCTACGAGTGCCGGGCATCGTCATCAGCCCCTACGCCAAGCGGGGCTACGTCGACCATCAGACCCTCAGCTTCGATGCCTATGACAAGTTCATCGAGGACGACTTCCTGAACGGCCAACGTATTAACCCTGCCACCGATGGACGACCTGATCCAAGACCGGACGTTCGAGAGAACGAGAAGATCCTGGGCAATCTCACCAACGACTTCGATTTCAATCAGTCTCCGCGTTCTCCGGTTGTTCTTCCAGTCCATCCGAAAACGACCCTTACCGGAACACCCAAGCCATCTCAGCTTTCTGCCGCGCAGAAGGCCGGCGATACAGACGGGTAGGAGCTGTCGGATCCCTACAGAACCTCCGGGTCCTTCAGAGATGGCCGCATTGTCCACCACCCAGAACGAGAGCCCGGTTTGGGCACCTCATCACCCGGTGATACAGCGGTGGCTGCCCACGGGGGATGCCGTCATCCACGTGCCACTGGAAGGGCCAAGTCTCCCCATGCTCACGAAGCTGATGGAGACCAGTTGCGGGCGGCAGGTGCCGGGGGGCACCGTGATTGTTCGGTGATTTCCCTGGCCTCACCGTTTCGACGGCCAACAGTGGCGCACGCAGAGATAGTCTTCCTCCCGTGCGTTTGAGCAGATGATGACGATGAATCAACCCCGACATTGTCTGCGATGACCGGTCCTTGGCCTCGAAGACTGGCAGGGGCGGTACTTGTTTCCGGGGTTGTCGTGTACCTCGCGCTACTCGGACCTCGCTACGGGCTTGACCTTCGCGTGTATCGCGACTCGGCCAGTATCTGGTGGAACGGTCGGGATCCGTATAACACGACGTTCACGATCCACAACCTGCCGTTCACGTATCCACCATTTGCGCTGCCCGCTCTCGCTCCCCTCAGTTGGGTGCCCTTTCGATGGTCGCAATGGATTTTATGGGCGGCAAGCATCGGCGCCGGGACCGCCGCTGTGGTGATCGTGCGATGTGGAGGGGCATGGCCAAGGGTTCGCGACGACTGGATGGTCTCGTTGGGCTGGGTGTGTGCGGCCGTCTTGATCTTGGAACCGATGCGTAGCGCCATGGACTACGGCCAGATCGAGGTAGTCCTCATGTTCGTGATCGTGGCCGACCTGCTGGTCGTGCCCGCCCCGATTCGCGGCGTCATCTTGGGTCTGGCAGCTGCGATCAAGTTGACCCCATTGGTATTCCTACTTGTCCTTGCCGTGCGAGGTGACTGGAAGTCGATCATCCGAGCGATCGGAGCATTCGTCGGTGCGACGGCCGTAATGTGGCTGGTGGATCCGTCGATATCGCACACCTTCTGGACCAAGGATGTCAATGCTCCAGGCAGGACCGGGCCAGTTGCCTATCCGGGGAATCTCTCCTGGTATGCCATTGTCCACCGATGGTCGCTCCCATCGTCGTTCGTCGTGTGGGCGGCGCTCAGTCTTGTGACTGTAGGACTCGGTACCTTTGTGGCATGGCGGTATTCGCGCACGGACCGCCAGTCGTGGGCGGTCATCGCGATTGCTCTGACCGGAGTACTCGTTAGCCCGATCTCCTGGTCACATCACTGGGTGTGGGTGCTTCTTGTACCGCCGTTACTGGTCAAGACCGGGAAGCCGACTGTGCCCACGAGTGTTGGTCGGATGCTCTGGGTTCTCGTGATTTTGGCCGTCGCCGCCCCGTATTGGTGGCTGAATTCCGGGACAGCGGCATCACTGCTTCAGGCGATCGTTCCGCTGTGGGCAGGTGCCACCATTGCCACGTGGGCGATCATCGAATACTCGGGGACCCGGGGTTACGAATTCGGCGGGGTGAGCCGCCTTTCCGGGCGTAAGTCACCTCGCTTGGATCTTGCACAGCACCAATCGGGTCGCCCGAGCGAGGATACGCGCCTCCCCCAGTGATCGGCGGCATGTCGACCTCACGGCTGCGAGGGTGGAACACCAAACAGTTGCGAATCCTTCATCGTCGATTTACCAAGTAGATGGTGGATTGACCTGATATGGATTAGGTGTTTGTTTGAAGACGGCGACGAGTGGGTACAAAAGACGCGAACCGGTGAGGTCGAGTGACTTCGCCGAGAGACCCAAGGGGGAATTCATGCACCGTCACCTTCCTATCCGCCTCGCCATATGCGCCGCAGCATTGGCCGGATCCGCATCGGTGGCCGCGGTGGCCGTCCCTGGCGGTATCGCCGGCGCGGCAGCCAAGTCGCTGACCTGCACGAAACTCACTGGCTCCGGCACCATTGCAAAGCAGACGATCTCGCTGTCCGGATGCACGGGCACCGCGAGCGGTCAGACCGGGTCAACGGGCTCGGGAACAGCCACGACCAACGCGACGGCGAAGACGGGAACCGCCAGCATCAAGTGGAAGACCGGGAAGACCTCAACCGAGAGCTATACGTTCAAGGAGGAGACCGGATCGTCCAACAACTGCCCGGCGAAGACCGGTTATACGAAGCTCGCCAAGGCCGTCGAGACAGGCAAGGTCACGGGCGGCACGGCCACTGAACTGAAGGGTTCCGCAGTTACTGCGAACGCTTGTGCCTACTCGAAGACCGGGAAGATCTACATCTTCAACGACGGTCCGGTCCACGTCTGACGGCACCCGAACCTTCAACCATCTAGTTCAAAGAAGGCCCCCGGCATCGTCCGGGGGCCTTCTTCTGTCCCCTCCCTCGGCCGGCCAGAGGCCGCAAAGAGCCCGGCCCAGAGGTTCGAACAAAGACCACAAGCTCGGTCAACGATGTGTTGCTGCCTGCGAGCCGGAATTCGTTGGCTCCCAGGCCGTCCGGCGAGCCACTAGGGCAGGAGTCGAAGTCAGTGAATCGGCCGTCGCGGGACTACTCCCGGTGATCGGGAGCAGATTGGCAGTCCCATCGCTCATGCGGCGTCGGCCATGGGAATGCTTCATGCCGGTGTGCCTCCAAGTGGTGGCACCGCTACCTCCGGGGCTCGGCATGCCGCCCTCCACACTCCACCGGGCCGGATCGGCTTCTCCTACGGCCGTGAGGCGATTGCCACCTATTGTTGTTTGAGCAACTAAATACTAGAGGATCTCTCCTCGGCGTCCGGCTGACGCAGTTTTGGCACCCGAGCCTGGCAACACCGCCAGAGAATTCAAGTACAGCGCCAAAGATGTCGACTTCCAAAGCTGTGACAGTCAGTCCGAATCGGCGGATCGTCCGCACCGTGAGCCCCCATCCGGTACCCGGCAGATCAGCGACTTTGATCAGATCGACCTACGCAGTGTTGGGCTCTCTGCTCGTGGCTTATCTGATTTCGCTTCTGCTGCGCCAGGACAGCCAGTCCTGGACGTGGTTGGACGGCTGGTTGGTGTGTGGCATCGAATTGATCGCCAGTGTTCTGTGTATCGGAAGAGGCTTTGTCCGGCGGCCCGGTCAAATGGCCGCATTCATCCTCGGACTCAGTCTTCTTTCGTGGACCGTCGGAGACATTGTCCTCACCGTCCAGTCGCTGGGGGGAGCAACCGCTCCGAGTCCGTCGATCGCGGATGTGTTCTACCTATTGTTCTATCCACTCGCGTACGTGGCAGTCATGTTGTTCCTGCGAGGGGAAGTCAGAGCCATCGCCGCCCCGAGGTGGCTGGACGGTGGGATTGCCGGATGCGGTGCTGCCGCAGTTTGTGCTGCATTCGCCTTTCATGGCATCCAGCAGTCGGCTGGCGCGAGCGTGCTGGCCACGGTCACAAATCTCGCATATCCGATCGGCGATGTGCTGCTCCTGGGCCTGGTGGTTGGTGGCTTCGCGGTACTGTCCGGGAGGAGCAAAGCCCCTTGGATCCTCCTAGCCAGCGGGCTAGCCCTCAACGTTGTTGGAGATACTGCCAACCTTTTCCCGAATTCCTTTGGGGAATCACGCGTGGGATTCATCCTGAACGCGATTGCTTGGCCGACGGCCATCGTGGTGCTGTCCATGTCGGTTTGGCTCCGTAGGCGCGCCTCAAACCCTCTCTTGCCCGAGCAACCGGCCGGCTTCGCCCTTCCCAACCTGTTCTCTGCCGCCGCGCTCGCTATTCTGCTTGTGTCCAGCCTGCATCCAATCAGCCGTGTGGCCGCCGGTCTGGCCACGGCGACGTTGCTTCTCGTGGGTATCCGGCTCGTACTTTCGGTGCGGCAGCTACGCAAACAGAGCCAAGAGCGCCATCTCCAGTCAGTCACGGACGATCTGACCGGATTGCGAAACCGCCGACACCTGTTCCGGGTCCTCGATTCGTTCTTTGCCGAGCGCGAGCTCCTAGGGGATTCACGCAGCTTGGCCTTTCTCTTCGTCGATCTCAATCACTTCAAGGAAATCAACGACTCCTTTGGTCACCCCGCCGGCGACGAGCTTCTCAGACAGCTCGGCGCCCGGCTCTCGGGATCGCTGAGGGATTCGGATCTGCTGGTGCGGTTGGGCGGCGACGAGTTCGGTGTCGTACTCATCGACGGGGATGCGGAGTACGCCTCTTCCGTCGCCGACCGGGTAACCGCCAGCCTCGCCGAGCCCTTTTCTCTTGACGTTGTCAGTGCGACGATCGGCGCCAGCATCGGCATCGCCGTTGCGCCGATCGATGCCACAGATAGCGCCGGATTGGTGTGGTGCGCCGACGTTGCGATGTATCGCTCCAAGATGGGGGACATCGCGTTCGCGTCCTACAGTCGGGATCTTGACGATGATGGTGACCAGATGCGCCTCCTTGAGGACTTGCGAGCAGCCATCAACGAAGGCGGTTTGGTTCTTCACTATCAGCCACAGCTTGACTTGCGCAGTGGCAAGGTTCTCGCGGTCGAGGCCCTGGTGCGGTGGTGTCATCCCAACCTCGGTTTTCTTCCCCCGGACAAGTTCATTCCCCTTGCCGAGCACGGGGGGCTCATGCCGGAGCTGACTCAGTGGGTGCTCGAGGAAGCGACAACGCAATGTGCTACGTGGCGACAGGCCGGATCTCCCCTCACTGTCGCGGTGAACGTCTCTCCCACCAATCTCCTCGAAGTGGGGTTTGTCAGCATGATCCAGGATCTGCTTGACCGTCACTGCCTACCGGCCAGCTCCTTGGTCCTGGAGATCACGGAGGCCTGTGTGATCTCCGAGTTCGAAACCTCCCAACACGTTATTGAAGAGCTTCGAGACCTTGGTTTGGTGGTCTCGATCGACGATTTTGGTGCCGGAGTGACCTCGCTGGCCTACCTGAGCGACCTCGCGGTGGGGGAGCTCAAGCTCGATCGCACGTTCATATCCGGCCTTACCGGGAGCGATCAAGGTCGCGATTTGGATCTTGTCCGCTCTACCATCAACCTCGGGCACGCGATGGGCCTTCGGATCGTTGCCGAAGGCATCGAGGACAACGAAACACTCGTTCTTCTCGCTGACCTCGGATGTGACATTGCCCAGGGGTACTGCATCAGTAGACCAAAGCCGGCTGGCGAGCTGGCTATCCGGCCATCGGCCGCTGTCAATGAGGCGACCATCGCATGAAGTCCGACCTGGGCAGGTTCACCCGGGCGCAAACGGTTCAGTCGTGGGGGATCAGTCGCCGGGTCCTGGTCAGCACCATCGATAGGCGTCGGATGACGTCAGCAGGCGCTCCTGCTGGATGAGCCCGGGCATGGCAATGCCCCGGCTTTGCCGGGGCATTGCCGTCCACCTGACCGGCAACGCAGGAGCGGCAGCGAAGACGTCAACCTGCCCGGCGCGGTGACGGTCGTGACCTCCTCGGGAGGGGGCCTGAGGAGGCAGACGGCTGGTTTGATCCAAATCCTAAGGCCGTCCTATCGGCTCGGACGTCGTTCGCGGCTGCCGCGGTGCCAACGCGAGTTCTCTGGCCGGGGTCTGGAATCGGGGGTCGGGACGACACGAAAAGTTCATCACCGGTTTGGCGGATCGCCCTTGTTCGGTTCTGGATTGCGTGCTAAACCCAACACATCGGCGGCGGACGCCGAGTAGGGGCGGAAGGCGGGAAGTAATGCGGCGCATGGTGGGAACTATCCTTATGGCCCTGTCCCTATGCCTCGCGGGATTGGGAGGCCTCGTCATCACATCCGGAACGGTGGGTGCTGCCAGCGCCAGTTCCGCGGCCGTCCCAGGGGCACCGACTCACCTGATCGGCATCTCCCGTTATCGGAGCGTCAGGATCTCCTGGACGGCACCGACGAATCACGGCAGTAGCGCCATCAACCGCTACGAGGTGATCGAATTGAGCGGCTCCTCGACCTGCTCGACCGGGCCGACGGCCAGGACCTGCGTGGTACCCAATCTCGTTACTGGCTCGACTCACACGTTCAAAGTGAGAGCCTTCAACGCCGTCGGGGCTGGCCCGTTCTCTTCCGGTATCCCAGTAAGGGTGGGGCGGCCGATGCCGCCGGCCAACCTGGCTGGCACGCCCGGTGACGGATCCGTGCTCGCGAGCTGGACTCCGGTGACCGGCCAACAGGTGACGAGCTACACAGTCACGGCCAGTCCTGGAGGGCGGACGTGCACCGCCGAAGCCCCAGCCGACTCCTGCACAGTAACCGGCCTCACCAACGGGACCCACTACACCCTCACGGCGACCGCCACCAACCTCTACGGCGCCGGCGGCCCTTCCGTTGCGTCCTCCCCGGTCACCCCGGGCGTGGTGCCCTCCGCACCGACCGCGGTGACCGCCGGGGGCGAGGTAGTGGCAGGTAGCCCCAGCGTGTGGGTGAACTTCACGGCGCCGGCCTCCCCGGGCAGCTCGCCCATCACCGGCTACACCGTGGTCGTCGACGACACGACGACCTCGACCGTCACGGATGACCCGGCTCCCCTCGCCGCGGCCACGGTCGGCATGACGCCCGGGACCGGGTACACGGTATCCGGGCTGAACGGAGCCGACTCCTACACCTTCTCGGTGTACGCAACCAACACCGTCGGGAACAGCTCCCCGTCGGCGCCCATCGGTCCGACCCCGCCCGGACCGACCTCGATAAGTGCCTCATCGAACGGCGACGGCACGGCCGATGTGTCCTGGACACCGTCGACGGTGACCTTCGGGACGACCATCACCGGCTTCTCCCTGAGTACCCTCGACCTGAGCTCGTTCACCGTCGGGCCCACCGGTACAGCCGGCCCCTCAGCCACCTCGACCACCCTCACCGGTCTGACCATCGGCGACCTCTATGACGTGTGCGTTCGGGCCGACAACACCTTCGGCACCGGGGAGAGTGAGATCTGCACCGAGTTCACGGAGACAGGCGCGGTGCCCTCCGCACCGACCGCGGTGACCGCCGGAGGCGAGGTGGTGGCCGGCAGCCCGAGCGTGGTCGTGAGCTTCACCGCGCCGGCCTCACCGGGAAGCTCGCCCATCACCGGCTACACGGTGGTCGTCGACGACACGACGACCTCGACCGTCACGGATGACCCGGCTCCCCTCGCCGCGGCCACGGTCGGCATGACGCCCGGGACCGGGTACACGGTATCCGGGCTGAACGGAGCCGACTCCTACACGTTCTCGGTGTACGCAACCAACGCCGTCGGGAACAGCTCCCCCTCGCCGCCCACCGGTCCGACCCCGCCGGGACCAACATCGATAGCCGCCTCGTCGAACCACGACGGCACGGCCAATGTGTCCTGGACACCGTCGACGGTGACCTTCGGGACGACCATCACCGGCTTCTCCCTGAGCAGCTTCAACTTCACGTCGTTCACCGTCGGGCCTTCGGGTACAGCCGGCCCCTCAGCGACCTCGACCACCCTCTCCGGTCTGACCACCGGCGATGTCTATGACGTGTGCGTTCGGGCCGACAACACCTTCGGTACCGGGCAGAGTGAGACCTGCACCGAATTCTCCGAATAACGTACCCGGCAGCATGCCGAAGCCCCCATCCCAGGTGGGCTTTCGACCTCGGCTCTCAGCCATTCGACCTCGGCCAGAAGTAGAAGATCACGGAAGGCCCGGCCCCAGTCGGTGGCGCAGTCTTCCATCGCGTTGCGCTGCAGAACTCGCATCAACTCCGAATGTCAGCCGAGCGGTTTTGCTTTTTGGGTCTGGAACTCGGCATCTGTGAGCACGCCCTTCTCCTTGAGGTCGGCCAGCTTCGCCAGTTCATCCACGCTGCTCGGAGAGCCGGCGACCTGCCGAACCTGGGCATCGAATGTCTCCTTGCCGCTCGGCCTGGGCTACCGCCCTCTCTTGCATCCCACCACGGGCGATCAGGTAAATCAGGATGCCCAGGAAGGGGAGAACAATCACAAAGATCACCCAGAGGGCCTTTGCCCCGCCGCCCGAGTCGTCACTCCGGAAAATGTCTCCAAAGATCATGAAAAGGATCCAGATCCAGATGACGAACAGGAAGATCTCAAGCGTCGTCCAGAACAAGTCAGCCAGTGGGTACGTGTACGCAAGCATCGGGTACGTCTCCTTTCACTGCGTTCCTATGGTGAGAGCTACTAGTCGGTCGGGTTCCAGCTGTGATTTCGTTCCCCGCCTATTGACCGACGCCGGAATGGTCGACCGCGGTGAGGCATCTGCCGACGCACCGTGGGCATCGCTGTGCCCTTGCCGGATTGCGGGACGGCACCGCGGCGCTATCGCGCACTGGCACGAGCATCAGGGCCGTGGCTTCGAAACCACCGGCGCTTGACGAGTTCGATTCCGAGGGTCAGGATGCATGTGGTTCGACTGGGTCACAGTCATCACGAGACCGAAGGGAGGCCCCATGGGCATGAGGCGAAGGGCGCGGCGACGAGGACTCGTTGCCGGAGCTGTGGCAGGAGGCGCGATAGCTCATCACCGGAACAAACAGCAATATGCCGATCAGGACTCGGTCGACGACGGCCAAGCCCAGTACGCGCCGCCGCCGGCGGATCCAGCGGACGAGATCGAGCATCTCGCCCAACTCCATTCCTCGGGCGCGTTGACGGACGACGAGTTCGCCTCGGCCAAGGCAAAGGTCCTCGGGAGCTGAACAGAGACCCGATCAGCTGGCCCTGGACCGAAGTATTTCGACAGACATAAGGAAGTGGAATGAGCGAATCTCGGAAAGACGTGCTGCTGAAGGCAATCGAGGCGGAGGTCGGCGGGGTTTCGGACGACCTGGACGGCCTGTTCACCGAAGATGTTGTGGGTTGGTCGCCGTATGCTTCGGTGTCGGGGCTGGCAGAACTCGCTGTTCTTGCTGCCCTTCGTGAGGTTGCGTTCTCCAACGTCGTCATCATGTTCCGAGGACTCGATGAGGTGGGTAACAAGGCGTATGCCGAGTGGTTGATCGAAGCTGATCACACCGGGCCTCTGATCCTCGGCGAGGGTGCTGAGCTCGAGGCGACCGGACGGCACGTGAAACTGCCCGGCGTCACCGTGGCGGACTTCCGACAAGGGAAGATCAGGTCATACCGGACGTACTTCGATGATGTCTCGTTGATTGAGCAGATCGTCGACATCTAAAGAGTCTGGCCAACGTGGAGTTCGACGTTGAGGATCAACCGGACCCACGAGACATTGAGTTTCTCGAACTGCAGATCCGTCGCGAGGCATCCAGCGTCATGGGTCTCGGTGACGAATCGGACTTGGCCATTTTCGTCCGCGAGGGTGGAACGGTGGTCGCAGGGATTAGCGGATGGACCTGGGGCGACTGCTGCGAACTTCAAAACCTCTGGGTCGACCCCAATCTCAGAGGCGGCGGCCTCGCGACTCGGCTAATTGCCGCCGCCGAAGCAGAGGCAATGGCCCGCGGATGCCACCAGACCATCCACTTCACCTACGAATTTCAGGCCCGAGATCTCTATGAGAAGAACGGCTACGAGCTGGTGGGTCGGGTCAAGGATTTTCCGTCGGGAACGGATGGCCTGTGGTACCGAAAGAGCTTGCCATCCAGCGATCGGGGCCCACGATCGTTCTAGGCCCAAACGACGGTAGATGGCGCCGTGCGGCCGGTACCCCTAGTAACCAGTACCGGAATGGGGCGACCGCCTCCTATCGCCGATCCTGCTGGTTCCTACCGGGTTGGACCCGATTGGATATGAAGACATCTTTGTCACTTCGGTCATATCGGTCACGGACTGGAAATCTCCCCACCAGCTACGGATTCCTTGGACACTGCCCGGGAGCGCTGCATAGACGGTGTGCCAGAGTCGAGGCACTGGTAGTCGTCTCTGCCAGCTCGACGCCGCCGCATCGACCCGCTACCAGGAGAGATCGCGAGCAGCCCGAGCTGGCTCGTGCAATGCTGCTGGAGCAGCTGCTCAACAGGCGGCCACCGTCAGGGATCCTCTTCAGGATCCCGAAGCAAGAGCACCAAGTGAAGGTCGAGAGTTAGTCGATTCCCAAGTCGAGCGAGCTGCACTCACCGTCGATCAGGCGGTGGCCTCATCCGTACGCGATAGATAGAACGGCGAAGGAGAATTCGGAATGTCCGGCATCCGTATAGTTACTGACAGTTCATCCGATCTCACCGAGGATGACCTACACCAGCTAGACGTCCAGATCGTTCCTCTGAACATTCGATTTGGTGATCAAGAGTTCACCGATGGCATGGATCTGACTGTGGCGGACTTCTACGGCAGAATGGCCCGCTCCGACGAGCTCCCACAGACATCGTGCCCAGCGCCCGGAGCCTTCGAACGCGCCTTCACAGATGCAAGCGAAGCCGGAGCTGACGAGGTGATCTGCCTCACCCTCTCCCGCGACCTGTCGAACACCCTGCAGTCAGCTCAGACAGCCTCAGTCGCGGTGAGCGACAAGATCCCAGTTCACGTCGTTGACAGCAGGTCCATATCGAGCGGGCTGGGAACCATCGTCCTGGAGGCGGCCCGGGCCGTTTGCGGTTCCGAGGATGTGGCGGCCGTGCTGCGGCTGATCCGCTCGCTCATTCCGAGGACCAGGGTGTTCGCCGCCCTGAACACGCTGGAGAACCTGAAGATGGGGGGCCGAATCGGTGGAGCGAAGGCCATGCTCGGGTCCATGTTGTCAATAAAGCCCGTAATCGACATCAGCGGTGGTGTCGTCATGGAGGCCGGAAAACCTCGAACCCGGAAAAAGGCCATGCACATGCTGTATGAACGGATGATCGAGGCAGGTCCGATCAAACACATCGCCGTAATGCACGGAGGGGCACCCGACATCGACGAGTTCCTCGACCTCATCACTCCACGTTTTCCTCGGAAGTCACTTCGGCTGGGACATCTAGGGGCTGTCATCGGCGCTCATGGAGGTGCCGAGATCATCGGGGTCAGTTGGATCGCGGAATAGCACACTCGGCAGAAGGGATGGGTGCCCATCACTCGAGCTATCAGCGTTAGACCTGAACTCTCGGCGTAACACCGAAAGTCGAAGGAAGCGCCCTGCCGCCACAGGGATTGTTGAGGCTGCTCGAGCCCGAAGCGGCGAAGCTGCACGAGTAAATCCGAATGAGGCCCCTCGGAAGCCCGTGCGAGCATCCACCTCCCAACTAATTGCTGGTCGTAGCGTGCATTGTAGGAATCGTCGCTGAATGAGAGGGGAGCGTTCGGGCGGTCAAATCCAAGAAAGGTGGGACCATGGAGAAAAACGGTGATGGCTGGATTGTGTTTGCTGCAATCGTGCTCGGAGTCGCTGGCATCATGCGAATCTTCGATGCCGTCTGGGCTTTCCGCTACCACGGGGCGCTTCCTCAGCACTTCGAGGACGCGATCTTTGGGCACAGCTTGAAGACCTACGGCTGGGTGTATCTCATCGTCGCCATTGTGCTTATCCTCTGTTCGATCGGGGTCATGGCACGATCCCAGTTCAGTCGCTGGATCGGCATCTTTGCCGGAGCCGTTCTGTCGATCAGCGCCATCTGGTGGATGCCGTTCTATCCGGTTTGGTCGCTCACCTACATCTTCGTGGGCCTCCTGGTCATCTACGGTCTAGCTGCCTACGGGGGACGCGAGTCGACCGCCTAGACATCTGCACCTGAAGGCGAGACGGTCCTCTGGTACGCCCAGGGGGCCGTCTCGCTCCGGAGGCCAAGCCTCGGGCTGAGTCTCCTCGATCGCAGCCTTGCTGATGCCGCACGGACGTGCCAATGATCGGGGCCACGGCCATCAAACATCTTGTGCGTCTCCCGGGTTCAGGCCGGCGTGTGCGGCGCCGTGGGGTGTCACCCAGGCAACCGCCACAAGGACCAAGGCCACCCCGACAACGCTCCAGGCGATTCCTATGCCCCGACGGGCCGTCCTCTCGGCGACTGCCCACCAGAGCCCACTCACCGCCGCCCCGAGTCCGAGAAGTGCGAGGACGAGGAATACGAGATTACGGACAGCGAAGACGACGATCGCCACGGCGAGGAGCAGCCCGCAACCGAGCGGCCCTAGCGCCAGCCCACGCTCGAGCCCAGTGACCGGGTGCTGGCGGCGGGTTGTCACGGCTGGCGAATCCATCTCAGACCTCCGTGGTCAAGGTGGTTCATAGGTGCCACCCCGGGGACGGGACCGGAGACCGCGACAGAGGAACCGCAATGACCACAGAAGGTACACGATGACGCGAGACGGATGGCTTACCTGGGCCCGATAGCCTTGCGACGTGCCATCGGGTCCTGCGGCGCACCGGACGGTTGCCATGCGTGTCCTGCTCACCGCCGTTGTCTGGTTTGGACTCACCGCACTGCTTGTCGCCGCCGGTGAACTTGTCACGCACTCGGGTCTCATTGATCAATTCGACCGTCGGGTCACGAACTGGGCGGTGGCCCAGCGTTCCTATGCCCTGGATACAACGATGAAGGCGATCACCTGGTGCGGTTCGTGGGTGGCCGTGGCCATTACTGGTGGGTTGCTCGTGGTCTTGGTGGCTATGAGGAGGTTGCCCCTCATTGTCGTGATCCTGGCCACGGCCGGCTGGGTGGGTGAGGTGGCCGCAGTCAATGTGGTCAAGACGTGGGTGGATCGCCAACGACCACCTCGAACCCTCTGGTTGGTCACCGCTCACGGGAGTTCGTTTCCGTCTGGACATGCTGCCAACGCGACGCTCGTGTTCGCCACGCTGGGCTTTGTCTGGTGCCTCCACACAGTCCATCGGGCATCCCGGATAGCCGGCCTGACGGTGTCGGTGCTCGGAACGCTGATGGTCGGGTTCTCACGGGTGGAGCTCGGCGTCCATTGGACCAGTGATGTTCTAGCGGGGTTTTTCGTGGCCGCGGCATGGTTGGTTGGATTTGGCTATCTGCTTGGAGGCCGTCTCCCGCGCAGCCCGAATACTGGCGCGAATCCAGGGACCCTCGTCCAAGACCTTTCGTTAGGATGAGGCGATGGATGGTCAGCGGAGCAGATGGGGGTGGTACGGCGAGCTACCGTCACCTCTCCTGGCCGCTGCCATTATCCGGGCGCTCTTCCTGGCTTTCCTCCCCCTGGGGGTGTGGCTGTTCGCTCGACACTTCAAAGATGAGAGACGTCGGGACCAGAGGACTCCGACCAGGACTGTAGTCCTGGTCCTGCTCGCGTCGGGGGCAGTTAATATCCTCCGACGGCCAAGGTGGGCGAAAGGTCTGCAACCGGAGGACCTCGACGAGGAATCGGATCCTGGTGCTGGATCCTGATGGGCGACCCAGAACCAGTTTTGCTATCGACTGCGACCGCCACGTTGTTCAAATAGTCCGGCGAAGTGTGCGCCACGGAGGGACGGACATACGACCGTAGTGGGATTGCTGCGCTCGAGAAACGGCAACGTTCAGGCGGCGCTCGCTTTGGGATTGCCAAGTGACAGCTTCACAAGCCGGTCAGGTGACGCCGAACCTGGACCTTGTCTGGACACGTGGAGAGGAGCTGTGACGACCTGATGATCCGAGCCGAAGATGCGTCGTCTCAACAAGACCGATGGCGCCTAGTCCCCATCATCAGATGGTCAAGGGCGTATGACCGCCGCTGGCTGAGAGGTGATCTAATTGCTGGGGTAACGGTTGCCGCTTTAATCGTTCCCAAGAACCTCGGTTACGCTGCAATCGCAGGGATCCCGGTAGAGAACGGCCTCTACGCCGCCGCCGCCGGTGCGATTCTCTATGCCGTGTTCGGCACGAGCCGCCAGATCTCGACCGGGCCAAGTTCAGGACTGGCGGCTGTGGCCGCAAGCGCCGTTGTAGCTGCCAAGATCACCGGAATTCAGGACGTTGCGTCTTTCGTGGCGACCATCACCCTCGCCTCCGGAGTCCTCTTTTTGCTCCTTGCAGTGTTTCGAATGGGCTGGATCGCACAGTTCCTTTCTCGTGCAGTCGTTACGGGCTTCCTCTTCGGGGCGGCGATCGACGTGGTCATAGGCGAACTACCGAAACTGACGGGAACAGATGTCAGTGGCTCGAATCCGATCCAGGAGCTGCGTTCATGGTTCAGCTCCCTCGATGCCACCAGCCTGGCGACGGTACTCGTCGGTGGGATCGCACTCGCGGTTGTCTTCGGACTGCGAGCCGTTGCTCCGAAAATTCCGGGGGCCCTCGTGCTCGTTGTGGGCGGACTCTTGGCCTCCTGGATCCTTGATCTCGGCTCCCACGGAGTGGCCCTCGTGGGCACGGTACCTAGGGGCTTGCCGAGTGTGGCTCTACCCAAATGGCAACAGGTCGGAGACCACGCAGGCACGATCGCTCTCGCTGCAGTGGCTCTCGTACTCATTGGGTTCTCCCAGACTGCCGGCGACTCGAGAACCTTTGCCGCCAAGCATCGGTATCGCATCGATATCAACCAAGAATCTGTCGCCCAGGGTATGTCGAACGTTGGCGCTGGCCTATTTCAGGGGATGCCGGTCTCGACGAGCCTCTCAGCGAGTTCCTTGAATGACCATTCGGGCGCCCGCACGGGCCTCGCCTCGCTGACGTCTGGAGTGATGGTTCTACTGACCCTGCTCGTGTTGGCGCCGCTTTTCTCGAATTTGCCGAAGCCGGTTCTGGCCGCCCTGATCATCGAGGCGGTGGTCATGGGAATGATGGACTTGCCCGAAATGCGGCGGCTCGCGAGGGTGCAGCGGTTCGACTTCTGGATTGCAATGGCGGCCATCGCAGGCACACTGGTGTTCGGCGTCCTGACCGGGGTAATGATCGGGATCGGGCTCTCACTACTCTGGCTCGTATCGGTGGCGACTCGGCCGAAGATGCCACTGTTGGGACGGGAACCGGGCACGCAGGTATTCAGGGAGTTGGACGAACACCCTGCTGACGAGCAATTCCCGGGGATTGTTGTCCTTCGCCTTGACGGTGGATTATTTTTCGCTACTTCTGACGCTCTCGAGGACCGGGTCCGGGAGGTGGCATTGTCAACGCCTGGCATCAAGTGCATCGTGCTCGACTGCGAGGGCATAGATTTCATTGATTCACAAGGTGCGGCCAAGATGCGCGAGATCCTTGAACTAACGAAGCAAGCCGGTATGGGTTTGAGGCTTGCCCGTGTGAAGCCGGCAGTCTTCGAGCTGCTCAAGCGCGACGGCTTTCTCGACCGCATCGGCGAAAACAGGGTCCATGGCAACGTCTTTAGGGCCATCGAGATACAAACGGGTAGCGCCGAAGTGTCGGATCCCGCAACCGTGATCGATGACGCGATCGAGCCATCATGAGCTCCCCGATCCGGCTTGCCGGCTGGATAGCCGCCACAATCTGCTGTTGGGGACGCACCGGACATGTATCGGGCCGAGGCAGGTGGCGACCCACCTCAACCGATCAGGCGGAGGGGAGGGTTATCGGGTAGCTCATACCGTCACCCAGGAGTACCAATGACCCTGAGCAACTAGCCGCGTCACGTGGACGGCATTCTTGGCACCCAAAGCGAAACAGCGCGTGCTCTCGCAACTCATGGTTGCAAGGTGCGAGTTGCAACTGTTAGTTGCAACTCGAATTGGCACAGTCGCCGTGCCCGGAGTCCGGCGGCGGAACCGACTCAACGGGCACGTCGACCGGTGCCTTATTGGCAATCTAACCGCAACCCAGGTTGCGGTCAAGGGGCCGTCAGAGTTCGCCGCGGGCTTCCTTGGCGTAGCGAGAGGCCATTTGGCGTGAGAATCCCCAGATACGAGCCAGTTCGCTGATGGAGACACCATGGTCAAGAGCCGACCTGAACGCTGCCACGCGCGATTCGCGGCGACGCTGCTCAAGCAGGGAGAGCGCTTCTTGAAGATCCTCTCGCTCTTCCGTCATGTGGGAATCCTTGACGGCCTTCTCGTAGTCGGCTGCGGGCTCCTCGAACTCGATTGATCGCCGGAGCGATTCCACGCGCTTTCTGAGCACAACTTGCAAGTTCTCCATCGCCTCGATGACCAGCTCGACGCTGTGAATCGCCGTGTTGTCGCACTCTGTGAGCTGCTGTCGGTCATTCGGCACCTCTCAAATCTATTCGATTCATGTCTTCATTGGCAGAGTCTCGATCCAGAGTCTCGATCAGGGGCTCGCCGACCTGGACGAGAACACCGAGTCGCTGCTGCTTCGCCACGGCTCGGCACCGACAACCTCGGCGGACTCATCCACGAGTCTCGCCTGGTGGCGTGCCATGGATAGCACTCTTGGCACCCACAGGCACACCCTTCCAGGGCCGGATTCACCTGCCCTGCCTCTCCGAAGTGCTCCCGCCGTGGTGGACTGGTCCCGATGGTTCGGATCGGCACGTCGTGGCGCACTTCGAGGCCCATCCGAGCGACGATCCATCGTCCGACGACACGCTCTCGCCTCCGGCGTTGGGTTGGAGCGACGGCCCTTTCCGCCATCCTGGTCCTGGCCGGATGCTCGGGGCCGTCAGGGGTGCTCCGACCCACCACCACGACCACCACGACGACCACGACCACCCGACCACCGAACCCCATTCCACAACCGAGTCTCCGGCGGCGGTGTCAGCGGGAAGACCGGCCTGGATCGTCAGCGAATCGGCAGTTTCGCTTCTTCGGGAGGCCGGGCTCTCTCGTCATCTGGTCGCCTACTTCTTCAACAACACGAGCACGTTTCTGTTGCAATCCGGCCCGGAACATATCCGACGGGAACTGCCTCTGGCGCTTGCGACTGAGTCGTTCACGAGCTACGCCGCTCTGAAACACGCCTTCGCCATCAATGCGATTTCTGCGGGAACCCGGGCGATTCTGTACGACAATGAGAACTGGAGCCTGACCCCGCCCCCGGAACGAGCGCATCCGATTCTCTACGCGGCTCGTGCTGAGGCCCTGGTCCACCGACATCACATGAAATTTGTCTTCACTCCAGCCTCCGACCTCGCCGACACCCACGTGGGGAGTCCCAGGGCGGGGGGAACGAGCTACCAGCACTACCTCGATCAGGGCCTGGCTGCTCGAGGCGCCCGAGTGAGCGACGTGTTCGAAATCCAGTCCCAGCAGATCGAAGGGACCTCCGCGTTCTTGCCCTTCGCCACGCTCGCCACGGCCCAGGCGAAGGCGGGGAACCCTGACGCAATGCTGCTTCTCGGAATCGGCACCAACCCGGGAGGTCGGTCCGTCACGGCCCGGGCCCTGCTCAATGCGTACCTATCGACACGAACCAAAGCCGACGGGTACTGGCTCAACATCCCCTCGCGGGGACGGGCCTGTCCCTCGTGCGGTATCCCGCAGCCGCAAGTGGCCGTAGCGTTCCTGCTGATCTTGGCCCAATTGATTCGTAGCCACCGCTAGGCCAAGGCCGTACGCAGCCCGAGTACCTGACCCGGTCAGATTGCAAGTCAACCGCCCGACGCATTGAGCACCGACTCGTCAGCCATTGCCGGCGGTCTAACCGAGTCGACACTTTTGCCATACTGCTGCGCTTCAGTTCGCCGGTTCAGCCACACTCCATCAGGAGTAGCGCGAGGTCATCTCGAAGAGTTCCGACTCTCTCCTCAAGTCGATCGATGAGGCGATCGAGTGCTTCATCGAACGGATCCGATCCCAGTGTCCCAAGAAGCGCCTCGTCCAGCTCGATCCAATCGCCCCCTTTGTCTCTGGTTTCGATGAGTCCATCGGTGTAGAAGAGCACCCGATCGCCAGGCACGAGGGTCATCGTCGAAATCGCTGGATCAGGGTTCATCCCGAGCGGTGTCGTGCGGTGCTCTGGAATCACACCCTGCCGAGGCCTCGAGGAGCTGAAGTGCACCGGAGACGGGTGGCCGCAGTTCGCCACCTCTATGTTCAGGCGGTCATCGAGAGAAGCGAGAACGGCCGTGACGAAATCACCCGGCTCGGCCTTGTCGACTACCCGACTGTTCAGCCTGGCCACGAGACCCTTGAGGGTGGCGCTTTCGGGTGCCCACTCACGAAAGCAGCCAAGGAGGACAGAGGTCATTGTCATGGCCGCAAGCCCTTTTCCTCGGACATCGCCAATCAGGACCCGGACTCCATAATCGGTGTTGACGACCTTGTAGAGGTCACCTCCCACCAACGACTCATCGGCGGCTGACCGATAGGCAGTGGAGAAGCGATACCGACCGACAGAGTCGGGGACGGCTGGGATGATTGCTTCCTGAGCGGCGAGAGCGGCCGCCCGGCTGAGGTCGAGGGTGGTTGCGTGGTGCTCCCTGTTCGAGGCGATGTACACCCCGATCCCGGCACCGACTGCTACGCCTACGGTCCGAACAATCGTCGCTGACGCGGAGCTTCCCTCTCTGAACACATTTGTACCTGCGAGGATCAGCAACGGCAGCGACCCGAAGGCCACAATCTCAGGTCCCCACTCCAAGGCCAAGAGAACCGGCACCAATGCGAACAGTCCGGTAAAACTTTGGCCAGACGCACTGAGTAAATTCGCTAACAGGACGGCTGCGAAGTAGACGCAAGCGATGAGGGTCCAACGGTACTTCAGCACGACGTCCTTCAGTTGGTGTTCGCCTCGGACTCTGTTCGCCGACACCTTATTGCATCGTCATCCGACTGTCGATAACTGGATTGCGCGCCTTGCAGGTCCGCCGAATCAAAAGGACTGGGCGATCTGGGGCACACCGGCGGTGTCGAGCGAACGTCCACGGCCCCAGCGTTGGCTGTCCGGAACATCGCTTTCAAATCTGAGCTTCAGCAACACTTCAGTCGATATACAGGCGCTTCGTGGGCCTCACTGGGACACCGACTTACTGAACTCGGGGAAGGTCATCTGGGCAATCTTCGTCCAACCTCAACTCCGCACCATTGAGGCCACATCGACCACTACGACCACTCGGGCGACCAGGGTGTGAGCCAGTCAACCAATCCGACGATTTCCAAAGTTCGCTCCACCCTCGGCTGTGGACGGGTGAGAATGAGAGTTCGCCCATCGCGCCCCATTTGAGTCTTGGCCATGACAAGACAGCTAATACCGGAGCTATCCATGAAGGACAGATCAACCAGGTCAACGACGACGAGCGACCCGGATGTCTCCGCTAGCTGCGTGGACAATGCGTCTGCTGTGGCCAGGTCAAGCTCGCCCTGGATAGCGATCACTTGCACTCCACGAGTGCTCCGCACGGTGATTGTGAGGGCATCTGACATCGGTTCACCTGGAAGATAGAAGGCTGAAGCCTACTCGTTCACCAGAATCGTGACGAGGGCTCGGTGTTCTCTCGGCACAGCCGGGTTGGCTCAAACCCGGCGCTCGGTACTACGCCTGGCAGACTGGCGAGACCGGGGGGACTTCCACCCCTTTGAAAACGGCGATGACTTTGGTGACCGGTAAACGTCCTTTAGAAGACTGGGCTCTGAGCGGACGCCGGACTACAGGAAGGGGAGACGTAATGGAGATCATCAACTTGGGTGCGGGAGACGGGCTGCCCCCAGTGAACTGGGCGAGCATTGTCGAGAAACTGGATACCGGATCGCCGCCGGCTTCGGACGCCCACAACGCTCGCACGACGTGGCTCTCGACGGTGAACGAGGACGGGAGCCCGCACGTGACGGCGGTCGGTGCGCTCTGGCTGGACGGAAGCTTTTGGTTCCAGACCGGATCGAGGACCCGGAAAGGCCGCAACGTCGCTCGCGACCCGCGCTGCTCGCTTGCGGTGTCGATTCGTGATGCAGATGTCGTCGCCGAAGGTGAGGTAGAGCGGGAGACAAATCCGGCCACACTGACGCGCCTCGCCAGGGCTTGGGCGGACCAGGGGTGGCCCGCCGAACTGGATGAGACCGGGTCGGGTATCACTGCCCCGTTCAACGCGCCCTCGCAGGGACCACCGCCATGGAACGTATTTCGCATCAAGCTACAGTCGGTGACCGTGGCACTGGGCACCGAGCCGGGCGGCCTGACTCGCTTCCGGTTCTGACCTCAGGCCAGCCAGAAGTTTGCCCGGCCTCGCCGATTGAGGGGTGGCTCGAGCCAGCGTCCGCTCGTCCGACCCTCGTCCAGAGCGCAACAGATGAAGGCCCAGAGCCAGCAGCGAAGGACCGTCTTGTCCGGCGCAAGATTGGATCTGCGTGACCTGGCCCGACTACGACGAGGCCCGAGACTTGTGGGTGCCGAAGATGTCGTCGGCAGAGTTGCTACCGTGACTGAAAATGGCTCGTAACTACCCGTCGAGCAGAAGCTCCGAAGTCACCCGGCGGCGCCGCCGACATGCTTCAACCAGCGAGGCGCGGCTTCGGGCTCTGGGAGAACAGATCCCAATGAGCGCCGACGAGCTCGAATACATCAGGACCCGAAAGGTGGCGCGGCGCAGGTTTCTTGTCGCTGGGGCGATTGCGGTGATCCTGGTGGCTCTGGCTGGTATCCGGTGGCTCGCGTCCATCCCAGCCCCTGTATTCAGCAGCGGGGTATCGACGTCAGTGCATCTCCCCGGGGTCCTGCCGTCACTACCGTGGCCGGCAACGGGTGAGGCGGCTCTCGCAGTGGAGGGGGCGGGGACCCTGGGAAGTGTGGGAGGAAGTAAGCCACTCCCGATCGCCGGGGTCGCCTCGGTCATGACCGCCTACGTTGTCCTCAGGGACCATCCTCTGGTCGGCGGTGCTTCAGGGCCGGCGATACCGGTGGGGGCTGCGACGATCGCCGCCGCCCAGGCTGACGCGATCTCCCAGGAGTCTTTCGTCCCCGTCACCACCGGCGAAACCTTGACCGAGGTGCAGGCCCTCGAGGGACTCCTCGTCGCCCAGGGAAACAACATGGCCACCCTGCTGGCTGACTGGGATGCTGGGAGTACGGCTGCCTTTGTGGCCAAGATGAACACCTCGGCTCGCAACCTCGGCCTCGGCTCGACGACCTTCACCGATCCGAGCGGGGCGGACCCCGGAACAGTGAGCACACCGGCCGACCTGATCAGACTGGGCGAGGCGGCCGTCGCCGATCCCGCCTTCGCTCAAATCGTGACCATGGCCCAGGTGACCCTTCCCTCAGCGGGACTGATCTACAACCTCGACGCCGACCTGGGGCAGGGAGGAATCATCGGTATCAAGACAGGGTCCGACTCGGCGGCAGGCGGTTGTTTCCTCTTCGAGTCCAAGGAGACCGTCGACGGGAAGAGCCTGACCCTGGTGGGGGCGGTGCTCGGCCAGGAGGGATTGAGTCCGAACACTGCCGCGCTCGACTCCGCCGCCGCTCTTGTGAACGGTGCGTTCGCGGCTGCTGGCACATTCGGGTCCTTTCCCTTACCCGGGCGTGTAGTGGGACAGGTCACGGCCCCTTGGGGCCCAGGAGTACCGGTCGTCGTCGCACCAGCCACCGTGGTGGGCTGGCCCGGTCTGACCGTGCCCCTCCACATCCATGTCGGGAAGTTGCCGCCGGACATTCCCAGTGGCACCTGGGTCGGCGTGCTCAGTTTCGACCTGGGTGGTCAGCAAACCGACCTTGCCCTCCTGACCTCACGGCGGCTCACCGGCCCGTCCGGGTTCTGGCGGCTCACGCGCCTGTAGCTGCCAGCCGGTTTAGGAGTGGCCGTCGGGGGTAAAACCTGCCTTGAAAAGGGGGGGATATATGGCCCCGCATCTTGGTCAGCGTGCCCTGGTCGGTCGCACGCATGCTGGTTCCGACGATGACTCGGGACCGTCGGGCTCGACGCCGACTCGGGGACGATCAGCGAAGTCGTTGGCTGCGCCTCGTCCCAGAGGGGTCTGTCCTCCTCAACACCGACGTGAGCACGAGCGCGGCGCCGTTGTCGGGGTGTCCTGTGATCGGGCCCGTGGCGACCAACGTCGACGTGATCGTCAGCTTGCCACTGTCGGCCGGGCACGCCGGTGCCTCGCTGCCGGTCGGCGACTCGTTCTACCAAACGGTTCCTCAGCCATGAGGCGAGAACTCGCAGTACAAGCAGACAACAACCGAAGGAGGTTCAGACAATCATGTCACTGCTCATGAAGCGACCAAGGAAAGATCCAAGGGAGGGAAAGCCAACTATGTCAAAACTGACCAAGACAATGGTGGCCGTCGTGGGGACAGGGCTGCTCGTCTTCGGCATCGCCACCGCTGCCTACGCATCCTTGCCTGCAGGAACGACGGTCACCGGGAAGCTGAAGACCGGAACACACATGACCTTCAAGGGAGACATCGACTCGGTCCCGATCACGGTCACGTGCACCAACTTCACGGCCAAGGGCAAAATCCCGAGCACGAAGTCCAGCACCATAAAGCTTTCAGCTCCACCGACCATCAATGGGTGTAAGGACAATTCGGGCGGGACGGACACGATCAAGACCACTGGAAGCTGGCTGCTGACGGGTACAAAGACGACGCTTACCCTCGTCGTACCGAAGGACGGAGCCACCTTCAAGTCGAGCATCCTGTCCAGCTGCACGATTACGGCAGCTCCAAGCGGGTCGGTGAAGGTGACAGGCGCATACAACGGCAAGAACACCGACACGGTCACCAACGCCAAGATCGCGACCAAGGGGTCCGGGTGCACCAGCACCACGGCGACGACCTCGGCCACGGTCGTTCTAAGCCCGGCTCCCGGAGAGCCCCCCTGGTAATCGCGCAACGAGCGACCCCTAGCCGGTGCATAGCTGCTGTGCCCGGGAAACGTGATTCGCATCGCTACGGGTGGGCGGTGCAAAGTGCACCGCCCACCCGTAATGCAGGATGGGCCGACGCGGGCGTGACGAGCATGGGGGCCGGTGCTCCCGTCAGAGTGACGGGAAGGCCGTAGCCTTCACCTGTCGAGGCGGTTAGCCAGTAGCCGCCTCGCCCGCCAGCAATGTCGACATCTCGCCCGCCATGACCGTCAACAGAACATCGAGGTGACATGCACTGGTTGGCGTTGGGCAAAGGTAAGTGTGGGTAGTCCTCGACCAAGGATTGTGGCGACGGATTTGCGTTTTGGTGCCATTGGCATGGGGTATTTGGTTTGCAGGCCAAGGCCCGGGGTAGAGCAAAGGGAGGCCGAGCGGGATGTTTTCCCGCTGATCCGAGACTCCCACCCAAGATCACCTGGATCTGGGCATCAAGTGTTCATTGCGACGCCGAGGGTCACGCGCACGGTGCGCAGTCCCGCCTTGCGGGTTCTCGGATTCCACCTGCCGCATGTTCGCAAACGCTTCTAGGAGGTGACCCTTTGAAGCACATGAGCGGTCTCGACCCGATGTTCGTGTATGCCGAGACACCGACGACCCGCTTGGAGGTTGCATACATTTGCCTGTTTGACCCAACCACAGCGTCAGAGCTGCTTGACTTCGCCCGGATCAAGACCTTGGTTGAGGCTCGCCTCCACCTGTTGCCGCCGTTCCGCCGTCGGCTCCTGCCCGTCCCGTTGAGCCTCGACCATCCAGGTTGGGTTGACGATCCGGCATTCGACCTCGACTGGCACCTGCGCCGGACGAGCACAAGTTCCTACCTTGGAAGACGAAGCCTCCAGGACGTCGCGGCGGACGTCATGAGCTCATCCCTCGATCCGACGCGTCCCCCGTGGGAGATGCACGTCGTCGAGGACCTGGAGGGAGGACTTGTGGGGATGATTGCCAAGATCCATCACGCCGCGATCGACGGAGTCTCCGGAGCGGTTTTGATGGCGAATCTGCTCGACTTCGAGCCGAACCTGCCAGCTCCGCTCCAGTCGCCTGAGGAGTGGTCACCGCGCCAGCTTCCGTCTGCTCTGTCCCTGTTCGGAGAGGGAGTGACCTCCCTGCTTCAATGGCCCACCTCAAGCGTAAGGATCGCCAGGTCCTTGGTCGAGGCGACCAGCGGTCTCATGCGTCACGCCATGCACTCGGGGCTCGATCTCGTCACGATCCCGATGGGAGCGCCGGCGAACCGCTTTACCTCGCGGATCACCACTCACCGGAACGTCGCCGTCGTCGATCTCAGCCTCCCCGACATCCGGGCCGTCTCGCGACGCCTTGGGGTCACCATCAACGATGTTGTGCTCGCCCTGTGCTCGACCGCGTTGCGGTCATACCTCGAAAGCAAGGATGAAGAACCAGAGGGTTCGCTCACCGCGGTCGTCCCGGTGTCTCTGCGGACAGGCAAGCGAGGCGACGTGGCAGGCGGCAACCGGCTTTCGGCCATGTTCGTTCCTCTGGCCAACCACATCGACGACCCGGTCGAACGCGCCCGGGCGATCGCGGGCGCGTCAGAGGCTGCCAAGAAGCAGGAGAAGGCCGTAGGTTGGGGAAACGTTGCGTCGACGATTTTGGAGAACATCCCGCCGGTGATGGCCAAAGGTGCCGCGCGCGCAGCTTCACGCGTCGGGGCCGTTCCGCGCCTGCGGCCTGCGAACCTCGTCGTCTCCAACGTCCCGGGACCCCCACTTGCGCTGTACTTCGGAGGCGCCCGCCTCGTCGCGGCGTACCCGCTCGGGCCGATCGTCGATGGGATCTCCCTCAACATCACGGTGCAGAGCTATCTCGACTCCCTCCACGTGGGGCTCAACGCTTGCCCCAAAGCCGTACCGGACATCTCGCGGATCGCCCTCGGGCTCGACGACGCTCTAGGAGAGTTGGCAAAGGCGACGTCTCGGTAGGCCTGGATGACGAGACGGCGAAGCCGTCATAGTGCCGGGGGCCGAGAAGCCCTGGATCCTGAGAATGACATCTCCTTTGATCTGGACATGCGTGGATCGGGCTCAGGCGACGAAGACACCGTGGCGTGGCCCCGTCGTTCTCTTGTGGGTGCCAAGCACCTCGTCCGGAACGTCGAAGTAGGACTTTCTCTCGAGTAGAGAGGGCGGCGAAAATAGCCCCGTGGCCCTTCGTTCCTCCATCTCGCTTTCCTCCGGACTGCTCACTAATCTGGGGGCGATGATCGGTTCCGTGGGACGGGTTCGCAAAATAGAGATCCTCGCGCAACTGCCGCTGTTTGCGGCCTGCAACAAGAGGCAGCTGGGTCAGATCGCTGCCCTCACGGTCCCGGCCGAGCTCAAGAAGGGGACCGTGATGACCCGCCAGGGCGCCGCCGGTGGGCTTGCCTTCATTATCGTCACGGGAAGCGCTGAGGTAGTTCGGGACGGCAAGCGCCTGGCCCTCCTGGGTCCGGGCGACGTGGTCGGCGAACTATCCCTGATCGACGGCGAGCCACGCTCGGCCACGGTGACAGCGACCAGCGATCTCGAGGTGCTGGAGCTGGACCGAGCCGACTTGTTCAAGCTGGTGGCTAAAGTCCCCCCGGTGATGCGCAAGCTGCTCGAGTCCCTCGCCGGGCGCTTGCGCGACGCCGACCTTCTGCCCACCGACTAGAGGGCCGGCGGGTCGCCCCCGGGTGGCCGGGTGTGACGATGGTAATTTGGTTGGTGGGTGGGCTACCGACACAACTCGATTGACACTCCAGTGGCTCTCACCGAATGGCTCCCGAGCGTCAGCTTGGAAGGCGACCACCGCGCCAATCGTGGCGGCATCCAGCTTGGTGCTGAGCGATCGGGTCCTCGAGAAGTCGGATCCTCGAGCTTGTGGCCGAGGGTCAGACCAACCATCAGATCGCCGGCACCCTCTCTCTGGCCGAGAAGACGGTGAAGAACTACGTTTCGAATCTCCTGTCCCAGCTGGGGATGGAGCGTCGGACCCATGCAGCAAGCTTCGCCACTCGTCTCGCGGAGCGATCAGCCCAAGCGCGTCGTACCGACGCCACGGGTACGTGGGCTCCCTCTCCACTATCGAGCTGATATAGAAGAAGCGACCGAGATTCGAACCGCGCGCTCGAGTCGCTGGCGCTCGTCCGCCGGCCATCCGAAGCGATCCGGGTCGGAGTCGATTTCTAGACATCGCGCGGATCGGACAAGGGCGACGTCGTAGGCCACCTGGACTGCTATCGCCCCCGTGGACCAACCCCGATCCCGGTGGGCTTGGGCGTTGTTCACCATATGGCGTCGGCACCGCTCCAGTTCAGCCAGTGCCTCCTCGAGGTCCGGCTCGTGATCACTCTGGTTCCGCGCTGTGATTGCAGCGTGTAGGAGATCAATATAGAGAGACCTGCGATGCACCGGATCAATGGGTGCCATGATCGGACCAGCCTCGAGGATTGGCCCGCTGCTCTGATATTTGATCACGACGTTTGTCGACCGCAACCTCGGCCGTATGGTGGGCGTCAGCAAGATCTCGCATCAGTTGTTCGAGCTCCTGGAAAAGGGCACTTGGGTTGACGTCCGACTCAACGGCCGGGTCAGGAAGCCGGGATCGAGCAGCCAGGCAGACGTTTTGCATCGCATCGAGGCGCTCGCTGGCCTCGTCTCGAACGTCGCGGTAGGCAAGTTCGAGTTGGATCGTCAGTTCGTCGATCCCCGTCTGCCACTCAGCGATCGCTCGTTCCACTTGTTGGACGTAGCTGCGGACGATGACTTCCTCCGCGGACAGTTCGGAAAAGGTCTCCCTGGTCGTCCTTTCGGGCCCCGTGCTCTGTTTGGTCAAGATGTCCACAGTCAAAGCATGCCGCGACTTCGACGACCCTCGGTAGGGCCAAAGGTCCCCGAGGCTGGCTGACCATGTCCCGAAACCCTCACAGGCGGCCCGGACTGCTCCTACCCCCGTGCTACATGCAAGGGCACAGATTGGGGGACCTTCGGCCCTACCCCTTTGGTCCACCGTGGCATCCAATAGAAGGGACAGCAGAAATGTCCCGAACGCAGTGGGAGGAAGCCGTGACCCATTTCGACAGCCATCGCCATCAGAGCTCAGGGAACCGGCGCTCGGGCAGTTTGACGCTCGACCCCTACTTCGTTGAGGACGTGGGCCTCACGCCAGGAGAGTTGATACTGGCCCGCACCACCGACGTCGTGATCGTCATTCCCCGCTAGTTGGCCGGGGTGAACATCCGAAGGAGGCATTGTGCCTGAAAATGACCAGAGCCCAAACCGAGGCGAGGATCAGACCATCGTGGTGGGCGTCGATGGCTCGGAGCACTCCCGACTGGCCCTCAAATGGGCTGCCGATGAGGCGAAGCGACGAGGATCGCTGCTGAGAATCGTGTACGCCCAGACCAGTGCGCCGAAGGATGTTCCGGGCTGGTATGAGCCCAGCTCGACCGATCTCTCGGCGGCGGAGGCGATCATCGCGGACGCCGTCGGGCTGGTGGCGACACGTCACCCTTCGGTGCTCGCCCGAGGTGAGGTTGAGGAATGGCCGGCATCTCTTGTGCTCACAATCGCAAGCCGGTCAGCCGACCTTCTTGTCGTCGGAGCGCGGGGGCTGGGCGGATTCAAAGAATTGCTGCTTGGTTCGGTAAGCGATCAATGTGTCGAATACGCCCACTGCCCGGTGGCTGTTGTCCGAGCAGACGTAGACGAGCTTCCCCTTCGGGTCCCCGAAGCCCGGTTGGTGGTTGGCATCGACGGCTCGCCCGGATCCTCGCGGGCACTCCGGTGGACGCTGGAAGAGGCCCGCATCCGATCAGCGACCGTCGAAGCCGTCTATGCCTGGCAGTATCCGCCGGTGGGCGCGTTCGTGTTGGGACCCACAGAGGGTTTCGAAGTCGTTGCAAACGAGACGGTTGATGCCGCCACCGAGTACGCCGAAAGGATGGCACCTGACGTTCGGTTCATCGCCCATACCTGCTTCAACGCAGAGGTACCTGCTCTCCTTGACGCAGCCGAAGGTGCTGAACTCCTTGTTGTCGGATCCAAGGGCCACGGACGCTTCCACGACGCTCTCCTGGGGTCGGTCGCTCACCAATGCATCCGCCACGCCAAGTGTCCCGTGATCGTGGCACGACCGCACCTACCTGAAGAGCGTTCCGAAGGATCGCCCTTCCTCTTGTATCGACATGAGCAGTCGAGGACGAGGGTCCTTCAACGTCTGACCAGATCCGAGCCGGCCGTGGTGCCGAAGTGACCGGTCATGGCGATCGACGGGAGGCTGATCTGGTGGGAGAAACGAGGGATCAATGAGCACGACTGGAGATCTGGGACGGCGGGTGACGGAGCGCCGCCTCGAACTGGAATTGAGCCCGGAGGAAGTGGCCAGCCGGGCCGGAATGAGTACAACCTATCTGCGCGCCCTCGAGGCGAGTCCTTCGCCCGAGCTTCCTCGAGCCGCCCTGTGGCGGTTGGCGGCAGCGCTCGAGACATCGGTGGAGTTCGTCACGGGAAGTGGGATGGACGAACCCCCTGGTCGGGCCGAGCCATCCGACCGGCCCCTTCTCGAGTCCCTGAGCATCGATGAATGCCGTGCGCTTGTCGCGCCCGGCGGTGTGGGCCGAGTGGTGTTCTCCAATGAGCGCGGTCCCGTGGCACTCCCCGTAAACTTCCGAATGCTCGCTGACAGTGTGGTCTTTCGTACCGAACCTGATTCTGACCTGCTATCGAATCTACCGAACGACGCGATCGCCTTCGAGGTCGATCACCTCGATGAGGCACTCACCGAGGGGTGGAGCGTCTTGCTCAGCGGCGATGGTCGAGCCGTTGTTGAGTCATCCGAATACGAACAGGTCGCATCGCTTGGGATCGCCCCTTGGGCCGGCGGAAGGCGGGACGCCTACGTGGTTCTCTCTCCCATCCAGGTGACCGGTCGCCGGATCAGACGGAGATCAGGTCATGACTAGCCCGGATGGCCATGGTTCGACGACCAAAATTATTGATCAGTTTTCCCCCGAGTTGGTGTGCGATGTGCAGACATTAGATGGCGCGGTCGTCCACATGCGGCCGATCCGGCCCGACGACGGCACACGTCTGGTGAGGTTCCATGAGGGGTTGTCATCTCAATCGGTGTACCGCCGTTTCTTCTATATGCATCGGCGCCTCTCATCGGCCGAGATCGAACGCTTCACCCATGTTGACTACGGGGACCGCCTGGCTCTGGTGGTGGTGGATGGCGAACGACTGGTTGCCGTGGGCCGTTATGAGCGGATCGCAGAGACTTCCGAGGCCGAAGTGGCCTTCGTTGTCGCCGACGAGTTCCAGCACCACGGGATCGGTACTCTGTTGCTCAAACACCTAGCCGATGCGGCCGTCAGGAGAGGGATCACCGCTTTTGTCGCCCAGACCCTGACGGAGAATCATGACATGCTCGACGTCTTCATGAAATCGGGGTTTACGGTGACCACCCGTTCCGATTGTGAAACCGTCACCCTTCGATTTTCCATTGAGTCCGATCAAACCTCTCATTCGAGCAGCGACCCTTACCGACCACGGCATACACCATCACCCTGACAACGTCACTGTCCCACCGTGCTGATCGTGAGTGGTCCCACCGGTGTCCGAACACGCCGGAATGATCATCCCGACGGCCAGCTCGGATCGCAGCGGTGATAGCCGGCATCGACCGCTTGCACCTGGGCAACGATCTTCGCATGGTCGCACCGCGATCCGAGCCGTTTCGCACGAGCCTGGTCGGGGCCGCCGGCACAGTGAGCTACCGGGACAGTTCCGGCACCGTCTACCTCGGGGCCGGTGTGGAACCGCCCCAACGCCAGTCGGCGATCTCTGGAGGGTCCTCGCCGTGCTCGCACCCGTAGCGGCGGGCTTCGAGCCGGGCGTCGATCATCTGCTGACGCAGCATCGCATTTTGGGGCCCGAGTCCGGGAACTCGATCGAGCACATCGATGACCAGGTGATATCGGTCGAGATCGTTGAGCATGACCATGTCGAAGGGGGTGGTCGTGGTTCCTTCCTCTTTGTATCCCCGGACATGGAAATTGTCATGATTGATCCGTCGGTAGGTCAGTCGATGGATGAGCAGCGGATAGCCGTGGTAGGCGAAGATCACCGGCCGGTCGGGCGTGAACAGGGTGTCGAACTCACGATCCGGAAGCCCATGGGGGTGCTCGGTATCCGGTTCGAGACGCATCAGGTCGACGACATTGACAACGCGGACTTTCAGGTCTGGGAGGTGCTGATGCAACAGGTCCACCGCGGCCAGGGTTTCGAGGGTGGGAATATCCCCACAGCAAGCCATGACGACGTCAGGCACCGAGTCATCGTCGTTCGATGCGAAAGGCCAGATCCCGAGCCCTCGTGTGCAGTGGTCCAACGCCTCGTCCATCGTCAGCCAATCGTGCTGAGGCTGTTTGCCGGCGACGACGACATTGACATAGTTGTGGCTGCGAAGACAGTGGTCTGCGACCGACAGGAGGCAGTTGGTGTCCGGCGGGAAGTACACGCGGACGATCGAGGCCTTCTTGTTGACCACGTGATCGATGAACCCCGGGTCTTGGTGAGAGAAGCCGTTGTTGTCCTGTCGCCACACATGGCTGGAGAGGAGGTAGTTGAGCGAGGAGATGGGCCGGCGCCACGGGACCTCCGCGCTGACCTTCAACCATTTTGCATGCTGATTGAACATCGAGTCGATGATGTGGATGAACCCTTCGTAGCAGTTGAACAGGCCATGGCGACCGGTCAGGAGGTATCCCTCGAGCCATCCCTCGCACTGGTGCTCCGACAGCACCTCCATGACCCGCCCGTCGGGAGCCAGATGGTCGTCGCCAGGTCGTAGCTCGGCGTCCCAGGCCCGATCGGTGACCTCGAATACATTCTGCAACCGGTTGGAAGCGGTTTCGTCTGGTCCGAAGAGGCGGAAAGTTTCCGGGTTGGTTCGTATCACGTCTCGAAGAAGGGAACCCAGCACCCGGGTTGCCTCCCGCGTGACGGTCCCCGGGCTCGGTACCTCGACCGCGAAGTCGGAGAAGTCAGGAAGCTCAAGCTCGGCCCGGAGGAGCCCTCCATTGGCATGCGGGTTGTCGCTCATTCGACGCTCACCGGATGGAGGGAACTGGCAGATGGCCTCGATCGGTCCTCCGTTCTCGCCGAAGAGCTCGTCGGGCCGGTAGCTGCGAAGCCACGCCTCCAGTTGTGCGAGATGCTCGGGGTTGGTGCGCACCTCGGTCAGGGGGAGTTGGTGGGCGCGGAAAGTCCCCTCGATCGGCACTCCATCGACGATCTTCGGGCCGGTCCAGCCTTTGGGCGTCCGCAGGATCACCATCGGCCATCTCGGCCGGGCGCCTGCACTGCTGTGCGAGCGAGCGGCATCCTGGATGTCCCGGATCTCGGCAAAGACGGCGTCGAGTTCGTCAGCCATACGCCCGTGCACAGCCATGGGGCTCTCGCCGTCGAATCCACCTTCGACCAGCACCGGGCGGTAGCCGTAGCCGGAGAAGAGCTTCAGCAGCTCGGCAGTGGGAATTCGAGCTAGGACGGTGGGAGCAGCAATCTTGTACCCGTTCAGATGCAGGATGGGCAGCACGGCGCCGTCCTGTCGGGGATCGAGGAACTTGTTCGAGTGCCATCCGGTGGCTGCCGGCCCGGTCTCTGCCTCGCCGTCGCCCACAACACAGGCGACCACCAGGTCGGGGTTGTCGAATGCGGCGCCGAAGGCATGGCTCAGCGAGTAGCCGAGCTCACCGCCTTCGTGAATGGACCCCGGGGTCTCTGGGCTGCAGTGACTGGGGATGCCGCCGGGGAAGGAGAACTGGCGGAACAGACGTCCCATGCCGTCACTGTTGCGCCCGATGTGGGGATAGCGCTCGCTGTAGGTACCCTCAAGCCACGTGTTGGCCACGACGGCCGGCCCCCCGTGACCTGGACCGCACACGAATATGGCGCTGAGATCCAGCGCCTTGATGCACCTGCTCAGGTGCGCGTAGATGAAGTTGAGTCCAGGGCTCGTTCCCCAGTGACCCAGTAGCCGGGGCTTGATGTCCTCGGGGACGAGGGCCCGCTGCAACAACGGGTTGTCCATGAGGTAGATCTGGCCGGCAGTAAGGTAGTTGGCAGCCCGAAAGTAGGCATCGAGAGGAAGAAACTCATCGGCTTCCCCCCGAGCGAGGGATGGTGATCCGTTGACGGCATTCATCGGGAACTCCTCCAATGCATTACGGGGACTTGCCTTGGTCATGCTGACGTTCGGTTGCTTCCATCTGTCAAGGTAAGCGGGTGCAAATCCTCGTGGTCAACGCCGGCTCTAGCTCGCTCAAACTGCGCCTGCTGGATGACAAAGACAGCGTGGTGGCAGCCGCCGACCTTTCCTGCCCGGCTCCGACGGACATGGCAGCCGTCCTCGGTTCCTTCATCGAGAAGAACCCATACTTCGGTGCGGCCGGCCACCGAGTGGTCCACGGCGGCTCGGTGTTCCTCCATCCCATTGTCCTTGATGATGCCGACGCCAGGCTCGACGCCCTGGCCGATTTGGCGCCGTTGCACAACCCCCCCAGCTTGAGCGCGATCCACAGCTTGCGATCGTTGCGGCCGGATCTTCCCCAGGTGGCCTGTTTCGACACCAGCTTTCACGCCGACATGCCGGCAAAGGCGACCACCTATGCCATACCCCGACCCTGGCGAGAGCAGTGGGGCATTCGACGCTTCGGTTTCCATGGCCTCAGCCACGCCTGGGCCAGCCGACGGGCGGGCGAGGTTCTCGGTCGCCCCCATCACGATCTCCGCCTGGTCACCGCCCACCTCGGCGCCGGCGCCTCTCTGGCTGCGGTGGCTTTCGGCCGCTCGGTCGACACCACCATGGGGTTCACCCCGATGGAGGGCCTGGTGATGGCCACACGCTCGGGCACCGTCGATCCTGGTCTGGTCCTGTGGGTGGAGCGAAATCATGGGCTGTCGGCCGCCGATGTCGAAGAGGCTCTCGAACATGGGTCGGGGTTGGCCGGCCTGGCGGGAGGCTCCGGGGATCTGCGGGATGTGTTGGAGGCCATGGATGCTGGGGATCAGGACGCCCGGCTCGCCTATGAGGTCTACGTGTACCGGATCCAGACCGGAGTCGCCGCTATGTGCGCAGCCATGGATGGGATGGACGGCTTGGTCTTCACCGGTGGGGCGGGGGAAGCAACGTCCCGGCTGCGAGTCGACGTAGGTACGGGCCTCGGGTTTCTCGGGGTACGGCTGGACGTCTCGGCCAGCCAATTTGGCGAAGGAGACAGACTGATATCTCCCGAGGGGGCAAATCCCGTACTTGTCGTCCACGCTCGTGAGGATCTCGAGATCGCCCGTCATGTGCGGGAACTGCTCGAGTAGGAGATGTGGCTGCGTCGGCGGCTGCCCACGCCTCTTGAACCGGGCCGCCTGGGGCTCGGGCACGAGCGGGGAGGACACAGTCGCGTCATTGAACTGGTGGGCGCCTCTAGGCCGCGTGGCAAAGCTCGAACCGTCGACCCGTAATCACATCCGGGCGAAGGATTAACACCATGTCTCCCGGCTCGGGCACCAGCGGGTGCCCCGCCGCCTCGAGTTGGGTTTGGTTCGGCGCTTCGACCAGTGTCGCCAGCCCACGAACAAGAACGCTCCAGACCGTTCCGGTATCGGAATCGATGTGATCGACTTCAAACGCCACCAGGTGCCCGCCTGCCGCTTGGGACAAGAACCCGGTGCCCACCCGAACCAGCACCTGTCCGTCCAAGAGCGTGAAGTTGACGGGGATGATCACCGGCGCCTGGTCGGTTGCTATCCCGATCCTTCCGATCCCATCCTCTTTGGCTCCCACGGCCAACAATCGCAGGCACTCAGGTGGGGGGAGGACGGTCGAACCCTTGGCATCGATCCACATGTGACCACCATGCCACCTCTGCGTGCCCGCCACTAGGGACTTTCGGCCTCCATTTCTAGCCTTATTCGAGCGATCGCCGTGGCCAACGGCTCCAGATCCCTTCTCCTAGTTTGATCCCATGGTCAAGGAATGGGACTTTCGGCACTGGCTCTCCTCCGAACCCGGTCGCACAATCGAGTGGGGGAGTTGCCAATGATCGATGAGCGAGTACGTGTCGTGGATACGATGAGTGGTTCCGACGCCCTGCTGTGGACCGTCGGCCGAGATCCGGTGTTGCGGCCGACAGTCGTCGCCGTGATGGCACTGGACAGGGCCCCTGGTTGGGCAGACGTCCGAGATCGGGTGACAGCGCTGGTCGCCATCGTCCCAAGGCTCCGGTCTCGAGCCAAGTCCCGACCGTTGGGCCGCGGGAGGCCGCAATTCGTGACGGACGACCGCTTCGATCTCGACCTCCACCTTCGACGCATGCTCTTGCCGCCCAAAGCAACCTTCAGGGACGTGCTCGACTTGGCCCAGGCAATGGCCACCACCGGGTTCGATACTGAGCTTCCGCCCTGGGAGGCAGTAGTTGTCGAGGGAGTGGATGGCGAAGGTGCGGCGCTCGTGATCAAGTTGCATCATGCCCTCGTGGATGGCGTCGGTGGCGTCGCCGTGCTGATGCATCTGTTGGACAGTGTGCGCCATCCGAATTCCGAATCCCGCCCAGCGCCCGAGGTGGCGGCAGGCCGAGCGCCTCTGGGACTACTCGGACGTCTGCCCGCTCCGCGCCGCGTAATCGAAACCGTTCTGCACGCTTCGACGCACCCGTTCGAGGACGCTCAGCGTGTGGTGGCCACCGCGGCGTCCGCAGTGCGCCTTCTTGCTCCAGCCGGCACACCGCTCTCTCCGCTCATGACTGAGCGCGGCTTCAGGCGAGCTTTCGAGGTGCTCGATCTGACACCTCAGGCGCTGCGCCTGGCGGCAACGGCAATGAATGGCACGCTCAACGACGTCTTCGTGGCTGCCGTCGTACGCGGGATCTCGCGCTACCACCAGTTCCACGGCGCGCCGGTGGACGGCTTGAGGGTGCTGATGCCGGTAAGCGTGCGCGCCGCCGGTGACCCGGAGGGAGGGAATTACTTCGTACCGGCCCGCTTCATCGTTCCAACACCGGCGGACACAGAGGAGTGCGTACGCGGGGTACAACGGATCACCGGTTCGTGGAAGCACGCGCCCGGACTGGCACTCAGCGAGATGTTGGCTGCCGGCCTCGATAAAGTGCCAGACCCCGTGGTCACCGCGATGTGGGGCTCAATGCTCAAGGGTGTCGATTTCTGTATCACCAATGTCCCCGGCCCGACCTTCGAGACCTACCTGGCCGGTGCTCGGGTTGACCGCATGTACGCCTTTGCTCCCCCCTCGGGGGCGGCGGTGAATGTCTCGCTCGTCACATCGGCCGATCGGGTGTGTATCGGCATCGTCGTCGACAGCGTGGCCGTCCCCGATAGTCCGCGGCTGGCTACCTGCCTCGCCGATGGATTCGAAGAGGTATTTCGTCTCGGTTGCATGCCAGATGGGCAGGGGCTGTGAAGCCCCTTTTGCAGGTCCTGTCTCCGCTTGACGCCGGGTGCTTGTATTCCGAATCGGAGCGAACACCCATGCACATGGGCTCGATCGGGAGTTTCGAGGGCGCGCCTCCACGCGACGAGGACGGAACGCTCGGCACGGAATGTCATCTCGGAGTCAATGGAGGTTCAACGTCATGAGAGAACTCGTGTATCCCAGGCTCTTACTGCCCCGGGTCGAACAGCTACCGGACAAGGTGGCGATGATCGATGTAACCACCGAGGGCATCCGCTACCGCGGCACGTTTGCCGGCCACCTCGATCGCCTCTTGCGACTGGTGAATTCCATGCGAACGGTGCTTTGTGTGGAGCCGGGTGACCGGTTCGGGGTTCTGGCCATGAACGGCCATGAATATCTTGAGCTCTACCACGCCGCCATGTTCGGAGCCGGCATCATCAACCCGCTCAACATTCGGTTGACTCCGTCGGAGTTGGCCTATGTGCTCAACGACTCCGGCGCCAGGGTGGTTTTCACCGATCCGGTGTTCGCCTCCCTCCTCGACCGCGCCCGGGCCATGGGGGCGAAGGTCGACAAGGTGGTCATCATCGGTGGGGAGCCGGACGAAGGCGTGTCGGGATGTATCGGCGGCACTGTCGGTTACGAGGACCTGCTGACGGTGGGCAAGCCGGTCATGCCCCCCGAGCCGGAGGAAGACGACGCCGCAATCCTCATGTACACAGGGGGAACCACCGGCTTTCCCAAGGGAGCCCTGCTCGAGCAGCGGGCCGAGGTACTCAACGTGTATCACGTCCTCTCCGAGATAGGGCTTCGAGAGGATCGCCGTTTCCTTTTCCAGTCGCCGATGTTCCACGCCGCCCTCGTCGCCGGTGTGCTCGGTATCCCCGCTACCGGCGCAACCTCGGTAACTGTCCCCCTGTTCGACCCTGGGTTGGTGCTGAGGACAATCGAGGATCAGAGCATCGACACGACCATGGTGATCCCGATCATGCTGTCGATGCTCGAGGGAGCCGAAGGTTTCTCACCGGAGCGCCTGAGCTCGCTCCGCCAACTGGTCTACGGAGCATCACCGATTTCGCAGGACCTGATCTCCCGGTGGCTGACGATGCTCCCCGATACCGACTTCATTCAGGGATATGGCATGACCGAGGCGGCCTCGGCACTCACCTTTCTCGGTCCTGAGGATCATCGCCGTGGCGGTGATGCGCTTACGGCCTCGGGCAGGCCTTTGTTCGGTGTCGAGCTATGCATCACCGACACTCTCGGCACCGCACTCCGTCGAGGAGAGACAGGGGAGGTGTGTGCCCGAGGCGGCAACCTCATGCGCGAATATTGGCAGAAACCGGCGGAAACGGAAGCGGTCATGCGCGACGGCTGGTATCGCACCGGCGATATGGGCTTCATCGACGAAGACAGCCTCCTGCACCTGACCGATCGGATGAAGGACATGATCGTCACCGGGGGGGAGAACGTGTATTCCATCGAGGTGGAGAACGCCATCGCCTCTCATCCTGCCGTGGCCGAGGTGGCGGTCATCGGGATCCCAAGCGACAAGTGGGGTGAGGCTGTGCATGCAATCGTCGTCCTTCGATCGGACATGAAGGCGACTGCTGAAGAGCTGATCGAACACACTCGCCAGTTCCTGGCCGGGTTCAAGGTCCCAAAATCCGTCGAATTCCAGGACGGTCCGCTTCCATTGTCTGGTGCCTTCAAGCCTCTGAAGCGCGAACTGCGGCGCTGCTACTGGGAGGACCAACGACGCCAGGTGAGCTGAATGAGCTCGTTCTGAGTCGGCCAGAGCCTTGCGTTGGCTCGTGCTCTCTTGGACCGATTTGCGAGGTCGGGTCCGGGTCGGGCGTCATCATGGTCAACGAAGAGGGCCGTACGTGGAAGGATCTTGGGATTGACTAAGGCTGTATCAGCGGTAGAGGGGCATTCCGTCCGAGAGGTCAAGGTGGCCGTTCGCGCCCTCTCGCGTCTCGAACCGCTCATCGGAACGGAGCGATCCGGGGAGCTTCGCCGGTCGGCGTTTCGGACCAGTCAGCTTCTCGAGGGGAAGACGATTTGGAATGTGAGCTCGACGGCTGCCGGCGGCGGCGTGGCCGAGATGCTCCAGGTGCTCGTCGGCTACACGCTGGACGCCGATGTCGACATCCGCTGGCTCGTGATGAATGCCGACGCCGAGTTTTTCTCCATCACGAAGCGGATCCACAATCGTCTCCACGGAACGGGCGGGGACGCCGGTGAGCTGGGGCCCAACGAGGCTGCCCACTACGTCGAGATCACTGGCGCGAATGCGATAGGCGTGATGGGCCGCGTCCGGGCAGGCGACGTGGTTCTCCTCCATGACCCGCAAACAGCTGGCATGGCTCCGGCCCTTACCGCCGCTGGGGCCAGAGTGGTCTGGCGATGCCACATCGGGCGGGCGGGCAGCAATCAATGGACCGAAGAGGCGTGGTCGTTTCTCCGGCCTCATCTGGCTCACTGCGAAGCCTACGTCTTCTCCCTGTCCGAGTACGTTCCCTCGTGGATCGACGCGTCCAAAGTCCGGGCTATTCCTCCATCCATCGATCCCTTCTCACCCAAGAACCAGGACATGTCACCGAGCAACGTGCTCCGCACGCTCGGCCGCATCGGTCTCCTCCAAGGCGTGCCCAACGACCCTCTGGGAACGTTCACTCGCGGCGACGGTGCGGCTGGGCGTGTTGAACGCCAAGCAACAATTGTCTCGGCCAACGGCGCTTCCTTGAGATCTGCTGTCCCCCTGATCGTCCAAGTATCACGATGGGATCGACTGAAGGACATGGAAGGAGTCATGGAAGGGTTTGTCGGGGCGTTGCCCACGCTGGTTGATGCTCACCTGGCACTGGTGGGTCCAGCGGTGGTCGGGGTCACCGACGACCCAGAAGGAGCCGAGGTGTACGCCGAGTGCCTGGCAGCCTGGAAGGCTCTATCGGCCGACGCCCGCCGACGCGTCACCCTGATCACCCTGCCGATGGCGGATGTCGACGAGAACGCAGCGATGGTGAACGCCATCCAACGGCATGCCACCGTGATTGTGCAAAAGAGCCTGGAGGAAGGCTTTGGGCTGACGGTGGCGGAGGGAATGTGGAAGGCGAAGGCGGTGGTGGCCTCGAGCGTCGGAGGGATAACCGAGCAGGTCGTCCCCGGAACGGGCATCCTCCTCCAGGACCCGGCGGATCTGACCGCTTTCGGAAGAGCGCTCACCGAACTCCTTGCACACCCTCGCCAGCTCGTCGAGCTCGGCTTACGTGCTCGAGAACATGTCCTCGAGAGTTTCGTGGGAGACAAGCATTTGCTTCTCTTCGCCCAGCTGATGGCCGAACTCTCCGGATAGTCGAGTGCGCAGAATCGCCTGGAAGCAACCGGCAGAAACTCGTCGCCCGTGCGATCTTTGCCAAAGGTGGTAGATGCAGAGAATCAGCATGGGTCTTGCTCGCGGCCTGGCGAGGTCAGGCCCCGGTGGGCATCCAGCCGCTGAATCTCGCCGTTGACGATTCTCTCGATCATCGTACAGGTGGGGAGGTCGAGACGATGACGCTCCGGACATCGATGAAAAGTGAAAGAGCGGGATCTCCTCGCCAAGCGGCATTCGTGGGCGGCCGGAGGGATCTCGGCCGATTCAAACGTTCGCCCTTAAGAGAAAAACAGCGGCCGAGACATCGACGGAGCTGCGGGAGGCGCTGCGCTGGTCACGTCGCAGGTTTATCGAAGCGGCCGCGCTGACGATCTTCAGACCGCATTCTCATCCCTCGTGGATTGAGGACGGGTGCTCCGGTCGCCGACCGCGGTCGCCGGCCCAGAAGGCTTGAAGTGGCGCTATCGCACAGCGCCTTTCGGTCCCTCCTGCCAGGTCCGTGCGCCGGAACCAACCCGAGACGATGGCACCTCAACCTCTAGTGGATGAGGACCTTGAGCGTGTGATGCTCCGCTGCATGCGCGAAGACGTCGTAGGCCTCCAACATCTGGTCGAACGAGAACTCGTGGGTGACGAACTTCTCGACGGGAAGCTTGTGCTCGGCCACGAGCTTCAGCAGCATCCCGAGGGTATTGGTGTTTACCAGCCCCATGGAGATGTCGATGTTCTTGATCCAGAGCTCATTGAGTGCAAGGTCGACAGACTTGCCGTGCACACCGATGTTGGCGACGTTGCCTCCGGGGCGGACGATGACCGTGGCCATGGTGAACGTCTCGGGAACCCCCACTGCCTCGATGGCGACGTCGACGCCGAGACCATCAGTGAGCGCGAGCACCTTGTCCTTCCAGTTCGGGTCTCCCGAGTTCACCGTGTCGGTGGCGCCGAAATCGCTGGCCCGTGCCAGTCGGGAATCGTCCAAATCGATGGCGATGATCTTGGACGGGCCATAGAGACGCGCCGTCATGACTGCGGAGAGCCCAACCGGTCCGGATCCGATCACGGCGACGACGTCACCAGGGTTCACATGTCCGTACTGCACGCCGATCTCGAATCCGGTCGGCAGGATGTCGGAGAGGAGGATGCCCTCGGCATCGGTCATGCCTTCGGGAAGCTTGTACGCGGAGTTCTCTGCGAATGGGACTCGAACGTACTCGGCTTGCGTCCCGTCGATCATGTAGCCGAAGATCCAACCGATCCCTGGCACTCCCTCGGGGTCGAGGCAGTGGCCGTAGATCCCTTTGCGGCAATAGGAGCATCGTCCGCAGGAGCTGACGCACGAGAGTATGACCCGGTCACCGACTTCTAGCTGCGTGACCCCCTCGCCGACCTGCGTAATTACACCGATTCCCTCATGCCCCAGGATTCGGCCGACCTCCACCTCGGGTACATCTCCTTTGAGGATATGGAGATCTGTGCCGCAGATGGTCGTGGCAACCATCTGCACGATGACGTCGGTCGGCTGTTCGATCTTCGGATCAGGCACTTCGTCCCAGGCCTTTTGGCCAGGGCCTTTGTATACGAGGGCTTTCATACCGGACCTCCTACAGTTCGATTCGCGGAACCGGGTATCCGTCGGATGGCGGATGGACCAGGCCATACAGCGGAGGTTACCGACTGCGGACATTTCGGACTAGGGCCGAATTGCCCATTGTCTGTCCATCGGGGTCGCGAGGACCGGTTCTCCCGAACCTCGCGATCGAAGCTCCTCGCCTATGCGTGACCTTTGTCGCAACCGGACCGAGAAGCAATGCAGCGTCTGGTGCGGCCACTCGCTTGTTGTCAGACGTCCGGGGACAGAGCCCAAAAGTGACATTTGGCCCTGTTTGGTCGCTCACTCGGACATCACCATGGGTACCAGAGCTCCTCACTAGGAGGGTTCGACCTAAAAAGGAGCAAAACAATGCAACGCAAAGTATTCGATGTCCTGGCCAGCGTCGGCGGTCTACTGATGGTGGTCGTGTTGGTGGTGGCCGGTGGTCTCCTCATGTGGGGCTATAGCTTCGCCAACTCCAATGTGCACAACCAGCTCGCTGAGCAACAGATCGTGTTTCCGGCCGCGGCCGCCTTCGCCCACCCCGTGGCGGGAAGTGAGATCACCCCGTCCATGGTTGGCACGGTCTCCAAGTACGCCGGACAGCCGTTGGTGACGGGACAGCAGGCCCAGGTCTACGCGAACGACTTCATCGCCGTGCACCTCGCCGAGATCGGTGGAGGCAAGACCTATGCCCAGCTGAGTGCTGCTGCCATGGCTCTGCCCAAGGGATCTCCCGCCTACACAGCGGCTGAGGCCAAGGTGCAGACCGTGTTTCAGGGCACCACGCTCCGGGGTCTGTTGCTCGAGGCCTACGCATTCGGGACGTTTGCCACGATCGCCCTCATCGCAGGGATTTCGGCGTTCGTCCTGGCTGGCCTGATGGCAATCCTCGTAGCGTTCGGCTTCTGGCACGCACGCCGCACGGATGAATCCACAGAGCTGGCGACCCACACCACTCACGTCCGTGGAGCTGTCGCCACTGCCTGAGGATCCGTTGCGTTCGATACGGTAAAGCGTTTCGCCGTCCGACAGCCCGCCCGGCCCGCCATCGTGCGGGTCGGGCGGGCTGCGTCACGCCGGGGCAGGCATGTGCGGCGATGTGGGGCAGGCTTCAACGCTGCACTGCCATCCCAGGCTGGATCGTGATGGAGTCAGTGGAGGCCACCGAGCCAGGATCGGGACGATCTCGGATCTGGCGACCAAATCAAGCCGGGGGGTCAGGAACCGTCTCGGAGTTCGGATGGGCGGTCGCCGCGCCTTCGACTAGAGAATGAGAAGGCTCCCACCCGACGATTGGGACCTTTGGCACTAGGCGGAGTCGCGCACTCTCTCTAACCTCGGTACCAGGAGGTAAATCCATGCAAATGCTTGGAGCGGTGCTGGGAGGCTTGCTCAGCAGTCTGATCAATCTGAACGGATCGGGTCACTACGTCCACTGGGGATTCATTCAGATATCAGTGGCCAATCTTGTCGTGATCGGGTTGATGGTGGTGGTCTTCATCGCCGCAATTCTCGTCCCCTTCCGTCGGCACAGGAGCGGCGACCAATGACCGCCGGGACTGACTCCGATACTGTCCCTCCGGTCGATGCCGCCGCCGACTTGCCGGAAGACGCCGGACAGTGGACGGCCAAGTTGCGTCACGCCGCGGTTGAGGCCCTGCCTCCCCAGCGGCTCCTGCCCGATCGGCAGCCCGCCTACGTAGCGTCGTGGATCTACGTCTTCGGCGTCCTGACTCTCGCGGCTCTTGCCGTGGTGATCCTCACCGGGATGGTGCTGGCCGTCTTCGGGCCGACCTGGTGGCATACCTCGTCGACAGGGCTCTTCGTCAACTCACTCCACCTGTGGAGCGTCGAAGTCTTCTTCTTCGCCATGGTTGTGCACTTGTGGGGGAAGTTCTTCATGGCCGCATGGCGCGGGCGCCGGCGTGCTACGTGGATCACTGGAGTGGTGTCCTTCGTCGTGTCGGTCGGAGCCGCCTTCACCGGATACCTGTCCCAGCAGAACTTCGACTCCCAATGGATCAGCACCCAGGCGAAAGACGGCATCAACTCAACGGGTGCCGGAGCCATCTTCAATGTCACCAACTTCGGCCAGATGCTCATGTGGCACATCATGCTCTTGCCCCTGGTGGTCGTGCTCCTGGTGGGCGTACATGTCCTGCTCGTCCGCCGCCGTGGCGTGGTGCCGCCCTTCGCTCCGCCTGAGCATCTCGGGAAGGACGCGGAGCTTGGGGGTCCCAAGGCGGCGACGACGCTCGGCGAAACGCCATGAGGCCCTCGACCGGGACCAACCCCAATCGACGGGGCCGACGATTCAACCCCGACCGCGACGTGGAGGAATGGCACGGGAAGTATCTGCCATACGACCTGGTGAAAGAGTTTCTCGTCGCTCTGCTTGTTGCCGTCGTCTTGGTCGTGGGGTTGTCGGTGGTCTTCTCTTCCCCGGATGAAAAGCCGGTGACCGTCAAGTCGTGGTCGACCTCTAACCCGGTTGACTTCGCCCAAACCGCCATCACCGAGCTCGACGGCACCAGTGGGACCGCAACGTACGGACCGCCGTACAACAGCACGTCGGGTGCCTCCCAATCGATCGGCCCCTTCTCACCGGAGCGGTGGCTGGGCGTCCACCACCCGATCGATACCGCTAATGACTACGTCTTGGCACCCCTCAAGTCACTCCCCGATCGGCCGGGATTGGATGCCGCCATTGCCACCTACACCTCTGCTTCGTCTGCGCAGAAGGCAAGCTGGAACGCCGCCTACGAGAAGGCCGTTGCCAGCGCCACTTTCGCCCACGGAACGCTGAAGGTTCCGACCGGATCCTACGGACCGGTGGGAACGATGATCGGTTCGCTCACCTCGATGGCTGGCACTGGTGCTCTCGATGGTGCGCTGCTGAGCTCCCACCAGTTCTACGGAACCGACTACACCAAGCCTCTCCTGTTTATTGCCGACGGCGCCTACCTCGCTGATCTGGCCCAGAGCCAACATCTGTCGGGTGACCAGTGGGGCATGATGAACGAGACCGGCAACTATCCGGGTCAGGCTTGGCTGTGGCTCTACACGCTCTGGTACCAGGTCCCCCCGATGAACGCCTCTGCTAGTGGTGACCTTCAGGTATGGGCCATCATGATGGGTCTCACCGTGCTCCTTGCCCTCGTCCCTTTTATCCCGGGCCTTCGCTCGATTCCCCGCTGGAGCCGCGTTTACCGTCTGATCTGGCGCCAGCACTATCGGGACATCTCGGGGCCTGCGCCCACCTTCGGAAAGGGACCTGTGGCGGTTGAATCTCCGCCGTCGCATCAACCTGGGATGGCGTAGGGGGTTGACGACCCAATCAGTCGGTCTTGCTTCCTCGGGCGCCTGTGCGCTCACACCGGGGTACAACAGGGGTCTGGTTTCCGATGCGCCATTGGTAGAGGGGCACCGAAGCGAGAATCGTCATTGGGGCCTACTCGCGGGGTATCTGTCGCCATGATCCGGCCAGGTTTCAACGAGAACCTCGTCGTCCTCGAGCGAGCAGAGTGTTTGCGTCTACTCGAAGGACAAGGTGTGGGTCGGGTTGGCTGTCGCGTGCACGGGCGTCCCGTGATCTTCCCAATCAACTACGTCGTGCTCGACAACGCGGTCTTGTTCCGCGCTCGGCGGGGCAGTGACCTCGACCACGGCACTGGCGATGTCGATGTAGCCTTCGAGATCGACAGCGCGGACAACGTGTATCACGAGGGCTGGAGCGTGCTCGTCACCGGCCCGAGCGCCCATGTGACAGATTCGGCCGAGGTCGAGCAGCTCCGAGCCGTCAGTCTGTTGCCTTGGGCAGGTGAGGATCGGGACCTGTTTGTGCGTATTGTGCTCGACAAAGTTAGTGGTCGTCGTGTCCACTACCGTACGAGCTGAACGGTGAAAGACACATCGATGATTCTTAGTCTGTGTCCGGCATGGACTTGGCTAGGGTGATCGCGATTGCGGTGGCGATGGCCGCCCTGCTGGTACTCGAGCATCAATAGCAGACCGCGAGGGGTCTCCCGCCTCCGAGAACCCCCCGCTGGTGATGACGCTCTACACCGGAGGAGGTCGGCCTTCAGGGGGTCCAGTCGACCAGTACGTCGGGGGGCGGGCTTTCGGGTGGAGCGCCCAGGTCGACGCCGGTCACATCCTTGACTTGGCCACGAAACCAGATGGTGAACTCATCGCCGGAGGTGGCCAGTTCCGTGAACGCCTTCTCGACGTCGGGGGCCTCGAACCACACCAACATGAAGCTCCCCATCGGGGTCTCCTGCAGAGCCCAAGTCTCCCTGGCTAGTCCCGTCCTAGCCGCCTGAGCCTCGAATCCCTTCCGGCGTTCCCCCATGCACGCGGTAGCGAAGTCCCTTCCGCCCTGTTCTTTACCGGGAAGGATCGGGAACATGCCATTGAATACTGCCATTGAGTCCTCCTTGTTCGTCCGCCGCTAACTTCAGAGACAGTACCAGCGGGCTCCGATGGGTGCCCATAGCCTAGAGACTCCGTTGGGCGACGAACTCAGCCATCGAGAGAGACGAATGACGCGTCATGTGCTGGTCGGGGGGCGGGCAGATCCGGGTGACACCCCCCAAGTCAAGAGGGGGCACCAGCGAGGACAGCGACCACGCCGATAACCCCGGCTCCGATCAGAGCGAGAACGACACTGCGGCGCAGCGCCGGGCTGGGCGATGGCCGCCGAGATCCGTCGGTTGGTTGGTTGGTGGGCTACCGACACAACTCGGTTGACCTGGGCCGACCGGGACTTGCTCATGGCCATTTGCCACGCCATTGCTCTAGATTTCCCACATTGTCGTGTACGCAACTGAGAATAGCTCCCGGTCACGGCGACGTATGAGATCTTTGGCACTCACGGCCGCCGGAACTGAACGCCCGGGCCGGATCACTCGAAGACAAGAACGCCACGGAGATTGTGGCCGTCCCGCAGATCCTGGTACCCGTCGTTGATCCCCTCGAGGGGGTAGGTCCGGGTCACCATCGCGTCGAGGTCGAGCAGGCCGTTCGGCGGTCACCGATACCGTTACCGCCAACCTGCGGGCCGCCGTTCGGATCATCCTCATTGTGGCGGCTCTGGTCGCCGTTCTCGCCGTCGTCGCCGGCAATGCTTGGGTGCGAAACAAGATGGGCAACAGGCAGCGGGGCCGGGTCAGGGAAAGCCCAGTCCACGACTTCGTGGCGCTTCACCGAAGGGCTCTCCAATGGTCGGTCCTGGTGCTCGGCCTACTGGTCCTGGTGATCTGGAACAATCCGACGACGCTGGTTGCTGTCGTTGTAACAGTCCTCACGCTTATCGTCGTCGGTCTGTTGGGTCTATTCGCCGGTCGAGGCTCGCGCCTGCAAGGCAGCCAATAGGCTTCCTTGATCCGGCGATGTGGGTCAGCAGTTGCTCGGGGTCGTCACGAAGCGGGGTCAATAGACAGGGCAGCCTCAAAGTCTTGCTATTCACGGACGATGGGGCTCACGATGACAGAGCATTACTAAAATCGAGCAAGATCGGTGCACGGTGTGCCGATTCACCCTGAGATCGCCCCGTTGGAGTCCTCGGGACCACAACGCCGTCTCCTCTACTGGTCGTCTCCTGTCCCCAAGCGCGCCATGCCGCGGGTTGCAGCGCCAGGATCAGGCGGACGACGACGGCGCCACCCGCAAGGTCCGCCATCATTTGCACCATGGCAACTATCCGGGCTGGATCCGTCTTAGGCGTGATGTCACCGAAGCCCACGGTCGAAAACACCGTGACGGTGAAATACAGGGCACTCGTCCGCGAGAGATGCGCCCCAAACGCCGCTGGACTTGACGTGGACATCGTGAGATAGATCCACGCGAAGAGAACGAGGAAGAGCGGAATAATGGTAGCCAGGGCCACTCCTGCGCGAAGCATGGGGTGATCATGCTTTGAGATCTGACGGACTTCGAGGGCGAGGACTACTGAGAAGAGGGCCAGAGCCACGCTCAACCGCAATGCAACCGATTGGTGCGCTCGGTGCTGGATCGGAAACACGTAATACAACACCACGAGCAGCACCGCGCTCCCCACCGCCCGTAGGAGCATCCTTACCAAATAGGAGCGCTGGGAATCCTTCAGCGAAGTGACGGCGGGCAAGGTCATTCCCTACCCCCTGACGGGGTCGGCTAGGAACTGCACAAGCTTCTCCCGCCTCTTCTGGGCCATCCATGCACCAAACCGTTGACCGACGACCGAGCAGACGAGCGCGATCCCGCAAGCTACGGCTATTCCGATCCCGAGGTCATGATCCGGCAGCTTCTCTGAAATCCCGTGGGGCGCTGTGAACCCCCACACCAAGAGCGAGGGCGTCAGCATCAGTAGGGCCAAAACTGGAACAAGAAGGTAGGGTGTGAGAGCAAGAGTGAGCCACCTCACCAACATTCGCTTCCGGGGCTGACGATGATCCCAGCGATACCGGAGTGGCATCGGATGATACGGAAACAGGATCCCGACCCACGAGGAAATGGCCAAGAAACCGAACGGGATCACGCCTATGGCCACCACCGTGTAGAGCGTCGACAGTAGCGAGTGATTTATGAGCCCGTTGATGAGCGCCACCAGGGCGCAGACCGGGGTAATCATCAACCACAGGACGATGTTCTTGGCGTACAGCAGCCTGCGAAGCATCACAGAGTCGTCTAGGGCTGCTACGACACGAACCGCATCAGGGCCGAGCACGTTGGTCGAGGGAACATCTGAATACATCCACGCGGCGAGGATCAGGGCGAAAGCCAGGCTGCCGTGGAGGGTGAATATCTTGTCCCGCACCTCCGCGGGGAGGAAGAACCATGCGGAGCTCATGAGGGCACCGTTGACGGCGATCGTAATAGGAGTTTCGTAGGGGGGCTGCAGCGATAGGGCTATCTGTCGGCGAGTTGCCTCCGCCGTGGTGCCTGGAAGGTGAAGATCGACTACTTCGACCATGTCGGTCCGCCTTGACTGGTAGCACACTATGAATCCGGACACTGAATCTGAAGTAACAGCTCATGGGTGATTGAGCGTTCTGATCCCGCTTTGGCCTACCTCGATTCGGACTGCCTAACCATTTTTGCACCGACCTCGAGAGCAGTGAGTCGGCGATACAGATCATTGATGATCTCGACTAGTTCTGACGGGTCCTCAATCTTGTCTCGATCAACCTGCCGCAGTGATGCCATGTCTTCCCCTGCCCTTGTCGGATTCCTCTCAACTCCAGTTTGCCGCTCTTTCGAGGCACCGCACCATAGTCACAATTGGGATTCGCCGGGCATCACGCTGATAGCCGAAGGCGCTTTGGTACGCGGTCGTACAACACGATCGTTTGCTTGGGAGCGAACCTTCCAACGGATGGGAATTGCCTCTCACTTCTCCGTTGGAATCAGTGGCGAGACGCGCCATCGATTTGCCCGTCTGGGCCAAGCCGTAAGCACCACTACCGGGGGTGTGGGACACTCTGGGATTTAGAGAGGACACTTGACCGTGGCATCCAAGCAGATGATCGACATCGGGCGGCGCATGATCGCCAATATCGTCGCTGATACCACCGACCAGCGGGGCGCCACTTTTTTTGGGGACGGATCGGTCTTCACCGATCACGAGCGATTCGACCGGGAACGGGAGGTGCTCTTCCGCCGCACGCCGCAGGTGATCGCCTGGGCTGGCGACGTGGCGGAACCGGGTGACATCGTGGCCCGGGAGGTCGCGGGTGTGCCGGTGGTTCTCACCCGTCATCAGGACGGCGAGCTTCGAGCCTTTGTCAACGCATGCTCCCATCGCGGAATGACCCTGTGCGACGGCGTCGACAACAGCCGCCGTCTGGCCTGCCCGTATCACGCCTGGAATTACGACTTGCGAGGCGAACTGGTGGGGATGCCCAATCGCGATCGTTTCCCGGAACTCGACGTGGAGACGCTCGGGCTGTCGCCACTTCCCGTCGCCGTGCAGGCTGGTTTGGTCGTGGTGGGCCTCCGGCCCGACGTCGAGGTCGACGGCTTCCTCGACCCGCTGGGCGACGAGTACACCTGGCTGGGCTACGACCGTTACCGCAGTGGATCAGAACGGTTGCTGCCCAAGAAGGTCAACTGGAAATTGATGGTCGACCTGAACAACGAGGCCTATCACGTCCCCTCTCTCCACCGCGAGAGCCTCCTCCCATTCCTTTCCGATCACTGCGCCGTCGACACCTTCGGCCCACATAGTCGAATGTGCGTACCGTTCAAAGGCCTCGAAGCCCTTGCCGACATGCCCGAATCAGACTGGCCCGAACGGCTCGACACCATAATGGTCACCTGTATCTTCCCTTCCACCGTCCTGATCGACCACATGCAGGGAGGATCGATGCATCGAATCTCTCCTGGCCCCTACCCCGGGGAGAGCGTCGTGCACATGATCGAAGGCCGCCCAGGCGACATGGACGCTGTCGCTCGCGAAAGCTGTGAGGAGGCGATGGAAGTGAATCTCAGTATTCTCGACCGTGAGGATTACCCGGCAACCGAGGCCTGCCAACGTGGCTATGAGGGAGGAGCGCGTTCGCTCGTGGGAGGGATTGGGGAACCGCTCATCGGCCATTGGCATACCACTTGGGACGCGGCCCTCGCTGCCAATCCGCCGCCCCCCATCGCGTGACGACCGCAGGGGGCAGTTGCTGGGCGGCCAGCTAGCAACGAGAGCGACTCCGAAGATCGTGAATCAGTAACGCCGAAGTCCCGGGCTGGGGCCATTCGACGCTCGACGATTCCAAATGACCGCTTGCCATAATCAACTCGCCGAATGCAGCATCGTGTGCCTCGCGGGATGACCAGGGCTGAATGAATGCAGAGGATCGTGGATCAGCCTGGTCCCGAAGTATGTCGAACGACTCGCACCCGTCGGCTGCCAGCATCCGGCGGCGGCCCTCGATCTGCAACTCGAAAAGCGTGGCCTCCTGACCTGCTGTGGCGTGAAATCGGGTGACGGTCGTAACGCTCATGGAAGTACCTCGACCTCTAAAGGAATGACCTGAACGCTAGCCATGACGAGACGACACCGCCCGACCCGGTTTTCTGAGACAGGCCACGGACGCTGATGGCTCGACCAGTAAAGGCGAGCGCGCCGATCCGGTACTCTGGAGCGCTCTAGTCCCCGTTCGCCTAGCGTGAACCCGAGACATCTGTGAACTTTCGGGACCACTGAACACTGGAGTCAGTTCATGAGTGAAGTTGAATCGTGGCTTTCGGACACTCAGTTCCTCGTTGCCACCGCACAACAAGTGTTGTCCGAGGTCGAACATGGACTGGAAACAGTTGAAAAGGTGGAGGAGGTCGTCGAGCGATCGCGGCCGGTCCTCCGAACGGTGGCTGTCGTGATCTTGGGGTGCCTGGTCGGCCTTGGCATTGTCCTCCTGGTTAGCCGGAAACGACGCGAAATGCAGATCGAGGTCGCAAAGGGCGAATCACCCGAGGATGGCGCTTGATCGAATCGAGGACCGCCGGGCGCAGGACGAAGACCCACTAGTCCAGACGCCCGAAAGTACCTTGTTGGTAGATGCTACGACCGGTTGCCGGCGGCCCCGGCCGATTGGCTTTCTACCGAGTAGCTCCCTGTCCGGGCTTCGCCGGGCACGCACTCTGATTTCGGCCAGCTACCCTTCCTGATCAAACGCGCCCGAAACCTCTCGACTCAAAGAGGATTCGCGGGGGGCACCCAGTATTCGAAGCCGAACCGGCGGTCCCAACGCACTCAGCTTTGCACGCTGAGGTAACGGCGGCTAGCGCAAATCGGCCCCGGGTGCAGATCGCGAGTAGTGGAGCGTCGGTCAAGTCTGTCAGTGAGCTCCTTGTTCGCACAGATCGAACCGACAGTCGAGCCGAGTCGACATTGATTGCGGTCTCCATCTGCTCTTCAGACAGGTACGCCGTATCAGCCTTGCCCTCAAGGTGACCTGCCCGATGTACTGCATGATGCAGCGGCTCTGGTGTCGGGCCGGTGGGAGCTGCCTGACCGGACCGGGCGTCGGCATTCTCATCGTTGAAGCCCCTATCGTTTGATGGTGACGTAGTTCCCTGAGCGTTCTAGCTGTCGAAACGAACCCGAGTGAAGGGCAACATCACAGTCTCGATGGCTCGACGCGCTCGCCAATCTCATCGTTCATCCGGCCACTCGACGTGTACATGTCGGGGCGTGAGCTCGTTCCGGGTTTCCGGCCGGGAGGACAGCTGAAGTTCATGGCGATGGTCGCGCCCAGGCGCAGGTTCGATCCCAAAGTCGGAGCCGCGTAACGCTGCCGGCACCAGATGATCGCCGCTCGCCTGAGGACCACGACGATCTACGACGAGAGGTGGATGAACTGCGATCGCCATGCCACGTACGTATTGGTGACGTCTATTGCTGGCGGTTTGAAGAGACCTTCGCTTCCTCGGGTATCCCACCGATCCGACGCTCCTATGGATGAAGTCAAGGCCTTTTGGGGGTTTTCGGAAGTGAAGACAGCGGGACAAACCAATGATGGGCCACTCGATGCAGAGAACAAGCTCTTATCAGGTCACGCGTCTCGGAGAACTCGGTGAGCCCGAACCATGGACCGGCAGATCGGTTATAGGTCAGTCCTGACGGACGACAGGTGTTAGGTGAGCCAGGTCCATGGTCCGAGGAGTTAGCCGCGAGGCAGGGTGCGGTAGACCTCGCGGGCGACATAGCGCTTGAGGATGCGGACGACCTCGCGCTTCGATCGTCCTTCCTTCACCCGACGTTCCATGTAGGCCTGCGTGTCGGGATCGGAAGCCAACCTGGTGATGACGATGGTCCAGAGCGCCCGGTTGGTCTGCCGGTCCCCGCCCCGATTGAGCCGATGCCGGGTGACTCTGCCTGATGACGCCTCGAGCGGTGAGACCCCGCACAGATGGGCCCAGGCGGCTTCAGATCGCAGTCGTTCGGGATTATCGCCGGCAGTGACCAGCAAGGTGGCCGCCGTGTCGATGCCCACGCCATAGATCCCGAGGAGCTCAGGGGCATGGGCCTGGAGGAGCGGAGTGATCCTGGCATCGAGGGCGGCGATCTCTTCTTCGAGATCACCGATGCGGTGGGCCAGCGAGGAGAGCGACGCCTTGGTCGCCGCCATTATCGGATCTTCTGACCGGGTCGGTCGCAGACTCTGGGCAGCGGCGATGAACTGAGGGGCGGGTAGGCCTTTGACGCGGCATTGAAGCTGGTCGGGCGCAGTGAAAGTCAGCTGGCGCATCTGGGTCAGGGCCTTCACTCGGGCCTGACGTGCCGACCGTTTGGCCACGACGAGGACCCGGATGGCCTCGACGGCACCGTCCCGAGACTTGGCGTGACCGTGGGCTCTGCCCGACAGAGCAGCCCGGGCGGCCTCCACCGCGTCGATCGGGTCGGACTTGCCGGTGCGCCGGCGATCCTGGCGGTTGGGCCGGTCGATCTCGATGACCTCGACGCCGGCCCGGGCGAGGAATCTGGCCAGCCCGGCTCCATAGGCACCCGTGCCTTCAACGCCGACCTTCCCGACCGCCCCGAACCCGGCTAGCCAGGAGAGCAGGGCCGAGTAGCCATCGGGGTTGGCCTCGAAGGACTCGGTGGCGAGCAGGCCGCCCACCTCGTCCAAGACCGCGGCCACGTGGGTCTCGCCGTGAGTATCAATTCCGCCGGTGACGGTACGCGCAGCTTCTACGATGGTCATGCCATGGCGGATTCAAGGGGTCACTGCAACGGCTTGGTGAGTAGGCAACGCTTCGTTGCCCTGACCAAGGAGGCTGCAGATGGCAAGACACATGACCCGCGAGCAGAAGCAAACGGCCTGCCGGCTGGACGCCAAAGGCTTGAGTCATAAGGAGATTCCGCGAGACCTGAACTACTCATTGCATGCGATCGAAGTCGCTCTTTTGGGGGACTATCGCCGCAACGCTCCGGCTGATGAGTGGACGCCTGCGCCCGGTCGTCTCAGTGCCGATGAACGTGAAGAGATCCTGATCGGGCTGTCGCGCGGCGAGTCAATGTCGGCCATTGCCCGTGGACTTGGTCGAGCCCCTTCCACGGTCACCCGGGAGGTGGCTGCCAATGGTGGTCCTCGGCGTTATGGAGCGTGGAAGGGACGCTGTCGGGCCCGGGCGTCCTCGTTGCGCCCGAAGACCTCCAAACTGGACCATCCTGCACTCGCCCAGCAGGTGACCGCCTGGCTCGAAGAGCTCTGGTCGCCCCAGGAAATCGCCGAGCGCTTGCGCATCCTGTTCCCGGACGATCCGATGATGCATGTGAGCCACGAAACTATCTACCAATCTCTCTTCGTTCAGGGGCGTGGTGAGTTGCGCCGGGAGCTGACCCGCTGCCTGCGTTCAGGGCGGACGGCCCGCCGGCACCAGGGACGGGCCGTTCGCGGAGCACGAATCACCGACATGGTCATGTTGAGCGAACGGCCTGCGGAAGCCGAAGACCGAGCGGTGCCAGGTCACTGGGAGGGAGACCTCATCGTCGGGACCAACAGCCGCTCTGCGGTCGGGACATTGGTCGAGCGCTCAACCCGCCTTGTGCTGTTGTTGCACCTTCCGAAGGGCCACGATGCCAAGAATGTCGAAGCGGCCATGTGCAAAGCCATCGCCACCCTCCCGAGCGAACTCGCCCGGTCGGTCACCTGGGACCAAGGAACCGAGATGGCGAGCGACGCGAGCTTCACAGTGGCCACCGGCGTCCCGGTCTACTTTTGCGATCCTCATTCGCCTTGGCAACGGGGATCGAATGAGAACACCAACGGTCTCTTGCGCCAATACATGCCGAAGTACACCGACCTCTCGACTCACACGGCGAAGGACCTGGCGAGAATCCAACGGAGCCTCAACGGTCGACCGCCAAGACACTTGGTTACATGACACCATTGGAGAAGTTCGCCGAGCTCGTTGCGCTCACCTTGAATCCGCCCATCCCTTCCTTTCCTTAAGTCGGTTGAGGGGTGGCACGGCCGTCCCGCAAAGGAGTGACGGTGCGGGTCGATCTGCTCGTAACAGACCGGCCCATCACCCCCTCTGGAACGGGGCGCGCCGCGCCTCGAGTGTTTTGTCCGGAACTCCGACCGACGGGGCGCAGGTGCAGTCGTGCATCCACTTGATCTGAAGTCAGGTCGGGGATCCAGTGCTCCCGAGATTACAAAAGACCAACCTCTCGGCGGTGGACCCTCACGGAAGCTCGACTACATCATTGGTGTTCGGGGACAGGCTCCTTCTGATGCGCCGATCTCCGTCAGGTTTCTGTTTCTAAGCTCCTGGCCCCGTTCGGCTCACCGCTAAAACCATGTTGAGTCTCGGTTGCCCAGGCATCAGCACTCCTCACATCGCCGTGGAATCGGCGATGGATCCAGACCTTTTCGCCGTCCAGAACTGTCTTCGCCCAGATACCTTTAACCGGCCCGATCTGGGTGTTGCGAGGAAGGCGGGAGAGTAGCTCTTTAGGTGTCGCAGTCAGCTTGCTCTGCCGAAGCATCACGATGGCTCGATCGGTGACCACGACATCTCGGGGCTTTGCGAACAACAGCAGGAGGATGCCTCCGCCGAGACCGACCATCCAGGGGCTACCTGCCTGCGCTGGAAATACCTGCTCGATCTGCTCTCCCTGATCCAAGAACGACTGGGATCTCTCGCGAAGCTTGCCCCGAAGCGCCATACCTTCCCCCTTGCTGTGAAGTCAACGAATCAGAGGTTGCGCACCCCATCACCGCCAACGATGGATGCCGCGACCTTTCCACGTGCATCAAGAGGGCGCAATCATCTGGTGCGATTGCAAGTCGCAGTGATGCTCTCCCAGCGGTCATGTGCAGGGAAGGTGCGACGGCTAAGTGACCAGCCTGGACTGGGCATAGTCATTCACGAAGGTATGGCTATTCCACTACAAGTAGGTAAGACTGGCGAGGTCAGGTCTGGCGGTACCTGTCGATCTCTTCGGACGAGTCACCCTCGGAAGTAGAGAAGCGGCGGAAGTTCGCTTTTCACTTGAGCTGGGTGTTGCGAATCCACCCCACATCAAGTGCCTGATGCCCCCAACACCCCCCTGTTCGGGGGCGTCCCGAATCAAATCAAGGTCGGAACCTGTCCGCGGCAAAGCTTTTGGTTGGGTTGCAAAGGGCGGGCGCCAGCAGCGACCCCCGATCACGGGGAGTGGGTCTGTTGTTAGCTTTCTGACCAACCATTGGGTCGACAGCAGCCGATCGGTGAACTGTTGCCGCACACCGATCCACTGATGCCCGCGCACTCGTCCGACCGTGGCCTACCGGCTACCCTCAGTGTCGCCCGTCCCTTTGGCGAAGACATACGGAACTTCACGGAACATTGGGGATCGACGCGCACCTTTTCCACTTCCGGCTGACCCCCTTGACCTCCGGCTCGAAGTGGCTAAAATTCGGCCTGCCGTTTCACAAGGGGGACAGTACGGCCACGAGTATTGGGGGTGACAAGAGTGCAATCAGCATTTTCGTTTTCTGTGGCAGACGTGGGCGATGTGCATGTCGTCTCGTTGCGTGGAGAGTTGGACGTGTCCACGGTCCTGGGGCTAGAGGAATGGTTAGTCGGCGTGTCCGGTTCAACCGTGGTCATCGATTTGGACCAGTTGACCTTTATGGACAGTTCTGGACTTGCGGCCATCATCGGCGCGAGGAATCGAATCCTCGAGCATGGCGACGAGCTCGTGCTCACTCGTCTTCGGACCAATGTGAGGCGAGTCTTTGAGATAACGGGTCTAGATGGGTGGATCCAAGACTGGGATTCAAGTTGGTCAGCGTCCGACGAAACAACGACGGCCGCAGCCAACTAAACCGCTGAGCCCGGAGCGGGCAACATACTCGACAGGACTGCGGGTCAAGGGTGCCGACCCCGGCGTAGGTTGTGGGCTTGGAGCACTATGCCAACTGCTTCAGCCTGCAGTCGGAACGGTGCTTCCGGATGATTCAGGCCGAGAATGGGACCGGCCACGGCCAGCACTGCCCCTACGCCACGGTCTGGCGGGGACGGTTTCAGGACAACTCCGGCAAATGGCATACGGTCACGGCCTGCGACGGACCCGAGCCGACCTGACCGAGGTCCGCATGATCGGGAGTTCGGGTCCGCTCCGCCCAGGGTTGCCGTGGAGCGTCTGAAGTTTGCGCAGTCCCGGCAGTCCTCGGTCAGAGGATATCGATCCGCTGCTGCAACTCGTTGACGCATATAGCGAGTTCCATACCGATCTCGGCAGCACCAGCACGGAGGACCAGCGGACTCACCCCAGCGGACAGTTCTCCGTCATATCGTTCAGCAATGAGCGCATAACGCCCAACTTGTTCGCCCAACGCCATGCCGATCGACTCATCCGGGCAGGGATGGCCGGCAAGCCAACGCCTGGCTTCATCGGTGATGTCTTTGATATGAGCGGCGACCTCCTTTATAGGAGCCTGGTCGGAACCTTGGACGTCGATAGCGAGAAGTCCGGCGACCAGGAGCGCTTTTATCGTCGGCGCCGCCGCCTGCCACCACTCCCTGACGGGGTCCATGACCAATCCTCTCACCCGCGGTCGAAGCCTGCGTCGGGCACAGGGCCGACCTGGACTGGGTCCAGAGGATCGGGAGTTCGGATGCAGTCCGAACGGGACTGCCATGGAGCGCCTGACCACTGGGCAAGCGCCGGTTCGTTCATTGTGCGTTCACGATCCCGAAACCAAGCGGACCCGTGATGTCTTCACAATGACAGTTCGGTCGGCGGATCCATGGTGAGGACAAGGCTCCGCCATGTCAGCTCCCCCTGGCATGGCGGAGCCGCCTCATTGATGCATGTAAACGGATGTCCTGACCCCAGAAGAAGAGGGCATCACCCTGTGCCCCTCGCCCCCCGAAGGGGGCCAGGGTGCTGGGTCCGGAGCTCGGGCGGCGGATCCTTTGCTCAACGGACTCAGCACCACTGACTGTAGTTGCCTCAGACTGCCATCCGATCAACTCATGCCCCGCAGTGCGGGCATATTCGGCGATCAGGCAGAGGAGGTACGTTGCCAGGTGGGGCATGGGCTTAAATTTAAGCTTTCTTTCAGCGAAGGTCAGCACCGTTTCGTTCGCTGAATGGTCCGACCAGCAGAGGCGGGCACGCCGATCCGGCATTGGAATCGGATCGACGCACCACATCGGCCCGGAGATTGGGCGGCGGAGCCCATAACTCAACAGGTCTGGTGCTCGAGAATGTACACCTCTACTCTCGGTGTGGAACCGTCGTCGATCCGACACTGGGATCAGACCGACGTATCACATTGGCCTGGAGATTGAGCGGCGGAGCCCACGACACTCGACCAAGCCCCAAGCGATTCAAAGTTGCAACGCCAACAAATTGCTCCTAGCCCTAGGAAGAAGCACCGTGGGACAATTGAGGTATTGCCATATAGGGAAGTGCCGTATGACCAACTTGGACGTAACCATCGTCGGTAGTGACGGAGAATCGCACCCGATTGCTCGGGAGGTGCATCGTCAGATCCGGGAAGCCATCGATCGGTCAGAAATGTCTCTTCGTTGGTTGGGCGAAGGTGAAAATGAAAAGACGGTCGCTGAGCTGATCTATGCGGAAGGGCTTTTGGTTAGAGAAATTGGGCAGCAGGTGGTGGGCGTGGCGTACCAACTCGATAGCCTGGTGGCTCTTGTGCAGACTTTGGCTGCCGGCCGGGAAGTCAGCCAGGCGGAACCTTCGACAGGGCGGGATCGCAACTGAGCCAAACGTGGCGTGCGTGCCATTGGTGGCACCCCGAGGTATCCCCCGGAGCCGGTGATCCAGGGACACGCCTAAGAACAGGATCGGTGGGTGTAGGGGATAACCGGCGGCTCAGTTCAGCCTGATTCTGATCGAGCCACGGCGAACCCTGATCGCCTACTGTTAGCGGCCGGTGGCGGAAGGATCCCAATGACGACCGAGAACGTAGCCATCCTGTTCACGGACATTGTCGGTTCGACGGAGCTATCCCAACGTCTGTCCCAGGATTTGGCCGACGAGGTTCGCCGGGGTCACTTCGCCATCCTCCGCCAGGCCATCACGGAATCGGGCGGGACCGAAGTTAAGAACTGGGTGATGGGCTAATGGTCGCTTTCGGATCAGCGTCTGCTGCTCTGGCCTGTGGAGTGGCTATGCAGCAACGTGTCGAGCATGAAAACCGTGGCGAGGAAGACGATGTGGTCTCCGCGTCGGACTCAGCGTGGGCGAGGTCAGTCGGGAAGATGACGACTACTTCGGTGACCCGGTGGTGGAGGCGGCCCGGCTGTGCGCCCAATGCGACAGCGGGCAGATCCTGGCGACGGAGGGCGTGAGTACGGGTGATCGCCGGCCGCCGGAACCGCCACGAGTGCCGGCCCCTCGGGGCGAACTGGCCCTGAAAGGTCTCGCCCAACCGATCGAGGACAGTGGAGGTGCTGTGGGAGCCGGGGGAGGTTGCGGTAGGTTTGGTCCCCGTTGCCGAGCCGGTTGGCGGGTGCGGCGAGCGATGTGCAACCGGGGACACCGGCCACGGGCGGCGGGCTCGCGGTGTTACACGAAGCGCGGCAAGCGGGCGCACTCGACCAAACGTTGCCAGGTGGTCTCCGTGGCGGGTGAGGCCGGACTGGGGCAAGACCGCCTTGGTGGCGCAGGTTGCTCAAACAGCACGCACGTCGACGGTTCGATCGTGCTGTTCGGACACGCCGACGAGGATCTTCAAGATCGCCTTATCAGCCATGGATCGAGGCGGTCGAGATATAACCTCCTCCGTGATGGCGATCCTGAGTTGGTCGGCGGGTTGGCGATCTGCGCAGCGCTTCGGCGGTTGGCACGGCTGGTACCCGAGGGTCGGGCTCCGATGCCGACCGGGTGGCCGATCCCGGAGACGGAGCGGTTGTTGCTGTTGGAGGGCGCTACGGAGCTGCTGGTCGCCGCGATCACTGAACACTGTCCACTTCCTCGTGGTGTTGGATGACCTGCACTGGACTGACACGGCGAGCTTGCAACTGTTACGACATGTGATCGCATCGACGACGCCCATGGACGTCACCATCGCCTGCACCTACCGCGACACCGACCTCACCCGTGGTGACCCCCTCACTAAGCTCCTGGCGGATCTGCACCGCGAAGCCAACGTCACTCGGATCGCACTCCGGGGGCTGGAAGACGTGGAGGGTGGGTCGACCTGATGGCGGCTGCGGCGGGCCACAAGCTCGACGACCGGGGGATCGGGCTCGCCCACGCGTTGCGGCGTGAAACCGACGGGAATCCCTTCTTCACGGCTGAGCTGTTGCGCCACCTCGGTGAGACGGGGGGGATCGTCCACGGCGATGACGGCCGCTGGACCGTCAGCCAGTGAGTTGGACGAGGTCGGCCTCCCGTCAAGCGTGCGTGATGTAGTGGGACGTCGGGTTCAGCGCCTCACGACGAATCGCTCGCGTCCTGTGCCTGGCAGCGGTGATCGGCCGCGAGTTTGACCTCAGCTTGCTTTCCGCGGTTGGCCGAGGTCGAAGACGATGCGCTGTTGGACATCATGGATGCCACGGGGTTGCCGCAGCGGTCCTGGTCGAGAGCGACGTTGCCGATCGGTACCGGTTCGGGGCACGCTTTGATCCAACACAGCCTCTATGACGAACTCTCGCCTGCTCGCCGCGCCCGAGCCCACCAACGCATCGCCGGAGCACTCGAAGCTGTGGCATGAAAACCGAAGATGCGGCGGCGCTGGCTCAGCTCGCGCACCACTGGGTCGCGGCCACTCGGCCCGCTGACCTCGACAAGGCGCTGGTCTACATCCGACGCGCTGGCGACACGGCCCGCGACGCGCTCGCACCCGAGGACGCCATACGTTGGTATCAACAAGCACTCGACCTTGTCGCTCGCCAAACTCCACCCGATCAGCACCGACGCGCCGAGCTGTTCTCGGCGCTCGGTACCGTTCAACACCATGCCGCACGACCCGACTTTCGAGCCACCCTCCGCCAAGCGGCCACACTCGCCCAACAACTTGACGATGTCGATGTCCTTGTTCAAGCAGCACTCGGCTTCGACGCATGGGCCGGATCAGTAGTCGGTGACGACGACGCCAAACCGGTCATTCAGGCCGCTCTGGACCGCATCGGCACCGCCGCGACGGCAACCCGGGCCCGCCTCCTCGCGGATCTGGCCGCTGCGTACGATGGCTCCCCCGAGTGGAGGCCTCGCCGTGACCTCGAGCTCCAAGCACTCGACGCCGCTCGCCAAGCGGCCGACGAGACAACATTCGTCAAAGTGGTCTACAGCACCTTCGATCACCTGGGAACCCCCGATCGTCGCGATCAGCACTTGGCTGACCTCGCATCGGCTGTCGCTATCGCCGATCGGATCGGTGACCCGCTGCTTGAGCCCGCGCATCAGGTACTTGACGACATGGGCCAAGTATCAACAAGTCGATCCGGTGGGGGCCGACGATGTCATCGCCGAGATGGAGAAGCTGACGGAGATGGTAGGCCTCGCTCAGCAGCGTTGGCGGTTCGCGCTCCTCGAGACGGGACGGCTGTTGCTCGCCGGGCACGCCGATGAAGCCGAGACGGCAAATGAACGGACGCTCGAGATCGGCAACGAGGGCATACCTGAGGCGCTTGGTGCCTTCGGGGGTGTCTTGTATGCGGTACGGCAGCATCAAGGCCGTCTTGACGAGATTGCAGAACTCCTCATCGACGTCGCTCGCGACAACCCCTCCATCGCCGCGCTCCGCTCCGCCATCCCTAGCATGCTCGGCGAGCTCGGACGAATCGACAAAGCCCGCGATCGCCTATCCGTCGAAGCCGACACCGGCTTTGACTTTCCCTATGAAGGAACGTGGATGGCAGCAATGTGCAACCTAACCGACGCCGCCGCGACCACCGGACACCTGGCTGCAGCCAATGCCCTCGTCGAGCGCCTAGCGCCCTTTGCCGGCCATGTCATCGCTCCCTCGGGGGTATTGGTGCAGGGTGCCGCCGCCCGACCCCTCGCCCGCGCCGCTACCGTCCTCGGCGATTACGATCAAGCCGAACAGTGGTTCGGGTCCGCGCACGACATCCACAACCGACTGCGAGCCCCGTACTGGGCCGCGCTCGGCCAACTCGACCATGCAGACCTCTGTCTCGCTCGCCGCGCCGGAGGTGATCTCGATCGGGCCCGGGACCTCATCAGCACCGCCGCAGCGACCGCAACCGAATACGGGTGCGCCGGGCTCACCAAACGAGCCGAAGCAGTCCTCACCAAGCTCTGAATCCGACAGGGACCCTGGGCTCGCCCCCTTGGGGCAACACGTGGACGTGAGCAGAACGTGCCCCACAACCACCGTCGAACACGGCCTTACGGGGTATCACGGAGGTGCCGTTCATGGGCGGTTAGCTGACCGCGAGCACGGGTCGCTTCCGAACGTAGATAACACGACCCTCAGCCGGTGGTATGGGGCACCCCATCGAATCGTGAGGTTTTCTGCGTCGTCATAGCGGCGGCCACAAGAGATTCGGAAAGGCCTATCCTGACTTACCGTGAGAGTCAGGCACAGGTGTCACCACAGGAAGGTGAAGTGCAAAGCCTGCGGAACCACCTGGAAGGCGAGATTCATGTGGGGAAAGCCAACCCGTATTAGTCGCTTCAAGCCGCAACCAGACGGCACCGAGCTGGTGCGGGACTACTCGGATGAATGTCCTGAATGTGCGCAGCGCTGGATAGGCCGATGGAGCATTGTCGACCAAGTGCGGCCTTAGAAGTAGCTGCTGGAGCGTCCCACTGTTCCGGTGACGCTCCTATCAATGTCAAGCCCTTCTTGGGGCTCCGGGGTAAAGACAGCGGACACAACAATGATGAGCCACTCGATGGTGAGGGCATGCTCTTACGAAGTCACGCGTCTTCGTGAAAATGGTCCCGAGTCGTGGGTCGGCGGGTCACCGGCAAGTCAGTCCCGAGGGACGACAGTTAGGGGGAGAGCCAGACCCACGACCCGGGGATTCAGCCGCGAGGGAGGTAGCGATAGACCTCGCGGGCGATGTAGCGCTGCAGGATCCGGATGACGTCCCGCTTGGTCCGTCCTTCCTTCACCCGGCGGTCGAAATAGGCGGTGGTCTCTGGGTCGTGGGCGATGCGGACCATGGCGATGCGCCACAGGGCGCTGTTGGCCTGACGATCGCCACCGTCGTGCCGGCGCAGATGCCCTGCGTTCTTTCCCGAGTCTGCCGGCACCGGGGACACCCCGCACAGGTGGGCCCAGGCGGCCTCGGAGTGGAGCCGTTCAGGGTTGTCACCGGCCGCCACCAACAGCGAAGCGGCGGTGTCGGGTCCGACGCCGAACAGGGCGAGCAGGTCGGGAGCCGTGGCCAGCAGTAGCGACTCGATCTTCTCGTCCAGTTCGGCGATCTCTCGATCGAGACTCTGGATGCGGTGGGCCAACGAAGACAGCGATGCCTTGGTGGCTGCGGTCACCGGATCAGACGATCTGGTGGACCGCAGCTTCGCTGCCTCGGCAACCAGGGCCGTGACCGATGAGGCCCTTCAGCCGGGAATGGAGCTGGTCAGGGGCGGTGATTCCCAGATGGCGCATCTGGACGATGGCCTTCACCCGGGCCTGTCGGGCCGAGCGCTTGGCCACCACCAGAACCCGGATGGCCTCGACGGGACCGTCCTTGGTCTTGCCCGGGCCGGAGGCCCGACCGCTGATGGCGGCCCGGGCGGCCTCGATCGCATCGAGGGGGTCGGACTTGCCCTGGTTGCGTCGGGACTGCCGGTTGGGTCGGTTGACTTCGACGACCTCGACGCCCTTCCGGCGCAGGAACCGGGAGAGCCCGACTCCATAGGAGCCGGTGCCCTCGACGCCGACCTTGGTGACCTGGCCGAATCCTCGAGCCAGACCAACACGCTTTGTATCCGCCGGCGTCGGCATTGAACGACTCGGTGCCGACCAGCCGACCCAAGGGGTCGAGTGCTGCAGCAACGTGTTTATCCAGGTGGGTGTCGACACCGCCCGTGATGCCGGGAGCAGCTTCTACGATGGTCATGGCCATCCCTTCCTTCCTTAGCGGTTGAGGGGTGGCACGGCCGTCCTTGATCGGAGCGACGGGCGGTCCAGGTTGTTGAGCAAGCCGGACCAATCACCCAACCTCAGAGACGGGGCGTGCCGTTGTCAATGTGCCGCTGGAAGAGCTCGGCCGACGACGCCCGAGGACGCCTCATGACTGCAAGTCAGGCCGAATCTCCCAGTACTCCCGAAGCTATTGAGGACCAGCTGCGAAGCGGTGGACCCTAAGGCCATTGTCATTGTTAGGGGACACCGATCCGGGTACAGGCGCCGAACCCGATGCTCGCGCTAGCGGCAGCCCTGATGGACGTCCCCGAGCAGACCGAATCCATGGCCACTTGAAGCTAATCAGTTCCGATCATCGTCAGAGTGGGCCGAGCGCCGGACGAGAACTCGCTTCTGGACTCACACACCTTCATCCTCGTGTGAGTTTTCTTTCGACTCTCATCCGGGCGCTCGGCCCATTTCTTTTGACGAACCGCGCAGCTTCGTGACGGTATTGCTTCCTTGGTTGATGACCCACATGTTCGCGGCCGTCGAAGACGAGACCGGCAGGTGCCACCAGTCCATCGCCACCAGTTCCGATCACCGTGTCGGTGGTGGGATCGATCTTTGACAGTGTGCTTGGGAAGTAGCTGTTCGTGACCCACACATCGGTACCGTCGAACGCCACACCATATGGGTGATTTCCCACGGTCACCGTTGCTTGGACCGCTGCGGTGGTGGGATCGATCTTTGACACTGTGCCTGAGCCGTTGTTTGCGACCCAGAGATTGGCGCCGTCGACTGCGATTCCCGCTGGTTGAGTGCCGACCGTGATGGGAGAACCTATCACGCTCCTGTTGCCGGGTTGACCTCGGACACCGTTCCGTCACCCTGATTGGTGACCCAGAGGTCGGTCCCGTCGAAGGCGAGCCCGAAGGGATTGTTGCCGACCGTGGTGGTCCCGGCGATGCCCGTCGGGACAAATGGGTTGATCCGGCTCAGCGTGTCCGTTCCGAAGTTGGCAACCCAGACATTGGAGCCGTCGTAGGCTATGCCGATGGGTTCGGTGAACCCGCCGATGGTGTGCAATACGATGCCAGAGGTGGTGAACTCGGTGACCGAGTTCGACCCAAAATTGCAGACCCAGAGGTTTCTGCCGTCGAAGACGATTCCCCCTGGCTCGGATAGGCCGGTGACCGGTGTCGTCACAGCGCCGGTGGCGACGACGATCTTCGATATCGAGCCAGAACTGAAGTTTGCAACCCAGATGTTGGTGCCGTCGAATGCCCCAAGATCCGGCATGCTGCCGACGGCGTAGGTGGCGCTCCGGGCGGGGTCCTTCCACCACTGCATTTGGGCGATCTGTGCGCCCGACAGCTGCGGTGATCCTGGACCTTGTGGTCCAGCAGGCCCGGTCGGTCCCGTCGGTCCCGTCGGTCCGGTCGAGCTCCAGGAGATGATCTTCGAGGGAGCCTTGCACACCGACGTCGTGGGCTTCGTCGTCCCGACGTGACTGAGCGTTCCGGTCGATGCCAAACAGGCGTAGTCGGTGGTTGAGGTGGCCCCCGCAGTGATGGCTACACCACCGATGGCCAGCCCTGTCGCCGCCATGACGCCGACCAGCACCACTTTCAGTGATTTGCTGAGTTTCATTCGCCGCTCCTCCGTTGAGTCAACGGCTCGGGGCAACCGCCTCATCGCCGCCAACGATGAATATGGGTACCTTTACACGGTTCTTCGTCGGATGCCTGGAAAGACAACCCCGAGCGTGATTCACGACCCGTGTCGTGGTCGATGAGTCGGTGCGGCGCTCAGAGCGATCACCGTGTGATGGCATGGTGACACTGATTGCTGGTGCCGCCCTTTGGTGCTAGACCCCGAAATTAGGGGGGCGTGTGGGGCAGCACCCCTGGAGCGGAAGGTGCTGGTTTGATGACAACGAGACGGAAGAAGTACCTCAGGACACTTTTGGCCGGAACAGTGCTGTTTGGCGGTGCCCTCACCGCCTCGCTGGTGGTGGGGGTGCTTCCCGCCTCGGCGTCGACGTTGACCGTGACCAACTGCATGGGCTCAACCATGTCAGGATGATCTGCCCGGCAGCCGGACCGGGACCGCAGGCCCGCTGCAAGCTCAAGCCCAAGTCCGAAGGTGGTAGTGGCAAGGTCAAGACCCGCATCCCGGTCACCGATGTTCTGGCTGCCCATCCTCCGAAGGTCTGTACCCAGCAGTCGATCACCCTCCCTCCGGAAGAGGGGGCCAAATACGCCCAGGAGCTACCCCACCAAACCCCGGAGTGGCACGCCAGGTATGCCAAGCTGCGTAACTCCAACGAGGGCATGAACGGCTTCATCAAGGACGGGGCCCGAAGCGGTCGATGACCCCGAGCGACGCAGGATCCGGGGCGTCGCCGCCCAGAGTGTCCTGGTGGCCTTCCAACTGTTCGCCGCCAACATGCGCAAGATCGACGAGTTCCTTTCAAACAAGCAGGCCGAGGACAAGAAGGTCCGCAGGCTTCCGTCCCGCCGGCGTACTCGGTCCCTCCCAAGCTGGGCGCCACAGACTCCGACCACCGTGCCCGCCGGCGATGCCACCGATGATCCGGATCCGCCGCTGACCGCCTGACGTCTGCGGCTCTACAAATCGCCTGACCGGTGCCGCTGGAGCGCGCCCGATTGCGGTCGCAGGATGGTCGACCCGGTTGCCGATCGCACCATCGACAGCTCCGCGTTCCCGCACAGAGCCTGATCGACCGCCGATGCACCCGCTACCGCACATGTACGCCTTGACGTGCCGAGTTTTGTCGACGCGAACCCGCCAGTTTTGTCAGGACCCCTTGGTTGGTTGTTTGGTGGGCGGGGGGGTGTCCGGTTCCATGACTTACTCAGTGGACACCATGTCCCAGGACATCGTGGACACCTGCTCAGGTGGTGTCCATGGATCGTGCCCGTTATGCCGTTGATGCCGTGGTGGTCGAGGGCCGGTCCCTCCGATCGGTGGCCTCGTCGCTCGACATGTCGAAGTCCTGGGTAGGCAAACAGGTCTCCCGCTACCACTCCGGTGGCTACGAGGCCCTGGCCCTGTGCTCGACCGCACCCCATGGGCGACCCACCCAGATCCCGGTGGAGCTCGAGAATGAGATCGTCACCATGCGCAAGCACCTGGACGAGGAGGGCCTCGACGCCGGTCCACTGACGATCCAGTACCACCTGAGACAGCGGCACGGGACGGCCCCGGGGCGCTCCACCATCCACCGGGCCCTCGTCCGGCGGGGCTTCGTCACCCCCCAGCCCCAGAAGCGGCCGCGGACCGCCTGGCAGCGCTTCGAAGCCGCGCTCCCCAACGAGACCTGGCAGGCCGACATGACCCACTGGTCCATCGATGACGGAACCGAGGAGGGGATGAAGGTCGAGATCCTCGACTTCGTCGACGACTACTCCCGGATGGTGGTGGCGGCCGTGGTGGTCCCGGTGGCCACGGCGGCCGACGTGGTGGCCGCTTTCTACAAAGGGGCCTCCACCTGGGGGTTTCCGGCCTCCATGTTGACGGACAATGGCTGCATCTTCACCGCTCAGTTCCGCAACGGTCGCTGTGGCTTCGAGACCGAGCTGGCCACATTGGGCATCCAGATCAAGCACGGCAAGCCCTACCATCCAGAGACCCAGGGAAAGATCGAGCGCTTCCACAGAACCTTGAAGCGATGGTTGCGCAAACGGGACCGGGCTCTGTCCATCGCCGACCTCCAGGCCCAGGTCGACACCTTCGTCCGCTACTACAACGAGGAACGACCCCACTCGGCCCGGGGCATGATCCCGCCCCGTCGGGCCTACGAGGCCCTGACCAAGGCGGCGCCCGACCCGGAGAGGTACCCGATGACGCCGCACACCCGGGTGCGCCACGACAAGATCGACAAGACCGGGGTGTTCACCCTCCGCCACGGGACCAAGCTCCACCACATCGGAGTAGGACGAGGGCACAAGGGCCGACGGGTCATCGTGCTCGTCTGCGACCTCGATGTCCGGGTCCTGAGTGAGGATGGCGAACTACTCCGCCACCTCACCTTGGACCCGTCCAAGGACTATCAACCCATCGCCAGCAGGCCCTGATGGCCTACCCTCCATAGGTTCAACTGTCCATGTCTTGAGACATCACATCGGTGGGCTACCGACATAACTCGATTGACCTGGGTCTGCGCATGAACCGTGGTGGGTATTTCCCACGCTATCGGTCTCGATTTCCCACATTGTTGCTGACGCAACTAGCGGTGAATAGTCCCAGGTGATGGCGGCGGATGAGATTCTTGGCACCCACTGGCACTGTTTCCGCCCAGAACTGGGGCGTTGAACCACAGCCAACGGTACAGATTCTCCTCGGGATCCACCGAAGGAACCCTAGGACCAGAGGTTGCCCAATTCCCGCTCCTGCCCTATGACTCTTTGAGACTAAAACCTAAGGGCGCACAGGTGTAACTGAGATAGGCCCAAGTAAGGCCGTTGTGCCCTATCTTTCGGGCTCCGGTGCGCTCAAGATGGACTGCGTGACCATGGCGGGTAACCGGATTCGGTGCGATGGATACGGCTGTCGAACAGAGACCCTGTTCGACGTTCGAATCATCAGCGTTGAGCCCAAGTGCCCCAATGACATCCGCAGGTGGTTCGCTATGGACGGCTGGGTCTCGCAACCAGGAGATGGTGGCAGCGAAGGACAGGTGGACTTCTGCCCGCTGCATCCGACCGGACATTTCTTTACCACTCGGTAGACCGCATGGGCGGACACCTGGACAATCAGAAACACCTGTTGCTACCGTGGGCTGGTCAGCCCCGTCGAGTTGTGGGCACCGCCTCCCGTCTGCTCCGGACTGACACCTTGCGTCGATCCCTTCTCCGCCGAAGGGGTTGACACGCTCTGGGGAGGCAGCGGTAGCTTGCCTTTGGCGTTGGCTTAGACAGCCAGGCCCTCGCCCCGCGGTCCATAGCCCCGCCCTGACCCGGTGTTTGGAGATGCGCCTGGCGACCTGACAAGACTGGGAGGACTTCCACCCCCTTTGATACGACGATGACTTTGGTGACGGGTAAACGTCAAATAGAAGACAGTGCTCTGAACAGTGTCGCCTGACTACCAGAAGGGAGACGTAATGGACATCATTAACTTGGGTGCGACGGACGGGCTTCCCCCAGTGAACTGGGCGGAAATCGTGGAGAAACTCGATGCCCGATCGGCACCGGCTTCCGACGCCCACAACACTCGCACGACGTGGCTCTCGACGGTAAACGAGGACGGTAGTCCGCACGTGACTGCGGTTGGTGCGCTCTGGCTGGACGGAAGCTTTTGGTTCCAGACCGGATCGGGAACCCGGAAGGGTCGCAACGTAGCCCACGACCGACGATGTTCGATCGCCGTGTCGATTCGCGATGCAGATGTCGTCGCCGAAGGTGAGGCAGAGCGGGTGACCGACAGGGCCACACTGACACGCCTCGCTGAAGCCTGGGCGGATCAGGGGTGGCCAGCCGAACTGGATGAGACCGGACTCGGCATCACTGCCCCATTCAACGCGCCGTCGCAGGGACCACCGCCGTGGAACGTATTTCGCATCAAGCCACATGCGGTCACCGTGGTACTGGGCACCGAGCCGGGCGGCCTGACCCGCTTCAGGTTCTGACCTCAGGCCAGCGGGGGCGCTTACCCAGTGTTGCTGATTGAAGGGTTGCTTGAGTCAGCATCGGTTCCCGCTCACGAGGGCACCGTGCGCTGTGTCGGCGATCACTCAATGGGCATCGACCTCAATTCCGGAGTTCAGCACCATCTGTCCTATGGAGCGACGCCGATTCGAGAGACCGGTCCCGAACGGCTGATCAGTCTCCAGCGGCTCGGCCGAAGGGTGGCTAACCTCCCAGTATTCAGGCGGGGCGGAAGGGCGGCAACAATGGGTGAGGGATTGGAATATGACCCCGGTGCGAACAGGGCGACTCTCACCGCTCGGGGGCCTGACTGGTACTTATGGATTGAGTGGCCGAACGATCCGACGGCGATTCCCTACCTCATGACACGCGATGAAGTAGGGGAAGCGGTTGGCGAGCACCGTCTGGGCGAGCCCGAACGATCATCGGATATTTGGAACTGCGCTTGGGGAAGATCGGGTATTCGACGATCCGCGAGCCCGGCGATCCGTCGGACGCCTGGATGGCAGGCTGGGCGCTTGCTCCCGGTCGGAACTAGGCCCGGCCGAATGGTCACCCGAGGCCGTGAGGCGGGATTCGCACGACGCGACGGGCGATTTACATGACCGGTCGTCATGTTGCAGCGGCCAGGTCCGACTCGGCCTCGGAGTCACCCAAAGCTCACTCAAGCGTGAGCTGCTCGATAACGTCAGGTGGAAGCTCCTCGACGACTTCGGGTGGTACGAGGTCCTGCACGGCTCCAGCCAATCGCTTTGAACGGGATCGAAGCGACAGCATCTCACCGAAGCGTTCATCGTCTCCCTTCATGCCGGAAACGAGCGTTGAGTGGGCGATGAAGGCCGCCCCGACGAACATGACCAGGAGTGATACTGCCTCGAGCGGCCCGTACGCGCCCGAGGTCCGCAAGGTGTCGCCGAACAGAGCGATGCCAATGGCAATGCTGGCCAACGGATCGACAAGAACGAGAGCGGTCTGCGAGGAAGCGATGGGCCCGGCGTGATAGGCGTTCTGTGCCAAGAACAGGGAGCCCACTCCACACACGACGAGTGCGTAGGTCTGCCAATGGCCGAACATATGCGTCCAGTCGATCGCCACATAGTCGCTCACTGTCTTTATGAGCGACGCGGTGAACGCAAACCCGACGGCCCCCGCCGCACCGAACATGGCCGCACGCCACCACCGGGGTCCCCGCAGGGCAAGTCCCACCATCAGGACAATCGTTCCCCCACACACCGAGGCGGTCACGATCCATCCCTGTGTCGTTGGCACCAGGTTGCCCCCGCCGGGTTGGGCGAAGACGAGAAAACCGGCCAGACCGCCGGCGGCAGCTAGGCATGCGAGCCATTCCGAGAGACCAATGCGGAACCGGAACCATGTAGCCAGCAGAAAGACCAGAAACACCAACTCGGCGGTGAGAATGGGTTGGACCTGACTCAGGTTGCCGAGATGCAGGGCCACCGCCTGTAAGAGAAACGACGCTGCAATGATCCCCAACCCCAACAGCCAGATCCCCCGCTTCAGCGCATGTGCCAACAAGCTGAGCCGTAAGGTGGCGTCTTCTGGAGCGTTCTCAATCCCCATACGCTCGAAGATGCTGCTCAGTGCGTTGGCTAAGGCACAGACACTGGCCAGGAAATACACCATCAGATGTGCAGTCCTGAGCGCACGTGGGAACTCCTCTTCAACTTTCGGGGGCCATTCGCTAAAATAACGGGGCACGATCATCGAGGGTCTCGACCTCGGTTCGATCGTGGTAGGAGAACTAATGGTGAAGCCGATCCCAGATGGGTACCCGCGAGTGACGCCCTACCTGATCGTAGACGACGCCGACTCTGCAATCGACTTCTGCATCTCGGTTCTCGGAGCGGAGGAGCGGATGCGAATGCCGGCTCCCGGCGACAAGGTCGGCCATGCCGAGTTGGCGATCGGGGAGTCGCTGATCATGCTGGCGGACGAGTTCCCCGATATGGGTGCCCGCAGCCCGAGGTCGGTCGGTGGCTCGCCGGTGACGATCCACGTCTACGTTGAGGATGCAGACGCAACGGTCGCACTCGCCGTTAAGGCTGGCGCCACCACCACCCGCCCTGTGGAGGACAAGTTCTATGGAGATCGGGGCGGAGAGTTCCTAGACCCCTATGGCCACCGGTGGAGCATCGCCTCTCACGTTGAGGACCTCTTTCCCGAGGAGATGCAGCGGCGCATGGGAGCGATGCCGGGCTGAGCAGCCAAGAAGCACCAGTTGGGGCGTTCTTGAGGCGCTCGCTGTATCGGCCAGCAGGGTGCCGGGCCCGGAGTGGGGATGAGAGTCGCATCCCTACTCGACGGATCCGGTCCCGCGGAGTACTCGGTCGTGGTGGAGACCGAGGACTCTGCGTACTCCATATCGGCAGATTCGACCCGTGGCTTGAGAGACGGGCGAGGTTTGACCCTGGACAAAGGTGGGTATGGGAAGGGGTGGTTTGCGTGATCCCGACATCCGGCCTGATTGTGCGCGCCAATCCCTCTCCCACCGGGGGATTTGTGCGCACCCTTGCCACCGCTTGTGGAGAGCGCCAGGCCGGGAGCTCGCCTGGGGAGGGCAGCGAACTTGACGTGCTCCGCGGTCAGGGGTATTCACCCCGGCGTAGGCTGTCGGCGTGGAGCACTACGCGTTCGGGTCCACTCCTCCCAGTGGATTGCCGTGGAGCGCCTGAAACTGGCGAAGTAGGCTCGCCGTTGTCGGGTTTGTCGGAGGTTCCACCGTCGAGGTCGTCCTAGTGGTCCAAGGCGGTGGGACCTTCCCGGCGCCCTGATCAGAGGTTCTCGATTCGCTGCTGCAACTCGTTGAGGCATGTGGCGAGCTCCATACCGATCTCGGCAGCGCCCGCTCGGAGGATCAACGGATTCACCCCGGCAAGCAGTTGACCCTCGTACCGCTCCGCGATGAGGGCATAACGCCCAACCTGTTCGCCCAACGCCATACCGATCGACTCATCTGGGCAGGGATGGCCGGCAAGCCAACGCCTGGCTTCATCGGTGGTGTCTTTGATATGAGCAGCGACATCCGCTACGGGAGCCTCGTCGGTGCCTTGGACATCGATAACGAGCAGGCCGGCGACCAGGAGCGCCTTGATCGTCGGCGTAGCCTCCTGCCACCACTCCCTGACGGGGTCCATGCTCAATCATCTCACCACTGACCCGAGTGTTCATGATGAAGTTGGCCCCCGGTTCGGAGGTGTTTCGAGCAAGTGATGTGTAGGTGCCGAGCAACCGGACCCGTCCGCGCAATCCAGTGATCATCGTCATGAGTTCCTCCTTCGTGTCGGTCCGGAACCGCGAGGGCAATCCGGGTTGGTGACGTTTCCTGTCGTCACAGCCTCGGTGGCGATGCTCTGACCACGTTGCAATTGCGGGTCCTACTAGAGTGCTGGGCCGACGGGGAGTACGAGGCGCCACCGATCCAGGTGTTCTGGCCATGCATGTGTCCGCAGGGTTGGCTCGTTTCCAGTTCCACTCTTCTCGAGAATTAGGCTGCAGGCGTGGCCCTTATTCCCGGCGATCACGTGCTCTGGCTGCCGAGCGGTAGGTGCATCGGCTATTGCGTCTATGGCGATTCGGCGGGCAAGGTGGTGCTCAACTGTCACGGCGGCTTGGTGAGCGGACACGACGCCGCCCCGGCCGATCGGCACGCCAGTTCGCTCGGGCTGTGCATCGTGTCGCCCGACCGCCCAGGAGTGGGTCGCACCGATCGGTTGCCTGACTACGGGATGCACTCATGGGTAAAAGCCGATGTCGGACCACTGCTCGAGCACCTGCAAATCGATCAGTTCGCGGTGATGGGGTGGTCCGAAGGTGGTCAGTATGCCCTCGCCGTCGCGTTCGAACTGGAGCGTCGGGTGACGCGGTGTGCGGTGGTTGCTGGTTGTCTCCCGCTCGACGATCCCTCAACGTTCAAGGAACTCAACCGACTGGACCGCACCTTGACCGGGCTCTCCAGGCGTGCCCCGTTCCTCACCCGCAGCTACTTCAGTCTCATCAGCTTGCTTTCGGCGGTAGCACCGGGCTTGTTGATCCGGTCCACGATCCGAGGACTGCCGAAGGCCGAATCCGAGGAGGTGCTGGCGCAGGGCGAATGGCTATCCAGCATGCTCGGGCAAGGAGCCCGCCAACCACAAGGGGGTGTAGACGAGTACCTGGCGATGAGCGCACCTTGGGGTTTTGCCCCTGAGGACGTCGCCGTACCGGTCCGGGTCTTCCAAGGTGGCGCTGATGCCCTCGTGCCAATGAAGTGGGGCAAGGTGCTTGCCGATCGGATTCCAGGTGCGACGCTCACGATCTACCCCGACGAAGGCCACTTCATAGCCCTTACCCGATCCACGGAGGTCCTCATGTACCTTGCAGCCGACACCGACGTACCAGCCACGGACTAGCGCGCCAAAGCATCAGATCAGCCCTCTCCCTGACGTCGCCAGATCGATGATTCTTACAAGGTCGACTCCCGACCCACGGCGGTCAGGTGGTCCCATAGACAAGGCCTCTTGCAACTTGAAGTTGCAATCGCTAATCTCACTGTGTCGGCGGGAACCGGTTCTCTCGGGCAGCCGGATTGGCGGATCCGGTGGCCCGAGATGCCGTGGCCCATCCGCCGGAGCCAAGGTCTGGAGGTTGCGAATGGCCACGGATCGGCGGCCACGGCAGAGCCGGGAGGACCTTCGAGCTCTCTTGTTGTCCGCGGGACAGTCGATCCTCCTCGACGAAGGGCTCGGCACGGTGGCTGATGCCCTGAATTTCAAGCGGGCCTTCGACCGGGTCGAGTCTGAAACTGGGATCAAGCTGACGAACGCCTCGGTGATCGGACGGGTGTGGGCGCACCTGGACGATTACCAGACCGACGTATTGGTCGAGCTGGCTTCAGACACAAGCCGGTCAAACGTATCCGAGGTCGACGAGTTGGTGGCCGCCGTCTTGTCCGATTGGGACCTGTCGACGGCCCAGGCACGCTCGGAAGCCTTGTCGGAGGTATGCCGTGTGGCGGGTGCGGCTCTCGGTGATGCTCTCCGCCACTCGGCGAGCTGGTCGGTGTGGATCAACGTGTGGACGATGGCGACCTCAAGCGACCTCCCTGACCGACACCAACGGGTGCTGTCTACGCTCATGCAGAGCTACGACGCAATCAACCAGGAAGGGGAAAAGGCGTTTGGAAGCCTCATGACGGTCTTCGGCTATCGGATCAAAGAGCCCTTGACGGTGTTGCAGTTCCTCAATGCCGTCGGGGCTCTGTCAGAAGGGTGCTCCCTTCGGGACCGGGTCGACACCAGGATGTTAGGGATCGTCCGTCCCACGGGACCAGGTGGAGAAGATCAGACATGGACGATATTCGGCATCGGGCTCCACGCTCTTGTGCTGGAGTTCTTCGAGTTAGATCCCAACCTCTGAATGGCACAGCTGGATCTCCGAGATCACGTGACATATCCAGCCGTGCTAGGGCAGCACCTGCTCGGGCTCGGCACGAATCGGATCACAAGACACAAACCCAAACAGCCAAATGGGCTGCTCTTTGTTAACGTCATTAGGTGCTGATCGGACGGGGATCGGAATGCGAAGAGCTGCTCGCCCTGCTTGAAAGAGTTCGCCTGGGCACTGGCGGGGGTCGACTCCTACGGGGACCGCCTGGGATCGGAAAGACTACGCTGTTGTCGTGGACCGTCCAGCAGGCCCTGAGCTTTCGAGTCGTCTCACTTGAATGTGACGAATCGTCCCGTCAACTTCCGCTTTCAACGCTGCGAGATCTCGTAAGCCTCGGCGAGGATGAGGTCGAAAAACTCCTACCCGAGCATCGGGGGGCACTCCTTGGGATTCTGGGCCGGGAGACTTCGACAGCAGATGCAAAGGGACTCGGGGCCGCACTGGTGGCGCTGCTGTCCTCGTGGTCCGAGACCGCACCTCTCCTAGTTGTCATCGACGATCTGCATTGGGTCGATGCGACGTCTCTTGATGCCATTGTGTTCGCCCACCGCCGGCTCGATCACGAACGAGCCCTGATTTTGGCGGCTGCACGTGACGGTCTACCGGATCCGATCGAGTCGATGACCACTCTTGCTGTGGCTGGACTTTCGCCGTTCGATGTTGCTCAACTCCTTGACGGTATCGTCGAACCTCGAGTCACGGAAGAGTTGACGCTGGCCACCGATGGAAACCCCCTGGCGATCAATGAGATTGTCGGTCATTTGACAACTGCCCAACGCGAGGGTCGTGAGCCGCTGCCAGCATTTGCACCGATCGGCGACCTTCTCCGAGATGCATTTGCCACACGGGCCGCCGATCTGTCGGCTGAACAACGAACCCTGCTCCTCTGTGTGGCTGCCGATTCACGGGTGACGATGGCTGAACTCACTACTGCAGCAGGAACCGACCAACCCGACAAGGACATTGGTCTTCTCTGTGAGCGCGGATTGCTGAAGAAACTCTCTTCCGGTCGACTGGAGTTCGACCATCCCCTCATCCGCAGTGCGATCTACCTGAGCGCAACCCCTTCTGCCCGACGCCAGGCGCACGAACGCCTTGCCGGAGCGGTTCCAAGCTCCGATGTCGGCCGTCGGGCCTGGCACTTGGCCTCCGCCGCGGCCGGCCCCGACGAATCGGCGGCGGCTGAATTGGATATTGCCGCTGCGTACGCCGCTGAGCACGGGGATGCATTGGCGGCCGGAACGGCCCTCGTGCGAGCTGCGGAACTTTCAACAGCGGAGTCGCGTTCGGATCGGCTCGTACGAGCGGGAATGGCCTTTTCCCAGGCCGGGGCGATCCATCAGGCCCTTGACATCTTCGACCAGGCATTGGCCACTGCCACTGATCCACTCATTCGCGCTGATATCGAGCTGCTCCGAGCCATACCCTATCTTTTCGCCTACGGACCGGCCCAGCTTCAAGAGAGTCTTGTCAAACTCGGAGATCAGCTTCTTACCCTTGACGCTGCTCGGTCAGCGATGGCTGACGTTCTCGCCGCACTTGTCTCCTTCAGCTGTTGTCGTATGAATGAGGTGCAAGCGCTCTGCCTCAGAGCCATGAGTTCGAATGCCGAGTCAAGGGGCCCGACCGGCGATTTAGCGACCATGCTGAGTGCCATCGCTCAAGCACTGCGCGGGGAATTGACCGATACGCGGAGTCTGTTACTGGAGCATGCCCGGAACATCTGTGATTCGCCCGATCAAGTCGAGACTTCGTCGGCAGCGTTCCTGGCCACAACCTTGGCCTGGACAGGGGACTGGGCGATGTCCTCGCGTCTGATCTCCACACTTGTTCGTCAGAGTCATCAGCACGGCGAGGTTGTCCTTCTTCTGCATTTGCTGGCTGTGAGGTCTGACCTCAATTTTCGAATCGGTCAGTGGGCGGCGGCGTTAGGAGACGAGCGCGAAGAGCGAGGAACTTGCCCGGGAAACCGGCCAACGGACGATGACCAGCTATGCACTCATCATGCGTCCGCGTGTCGAAGCGGGTCTCGGACGGTCAGAAGAAGCCATTCGGCACGTTAGCGAGGCATTCGCAATCGCCTCGGAGTTGGGTTGTTTCCTCGAAGCCGCGAACAGCGCAGTCGGATTCGTCGCGCTTGCGGCGGGTCGTGTGCCGCAGGCCATCGAGGCGTTCGAGCAGGCAAAGCGCATCTCCGAGGGAGAAGGATTGACGCTCATTACCGCGTTCCCCTGGGCGCCCGACATCGTTGAGGCGTACCTGCGAGCGGGATTTCCGGACAAGGCCAAGGCGATCGTGACGGGATTGGGCAAGTCGGCCGTGGAGGGTGATCTTCCCATTGCGCTCCAGGCACGATGCAACGCACTCGTCGCAGATGTGGACTATGACAAGATATTTCTCAAATCGATCGACAAGTGTGCGACGGCAGGTGCCCCATTTGAAACGGCTCGGAGTCGTCTGGCCTTTGGGGAGCGGTTGCGGCGCGATGGACGGCGCAAGGATGCCGTTTCGCAACTCGAGGGGGCCCACGAGGGCTTCGCTCGTCTCCGCGCACTTCCGTGGTTAAGTCGAGCGGAGCGGGGATTGGCTGCCTGCGGCCGCGTCCGTGCCTCGACAGACTCCGCATTTACGGATTTGACGATTCAGGAGCTGCAGGTCGCCGTTACGGTGGCTGGCGGAGTCACCAGCCGCGAGGCTGCTGCCGCCTTGATCCTGAGTCCTCGGACCGTTGAGTATCACCTCCAACAGGTCTACCGAAAGCTCGGGATCAGGTCGCGGGCGGAACTGGCTCGGCGATTTGACATTGCGGAGGGCCTGGAGAGTTCGGATCGATCCTAAGCCCGATCAGCCAGCACAGCCGCTCATGCTTATCTGCTGCTTTCGATCGTTGCGTCCCATCGCTTTAAGACGCAGAGGCATCGAGAATGGCCAGCAGTTCTAGAGGTCCACGGCGTCAGGCATCTCCATGTGCCTTCCAAGCAATCCAGAGACAAAATCAATACCCACCCGATCTCGGAAGTCCTGAGACGTGTAGCCGGTGACCACCGACGCCATGTTGGCCCTGGCAGTGGCCGAGCGAGGCAACGAGAAGAGCGGACCCATCTCACCAAAGTAGTCACCAGCGCCGATCGTCCGCAGTAGCTCCTCCGTGCCGTCAGGATGCCGGCGAACAAGATCAAGCTCACCTTTGTCGACCATGTAAATCCGAGTTCCCCGACTGCCTTGCTCGAACAGGACCTCGTTGGGTCGCAGCTGGTAGGTCATTGGGCCCAGCTCGTCCTCCAGGAACCGAGGCACCAGCTCGACGATCTGATCGGCTAGGGGACGGAGACGGTCATCATGTGTGGCGATCGCCACTACTCGGCCCTCCGCTGCCAACTCGGCGATCAGGCGAAGTACCTCCTCAACCTGGATGTAGTCGAGGTGCGCCGTTGGCTCATCCGCCAGAATGAGCGGCGGATCAAGAGCCAGGGCCCGGGCGATTGCGACCCGTTGCTGCTGGCCACCGGACAGGTCACCGGGATGATGGTGCTTGCGGTCCTTGAGGCCGACCCGGTCGAGCAGGGATTCAGCACGGGAACGCGACGCACGACCACCGAAGCCCGCGGCCCACAGAGGGGCAGCGACATTGTCGACGGCAGAGAGGCTCGGGATGAGGTTGAACGCCTGGAAGACGACCCCGACCGTCTGACGCCGATAGTTGGTAAGGGCTGCTCCGCGAAGGCCGCTCACCTCCGTTCCCCGGAAAGTGATCGAGCCGCTCGTGGGCTTCAGAATTCCTGCCAGGCACGAAAGCAAGGTCGTCTTGCCGCATCCGCTCGGACCCAGAAGCAAGGCGAGCGAGCCGGCCCCGGCCTCCATGTTCAGCTGGTCAAGCGGGCGGATCACGTAGTCACCGCTTTGGTACTCGACGGTAAGGTCAGCAACGCACAGGTCGTCCATCATGGACCGCCAAAAGCCAGGGCCGGATCCACCCCGACCGCTTTTCGCAACCCGGCCGTACTGGCCATCAGTCCGAGGGCGATGGCGAGGACCGGCAGCAGGAGTACCGACCAAACCGGGATCACGACCACGATCGGAAATAGTGGCGCCAGCAGGGTGGCAAGCACGATGGCCACTGCTGCAGCTGCGATCGAGATGGCCACCGCCTGGATGGCAAGGGTCAGCATGAGTTGTCGATCAGAGCTGCCGGTCGCCTTGAGTACGGCAAAGTCCCGTGTCTTTTCCAGTGCCGACACGTAGATGACCGAACCGATAATGCAGGCGGCGATCAGCCAAAGAAAGATTTCGATGAATCCCACCACTTGCGCCGCTTTGGCCAACGGCTTGGTCATGTCTGCCCGGATCTGATTCGAGGTCAGTACGTGGAGCGTCGTCGGCACCCTGGTCGGAATGCCTTGACTTACGATGGCCGACACCAGGGAGCGACCACCGAAGAGCAACCGTTGTGCTGCATGGAGGGTGATGAATACGTTAGGGGTCCCCGAGAGAAGGGTTGAGTGATGCACCAGCCCGACAACGGTGAAGAAGGTACCTCCTACTTCGAGCCGATGTCCGATTCCGTAAGGGAGCGAGTCGTCAACCACGGCTTCTGAGTTGCTCGCCGGCTGTCGACCCTCGACTGGGACCGGGAAGCCGACTCTGCCAGGCTCCACACCAAACAGATTGGCATCCATCGCCGCGGATCCAGACCCTATGGACTGCAGCGAATAGACGAATCCTCCGGCTTGTACGACTCCGGGGAGGTGTCCGACCGCGGACACGGCCGATTCTGGCAGTGGAAGGCCACTGGTGAAGGGCCCGGGTGTCCCCGCATGAACGACCCACGACGTTCCTCCGAAGGCCTTGACGGCGTTCGTGGCCTCAACGCCGAAGCTGCCACTCAGCCCAGCGAGCACGAGCGCCATGGTGAACACCAGAGATGTTCCGAGGGTCGAAATGAGTAGTCTGCGCCGCCGCCACTGAAGATCCTTAAGTGCAACTCTCCACATGATTTTCCTATTTCCATTCTGCGGTCTGGGAAGTCAAGTGGTAGCTTCTTCGGACCTTGTTTGTAACTAGAGGCTTAGCGGCGACCCATGGCCGGATCGTTGCCTGTGAAGTAGACGATGTCTTGGGTAAACAGAGAAGCCATCGATGCCGATCCTCCGACGGTCTCCTTGGTGGCCAGGCAGGGCGTGCTGTACCCGGTGGCCGTCTTCTTGCAGAGGGTCAGCTTGTCAACTGTCTTGCCGTTGGGCTTCAGGAAGTAGATCGAACCCGAGGGAACACGCACGCCGTACTTAATCTGGACTTGGGCGGCAATGGGATTCAGCTTGTTGGTGTAGGCCGAGAAGTTGCCAAATACCTGGACGATGCTCCCTTCGCACTTAGTTAACCCTGTCGCCGGGCAGAGGGCGGGCTCGGCGGAAGGCGCGAGCGACGTAAGGGTGGCGGCTACCGACGTTCCGTTCACGAGGGTGGTGGTGAGCGGGTCCGCGAAGCCGGTCGGACCACCGGCCAACTTGGCCTTCGCTTTCGCTTTCGGCAACGTCAAGGTGACGATGGCTTTAGCCTTGGAAAGGGAGGACTTACTGCTGGCAAGGGGTATCCCTGGTACCGCCACTGCGATTGTGCCGTTGGGTACGACGACGACGCCGATCGCGCTCAGCGCAGACGTGTGGCTTGAGGCGTTGGTCGACGTGAGGGCGGCCGAACCCGAGATCGATATTCCTGAAGCCAGGCCGGTGGTGTTGACGAAGAGGTTCAGGGGTTCAGAGGCGCCTGGTGAAAGGGTTCCGATCGTACACGAGGCCCTCCCGGATCCCGAACTCTTACAGATCGTTCCCGCCGCCGCCATACCGGTGAGATCGAAGGACGGCGGAGCACCGCCGTCGCTCACGTTCACATTGGCCTGAAGCCCCGTCACGGATGTCTTTGACGTGTTGGCGATGGTGGCTGACCAGCCACCATCGGCACTGGCACTTACCTTGTTCTGGAGTGGCGGTGTGGTTGGCGGCACTTGGAAAGTAGGTGTTGCCGGGAGGGGCTTCACTACGGTCGAGCCCAGAGCAGCTATGTCTGAAGGAGGACTACAAGGGATGCTCTCACTGGTGGATACCCCACCGGCCACGTAGGTCACTTGGGACTGGATCGAACCGGGTAACAGGTCCACGAGACCGGTTCCCGGTCCTGCCTGCCAGACGGTCGGATTGTAGATGGTGTCGACAATGATCGGCGTGTCGGGATGGAAATGGCTGAAGGTTTGGGGGAGATTGTTGGCCGAAACGGATTGGGTTTTGGGACTGATCGCACCGCTCAAGGCGCCGCCCGGTGCAACTCTGCCGCTCATAGTGACGCTCTCCGAATCGATCGTGAAGGACGACACCCCACTTTCGAGGTCTTGGTTGGTCAAGACCGCCGGGATACCGGATTGAACGGTCAGAGCGGTCTGGAAGGTGCCGCCGATGTCCAAGCTCGAAGGGGGAGTCGGCGATTCGCTGAGCACGGTCGGGAACCCGATCGGCCCGTAGCCCGGCACATTGCACTTGTACACAGCGGTAATCCCGTTGAACGGGCTCACATCGGAGTCGAAGGCGCCAATGTCGCACGGATCCGTTCTCGGTGCACCCCGTTGATCAGTGGCCGGGCAGAGCGACGTGTCATGGACCGCATCGATGGCGTTGCTTCCCGGATCCAGAGCAATGGTCTCGGTAGTTCCTCCATTCGTGCTGAGGCCAGAGGGGTCAAGACCGGAAGCAACGTCAGAGAGGCTGCCCGGCGTCGTCAGGCCGCACGACCCGTCATCATCAAGGTTGTAGCCCAAGTCGACAAGACCCGGTCCGTAGCAGTCGGTTGCTCCGAATCCATCGGCGATGATGGTGGCCTGAATATCCAAGGCAGTGGTGTTGGTGATATCGCTGCCACCCGAGACCGTTCCAGCATTGCCGGACAACGTGCTGTTCGATATGGTCATCAGGGAACCGTAGTTGAACACTCCACCTCCGCTGTTGGCCGAATTACCAGAAAGAGTCGTGCTGGATATCTCAGCGTCACTTCCTGAAGCGGCCGAGATTCCTCCGCCGCTTGAGGCTGAATTGTTGTCAGATACCGTGGAGTCCGACACTGTCAGGGAGCCACCTGCGCTGTCGATCCCTCCACCTTCCCCGCTGACGACATTGCCCGTAATTGTGGTGTTCGCAACTGTGGTCGGAGTATTTTGACTACTCAGCCCGCCGCCGCTGCCGCTGGTGTTCGTCGAAAGGGTGCTGTTGGTGATGCCAGCGTTGTTCGCATCGGAAATGGCAACGCCTCCACCGTCCGAAGTAGCGGAGTTGTCGGAACACTGTGGAACCCGACACGGTCAACCCGCTCGAGGAGGTATCAACTCCGCCACCGTTGCCGCTGGCGGAGTTGCCAGTGACTGTGCTGTCGGTGATAGATGTTCCGCTCTCGAAACTCGAAACCGCCCCTCCATCACCGCCACTCGTGTTCGCGGTGAGGTCAGATCCGCTAACTGTGACGCTGCCCATGAATTGGTCATTATTGTCTACACCGGCACTGTAAATCGCGCCGCCGCCACCATCGGCCTCGTTGCTCGTCAGGGTGCTACCCGTGACGAGCAAGAAGCCATTGTTGAAGATCGCACCCCCGAGGGCCGGCGTTCCGTTGTCCTTCAGGATGCAATCCTTTATGGTCAGGCCTCCAACATTTGAGATGGCCCCACCATCGTTGCTGAGTGCGTCGAAACCATTTTCTAAGGTCAGTCCAGAGATGGCGTCGTTCCCATTGAACGCGAATATCTGAGTCGTACCGCCACCATCGACGGCCAGCGTGCCTGCCCCGGGCCCCACAATCGTGAGATCACCAAAGTAGTTGATCGGAGACGCAAGCGTGATCACTGAGCACGACGGAGAGAGTGCAAACGCGATCGTGTCACCAGAACCTGCATTGGCAACTTCGAACGGAAGCGATCCGCTGACGGATGGTGATCCACTGCAGTTGGTGACGACGTCAGATGCTGCTCCCGCCTCTCCCGCAGGGGAAACGATGGCACCGAAGGCAACGATGGAGAAGAGCAGCATTCCGCTCGTCGCGACAATGCCTACCCGCCGGGTCCTGGCTGCGCTCATTTCCGCCCTCCGCCCTTTGCCTGCGCTCTCGCCGAACGCATCAGGACTGTACAGCAGCATTGCGGAGCCCGCTCAGATTTCTTTGAGACCTATTCGGATTCTCGGTCAGGATCGTGCGGACGTGACCTTCGCTGCAAACCAACATCGGCCCGATGTTTCGAGAAGACAACGGCCATCGCTTCGACGGAACAAAATGCTTTGACGCTCCGTTGCGAAAATTCGCCCTCACCCTCGCGCTGTGCCGGACAAAATATGACTAGGTAGATCTACTGGTCTTTGGCCTCGTTTCGGAATTGCTCTTGCTTTCGTGCATAGGAATCCTTACGCTCGCAGTGGCGGAGGGGAGATCCTCCTTCCTGGCGGTGAAGGAGTCCTATGTTGCACATTCCATCCGGTAGAAGGTCGCGTCGTCTCACGGTTGTTGGGGTCGGCTCGGTGGCAGTACTTGGTCTGGTAGTAGCGAGTGCATCAGTCGCCGGCGCCCTGTTCGGTGGCACCGTAAACTCGTCATACGGCGCAGCGACGTACGCGATTCCGAAGACACATGTGGCCCCATCCGCCAAGATCCATATCGCTTCCTTCTCCCCAGGTGAATTTTCACAATACGGAGGCACGGCAATCCTGACGGGCAGCATCGCGGCTGTAAGTACAAGCGGCCAGGAGGACGTCTCTTGTAGTCTTTTGTTGACAGGGCTCGGGCCGAGTGAGACCGGAACCGCGGTCATTGGCCAGTTCTACCAGGAGGGCACCGGAGCCATACTCAAGAGCTCGGCCTACCCGACAACGAGCGTTGCTCTCACCGGTACATTTACTGCGGGCGCCGCCGGCGAGGGGCTCCAACTCTCTTGTACGAGTACAGCACATGATGCGATCTTTGAGTTTGGACATCTTGCGCTTATCCAGTCTTACAACGGAACCAACGAGCAAATCGGCGGACCTGTTGGTTGAGCGCCGCCAGGTGCGCGTGATCGGTGCATTCCGGGTCCGCTCTGGTGCACCCTGAGCACAGGAGTGATTTGTTCGGCAAGTGCTCGCTCGCTTTGTTCCCTTGCTGTCGAGCGATGTTGTTGGGCGATGTTGAATAAAGGATGGCGGACCGATGAAGATCACACTCGATGCCAAGAAATGGGTCGTCGTAGCTTCGGCAACCCTCATGATGGTCGCCGTGGGGGTGATGGTCGGCCACAGTGAATCAGAGGCGGCGACTACCCCAACGGGCGGAACCGTCCATTCCTGGGGATCCAACGAGTACGGGTTGCTGGGTGATGGAAGTCTGACTGGACCGCAGACCTGCGCTTTCTACCAGCAATGCAGCGAATCCCCGATTGCCATTCCTCATCTCTCCGGAGTGAAGGCCGTGGCAGTTGGTGGTCAAAGCGGGCTCGCACTGCTGGTAAACAGCACCGTGAAGGCCTGGGGAGACAACCAATCAGGCGAATTGGGAATCGGCAACGCCACAGGTCCTAATCCGTGCATCTGTAGCGAATCACCGGTCGTTGTGCACGGGCTCTCCGGAGTGGTCGCCGTTGCCGTTGGCTTCGGCTTCGACATGGCACTCCTGAGCAATGGAACCGTCAAGGCGTGGGGTCTGAATGAAGACGGTGAGCTTGGGATCGGAACACACACTGGACCAGACCTGTGCGAAGGCGCACCATGCAGCACCTTACCCGTGACCGTCCGCGGACTTTCGGGAGTGATTGCGATCTCGGCGGGCGGGGAGGATGGTATGGCCCTGCTCAGAAATGGAACCGTCAAGTCCTGGGGTAATAATGGCGAGGGGGAGCTGGGGACCGGAACGATCATAGGACCTCAGACTTGCGATCTCGGCGCAGGATTTGGCGAAGGGCCCTATTCCTGCAGCTCAACCCCGGTGGCTGTCGCTGGCCTATCGGGCGTCAAGGCGATTACGAATTCCGCCGGCGTAAGTTCGCAAAGTCACGCGCTGGCACTGTTGACCAACGGGACGGTAAAGGCTTGGGGCCTCAATGGCGGCGGAGCACTGGGCATTGGCAGCCACTCTGGACCATCGATCTGCTACGGGGGGAATCCTTGCAGCCCCAAGGTGGTGTCCGTCGCCGATCTAACCGGTGTGAAGTCGATTTCCTCGAGCACCAGTCAGAGCTTCGCAGTCCTAACAGACGGAACAGTAAGAGCCTGGGGTTGGGGGTATTTGGGTAACGGTATAGACAGATCCGAGAAGGATCGTCCCACGAAAATTGTCGGCTTGTCGGGGGTTCGCATCGTTTCGGCCGGAGACGAGAACACCCTCGCTTTGCTCAACACCGGCACCATCAAAGCTTGGGGAGACAACTTTGATGGCCAATTGGGCGACAATACCTCGAGCGGCCCCGAGATCTGTCCTTCTGGCGATCCTTGCAGCCCCGTCCCGGTAAGCGTCTCGGGATTGTGGGGAGTGGCTTCCGTTGCCAGTGGAGGATTCACCGACCTTGCTATCGGAGGGACCGATGCCACGATCAAAGTCGCAAGTGTCACCTATCCGTCAATGGGATCCGACGAGGAACAGGTGGTCGTAACAGGGGCAGGCTTCTCGCCCGGTGGGAAGTTCTGGGTTGGAGTAAACCCTCAGGAAGATCCGCTCACTTACTGTGGAGGTCCTGGCCAGGGCGGTTGGTGTGCACTCCGGCCAACAGCCTCGGCAACGGGGACATTCTCGGTCACAATCCCCCTGGCCGATATCCCGGTAGGGTGTCCCCCCGACTTCAGAGTCGATGCCACTGATCTCACTACCAACGTCGGATCGAACGAGGTTCTGTCGAGGCCCGGAGGCTGCGTCTCGACCATCCCCGTGGGCGGTGGACCCGAGGCCGTCTCCTCGGACGGGAGCCGCGCCTGGGTGGCTAATTCAGATGGCGACACGGTAACCGAAATCAACACCTCAAGCGGTTCGCTGGTCAATACCATCCCCGTGGGTAACGACCCGTTTGCAGTCTCCACGGACACGAGCCACATCTGGGTGGCCAACCTGCTTGACAACACGGTGACCGAGATAGACGCCTCGAACGACTCGGTGGTCAATACCATCCCCGTGGGCAGGGTACCGATTGCCCTCTCCTCGGACGCGAGCCACGTGTGGGTGGCCAACGCAGGTGACGACACGGTCACCGAGATTGACGCCTCCGACGGGTCGGTGGTCGATACCATCCCTGTGGACAACGAGCCGACTGCCGTCTCGTCGGACGGAAGCCACGTCTGGGTTACCATTGCAGGTGACGACACAGTCACCGAGATTGACGCCTCCGACGGCTCGGTGGTCAATACCATCCCTGTGGGCAACGAACCGACTGCCGTCTCCTCGGACAGAAGCCACGTCTGGGTGGCGAATTTCGGTGACAACACGGTGACCGAGATTGACGCCTCCGACGGCTCGGTGGTCAATACCATCCCTGTGGGCAACGAACCGACTGCCGTCTCCTCGGACGGAAGCCACGTCTGGGTGGCGAATTTCGGTGACAACACGGTGACCGAGATTGACGCCTCCGACGGCTCGGTGGTCAATACCATCCCTGTGGGCAACGAACCGACTGCCGTCTCCTCGGACAGGAGCCACGTCTGGGTGGCCAACGGAGGTGACGACACGGTGACGGAAATCGACGCCTAATTTGACGGCCGGTGGCGCATGATTCTCGTTTGTCTCTCGCGAACGACGGTGGATCTCTTGCAAGAAGGCAGATGAATGATGCGAAGTCGGGCCAGGGTGACCAGAGATTCGGTGCTCAACCAATGAGGAATGATGTCAAGGATCAAAAGATGTCACGCAGTGGCTGGATTCTGATTTGTCTATGGCGGAATAGCTCAGGAGGGAATATGTCACGCTTCCGGAAACTAATCACTATCGCCGCGGCGATATCTACAACGACTGCCCTTGCGATTGCGGGGTCATTCGCCATCGAGGCGGGAGCAACGCCCCCTGCGGTCACCTATTGGGCTTGCGACTCCGGCGGCACGCTGAACCATGTCGGGACGACGAAGCCGCCCACGACAGACTGCGCGAACCCAATCCACTGGAACCAGACGGGACCGGCGGGATCGACGGGTCCGGCGGGATCAAGGGGACCGGCGGGATCAACGGGACCGGCGGGATCAACGGGACCGGCGGGATCAACGGGACCGGCGGGTGCGACCGGACCGACCGGTGCGACCGGACCGACCGGACCGACCGGGCCGACCGGGCCGTCGGGCGTCACACTTTTCTCAAGGGTAAACGACCTTGCAGGTCTCATCGCCGGCCCACACGTCACTGCCACGGCGCACCCTTCGACGGGAGTTTACGACATCACCTTCGACCGGACCATAAACGCATGTTCTATCGTTGGTCAGGCCGCCGCTACCGGCTCCGGCCCAGTCGACCTGAACGCCTGGCAGAGGACATCCAACGCCGTCGAGGTCGACACGTTCTACTGGGAAGTCGACCCCGTAATTGGCGTCTACCCGTATTGGGCTCGGACGGACCTTGAGTTCTCGTTGCAGATCTCGTGCTAATTCCCCTATCGCAGTCGCGCCAAGCTCCGGATATCTCCGTCGAGCCAGCATCGGGCCCATCGGAGGCACTGGCTGCCCCACGCCGTTCCCTCACTTCCTCCGTCTCCTCAGCTCACCAAGAACACTCGACGCCCTTCTGGCGACCCGTTTCGCCTAGAGAGTGCCAAGCAACAGCTCGTAACCGACGAGGTATCGTCGAAATGACCAGCCAACAGCCACCGCGATGGCCGACCGCCTACCTGTGGTCAGGGACAGCCGGAGTGTGGACTCCTACTCCTCTTCGGCGATCGTCAGATTACAGAACCATGAGCCCTTGTCAGTCTGCTGCTATTCCGCCCGGTACTTGAGGTCAGTCATGTCAGCCAGACGGCTCAGGAGCATCCCTGAGCGTTGGTCATGGTCCATGCCTCCAAGGGTTTCAGGCGTTCCTCGCCCGTGGTCCCGTCCGCTGGGCCAGTCATCACTCCAGCGTGCGCGAGGCGTCCGGTAATGGTTCCCGCCTCCGTGTACACGGTGAACCGCCTATTCTGCTGAGCAGTTCCATGCAGATAGACAGCCTTGGCTGGAGGCGTCGTGGCGTCATCATCGGAGGGCACTATTCAAGGCTCCGATGCAAAACACGCTCAGCACCCTCGTTGCCTCAGTAGAGTTACTGGTCTAGCCGGGAATCGCACTACTCGTGCACACGGTCTCCTTCGGGTGACTTATTGACTTGGAGAAAGCCGGGCCGGCAGCTCGGCGGCGGGACCAAGGCTCGCCGACCCGGCCAGTCTTGATCTACCCCGAGCGGCGGACTCTCATGCCTGCAGCAATCGGACACACCCTATCGCACGGGGGGCTTGTCATGACCAACTTCGCAAAGATACAAATAGGCGACGACCTTGGAGCCCTCTCCATCGGGCGCCCAGGCCGGTAGGGGGCAGAATCGCCGTCACGCTCGGTTTGCTCCCCATCCCGCTGGCGTGGCGGCGTTCTGCTGTCGGTCAGTTGAGACCTCGGGTTGCCAGGCCGTAGTGAGCAACCAACGAAAGTGATCCGACAACCCAAGGTTGCCCAACAGCGCAGTGTCGGAACCCGGGGCCGACGCCAGGCCGGGTTCTGTCGTCTCTCATCGACCAGGCGTTGGTGCTACTTGAGCGCGCCCACAGCCGGTGTTATACGTGTAATCCGTGTCAAGTTGTGTCCTCGCTGACTTTGGCAACGAGGCCGTCGAAGAGCTGAGCCCGGTCTTCCTGTCCGTTCTTGCGGGCATGATCGCGCTGACGAAGTAGAACTGGCACGAACTCCGGGCCGGTTCGGAAGTACGCACAGGTCTCGCAGATCGACTCCATTCGGCAGTCCAGTTCGACCGGCCGAGTGCACATGCCATTCCCGAGCATTCGTGCGTGGGACTCCTGGCGGAGGCGGACCATGGCCTCGGTCTCGATCTCGGCCGGCAGGGCTGTCGTCGGTGACCCGGCAGTGGCATAGAGAGCATCGATCTGGTTGGCGACCGATGCGTATTCATCGGCCACCACCCGGTCGGCAATCCGTGCATAGACGAGGGTCATGTCCATCGATTGGTGACCGAGCAGTGCGGCGATGGCTTCGAGACGCATACCCCGGTTGATGGCCTGAGTGGCCAGTGTGTGACGCAGCTGGTGGGGATGGACGTTGCCGATGCCGGCCTTCTTCGCCGTGGTGGCCACGATCCGATGAACGGTCCGCCGGTCGATCGGCGAGTGGTGGTCGGCCATGAGTCGCTTCTGGTCTCGGATGTACTCGCTGTTGTCCGCCGTCCAGGCGGCCAGCAGCACCACCAGCTCGGGGTGGAGGGGGATGAACCGGTCGTTGCGAAGCTTGCCGACCGGGATCCTGAGCCAATAGGCGTCCCCGATCAACGTGACGGCGTCGGCGGCCAGGTCGCAGAGTTCGCTTGCCCGCATGCCGGTGCGGGCCAACATCTCGATCACCAGTCGATAGCGAGGGAGCCGATGGGACCGGGCCGCTCGCATTAGCTTGGCGGCGTCCTGGTCGTTCAAGAACTTGGGCAGTGGGTTGCTGCGGGGAGCGATGTCCCCATGGAAGAGCGGGTTCCGAGTCGGAGCGTCGCTCCAGTCCCACTCGATAAGTCGTTCGAAGAAGATCCGGATGGTGCGCAACCGGTGGCGCTGGGTGTTCTTGGCCAGGTGTCCGTCACTGGTCCCGGGCTGGACGGACAACCAAAGCTTGTAGTTCTCCATGTGAGTCCGGGTGATGCCGGCCACCGTGGTCACGTCGGTCTCGGCCGCCATCCACCGGACCAGCTGGCGGAGTGTGATGTCGGCCAGCTCAACACTGTGTGGGGCGAGGAAGGTGCTCAGCTGCTGGACGTAGCGGCCGATGGTGGCACTGGCCTGGGGGCAGATGGCGGCGAGCACCACCCATTCCCGGTCGGAGGCAGTCTCGGGAATCCAGGGCTCGATGGTGGCGACAAGGGCACTCATGCGTTGATGGCCTCCAGGGCGAGCAGTTCGTCGGCGTGCCCGGCATCGATGAGATCGGCGGCGCACCGGTACTCGATGGCCAGCCAGTCGTTGGTGAGATGCAGGTAGACCCGGGTCGACTCGATGGACACGTGACCGGCCTGGGCTTGGACGGCCTCCAGGGCCATGCCCGCTTCCCGCAGTCGGGTGAGGCAAGTGTGGCGGAGTTGGTGGCAGGTGGCCCGCTCGAGGCCGGCGCGTTGTCGGGCTCCCCGCATGATGACGTCGACCCCTTCGGCGGTCAGACCATGTCCCCGGCTCGGTCCCTTCAGGGCCACGAAGACCCGGTCGGTCGGAGCACCACCGGGCCGCTCCAGTCGCAGGTAGTCCCCGACCGAAGTGAAGAAGGCATTCGATATCGGGACGATCCGTTGGTGGCCTCCCTTGCCCTCGGCGATGAACAGCGAGCGCTCGGCCACCTGGATGTCGGCCAACCGCAACCCGAGCACCTCGCACCGCCGGAGCCCGCCCAACACCATGGCGAAGACCATGGCCCGGTCGCGGTGGGTGCGCAGTGCACCGACCAACCCGTCGACCTCGCCAGGCGAGAGGATCTGGGGCAACGTGCGGGGCACCCGGACCAGCGGGGCGAGCGTGCTCCGCCCGCCCCTCCGTCGGGTTGACAGTCCCCGGGGCACCGGGTTGGCCCGGAGCGGCGTGTCGTCCCGGGCGATCACGTAGGAGTAGAAACCCGACACCGACGACAGCCGGCGGGCGATCGTCCGAGCGGCCAGGCCCGACTCTCCGTCGATCAGACGGACGACACGCCGGTCACCGCGCTGGTGGGCCAGAAAGTCGAAGATGTCCGCCGCCACAACATCAGTCGGATTCTTGTCGACGACCGTGAAAAACGTCTTCAGGTCGAAGGCGACGGCCCGCAACGTGTTCGTCCGCACCCTCCCGGCCACGAACTCCAGATATCGGTCGACAAGCGAATCGCCGAGGAAGTAGCGGTCCTCGCCGTTCGGGGACGCGCCACGGACAAGGTTCGGGAAGGGGCTCATCCGTGCACCCTCTCAGTCCGGCGTGGAAGACGCTGGGATGCACTGTGGATCACACGTGTATTAAGTGTTGTGGGGCCCCCTCAAGCGAGTCGTACGGGATCCGAACCCCTATGGGCGACGCGAACCGACCCCCTGGGACGACGGTTTCCCAGGGGGTCGGCGTCGTTCCGTTACAAAGGAACAGGGGTAACTGCTACGCCCCGTTGTTCACGCATGTATCCCCGTCGTTGTCGCTATTGGTACCGTCCGGGCAAGTTGTGCTGCTCCAAGTGGCGGTCGTTGCGCCCACGACACCGCTCATGGTGGCACCAGTGAGGATCGCGTCGGTCAAGTTGGCATCGTTCAGGAAGGCGCCGGTCAGGTCGGTGCCGATCAAGTCGGCGCCGGTCAGGTTGGCGTATTCCAGGATGGTGTATTCCAGGGTGGCGTAGCCCAGGCCGACGTCGGTCAGGTTGGCGCCGTACAGGTCGACGTGGGTCAGGTTGGCGAAGTATAGGGAGGCGCCGGTCAGGTTGGCGTACGGTCCGACCAGGTAGTCGCTATAGGTGTCTGGAGCAATTGCTCCCTGAGCCACGGCCCAGTAGGTCGGAAGGCCAGAAGGCACGCCGATGATCATGCCGGATGACGCCTGTGGGTGCCGAGAATCCCATCCGGCCAGGTCAGGCGGCCAGTCGGTATTCATGGATCAGACCGAAGACAGCGTCGCGCCGTTGGAGCTGAGTAGGTTCGGGATCGGTGATCGACGGTGGCGGTGCCAGCGTGAGCGGAGCCAGCTGATCCAGCCCTCGGTGGGGCCGGTGCTCGTTGTAGTGGACCACGTACTCGGCCAGGACTCGTTCCAGATGTCGACGGCCGAAGATCAGCATCCGGTCGAGGCACTCGCGCCGAACGGTCCCCACGAAGCGCTCGGCGAAGGCATTGGCTCGGGGAGCCCTCACCGGGGTGCGGATGATCCGGATGCTGTCGGCTCGGAAGACCTCGTCGAAGCTCGAGGTGAACTTGGTGTCCCGGTCTCGGATGAGGAACTTGACAGGATGGGCCCGATCCTCCAGCGCCATGATCAGATTCCTCGCCTGCTGGACAACCCACGAGCCTGTTGGATGAGCAGTGATCCCGGTCACATATACCCGTCGGGTGCCGAGTTCGATGAAGAACAGCACGTAGAGACGCTTCAGTAGCACCGTGTCAACCGAGAAGAAGTCACAGGCCAGCATCGATGATGCCTGGGAGAAGAGGAACCCGGACCAGGTCGGACCGCTCCGCATCGGTGACGGGTCGATGCCGTTGCGGCGCAGGATGGTCCAGACACTCGAGGGAGCGAGGACGACGCCCATCGTTGCCAGCTCGCCTTGGATCCGGCGGTAGCCCCAGGTGGTGTTCTCCCGGGCTAGCCGACAGATGATCGACACCGTGCCGGCCGGGATGCTCGGTCGACCTGGGCGGCGGACATAGGTCCACTTGCGCCGGACCAGATCCCGGTGCCACCGAAGCAGGGTCTCGGGCTGCACGAAGAATCTGCCTCTACGCCGGCGGTCGAGCAGTCGCCCCAGCCCGGCGAGCAGGCCACGATCCGACGGTCGCAATGCTGGTCGCACGACTTGACGGCGAAGGACGGCAACTTCGTGACGGAGCATGACGACTTCGATTGCCAACTCGTCACCGTCTCGCCGGCTCAGGCGCACCAACTGGAGGATCCTGATGAAGGCGAGGTAGAGGAATGAGAGAGCCATGGCCCAGTTTCGTCTTCCCCGGCCATTCCGGGAGAGTCCTGGTCAGGGTATCCGGATGACAATCTCGGCACCCACAGGGCCTTCACAACTCTGTTGCAGTGAATCCGGCGGCCTCGTAGTACCTCACAAGCTGTTGGTGGCTTCTAGCCCAACAGCGGACTCTCAACAGACTGAGACCCCTTGCGAGACAGTCGGCTCGAGCGTGGTCCAATCGCCACTTTCCTGGGTCTTCAGATTCCAATTAAATACAACATTTTTGTCCTCGCTCGGTGGAACCTGATGTACCCACCCAGGACTATGACAATCAGCCCGAGAACTAGAACCGTCTCCACAGTTGATGTGTAATCCCATTGCCTAGGAAGCGCAACGAAGCCCAGCCCACGTCGCTGACCACCGGGACGACCGCCGGTCGGCGTGCCCCCTGAACCGGCGTTGAGGGGCACCTTGGAGTGAACTTCAGGAATGCTCGAGGATAGTTTCTTCTATTGCTGCACCCCTGGCGGCAGCATACGAGACCTCCGTGCCAATAGCCTTGAACCCGACCTTGTGCAGAACACGCAGCGATCCGATGTTGTCACTGGCGACCCGCGCACGGATCGGCCTCACGGGAACCTCGTGCAGCAACAGCTCCAGCGCACGACTCGCGACTCCTCGCCCCCAGAACGACCGGTCGATCCAGTAGGTCACCTCCATCACTCCCTCGAGCGGGAAGGCAGCGATTGTGCCGACCAAACGGTCGTCGCTCGTGACGGCTCGGTTCGTGATTTCGGGCGACCCCATCACTTTGGCCATGTGGGAATCGAAGGCCGTCCGGTCATCCGGATCTTCGGCGGTAAATGCCGCCATGTGGACTGAGTCCGGATCGCGGCATGAACTCGAAAATGGCATCGAGGTCCGTGTCTGTGATCATCCGCAGCGCAATGGTCAGCATCACTTCCCATCGTTGCCGAGCCTCGCCCTGATCGCAAAGGGGCGTCGCTCAGCAACGACGCTGACTGGGAAGAGATCCAGGAGCTCGTGATCGAGAGCTACCGGATCCTCGCGCCTAAGAAGCTCACTGCACTGCTCGAATAGCAGGAGCTCGGTTCCCCGATGTGTCCCACCTTTCCGGTGATAGGGGACAGGCTCAGTGTCATTCATCTGAAGTGGGCGTACGCCGAATGCTGTCAAGGCAAAACTCTACAAGTGGTGCGTCGGCGACTGGGACTGCGAGCTCCAAGTGCCCGGACGGACACCAGTAAGAAACCACGGCGAAATTGCTTTCTGATCCTAAGGTGAGCGGGCCAGGATCACCTTTACCCTTTGGCCGAGTGGCCAATTCACCAGCAGGCGCTTTGATGGCCAGGGGAAGACGCTTCCGACTCCAGAATGGCGTCCAGATCACCTCCACGATAGAAACCACGAGTACGCCCTGTTTGGATTTGGCCGGAAAAGGCTCATGATCGCCGCGGAGGAAACATGAGACCTGACGACTCTCGCCCCGTCTAACGGCAGCGATGTCTGGAAACCCGTCCGCCGATGATGGCATGTGATTCCACGGGTCACTCGGATGTCGGAATGCCGGATTTCGTCGGAGATCAAAGCCTCCGAATGTACCTGCCGCCTTGGGTATTCGTTTGCGGTCCACAGCATTGAGATTGCCATGGTCGCGGCAGGCGTGCATCCACTAGAGGAGCCTCCTGTCGACTTGAAGGACACGTGGCGTGCCCTACTGGCCCTCTGACCCGGTGTTCTGGGGCATCACGGACGGGCGGCGATCTCCCTTGGCAGTCGAGTCAGCCCATCGATATGCTCAACATCGATGGGGCACGACTGGTCGGAGGTCGAACATGGCTGATGTCCTGATGTATCGGTGCCCGGATTGCGGATCGACTGAGACACCCAAACTGGTGGTGAGGGGGTCCGGACTCCGAGATAGGGGCGTGTCTTGCAAATGCCGGGCGTGCGACTCGGAATGGCTGGGCAGCGAAGGCAACCGTAGGGCGTCCTAGCGCCTGCTGAACACATCGCCCGGATGCGCTCGCATATCCGGTGCTAGGGGTCAGTCAAAGAGGTCGAAACAGCCAGACCAGTTCCCTCGCCGTCATCATCCACCTCGCCGGTTGGAAAGCCGGGCGGTCCTTGCATTTCGGAAGGACGCACTCCCCAGACGGAAATGTGGTGTCCAAGGCTTGTGTCCATATCGAGTCGGACCTTCGGGACTACACGCCCCGGAGAATCGTTTGCTCCTAAAGCCTGCTCAACCCTTGATATATCGGACGCCTGGCTTGGGTCCCCCCAAAGTGTTGAACCATCTACGTTCTGATGGGGTCGGGTGCTCGTCCCGACTGCTGTACCGGTCTCCGAGCAGCGGAGTCAGAAGGCGGTCAAGCGGTTCTTTGGCGCTGCGATGGGCCTCCCCAGTCATGCAACCACCCTCGGTGGATGTGATGATCCAAAAGAATTCGTGAAATGCTCCCCCTGCCTTACGGAGCACAGCGCTTTGCACGTTGGCGACGGGCAGGCTCATCGAACGTTTCCAGTTGGAGAGCACTTGGTCCGGCGACAGGTGTGCTGTCCGAGCCACGTTGGACAGGGCATCACGGTGCTTCTTCGTTGCACGAAATCTAGGGAAGGATAAGTTGAGCCGGACCATGATGAGAGCATCATCGAACCCGAACAGAGCTGCCGAATAGTCGCTTGACCGCCATCCGAGCATGTCCACGCTTCCCACGAACGCCAAGGGTTCCTCCAACCACAACCTGTGGCACCGGGATAAAGCGGCGGCCCGAATCCGGACTCGGACTACCTCAGATGAACAATACCCAGTCCTCGCTTGATCGGGCACGTTAATGCGCACCGTAGACAGTTATCCATACGCCCAGATGTGCCGGTCGGTAGCACCCTGAGGTGTCCCCCTGACCCGGCGTTCGGGGGCAGGTCCCGCAGCTCCCTCAATTGGTCCGATCTCATGAAACCAGGGACGAGTGTCCCCCGTGCGGCGAATCAATGTGATCCACGACGTGACCTTGGATAGCCCAGGGCCGAAACTGGGAGCGATGTCCCTTGGGATAGGTCATTTAAAATATTGGGTCTTGGTCCAGAAGGGACTGGCAGCCGTCTCAGCGACCTTTTTGGCCAGGCCGCCCGGCGTGAGACGGAACGGCACCGGTAGCTGTAGTTCGATAACCTCCTCGGTGGAAGTTCTCGCTGAACCAACTTCAGCGCACAGTAAAGGTGCCCGATTGGCGGTGGTCATGTTGAGCTCGTCGAATGCCCGGCGGAAGGCGGTTCTCGCTTTGTCCCTGGTTTCGGTGGTGACGGTAGCCACGTTCGTGGCGGCAACACCGGCAGGCGCGGCGGTGACGCCTCAGTCACCCCAGTCGGTTCTGGCTACGCCGGGCAATGGCACCGGAGTCGTTACATGGAAGAGCCCCGGCTCAAACGGTGGCTATTCGATTACCAGCTTTGTGGCCACCGCTGAGCCTGGCTCGAAGTCCTGCAAGACGACGGGAGGCACGCACCGGTGCGTGATAGCGGGTCTCGCCAATGGAAAGTCCTACCGGTTTGCAGTCAAGGCCGGAAACGAGAAGGGCTATGGCCCGGCCGCCACGACATCTGCGATCGTGATTGGTGCTCCCACGCGAGCGGTCGGAGTCTCGGGAGTCCCGGAAAACTCAAAGGTCAAGGTCACATGGATTGCCCCCGCCAACAACGGCAGTGCGATCACCAAGTATCGAGTTGTCTCCACTCCGGGTTCGAAGGTCTGCACGAGTACCGGGGCGGCGACGTGCACGGTGACGGGGCTGACCAACGGCCTCGACTACCAGTTCAGCGTCACGGCCACGAATGCCAGGGGATCCGGCCCTGCATCGATTCTTGATGGATCGAATGTGATCACGCCAGCAGCGCTGTTTCCGCTGACTGGGGTGGGGAGCGTAGTTTCCGACAGCCAGGGCGACTGCAGTTTGCTCACCTCAGGCGAAGTGGAGTGCTGGGGAGACGACTCCGGTCTGGAGCTTGGGCATCCCCTCGCGCATCCGAGCTCCTCCACGCATGACTCGATTCCTGCCCTCGTCTCCGGCGTCGGAGGGGTCGGAACACTTATCGGGGTCGAAAGCGTGGTCTCCGACGGCATTGACGGCGACTTCTGCGCCCTCCTCACTTCGGGCGGTGTGGACTGCTGGGGAGGGGATTACGTGGCCAATCAGACCTCGGTTCCAGTTTCCGTGGTCAGCGTGGGTGGCGCCGGCACCCTCACCGGGGTTTCGAGCCTGTACGCCATCAGCTCGGGCTTCTGTGCCGTACTCACTTCGAGCGGCGTGGACTGCTGGGGATTCGGCTACGACGGCGAACTGGGGAACGGGACCACCGACAAGAACGACCCTCTCTTTGAATCCACCCCGGTGGCCGTCGAAGGCATCGGTGGCTCTGGCACGCTGACCGGAGTGGAGAGCGTGGCCGATGACGGCGACGACGGTCCCTGCGCCGTTCTCACGTCAGGCGGGGTGGACTGCTGGGGAGGGGTTGACCACCCAGACGGGTCAACGTCTATTTACTCGCCTCCAGTGGCGGTCGAAGGCATCGGTGGCTCAGGCCTCCTGACCGGGGTCGAGGCTGTCGTCAATGACAGCGGCGGCGGAAGCTTTTGTGCCCTCCTCACCTCAGGCGGGGTGGACTGCTGGGGAGACGGCATCTACGGCGAGCTCGGGAACGGTGTCTCGTATGACAACACCTCGTCCTATGGCGGCACACCGGTGGCTGTCATCAATCCGGATGGGATTGGCACCCTCACCGGAGTTGCCAGTGTGGCCCCCAACATCAATGGCTTTTGTGCCGTCCTCACCACTGGCGGGGTGGATTGCTGGGGATCGGGCGGGAGCGGGCAGCTCGGGAATGGGAAGCTCTATCTCACCGGGAACGAGGCGAGCGACACTCCGGTGGTGGTCAAAGGTGTTGGAGGAAGTGGCGCGCTCTCCGGAGTCGTCAGCGTTTCCGGAGGGGACAACGACGCTCCCTGCGCCCTTCTCAGCTCAGGCGGGGTGGACTGTTGGGGCGCCAGCGTGGGCTCTACGAGTCCGGCCAGCACCACCCCGGTGATTGTCAAGGGAGTGGGAGCCAAGGGCAACCTTGCCGCTGTTGCCAGCGTTGTCCAGGACGCCTCCGAGGGCTATGGCCTGGGCGGCGACTGCGCCGTCCTCACCACTGGCGGGGTGGATTGCTGGGGAGACGGGACCGTCGGCGAGCTCGGAAACGGCATCGCATATGCCCAAAACGCGGACGGCGGCCCGACAGCCACTGTCCCTCAGGGCAGTGCAACGCCGGTAGTTGTTCAGAACTCGGCGTAGCGTCGGACGGAACGATTCTAAAATGTGTCCGCTGGCCGAGCAGCATCGGCACGCCGGACCTATCGTGTGCCTCGACAACCTTTCCCGCTTCGCCCCGGCCGCCTTTCCCGTTTCGGGCGGCCGCGCCGCCACCCCTGCTGGCTCGATTCAACGGGTAGTCGGAGGTACAGCACCGCCTTGGGTGCCCGGAGCCGGGCGTGCCGCGGATAAGCAGATGGGACGCGTGGTATAGGTGCCGTTAGGGGTCACCCCTAAGCCCCCCTTCCCCCTCTCCGCCCCCTCCCCGTTCGGGTGGTGGCCCCGTTGGCCCGTTGGCCTGGTGCCGTGCGTCCGGGCCGCTTTGGTGCGCGGCGGTTTTGGCCCGTTCCGTGTGCCCCGCCTTGCTCTCTCCGTGCGCTTTTCGGACTCTGTCCGTGGCACGATTAGAACCTGATCAACCTCGATTGTGCTGGCCGGGCGGACGTTTCAAACGCCCTTATCACTCATCCCCGTCAATCGTATTGCGATGCGCACGGGAGGATTTGAACCTGAAACACCGGATGGGCAGCCGGCGCGGGTCACCTCGGGATTCGTCCCGTGGCCCTTCCCCATTCCTCGATTTCTGGTCGTAGCCACAGCATCATGCGCTTCCGTCCGAGGTTGACAACAGGCCGAGGCATCTCTGAATATCTTCGCTGGTACAGACTTACGCTCTCGCGCTGAGCCAGGCCGAGTAGGTCGGCGACTCCTTGCGCATCAAGCAGGTCGTCTAAATCGATCCTCCGGCCCACCCGTCAAGTCTACGTCTGTTGACAGGCTAATTGCGCGCCGACTAGTCTTTACGAGTAGACATTTAATGAAGGCCCCGGCGGTGCACTAACACCCCGGGGCCGTGGACAGCACCTGTATGGGAGGTACTGACATGGAGAAGGTTACCGAGCCGCGCCCATTTGGCGAATTGCCACCCTGTCGATGGGAGGTAGGCCTGATTTGTGCCAGCTCGAACCCAGCCCAAATCCCAGGAGGCGTGTCCTGCCAACGCGCCCCGAACCCGATTGCCGCGAACCTCCGGGGTCCGGTGCTGTACAAAGGAGGCAATCCATCACGGAAGGGGGATTCCGATGGGATTGCGCTGACCGGCCTTGCCGGGCGGCGTCGCCCATTGGGGTCTCAGTGGATGACCGCAGCTGATTGCCGCGAGCCCCTCACAAGGAGTTGTTCGTGCAAGACCTCCGTGATGGAATACAAACAGGCCTGTCCTCAGAGGCAGCGAAGCATAGAGCTGATTGCCGCGTCTCTCCTTCGGCGGACAACAAACCCGAATTCTCTGGCTCCTTTGCCGAGGAACGTCAGTCCGAAGCTTGGGACCACGGCGAGCCCCTTCGCCCCGACGACTCGGTGAAGGCGGCAATTGCCCGTTTTTCGCCCAAAGACGTCCCTGATCAGGTCTGGGAGCGGATCGGCCCGGTGGTCACTGCGGCGGTGGCCGGTGAAGCGCCCGAGAAGCCCAACATCGCCCGACGTCATCTGACCATCGCTACGCAACTGGCCGTGTGGGCCGACCGGATCGGGGTGTCCCTCGAGCACACGGTTCTCTTTCACCCGGAGACGATCGATCGGTATATCCGTGAGGGCTGTGCTCACCTGAGTATCGGCAGTCGGATGAACTACCGGTCGCAGCTGTGGAAGTTTGGCGAGGCGGTCATTGGACCCGATCACTTTCCGCCCCACCCCTTGCCTCTTCGACGTTCACCCACGAATATTCCGTACTCGAAGGCCGAGGTGACTGGGCTCGTGGCATGGGCCCGAGGCCTTCGAACCGACCACATGCGACGGAACGCCCAGGCCTTACTAGCCATAGGCCTCGGGGCCGGTCTTTCGAGCCAGGAAGTCTCTCGACTGGCGGGCAGTGACGTACGCGAAGAGGTTGGACTCGTCCTGGTCGACGTGATTGGGCAGAGGGCGCGTACCGTACCCGTGCTGCGGGTTTGGGCACCACGGGTGCTCGAACTAGCCGAGGAATCCGGGACCGATGCCTTCTTCCTCCCTGGCCGGACCCGGATCACTCGAGGCAACATCGACGCGTTCATTGGGCGCTGCTCTGACCACGAGGACGCAGCTTTCAATGTCCAGCGGCTCCGAATCACCTGGATGGTCACCCATCTAGTGTCCTGACCCAGAGATTCGCGCGCAATATCCAGCCAGTGAGTCGAGGATCTCGTCGGCACTCTTGTGCCAGACGAATGGGGTGGGGTTCTCATTCCACCGATCGATCCACTCGTTGATCGAAGCTTCGAGTTCTTTGGTCGATCGATGGGTGCCGCGTCGCAGCCACTTGTTGGTGAGCTCCGCGAACCAGCGCTCAACGAGGTTCATCCACGAGCTGTAGGTAGGAGTGAAGTGCAGATGGAATCGCGGATGGCGGAGGAGCCAACGGCGGATCTCGGGAGTCTTGTGGGTTGAGACGTTGTCAACGACGAGGTGGACGTCGAGATCGTCAGCCACCGACCTGTTGATCAAATTCAAGAACTTCCGGAACTCGATCGCACGGTGTTGGTCGGTCATGTCCGAGATGACCATTCCCGATGCGATGTCCAAGGCGGCATAGAGATTGGTGGTGCCTCCCCTCACGTAGTCGTGGGTTTGGCGCTCGGGCAGTCCCGGGCGAAGGGGAAGGACCGGGGCGGTCCGGTCCAAGGCCTGGATCTGGGTCTTCTCGTCCACGCAAAGCACCAGGGCGGCTTCGGGTGGATTGACGTAGAGACCGACGACGTCACGGACCTTTTCGATGAACAGCGGATCGGGCGAGAGCTTGAAGCTGTCCACCAGGTGGGGCTTGAGCCCGAATGCCTGCCAGATCCGCCCGATGCTCGAGCGACTCATCCCGGTCGCTTTGGCCATCGACCGCGTCGACCAATGGGTGGCGTCGTCCGGCGTCTCTTCGAGGGTCTTGACCACGACTCTTTCGACGTCCTCGTCGCTCACCGTACGGGGGACACCAGGGCGAGGCTCATCATGGAGTCCGTCGAGACGGTGCTCGGCGAAGCGCCGACGCCATTTGCCCACCGTCGGCAAACTCACACCAAGGCGGGCCGCAATCTCACTATTGGTCAGGTCGGGATCAGCGCACAACAACACGATCCGACACCGCAGCGCCAGTGCCTGCGCACTCTTGGGACGTCGCGCCCAACGTTCAAGCGTCTCGCGCTCATCCTCGGTGAGCACCACTTCGGCTGTTGGCCGTCCACGTCTCGCCATCACTGCCTCCCATCGTCGCTGATGATGAGAGAAACGCGGGACGTCGCGTGGAAATTCCTATATTGAAAAGAATCTCTGGGTCAGGACACTAGCCGCTGGCACCCACCTCGCCGCCCTGGTCAAGGCATCCGGGGTGTCACCGGCCCAGTTGACCAAGTACCTCTCATTTGTCCCCCAACTCGACGACGGACTCGCTTTCCGGGCCCTCAGCCAGGCGGACGGCCCATGACGGTCGTGCAACCCGCACCGGGGGATGAGGATTCGACCCCGCCGCAACAGCCCCGGCTCCGGGGAAGAGTGCGTCGGCTCGATGACGATGTGGTGCGCGAAGTCGTGGCCATGGTCGACCACTCCCCGTTGGTGTCGACGATCGAAGCGTGGCGGGCCGCGTGCCGGCACGGCCCTGGTGGCCGGCCGGAGTCCTTCCCGATGCGGGCACTGTTGGTGGCCATGCTTCTTTCCCCGGCAACCGATGAACCAGTCCTGGCCACCTGCATGACCGGCGTCCTCTTTCGACGGATCTCGCCGGCCATGCGGCACGAACTTGGCGTGCCGACGCCACCTGGCCAGCTCGACCTCCGTGCCTGGCTTGCCGTGTACCGCAACGTCAGAACTCGCCTGCATGCCCTGCTCGACCTGATTGACCCCTCCGCCACTCCCAAGGACCGCCGGCTTCCTCCTGATGTCTTCGCCGCCAACCTGAAGCGTCGTCAGAGCGCCCACAGTGAGGAGGAGTGGGCGGAGCGGGCCCGACGGCTGGAGTGGTTCATCAACCAGATCATCGAGATGAGTATTCAGACCCTTCCCCGTGATGTGCGAAGGCGGTGGAAGGGTTCCTCGGCCGTCGATGCCACCGTGGTTCCCACCTTCGCCCGGCCCGATCGTCGGAAGAAGCGGACGCGCAAGGGAGTGACACCTCCGATTGTCGTACACTCGGCCGATTCTGACGGCGGGTGGTACGTGCGGAACCCGACCGAGGCAAATCCCGACGGCGAACCCGATAAGGCCTATTGGGGATATGAGGCCTCCCTGATCGTGAGCGGCAGTGACGATCCGAGCCGACCACAACCGTTCCCGAGCCTGACGGTCGGCATGGCTACCCTCCACAAGCCGGGGCGGTCTCCGGGCACACAGGCAGCACGGGCACTGGCCAGTGTCCGGGATCGTGGCCACCCGGCCAGGCTCCTGGCCGGTGACCGGGCCTACTCCAGCGCCAAGCCCGAGGACTTCCAGCTACGGGCCCGGGCCCTCGGCTACCAGCTGGTGTTCGACTACAAGAGTGACCAGCTCGGTATCCAGGGTGAGTACGCCGGGATGCTCCAGATCGAAGGGGCCTGGTACTGCCCGGCCATCCCCAAGGTGTTGATCGACGCCACCATCGACTATCGGAACAAGACGATTGATGAGCCCACCTACCGGGCCCGGCTAGAGGAGCGCTGGAAGTACCTGGCGCTGACCAAGTCCGGCCCTGATCCCGAATATCACGTCCGCCTACGATGCCCTGCCTCGAACCCGGCACCGGTGGCTCGCTGCGACCTCAAACCCGCCTCGATAGTCCCCAAAACCCAGGGTCGGCTCCGGATTCCGGTAACCGCCGCTATCGCCGACCACCCGCCCATGATCTGTTCACAACAGAGCATCACCGTGCCTCCCGAGGCCGGGGCCAAGTTCGCCCAGCCCCTCCTCTATGGGAGTGAGGAATGGCAGGCCGCCTACTCGACTCTCCGGAGCACCAATGAAGGGATGAACGGCTTCCTGAAGGACGGGGCCAGAGAGGCCTTGGGCGATCCCCAACGACGAAGGATCCGGGGCGTGGCCGCCCAGAGCGTCTTCGTCGCCCTGCTCCTGTGCGCCGCCAACCTTCGCAAGATTGACCGATTCCTTTCCGAGGCAGCTGCCGAGGCCGCAGGAACGTTCCGCCGCCGGCCTCGGCGGCGCCGGACTCGGGCCCTCGACGAATGGCTTCCCGAGAAGCATCCTGCGACCACGACCATTGCCGTTGGCCCCGGGCCCGACCCGCCGTCCGCCGCCTGAGAAAGGCGATCGCACCACCGAAGTGTTGACACCGGCGGCTTCTCCGCGCCCGTTTGATCGGCACGACCTGGCGGCCTCGAAAATGTTGACGCTTTCAGCCCCCGTGAGCCCTCGAATACTTGGATACACGACGCCAACCTGGGTAATTGCGATGCATCGAACTCGGAGCCATCCAGTTTTGTCGGCGCGAACAGGGGAATTATGTCGACGCCCCT